>CALRYF010000002.1:0-517060 GCA_943372325.1 Polynucleobacter meluiroseus | reverse complement strand
CCTGAATGTGAGCATGGCACATCCATGGTGGCTTTATCAGACTCGAGCACAACGATGGATTGCTCTTTCTCAACTTTGTCACCAGCTTTGACCAAGACTTCGATGACCGGTACATCTTTGTAGTCACCGATATCGGGGACTTTGATTTCAATTATTTGACTCATAGTATTTATCTCTTATCAAACCGTCATCGGGTTTGGTTTAGTAGTGTCGATCTCGTATTTTTTAATCGCTTCAGCCAACTTAGAGCGATCCATCTGACCTGAGTCAACCAAAGATCTCAAAGCAGTCAGCACTACCCAACGACGATCTACCTCAAAGAAGTCACGGAGTTTTTCACGAGTGTCGGAACGACCAAAGCCATCAGTACCCAAGACTTCGTAACGTCGGCCCATGTGCTGAATTGCTGGACGAATCTGTTCGGCAAATAAGCGGACATAGTCAGTAGCAGCAATTACAGGACCGGAAGTATCTTTGAGACACTTCTCGACATGAGAAAGAGTTGGAGTGGCGACTGGGTTCAAAAGATTGGCGCGGTGCACAGCATTCCAATCACGGCCCAACTCGGTAAAGCTTGGGCAACCCCATAAGTCAGAAGCAATGCCCCAGTCTTTATGGAGAATCTCTGCCGCTTCAATCACTTCACGGAAGATGGTTCCAGAACCTAAGAGTTGAACACGTAACTTAGCCTTGTCATCACCAACTGACTTGAGCTTGTACATACCCTTAATGATGTCTTTTTCTGCACCCTTAGGCATAGCTGGATGAGCGTAGTTCTCATTCATCAAAGTAATGTAGTAGTACACATCTTCTTGAACCTCTAGCATGCGACGCATGCCATCTTGAATGACTACCGCCAATTCAAAGGAGAAGGTTGGGTCATAGCTGATGCAGTTTGGAACTGCTCCGCTCCACAGATGGCTATGGCCATCTTCGTGCTGCAAGCCTTCACCATTCAAGGTAGTTCTACCAGCCGTACCGCCAAGTAAGAAACCACGGCTACGCATATCCCCTGCTGCCCAAGCCAAGTCACCAATTCGTTGGAAACCAAACATAGAGTAGAAAATATAGAACGGCAACATTGGTACGCCATGCGTAGAGTAAGCAGTAGCTGCCGCGATCCAGTCACACATACCGCCAGCTTCGTTAATACCCTCTTGCAGAATCTGGCCAGTCTTGTCTTCTTTATAGAACATCAATTGATCATGATCTTCTGGTGTGTAAAGCTGACCTAATTGATTCCAAATACCTAATTGACGGAACATCCCTTCCATACCAAAAGTTCGGGACTCATCTGGAACGATGGGAACTACACGCTTACCCAACACCTTATCGCGCACAACCGTATTGAGCAAACGCACGAATGCCATCGTTGTAGAGATCTCGCGGCCTTCAGTGGTGGCTTCGAGTAGCGGTGTAAATACATCCAAAGCAGGAACAGGCAAACTCTCTGCTTTAGTACGGCGTTGTGGCAAGTAACCGCCTAACTCTTGACGACGTGCCTTCATATATTCCAACTCAGGACTACCATCAGCAAATTTCACCAAAGGCATTTCGTCTAACTGCTCATCTTTAACCGGAATCTCAAAGCGATCACGGAAACGACGGACGTCGTCATCGTTCATCTTCTTAGCTTGGTGGGCAATGTTCATCGCCTCACCCGAACCGCCCATGCCATAACCTTTAATGGTGTGAGCTAAGATTACTGTAGGTTGCTTCTTATGATTTACTGCCGCATGGAATGCTGCATAAACTTTATGTGGATCATGACCACCACGGTTTAACTGCCAGATTTCATCATCGCTCCAGTCGCTGACTAAGGCTTTTAATTCTGGCGTATTAAATACAGTCTCGCGAACGTAGCTACCGTTCTTCGACTTCATGGTCTGGTACTGGCCATCGACAATTTCACCTAGGCGTTGCATCAAGATACCCTTCTTGTCGCGAGCGAATAAAGCATCCCACTGACCGCCCCACACTACCTTAATGACATTCCAGCCAGAGCCACGGAACTCGCTCTCGAGTTCCTGAATGATGCTGCCATTGCCGCGCACTGGTCCATCCAAGCGCTGCAAGTTACAGTTAATGACAAAAATGAGGTTATCGAGCTTTTCACGGCCAGCCATACCAATCGCACCTAATGATTCTGGTTCATCGGTTTCGCCATCACCCAAGAAGGCCCAAACCTTACGACCCTGCTCCTGAATGAAGCCGCGATCTGTGAGGTACTTCATAAAGCGCGCTTGATAAATTGCCATGATTGGGCCCAAGCCCATTGACACTGTTGGGAACTGCCAGAAGTCTGGCATCAACCATGGATGTGGATAACTAGAAATACCTTTACCGCCTACTTCTTGACGAAAGTTATTCAGTTGACCTTCTTCGAGGCGGCCCAACATATAAGCGCGAGCATACACACCTGGTGCTGAGTGACCCTGTACAAATATTAAGTCTCCACCATGTTCTGGAGACGGTGCATGCCAAAAATGATTAAAGCCAACGTCATACAAAGTAGCTGCCGACTGGAATGAAGAAATATGGCCACCAACGTTGGTGTCTTTATTTGCACGGAGAACCATTGCCATGGCATTCCAGCGTGTGTAAGAACGAATACGATGTTCTACATTTTGATCACCAGGTAAGCGTGCTTGATTCTCAACTGGGATGGTATTGATGTAAGGAGTCTCAGCATGGAAAGGCTGCACTACTCCATTTACACGTGCATGAGAAATCTGCTGATCAATCAGATAGGCGGCTCTCTCCGGACCTTCGGTGCGAATGACGCCATCGAGTGCCTGTAACCATTCTTGAGTCTCCCCTGGATCTGCATCCTGAGCATTCTGTTTACCTAATATTTGGTCTGGAACTGCTGCCATATTTGTCTCCAATTAATGGTGCTTGATTAGTTATTCACTTTATAGGCAATATTTTAGGAAGGTATATGAGTGTAAACAAGCAATTTTCCACATAATGATAGTATTTCTCATAATATGGAATTTTGTTGCGTCGCAATTCAGGAAGTGAATAAGCAGTGAAATTCGGTATTTACTGGGCCAAATAAGGCAAAATGCTTCATATTCATGAACGTTTCAGCCTTTTCTAGATTAATCCTCAGCCCCATTAGGTGGCTCCGCAAAATACGCGGATTTAGACTCGTTTACACCCCGTTACTCGCAATTGTTCTGTTTACAGCAGTTATGGGGATTATTTTGGGGACACTGCAGCTACAGGAAAAAACCCAGCAAGAGGCTGCTTTATTTAGAGAGCTGTCCTTTGCAAAGCAACGCATTCAAGCGCGCTTCGCAAATAATCTCGATGCATTAACGACCATCAATCGCGAAGTAGCAGCCAGTGAAGATCAAGCGAAATTTAAACAAATTGCTCGTGAGCAAGCAGAAGATTTAGTTTTGAACAATCATGAGATTGTCAAAATTATTTTATTGAATGATCAAAATCAACGGCAGTGGAAAGCACCAGTAGATAGCGTAAAAACAGAATGGATTAATAAAACGCAAAATGATCAACTCATTAATGCTAGCCTTGCTTCCGTTATCGAGTTGAGTCGAGTCACGAGTCGGGCAGCGTTTAGCCAGTTTGTTTCATTAAATTTACCTAGTGATGAACCGATTTCCGCAGAGAGAAAAATTGTTTTTTGGCAGGTTGTACCGAATATCGTTGGCGGTGAAGTTACTGGCTTCTTAGCAGTTCTATACACCACGCAAGGTATTTTAGATGTCATCCCGGGGGAACTCAAATCCTACTACCGCTTTACTCTGCTGACCGACAACGAGAAAGTGCTGGGCATTTCTTCTGATAAAAATACTCCCAAAAGAGCATTTAGCAATCAAACTAGTTTAGATATCGGGGTCTTAAGTCCCAACCTTACTTTACGAATTGACACCTACCCTCCTCCTACCAATCTCACCTTCCGAATGTTGATTGGGGTAGTGATTGGATTGTGCATATTCGTTATCTGGAGTCTGTGGTCTGTACTTAAGCAGATGCAGGTTCGCCAAGAGGCGGAGGCTAGCCTACGCACAGAAACTAGCTTTCGTAATGCAATGGAAAATTCCACTCCGGTTGGAATTCGTGCGCACGACATGGAAAAGCGGATTACCTATGTGAATCGCGCCTTTTGCGAAATGACGGGTTGGACGTCAGATGAATTAATGGGCCTCACTCCACCCTTTCCATTCTGGCCTGACAGCAGAAGGGATGAGCTTGTAGAGAAAATGAATCGCGCTCTTACTGCCGATATCTCCGACAGTATGAAAATTGGTATTGAAGGCGCCATTCTCAAGCGCGACGGTACATTAATTCAAACCCGTACCTTTATTGCTCCGTTGATTAATGAAAAAGGTAAGCAGACTGGTTGGGTCACTTCATTAATTGATATTTCCGAGCCCAAAAAGATTCGTGAAGAATTGGCAGCCTCACAAGAACGCTTTACTACGGTTTTAGAGGGGTTAGATGCGGCGGTATCAGTTGTTTCACTTGAAACAGATGAATTGCTATTTGCCAATCGCTTCTATCGGGAAAATTTTGGCAATGACTCCAAGAGTCACTTTCAGTTGGCTCATCAGGAAAATCAAATTGAAACCTTGCACAATATTGCGCAAGATCTCCAAGATTACATTCGCGACGGTATCCCAACCTCATTCCTATATCAGGAATCCGAGTCGGAAGATGTTCAACTAACCGATGGCAGTAATAAATGGTTTGAGGTACGTCGTCGCTACATTCCTTGGGTTGATGGGCACCTTGCTCAACTCTTAATTGCTACTGATATAACCCCTCGTAAGACAGCAGAAGACCAAGCTCGCCAGCAAGAGGAGCGCATGCAATTTACAAGTCGTCTGACCACAATGGGTGAAATGGCGTCCTCTTTAGCTCATGAATTGAACCAACCCCTTTCAGCTATCTCAAATTACTGCATGGGAGTTGCGAAACGTTTGGATGGCAATCTCAATCCAGTTTTATCCAAAGAAATCATGCCGGCTCTAGAAAAAGCTTCCGAACAAGCCCATCGCGCTGGCACTATCATTCAGCGTATTCGGGGTTTTGTAAAACGCAGTGAGCCTCAGCGGAAAGAATCCTGCATTAGAACTATTATCAATGACGCGGTTGGCTTGGTTGAAATTGAAGCCCATCGCCACCGTTTAAGCATTAGCTCTGAGATTGCCGAAAATTTACCTGAAGTTAACCTCGATCCAGTCTTAATCCTTCAGGTGGTAGTTAACCTCCTTAAAAATGCCTTAGACAGTGTTCGCGAAGCATACCCCTTATCCTCAAGGTGGTCAGCCCCACCCGTTCGCATTAGTGCAGATTTGGACACCAGCATTTTCCCAGCCATGCTCAAAATTCAGGTTACAGATACTGGGAGCGGAATACCTGACAATGTCCTGGAACACATGTTTGAGCCGTTTTTCAGCACAAAATCTGATGGAATGGGCATGGGGCTCAATATTTGCCGCTCTATTGTCGAATCACACCATGGTAGGCTCTGGGCTACCAACGTCCCAGATGCAGAACAGACCAAGCTAGCTGGCTGCACCTTTACAATACTACTACCCTTGGAATCTCCTGAAACCAAGGCCAATGTTTAACACCGAATTTTAAGAATTACCTCGCGAGAACTGATATGAACTTAAGCGCTAATGCAAAACCAAACCAAGCTGAAGTTGTCTATGTAGTAGACGATGATGAAGCGGTTAGAGACTCACTTACTTGGCTTTTAGAAAGCAATGGTTACGTTGTTCGTTGTCACGCTAGCGCAGAACGCTTCTTGCAGTCTTTGCAAAGCACCGACAAGTCCACCATCTCTTGCGCTATTTTGGATGTACGCATGCCTGGCATGTCAGGCCTTGAATTGCAAGAGCGCCTTACTAGTGAAAACTTGCCAATGCCAGTTGCTTTCATCACTGGTCATGGTGATGTCTCCATGGCTGTGTCCACCATGAAACGAGGTGCTGTGGATTTTATTGAAAAGCCTTTTAAAGAGAATGATCTTTGCGGCTTAGTAGATCGCATGCTTGCCAAAGCACGTATCGACTACTCACAAACCAGTCAACGTAAGATTACCCAGAGCTTACTAAGTAAACTCACCGGCCGTGAGCGTCAAGTACTAGAGCGTATTGTGGCTGGTCGTTTAAATAAGCAAATTGCAGATGACCTAGGCATCTCCATCAAGACTGTTGAAGCACACCGTGCCAACATCATGGAAAAACTCAATGTCAATACCGTCGCAGACCTGCTCCGCCTGGCTTTGTCTGACGCCCAACCTAATTAATTACTGGGGTTTTGCATGCCAGGACAACTACTAGACGGAAACGCTCTTTCTAAAAAAATCCGCGCTGAGATTGCTGCGCGTGGTGCCATTGTTACCGCTAAAGGCACTAGACCTGGTTTAGCAGTCATTGTGGTGGGCGATAACCCAGCCAGCGCGGTGTATGTTCGCAATAAAGTCAAAGCCTGCGAGGATGTTGGCTTTCATTCTGTTTTAGAGCGCTACTCTGTTGAGCTTGGCGAAGAAGAATTGCTCGCTCGGATTGCTACTCTCAATGCAGATCCCGCGATTCATGGCATCTTGGTACAACTACCGCTACCAGAACACATTGCTTCTGAGCGTGTGCTTGAAGCCATTGCTCCCGAAAAAGACGTGGATGGCTTTCACGTTGCTAATGCTGGTGCACTGATGGTTGGTCAACCAGAATTCAAGCCCTGCACACCTTACGGCTGCATGAAGATTCTGGAAAGTATTGATTACCCGGTTCGTGGTGCTCGTGCAGTGATTGTTGGCGCATCTAATATTGTGGGCAAGCCCATGGCAATGCTTCTATTGCAAGCTGGCGCAACCGTTACGATTTGCAATAGCAAGACCCGTGATTTAGCGCACCACACAAAAGATGCCGATATTTTGGTGGTTGCTACCGGCAAACCCAAAATGATCTCTGGTGACATGGTGAAAAACGGCGCTGTCGTTATTGACGTTGGCATTAACCGCCTGCCAGATGGCAAGCTGTGTGGTGACGTGGATTTTGATGCTGCTAAGTATGTAGCTGGCTGGATCACCCCTGTTCCGGGTGGTGTGGGCCCAATGACCATCACCATGCTGCTGATGAACACCTTGGAAGCCGCTGAAAAGGCCGCCAAGCATTAACGAATTTGTATTAACTAAGTTCGCATTAAGGATTTGACTGGGACTTTTGGCAAAATTGTTCCCAGTCCATTAAGCTAGAGGGATGACTACATCTTTCGCTACTACCCTCCCCGCAGAATTACAAAACAACCCGCTCGTTAACTTTGGACGCGGCATTGCCGCCTACTCAGAAGTCAAGCCTGAGCACATTGCTCCGGCAATTGAATTTCTACTCAAGCATGCACAAGATGCTGTTGATGTAGCAGTCAATCCAGATACTCCATCTACTTGGGATGCTTTGGCTGAACCACTGGAAGATGCTACTGAGTCATTTGGCAGATCCTGGGGCGTGATATCTCATCTCAAGAGTGTTGCTGATACACCTGAATTACGCACTGCTTATGGAGAGATGCTTCCTAAAGTCACTGCTTTCTTTTCGAGTCTTGGTCAGAATTTAGATCTCTATAAAAAGTTTAAAGAACTTAGTAAAGCTCCTGATTTTGCAAATCTGAGCGCTGCGCAGAAAAAAGTAATTGAAAACTCTTTGCGAGATTTTCGCCTAGGTGGTGCAGAACTCAGTGATGCCGATAAGCCGCGCTTTTCCCAAATTCAGGATGAGCAAGCAAACTTAGGTAAAACCTTTTCAGACCATGTCTTAGATGCCACCGATAGCTTTGTTCATCTCGTGACAGATAAGACTGACTTAGTAGGATTGCCTGAAGACACTATTGCTGCTGCCGCGGACACTGCTCAGCAGAAGGGTCTACAGGGCTGGGCTTTTACACTGCACTTTCCCTCCTATTACCCAGTGATGCAGTATTCCCAGAGCAGAGCTCTACGTCGCTTGATGTATGAGGCCTACGTTACGCGTGCATCTGACCTAGCACCCCAATACGCTCAAGGTAAATTGGATTGGGATAACTCCCAAAATATGCTTGAGCAATTAAGGCTGCGTGATGAAGAAGCACGTATGCTGGGATTTAAAAACTATGCTGCATTGAGTTTGGCACCAAAGATGGCCAGCAGTGTTGAGGAGGTAGATTCTTTCTTAACTAATTTTGCGCAGAAGTCAAAACCATTTGCACTTAAAGATTGGCAAGAGTTAACTGAATTTGCAAAATCTCAATTGGCTATTCCGGATGGACTTGAGCCCTGGGATGTTGCCTTTGCTTCCGAAAGATTAAAGCAGGAACGCTATTCCTTTTCTGAGAATGAGCTTAAGCAATACTTCCCATTACCCAAAGTATTGGATGGTCTCTTCCTAGTAATCCAGACTTTATTTGGCGTCAAGATTGAGGCGGCTGACTTACCAAAATGGCATACGGATGTGCAATCATTCTCAGTCAAGAATGCCAAAGGCAATATCGTGGCTTATTTCTATTTAGATCCCTATGCTCGCCCCGGTAAGCGTGGCGGCGCTTGGATGGATGATGCCCGCGGTCGCAGAGTATTGCCTAATGGTGAGATTCAAGTACCTGTGGCGTATTTAGTTTGTAACTTTGCACCGCCGGTCAAGGTAGATGGCGTATTACGTCAACCCACCATTACCCATGATGATGTGATCACCCTCTTTCACGAAAGTGGTCATGGCTTACATCACCTCCTCACCCAAGTGAGTGCTTTGGGAGTCTCAGGCATTAATGGTGTTGAGTGGGATGCCGTTGAATTACCAAGTCAGTTTATGGAGAACTTCTGCTGGGAGTGGGAAGTCTTAGAGAAGATGACGGCCCATGCTGAGACCGGCAAACCTCTCCCACGTGAACTATTTGACAAGATCCTCGCTGCTAAGAATTTCCAGAATGGCTATATGACTCTTCGTCAAATCGTCATGTCATTAACCGATTGGCGCTTGCATGCCAGCTTTGATGCAAAGAATGCACAAGGTCAAGCAGTACTAGATCTATCTAGAGCGATTGCTGATCAATTCAATGTCATTCCACAACCCAAGATCTCACGCTGGATTAATACCTTTAGCCATATATTTGCAGGCGGTTATGCAGCCGGCTATTACAGCTATAAGTGGGCTGAGGTTTTATCTGCTGATGTCTACTCTGCCTTTGAGGAAGCGGCAAAACTCACTGGTAGCGTCCTCGATGAAAAGACTGGTGCTCGTTATCGCGAAGAGATCTTGGAAGTCGGTGGCAGTCGCCCTGCAGCAGAATCCTTTAAGGCCTTTAGAGGTAGAGAGCCCAGTATCGATGCCCTTTTAAGACATGGCGGTTTGGCTTAAAGAAAGATAAATAAGCGCAAATAATTGAATGATTCACCTGGATGTACAAGGGACATAAAAAAGCCACTCATTGAGTGGCTTTTGCTTTGCTAATGTGGGTCCGAAGTTAGTCTTTTTGCAAGAATACATTCACAGTTTCAGAAAGTTTCTTATAGCTCTGGAATAAGAATGCATGTCCACCCTCATAAAAGGCTAACCAAGCAAAAGGAATTTGACTGGCTATCACAACTGAGTTTTGAGGATTGTCGATAATGTCCTCACGGCCATCTGCAACTAGAACAGGAACTTTAATCTTCTTTAAATCAAGGTAATTCTGATTATCGGCATCCCAAAGAGTGATGCGAGCGCGAACTTGGCGCTCCTTGGCTTCTTTAGAAATGACAAAGTCATCAGGGATAGTTCCGGCAGCTTTTGCTGCCATAAATCTGCCATACACAACCTTGGCGGCCGCCTTACCTTCGGGCGTCATTGGGAATAACAGCTCAAAATTATCCATCGGAGAAAGGCTAGGATTATTCAACTCCTCCCCTACTTTTTTAGAAATACCAATTTGATATTTTCCACCTGGATTTGGGGCGCATAGAATGACCTTACTTACTAGTTCTGGGTGTCTAATCACCAGCTGTTGTCCAATGCGAGCACCCATTGACCAAGAAAATACGTTTACCTTTTTAAATCCCAATGCCTTGACTAATCCTGCAGCATCATCTGCCATTTGCGGAATAGTAGTGTTGTTTTCTTTGGTATCAGTAGAGAGTCCAGCGCCGCGATTATCAAAAATGATGAGCTGGTTATTCTTGGCTAACTCGCCAAGTAGCGCAGGATCCCAAGCGCTCATAGTGGCTGCATAACCCATAATGAGGATCATAGGATCGCCCTTACCTTTGAGGTAGTAGGCTAACTTCACATCTCCAACTTGAGCATACTTCACTACTGGCTTTTCTTGGGCTTGTGCAGAAATATGAAAACTCAGGGAGATGAAAAGGGTTGCAATCGCTAAGTAAATGGCTCGCAACAGGGTGGCATTTAAAAAGTTCAAGGGTTTAGTAAATGGCATCGTAAGGTCCTATATTGGGAGGATGTACACAATAATTCATATTAGCATTTCAATATCTATTAAAGATATCTTGGTTTCCGCCCTATATCAGCGCGTGCTTTGCGTCCATATAGGTAACCACTCAAAGAAAAAGCCACTTCGAAAATGGCTTTTTTATTGCCTTAGTTTTGAGGACAGGTGTTTGCCAAAGGCTTGCCAGCAACTCGATCTTTTATCCAAGCCAAATAAAAAGGCTTAGATGACCCTGGGGTCGTAAAGTGAGATTGTTCACCTGGCAATTGCATACGCCCAACATTTCCACCAATCTTACATGTTTGCTCTTGATACAACTTATGCATCATTGGAGGAACGGTAGTGTCCTTTGATCCAAAGTAGATCTGTACCGGTGCAACCGGTTTTACCACTGGCACACCACCCTTCAGCATTGACTGTGCCCAAGCAATAGTATTGGTAGGGACTGTCTTTAATAAGCTAGTGAAATTTGATCCATAGTAAAAGTTAAATGTGTCACTAGCTGCATGCATGCACTTATTGTTGTAGATATCATTGACTACCTTTATACCCTCATCTGTAAAGACGTCGGATAACTTCAAATTCGGAAAGGCAGCCTGGGATCCCCAGAAATACATGGTTGCATGAGTGAAATTAAAGACGTTATCCGAGAACATCTTTAGCAAACCTTGGAAGTACTTGTCAGCAGCAGCCTGATCAAGCTTTCCTGTTGGCGCAAGAATCGAAATATCTTGCGGCGCTAAAGCTACAAAACCAACAATATCCAAATTGTCCGCTACGGTGCCGGTTTGCTTTATGTATTCAGGCATACCAGCTAAGGCGATTACAGCACCCCCTCCTTGAGACCAACCATAAGCCACGGTCTTTTTGTTGGCACCCGTTTCTTTCATGGAAACCGCTGCTCGGGCAGCATTAAGTGTATCTATACCATTGGTTGCCGCAACGCCATATTGATGTCTTCCGCCACCGCCTAAGCCTTGGTAATCGGTTGCAACTATTACATAGCCTTCTTTAATAAATTCTTCTACAGCCGGAAGTCCATAGTCCGTCCAAGAATTTCCGCCTACCAAGAAGTATTCATTCAAAGGAACAACGGGGTCGAGAACTTGAGATGGACCACAGTTTTGTGCTGAGCCTGTCGTGCCATGTGCCCATGTCATTACGGGACGGCCAGCCGCTGGAGCTTGGCCTACTGGCGCAACAACTAGGCCAGTTGCAATCGTTTTACGTCCAGCAACATCAGAAGAAATGTAAGCAATCTTCCATGCTTGCGCACCTTTGACGGAAGTTTCTATTTTTTCCTGCTTGATAACCTGCCCTAATTTACCTTCAGGAGCCATCTTCATCACTGCCTGATAAAAAGGGGCCATTGGAGGGTCAGCATAAACAGCGGAGGATATTGAACATAAAGACGCACCGAATATCAGCACAGGGAGTAATTTTTTCATTTCAATATTTCCTAAAAATTGAATGGTGTCATTAATTGTAATGAATCATAAGGGGAAGCTTATCCCTAAACCCTTATTAAGAAGACTGGTTGATTAGTTGACCTGGTTTGCCTTATTGACCTTCTTATTGGCTCGGTTTTCGAAGAAGGTTTCAATTTCGACATAAAAGATCGGCACCAATGCAACAGCAAGACAGGTAGAAGCGATCATGCCGCTAAACACCGTAATACCTAGTGAGATACGTGCTGCCGCACCAGCCCCAGTTGATAGCAGCAATGGCATGACTCCCAAGATAAACGCAATCGATGTCATAACGATTGGTCTAAAGCGCTCTCTTGAAGCCTCTAGAGCAGCGTCCACAAAGCTCATGCCTTTATGTCTGCATTCAATGGCCACTTCCACAATCAAAATGGAGTTCTTACAAGAAAGGGCAATCATTAATACCAGACCAATCTGTACATAAATATTATTTGGCAGGCCGGTAAGTAATAAAGCCAAAACGGTTCCTGATAGGGATAGTGGTACTGCTGTCAGAACAGCAAGAGGAGCTACCCAAGTTTCATATTGGGCTGCGAGAACTAAATAGACCAGCAAGATCGATAGTGCAAAGATCAAGATCACGGTATTGCCCACCAAATCTTCTTGATAAGACATGCCAGCCCACTGGAAAGCGACCCCGTCAGGCAAATTCTTGGCAACCTGTTCCAGGGCTTGCATCGCCTGTCCAGAGCTATAGCCATCTTTGGCTGCGCCTAGGATGGCAGCTGAGGGATAAAGCTGAAACTGCGATGCGAATGCTGGGCCAGTAGTTTCTTTTACGTCAATGAAAGATCCAAGTGGCACCATATTGCCACTCTTATTTTTGACATAGAGGCGATTCACTTGCTCTATAGCGCTACGGTATTTGCCATCAGCCTGTACATAAACTTGGTAGGTCTGACCATACTTGAAGAATTGATTAACGTAAGAAGATCCTAGATAGGATTGCAATACATCATATGCATCCCCAATATCAACACCAAACGTTTCGGCCCTTCCTACATTGAAACTGAGCTGGAGTTGAGGCACATTATTTTGGAACGGTGTGAAGACCATCATGATCTCAGGCCGTTTTTGCGCTTCGTCAATGAAAGCCTTAGCAGCAGCGTCTAACTTGGCAAAGTTATTACTACCATCGGTAAGCATAAGCCTCATCTCAAAGCCGCCAGATAGGCCCAAACCAGGAATAGCAGGAGGCAAAAGCACAAAAGATTTGAGCTCTTGAACTTGCTTAAGTCCTTCGTTCATATTGTTATAGATATCCCGCAGGCCCTGACCTTTGCCGCGCTCCTCCCACTTTTTCATAATGACATATAGACCACCACTATTAGACTGGGAGCTACTATTGTTCAGTAAGTTAATGCCACCAATGACAACAACGGTTTCAACACCCGGAACTTTCTTAATCACATCCACCGCTTTTCTCATCCCCTCCTCTGTCCGCTGTAATGAGGATGCATCAGGTAAAGTAGTTGACACCACTAGATAGCCTTGGTCTTCATTGGGAATAAAGCCTGAAGGGATGAACATCAACCCAGTCAAAGAGGCAAAAATAATTGCAATACCCACCATCGAGGCTTTCGCTCGATTCTGCATCAAGCCTTCAATCTTGTGACCATACCAAGTAGCTAGGCGATTGAAGTACAAATCAAATTTTTGATAGAGCTTATTTTTAACTAAGGTCTTATCAATCGGCTTTAAATACTGAGCTGACTGAGTTGGCTTCAAGGTAATCGCATTAATGCCACTGATTAATGCGGTTGCAGCAATCACTAAAGCAAACTGTCGATACATTTGTCCAGTAATACCGTCAATAAATGAAGCGGGAATAAATACCGCCATTAAAACTAAAGTAATGCCAATGATTGGACCCATTAAGGAAGTCATGGCATCAATGGCTCCCTGTTTAGGATCTTCACCCTCTTCTACTTTCTTGGAAACGGCTTCAACCACCACGATCGCATCATCTACCACGATGCCGATACATAAAACGATCGCAAATAAAGTAAGTAAGTTAATGGAGAAGCCAAGAGCAGCCATACAAGCAAATGCGCCAATAATGGTCACCGGTACAGTGGTTGCAGGCACCAGCGTGGCACGCCAGTTCTGCAAGAAAATCATGATCACAAGCAGGACTAAGATGCCGGCCTCATAAAGTGTTTTATAAACTTCATGAATAGAGGCTTGCACAAACATCGTGGTATCAAACGGAATAGCCCAAGATACCTCTTTTGGAAGTGTCTTAGCGATACTCTTCATCTCATCTTGTACTGCTTGTGCTGTAGCAATCGCATTAGCGCCAGGCATTTGATAAATCGCAATGCCACCGGCAGGACTGTCGTTAATCTTGAAGAATTGGCTGTAGTTCTGACTACCCATTTCTATTCTGGCAATATCGCGCAAGTAAGTAATCGCTGCTTTATCACCAGACTTGACTACAATTTTTCCAAACTGCTCTGGGGTTGTCATTGCACTCGTGACATTGAGTGTCAGCTGAAAATCTTGGCCCATGGGTGTTGGTGGAGCGCCAATTTGTCCCGCTGTCAGCAATACGTTTTGTTTGTTAATGACAGCAATCACATCACTTGGTGTGAGATTGCGCATCTTGAGCTGGGCAGGATCAAGCCAAACTCGCATACTGTAGTTACCCACACCAAAGACATTGGCAGCGGCCACACCTGGTAAGCGCGCTAAGCGCTGTTGCAGCTTAAGGTTTGCCAGGTTACTTAAAAATAAACCATCATGCTCTGGATTAGATGAAGTTAAGGTAACGAACTGCAAAATAGCGGTTGACTGCGTTTTGGTTGTCACACCCTGTTTTTGCACTGCCTGTGGCAATGAAGGAAGCGCAATGGCCACCCGGTTTTGTACGTTTACCTGAGCTAAATCGGGATCTGTACCAACCTGAAAGGTGACTGTGAGAGTGTAGTTACCATCATTAGTGGATGCAGACTCCATATAGAGCATCCCACTAACACCATTTACTTGAGTCTCAATATTGCTGGCTACCAATTGCTGCACAAGGGTTGCGCTTGCCCCCGGATATCTTGCGCTCACCTGAATGGTGGGTGGAACGATATTGGGGTACTGAGCAATCGGCAAACTGTTAATGGATACTGCCCCAATCAATAGCATGACTAGGGCAATCACATTGGCCAGCACCGGCCGTTCGATAAAAAATTTAGAGAGCATGGTTATCGAGCTGGCATTGCCTCAAGCGTAACCTCAGTTGGTTTGGCAACTTGATTGATACTCAGATTAATAAATCCATTAACGACCACTTTGCTATTGGGAGTTAAGCCTTTACTGATCTCAATGTATTTGTCAAAGCGCTGACCCAATTTAATGTCCTGGCGTTGTGTACGCATGGCATCATCTAAAACAAAAACATAGTCACCTACTTGATCTGTCATGACAGCAGTCTTGGGCAGCAATAAGGCCTGCCTAGGTTCTCCATACTGGGCCATGACACGCGCATACAGACCAGGAATTAACTTATATTTCTCATTCTTCAAGATGGCGCGTAATTGCAGCGATCCAGTCTCGGTGGAGATTAAATTGGCAGCGTAATCTAAGACTCCTTCATGCGGATATCCAACTTCATCCTGTAGGCCAACGAAGATGGGTAACTTATTGACTTCAGACTTGCGTTCTGCGTTTTGATCTTGACCCTTTTCAAACTTCAAAAAGTCTCTCTCATTAATATTGAAGTAAACATAGATGGGTGAGATCTGCTGAATAGTGGAGAGTTGAACGCCTTTAGAGGTTGTATCCAAATAAGTACCCACGTCTAATAAGTGCCTACCCATGAGTCCATCAAAAGGTGCTCTGATTTCGGTATAGCCCAAATTAATCTTGGCCAGAGTTAGATTGGCTTCAGCTTGCTGAAATTGAGATAAGGCTTTATCAACAGCAGCCTGAGAAGTAGCATTCTCTTGTAGGAGCGATTTCTGGCGACCATATTCACTCTTTGCCTCGGTATAAATGGCCTGCTTTAATTTCACCTCTTGTATATATTGGTCTTGCTCAATCACAAACAGCAAATCGCCCTTCTTCACCATGGCGCCATCTGCAAAGCCAATCTTCGTGAGATAACCCTTTACCCGCGCATCTAGGTTTACTGTGAGGAATGGATCCACTAAACCATCAAATGTTGCAAAACTACGAATCTCTTGAGAGAGTGGCAGAGCAATAGTGACCGGTGTTGGAGCTCTCTTGATTTCTTTACCGCAAGACTTCATGCAAATGATCACAATCAAGGCAATCAGAACCAGAATGAATATCCCAATTGTCCGTGGTGAAAACTTCTTTTTGAGAAGCGGGATCTCAACGGCGCTTAACTTTTCTAAATACGCATTCCATTTTGCTGAGAGCGAACTCCAAAGCGTCACAATATGGCCCCATAAAGGCATCAGTAAAAGTTTGGCTTTTATTAATAATTCTTTCATGGCGCAGTACTTCCCTGAGTCGGCTTAGTAGATGTATTTGAGGGTGTGTTTGATTTACTTGGTGCAATAGCTTGCGTAGGCTTAGATGGGTCTGGGGTATCGACCAAAAACTTACTCACCTTCACCGTTAATGGATCACCCGTTCTTGTAAGGACGGAGCCCCAATCTGTACGATCTGTCATATCCGCAATCATTTGGTCTGGTAGCTTAGGTGGACTCATATCTGCCGTCCAACCTCCACCAAGAGCCTTAAAGGCCCCAACATATCCAATGAGCTCATTGGATGAAGTTTGCACCAGGGAGTTTTGGATATTTAAAAGATTTTGCTGTGCAGTGATCACGGTGGTGTAATCATTCTGTCCAGTTTTATAACGCTCAAGTGCCAAATCTGCAGCACTTTGCGCAGCAATCACGCCTCGACCTAAATCTTCTTTTGAGCTTTTAGTAGTGGAGATAGTAATGAGGGAATCCTCTACCTCTTTCTGGGCATTCAAGACTTGGTTCTGATAAGCAAGCAGGCTCTGTTGGAAGATCGCATCCTGCACGCGCACCTGATCCACAATTGCGCCCCGATAAAAGAGCGGTAAATATAGGCCGGCACTAACTCCAGATGAGTTATTGCCCCAGCTAAATAAATTAGGTGAGGTTAAATTGCCATAGTTCGAATTAGAGTAACCAAAAGTTCCACTGAGTGTAAATGTTGGATACAGCTGTGCTTTATTTACGCCAATCAAAGCTGATTTAGAGGCGGCATCAAACTCTGCCTGCAAAACATCGGGGCGGCGACGCAATAAATCTGTTGGCATGCCAACGCCTAGCTCGACAGGAGGCTTGAGACTTCCCTTAGTGTTGCCATAAGTCTTTTCATAATAATTCGGGGGTTCGCCTAACAAAATACTCATGGCATGCTGATTTTTTTTCAAATTCGCAAGCAAACCCGGTATCTGAGCCTTGGTCTGCTCATACTGTGCTTGCGCTTGGCTTAAGTCCAGCATCGAGGTGGCACCATATTTAAAGCGGGCACCTGCAATCCGTAAGCTTTCTTTTTGTAAGGCCAGATTAGTTTTGGCAACTGTGATCAGTTCTTCATAGTTACGTATATTGATATAGGTATTGGCAACATCAGCAGTTAACGAAACATCGGCAGAGTAATAAGCGGCAACTCCCGACAAATACGAGTTCAATGAACTCTGAACACCGCGGCGATTCTTGCCCCAAAAATCCAACTCCCAACTCATTTGAACTAAGGCATTTCTAGTTATTAAATTATTAGAGTCATTAATTGCCTCTTGGATTGCACTATTCCGATTATTGTTATACGAAGCACTCAAGTTGGCCGATGGCAATAATGTAGCGTCGCTTACACCGAGTTGAGCTTGCAGTTGGTATATCCGTAGAGCAGTTTGCTGCAAGCTTAAGTTTTGAGAAGTAGCTTGCTTGAGAAGAGCATTGAGTGTGGGATCATTAAAACTCTTCCACCACTCCACTGGATCTAGAATCTTGTTTGAGTTTTCACCTAGAGATTCTGTAAATTCGGTCTGGCTGGATGATTTATATTGATCAACTGCTTTCACCGTAGGTCTAGTGAAGTCTGGCCCCACTATAAAGCAACCAGCCAGCATCAAAGTGCTGGCAATGGCTGATATATAGATAGTAGAGGTTCTAAATAAAGGCATTCAAGGGGTTAATTTCAATTCAGCGCTGAGCCTCTATATATTAAGACTTTTTGATGCTTGCAATCACTGGGGCATGGTCCGATGGCTGCTCCCAGGCTCTGGGGGCTTTATCCACTGTGCTGGAGCTACATTTTTCTTTCAGCGCGTCGCTTAATAGGATGTGGTCAATCCGCATACCGGCGTTTCTTCTAAAGCCCATCATACGGTAATCCCACCAACTAAAAGTTTTAGGCGCCTGCTCAAACATTCTGAATGAATCCGTGAAGCCAAGCTTGATGAGCTCCTGAAATGCTGCACGCTCGGGTGGCGAAACTAAATTCTGCCCTTCCCAAGCTTTGGGATCATGCACATCTATATCTTCTGGGGCAATATTAAAGTCTCCAAGAAGGGCTAAACGTGGATTTTGTTGAAGCTCTTCTGTTAACCACGTTTGCAATGCCTCTAGCCAGGCTAATTTATATTGAAATTTATCGCTATCGGGTGATTGTCCATTCGGAAAATAGGCTGAGACGAGTCTCATCGGCTGAGTGCCCGCGAAACATACTGTTGCCGCCAGAATTCGCTGTTGCTCATCAGTGTAGTTTGGAATATTTCTAACGGGCTTCAGAAAAGCAGTTTCAATATCCGAGGCAATGGGTGCCAAGGCAGCTTTGCGCAGAATGATGGCAACGCCGTTATAAGTCTTTTGTCCTGCAGCTAGACTCAGATAACCTGCATCCTCCAACTCTTTGTGGGGATACTTATCGTCTGTGAGCTTGAGTTCTTGCAAGCACAGTGCATCAATTGGCTCTTTAGCCTTCTCTTGATCTTGCAGCCAACGCAGGACTTGTGGAAGACGAACTTTTAAGGAGTTCACATTCCATGCGGCTATGCGCACCGAATCAGTCATCGATTCCAAGCTCTTGCAATTTACGGGTAATCGTATTGCGTCCAATACCCAAGCGTTGAGCGGCTTCCACCCTTCTACCACGCGTAACTTCTAGGGCTGCTTGCAGAACCGCTTTTTCAAAGCGTGCAGTCAAGGCATCAAACACCTCTTTATCTCCATCTTGCAGCATCTTCACAGCCAGGCGTCCCAAGCCAGTTTCCCAGTCGCCTGAGGCAACTTTGCTGGCGGCCGGATTACTTGGTGAAGACTCGCCATGGATGATGACAGGCTGCTCATTAGCTTGCGCGACAATATCGGCGGGGAGATCGCTTACACCAATCACATTGGCTGGCGTCATGACCGTTAACCAGTGGCATAAGTTTTCCAATTGGCGAACGTTACCTGGAAACGGCATTGCACTAATTTCTTTTAAGACTTCATCAGATAGCTTCTTCGGCTCAACACCTAAAGATTTAGCGCAACTCAGCATGAAATGCCTTGCCAACATCGAAATGTCTTCACTACGCTCGCGCAACGAAGGCATGCGTAAACGAATCACATTCAAACGATGAAGCAAGTCTTCACGAAAGAGCCCAGCAGCTACTCGAGCATCCAGATTTTGATGGGTTGAAGCAATGATGCGTACATTTGCCTTAATGGGGTCCTGTCCACCGATACGATAGAAGTGGCCATCAGACAGAACACGCAGTAAACGGGTTTGCAAATCAAATGGTAAGTCACCTACCTCACCCAAGAAGAGCGTGCCACCATCGGCTTGCTCAAAGCGGCCGCGACGCAAAGTCTGTGCACCAGGAAAAGCCCCGCGCTCATGGCCAAATAATTCGGATTCCAGCAAATCTTTTGGTACAGCCGAAGTACTCAAAGAGACAAATGGGCCTTTAGCACAAGGACTATGCTTGTGCAATGCATGAGCAACCATCTCTTTGCCAGTTCCCGACTCTCCCGTAATCAGAACCGTGGCATTTGATTGCGCTAAACGGCCAATGGCACGGAAGATTTCTTGCATCGCTGGCGCTTGACCAATAATCTCTGTCGCGTCCTGTCGCCATGCAGTCAACTCTTTTGATCCAGATTCATTTCGGATGCCCTGCTCTACTGCACGATGGATTAACTCAACTGCTTTCTCTACATCAAATGGTTTGGTGAGATATTCAAAGGCGCCCCCTTGGAAGGAAGAGACCGCTGAGTCCAAATCAGAATACGCAGTCATGATGATGACAGGCAAATTGGGATGACTAGCCTTTACGTGCTGCAGCAGATCCAAACCGTTACCACGTGGCATCCGAATATCCGAGATTAAAACCTGCGGAGACTCCTTTTCTAATGCATTAAGTACATCATTGGGATTGGAGAAACTCTTATGGGGAATATTCTCGCGCGATAGGGCTTTTTCTAATACCCAACGAATAGATTGGTCATCGTCAACGATCCAAATTGGTTTCATGATGCTTTCTCCTGCCTACGGTATGGAATTTGAATATGAAAATCAGTACATCCAGGACGGCTATTACAAGCAATAAAGCCTTGGTGTTGCTGAACAAAGGTTTGGGCCAGGGTGAGCCCAAGACCACTGCCACCTTCTCTACCCGAAACTAATGGAAAGAAGATGCGCTCAATTATTTCTTCTGGAATGCCGGGGCCGTTATCGATCACATGTAAATCCATTGCCAACTTATAACGATGCTTTGCAATCGTGACTGAACGTGCCACACGAGTCTTTAACTCGATTTGTGCAACGCCAGTACGAATCTCTTCAGAGAGCGCTTGCGCTGCGTTATGCACAATATTTAAGGTTGCTTGAATCAACTGCTCACGGTCACCCAATACATCTGGCAAGCTAGTGTCGTAGTTACGAATAATGCGTAAGCCTTTAGGAAACTCCGCCAAAACTAAACTGCGCACACGCTCTAAGGCCTCATGTACATTGAAGGATTCCATCACATGCGCTTTACGATGTGGTGCCAAAAGGCGATCCACTAAAGTCTGCAAGCGGTCAGATTCTTTAATAATGACCTGGGTATATTCGCGCAAGCCTTTATCTGGTAACTCATACTCTAATAATTGAGCTGCCCCACGAATGCCGCCTAATGGGTTTTTAATCTCATGCGCTAAGTTGCGCATTAATTGTTTATTGGCCTCCACTTGCTGGGTAACGCGTTCATCGCGCTCACTTCGTAACTGCTGATCAATCGGAAACCACTCCATCATGATGAGAGAAGGATCTTCTAGAGCTGCCACTACTACGTGCGCCGGAATAGAGTCTTGATGAATACTGCCGGGCATTGAATGCAAAATCATTTCTTGCCGTTGAGCGAGGAAGTGACCTTGCTGCACCTCGCTAATCATGCTCTTTAAGGCTGGATTATCGCCAAATAAATTGTGCACAGACTGACCCTCAAGTGATTTACGCGAGAGATCTAAAGCTGACTCAGCAGCTGGATTCACGTAAACCAATTGTTGGTTCTCAGCCTCAAATACCACGACGGCATTGGGCATCTGATCAAGCAATGTCGGAAAAAAAGGAGCAGCCGAAGCTGCTCCCTTGAACGAATTGCGCAACAGACCTGCGCTCAAGTTCTTTCCTTCGCTTACAGGGAGTAGTACATATCAAATTCGATAGGATGGGTAGTCATACGGAAACGTGTGACATCTTCCATCTTCAAATTGATATATGCATCAATCATGGATTCAGTGAATACACCACCGCGAGTCAAGAACTCGTGATCTTTCTTCAATGCATCCAATGCCTCTTCCAAGCTTGCGCAAACGGTTGGAATCTTTGCATCTTCTTCTGGTGGCAAGTCATACAAATTCTTGTCAGCAGCTTCGCCTGGATGAATCTTGTTTTGAACGCCATCCAAACCAGCCATCAACAATGCTGAGAAGCAGAGGTATGGGTTAGCCAATGGATCAGGGAAACGTGTTTCGATACGACGACCCTTAGGGCTTGGAACGTGAGGAATACGAATAGAAGCAGAACGGTTACGTGCTGAGTAAGCTAACTTCACCGGAGCTTCAAAGCCTGGCACCAAACGCTTGTATGAGTTTGTACCTGGGTTAGTAATTGCATTCAATGCCTTGGCATGCTTGATGATGCCACCAATGTAGAACAATGCAAACTCTGACAAACCAGCGTAGCCGTTACCAGCAAACAAGTTTTCGCCGTTTTTCCAAACGGATTGGTGAACGTGCATACCAGAACCGTTATCGCCAACTACTGGCTTAGGCATAAATGTGGCTGTCTTGCCATAAGCATGGGCCACGTTTTGAATGACATACTTCTGCCAGATAGTCCAGTCAGCGCGTTGTACCAATGTACTGAACTTAGTACCCAATTCGTTTTGGCCTTGACCAGCAACTTCGTGGTGATGCACTTCTACTGGAATACCTAATGATTCAAGAATCAAACACATTTCAGAGCGCATATCTTGGAATGTATCTACAGGAGCAACTGGGAAGTAGCCGCCTTTTTTGCCTGGGCGGTGACCAGTATTACCACCTTCGATTTCAGCACCTGATGACCATGGCGCTTCTTCGGAATCAATCTTCACGAAGCATCCCTGCATGTCAGCACCCCAACGAACGCCGTCAAAAATAAAGAACTCTGGCTCTGGACCAAAGTAAGCTGTGTCGCCTAAGCCAGTGCTCTTTAAATACGCTTCTGCGCGCTTAGCGATTGAACGTGGGTCACGGTCATAACCTTTGCCATCTGCTGGCTCGATTACATCGCAAGTCAACACCAAGGTTGGCTCTTCATAGAATGGGTCGATGTAAGCAGCTGTTGGATCTGGTTTAAGCAACATATCGGAAGCTTCAATACCCTTCCAGCCAGCAATAGAAGAACCGTCAAATGCATGACCGCTCTCAAATTTGTCTTCGTCAAAAGCAGAGATAGGAACTGTCGTGTGCTGTTCTTTACCCTTTGTATCTACAAAGCGGAAATCAACGAAAGTACATTCTTTCTCTTTAACTAACTTCATCACATCAGCGACGGTCTTCGTCATGCAAATCTCCTCTATTAACTAAATTCGGAATCAAAACTTAAGGCATACACCCTTGTTTATTCCAGGCATCAAACATGCCTATTGGATGTATGTAATTTACTGAAGCAAACAAATGGGAACTTCCATTATTGCACTGATTAAGTGCTGAATTACCCTTGAATAAGGTTGAAAATACTATTTTTGCACCTTTTTAGTGCAAATGAGCTAGCTAATATCGTGGATTTCGTAGCCCAGCTCTTGGGTGCCCGCTCTTAAGGCTATCCAAGCACCTTCCAGTAGGTTGGCGTTACCTTTGATGCCCAATTCAATATGGCGCTGGGTGTAGACCCCACCCTTTTTGGCGTCACCTACGGAGGGGAGACTAAAGACCTTCACCCCGGGAAAATTGGCCTCTATTCGCTCCATTAAGGGTGTCAGCGTCGATTCAATACCCTTGGGCACAATAAAACTTTGCTCCGCCCAGTTCTCTTGATGGAAAAGATCTTTGTAATAAGTATCCAAGCACCAAGCCATCATCGGCGCAGCCATGACTGGAAAGCCAGGAACAAAATAATGCTCCTGAATTCGAAAGCCCGGAATTTGGTTGTACGGATTAGGAATGATGTCGCTACCAATCGGAAACTCACCCATCTTGAAACGATGTTGATTCTCCGGTGTATTTAAATCTGCTTTAGCGGGATCGCCCTCTGCCATCGATTGAATACGCCCTGCAATTAATTCTTGTGCAGTTGGATGTAACTCTACTTTTGTTCCCAATGCGAGTGCTGCACATTGGCGTGTGTGATCGTCTGGTGTCGCACCAATTCCACCAGTGCTGAACACCACATCGCCACTCGCAAAACTTTGTTTCAATGTAGCGGTAATTTGTTCAGGATCATCTGCAACATATTTAGCCCATGCGAGACTAAGACCGCGCTCATTAAGCAATTCAATCAGTTTGCTCATATGCTTATCTTGACGACGTCCCGACAAGATCTCGTCACCAATCACAATTAAACCAAAGCGGCGTTGTGCCTTGCTTGGCATATTGTTTTTTTCTTCTATTTCAACTTTTTTCATTACATCACTCATTTCATTAGCCAGCGCATTAACTATGATGCGAAAGCTCCATATCAACAACACGAGATTGCACCGTGAGTGCTTTATCTAACTCTTCTTCTCTTAACTGCTTGAGTACATCCAATAAGAAGTAACTAAACCATAAAGCAGCAAACACAAAAATCAAAGAATAAATCCACAGCGCTGCAAAACTCACGATGGGGAAAAGCACTAAAGCTAATGCTGAGGTTGCCCAAAAGAAGGTAGGTACTGCACCCAACATGCCTGATGCAATCCCCATACAGAGCAAAGGCCAACGATATTTTTGAATGAGGAGATCGCGCTCTTCGGCACTTGCATGTTTCGCGAGCACGTCATACGACATCAAACGCATGGTTAACCAACCCCATATTAAAGGAGGCAAGACGGCTACTAGTGGCGGAACCCACCATACCGGCAAGGTCAGCATCACTAAAGCCAAGCAAATGAGGACTGACCACAGGGTATAAATCAAACTACCAAAGAGGCCGCCACCCTGCTTGCATTCCAAATCTTTATATTGAGATTGTCTCGAGGCGATTCTGACAATTGCTGGCACCGTTGAAAAAGCAATGAATACAAGCAAACTAATCGTAATAAGGGGAATAATCAGCATGACAAAAAATAGTGGCGCAATCCATGCTCTGGCATTTTCAAAGCCAGCCCAAATTAAACCTTCCTGAATCCAACTAGTAAAGATTGAGGTCGTAAGAAAAATGCTCAAAGCTTCAAGCGCTGGTGTCCATGTGAGCCAAATCAGAACACCCCATAGAACCGAGACAATCAGGAATGGGCGCAAGCTGAGCCACAGCATGCGCGGATGCATGGTCCCAACTAAGGCCATGCCAAAAGATTTAAATACCTGCTGCAATCCAACCATACAACTCCTATTACCCAATCAGCTAACTACTTGGGTTTCAATTCTTTCACGGCATGAACGAGACCTTGCCATTGATGAGCGAGGATATTTGGTGAAACGGTTAAATTTCTTACTCCCGTAGGATAGACCTCTTTCGGAAAGATAGCCGTTCTGAATAGCATGTCCCACCATGGAAACAAAACACCAAAATTGCAACCACCCAGAACTCCGGGCTTACCTTGAGCTTCGTGCCCATAGCCCACCGCATGATGCATGCGATGAAACATCGGGGAAACTAGCAAATACTTGGCTAGGCCCAAGTGAATTTTGAGATTGGCATGCTGCCAACTCTGGATAAATTGACTTAAGGCGATGAGCGCAATGAATTGACCTGGTGATACTCCAAATAACAGGGCAAAGAAGGACAAGAAGCTTGCATGCATGACGTCATCCAGCACATGGTTACGATCATCAGACCAAGCCGTCATGACTGTTTGACTATGGTGTAAGGCATGAAGCTGCCACCACCAATTAAATACATGCGAAGCGCGATGATAGAGGTACTCTACAAAATCTAATAAAACTAAATAGATGAGAAAGCTCACTACCGGGATTGAACTTACTCCTGGCCACCAGGACTCGACATTCAATCGCTCAAAGCGAAAGTCATGCAGGATCGAATCGACTTGAAAAAAGAATCCCGACAATGCAATGAATATCAGACCATGAAATATTCCCAGTCGATGAAACAAAGTGTAGAACACATCTGCTCTGCTAGATTTGGCAAATGGTTCTTGCGTTTCTGCCGGAGCTATACGTTCCCATGTGCGTAACACAACAATGATTAAGAAAATTTGCATGCAGCCAAATAAGAACCAATCAATGCCATCAAAAGCGTCTTCTGCCCAAGCCATTAAATCCAATTGATATAGTACTGGAGCAATGAGGCTCGAAAAGATGAACTCCTGAACGCTGGCATAGGCGCCCGCGATATGGGAGGTGATGGTGTTGAAATCCATGTCTTATTTTGACGGATTTATGGGATCTTTGGGTAGCAGCCCAAAGCAGAAGCTACGCCCCTTCAGGTTGACGATGAGTTGCTCCAAAACAGCAGGTGCCCATGGATCTTTTCTGGACCAAATACCTAAATGCGCCATGGCGATATCGCCGTCCTTCAGATCTCGACTGGCTTTTTCTAAAAGATAGGCGTTTGGATGCTTTTCAGAACTCAATTCATCACCCAAAAATCCAGCAGGTGCCCAGCCAATGTGCTGATAGCCACACATATCGCCCATGCGAATCAAAGTAGGAGAGGTTTTTCCACCAGGTGCGCGCCAAATCTTTTGTAAGGGCTTATCGGTCAGCTCCTGAAAGCGCACATCCACCTTGCGAATTTCTCGGCACATCGCCGCTTCGTTATACAGAACAGTCATACCTGCTTTTGGCCCAAATTGGGGCTTCTCAAACACTTCGCCTTTAGGACCATCTTTTACAAAATAGGTATGGTCATAGGTATGACTACCGAAATGATGACCTTCTTTCACGCGCTCTTGCCAGTAGCTTTTCCAAGAATCATCTAAAGAGAAGTCATCACGAAAGGTTTTCTCATTGGCTAGGAAAAAAGTAGCTTTCACATTTTGTCGTTTGAGAATCTGCGCTACTTTCTCGGCTACAGACATATTGCCTGTATCAAAAGTTAGGTAAATGTTTTTACTGCATTCCGCAGCTTGCGCAAAGTTACCTAATGAAAAACAGCCGAGTAATAGCACGGCTGCAATTCGGATGATTGAGCTATGACTCATTGTGATTCTCTGTGAAACTTACTCCCACCCTGCCCTTGGGGTGAAGAACACGCCATGAGGTGATTTTCCAACGGGGATCACGCTGACTAATTTCATCGTTGGAATATCAATCACACCTACCTTTTTGGAAAAACGGAGAGTCACCCACAGTGTTTTACCGTCCGGGGTGATTTCCATATCATCCGGTCCAGCCGGCAGTCCAGTGATGTCACCGACCTTCTCGAGGGTTTGCATATTGATTAAGCTAATGGTGGAAGCAACCCGATTGCTCACAAAGACATGCTTCTTATCGCCCAGAGGACGGAAATTATGGGCACCCTTACCCGTAATAATGCGCTTAAGCTCTTTGCGATTCTTCCAGTCGATCACTTGTACGTTATCTTCACCCGTAAGACCCACCAACAAATACTGATCACCAGGTGTCATCCACAAACCAGCTGGTACTTTTCCGGTTGGCATTACCCACAAAACGTTTTGGGTTTCGAGATCAATCGCTGCGATCTCACTAGAGTCTTGCAAAGTAATGAATGCAATTTTGCTATCTGCTGTAAAAGCAATATGACTCGGTGTCTTTGGCAACTTCACTGTCTTCGCTAATTTGAGATTAGCACCATCAGCAGAATAAATATCGACACGATCTAAACGATTACCGTTTGCTACAAACCATTTATTGTTTGGTGAGTAACCAATCTGATAAGGATCAATAATGTTTGGGATTCTGCCAGTCAACTCACCGGTAGTAGGATTCATTAGCGCAACATCGTTACCAGCCGCATTGGCAATCAGTAATGTTTTTTGATCTGGCGTAATCATCAAATGATGTGGCTCTTTACCAACCGGGATTGTCTTGATTACCTGACGGGTAGGCATATCGATTAAGCTAACTGATGCCTCACCTGAGTTCAGGATGACTGCCAGCTTAGGCTGAGCTACCGGAGATGAAGTCACTGCAGAGTTAGCGGTCTGCGCAACAGCGTTTTGATTGACCAAAAGAAGTGCCAATAATGCGGAGGTCGCAATTGTGCGAAAACCTCTAATCTTGATAAATGTGTACATGCCTCCATTGTAAGCAATTAGAGGGTTCAAAATGACCTCTGCGCCTTAATGGATTTGGTCTTAGATTGATTTAGCGCAAACTTGCCAATACTTTTTCAAGACGCTTTAAGGACATTGGGGTTGGAGTTTTAAGCTCCTGGGCATATAAAGCCACCCTTAACTCTTCTAGCTGCCAACGGAAATCCGTTAAAGCCTGATCTTCAGTCATCGCATAGGAGGCAGTACCCTTATTGCCCTGTATCAGCTTTTGCCAAGGACGCGCTACCGATTCCCAATCCTTTTGGCATTGGGCGTCACGACTAGGGTTGGAGCGCAATTTATCGATGCGCATGGCAACTCCCTTTAGGTAACGTGGTACATGGACTAACTGGGCATACGGTATCTCAGCCACGAACTTTGGAAAGATTAAGCCTTGCATTTGCGTCTGAATATCGGCATATGCAGCTGGCGAGGCAGCTTTTGCACTCGCAGTCTTTTTCTGCAAATCTGCATGGGCTTGTAAAGCGTTTAAAGCATGACGAGAAATCTCTTGGGCAATGAGTGCCAACCGCGGCTTACCTGCTTGGAGTCGTTCTGTAAATTGCTCAGCATTAACTGGGAGAGGTTCAGTCATAAATGCCCGCTCAATTGCCAGATTGAGAATCTGCTCTATCAAACCGTCCACTGATCCCACATTAATAAATAGCAGACCTAATTCACGAATTCCCGGCAACTGCTTTTGTAATGCTTTGAGCGTATCCTTATTACTCAATGCAAATAGGCGGCGTAATCCCAGAGCATGTTGTTTACGTGCCTCCTCTAAATCATCAAAGACCTCTAGATCGCAATAATCAACCCGATCAACTAGCGCTGGGTAGCCAAATAAAGTTTTATTGCCCTTCTGAATCTCTAAAGTTTCAGGTAGTTCGCCAAATTCCCACGAACGATAACCACCCTGCTCGACTTTTCGGGTTGCGTCAGGAGTGTTGGTATTCGGTTTTGCCTTCACCCCTGTTGGCGGCTCCATTCCTAGCTCGACCTGGGCGGTTTCTTGGGCAATCGCCTGAAATGCATTGCGGGCCGTCTGTCCATACTCAGAGCGCAAGCGCGCTAAGTTACGCTCTACCTCAAGCTGACGTCCATGTTCATCAATCAAACGAAAGTTCATCGAAGAATGGAGCGGCAATGCCTCTAGTCTAAAGTCAGTACGCCTTATCTCTAGACCACGCTCTTTGCGAATATCGCTAATGAGACTATCTAAAAAGTCTCCTACGCCAAATTGCTTTTCTTCTAGACTCCTCTCAAGAAAAGACTTTGCATAATCAGGCAATGGTACGCAGTGACGCCGTAATTTTTGCGGTAATGACTTCAGCAGGAGCAGCACCTTCTCTTCGCACATGCCAGGCACCAACCATTCACAACGGCGTCCATCCACTTGATTGAGTTGTGTCAACGGCACTACAAGTGTCACACCATCTTTGGGGCTGCCGGGCTCGAAGTGGTAGGTCAGACTGAGTTGTGCTCCACCGACCAACATCGTTTTGGGGTAACGGTCTACCGTAATGCCGGCTGCCTCATGACGCATGAGATCTGCTTTTTCTAGGCGGAGCTGGCTATCTAGATCTTTGTCCTGATCTTTATCCACTTTGGCATTTTTAGTCAGCCATGCTTTGAGACCTTCGCGACTACATACCTCTTTTGGAATTCTGGATTCGTAAAAAGCAAATAGCAGTTCATCATCAACCAATACATCCGGCCTGCGCGAGCGATGCTCAAGGGCTTCAATTTCTTTAATCAAGCGACGGTTATGCCAGAAGAATCCAAAGAGATTGGGATATTTTTTCTTGGCATCGGCTTCAGTTTCACGTTGCAGCGAGGGCGTATCCATACGCCCAAACATCTCTTCTTGAACCAGGGCTTGGCTAATGAATAACTCCCTAGCCTCATCTGGGTTGTGCGGCTCATAACGAACTCGGCGCCCATGATAGATGGGCAGACCATACAAAGTGCCGCGCTCAAAAGCCATTACCTCACCCTGGCGGTTATCCCAGAATGGGTCGCTGAGTGAAGTAATCAGGCGGTGAGCCGCCACACGCTCTACCCATTGCGGCTCAATCTTAGCAATTGTTCGGGCGTACATCCGATTGGTTTCTTGCAATTCACCTGCCAGAATCCACGCACCAGCCTTTTTACCAATCGTAGAGCCAGGCCAAATAAAAGGACGAATGCCTCGTGCTCCAACGTAACCGCCTGTCTTACTATTGCGGTCTTGAGTTTTTTCATCCTCTTCTTTTTTGGCCACATATCCCAATAAACCTGTTAATAAAGAGAGGTGAACTTGCTCGTAGGTTGCAGGTAAACCATTTTCTTTCCAGCCTTTTTCACCGAGCATCGTATGCAGTTGACCATGCACATCACGCCATTCTCTTAAGCGTCGAGGCGATAAGAATTTACTTTTACACAGATTCTCTAGCTGGCGATTGCTGTGCTTATGTACCAAGGCGTCTTGATACCAATTCCACAGTTTGACGAAACTGAGAAACTCCGAGCGCTCATCGGCAAACTGTAAATGCGCTTGATCGGCTGCAGCCGCCTGATCCATGGGACGATCGCGTGGATCTTGTGTGGCTAAGGCAGAAGCAATGATGGTGACTTCTTTTAAAGCATTTTGCTCTTTAGCAGCTAAAAGCATTCTGCCAATCCGAGGATCCAATGGTAGGTCGGCCAATTGCTTACCGGTAGCTGTGAGCTTGAAGCTGTTATTAATATCCTTATTAACATCCTTAACATCGCCTGGATCAGATTCATCAAACTCAATAGCACCCAACTCATCCAGTAGCTGAACGCCATCGGCAATCGCTCTTCCTAGCGGTTTATCAATAAACGGAAAATGCTGAATCTTAGGTAAACGCAAGGAACTCATGCGCAGAAGTACCGCAGCTAAAGAACTGCGTAGTATTTCAGGGTCAGTGAACTTGGGACGACTTTGATAGTCTTGTTCGCTATATAGGCGCACACAAATGCCGTCTGATACGCGGCCACAACGCCCTGCTCTTTGATTGGCGGCCGCTTGAGAGATCGGCTCAATCTGCAACTGCTCTACCTTATTACGATAGGAATAACGCTTGACTCTGGCTAAACCACTATCAATCACATAGCGAATATTCGGAACAGTCAATGAGGTCTCTGCAACGTTGGTTGTCAGAATGATGCGTCGCCCATTGCCTGGGCTAAATACCCTCTCCTGCTCAGCGACGGACTGACGTGCGAACAGACTCAGAATCTCCGGATGAAAACGTTGCTGTAGGACATGGTCTTTTCGCAAGGCTTCAGCGCAATCGCGTATCTCACGCTCGCCAGGCAGAAATACCAAGACATCTCCAGCACCTGCTGCTCCTTCACGCCATAGACTCGCAATCTCTTCCGTTACCGCATCCGGAATTTCTTTAGCAGTCTTAGATTCTTTTTTGCCATCGGGCTTGGCATCTGGTTCTAAAGGTGAATAACGCTGCTCCACTGGAAACAGTCGACCACTGACCTCGATAACTGGCGCCACTTTGCCATTGAGTGAAAAATGTTCGGCAAAGCGTTGAGCATCGATGGTTGCCGATGTAATGATGAGTTTGAGATCAGGTCGCTTGGGCAGCAATTGGCGTAAGTACCCTAACAAGAAATCAATATTCAGGCTACGTTCATGCGCCTCATCAATGATGAGCGTGTCATAGGCACGTAACTGGGGATCACGTTGTGTCTCTGCCAGCAAGATACCGTCTGTCATCAACTTGATAGAGGCCGTATTGCTGGTCTTGTCGGCAAAGCGGACTTGGTAGCCTACATCTTGACCAATAGGTGAGCCTAGTTCTTGAGCGATTCTCTTGGCTGTGGCAGTTGCTGCGATTCTGCGCGGTTGAGTGTGGCCTATGAGCTTCCCGCCGTTGATGGTGCCGCGTCCTAGGTCGAGGCAGATCTTCGGCAGCTGCGTTGTCTTACCTGAGCCCGTCTCGCCGCACACAATCACCACCTGGTGGCTTTGCAGGGCATCCTTGATTAGCTGGCGCTGACCTGAGACCGGCAATTCCTCCGGAAAGCGAATATCTAGCCGGCGTGAGGTGTTGGAAGCAGGCACAGGCTTGGGCATTGCTTTGGGTTTTTGTTGGTTTATAGGCTCTTGCACCCTATAATTTTCTCACTATGCCAACAAATGCACCGAACCAGGCCTTAATGGCCGATGATACGACCTCCAACTTCCCTTTCGTAGGGTGGTTGCGCGATGTTGCGCCCTATATTCATAGCTTCCGTGAGAAGACCTTTGTTATTGCCTTTGCTGGCGAACTTGTCCAAGAAATCGGTCTTGAGAACCTGATTGAAGATATCGCCATGCTCCATGCCATGGGTATGCGTATTGTTCTAGTGCATGGCATCCGCCCGCAGATTGAAGAGCAGCTCATGCTCCGTAAGATTAAGAGCAAATTTGGCAAGAGCGCCTTGCACAGCTATCGGATTACTGATGCCGCTGCCCTAGAGTGCGTGAAAGAGGCCGCCGGTGAATTGCGTCTCGATATCGAAGCCGCATTTAGTCGGGGATTACCAAATACGCCTATGGCAGGCTCACGCATCTCCGTTATCTCTGGAAACTTTATTACTGCAATGCCTGTAGGTGTTGTGGAGGGCACTGACTACATTCATACCGGCTTGGTGCGTAAAGTGGATTCTGGTTCTATTGGACAGTCTCTGGATAGCAATAAGATCGTTCTACTGTCACCTTTAGGCTTCTCACCCACAGGTCAAGCATTTAATCTGGCTTACGAGGATGTAGCGGCATCTACTGCTGCCGCTCTTAAAGCAGATAAGTTGATTTTCTTGAGTCCATATGCGGGCTTAAAAGATGATGAAGGTGATTTCATTACCGAACTCTCTATGCCGCAACTACAAGAATACGTAGCGCAGAATAATGATATGGATTTAGGCATGAAGAGTCTACTCAATATCTCTGGTAGAGCGATCCGGGCAGGTGTCAGCCGGGTTCACTTCCTACCCTGCAATCAAGATGGCGCTCTCTTGGAAGAACTCTTTACCCATGATGGTATTGGGATGATGCTCGCTTCCTCAGATATCGAGAACTTGCGCGAGGCCAATCAAGATGACGTTGGTGGTATTTTGCAATTGACTATGCCCCTCGAAGAAGAAGGTATCTTAGCGGCACGTGGGCAAGATGTGATTGAGCGTGATATTCAGCGCTTCTCGGTGATTGAACATGACCGCGTTCTCTTCGGCTGCGCTGCCCTCTTCCCATTTCCGAATGGTGTGGGTGAGCTTGCTTGTCTGGCAGTTGATCCTGATGTGCAGGGATCAGGCGATGGCGAGCGCCTCCTCAAGCGGGTTGAGATGCGTGCTAAACAAGAAGGCATTAAAAAATTATTTGTTCTCACGACAAGGACTGAGCACTGGTTCTTAAAGCGTGGCTTTAAACGGGCGTCCGTGGATGATCTGCCCGAAGAAAGAAAACAAATTTATAACTGGGACCGCAAGTCCATGGTTTTAACTAAAGATCTATAAGTAATTTAAGAAACTGAAGAAACACTAGAAAGGTATTACAGATGGCACGCATGGTTCAATGCATCAAACTCAATAAAGAATCCGAGGGAATGGATTTCGCTCCACTTCCTGGCGATCTTGGTAAAAAGATCTGGAATCAAGTTTCCAAAGAGGCTTGGGCTGCCTGGTTAAAGCATCAAACTATGCTGATTAATGAAAATCGTCTCAATATGGCAGACCCACGTGCACGCCAATACCTTCTAAAGCAAGTAGAAAAGTACTTCTTTGAAGGTGGTGCTGATATGGCACAAGGTTATGTACCGCCTGCAGAGTAAGTGTATTTAGTTTGTAAATATAGTTTGCCGTGTTGCAACAAAAAATTGATTAAAAAATATTTTCTAAATTGCTGTTGACACTTTCAAAGATAAGCGTAGGATGAAGTTGTGGTGAGGCAGTTGTAGTGCTCCACCACATTGGCGAAAGCCAATTAAGAATGAGTACATCTATGTGCTCATAGGCTAAGGAACTAAATACCTTCCGAGCGCCTGCGCCATGCATACCATGGCAAAACAACCCGATGGGCATACCCCGTCGGGTTTTTTAATGCCTACATTATTAAATCCCGCAATTAGAGGGCAATACGCTCCACACCAGCAGCATTACTGACCAACAAAATGTTTGCTTTTTCTTTAGCAAATAAACCAACCGTAATGACACCGGCAATTTGATTCACTTGGGCTTCCATCTGAATGGGGTTTGCAATCTTCAGCCCTGCCACATCTAAGATCCAACCGCCGTTGTCAGTCACAAAGGGCTCGCTAGGGGTTTGATTGAGATCGGCGCGGGTGTTTTTTGCGAGACGAAGAGTGACTGTGCCACCAAACTTTTCTAATTCACGAGTAACAACGCCTTTTGCTAGCGGAATAATTTCTACTGGTAATGCAAAGTTACCCAGTACTGGCACTTGTTTGGAAGAGTCACAAATACAGATAAATTGCTTTGCCATGGAGGCAATAATTTTTTCTCTGGTAAGTGCTCCGCCGCCGCCCTTAATCATATGTCCCAAGGGATCAATTTCATCTGCGCCATCTACATAGGCAGGCAAGCCCTGCACATCATTTGGATCCAATACTTTAAAACCGTGCTTCAGTAAACGCTCAGTGGTTGCATTGGAACTCGATACAGTCCCAGCAAAATGATCCTTATGGGGTGCTAAAGCATCAATAAAGCAATTGGCTGTTGATCCAGTGCCCACACCCAAAATCTGTCCGGCAGGCAGCTTGAGCACTTCATCTCTAGCTGCTTCGCCTACCATTTGCTTTAATTGATCTTGATTCATATGCCTGCTGAACGCCCTTATGCCTTAACTGGAACAGAGTAATTAATCCATCTATCATATGATATTCACAAGAAACCTACTTTAGAGCAGCGAGCAAGCCCATGAATAGCACCTCTTCGAATCCCAGCCAACTTGAGCAACTAAAGAAACTCACTACTGTGGTAGCCGATACAGGCGATTTTGAGCGCATGCAGGCCTTCCAGCCACAAGATGCGACTACCAACCCCTCGCTCATCCTCAAAGCTGCTCAACAAAGCAATTATCAAGATCTAGTGCGCTCTGTAAAAGAGGCCCATCCAGGCATGAGTCCGACTGATTTGGTTGACTACATCTTGGTTGCTTTTGGCTTAGAGATTCTGAAAATCGTGCCTGGGCGAGTTTCCACAGAGGTGGATGCGCGCCTGTCGTTCGATACCAATGCAACGGTTGCTAAAGGCAAGCATTTAATTGCCCTCTATGAATCCCATGGAATTGATCGCAAACGCATTCTGATTAAGTTAGCTGGCACCTGGGAAGGTATCGCTGCTGCCAAAGAATTAGAAGCGCAAGGCATTCATAGCAATATGACCCTGCTCTTCTCGCTCGTGCAAGCGGCTGCCTGTGGTGCTGCCAATGCCAAACTCATTTCGCCATTTGTAGGTCGCATTACCGATTGGCACAAAGCAAAGCTAGGCGCTAACTGGAGTGATAGTGCTCATGGTGGTGCAAATGATCCGGGCGTCACTTCAGTCAAGAGAATATTTCATTACTACAAACACTTTGGCATCCCAACTGAAATCATGGGAGCCAGTTTTCGCAATACCAGCCAGATTCTAGAGTTAGCCGGAGTTGATCTATTAACCATTAGCCCTGAGCTTTTGGCTGAACTGCAAAGTAACAACACATCCGTTGAGAAAAAACTTGACGCCGCTAACGCTCAAGCTGCCTTGCAGGCTGAAGGCATTACGCCATTGAAGCTGGATGAATCTAGCTTCCGCCTGCAACTCAATAATGATGCCATGGCGACGGAGAAACTGGCTGAAGGGATTCGGAACTTCTGTGTGGATACAGAGAAGCTGGAGGCACTACTAGCTAAGTAACTGAAATTAGGGTCACGACTTATTGGGGCGCAAGATACAGAGGCGCCTATACAAATCAAACATGGCTTTATATATCCCCTCTGTGCAATGACTGCTTACGACCCAAAGCAGACATTAAACACAACAAAAAACCACTCCGCAGAGTGGCTAGTAAAACCCAGCATCTAGTAATTCAAATTTGGGCAAGCTATATGGTAGACCACCCACAATAGGGTGGCCAAGTAGAACCCCCCAACCCCCCAACTACAACTCCAGTAGCCTCCAAAGCCTCATCACTTGTTTCGATCATCTTAACTTCTTCTATCTCAATCATTTGCACTGGCATTTTTAATCTCCTATAGACTGTGGAATATCCACGATCAAATCCTAGCATAGGCATTTAAAGGTTTGAAGTAGATATTGCACTAGATTGGATAATAAAAAACCACCCCGAAGGATGGCTTTCATAATGATTTTGCCAATCACTAAGACTATTATTTACTTCTTACCAGTATTGAGGCCCACTATTGAATAAGCTGGGCAATTACCGATTATTCCGGTGACCAAAGGAATAATACCAATCCAGGCCCATGGGCCGGTGATGCCAAATGCGGCTAGACCCATCAGTGTTACGCCAGCAGTCATTCGCACTACACGATCAGTGTGTCCCATATTGCATTTCATATAAACCCCTTAGTTGTCTGACTATTTCAGCTTAGGCTTATTTGGTGGTTTTAGCAAGGCGCTGTCTTAAGGCCTCATACAAGCATACGCCACTTGCAACGGACACATTCAAACTAGAGACCACACCTTGCATTGGGATGCGCACTAGCTCATCGCAGTTTTCTTTGGTAAGGCGGCGCATACCCTCGCCTTCTGCCCCCATCACAATTCCAATGGGGCCGGTGAGATCGATGTCGTAGATTGATTTTGTCGCTTCATCGTCAGTGCCAATCAGCCAAACACCCGCTTCTTGCATTTCTTTCATACTGCGAACGAGGTTAGTTACGGTAATCACTGGCATCACCTCTGATGCACCGCTAGAAACTTTGCTAACAGTGGCATTAATGGATGCAGAACGATCTTTAGGGATCACAACGGCATCCACACCGGCACCATCCGCTACCCGCAGGCAGGCACCAAAGTTATGAGGATCAGTCACACCATCTAAAACCAGAAATAATGGTTTCTTCTGCGCACTCTCGGCGTCCTCAACTACTTCAGTAATAGTTCTCGCAACGGTCATTTTTTCAGCTAAAGCTACAACGCCTTGATGACGATCATGTCCAGTTAACTTATGTAGACGCTCGGCATCAGCTGCATGCAAACGCTCACCTAGAATCTCTTCAGCTTGCTTTAAAAAATCTCCCATCCGTCTATCACGACGACCAGAATCAAAGTACACCGACTTCAAGCTACCTGGGTCTACTCGTAAACGCGCTTGAACTGCATGAAACCCTACTAATATTTGTTTCATCTTGTTTGTTTCATCTTATTTTTTTAACTTCGTTTCTTTACAGGGCGTCTTTATTTACGGCGTGCTTTAGTGCTACGAACCGGCGGCTTAGTACCAGCAGGTTTACCAACAGATCTTCCGGGCTTGGATTTACCATTTTTACGGGTAGCCTTGCTCTTGGATTGATTGGCGCCTAAGGTGCCTGCAGACTTTGCCGCATTGACATTGATACCGCTTGGCTTTTGCGGAGTCTTATTGTCTGAGCGACCTCTTTGAGGTGCGGCTTTTTTATTTGGCCTACCAGTATCGCTGGCTAGTATCAGCTGTCGACGATTAGAAGATCCGCCAGGCTCTGCGCCAACCGATTTAACCAGACTAAATTCGATCTTGCGAGCATCGAGGTCAACACGACTCACCAATACGTGTAAGCGATCACCTAAGCGATAGCGAATACCAGTCCGCTCCCCCCGTAATTCTTGACGCGCTTCATCGTATTGGAAGTAATCACCACCAAGCTCGGTGACGTGCACCATACCCTCGACAAAGAGATTCTCGAGCTGAATAAATAAACCGAAGTTAGCAACACCTGTAACGGTACCGGCATATTCCTGACCTAAATGATCACGCATGTAGTAACACTTAAGCCATGCCTCTACGTCGCGTGATGCCTCATCAGCACGACGTTCATTAGATGAACAATGCACTCCAAGCTGGCCCCAAATAGGTAATGCTGCATTCGCGCCTTTAGGAGGTTTAGTACCTTTGGCAACCCCTGCTTTTGCATCGCTTTGGGATTTCTTGGCATTAACAGCGTTCTCACGACCTTTACCCTTACGCGGCAAAGTGAGGTTTAGTGGAACCAATGGCGGCAAGACGGGTACGTAAGGCTTTTTCTCGAGGATCGACTTGATGACCCGATGCGTTAGCAAATCAGGATAGCGACGAATCGGGCTTGTAAAGTGCGAATACGCTGGATAAGCTAAGCCAAAGTGACCTTCGTTATCCGGCTGGTACATCGCCTGCTGCATAGAGCGTAATACAACGGATTGCAGCATATTGGCATCTGGACGATCCTTGATCTCACGCATCAATTTAGCGTAATCACGTGGTTTTGGTTTCTCACCACCATCCAATGACAAGCCTGAGGTTCTGAGAACTTGGCGCAAGGTGACCAACTTCTCTTCAGATGGCTCACCGTGTACGCGATACAAACTCAAGTTTTTATTTTTATCAATAAAATCTGCTGCACATACGTTGGCAGTCAGCATGCATTCTTCAATTAAGCGATGGGCATCATTACGAAGACGTGGCTCAATGCGCAGAATCTTGCCAAGCTCATTACTAATGATTTGTGTCTCTGTTGTTTCAAACTCAATGGCACCACGCTTCTCGCGTGCAGACAATAAAATCTTAAAAAGTGAATAGAGGTTAGTCAGCAAAGGACGGAACTGCGCAAAGCGGGTTGCTTCAGGGCCTTTACTATTAGAAAGAATCTCCCAAACCGTATCGTAAGTAAAGCGTTGAGCTGAGTGCATCACCGCTGGGTAGAACTGGTAAGCCAAAACAATACCGTTGTTATCCACAACCGAATCACACACCATACATAGACGGTCCACCCCGGGATTCAGGGAGCAAAGACCATTAGAGATCTTCTCTGGCAGCATTGGGATCACGCGTCTTGGAAAATAGACCGAAGTAGCGCGCAACAAGCCCTCGTCATCTAAAGGATGACCAGGCTTCACATAATGAGAAACGTCAGCAATGGCCACAATCAAACGCCAGGCCTTGGTTTTGCCGTACATCACTGGCTCACAGTACACGGCATCATCAAAGTCACGTGCATCAGCACCGTCAATAGTAACTAATGGCACATCACGCAGATCAACCCGACCTTCTAGATCAGACTGTTGCACAGTATCCGGCAATGCTGCCGCTTCTTTCATGGCGGCAGCAGAAAACTCATGGGGCACACCGTACTTACGTACAGCGATTTCGATTTCCATACCGGGATCATCAATCTCGCCCAAGACCTCCACTACGCGTCCTACTGCTTGGCGATAGCTATCGGGATAATCAATAATCTCAACGCTAACAACTTGACCTAACTTCGCCTGACCTTGACCCTTTGGCGGAATCAGAATGTCATGACCAATGCGTTTATCTTCTGGCGCGACAATCAATACACCATTTTCATTTAAGAGACGACCGATCACTACTTTGTTGGCGTGTAGAACAACCTCAACAATTTGACCTTCAGGACGTCCACGGCGATCTGTTCCTAATACTCTGACATTTACTCTATCGCCATGCATGACGCGTGACATTTCTCTTTCTGAGAGAAAAATATCTTCACCACCATCATCGGGAATAACAAATCCAAATCCATCTCGATGCCCTTGGACTGTTCCTAAGCGGTCAGCCTCACGTGGCACCAAGTCTTTTGCTTTACGCATTTAATTCCTTCGGCAATACATGCCCTGTATATATCTATTGATATCTATTTTTGTTATGAATAAGGCTACTGTATCAAACCACCAAGTCTGAAGGGAAAAAGCCAAAATGAGCCAGAAATGACCTAAAAATGGCCTTCACTCTATAATAAAGGCTTGCCCAGGTGGCGAAATTGGTAGACGCACCAGCTTCAGGTGCTGGCGATCGTAAGGTTGTGGGGGTTCGAGTCCCTTCCTGGGCACCAAATAGCTTAAAGTCACCCTCAAGAGCCTTAATTTATGGCTTCATTCTCCACTAAAGAGCTAAATAGCCACCAATCAACAACATTACCAATTGAATCCCACGCTACTCAAAAACCCGAATACGAAATCCACAGGAATTAGCCTTTTTTCAGCTACTGCTCTGGGTATCGGCGGGATGATGGGTGCAGGTCTGTTCTCTCTACTAGGCACTGCAAGTGCTCATGCCGGCTCACATATCCCATTGGCCTTTTTGCTTGGCGCTATTGCAGCCTCATTTTCGGTTTACTCTTATGCCAAGTTAGGCGCCACCTTTCCGAGCAGCGGGGGTGCTGCCACATTCACTGTTATGAGTTTTGGTCCTGGAGTAATTTCAGGCGGTCTTAATATATTTCAGTACATTGCTTATCTCATTGCAGCGGCACTTTATGCTGCAGGATTTTCAGAATATGCCAATACCTTGCTTGGCGGGAAATTATCCCCTTTCGAAGTCAAGCTTGTGGGTGCTGGCATTGTCATTCTTTGCGCTGGTATCAATTTGCTTGGAACCAATATTGTTGGCAAAGCTGAAACACTAGCCATTGGATTTGTGACAATTGCACTTCTTTTGTTTTCAGTAGAGGGTATTCATGTTGCAGATGTTAGTGCATTTAAAGTGAGTGACTGGTCCATCAATGGCATTGCGATTGCAACAGGCATCTTATATATCAACTATCAAGGCTTCGGAGTCGTTACTAATTCCTCAAATGCTATGCGTGAGCCTCAAAAAGAATTACCCCTTGCGATGTTTTCTGCATTGATATTAGTCACCATTGCTTATGTACTCGTTAGTACCGCAGCAATTCTATTACTCTCACCAGCTCAAATGGCTACCTATAGCGGTCATGTCTTGGCTGACGCCGCCCAAATCGTAGCGGGCAGGATGGGCTTTGTTGTGATTGGTGCATCTGCCCTCTTGGCTTGCGCTGCCGCATTAAATGCCACCATTTTTGCTGCATCGAATATTGCTGCCGATATGGCTCGCAAGAACTCAATCTCAAAAGCCTTGGGTGAGTCTGTTTTGAAAACGCAATTGCGTGCTTTGAGCATATCCGCAGTCTTGGTGATTGCCTTAGTTCTTGCATTTCCATTAGATGTGGTTGGGAAAATGGCAAGCCTGGCTTTTTTATTGGTATATGCAGCGATTACCTACGGACATATTCGGGTACGTCAACAAACTGGCGCCAAACTATGGCCACTCTGGGCAGCAATCATCATTAATCTCAGTTTGTTTGCTACTTTATTTATTAATGTAGTGGAAAGTGCACCAAGTAGCGCAATTGCTCTGGGGGCCGCCTTAGTCGGATCCTTTGCAATTGAAGCAACTGCTCGTAGATACCTCAGGTCTTAATTAAAGACCCATTGAGCGGTGCAAAATTTTGGATTTCATCTCCAGCCAGAGGCTTTCAAAGTCCTCGATCTTGTTATCTGACAGTTGAAGCGGCTCAAAGAGGCCTCCAAAAATAATAGAGCCCTTCTTTACTAAGGTCTTTTCAAATTCACCTAAGCCAATCGGCTTATCGTCCATATCTCTTGTCAATTCTGCTGAACAAACGATCGCATCGGCATCATCTCGGTCAACGACAGCAAACTCGATGTATTGCTGATTTCTTTCAACAATCACTAAAGTCCCACGAGCATAACAAACCGCCTCATGTGCTTGTACGATATAGGCTAAAAACTGATTCTTTTCTTCATCACTCTCTATTGGGAGGTCGTCAATAAAGAAGAGGTATTGATCACCCTCCGCATTTACCAAAGTAAATACCTTGGGAGTGACGCCATGACCTAAAGTCAAATTACGATAATAGCTAGAAATTTCTACGGCTAGGTTTTCAGAGAATAAGTGCATGGTGATTCAAAAGAATATTGGCTACTGATTAATATATTTCTGCAAAAAATTGAGTGTGCGCTCCCAGGCCAATTCTGCCGCTGCAGCGTTGTACTTTAAGGGCGCTAAGTCGCGGCTATCTGCCTTAGGGTTGGCAAAAGCATGCTTTGTGTCGTAGCGATGAAATTCATAATTCACACCGGCTTGCTTTAGCTTTGCTTCTAGCTGATCAACGCCTGCTATTGGAAAAAATTCATCATGCAAAGCCCAGTGCCCTAACATCGGCTTAGTAATGGTATCAGCATTGACATACTCAAGAGGTGGATTGCCGTACCAAACAATAGCGCCATCTGACTCAGGCACGTTGCAGGCCGAAAGCACAGTTAACGCGCCACCCATACAAAATCCAGTTACAGCAACTTTTGCACTACCTGTAGCCTTGAGGTACTGAACAGCTCCCCGAATATCTTGACTAGCCGCATCTCCAAAATTGAGATCGCCCATTAAATGCTCAGCTTCGTTCGCTTCAAGAGCTAATTTACCGCGATACAAATCTGGCACCAGTGCGCGATATCCTGCTTGAGCAAAACGATCCGCAACTGCTTTTATCTCATCATCTAGCCCCCACCACTCTTGAATAACCACTATTCCAGGGGCATTTGCTTTATCAATAGGCTCAGCCAAATATCCATTGAGAGTCTGACCATCTGGTCTTTTAAATTCAATCATGGGGTCTCCTTATGCTTTTTTGTATCAGAATGTATATATCCTACCAGCCAGAATGTTAGCAAACCACAAATTACGGCACCATAACCAACCAAGTTGTAATGCTCCATCTTGCCATCAGCAGTAATCGTAACGACAAGACCAGCCAGAACGGATGCAATTCCAGAAGCCAGCATCTGAGTAGAGCCCACCAAACTCATAAAAGTCCCTCGAATCTTAGGCTCCACAAGCTGGCTCACAATCGCCATAGCGGGAATCATGCGACCTGACACTAGTACAAAAAATGCAGTTGAGTTAACCAAAACAACCCACAGGGGAACTGGTACCAGATTAGTTGTCACCAATAAGGGAATCAGACTCACAATCGCCAGAACCCTGAATACTAGAACTTTGCCATACTTGTCGGCCATATGGCCTATGAACCTCGAACTCACCAAGGTAGCAATGCCGCCACACAGATAAATCAAGGATATATATGAATTAGCAATGCCTACATTAGCGGTGAGATATAAAGCAATATATGGAATCACTGAAAATCCTGTAATCATGATTAATCCCATAAAGATGAAAGCTCTCACGTTCTGACTAGCTGTCAAAATCTTTAGGATTTGACTAAGGCGAGTACCCTCATGAATATGGCCTAGATGACCAGTAATAGTGGGAATATTGCGATAACCTAGATAGAGAATCAGAGTAGAAATAATTGCGATAAAGAAAAATGGTGCACGCCAGCCTAAGGATGGAAGATGATTTGCTAAAAATAATCCTAATGGCACTCCAGCAACAGTAGATACTGAAAATGCAGCCATCACTGTTCCCAATGCTTTACCTCTTCGCTCAAAGGGAATCGAGTCAGCCACAATGGTTTGTACTAGGGAACCTAAGATACCGCCAAATGCACCAGCAAAAGCACGGGCTATAAAGAGTAACTCATAGTTTGGCGCTAAGCCGCATGCCAGCGTTGCAATAATAAAAAAGGCATAGAGACTTAAGAGTAATTTTCTACGCTCAAATCGATCTACATAATAGGTAGCTAAAATGCCTGCTGCCGCAGCGGCAAAAGTATAAGAAGAAAGCAATAACCCAAATTGATGCGTATTAATATTGAGCACCCGAATAAATTCTGGGCCCAAAGGCATCATGATCATGAAATCTAAAATATGGGTGAACTGAATACCTGCCAAAGCAAACAAAAAGAAGCGTTCTCGCTTCTTCGATTCAGTAATGTAGGGAGTACTATGCAAGAGCTGCTTTACTTGGACTTATCAATATGCCATTATCAACCCTGATAAGGATATTTGTTTATTCAATACTTTTAAGATTCATCTCAATTTATGTCTATCACTACCGAAGTAATTACCCAATCCACTCTGGCCGGCATTCCCCTTCTGCCCCTCATTAGAGATGCACTTTATGGCATATTCGGCCTAATATTGATTCTTTTTTTTCATGGTAGCGCGATTAACTTCATCATGATGCGCTTTGAGAGATTAACTAATGAAAATTTAAAAGAAAAACAATATAACTGGGTATTTTTTCATTTTTATTCATCATTTTTCTTTATCGCCCTAGTTCATATTACTGAAATTATTATTTGGACCCTTTTCATCATAGCGCTTGGTTTAATGGATGATGGTATTCAGACGCTTCTCTTTGTGGGTAGTAGCTACACTACAGTAGGATTTGTTGAGGACATTCTGCCAGTAGGCTGGAAAAGTCTCGCCTTCTTTGTTTCGTTTTCTGGATTATTCTCAATCGCATGGACTACCTCTACTATGATTGGAATGACCAATTCTTATAAGACCGCTTGGAATCAAAAACACCGCCAGAAAGATCCTAGCGCTTCTTAATGTAGTAGCCATATACACAGCGGTTTCCATCTCTTGATGGATCATGTGTATCGTAAATCACCCCATCAATAATGGCGGTGAGGTGCTTAGAAACCTTCACAATTAGTGTGCCTGTGGGTAGTTCATCAGACCTCAGATGAACTTGACAGCCTGCCCCCACCTTCATAGTCGGCACCCACTCAAAACCTAGTCCCAAAATATAATCATGAAAGACATTCCGATGATTGCCATTTCTGGGAGATGAGCCCTTTGCGTTTAGCCTCTTTGCTAAACGGTCATTTCTAATCTGGGCATAGCTCTCATTGGCCAGCCTTAAATCTTCATATACTTGCATATAAGGGATGTCTGCCGCTATTGCAATTGATCTAACAACACAATCTCCAGCGCTACCCTTAAAGCCAGCACTCTCTCTTCCACCATCATTTAATTGAAATGGAAATCGAGAATGCGCTTTAGAGAAGGGGTTTAAAAAGCCGAACATAGGTAGAGATCAATAAAAAATGGATTTGCTTTTTGAGCAAATCCATTCTTATCTAGGACCTGGGCTAAATTACTTAGCTTGTGCCTTCTTTACTTCCAAACGCCAAGCGTGCAGCAAAGGTTCTGTATAGCCGTTGGGCTGCTCAAGGCCCTTGAAAATTAAATCACTAGCAGCTTTAAAGGCATAAGAGTCTTTGTAATTTGGCATCATGGGCTTGTACAAAGGATCGCCAGCATTTTGTGAATCAACAATCGCAGCCATTCTTTGCATTGCCTCTTCTACTTCTGCTTTAGTGACGTATTTATGCAGCAACCAGTTGGCAATATGCTGACTAGAAATACGTAATGTGGCGCGATCTTCCATCAAACCGACGTTATAAATATCAGGTACCTTAGAGCAACCAACACCTTGGTCAATCCAGCGCACTACATAACCCAAAATACCTTGGCAATTATTATTGAGAGATTCGCGAATCTCCTCTTTAGTCCAATCAGGATATAGCGCAATTGGTACAGTCAAGAGATCATCAGTTAAAGCCTCGTACTCAGCTGCAGTATCTAGCTTCTCCATGTCCTCTTGGATCTTTGCAACATCAGTCTGGTGATAATGGATTGCATGCAAAGTAGCTGCAGTAGGTGATGGTACCCATGCAGTATTCGCTCCAGCTAGAGGATGTGCACCTTTTTGCTCTACCATTTCTTTCATGAGGTCTGGCGCAGGCCACATGCCCTTACCAATCTGAGCGCGGCCACGAAGACCACAATCTAAGCCTGCCAATACGTTACGGCGCTCATACGCACCAAACCATTTAGCGATCTTCATTCTGCCTTTGCGAACCATAGCACCGCCATACATTCCGGTGTGCATTTCATCGCCGGTACGATCCAAGAAACCAGTATTGATAAATGCAACGCGCGCACCAGCGGCAGCAATGGCCGCTTTAATATTGACGCTCATGCGACGCTCTTCGTCCATGATGCCCAATTTGACAGTGTTCTCGGGTAAACCAAGTAATTTCTCAACACGGCCAAAGAGCTCACTAGCAAATGCCACTTCTTCTGCGCTATGCATTTTTGGCTTAACAATATAGACAGAGCCTTTGCGTGTATTGCCGATCGTCTGAGTCGCTGGGCGATTGATGTCATACAAAGCAATCAATACGGTTACAACCGCATCTAAGATACCTTCATAGATTTCCTTACCTTCACCCGTAATGATGGCTGGGTTAGTCATCAAGTGGCCAACGTTGCGAAGGAATAGGAGCGAGCGACCATGCAAGGTCACAATGCCGTCTTTCGCGTTAGTAGCGCCTATGCCTGCTTTGTATTGACGATCTGGATTCAGTTTGCGGGTAAATGTTTTACCACCCTTACTAACTTCTTCAACCAAAGTACCTTTAAGAATGCCTAACCAGTTCTCATAGGCAACTACTTTGTCATCGCCATCAACCACTGCTACCGAATCCTCTAAATCCAGGATTGTTGAGAGAGCCGCCTCAAGAACCACATCATTGACCCCTGCTGGATCAGAGGCACCAATGGTTTTAGTCTTATTGATTTCAATATCAATATGAATGCCATGATTACGTAATAAAACAGAGGATGGCGCAGAGGCTTCCCCTTGATAGCCAACAAACTGCTTCTCATCCACTAAACCAGTAGTACTACCGTCTTTCAACTTAACTGAAAGTTTGCCGTCTACAACGCTATACGCAACTACATCACTGTATGAAGCTTTAGCCAAAGGGGCTGCTTGATCTAAAAATTGACGTGCATAGGCAACTACCTTTGCACCTCGAATCGGGTTATAGGCACCATCTTTTGTAGCGCCATCCTCTTCAGAAATAACGTCCGTACCATATAGAGCATCGTACAAAGATCCCCAACGGGCATTGGCAGCATTTAAAGCATAGCGTGCATTGAGGACTGGAACAACAAGCTGAGGACCAGCTTGCAGAGCAAGCTCATCATCCACATTCTGAGTGGTCGCCAAAATCTTGGCAGGCACATCATCGATATAACCAATTTCCTTCAAATATTGGCGATAGGCAGGCATATCTTTAATTGGGCCTGGATTTGCTTGATGCCATTTATCTAAATCAAGCTGTAAGCGATCGCGCTTTGCTAATAGGGCTTCATTTTTGGGAGTCAAGTCTTTGACAATCTCATCAAAACCCTTCCAAAAGTCAGCACTCTTAATGCCAGTTCCCGGAAGTACTTTATCTTCGATAAAACGATACAGAGGAGTTGCTACTTGAAGGCTATTGCAGGTAGTACGCGCAGTCATGATATTAATTTCTTATACAAAAGTTAAAAAAGGGGTTGATTGAATAGTGAATGAGTTATTGAGTTGCTGTCTCAAATATCTCGCATCATTTCTCAAAAGGGTGTTGAAGAAGAATGGTCTCATCCCGGTCAGGGCCTGTAGATACCATTGCAATTGGCTTACCAGCGACCTCTTCGATCCGGCGCAGAAAGGTTTGCGCCTCTACTGGTAATTTATCCCACTCACGAATGCCGAAGGTTGTGCCCTGCCATCCTGGAAAATCTTCATAAATCGGCTCACAAAGAGCGACTGACTCTGCGCCACGTGGCAGCACATCTAGTTTTTTGCCATCCAATGTGTAACCTACACATAGGCGAATCGTTTCAAAACCATCCAGCACATCAAGTTTAGTAATACAGAGACCAGATAAGCCATTGATCTGAATCGAACGCTTCAATGCAGCAGCATCTAACCAGCCTGTACGACGAGGGCGACCGGTCACAGAACCAAATTCTTTTCCAACCTCAGCCAAACGCACGCCAAGCGGATCTTGTTTGGTAGGATTGTCGTGGTCGTAGAGCTCGCTTGGAAATGGCCCAGCGCCAACGCGTGTGCAATAAGCCTTGGTAATGCCTAAGATATATTGCAAAGAATCTGGCCCAACACCCGAACCAGCAGCAGCATTACCTGCTACACAGTTGCTGGAGGTTACGTATGGATAAGTGCCATGATCGATATCTAATAAAGTTCCTTGCGCACCCTCAAACAAGAGATTTTCACCAGCCTGTTCAGCAGCATACAAAGCGCTAGACACATCCACTACCATTGGCTTGAGACGATCTGCATAAGACATGGCTTCGGCCAAAGTCTTTTCATAATTCACTGGCTCAGCGCCGTAGTAATTCGTAAGCATGAAATTGTGGTATTCCAAGTTCTCACGTAATTGTTCGGCAAATTTTTCTGGATAGAACAAATCCTGCACACGCAATGCACGGCGCGCCACTTTGTCTTCGTATGCTGGCCCAATACCACGACCAGTTGTACCAATTTTTGCCTCGCCGCGCTTCTTTTCTCGTGCATGATCAATTGCCACGTGATACGGCAGAATCAAAGTAGCTGCTTCCGAAATCTTCAAACGAGACTGAACATCTAAACCGGCAGCCTCTAGTTCACCAATCTCTTTAAAAAGTGCCTCTGGCGAGAGAACCACGCCATTACCAATATAGCAAGTGACATTCTTATGCATGATTCCAGAGGGGATCAAACGCAGAATCGTTTTCTTACCACCAATGATGAGGGTGTGTCCCGCATTGTGACCGCCCTGAAAGCGAACTACTGCTTTTGCATGATCAGTTAACCAATCAACTACCTTGCCCTTGCCTTCATCACCCCACTGGGTGCCAATGACAACTACGTTACGACCTTTAGCTTGCTGCTTTGAAGACATAATGAAATCCAAAAAGATAATTACAAAATAAGTTAACTGTTCACTGCTGCATTTCTTGGCTGCATTTCTTAGCTGCCTTAATACATTTTTTACTACTTCTTCTTTACTTCCCAAGAGTTATCTTGCTTTACCAATTCTCGGTCGCATTCATATTCGGCAGCTTCTACAACTGTGCCTACTGGAACCTGAATTACCACCTCACCCTTAGCTCTGAGGGTTGCAATCGCCTGACTCAATTCGACATCATCAATCCAAGGAGCCAAGATAGCCAACTTAGGGGCGCTTAAAGGAGATAGGTTTGCTAAGGTTAAGAGATCTAGAGAAAAGCCAGTTGCAGGACGTGGACGACCAAAGGCTTGACCAACATGATCATAGCGACCACCTCGTGCGATTGGCTGCGGCAATTGATCGACGTAGGCGGCAAACATCACACCACTGTGATATTGATACCCACGCAGATCTGCTAAATCAATACTAAGCTCTAAATGAGAAGATAACTTCGCTGAAGCAGAAACTAAGCGCTCAAGATCCTTTAAAGCCCGCTCTATTGCAGCATGTTTAGGCAATACTTTCTGAGCATTTGCCAGAACCTGAGCACAAGGACCGTTCAATTCAGTTAAGGCCATCAGTGCTTGAGCAATATTTGCAGGCAAGCAGGCGGCCCATTGCTTTAAACGCGGGCGATCTTTACTTTGCAATAGTCCATACAAGGCTTCAATGGTTTCTTTATCCAGGCTCTGGCCATCTAAGATGCCTGCCAAAATTCCGGCATGAGACAAATCAAGATAAACCTTCTCTAAGCCTGCAACAGAGAGTGTCTTTAGCAATAAAGTTATTGCTTCTAGATCAGCTTCCCACGTAGCGCAACCATAAATCTCGGCACCCAATTGCAATTCTTCACGAGCCGAACTACCAATAGGAGTGCGTGCGTGAGCTACAGAACCGGCATAACAAAGACGGGTGACACCAGCACGGTTTAAAAGATGCGCATCAATGCGGGCTACTTGCGGAGTCATATCGGCTCGCAGACCTAAGGTGCGTCCAGATAACTGGTCTACCAACTTAAAGGTTTGCAGATTGAGATCAGAACCAGTGCCAGTTAATAAAGAGTCTAAGAACTCTAGGATGGGAGGGGCAACTAGCTCATAACCATAAGACTGATATAAATCCAGGACGGCACGACGCAAAGACTCTACTTTACGAGCCTCTGCAGGTAAGACGTCTGCAATATCCTCAGGGAGCAACCAGCGATTCATGATGTGGACTATTTGCCTTATTGCTTTTTATGGAGGAACTTAAAGAACTCGCCATTTGGCTCAACCACCATGATGTCCTTCTTATCCTTGAAAGAGCTTCTATAAGCTTCTAGGCTTTGATAGAACTGAGCAAACTGTGCGTCGCGCCCGAATGCCTCTGCATAGAGTGAAGTAGCTTTAGCATCCCCCGCCCCTTTAATTTTTTGGGCATCACGATAGGCTTCTGCCAAGATGGTATCGCGCTGACGCTCTGCATTGGCACGAATCTTGTCAGACTCTGCAGCACCCATTGAACGCAACTCGTTAGCTACACGCTTACGCTCGGCTTCCATACGGCGATAAACAGAATCGCTGATTTCCGCCAAGAGGTCAACTCGCTTTAAGCGAACGTCTACGATTTCTACACCGATATCCGACGCATCATCAGCAACTTTCTTGCGAATACCCTGCATCACCTCTTCACGTTGATCAGAAATAAGTTCACGCACAGTACGTTTAGTGAACTCCTCATTCAAAGCGGAGCGAACTAACTGGGTTAAACGATCTTGCGCTAAGCGTTCGTCACCCTTAAAACTAATAAAGAACTTACGTGGATCGACAATGCGCCATTTCACATAAGAATCTACCAACAGGTTTTTCTTCTCAGCAGTAATGAAGCGCTCTGCTTCTGGATTATCAATCGTCAAAATACGACGATCAAAGAAACGGATACTTTCAAATGGTGCTGGGAGCTTTACCTGAATCCCTGGCTGTTCAATTACACGAACAATCTGTCCGAATGAAAACACCACAGCAAACTTACGTTGGTCAACAACAAAAATACTGGAGGACAGCACGTACATCAGCACAACAAAGCCGATACCCGCCGCAATTAAACGATTCGCATTCATTATCTTGCCTCCCTATCGCGACTACGCAGTCCATCACGTTTATCAGCAGAGCCGCTAGAAGAAGATGAGATTGCTGAGCTAGAGCTAGAAGTAGAGTTCGGTGCATTGACGCCAGTAGCACCACCCACTGTCACGCTACCAGTTGGAGTATTTACCCCTGTTGAGCTTGCTTGTGCACTCGCAGCTTGAGCACTTTCAGCACTGACCTGCGCAACAATCTTATCGAGCGGAAGATATAAAAGGCTATTACTCTTGGTGGTATCCACCAGGATCTTGGTCACGTTGTTATACATTTCACGCATGCTATCGATATACATCCGATCCTTAGTCACTTGAGGTGCCTTGGCATATTCAACCAAGATTTGCTTAAAGCGTGTGGCGTCACCCTCTGCAGTAGCCACTACACGAGCCTTATAACCTTCAGCCTCTTGAATAAGACGAGCAGCCGTACCTTTTGCACGCGGGATGATGTCATTGGCGTAAGCCTGACCTTCACTCTTCAAACGCTCTTGGTCTTGCCCTGCTTTCACTGCATCGTCAAACGCGGCTTGAACTTGTTCTGGTGGCTGCACATTCTGCACAGTCACACTCGTCACATAAATGCCAGTTTTGTAGCTGTCTAAAATCTTCTGAATCGAATTAGCTAAATCAATACCAATCTTTTCACGACCTTCGTACAACACGGTATCCATCTTGCTCCGCGCAACGATTTCACGCACAGCTGTCTCAGCGGCTTGAACTACTGCTGCATCCGGATCGCGGTTATTAAATAGGTAATCGGTAGGATCTTTCAAGCGATACTGAACAGCAAAACGCACATCAATGATATTTTCATCTTCAGTGAGCATTGAGGAATCTTTTTGATTGGTAGCCTTAATTAAGATCGGGCGTCCTACCTCAACAGATCGCACTCCCGATAAGTTCACCGTCTCATCGGCTTGAATTGGCCAAGGCATACGCCAGTTAATACCTGGCTTAGCGGTGTAATCGTACTTACCAAAAGTAAGGACGACGCCAGCTTGACCTTCTTGAATAATAAAAAAGCCACTAGCTATCCACATGAAGAAAACAATGCCCCCGGCAATCAGGAAACTTGCTTTAGAACCAAATGGATTGCTGAAATTAAAGTTCGGGACATTAATACCGCCATTGCCGCCACTACCACCACCATTGCCGCGCTGTGAGGGCGGTGGAATATCGGTGCTATTGGGTTTATTAGCTGGCTTACTAGCGGAGCCGCCCGTTGCACCTGGTTTCTTATTGCCGCCAAAGATGCCAGCGATTCTGTCATTGAAATCACGCCACAACTCATCCAAATCCGGAGGGCCATTTGGCTTTGATGGTTGACTTGTAGGTTGGTTACCTGTTTGCGCATCTACAGGTTTATTTGGATCGGTATCCGCTTTGGGGGCTTGCTCATTCCCCTGCCCATCCTTGGCATCTTTAGATCCACCAGTATTGTGGCTATTGCCCCAACCTGGATCATTGACCGAAAACAGCTCGAGAAATTTACGCATCATTTGAAAAATAGCTTCGGTTAGACATCGGGTTAAATTCAGAAGTTTCTGGTCGTTCAGGTAAAGGTTCTAAAAACTCATCCGGAGCTAATTGCTTCTTGGCGCGGTTGTGTTCGACCCTTATTCTATCAGTCATTTGAGAGCATTCAGCGAGGGCTGAGCGAAGTAAATCAAGGCCCAAGCCCGTCTTGGCCGACAGGAAAACCTGGCTCGGGATGCCCTGCCCATCCCGCTCTAAAGCAGCCCCACGGCTAAAGGTTTGGGGCATCTGATCAATCTTGTTCATGACCTCGATCCTAGGGATGTCAGCGGCCCCAATTTCCTCTAAAACGGCCTCCACTTCGGCTTTTTGCTCCCTAGCGACTGGGCTACAGGCATCTATGACATGCAAAATGAGGTCGGCATGAATGGTTTCGTCCAAAGTTGCCCTAAAAGCCTCTACCAGCTGGTGGGGCAAATCCCGAATAAATCCCACGGTATCGGAGACCACAATCGACCCAATACCATCCAAATGGACTTTTCGCGAAGTGGTATCCAAAGTGGCAAATAACTGGTCGGCAGCATATGTCCCCGCTTTGGTTAGGGCATTAAATAAAGTCGATTTACCAGCATTGGTATATCCCACTAAAGAGACCGAAAAGACATCTTTGCGCTGGCGTGCTCTTCTTTGGGTTCTTTGTTGGCGCTGAAGTTTTTCGAGCTCATTCTCTAAGCGCTTTGCTTTAGTGGCCAACATTCGGCGATCCAACTCCATTTGGGTTTCACCAGGACCACCACGTACACCAATACCACCACGCTGTCTTTCTAGGTGACTCCAAGCCCTTACTAAGCGAGACATACGGTATCGCACTTGCGCTAATTCAACTTGAGTCTTACCAATATGACTTTGCGCTCTTTGGCTAAAAATATCTAAAATCAAACCGGTACGATCCATGACATGGAAACCAATGTGACGTTCTAGATTACGTTGCTGAGTTGGGGACAGTGGATGATTGAAAATAGCCAGCTCCGCGCCCTGCTCTTCCATCACTCTCTTAAGCTCATTTGCCTTGCCTGAGCCAATAAATAAAGCGGGGTCTGTCTTACCTTTGCGTGCAATGACGCTGGCTGAGGGTATAGAGCCAGCACTGTCAGCCAAAAGACTGAGCTCGGCCATGCTGTCTGCAAAATCTTCGCGTCCTGTATCTACTCCAACCAGAACAGCGCGTGCCGCATCTACTCCGGTTTTATACAGGGCTAGCTTCTTCTAAACGGAAATCAATCGCACGAGCAGGAACGATCGTAGAGATTGCATGTTTGTAAACCATCTGAGTCACGGTATTACGCAAGAGAACAACATATTGATCAAAAGATTCAATATTGCCCTGCAACTTAATGCCATTTACAAGATAGATCGAAACAGGAACATGCTCTTTGCGCAATGCATTGAGGAACGGGTCCTGAAGTAATTGAGTTTTATTGTTGTTCATACTGCCCCTTAATTATCTTTTGTTAACTACTTTTTTGGGAGTCTAGCTTTTTTATTTAATATCCATCTTCACAACTAAATGCAAACTACTAAACCAAACTGCTTCTTGAATCATCTATATTGGGCTGATTTCTGAAAAAATCAAGCCCAGCTCTGGACAACAGTAAAAGCTTAGCTCAAATTAGCGCTTTTTGCCTTTTTTACCCTTATCGTCATCAACATAGGGGTTTTTAGCTGTATTCATCTGAATTCGCAGTGGCGTACCGCGTAATTTAAAGACATCTCTAAAGCGCCCTTCTAAGTAACGCTTATAGCTATCCGTCACACCACTCAAAGATGTGCCATGAATGACCACAATGGGAGGGTTCATGCCACCTTGGTGGGCATAACGTAATTTCGGACGACCCATGCCAACCCGTTTGGGTTGTTGATGCTCGATTGCCTCTTGCAAGATACGCGTTAAACGAGGGGTCGGCAGCTTAGCCATTGCCGCCGCATAGGCTGCATCGACATCCTTAAAGAGCTCTTTAAGACCTGTGCCCTTTTTGGCAGAGATCGGATGCACATTTGCAAAATCGAGAAAGCGGAGCTTTTGGGCAATCTCCAAACGAGCACGCTCTTTTACATAAGCATCTAAACCATCCCACTTGTTCACCGCAACCACTAATGCTCGACCAGCTTCAACTATAAATCCAGCGATATGTGCATCTTGCTCAGAAATATCCTGCTGGGCATCTAACATTAAGATCACCACATTACAGTCGGCAATTGCTTGCAATGTTTTGACAACCGAAAACTTCTCAATCGCTTCGAATACTTTTCCACGACGACGTAAGCCTGCGGTATCCACCAAAATATACGGCTTGCCATTGCGCTCAAAGGGAACCTCAATCGCATCACGGGTAGTGCCTGGCATATCAAATGCAATTACACGCTCTTCACCGATCAACTTATTAATCAAGGTAGATTTGCCGACGTTTGGACGTCCTACCACCGCAATCTTCATTGGGCGATTAGGATCCTTGGCTAATTCATCTTCATCCGGCTCTGCAATACCTAAAGAATCTAATGCATCATCAATCAGACCCCGAACACCATCACCATGCGCAGAAGAAATTGGAAAAGGCTCCCCTAAGCCAAGCTCATGAAAGTCTGCAGTAACAACACCTGATTGCATACCTTCTGTCTTATTTACTGCGAGGATGATCGGTCGTCCAGTCTTGCGCAAAAAATCAGCGATGACACGATCTTGTGGCGCCATCCCGAGGCGGCCATCGACCAAGAAAATAACAATGTCTGATTCAGCAACTGCTTGCTTTGTCTGCTTTGCCATTTCGGCAACAATACCGGTCTTGGCAACTGGCTCAAAACCGCCGGTATCAACACAAATAAATGCACGCTCGCCAATACGGCCTTTACCATAGTGACGGTCTCTAGTTAAACCAGAGAAGTCTGCTACTAAGGCATCACGTGAACGCGTTAAGCGATTGAAAAGTGTCGACTTTCCTACATTAGGACGGCCGACGATTGTGATGACTGGATTCATTTTGGACTGTACGCCGCTATTTTTCCACCTTGAGATTGAACCAAGATGAGGCCACCTACCGCAATCGGGGCAGCCGAGATTGGACTACTATCGTGACGAATACGCGCAACCATCTCGCCATTCGCCTGTGAAAATGCATGGATATAACCTTGAGCATCGCCCATTAGCAAAACTCTGCCTACTGCGAGTGACTCACCGACATTGCGGAATGTCAGTTGTGTGTTTTCCCAAATCTGTGTGCCATCTTTGGTTGCAAAAGCAGTGACATAGGATCTATCGTTTGCTGAGAAAACCATATCCTTACTTTGCGAAGTGCCGGTATAACTGGAGTAGTCCTTAAACCACAAGAGATTACCTGTGCGGGCTTGACCACAACCAATACGTCCTTGATAAGAAACCGCACACAGAATGTCGCCTTCCATACTTGGCTTAGCGGTGACATCATTCAAACGCTCGATTTCTGAGAAGCCTTTCGGAAAAGAGACTGGGGTCTCCCACACTAGACCGCCATTAGCAATCGCAATCATGCCAAAGCGACCGCCTGCAAAGCCGGTAACAATGACTTCATTATTGATGGGCAGCATGCCATAACCAACGCGTAAGGACAAAGCAGATTGCTGCCGCTGATAGGTCCACTTACGCACTCCAGTTAGTGCATCCAGACCAATAAAACGATTATCAAGAGCACGGACGATTACTACGCCACTTGCAACCACGGGCTCACTTAATACCTCACTGCCAATCTTGACATTCCAAATCGGCTTGCCAGTGTCGTCATAGGCATAGACCGTTCCTCTGGTTGTCACGGCAACCGTAGTCCGACCATCGGATCCGGGACCAACTGATAAACGCTCGGGCACAGAAACTTCCCACGACTTATTACCAGTTACCAAATCAATCTTAGCTAAATTGCCACGATGAGAGGCGGCATATACTGCATCACCAGCAACAATTGGATGAAAGTTAAAAGATTCTGATGAACCAATGCTGGTTGACCAAACAGGCTGCAAATCAAACTGGTTGCTTACCGCAACTAACTCCGCAGGCTTTCTAACTTTAGAGCTGCCTGAGCATGCTGCCAACGTTATTAATACAGCAACCAATACTAGAGCAGTGCCTAAACGCATCGGCAAATGCTTCATCTCTTTAGTTATCACTGCGAAACTCCTCCCACAGCATCTAACTTCACTTTTAAGAGGCGGCGCGCCTCTTCAGGAAATTCTTTTGCTTGGTCTAATTTTTTCCAGGCCTCTTGATAGCTCGTTTTAGCTTCAGCATTTTTCTTCTGCGCTAAATACCAATCCCCACGACGCTCAAGCCATAAAGCTTCAAAACCAGCAATCGGTTTTTCTTTCAGAACCTGATCGGCTTCAGCAAAATCCTTCTCACTCCCCAACTCAATTAATTGCGTCACTAAACGCAACTTTGCTAAAGCAAGGTAGCCATCATTTGAGGCATTCTTGGCTGCCCAACGCAAATAATCCAGCGCTTTTGCACTATCACCAGCATCTGATGCAACGCGTGCAGCAATCAAACTCGACATTGCTGCATAGGGAGTGCGTCCAAAATCTTTTTGTAAATCGTCTGTTGCACGCAAGGTCTGATCTTTATCACCCTTAGCGATTGCACTCACCATTGTTTCGTAAAGCTTGGAAGCTTCCTGTGCTTGACTATTGAGCCACCACTGATATCCACTAAAGGCAGCATAAGCAAACAAGGCAGCAGTAACTACACCAGTAATGAGGTTGCGGTATTTTTGCCAAAACGCTTTGAATTGGTCTAATTGTTCTTGTTCTTCTAAATCTAAAGGCATGTCAATCCAAACTCATTTATAGGTAATTAATGGTGTATTAGCTCAATTCTATTCGGAGGCGCCCACTAGCGCGTCAATTGCTGCCCCCAAGACATCATCCAAGGGGACTGATTTCTGCTCACCCGTGCCACGGAGGTCCTTCAGCTGAGCCTCATTCTTCGCCAGCTCATCCGGGCCAATAATGACCGCAAAGGCAGCCCCACTACTATCCGCCTTCTTCATTTGAGACTTAAAACTGGCTGACTCACCATCTGGAGGGCAGAAAAGAATGGTATCGATTCCAGCGCTACGCAAGCGTTCAGCAATAATCATGGCAGCCGTCAAAGTCTCGCCACCCTGGTGCAAAACAAAAATATCGCATTGGGCCTGGGTTTCTGGCAAAGAACCCGAAACCTTCATCAATTCCAGTACCCGCTCCATGCCCATCGCCCAACCACAGGCAGGCGCCGCTTTACCACCCATGCGTTCAATCAGAGGATCATAGCGTCCACCACCCGCAATCGTGCCTTGCGCGCCCAACTCTTCAGTCACCCACTCAAATACTGTGAGGTTGTAATAGTCCAAGCCGCGTACTAAACGGGGATTGATTTTGCAAGGAATGTTATTTGCCTTGAGTAGAGCTTGGACGGCATTGAAATGCTTCAGCGACTCTTCACCCAAGAAATCCAATAACTTTGGCGCACCTTCGATCAAGGCCTGCATCTCCGGATTTTTAGAATCCAAGATACGTAATGGATTGGTAATCAGGCGACGCTGAGAATCTTCATCTAACTGCTCTTGATTCTTTTCAAAGTAAGTCACTAAGGCGGCGCGGTGTTCAGCGCGCTCAGGAGCTTGACCAAGAGAGTTGATTTCTAAACGCACGCCCTTTAATCCCAACTCATCCCAAAGACGCTGCCCCATCAGAATAATTTCTGCATCAATATCAGGACCAGCAAAGCCTAAAGCTTCAATACCAAACTGGTGGAACTGGCGATAGCGGCCACGTTGTGGGCGCTCATGTCGGAACATGGGACCGGTATACCAAAGACGCTTAGGTCCTTCGTAAAGTAAATTATTTTCAATCACGGAACGAACTAATGCGGCGGTACCTTCAGGACGCAAAGTGAGTTGCTCACCGTTCAAGCGATCTTCAAAGGAATACATTTCCTTTTCAACAATGTCAGTTACTTCACCAATGCCACGTTGAAATACGGCAGTGGCTTCCACAATCGGTGTTCTCAAAAATTCATAGCCATAAGCGCGCGTTAGATCACGCAAGACATGCTCAAGATGTGCCCACTGCGCAGCATCTGCCGGCAGCAAATCGTTCATACCGCGCACGCCATTGATTTTCTGAATCTTTGCTTGCGCTTTTACTTCTTTAGAATCTTTATTTTGATCGTTCATTTTTATTATTTTTTTTGCTATTGCTTTACTTAACTTAAATTAAGCCTTAGGTGCGTAATTTTGTTGCACGTATTCGTCAACAATCACCTGAAAATCTTCAGCAATCCTCTCACCGCGGAGCGTTTTTACCTTTACGCCATCGACAAATACGGGTGCTGCCGGGGTTTCGCCCGTTCCTGGCAATGAGATACCAATATTGGCATGTTTGCTCTCGCCTGGTCCGTTCACAATGCAACCCATGACTGCCACATTCATATTCTCAACGCCAGGATGGGTTTTTTTCCAAACTGGCATTTGTTGACGCAAATAGGATTGGATGTCGGCGGCTAACTCTTGAAATGTCGTGCTGGTGGTTCTACCGCAACCAGGACATGCAATCACCATTGGCGTGAAATTGCGCAAGCCCATGGTTTGCAGTATCTCCTGAGCAACGATGACTTCGTTTTCACGTGGAGCGCCTGGATCAGGCGTTAATGAAACGCGAATCGTATCGCCAATACCCTCTTGCAGCAAAATGCCCAGCGCTGCTGTAGAGGATACGATCCCCTTGCTACCCATACCAGCTTCCGTTAAGCCCAAGTGCAATGGATAGTCTGAACGACGAGAGAGGTCACGGTAAACCGCCACCAAGTCTTGCACGTTACTCACTTTGCATGAAAGCATAATTTGATTCGGATTCATACCAAATTCCACTGCTTTTTCTGCTGACTGCAAAGCCGACTGAATCAATGCCTCAATCATGACCTCTTGCGCAGTCTTTGGAGTTGCTAAAGCTGCGTTGGCGTCCATGATCGATGCCAAAAGATCTTGATCTAAGCTGCCCCAGTTCACGCCTATACGAATAGGCTTGTCATATTTACAAGCAGCTTCGATCATTTGCGCAAACTGTGGGTCACGCTTGGCGCCCTTGCCCACATTACCTGGATTAATACGGTATTTTGAGAGCGCTTGAGCACACTCGGGAAAATCATTTAATAAAGTGTGGCCGTTGTAATGAAAGTCGCCAATCAACGGCACTAAGACATCCATCTTGTCGAGCTGCTCGCGAATATACGGAACTGCAGCGGCAGCTTCTGGTGTGTTGACAGTAATCCGCACCATCTCTGAACCAGCACGGGCTAGTTCTTTTACTTGAATCGCTGTACCTACTGCATCCGCAGTATCGGTATTGGTCATCGACTGTACACGTACAGGAGCATCGCCACCAACAGTAATGATGTTCGTTTTCCAAGCAATGGTGGATTGGCGTGTAGTACGTTTAGGTGCAGGACCCAGTGGCAAAGGCGGCAATGAATTATTAGAGCTCATTTAGGTCTAATCCTTACTTTAACTTTTTAAGCCATTCAATTGGATGCTCTTTTGGCTCCGCATTGAAATCTTCATCGAACTCTTCATCAGCCTCGACCTCAGTGAGCTCGATCTCTGTATTATGAACAGCCCGTTCACGTACCCGGGTACGATCCACAACATCCCCAGCCAATTGACCGCAAGCTGCTGCAATATCATCGCCTCGTGTTTTACGTACTGTAGCCACCATACCAGCATCCAACAAAATACCAGCAAAGGCATTGATTCTCTGAGCCGATGAACGTTTCAGACCAGATTCTGGAAACGGGTTGAAAGGAATGAGGTTGATCTTGCACTTAATGTTTCTTAGTAAGCGCACGAGTTCTTTTGCCTGGATATCAGAGTCGTTCACACCGTCGAGCATGCAATACTCAAAGGTCAAGAAATCTCTTGGTGCAAATGGTAAATACCGCTCACATGCATCAAGTAATTCACGTAAAGGATATTTTTGATTCAGCGGCACCAATTGATCACGCAGTGCATCGTTCGGTGCATGCAAAGAAACCGCTAGGGCAACTGGGCAATCTTGGGCCAAGCGATCAATCATTGGCACTACACCCGATGTAGACACTGTTACACGTCGACGTGATAAACCATAAGCCCGATCGTCAAGCATGAGGCGCAATGCAGAAACTACGTTGTCGTAATTCAGTAAAGGCTCACCCATACCCATCATCACCACATTGGAGATTACTCGACCGGTATGCTCCCAACCTGGCGTTGGAAACTTTTCTACTCTGCGAATCGCCTCAGGGTCATTGCGCAATAAATGTTCTGCAAACCAGAGTTGCCCGATGATTTCACCGGAAGTGAGGTTACGCGAGAAGCCTTGATGCCCGGTTGAGCAAAAACGGCAATTGACTGCACAGCCTGCCTGAGAAGAAATACACAAGGTACCCCTATCATCTTCAGGGATAAACACGGACTCGACCGCATTACCAGCACCCACATCCAGCAACCACTTCCGGGTGCCATCTAGCGCATGCTCATCTTTAATTACGGGAAGTGAAAGCACTTCCACTTTATCTAGCAAAGTTGCTCTAAAGCTTTTTGCCAAATCACTCATGTCATTAATGTCCGATACACCACGTTGATGTATCCACTGCATGAGCTGCTTAGCCCTAAAGGGCTTTTCATTTAACCCCGCGACATACGCCGCCATTTGGTCAGCGTCAAAATCTAAGAGATTTACGCGCGGGGAGGTCAATGCGTCTACTTATAAATAAATAGCTAATCGATTAATCTGTGATTAACGATTGAAAACATTCATGCCAGGGAAGAAGAAAGCGACTTCCACAGCAGCTGTTTCAGGAGCGTCAGAACCATGTACAGCATTTGCATCAATGCTGTCAGCAAAGTCAGCACGGATAGTGCCTTTTTCTGCCTTCTTAGGATCAGTTGCGCCCATCAAGTCACGATTCTTGGCAATAGCGCCCTCGCCTTGCAATACTTGAATCATTACAGGACCAGAAATCATGAAGCTCACCAAATCCTTGAAGAAAGGACGATCTTTATGAACGCCGTAGAACTGCTCAGCCTCACCTTGTGAGAGATGTGCCATTCTGGAAGCAACAATCTTCAAACCAGCAGATTCAAAACGGTCATAGATTTTGCCGATGACGTTTTTAGCGACAGCATCAGGTTTGATGATAGAAAGGGTGCGTTCAATTGCCATGCAAGACTCCAGTAGTTAATTCAAAGATATTTGCTCAGCTAGGGTTAAATAGCTCACCCTACCTTAGCGACCCCCGAATTATACATTGCTTGACCGTATTTACCCCTATGTCTGTAGGGCTAAGCCCTTGAATTTACAGGGCATAAACCCTTAATTTGTAGGTCTTTTATGTAGGGGCTTGAAATTTCGGGGTTTTGTCTATACTTAGTGTCATCAGCCCTTATTGGGCTTTAGAAATAACTATTAAAAAGAAGGAGTCAATATGAGTGATCTGAACTCTTACGGCTTTGGCCAAACCGGCTCAATTAGTACCGTCCAAGTACGCAACCGCGTACTCCGTAACACTTATGCCCTGCTGGCCCTATCCATGGTGCCAACTGTCATTGGTGCATGGCTTGGCGTTGCTATGGGCCTTGAACTGTTTGCTGGCAGTCCATTTATTGGTTTTATTGTGTTCATGGCAGTTGCCTTTGGTTTCTTCTGGGCAATCGAGAAGAATAAAGAAACTGGCGTAGGTGTTCTCCTACTCCTAGGCTTTACATTCTTCATGGGCATCATGATGTCTCGTCTAGTTGGCTTCACGCTGAACAGTTACAGCAACGGCGCTACCCTCATCATGCTGTCATTCGGTGGTACTGCTGCCATCTTCGCAACGATGGCAACCATTGCCACTGTAAGCAAAAGTGACTTCTCTGGTATGGGCAAATGGCTGATGGTTGGCGTGCTGCTCTTGATCGTTGCTTCATTGGCAAACATCTGGTTACAGTTGCCTGCCTTGATGTTAACTGTGATGGTGCTTGCGATTGCAATCTTCTCTGCCTTCATCCTAGTTGACGTTCAACGCGTCATCAATGGTGGTGAGACAAATTACATCATGGCTACTTTAGCTATCTACTTGGATGTATATAACGTCTTCACTAACTTACTTGCCTTGTTGGGCATTGTTGGTGGCAACAGAGACTAAGAGAAACAGAATCACACTGGTTTAGTGTGATTTCCCAAAAGGCGCCTGCGGGCGCCTTTTTCTTTACCGCTAGTAAACCACCCTCTGGATAGCAACCAACTAAACTGCTACAAACATGCTCACGATATAAGACATCGCCATTAGGATCAACAAAAGGGCAAGACTATCTGAAGCTTTCATGATGGACTCCCAAGGTAAATGAACGGGTTTAGCAGCAAGACTCTCTGCATAACTTCAATCTACTCTTGGTATGTATGGGGGTTTATACCTTCCGCACTACAAATAGGCTCAATGCACATATTTGGGGCGGCAACCACTGGTAATACTTCAAAATCAGGGGTTGAGCGCCTTAAGCACGATCAAAGACGGCCATGGATTCTACGTGGGAGGTATGGGGGAACATATTAATAATCCCTGCGCTACTCAATCGGTAGCCTGCCTGATGGCACAAGATCTCCACATCCCTTGCCAACGTTTTGGGGTTGCATGAGACGTAGACAATACGCTGCGGCAGTAAGTTGCTTTTCTGAAGATGTAATTCTGCAAGTGCTTTACAAATCTCCATCGCACCCTCACGCGGTGGATCCATCAACCAACGCTCTGCTTTATCCCAGGATGCAATGGTTTCTGTTGTCACTAAAAATAAATCACTTTGCATGAAGCTGGCTTTATCAATGAGCCCATTGTGATCCGCATTTGCTTTTGCACGCGCTGTCAAACTCTCGAGACCCTCAATACCCAAAACTGCTTTTGCTTTTCTGGCAAGAGGTAAGGTGAAATTACCAATCCCACAAAATAAGTCGAGCACGCGATCCTCGGGCTTTACCTCCAATAAGCGAATCGCCCTACTTACCAATGCGCGATTCATCATGTGATTGACTTGCGTAAAGTCAGCAGGCTTAAAAGGCATTTCAATTTCAAATTCAGGCAGTCGATAACAAAGCTTGCCGGTCTTAGGATAAAAAGGCGCTACTGTCTCAATACCCTTAGGCTGAAGCCAGATCCAGACCTGATGGAGATCGGCAAAGGCTCGCAGCAGTTGCTCATCATCTGCAGTTAAAGGCTGTAGATTACGAAATACCAAAGCAGTTACTGGTTTGGATTTTTTAGGATCATCTGATAGTGCATCCTCAGGCTCGCCAACGGCAATTTCAATTTGCGGCATCCGATCAACAATTGATAAGCCCATGACTAATTTGCGCAACTCCGGTAACAGATCAGATACATGCTTTGGCAAGATCTCACATGCCAGCATATCAGCCACATAGCCGCTCTTGCCCTCATGAAATCCAATAAGTACTGTGCCTTTTTTAATCGAGCGATTAACAGCACTTAAACGAGCGCGATGGCGATATTCCCAGTTAGGACCACCCATCGGGCGCAAGATCTCTTCTGGCTTGACCTTAGCAATATGTTGCAAATCATCTTCAAGTACGCGCTGCTTCATGGCTACTTGAGCGCGGATATCTAGATGCTGCATAGTGCAGCCACCACACACACCAAAGGCCTTGCATTTGGGCTCTGCCCTAAATACTGCTGGCTTGAGAATATTGCGCACTTTTGCTTTACTGAAGCGGGCTTTCTCACTGGTGATGGTGTAGGTCACCAACTCGGTTGGCAATGCGCCTTTAATGAAGATTACCTTGCCACTCTGACCTTGGGCAGCCTCTTCCTCGCTAGGAGTAAGACGCGCAATTCCCTGGGCATCAAGATCTAGCGCTTCTACTTTAATTGGCTCAGTCACTTCAATATTGACTGGCTTATCCCCTCTACGCATCCGACGCAAAACCTTGGAGATATTCTTGCCACTGAGCACCATTGGGTTCCGTGGCCTCTTTTTCAAGATAGGCTTTTACAAAATCAATTTCTTCTTGGTACTCCTCTAAGGAGAAGCCGCCACGCAATAACTGGAAACGACAGTACATGAGATAGGTGTTCACGACATCAGTCTCGCAATAGCGGCGAATATCGTTGATCTTGCCATCTTGATATGCAGGCCACACCTGACTACCATCCATCCCCATCTTGCCGGGGAAACCACAGAGCTTAGCCAGACCATCCAAAGGTGCATTTGCACGTCCATTAAATTTAGCCAGCAGATCCATCATATCGAGATGGCGCATGTGATAACGACTGATGTAGTTGTTCCACTTAAATTCTCGGCTATCAGAGTCTTGACTCTCACCCATCTCCCAATAACGTGGGGCTTGGACATGATTTGCTAAGGCCCGATAGTGCAACACCGGTAAATCAAAGCCGCTGCCATTCCAAGAAACCAGTTGAGGAGTGTATTTTTCAACCAGATCAAAAAAGGCTTGAATTAAGACCTTCTCATCATCCTGCGGTGTACCGAGGGTACCCACTTTAATTTGAGGCAAACCTTCTTTAGTGGTTCTGCGAATCACGCAGGAGATAGCGATGATTTTCTGAAGATATAAGGGCAGAAATTCACTACCCGTTTTGGCGGCTCGGTCGGCCATGGCTTTGGCAGCCACTTCGGAATCGCTCATCGATTCTGGAAAATCATCCAGACGACGCAAGCCTGCTACGTCTGGAATGGTTTCAATATCAAATACAAGGACAGTAGCCATGCGTATTGACTACAAGATCACTGCAAATACGGCGTTGGATTTACTGGCTTACCATTTACGCGAAGTTCAAAGTGCAACTTGATTGCATTGGCGTCCGTGTCACCCATCTCGGCAATGCGCTGCCCTTTACGAACAGCATCTCCCTCTTTCACCAAAAGCTTGCTGTTATGTGCATAAGCAGTCAGGTAGGTGTTGTCGTGCTTAACAATAACTAAGTTGCCATAGCCGCGCAAACTATTACCGGCATAAACCACTTTGCCATCAGATGCGGCAAGAATAGGCTCACCCACTTTACCGGCAATATCAATCCCTTTATTGGTCTCGCTAAACTCAGCAATGACTTTACCCTTTGCTGGCCAAGACAAACGAATGCCTGGCTCTGCCACGACTTCTGCTTTTGCTGACTCAGGCGTTGATACCTGCGCATCTGATTTATCTGCTGCCGGTTTTTTCTCAGTAACCCGGGCAGGCTTAGAACCTGCAGGTGCTTTAATCACAATTAAGTCACCCACCTCAATCACATTCGGATTAAAGCTAGGATTCGCTGCTTTATTCCAGTTAATAACATCACGCGGCGCCTGACCATTATCTAAAGCTATACGAGCCAAGGTATCACCTTTTTTAACGCGGTAGTAACCAGGCGGGGTTGTCTCCACTGGAACAACACTACGATCGGTCACGCTCGCAGGTTTGGTACGCGGCGTTGAACATCCCACCAGCATCAGCAAAGATGCGGACATGAAAGCAATAAAGAAACGTTTAAATAAAGTGTGTGGCATTAAATTAGGTTCTGAACTAGTAGATTCATCGTAAATCTCATACTACCCCTGATTGTAAGGGGACAAAAAAGACCCCGTCCAGCACAGTTCTTTGGTAGCGCTGGGAGCTCATTCTTTCAACCATGACCAACTGCTGCTCTTTGTCATTTTTAGCAACTGGGGCTACTAGGCGTCCGCCGATCGCCAATTGGTCCAATAAGGCATCTGGGATACCCAAGCCCGCCGCCGCCAGAATAATCCCGTCAAATGGTGCCGCCTGCGGCAATCCCAAAATACCGTCGCCATAAATCAAGCGCAGATTATTAATTCGAAATGGGCGTAACTTTGCTCTTGCCATGTCATGCAGCGGACGAATACGCTCGATGGAATAAACCTCTTCGGCTAGCAAACTCAGGACTGCAGCTTGGTAGCCGCAGCCAGTACCAATCTCCAACACTTTGCCTAGCTTATGTTTAGGCTTATGTAGTAATTCAATCATGCGAGCCACTACTGATGGCTTAGAAATGGTTTGTTCATGACCAATGGGCAGAGCGGTATCTTCATAGGCTTGCGCATGTAAGCCTGCATCCATAAAAGCATGGCGTGGAACGGTGGCAATAGCCTCTAGTGTTTTGCCATGCTTAACACCACCAGCATGTACTTTTGCAGCGAGGGCCTGCCGATAAGCTGCAAAACGTTCGGTAGGCGCCTTCAACCGCGATCCCAGCCATTCGCGCGCATCGCTGCTAAACGAGCATGGTGCGTTAAATCGAGTTGCATAGGCGTGATCGAGATACATCCCTCAGCAATGGCATGAAAGTCTGTACCTTCAGATCCCTCCCTGACATCCCCAGCAGCTCCAATCCAATAAATCTTTTCACCACGAGGGCTATCTTGTACCACCACTGGCTGTGAGTGATGGCGATTACCGAGGCGAGTAACGCGCCAGCGATAGAGATCAGCATAGGGACGATTCGGGATGTTGACATTGAGTAGTGTTGCTACGCCATCAGCATGATTTTTACTTAATGCAGAAACTAGCATCTGCGCCACTACATCATGCGCTGCTTTAGCAGCATCTTCAATGCGATTCCAGCCGCGATCTATTTGCGAGAAAGCAATACCGGGAACACCAAACATCACACCCTCAACAGCAGCGGCAACAGTACCTGAGTACAAGGTATCTTCACCCATGTTCTCGCCTTGATTGATCCCCGAGATCACGAGGTCAGGCTTCTCATCTAAGAATCCCGTCATCGCAACGTGCACGCAATCGGTAGGCGTGCCATTGATAAAGAAAAAGCCATCACGCTCACCACCCGCCACCCGATGAATTGAGAGTGGTCTAGACAAGGTTAAAGAATTAGAGGCGCCACTGTGATTTTGCTCAGGAGCGATCACCGTAATGCGTCCCAAAGGGCGAACTGCATTCACCAAGGCTAGTAAGCCAGGAGCTAAATAGCCGTCATCGTTCGATACCAAAATATGCGGTTGACGGTTACTCATGACTATGCAGCTCTTTCTTTTTACGTAATAGTTAGATACTACTGGTTTGTGCAGTCAATTCGCGACCTCTGAACCAACCATAAATGACAGGCAATACCAACAAGGTCAAAATGGTTGTTGTCACCATACCGCCCACAATCACCAATGCTAGCGGACGTTGCGCTTCCGAGCCAATCGAATGTGACAAGGCAGCTGGCAAGAGACCTAAGCCAGAAAGGGCTGCGGTCATTAATACTGGGCGAACCCTGAGTGATGCGCCCTCAACCATGACATCTTTCATCTGGCTATGCTCAGTAGCGGCAGTCTTATTAATAAAGGAAATCAGGATTACGCCATCCTGAATCGCAATACCAAATAGGGATAAGAAACCAAAGAATGCCGAGATACTTAAGGTCTCGCCCGCCAAGTGCAATGCCAGTACACCACCAATGGCAGCAAATGGCACATTAATCATCACAATAAAAGCGTCGCGGAAGTTACCAAATGCGCTGACTAGCAATAAGAAAATACCCATCAAGGCTAATGGCACGATCAGCATTAATTTCTTCTGAGCTTGCTTCATCTGATTGAACTGCCCATCCCAGCTAATCGAATAGTTTGGCGGCAAGGTAATGTTCTTTTCTACCAGGAACTGAGCATCCTCCACAGCACTTCCCAAGTCGCGGTTACGGACGCTAAATTTAATCGCGATATAACGCTTACCAGCTTCACGATAAATAAAGAAAGGACCATCGGATAAACGTACAGTTGCGACCATTGATAAAGGAATCTTGGTGCCATCAGGCGCCTCCACCAATAGATGTCCAATATCCGCTACGTCATTCCGGCTACCTTCATTCAGGCGCACGGCAATACCGAAGGTTTTTTCATCTTCAAGTAAGTTTGTTACTGCAGCGCCGCCGATAGCGTTAGCTACAACCGTTTGAATATCGTTTACATTGATGCCGTACCTGGCTGCTCGATCACGATCAATTTGAATGTTCAATGTTGGCTGACCAAGCTCTTTCAGAATCCCTTCATCAGCCACACCACGAACTTGCTTGAGCTGATTAATGACCTCATGGGCTTTTTGATCTAGGACTTCAAGGTCAGTACCGTATATCTTGACGGAGTTCTCACCCTTCACACCAGATAAGGCTTCATTCACGTTATCTTGGATGTATTGCGAGAAGCTATAAGTCACCCCAGGAATTTTGTTGAGCTCTTTTTCTAAATTTGTAATCAAATCTTTCTTAGAGGAGCCATTTGGCATCTTGTCTGGACTCTTGAGATAAAGGCCATACTCTTGATTAAATACCCCGGTTGAGTCGGTACCATCATCAGGGCGACCAATCTGGGCAGCCACCTTATCTATCTCAGGTTGCGCCAAAAAGGTTCCACGTAACTGATTAGCAACCTTCACCGAGTAATCTAAATCAACCGTATTTGGCAGAGTTACCCGTAACCAAATATTGTTTTCTTCCAGCGTTGGTAAAAATGCAGTGCCCAAACGAGTCATACTGAGCAGGGTGAGTCCGAGCACAAAGACAGCTACTGAGAAAACAGTTAAAGGACGATCCATCCATTTTCTAAGTAAAGGTTTGTAGCTCTTCAAAATCCTCGTAATAAAAGACGGTGGCTTATGGTGCAAGTTCTCACCAAATACCAATGAAATCATTGCTGGTAAAAATGTCAAACTGAGAATCATTGCGGCAATCAAAGCAAAGCCCATCGTAAAAGCCATCGGCTTAAAGATGATGCCCTCAACACCGCCCATAAAGAACAATGGTGAGTAAGCGACGATGATGATGCCTGTTGAATAAATCATGGCTCGCTGCACTTCACTGGTTGCCATGATGATGCTTTGATTGAGGCGCTTACCGCCCTCTTCTAAGTGACGCATCACGTTCTCGGTCAGAATCACCGCCGAATCAACAATCACCCCAAAGTCGATGGCCCCCAAGGAGATCAGATTGGCTGGCACGCTCCACAAATGCATCTGAATAAAAGAAACACATAGCGCCAAGGGGATCACAGCAGCAACAACGGCAGCCGCACGAATGTTGCCTAAGAATAAGAATAGGACTGCCAATACTAAGGAGATGCCGAAGAACAAAGTATGTTTAACAGTGCCAATGGTGATATCTAGCAGCACCTGGCGATCATAGAAAGGCTTCACTTCAATACCAGGCGGCAAGACATGTTTATTGATGTTGTCTACTGTATTGCGAACGCGCGCCAAAACTTCAGTCGCGTTCTCGCCGCGACGCAAGTAGACAATTCCTTCTACAGAGTCTGGATTGTCATTGAACTGGAACATCCCTAGGCGTGGCGCATTACCAATCTCTACCCGAGCTACATCTCCAATACGAATAGGCACACCATTATTAATAGTGATCACAGCCTGCTTGATGTCATCAATATTTTTGAGAAGACCTACGCCACGGACTACAAATTGCTGCTCACCACTGGGTAGCAAGCCGCCGCCAGTATTGCTATTCGCATTTGTCAAAGCAGCGATGAGCTGATTTACGGATATCCCTTTGGCTTGCATACCCTCAGGACTAACAATGACTTGATATTGACGCACCTTACCGCCAAACGAAGATACATCTGCAACACCTGGGGTTTGCTTGAGCTCTTTATAGATCTCATAGTTCTGCAAAGTCTTTAGCAGCGTTGAGTTTGCATAATCTGAGCGCACTTCATAGCGCATGATCTCGCCAGTTGCATCTGAATCTGGGCTGATACTAGAAGTGACGCCAGGAGGAAATGCTACATTTGCGAGGTTTGCCAAAAATGTCTGGCGCGCCTTAAATGGATCGGTAGTATCGTTAAATTTAAGCGTGACAACCGATAATCCAAATAGGGATACAGAGCGAAATGCCTGTAACCCTGGAATACCAGCCAGCGCATTTTCAACTGGAATGGTGACTTGCTGCTCAACCTCAGTGGTACTTCTGCCAGGCCACTGGGAAATAGCTTGAATTGTTAATGGCGCAACTCCTGGATAGGGCTGAATAGGTAACTTGCTTAGGCTGAGCATTCCAAGTCCGAGCAAAACGATAGAAGCAAAAATAACTAAAACACGCTTCTCGATTACCCCTCGAATAAAGGAAGTGAAAACGCTCACTTAGTCCTCCTGCTTGGCAAAGCGATCGTTTAATAAAACAGCGCCTTCTGCCAACACTTGCCAGCCTTGCTCTATACCCTCAGTAATAGCAAAACTCTTACTATTCAGGTCATAACCTTTAACGGGTATGCGACGGAATGTTTCTGGACCCACTTTAATAATGGCGTAACGATTCTCCCGAATTCTCACAATGGCAGACTGGGGCACTACGACAGCATCAGCTATACCTGTGGTTAATAATCCCGAGGCATACATATCTGGACGTAAAAGATCATCCACATTCTCCACATCCGCACGAATCAATAGCGCACGAGTTTGTGGATCTACGGTTGGCGCAATGTAATTAGCGTAGGCAATAAACTCTTTATCTGGGTAGGCCTCAAGACGCAATATCATTTTTTGACCTTGTTTAATTAAGCGAAAGTCTTGCTCAAAGACATTGCCCAGGAACCAAAGATGTTTAGGGTCTGCTAAGGTGGCAATCACATCGCCAGAGCTCACCGCTGAACCAGGCTCTACATTGCGCTTCACGACTACACCCTTGATGGGTGAACGCATCACTAAATTGCTAGTGGTTTTACCGCTTTTCTCAATATTCTTAATATCACCATCGCTGGCACCTAAATTGCGCATGCGATTGGCAGCAGCTTCCTGAGTAATACGGGCATCACCCAATAAGTCACTCATGGTTTTACTTGACTCAAGCACCTTAGCTGTCTTGGAAGACAATAAATATTCTTGTTGCGCTGATAAAAACTCAGGACTGTATAGCTCAACAATGGGTGAGCCCATATCCACTTGAGCACCATCAAAAGCATAGATACGCTCCACCCGGCCAGGGGCACGAACTGCTAGCACTTTAGATTTTTCTGCATTAAACGCTAAACGCCCAGGCACTTTGATATTGACTGGTACTTGTACTTTGACAGCCGACTGAAATACATAGATTTCTGGATTAAGCTGAACGCCGGGTAGCTTTAACTCTAAAACACCGCTGCTCTCCACCTTGAGGGCTTTATCGGAGGCTTCAATTTTGACCTGTCGATTTACATTAGTAACTCGCCCCACCACGATGCCCAGAGAAAGAATGGCAAAAGCAAATGCCGCGAGACGAACGCGACTGCGATTTTGTGGTGATAAATTCCAATACAAACCCGCCAAGCCAGCAGCTGCTACTTTTGCATGCTGCGCACCTTGGGACGCGCCCTTGTGCAAAATTGGCTTCGTCTTTTCAGATAACTGTTTTAGAAACGAAAGAAATTTGTCTTTCAAAACTACTCCTTAAAAGGGTTCTTTACCCGCTGAAACCATGAGAACCGCTTGTGCTTGCAATAAATTGCTCTCCGCTTGAGCTAAAGCAATCTCTAAGTTACGCAATTGTGTTTGTGCAGTCAATAAATCATTAAAGCCTTGGCCATTATTCGAATATTGGGTTAAACCCACCTTATAGGCTGTATCCGCCTGAGGTACTTGGCGCTCTTTCAAAAACTGGGCTTGATTTTTAGCCTGCTCGTAATTGGCATAAGCAGTGTTGACTGCTAATACGATTTGCTGACGATTGGAAATATTACCCGCCTCTGCTGATGCCTGGTTACGTTGCGCTTGCTCTACTCCATACTTTTCTTTCGTGAAGAAGTACAAAGGAATAATTAAATCCAACTCAAACTGATAAAACATTGAGCCATTATTGGCAGAGAATGGTCCCCGCGGTGTGTAAGATGAACCGATCACTTGAAAGTCTGGCAAGTATGCCTTCTTTGCTAGATCCACACCCTTGCGGGCTGCATCTAGTTGCAATGCAGAACTCTTTAAGGATGGATGACTATTCTCGGCGTAGTCTTCTAGTTCAATTAAGGTGGGTACGCCAGCCATAGCACGACGGACATCACCACGCAGTATTAGTTTTTCACGAGAATGGCGACCAACCAAAGTATTGATGTTGTGCAATGCGACATTGAGTTGACGCTCTACATTAAACTGATCTGCTTGAGCCGCACTCTGTGCAACTTGCGCATTTAAAAACTCTACATAAGCTGTAGCATTGTTGGCATAACGGGCCCTGGCCACATTCTTAATCATCTCCAGACGAACAACAGATTCTTTAAGAACTAGCAATTGCTTTTGCGATGCTAGGGCGCTGTAGTAGAGGGTTGAGAGCTGAGCGCCCAACTGCAAATAAGTGGACTCTGAACTGGCTAATAAAGCTTCAGCATTGGTATCGGCAATATCTGCCGCCAGACTCTTCTTGCCTGGAAACTGAAAAGGTTGCGCTACAGAAATAGCATTATTGCTACTAATGCCACCGGGATATTGCTGAGAAGGTGCATTTGCACCACCCAAAGCAAAGGGTGAATTCACTGGCATACCTGACCACACCAAGCCAACTTGTGGATTGGCTGGTGCATTAATTTGCGGGACAGTTGCTTTGGCAGATAAGTAAGACTCACGCAAGGAAGACAGTTGCGGATTATTGATCTTGAGCTCATTCCACAACTGACGCAAATCCATCTCCGTTGGCCCGGATGAAGTTGGCTTGGTATAAATCTTTGGAGTATTAGCTTTTGTTACTGGAGCAAACATCTCTGCTGCCTTAGAGCTTGCGCCAGGTTTTGGATCTGGCCCACTCAATTGAGCACCAATCGATGGCGGTGTGGCTAATGGATTGTCGCCAGCTTGCACTGTAACGCTGGCAGGAGTGCCGCCTGCGGTTTGCTGGGCAAAAACTGAATGAGAAGAAGTTGAAACACAAAGAAAGACAACCATTGCAAAAGGAGTCACGCTTTTGAGCGTCATAGATGCGCTAGTTTTGTGTTTGCCAAGAATCAACAAATGCAGCTACCTCTAAATCAATAAAATGCTGTTTTGAAGCCCCCAATACAGATTAAGAAACAGGGATTACCTAATTTTCAGAGGGGTTTTAAGGATTATAGGCGACAAAGGTCCAAAGTCGACTCATTTAAAATATCTATCTTATTGATTTTAAAGATAATAATTAGAACTAAGGGCAACAAAACCCTTAAAACTCGGCATGTATCCTGAAAGAAAGGATGTTGACTGGGCCACGAGCCGAGTTATAAGCTGGGTTATTAATATGCTGAAAGTTCAATCCAGCCAAGACATTCTTGACGACTAAGGCGTTGTAATACACCTCGCCAATTCTTTCGGGGCGATAAGAAATGGTTTGATTTTGGTTGGCGTAGTCGCCGATAAAGTAAGAAATGCCTCCGGCTTGCAGATACCCTCTTCTAAAACTGGAGAGACCGTTTTGCATCATGGAGATACCGACAGTATCACTTGGACGCTGCCAGCTTGTGCCATTCAAACCCATACCAATAGAGACTGAATTATCTGCCTCAGTAAATGACATGGTTTCTGTATGTCCATCCGATGTAAATGCACGGCCATAGATGCCAAGATTTTTGGTTAAGGCTTGTTCACCATTAATGCCAATACCTGTTTTGTATTGGTAGTTAGTGCGGACATTGTTAATCGCTTGTGTGCCTTGCGCATTATTAGCAACAACATAATTGGTTGCATCAGAAAAGCGTGCCAACATCATTCTATTGCGATAGGCAAGGATGCTTACTTTGCCAGGTAAATCAGCGATCTGATGCTGACGCTCTACTTCAATTTGATCGCCATAAGTATTAAAGATTTGCCAGCTGAGATCACGGCCGTTCGGATTCTTTGGGGCTAGCATACGAGAGGCACGCAGAACCCAATTATTCAGGTACCACTCACCTGCTAGGCCAGTACTGTAGCCGCGCGCATCGGCAGCATAGTCGTAAGCTAGATAGGTCATATTGCCCCAGTTCATGAACTGAATGCGGGGATCTTTAGCGTAACGACTATCGTCAAAAATATCTAAAGTAGAGAACTGTCCAGCGGTGATCACGACACGATTACTGCTCACTGTTTGTGTGATTTGGTTGGCATCATTTTCAAGAAGAACTTTATTGCCCTCTTGATTAATGGTGTGACGTAAAAATGCGCGAGCAGAATAAAACTTGGCATTTAAGCCAGCAGCCTTACTACCCTCACCATTGGTAAAGCCACCCAAACCAACTAAGCCAGAAAATGGCACACCAGAGATGACTTCTGGATTGAAATAAATATCAGTATTCGGCGCTAAGCGTGCTCCCAGAAACAAAGTACCTGACCAGGTATAGCTCATGGATTTCAGCTCAGACAAACTATTTTGGCCTGAGTAACTCGATGTGAAATTGTTGTAACGCTGATTGACGTAAGTGGTTTGACCATGAATGTTTACAGGCAAACCAAAAATCTCACCTTCGGTTGGAAGCCAGTGAAGATCATCGGCAAAGCTGGCAATTTGGTCGGCACCAGATCCTGCCCTCTGCGCAAACGCAGTTGCCCCGAAAAATGTGCAAGCAATGCTTAACAGGAGGAGTAAATAAATCTTGCGGGTCATTCACAATTTCTAATGAGGATGCCATTGCAATGCATTGGCAACATGCCGAAGGGAATACGAGGCAAACACAGCTTGGGATTGAAGCCCAAGGGTGATGCAGACCAAATTATCCCCAAAAAGAAGCAATTTACCTAGTTTTTATGTCCTGGAGATGACAGATTTGAGAAGAAGCAAGACTAGACAACGCTCATATCACCCATTGGGTGTGCCTTCAAAACAACTTACCTTGTCAGCAAATGATTTTTATGGGACTACCCAAAATGATATTGAATCAACTTATTGAGATTGATCTCTGCTCTGCTTACTAGAATATCTTGCAGCATAGGGACTGGCAGATCAGGATTTTCATCACATGCCTTCCCTAGACGAGCCCAATACTCAAGCTGCTCAGAAGGGGTTATTTTTGCAATCTTGGAAGCGAACTTCGCATCATCGATTAATGACTCTGACAGCTCAATAGAAATCAGCATGCTAGCGGCGATCCATTAAAGCGCGAGCCAATGTACCTGCATCCACATATTCAAGCTCGCCACCCACAGGGATACCGCGTGCAATACGTGTGACCTTGATACCTTTGGCTTTAAGTACTTCACCGATGTAATGTGCGGTAGCCTCACCTTCGCTCGTGAAATTGGTTGCCAGTACTACTTCACGAATTGACACTCCTGTATCAGGACTTTCAATGCGCATCAGTAAGCGATCAAAGCCAATTTCATTCGGGCCCATGCCATCGAGTGGTGAGAGGCGGCCCATTAAAACAAAGTAATTACCTTTGAAACTGAGTGTCTGCTCCACCATCACTTGATCAGCAGGCGTTTCCACAATACAAAGCAAGGATGGATCACGGCGATCATCAGAACAAGTACTGCAGATCTGTGTTTCTGAAAACGTATTACAACGGGCACAGTGTCCAACAGTCTCTACTGCCTCACCCAACGACTGGGCTAGTACCGCAGCACCATTGCGATCATGTTGCAATAAATAGAACGCCATACGCTGAGCAGACTTAGGGCCTACTCCAGGTAATACGCGTAATGCCTCGATCAGTCGACCAAGAGCATCTTGAGGCGCTTCATGACGTGCCATTGAGGACTCAGTTACCTATTATTAGAATGCATTAAAAAGGCAACTTAAAGCCTGGAGGCATTGGCATACCAGCCGTAGCACCAGACATCATTTGGGCGCTAGCTGCTTCTACTTGCTTGAATGCTTCTGTATAGGCAGTCACGATGAGGTCTTCTAACATCTCGCGATCATCCATTGCACCTGGATCAATCTGCACACGCTTGAGTTCGTATTTTCCAGAGATGGTTACTTTCACTAAGCCACCAGCCGCTTGGCCAGTTGCTTCGAGCGCAGCCAATTGCTCTTGCGCTACTTTCATCTTCTCTTGCATCTGCTGAGCCTGTTTCATGAGACCAGCAAGTCCACCTTTCATCATCGCTTCTTTTCCTTAAGGGCTATAGAGTGAATTAAATATTTACGTATTTATTGGAGTGGTTTTACAGAGCCACCGACTACTTTGGCACCAAACTCTTTTTCTAATTGCTGAATAAATGGGTCAGCTGCAATCATTTGCTCCGCATTCATTCTTTTCTCTTGATGAATCTGAGCATCGACCTTAGCCACAGTCTTACCTTCCACTTCACCTTTTTCAATCACGATCTTGACTGGCTTACCAAAGTGAGCGGTTAGTGCATCTGCTAAACGACCAACTGAAGCTTCGGAAGCCAACTGCGGCATAGGCGTCACAATCGTGGCACGCACACCTGCAGCAGAGTCTTTCCATTCTTGTAATTCTGTCTGAAACGCTAGCTGCTGAACTAAACCCTTCACCGGCAACTGACGCATTAAAGCGTGCCAGTCAGGATGCTCGGCTGGATTACCGACTGATGCAGCGGCAGCTGGAGCAATAGGCTTTGCGGCTGGCGCAGGGGCAGCCGTTCTAGCCGCTGGTGCGGCTGATGGCGCAGCAGGTGCTGGGCGAGCAGTATTTACTGGTGGAGCTGATGGTGTTGGAGAGCCTCCTCCGCCACTACCATTATTTCCTGGACGAAACGCCAACATGCGCAACAGAGTCATAGCAAAACCAGTTTGCTCATCTGGTGCGAGTGATAGATCGGGGCGACTAGTAATCGTAATTTGATAAAAGAGTTGCGCCTCTTCTTTTGTTAGTTGTGTTGCCAAACGACGAATCTCACCTGCTTCTGGCCAATCCTCTAAAACGGATTCAGGAACAACTTGCGCTGCGGCAATTTTCTGTAACAGGCTAGAGAGATCTTGTAGCGCCAATGAGAAAGACATGCTGCGCTCACCCATTTCATTGGCGACAGCTAGAAGGCTTGCGCCGTCTTTAGCCATCAAGCAATCGAGAATACGAATGAGATAAGCGTCATCTAATGTGCCGAGCATGCCGCGCACAGACTCTTCAGTCACTTTGCCAGCAGCATAGGCAATCGCTTGATCAGTGAGCGATAAGGCATCACGCATTGAACCTTGAGCTGCTTTAGCTAGAACACGCAAGGCATTGACTTCACATTCCACCTTTTCTGCTGCGAGTACTTTCTCTAAATGCTCAACGATGAGCGGTACTGGCATTTGCTTGAGATTGAACTGCAAACAACGAGACAGAATGGTTACCGGGATCTTTTGTGGATCAGTTGTAGCTAGAATAAATTTAACGTGCTCTGGAGGTTCTTCCAAAGTTTTGAGCATGGCATTAAAGGCATGATTGGTGAGCATATGCACCTCATCAATCATGTAGACCTTATAGCGCGCATTACTTGGTGCGTAAGCTGCTTTTTCTAAGAGGGAGGCAATATCGTCAACACCACGATTACTGGCGGCATCCATCTCTATATAGTCAACAAAGCGACCTGCATCGATTTCCATACAGGCCGGGCATTTTCCGCAAGGCTCTGAAGTCATCTTGCCCGAACCATCTGATCCAGTGCAATTGAGGGCTTTGGCCATAATTCGGGCAATAGTTGTCTTACCTACCCCGCGGGTACCCGTAAAGAGCCATGCATGGTGTAGGCGTCCCTGATCCAAAGCATGGGTTAAAGCCTTAACCACATGGTCTTGGCCGACTAATTCAGAGAAGGTTTTGGGGCGCCACGAACGGGCTAATGCCAATGCTGTCATGTCTTACATTCTAACAAGCTAAAATGGAATTGGATGGGCCTCCCCGCATGGTGGGTTGGATAACCTGGTCAGGTCGGGAACGAAGCAGCCAAACCCAATTTCTGCCAGTGCCGGGGGTTTGGCTCATCCACCCCTCCCCAATGGAATGCCCTAAGAGCAAACTGGCTTACTTCTATTACTGTTTAGCCCCCCTCCCCTGAATTCTCTTTTAATTTCTTCGCAAAAGCAGCCCTGCCTTCAGCCTCGGAAACGATCCTTAACTAGCGTTAATAAACTTTCTGCCTGCGTAATTGCTTCTGACGTCAATGCATCTGAAACTAGATCTCCTGAATAATCGATAGCGTTTCTTTGCTTGCGCAACTGATCGAGCAATATCAGTCTATTTTTATCAAGTCCAATGGTTAAGGGCAGTGCCTGCAACATGAGCTGATGATGTCCTGGCTTACTTGTTAGCACCCTATAGCCTTTTGCTTGCAATGCTGCGTTGGACATTTGCATAATAGCTTTATAAGCTAAATCAAAACGACTCTCATTGCTAATGGTTTTTAATTTAGCGTCTTGCAAACTCGACTGCGCAGCTTCAATGAGCCTGCGAATTATTAAGCGATCGATTTCTATTGAATCAAGACTGATTCCGACTAGATTTTGTAGAGTGATCTGAGGCCTCGTTAGTGTGGAGTTGTTGCTCATCCCCAATAATGAAGAGCTTTGGCTTGCTCAATACATCATGGATGAAGGCTCCATTATCTTTCACCAACCTACTCCACTCTTTAGCAGCATAGACCTTAGGGTTAATCTCTCTTCCCAATTGCTCTTGCAATGGATGCAACAGCAGAACAACTTCTGCATAACTAACCTCACCAATGAACATGAGATCAATGTCACTTTTAGTATTTACCTTTCCACTCGCAACTGATCCAAATACAAACGCGCTTTGTATTTTTTTACTTAAAGGTAACAAGGCAGCAATCAATACATCACTTAAGCCACTTGTCTTTCGCAAAACATTGGCGAGGTCTACGTAAATTGGACACTCCAGATTTGCTTGGTAATGATTTTGATTGCCTACTTTTTGAACTGTAAGTAAACCCACCTCTAACAACTTATCCATTTCCCGTTTGAGAGTGCCTGGCACGGTTGCAGTGAGTCGAGCAATTTCACGCAAATAGTAGGAGCGCTCTGGATGAAGAAGAAGCAAGCCCAATACACGGCTGCGATATTCGGTGAAAAGTACGGATGAAAGTGTCGACATAACATCAATATTGCACTAATGTTGCTTTATTAGCAACTATAGTAGCTTTTAAAGCAACATTAAGAGCAAATCAAATAGAGGATCTAGAAGACCTTCAGAATCCTCAACATTCCCCAAATCATCCAAATGATTGCCAAAACTAGAACGGTCCTAGCATCTAGCTGGATCTTAAATAGCTGAAGCTGCCTGTGAGAACACTCAATAGAAACACGCAAAGCTGACCCCCTTCAACATAGAAGGTTTCAGCGTAGATACTTGAGCCGATGATGGGTAGGGATTCGAGATGAATTCAGTGTAGGAAAGCACGTAAGCTTACAGCCTCCTACACCTCACTCATCAATATCACTTTTGTGAATCCGTATTGCGACCTTGCGATGCTTTCTTGCGCATAAATGCCGGCTTAACTGCTTCCGCATTCATGCAGAACGACATGGAATCATTTAAGTCAGCCACTCGATTCTTGAGCTTGTCAGAGGAATACATTAATTCTTTTTCCATTGCCTCATGATCACGTCTCTCTAGCAGTGTGCGTAGGTAGCGCACTGTTTCGGCTAACCAAGGGTTCTCAGAAGCACGCTCATCTAGCTTTCTCATTAAGCGCTCTACTGCTGACCAATTGCGGTCTCGCACAAACAGGCGGGCTTCACGCTGAATATCAGCGGCCTCTACTTCATTAAAGCGGCGGGCCACTAGCTCATCAGATGCGCTTAAGAAAAATAAGATTAAAAATTTTATAACTACTGAGGATTTATACAGTATGCTAAGACCCGCCTATACCCATCATAAGTAAGATCAATAAAGAGTGTGACTTACTCTACGAACTACTTACTTTGCTATCAGTTGTTTTTATTTTTCAAGACTTCTTCTAGCTGATTAATTTTGTTTTGCATGGCAGCTATCTTCGCATTGAGTGCCCCTACATTTAAGAAGGTTTCATCTGCTACTGGCGCGTTGAGGTTATTACCCCAACCTAACCATGAAGAGTCATACACTTTGACTTTCTTAAAGCCCAAGGTCTTCAGTACGGTAGCAGTTTCAGCTGCCCTTACACCGCTTTGACAATAGACCACGGTTTCTTTATCAGGATCAAGCTTGGCATACAGTTGCTTGAGATCCGCTTGATTCTTGAGTGCTATGCCTGAGTTATCGGAAACTTGTTTTTTGCCTAACTTGATTGCAGTTGCTGGGTCCTGCCAATTGTCCTCATAAGGAATATTAATAGCATTGGGAATATGACCGCCGCGAATCGTACGTACATCCTTACCTGAATATTCATCAGGAGTTCTCGCATCAATAATTTGTACTGATTTAGATTGGGCAATCTTGAGCATCTCTTCATTGCTAACGACTAACTGAGGCTGAGCAACCAGCGCCACTGATACTGGTGCTAAGGTTTGGCGCTCCTTTTGAATTGGTAAGCCTGCTTGCTTCCAGCCATCAATGCCATCGTGATAAACCTGCGCATTCTTGCCGCCAAAATAGTTAACGGTATAGAGACCAAAATAAGTATAGGGATTACCACGTGCACCATAGACCACAATGTCTTTATTGACATCTAAGCCAGCATTGTTAAAAAGCTTCTGAATTTGTTCTGCGGGAATGTAGTCTTCTTTATTAGGGTCTCGCAGTACGCTTCCGATCTCACCAATATTGATTGCTCCTGGTATATGGCCTTCTAAGTAGCTCTTTTCATCGCGCACATCCCAGATAATTGCGCCACGAGCAACTGCCTGCTGCACTTGATCGGTTTGGATGATGGCCGTTTTTTGCTGGGCATATGCCAGTGAAATGATCGATGTCAGAATAATTGCTAATAATGCTTTCACAGGAATTCCTTTGGTTTAATGGAATAAACGATACACCAAGACATTGATTTCGAGAATACCGCTGTCTATTTACAGGATACAGCTGCTGAAGGTTTGTATTGAGCTGCCTTTTGAGCCATAGACTCAAGCCGCTCATGTAAATTGTTTTTCATGAAATACTCAATGACTACCATCGGCACTATAGAATCAAGCTCTACCACAGCATCGTACTTAACAATGGTCTTATCCTTATCGGGCACTACCCTCCAGGCACCCCTATAGTACTTGGCATCGCCACTCACCTGCTCAAAGTTCAATAGTCGATAAGGCACTTCAGTATATTCAACTGTCGTTTTGAGCTCAATATGAAAAAAGAGGATGTCTTCTTCTAAGACTCTACTCACACGAACTTTATTAGCAGAGCGAGAAAGAATTTTTAAGTCGACTACGCCGGCAATATTTTTCGAGGCCTCATAGTCAGTCAAAAATGTATAGGCATTACAGGGTGCAATGGGAACGGTGTAATTCGCATTAATGTGAAAGCGCCCGTTTGCCGGTTTGATGTTGATCTGAACATTAAATGGGTTATCACTATCTTGCGCAAAGGATTGTAAGCTCATCACGCTCAGTATTGAGATTAATATCCATTTCATTGGGTGATTTTAGAGTAGATTACCAATCTCATTAGCATGGCAATCATCGTAGTAATATCCACCACCCCATTTCCCAGGCTTTAATGTCTAATTTCTCAGTGAACCATTAGCAATTAAGGCACTACATTACCTAATCCTTCCTGCAAATATTGCTCCACACGAAAATGTAGCTTAAGTGCCGTTGAGAAGTAATACAGCTTAGGATTCTTCTTGATATGCTCGTACTCATGTTTAGCAATCTTTAGGCTTATCCCTTTTGCCCAGTAATAATAAGAGCCCTCATCCTCAATGGCAATACCAATATATTCATACTCTTGAGATTTCTGAGGCCTCAAAATGGCTGGAAATCGTTTTTGATTTAACTGCTCTATTTCTATTAACTGAATATTCATTTGCTTCTCCTCTTTAGCCAATTTGACAAATGTCTGGGCTTGGCAATTCGGTTTAAATCCGCCCTTTACTTTTGCTCCCCTACCACGAGGTTTGCTTAGTGGATACTCTGCTGACGCTAACAAGTGCTGTATCTACATTAGGTAAAACGATTAATCTAAAGTTGAAGGCGACTTAATACGCTGCCAATAAGTTTTTTTGAGCCTTAATTCAAGAAGATGGATACCTCAAAGCCATTGAGTTAATCAAATCAAGGCACAATGGAATGATTCGCTCTTTTACCACTCAGATACCCTTATGTCCCAAGCCATTATTTTCGATGTAGAAGCAACCGATAAGAACGATGCTGTCATCATTGAAGCCGCTTCACTTGATGTCACTTCCCTGAAGCCATTTGAAGTGGGTAATCCTTGGGTACAGCGTTACAACCCAGGCAAACCTATCAGCCTAGGTGCGCTTGCCACTCATCACATCATGGATGAAGAGTTAGTCAATTGCCCAGCAAGTAGCTCGTTTCATTTGCCAGCGGGTACTAAATACTTGATTGGTCACAATATTGATTTTGATTGGGTGGCGATTGGCAGTCCTGAGGTTAAGCGCATCTGTACGCTAGCCTTGGCACGTAGTCTTTGGCCTGAATTAGATAGTCATACTCAAAGTGCCCTGCTCTATTACTTTGAACGTGCTACTGCCAGAGAGCAATTACGCAATGCCCATAGTGCATTAGCGGATGTGTGGATCTGCTCCAAGATTGTTGGGCAGATTATTGATAAGTTGCATCCGGTTTCTTTAGATGCTTTATGGGAGATGTCTGAGAAAGCCCGCATCCCAACAACAATGCCTTATGGCAAACACAAAGGTGAGTTAATCAGCCAAGTGCCGACAGACTACAAGCAGTGGTTACTGCGCCAAGACAATGTGTCTAGTTATTTACGTAAAGCTTTAGAGGCTAAATAGTCTTAACTGACTTGCTTAGCTTGATTGAGCTTTTTCTGCTTAGCAATCTGCTGTAGTTCTTGGCACTTTGTATTGATTGTTCCGTCCTCATTGAGAATATTAAATTCTCTGCAAGGACTTGGGCGCTCTTCATAAATAGAGCAGCGCCAACCTGCTTCTTCAGTATGTCTTAGCGCTATACAGGCTCCATTACCCTGTTCAGTGCCTTTCATACAAGCCATATGGGCATTGAGTTTGCTGGTGAGTTCGGCTGGCACGATTCCAGCGCCATTACCCGCAATTTCTGCATGGTAGAAGCTCACCCGGAAATGCTGACAGCATTGCCCGCATTCAAAACAGGGATTGGTATCAATGGCCAGCACTTAGTGCGGCTTATGCGCTGCTGTCACTATTTTTTCGGTATAAGCAATTGCGAGAGCAGATAAGACAAATGTGACATGAATCAGGGTTTGCCACATCAAGGTTTTTTCATCATAAGATGCGGCATTAATAAATGTCTTGAGTAGATGAATAGACGAAATGCCAATGATGGCAGTTGCTAGTTTCACTTTAAGCACGCCTGCATTCACATGCGAGAGCCATTCAGGCTGATCAGGGTGGTTCTCTAACTCCAAGCGCGAAACAAAAGTTTCCCAGCCACCAACGATCACCATCACCAATAAATTGGAGATCATCACTACGTCGATTAATCCCAGTACCACTAGCATTAATGCAGTTTCAGTCATCGACTTATCTGCCATCATGGTGATGAGATGGACTAACTCTATCCAGAACTGCCAAACATAGACACCCTGGGCAACAATCAATCCTAAATAGAGTGGTGCCTGCAGCCAGCGGGACATAAATATCCAGCGCGGTAAAGGCCGTAATTTTTTATCTAAGAAAGTCTGTTTATCTTCGTTCATATCTGAATCTTAACCACTTTTTAGGGTTTAAAAGACTTAACAAACTTAGGGGAATTATCTATCTACCCCTATTAAGCAATAGGGAATAAGGAATCCGTGATTTCCTTATTCCCCTCCACCTGCTGCTTTTCCCTACTTACTGCTACCGCTATGTTTTTTACTGATACTTACGATTAAATACTCGTCTTTTTTCACTTTCATGACGCTTGGTGTTTTTCAACACGGCACAGTAAGACAGGATCATGATCGCTGCCAATGAGATGCCGTTAAAGTTATTCATCAAGTTGCTAATTGTGTTCATTTGTTTCTCCTTTTTGCTATTTGTCTTTTGCTACTTATTTACTATTCATTTGCTGCTACGAATTCAGAATAATTAACTTAAAGCTCACAAAATGAGCTAGTGAAAAATAGTGGTTTTTTGTTTGTACATTTCATATTTTTTATCGTGCTATAGGTAACTCATCCCACTTCGTGGTGTAGTTCGGCGACCGATTATTAGATCTCATCTGCCACTCTTCTTTAGAGCCATTCGTTCCTGCAGCCGCAGATCTAATCACCGCATTACCAAAGCGCGTGTTGATCTCATCGACGGCTTTCATGAGGTGCGCTGACTTACCTTTAGTTTCAATATCGTTAAAAAGCGATTGCTGTGCTGTTGGCTTATCACTGATCAGATTGAGAATGACACCCGCTTTCTTATAGCGAAAGTTGGTTTGATAAATCTGTTTTAGGCCTGCCAAGGCTGCATTAGTTAATGTCAGCGTGTTATCTGTTGGATCTGCCAATGGAATGGTGACGCTTTGATGATGCTGTGGCTCGTTTTGCTTAAACGGATTGGTCTGAATAAATACCGTCAGCGCGCCCGTAGTGCTATTTTGGGTTCTGAGTTTTTCTGCTGCACGCGCTACATGGGTGGCAACGGATTCAGCTAGCTCTGCTTGGCTGGTCACCAACTTACCAAAACTACGTGAGGCAATGATTTGTTGTTTAGCCGGCGCTACTTCTTCCAACTGCAAGCAAGAGGTGCCACGCAGCTCATAGCAAAGACGCTCCATCACGACCCCAAACTGCTGACGCATGGCTTGTGGCGAGGCCTGCAAAAGATCAAACACGCTCTGAATATTTTGGGCTTTGAGTTTCTTGGCGATTTGTTTGCCAACACCCCACACCTCGCCTACTTCAGTCTCGCTCATCCACTGATAGAGCTCTTCTTTTGCCATGGCGTTTACATCGCATACGCCAGCGAACTGCTTGTGTTTCTTAGCTAAGTGATTAGCCAGCTTCGCTAAGGTCTTACTAGCGCCGATGCCCACACAGACTGGCAAGCCAGTGGTGTCTTTAACTTGTTGCTTGATCTTTTGACCTAGCTCGATTGTGTCCCTGTATTGCTTTAAGACGGTTTCGATTTGCAAGAAACTCTCATCAATGCTGTACACCTCGAGATTCGGGGTAAAGTCTCTGAGCACCTGCACTACACGACTACTCATATCGCCATACAAGGTGTAGTTTGATGAATACGCTTGAATACCATGCTTCTTGGCCAAGTCTTTCATCTGAAACCAAGGTGTGCCCATCTTTACACCGAGTGCTTTTACTTCAGCGCTACGTGCGACAGCACAACCATCATTATTGGAGAGCACCACCATTGGCACTTCTTCTAACTTGGGCTGAAATACGCGCTCACAAGAAACATAGAAGTTATTGACATCCACGAGTGCGAAGAGCGCATTGGATGAATTACTTGTATTCATCTCACTTGCTCCCTTTGTTATATCTAGTGCTGGCATTGCTGTACTTACGCACTACCCCTACAACTACACCCCAGATTTGTAACTCACTACCTTCGCTGAAAGTGATGGCTTGGTAATTCGGGTTTTCAGGCTGAAGCTCAATGCGGCCGCGTAACTGATAGAGGCGTTTGATGGTGTATTCACTATCAACTACGGCAACTACGATGTCTTTATGTTTTGGCTTAAGGGCTTTATCAACAACGACCTTGTCGCCATCACAAATGCCCGCGCCCAGCATCGAATCACCCTTTACGGTAAACATGAAAGTGGCTGGCTTGTTTTGGACTAAGTAATGGTTCAGATCTAGGCCATCCTCGGCGTAATCTGCCGCTGGACTAGGGAATCCAGCCGAAATTCGGTGACTTAAGAGTTTGAGCTCATAGGCAGCAAAATGCCCTGCCAAGGCTTGTGGTGCCTGGCTCAGCGTTACTTTTGCGGGGTTCATTACTGGCGTCATAGTCATTAATATACTGTATGTTTATACAGTATATGTAAAAACCGCAAAAATGGGGCTATTTTTGTTGTTTTAGGGCTATTGACACCCCCAGCCCCCTCTTTTTCTAGTCATAAACCCCAAGTTCAGGATCGCGATGTTGAGGCTGAAGCAATTGCATAATGGTCCTAGAAGTTATTACGGTAGTGGCTCTAGAAATCACTACTGAAGTAACTTATATAAAAAGAACAGTGGGAGACAAATGAAGACGTATAAGATCGCGTCCGTTCCGGGCGATGGGATTGGTAAAGAAGTGATTCCGGAGTGTGAGAAGGTACTAAATGCCTTAAGCAAGAAACATCCTGAGGTCGCTTTTGAATTCGAGCACTTCGATTGGGGTGGTGACTACTACCGTAAGCACGGCATCATGATGCCCGAGGATGGTCTAGAGCCTTTGCGCTCTAAAGATGCTATCTTGTTCGGCTCTGCTGGCGATCCAGATATTCCAGATCACATTACTTTATGGGGCTTGCGTCTCAAGATCTGCCAAGGCTTTGATCAATATGCAAACGTGCGCCCTACTCGCATTCTGCCCGGTATTGAAACCCCGCTGCGCAATTGCAAGCCTGGTCAACTTGACTGGGTGATTGTGCGTGAGAACTCCGAAGGTGAGTACTCTGGTGTAGGCGGCAGAGCGCATCAAGGCCATCCCATTGAAGTGGCTTCCGATATGAGCATCATGACTCGCGTTGGGGTTGAGCGTGTCCAGCGCTTTGCTTTTAAGCTAGCGCAGTCACGTCCTCGTAAACATCTGACCGTCATCACCAAATCTAATGCACAGCGTCATGGCATGGTGATGTGGGATGAGATTGCCAATATCGTTGCTAAAGACTTTCCGGATGTGACGTGGGATAAAGAGCTAGTTGATGCTGCCACAGCACGTATGGTCAATCGCCCAGAATCTTTAGATACTATCGTTGCAACTAACTTACATGCCGATGTTCTGAGCGATTTAGCAGCTGCACTCGCTGGTAGCTTAGGTATTGCACCTACTGCTAACCTGGATCCAGAGCGTCGCTATCCATCGATGTTTGAACCGATTCATGGTTCTGCCTTTGACATCATGGGCAAAGGCCTTGCCAATCCGATTGGTACCTTCTGGTCAGCAGTGATGATGCTCGACTTCCTGGGTGAAAAAGCTTTGGGAGCAAAGCTCATGGCAGCTATTGAAAAAGTAACGGCCAACCCAAAACTACACACTCGTGATTTAGGCGGTACAGCCATGATGAGTGACGTTACCAACGCAGTAATTGAGGAGATCTCTAAATGAAGCGCTTTAAATTACTTAATACCTTGCTATGTACTTGCTTGCTTTCATTCGGCTTGTTATCAGGGGCAAATGCCCAACCTTTCCCGGATAAAACCATTCAGTACATCATTCCCTTCCCACCTGCTGGGGAGTCTGACTTAGTAGCGCGCTATCAAGCTGATATTTCTGCCAAGAAGTTCAAGCAGCCCATGGTGGTTATCAATCGTGCTGGCGCTGGTGGCGCATTAGTGTGGAGTGCTCTCAATACTTATCCGGCCGATGGTACGACTGTAGTGGGTATCAATATTCCGCATACGATCTTGCAACCACTCCAAGAAGGTATTCAGTACAAGACAGATGACATTAATGCGATCTACTACTATCACTACACTCCAGATGCTTTGATGGTTTCTGCAGATAGCCCTTACAAGACCTACCAAGAATTTATTGCGGCAGCTAAAAAAGATCCGGGCAAGATGTCTTTAGCGGGCTCAGCTCAGTTCTCTGCTAACCACATGGCAGTTGAGCGCTTGAATAAAATGGCTGGTGTCAAAATCAATTACGTACCCTTTAAAGGTACAGGCGATTTAATTACTGCCTTGATTGGTATGCACGTCGATGGCGCAATGGGTTATCTGCCTTTAGCAATTCAACAAAAAAGTAAGGTACGCACACTAGCGATTGCTACTGAGAAACGTAACCCTGCTCTACCAGACGTGCCAACCTTTAAAGAACTTGGCCTGAACTGGGTGGATGGCGCCTATCGTGGTGTTGCGGTACCAAAAGCGACTCCATTAGTACTCCAGCAAAAGATGTCTGACTACTTTGCACAACTCAATGCTGATCCTGAAACCAAGAAGAAGTTAGAGGACTCTGGATTTGTGATTGTGGATGTACCTTTGGCAAAAATGCCAGCATTCATCAAGGAGAAAACAGTTCAAGCTATGGATGATGCAAAAAATGCAGGGATGATTAAATAAGGATTGCTGATTTTTCCTTCAATAAAAAACCACCGATGCGGTGGTTTTTTATTTGGCAAAATATAAGCACGAGGATCACTCGAAATAACCTACTAGGTAGACCTTACTTTACTTCCACCATCTCACCCTTAGACGAGATTAAGTAAGCCTTGTTTGGCTTATCTTGTCGGATGCGGGTAAGTTCAGCTTGATAGTCCTGTAACTGCTTACGGTATTTTTCATACTGCTCACTGCCTATTGCTGGGATGGTGAGTTTGTAATCGATGATGGCCAGATGATCGTCTAGCTCAACTAAACGATCCATACGATAGCTCTTACCTGCTTCAGTGGCGATATCCAATTCATTCCAAGCCTGAACCCACTCCCCTGATGTGAGGTAAGGCTTGAGTGCTGGTGCTTCTAGAACTGTCTGCGTGCGCGTTATTAGCCTTTGTGCCTGCTCTTGATCAACGCTGAGCCAATTCATAATCTCTTGCTCACTTGGCATCTGGGTTAGCTGGGTCTTACTTGAATCTGCCGTGAGGAACTCAAGCAGCTTATGAAAGTGTGTACCCTCTGCGAGGATTTCTGGATCAGGATCTGTTGCTGTTGTGGTTTGAGTGAGCTGCACTGTAGCGCCACTCTGAATATCGAGCAACTGTTGTTGATGACTTAGCTTTGCATACTCCCATGTAATTTGAAAATCTTCAATACTGAAAGTATCTGCAGGTACAGCACTTTCTTTTGGTATAGCACTTTCTGTTGGTTTACCTGCCTTGACTGCACCGCCTGAAGTAGTGGTGACTACCTCAGCAAGCTCGATGGTAGGTAGCTTTCCAAACTGAGCTCTGGCATACCAAGATTTCTGATCAAGGCCAATGGGATTGTTTGCAGTAGGCTCTTTTGCTACTCCGCTAATCCATAAACCTTGCTTGGCACGGGTCATTGCCACGTAGAGTAAATTCCAATTTTCGTTCTGACTGATGACTTCCTCGTCTTCTCGAATTTGGCTACGTGGAGAAGTGAGACCCGCCTTGGTGTACATCGATAGATGTGAGGGGCTTCTATCATTGGGAGACCACTCCAACAAAACTCCAGAATGATCGGAGGCGCCAACCGTATGATTGGCATCCAAAATAATCACGAATGGGGATTCAAGGCCTTTAGCCCCATGAATCGTCATAAGCCGGACACGCTTATGCTGATCCTCCTCTGACATCTCACTGTCTTCATCGACTTCAACTAAGTCTGTATCAGACTCCAGCTCAACATCACCTTCATCTGGCGTTTCATCATCATCGCTACGACGCATGGCATTTATCTCATCAATAAAGCGGCCAAGACTTGGATAACGACCACCATCTTGATTGAGAGAAAGTTCTAAAAAAGCATCTAGATTGGCAACGATCTGCGCGCGAGCTAAGGGTTGAGCGCTAGCTGCATACTCAAAACGCAAATTACTTTCTTGATAAATTTGATCTAATAAGTCATGGACTGGCAAGTGCTCTGCTAACACGCGCCAATGCTCTAAAAAGCGAGCAGCTCTCTGGGCTGATGTGTCTTGACTATCTTGCAAGACATCCCACCAAGATCGATATTGCTCATTATTGGCCTTGGTAATAGTAAGTGCCTGCATTTGCTGCTCAGTAAATCCAAAAATAGGGCTTCTGAGTACTTGCGCAAGGGGCAGATCATGACGTGGCGACAGCAGTACTGTAAGTAATGCAATCAAATCATCAATCTCAAGAGTATTAAGTAGACCACCCAGCCTCGAACTGTCATAAGCAAGATCAGCTTCACGCAAAGCTCTTTCAAACTGTGGCAAAAATTTACGACGTTTCACTAGCAATAAGAAATCGCTCTCTCTAGCAGCGCGCCAAAACTGTTGGCCATCTTCTTCATCCATCACCTGGCGCGTTGCCAATATATGCTGAATCAACTTGCTAATTTCTTGACCTTCTGCATAGCGCTGCGCAGCGGCAACGGTTTGGTTCACATCGGTAATAGGCGCATCAAATGCATTACCCTTACGCGGGTTCAGCTCTTCTTTTACATAAGGAATCAAAGGTAATAGCGCAGCCTCACCCTCTTTTGAGTACGCCGTACTTGGCAAGCCTGCTAATAAGGGCTGCCACAAAGTATCCTGCTGATGAAATACATAAGTAGGCGGCAATTGCGAAGGAGCAAAAGTATCATTCACAGCCGTATTAATTTTAGGAGCATTGCGACGGGTTGTATCTTGATCTAGAGCTACTGCACCCATCTCCGACTCTAAAAATGCTTTTGCGCTGGTAAATAAACGTGGGTCCGCTCTACGGAAGCGATAAATCGATTGTTTTGGATCACCTACTATAAAAACACTTGGCCTATCTTTAGTTTGGCCATAGGCCTCAAACCACGAACGCAAAATCTGCCACTGCAAGGGATTCGTATCTTGAAACTCATCAACAAGGATGTGTTTATATTTAGCATCTAAACGCGCTTGCAGGTAAGCAGCGTTTGCGTAATCTGCCATCAGCTTACTGACGCCAATCTCTAAATCATCAAAATCACGTACCCGCATCGCTTCTTTGGCTGCGGCAGCATGATCCATCATGCGCTCACTCATGGCAAACCAGGCTTGGTTTAACTGATAAACCTCTTGTTCGGCTTGCCATGCTAGAAACTCAACAAACGCCTGTGCCCAAGCCTGCTTATAAGCAATATGATCAGACTGCAGATGGGATTGGCCTTCGGCTTTCAGATACTCTTCAACCGCACCAAGAGCTCGGTTAGTGTTATCTCGGGGCTCACCATCGCCATTTAAAAAGACTGCTTGCAATGTAGCGGCAACCTCCATGACATCACCACTACGCTGCATGCACTCCAGCGCCTTTACGAGTTGCGGCAAGAACGCCGACTCCTGCTTGCTGCTATGAGAAAAACAGCGCACCAAGAACTCAAGATCCGCCCTTGCCTTCGGCGCACTCCACATTCTTAATAAAGGATTTTCCAAATGTAATCTGGGCAAAAATTGCTTGAAGTGCTCAATCGGAGTAATCCCTTTTTGTTTGCACGCCTCAACAAAGAAGGTCCAGGCGCCACGTTGCTTCATGAGGCCATAGTTACCCATCAAAAACTTTTCGGTATTGCTTGCGCCTAACTGCTTTAAAAGAATGTCGTAATGCACTTTAAGATCCGGAGGAAGATCTCCCCACCAATCATCTAAGCATTCTTCTAACAATCTTTTGCCATCTTCACGCAAGCTAAAGCCAGGCTGCACTTCTGCAGAGATTGGAGCAGCATTTAATAATCTGCCAAACCAGCCATGGAAAGTATCAATCACTATCGACTGAGGGCTGGCAAGCACTTTGCTATAAAGCAATCTTGCTTGGGGTAGTAGCACTTTTGCTTCGCTATCGCCTAAACCTCTTTTGGTTAATTCATCTAATAGCTCAGCATCACTCATGGTTGAAAATTGCTCAAGCAAGCTGTAGAGACGATCGCGCATCTCTTGCGCTGCTTTGCGTGTAAAAGTTAAAGCCAGAATTTCTGATGGCTTTGCGCCAGATAATAAGAGACGGATCATGCGGGCAACTAATAGCCATGTTTTGCCGCTGCCAGCACAAGCAGAAACAATGACTGACTTACTAGGATCACAGGCAATGGCGTTATCGAACTTTTTCACCACATTCCCTTTCTGCAAATCCCTCTTGCCTCACAGTATTTACAGACGCCATCCGGTGCAAAAGCAGTCATCTCTTTTCTAGACCACAGATTTTGCATGTCTTCCGTAATTTGCTGATCGAAAGCAGGCATCAATTCAGAAACACCTTCAACCTCTAGCGATCTGAGTAGCTTTTTATCTCGCTTAATGTCCAGTTTGAGTGAAACCCATTGCGCATGATTAATATGATGGCCTTGAAGATGAGCGCTGGCAGGATCTTCATTGACAGCACGCGCGTAAATCAACAACTGCGGATCCTCTAAAACATGTTCAGCGCGCTTTTTAATCTTGGTCATTGACTGATTTTTGTAATCAATCACTTCTGCTTGTTTCTCGTCGTCGATATTGATATCAAAACGATCAGCGCGACCCTCAATTCGCATAACTCGATGCTCGCCATCAAGATCAACAAAATGTAAATCAAAGCCAACTTTATGCTCTGCGTTGTGATAACGCCATCCGCTAGCCTCTCTTTTCAACTGCCAATCTACAAAACTGGGGATCTGTTTTTGCCAATCACGCAAGGTGCCAAGCACCCTACTATCACCCTCAATCAGGCGCCTAAATTCTTTTTCAGAAATAGCGGATAACTCGCGCTCCATCCAAGTACGACGCGCTTGCGTATTGCCGCTAATTGGTGAACCCGCTTTTTGCTCTTCAGTCTTCAGTGCCTGATAAAAGTTTCGGAGCAAGGCATGCAATGATTGGCCCGCTAAAGAAGCATCAAAACCATCTTCAAACTCCTTCGCCTCTCGCAAGCCCAATAAACTTCTCACATAATATTTATAAGGGCAGTCTCTTAAGGCTTTATAGGCGCTTGGGCTCATTGACAGCGGCAAGGGTAAGGCTTGATCTAAGGAAGTAACCGCCTGCTTTGAAGGCCTTGCTTGACCACTATGCGTTTCTGGCTTAGAAATAACCGCCTGCCAAAGAGGCAATTCGATCTGTAAGCGTTGTATCCATGCTGATGGCCTCAATGGCTCACCATTCTTACTTTTACTTTGCCAAAGTAAATCAACACTTGGACAAGAAATTAACAGTTGTGAGAAATCGCGCGCTTGCTGAACATACTGCGCATTCAGCGTCGATGTCTTTAGTAGGCGATTTAATGCATCTGAAAAAAATAGGGGCGGCTCAGAAAATGCCGGAAGTTGTTGCTCATCACACCCCACCATGACTACTGCATCAAATTGACGCAATCTGGTTGAGCTCAAAGGTAAGATACTCAAGTTTGCTTGCGCTTCTTTACCAGCTTCTTCATAAGAAGCATCTTCAAGTACTGATTTAATGAGGCTAATCCATTCCGGTAGTCGCATCGAAACACTCTGGTAATCGCTCGAGCGCAAATCAAAAGTATTGATAACCTCTAGTAATTGCTTACCAGCAGCATCATTTTCTAAAGACTGACTCATACCAGTGTCATGTAAATTCTTTTGCAAGAGCTCGTATGCGTTTGAGCAATTTAGATTTAACTCTTGCCAGACATAATGCCGCTCCCGCACAAATTGCAGCAGCTTTAATAAAGACTCATTAGGGCTAGAGGCATGATGGCTTGCATAGTCATTGGCTCGCTCAATCGCCATGAAAAAGGTTTCCCAGCCAGACTTTGCTTGGCTCGCGATCAAGATATCTTCCAGTTGTGCCACCAAGCCAATGCAGACCGCTGGTGGCTTTGCTATACAAGATGCAATATCCAAATACGGGTTGTGTAAAAACTCAAGTAGGGCAGTTGCGGTTGGCCCCTCTTTGGGAGCTCGTATCAGCTCTAGCCAACTATTGATCGCAGCTGCCGCTCTGGTAGTGTCAATCTTCCAACCGGTTTCATCACGAATATTTAAAGCCGGGCCCAAGCGTGCTAACAGGGCTCGCACTCGCCTTGCAGCAAGACGATCTTGCGCAACCAAAGCAATATTTTTCTTTTGAGCAATCAGGTGCGCTTCAATCGATCTCGCTGCAGCCCAGGCCAACTCCTCAAAACGTCGAGCAGAAATTAAATTCCAATGTGGATATGGTGCAAATTCAATATTTTTCTGCAATTGCTCAGCCTGCTCTGCATTGATTTGAGCTAACTCACCTTCTGCATTTTCTCCAACCAAAGCTTCAGACCATAAGGCCACAGAGCGCCAATCTAATGACACCTCAACAACTGAAGCAAACTGAGCATAGTCTTCCAAGTACTTACTCATTACGACACGATCGATCGGTTTTGGATCTGCAGTCTGAACCCAGATTAACGGGCGCGCCTGAGATGGATTGGCTTTTGCCAATCCTAAGTGGGCTGCCATTGCAAATTGCTTACGAAAAACCGCGTCACCAGCGCCGCTTAAATAACGCCAAAAGGTCAACAGGACTTCAGATTCTTGATCAACAATTTTTCGCGAGAGCTCTGGATATGCAATTGCAATGGTTTCATCTAAAATGGTTTGTAATTTCTTAGTCCAGGACTCTGCATCAAGCTCACCACTTTCCAGCAAAAGATTTAACTGATCATGTAGCTGCGGAATGATAGCTTCAGACAAAATATCGCAAGCTTCGATTACTGATTTAGCTAAACCCCATGCTCCGGAATCACTCTCAGCCTTGAACCATGTCTTCAGTTTGGGATGTTTGCGCAAATTGATGTAGACCGATAACCATCTCTCTAAATCACTTTGCTTCTTTGGAAACTTCCATGCACCTGGTGCTGCTTCTAGCCAATCGGTAAAGCTAATGACTTGCGGCAAGAAGGCAATGTGCCCTGGCAGATCTTTTGGTCTGTTTTGCTCTAAGGCTGCCCTTACCCCAATTAGTGGGCCTGCGGTACTTAGAACCACCAAGGGGCGTTGATTAGTTTGCACTGCACAATCCCAAATACCCTTGGTCAACTCGGCGAGCGCTTGGCTATTGGGCGTTATTGCCCAAGCTTGTGGCTGCTTTTGTTCAGAAAGGGTAGGAAAAGACTGGGGCATTGATGGAGTAATTTATCTATTTTGAGCAGAACGTTCTGCTTATTGCTAATATAAGCGTTGTAACGCCATAATTAAATAACTCGCTAAATAAGTCTAAATAAGGAATTTTCATGAGTGCCGGCATTAAATATGTAACTGACGCCTCTTTCGAACAAGACGTCCTCAAGTCCGATAAACCTGTTCTGCTCGACTTCTGGGCTGAGTGGTGCGGTCCTTGCACAATGATTGGTCCGATTCTGGAAGAGCTCGCTGGTGAATACGGCGACAAGATTCAGATCGCAAAAATGAACGTAGATGAGAACCAAGGCGTTCCTGCCCAATTCAATATTCGCGGCATTCCGACTTTGATCCTCTTTAAAAATGGCACCGTGGCTGCTCAAAAAGTAGGCGCTTTGGCCAAATCCCAGTTGACTGCATTTATTGATAGCCATCTGTAAATAGTCTCAGACCACAGGTTCACCAGTTGAGCCTGTGGTTTTTCCCGCTTTAAACGCTTGTCACACCCATTTTTTGGTGTAGTATTACTCAAACGCACTAATCAGTGCTCCGACTTTCAGCAATTTACCCCCTCCTCTTAGCAAACATCCCAAATTCTGTTTTTCCACATCTGCTTGATCTCGATCAGCGCGGCGATACTCCAAAACAAACTTCCCTTATTTATTTTTATCTTTATCAACACCCGAGAACCACATGCAATTAACTGAACTCAAAGTCCTCCACGTATCCGCTCTGCTCGAAATGGCAGCCAGCTTGGAGATTGAAAATACGCAAAGGATGCGCAAACAAGAATTGATGTTTGCCATTTTGAAAAAACGTGCGAAGGCTGGTGAAACAGTATTCGGCGACGGCACTTTGGAAGTATTGCCTGATGGCTTTGGTTTCTTGCGTTCTCCCGAAGCCTCTTACATGGCTTCTCCTGACGATATTTACATCTCTCCTGCGCAGATCCGCCGCTTCAACTTACATACTGGTGACAGCGTGGAAGGTGAAGTACGTACACCTAAAGATGGTGAGCGTTACTTTGCACTGGTGAAGGTAGACAAGATCAACGGTTTAGCTCCAGAAGCTCTCAAGAACCGCATCATGTTTGAGAACTTAACGCCTTTGCATCCGAACCGCGTAATTAGTTTAGAGCGTGATATTAAGGCTGAAGAGAATCTGACTGGTCGCATCATCGACATGATCTCGCCGATTGGTTATGGTCAACGTGGCTTGATCGTAGCTTCACCAAAGTCTGGTAAGACCGTAATGATGCAGCATATTGCACACGCCATTGCTGCCAATAATCCTGAAGCCATTTTGATTGTCTTGCTCGTTGATGAGCGCCCTGAAGAAGTAACCGAGATGCAACGCTCCGTTCGTGGCGAAGTGGTTGCATCCACCTTTGATGAGCCTGCAGTGCGTCACGTACAAGTAGCCGAGATGGTGATTGAGAAGGCAAAGCGTTTAGTAGAGATGGGCAAAGATGTCATCATCTTGCTTGATTCGATTACCCGTCTAGCGCGCGCATACAACACCGTTGTTCCTTCATCTGGTAAGGTTCTTTCTGGTGGTGTGGATGCGAACGCATTACAACGTCCAAAACGTTTCTTTGGTGCTGCTCGCAACATCGAAGAAGGTGGCTCATTGACGATCATTGCAACTGCCCTGATTGAAACGGGTAGTCGTATGGATGATCTCATCTACGAAGAGTTCAAAGGTACCGGCAATATGGAAGTGCACCTTGAGCGTCGCTTGGCTGAACGTCGTGTTTACCCATCGATTAACCTCAATAAGTCTGGTACCCGTCGCGAAGAGCTCTTGGTTAAGGCCGAGAACCTCCAGAAGATCTGGGTATTACGTAAATTACTGGCCGATATGGACGATATCGAAGCGATGAACTTTATTGTCGATAAGCTCAAATCGACCAAAAACAATGGTGAATTCTTCGACTTAATGCGTCGCGGAGGCTAATTTAAGGGTCTAGGGGGCTGTTTTAGCCCTTTTTAGACCCTCAAAGCGAGCTTTGTCCTTGATTTCATGGCATAATTTCGCTTTTGCTGCACCCAAAATTTACATTTACTGCTTTTAAAACCTGGGAAAGTATTTAAGTCAATTTGACTCGAACGGCTACCCGCTCATAGGACTCAACATGAAACCTGGCATTCACCCCGAATATCGCGAAATCGTCTTTGTAGACGTTTCCAATAACTTCAGCTTCAAAACTCGCTCCACAATGTCCACTAAAGAGAAAATCAAGTGGGAAGACGGCAATGAATATCCATTGGCCAAGATCGAGACTTCATCTGAATCACACCCTTTCTACACTGGTACCCAGAAAATTATGGATACCGCTGGTCGTGTTGAGAAATTCCGTCAGAAATTCGGTACTAAAGCAGTTGCTAAAGCTACCGGTGATGGCGCTGCTAAAACAGCTGAGAAAAAAGCTGCTGCTGCAGAAGCTAAAGCTGCTGAAAAGCCAGCTAAGAAGAAGGCTTAATCCACTTCTATTCGCAGGGTATGTTAAATACCTGCTCTGCGAGATAATCAAGGCAGCGTTTGCTGCCTTTTTTATTTTGAACTTCACTCATGGTCAAACTTACCGCCGCCGCCACTAAATCGATTCCGCGCATCATTATTTTTGCGTTGACCTTGGTGTATGGTTTTGCTGGCCTCTTCTTTCGGGATCCCTGGAAGAATGAAGATGCAATTGGCTTTGGTGGCATGTGGACCCTCTTTCGCGGTAACTCTATTGATTGGGTTGTGCCACATCTAGCGGGTCGCGACATCTCTCTTGGTGCGCCCCTACCCTATTGGATGGGCGCTACCCTCATTAACTTATTTGGTTCATGGATTGGCGCTGCCAATGCAGCTCGTCTATATGCAGCGATCTGCTTTTTTGCTGCGGCCTTGGCCATTTGGTATGCCACATATTTATTAGGTCGTCGGCGTGAAGTGCAGCCGATGGCATTGGCTGTTGGTGGTCAACCAGATCTGAAGAGTTACGGCATGACATTGGCCGATGGCGCATTGCTGATTTTCTTAGCATGCGTAGGTTTAGCACAACGCGCTCATGAAACAACACCAATGATGGCACAACTGATGGGCATCAGCATTGTGTTGTACGGTACCGTTCGCGGCTTAGATAAACCTTGGCAAGGTGGTTTATGGACCGGCTTGGGTATTGCGATCGTGGCGCTATCTAGCAACCTCACGCTCAGCTTAATCATCGTCACCTCCACCATCATTGCCGTGATTGTCAGTAATGCCAAGTTACGCTTTCGCTGGACACTAACAAGTACTGTTTTAGGTTTAATAGGCTTTGCAATTTGGCCGATCGTTTGGTACTTGACTGATCTGCCAGCGCAGTGGCGACACATTGCCGAAGAAGGCTGGCGCAATATGCCAGAAATGCGCGCCACCCCTTCAATTGAGTCACTTGGTTTCTTGAGTGTGAACTTCTGGGCTTATGCATGGCCTGTTTGGCCTCTCGCTTTAGTGTCTCTTGCACACTGGGGTCGCACTAAAGAAGCGGGTGCATGGCGCGCCCCTCATCTGGCTATTCCACTAAGTCTGTTTATTGGTAGTCTGATTTATGTTCTATTCCGCTTAGAGGCAAATGAACATGATTTGATGATTTTAATTCCGAGTCTTGCCATCATTGCCGCATTTAGCCTGCCTGTTCTCAAGCGCAGCGTCATTAGCTTTATCGATTGGTTTGCGATGTTTAGCTTTACGCTCATCGCCCTCGCTATCTGGATTATTTGGCTAGCAAAAGTCACAGGCTATCCAGAGTCCACCGCAGCCAATATTGCACGCTTACTTCCTGGATTCGAGAGTCAATTTAACGTCTTAGGATTTATTGTGGCCCTTGCCATTACAGGCGTATGGCTTGCAGTAGTACGTTGGAGAACTTCACGGGCACCAAAAGAAATTTGGCGTTGCCTTATTATCTCAGCGTCAGGTACCACTTTGATGTGGGTACTACTCATGACCTTGTGGCTACCAACGATTAACTTTGCCAAAACATATCGCCATGTTTCAGCACGATTGGTTCAAGTAATCCCATCAGGCGGTGGTTGTATTGATACTAGCAATCTCGGTTTTGCACAGCTCGCTTCTTTTCAATACTTCTCAAAACTCAACTTCCGCGATGACCCAAATTGTCCATGGATGCTGACCCATAGCCAATCCGAAGCAAAAGCTTACGCACAATTAAATAATAAAAAATTAACCCTTCTCTGGGAAGACCGACGTGCAGCTGACCGCGACGAACGTCTCCGTCTTTACGAAGTTATCCCAGAATAAAACGTGCTGCACTTTAAGCTATCGCGTCTGCGCGAGGATATCCCCTCTCTATTAAAGCTAACTGGACCTTTATTAGTTGGTCAACTAGCCGTGATTGCTTTTGGTGTTCTAGATACCGCGATGACAGCACGTTATTCTGCTGATGATCTAGCAGCACTGGCTATGGCTTCAGCCATCTTCATTAGTATTTATGTTGGTCTAACCGGAGTAATCTCTGCTCTCGCACCGATTGCCGGCCAACTCTTTGGCGCTAGGCGTTTTTCAGAAATCGGCGAAGAAGTTCGACAAGCTACATGGCTTGCCTTAGGCCTTACTGTACTGGGCTGTTTCATCCTACTCAATGCTGATCACTTGCTTGCCATCTCACAAGTGAATGATCTGATTGAAGGCAAAGCAAAGCTATATCTCAATATCTTAGCCATTGGCTTGCCAGCAAGTATGGCCATGAGGGTATTAATGGCGCTGCACAATGCCGTATCACGTCCCACCGTTATCACGGTAGTGCAGCTCATTGGCCTAGCTCTCAAAATACCCCTGAACTTACTCTTTATTTATGGGGGCTTAGGTATTGAGGGTATGGGTGGCCCAGGCTGTGCTGTAGCTACCGTCATCATCAGCTGGGCTTGGCTGCTCATGACTTTAGGCTTTGTTGTATTTGATCGTTTCTATCAGCCATTTAAGATCTTTACACGCTTTAGCATGCCTGATCGGCAACGTATCTGGACCTTACTCAAGCTGGGTACACCGATCGGCTTTAGCTACTTGATTGAAGTGACCTCCTTCACTTTTATGTCTTTATTTATTGCTCGCCTTGGAACAACTGCCTTAGCAGGTCATCAAATTGTGGCCAATATGGGAACCGTCATTTACATGGTGCCACTATCCCTCTCGATTGCCACAATGACATTGGTATCCCAATCCATTGGCGCCAATAAACCAGAACGCGCTGAGGAGATCGGCTGGTCTTCAGTCTTTTTTACAACAGCACTATGCATCTGCATTGGTATTGCAGTTTGGATCCTCAGAGTTCAGTTACTTGACTTATATGATCCACCAGCAGAGGTGAAGTTATTCTCCATCCCCCTCTTTCTGTTTATTGCGTTTTACCAAGTATTCGATGCCTTGCAAGTGACTGCGGCCTTTATTCTGCGAGCCTATCGCATTGCATTTTGGCCTATGCTGATTTATGCCGGCTCACTCTGGGGTGTAGGACTTGGTGGCGGCTACCTGATGGGCTTTAATGTATTAGGCAATACACCGGAGTTCCTACAAGGTGCAAATGGCTTTTGGGCTGCTAATAGCTTGAGTCTCGCTCTAGCTGCATGCTTTTTACTCTACCTATTTAGAAGAGTGGCGGAGCGCTATGAGAGAACGCATCCGCCTGTAGAGGTTTAATACAGATCGCTACTACTTATAAACCTTCAAAGTAGAAGCATCATCATCTAAGCGTCTTTTAAGATTACGAACTTGCCCTGCTGACCCAGGATTATTGGTAATAAAGTTTTGATCAGCCAATTGCTTGCGAACGTCTTCTGCTAAATCTGCAGAGGCTAACTTCATTAGCTTTGCCATACTTGGCTTGTGGCTCGTATCTCTACCATCAATTTGGACATCTTTGCCTTCGCCTGAAGCAACAAAAGAAGCGACGATTTGAGTAGTCTTGGTATCGACGATATTAAAGTCCACGGTGACTTCAAGCGTTACTTGTTGTGAAGTAGATTTTGTTCCAGGAATCTTGGCAACATTATCAGTACTAGAGATCTCGGCCAACACGCCATACAAAACATAGTCAGCATCAGCAAAATCACCAGCCTTGATACGCTTCACAATATCAAAGTACTCATCGCCCTGGTTGGGGGTGGCAGGCGTAGATTTAGCCTGCACGACTTTATAGCCAGACTTAATCAGCAAACCACGAATAGGATTGGCTAAGTAACGTAACTCACCATATTCATTATTACTTTGATAGCCTGATTTTTTCATGCTCTGGGTATTGGCAGTCGCAGCGCTATTACTAGGTGTCGCCGCATCAACCACAGGTGCAGGTGGAATAGCAGTGCCAGGACTAGTTGCTTTTGGATCAGCCAAATTGGTGAACTTCACTGGAAAGGCAGAAGAATTTGGGCCGCCAGTAATGGCAGAGGCATTCGCTTTATCAGCATCCACTTCAATCGTCTTCGGTGTAATCGTAGAAGAAATACTGTTATCCGTTGTTGTTCTGGTTTCTTCAATGAAGGTTAAATTTTTACCTTCTTTTTTGAAATACACATCAGTCACTGCAATAGACTTGGAATCCGCCTTCAGTGCTTGTGCACTAATCACAGGATTTTTGGGTGGATCTGCGGGAACTTGACCAACAATCGCAGATTCTGCTGCTGGCGCAGGCGGCTTGGAGGCGCAGCCAGCCAGAAAAACTAGGCTCAGGCCTGTGCAAGCTATAAGGGTTTTTTTCATGTATTACTCAATTCTCTATGATGTTAAGAGGCGTATTAGCGTGTAGCAGTCTTACGAATCTCTTTTTCGTCGGCCCACTCGAGCAAACCAGACTCGTTATTAATCAGATTCAAATTGAAGACGTAGTAAACATCCTTAACATCTTTGGTGTTCTTCACAATAGATGCAATCGATCCTTCGATGCGGTATTGAGCGCCTTGCATATTGCCAGTCTTAGCAATCGTACTGTTCTTATACAGGCCTGACTGGTTCTGACGCTTGAGTTCTTCCGTTTGATTTTTCATTTCAGAAACGCTCACCGCAAATCGTACCTGACCACTCTTCATGAGTTGCGTCCGGATCTTATCGGTGATCACACGCGTATCAATGTATTCAGAAGTCTTATTCTTTACGTCTGCCAGAGTCACAATCGGCGCATCCTTACTTCCAGAGATCGCTTTTGATTGCAAGAGTGATCTTGTCATCGCTTCAGCAATCATCTGGAGATCAGTAGATCCGTAGTTGGCATTGACTGTCTCAACTGCTTTTGCATCGCCATAGCGCACCTGCGGTCCAGAACAAGCTGCAAGCGCTGCAACTGATAATGCAATGGCGGATATGCGGATAGTTTTAGTGTTCATATTCATGTTTAATAAGCCCTAATATCTTTTTAATATTGAATGGTTACTTTGTTTTTGTGTGATATTTACTTGTATTGATTTAACTCAAAGCGAAAGTCAGTGGCATCTGGAGTTGGGGCAATACCCGTAATAATAGTTGACTGCCCCTTACCCACTGTTACTGGCTTCCATGGCTCTTCATCTGTTACAGCCATACCGTTTTTACCAATCCACTTGAATCGATAAGAAACTAGATTCGATTTGCTGTCATTTTGAATGGTGACTTGCGCAGTGAGAACGCCGTTACGTACCAGGCTTCGCATATCTATAACTTGAATACTGTCCGTATTCCCCATGCGTATCGTCATCTCCTTCATCGATGGCGTTGAGCTGCATGCTACTAAAGCAAGCGCCGTCAAAATGATTGCAAGGTAATTTTTCATCTGGGTCTTTCCTAATTAAAAAGCTGCTGAAGGCTGTTCAGCAGATTGGGTGGTTCGTAAGGCTTAACCCCACCTTCTATATTACTGCCAGCAGGACTGGCGCTGGGGGTGGAATTAGGGCTAGAAACTGGGGTTGAAGCCGCTGGCACCTCCAGCGCTGTAGCGGTAGAAGTTGGTGCCTCTACAGTTGCTGCAGGTAAGGTTACAGCTGGAGTAGGCTCTTCTGGCTTGGGATCTTTAAAGCCATCTAATAACTTCATAAAGCCGGCAAAAGCACCTTCAGATGGTTTGGGTGTTATCGCTGTAGGCAAAACGCTAGCAGGCTGAGCAGAAACCGGATTTGCAGTTGCTGGGGCAGGTGCAATTGGCGCTTTGGCTGGGAGAGCTACAGGATCATTGGAAGTAAGCACCGTTGCCCGATTTCTGAACATGCGGATATAGACTACGTTATAGCCCCCTACTAAATTAATAGTCTGGGAAGCCGTGACCCCTGAAGGCAAAGTGTACTGTAGAACGGTAGGGCCAATCGGCAAACCCATTCTCGCCATATACGTTTGTGCAGGCAAGGTTGACCAGTGGCGCACATCTGTCACATTAATTGCCTGTAATCCATACCCCGTGATCATTCCTGCAATAGCACCAATGAGAGCAGCGCTATTATTATTTTGGTTATTCTGATTCTTTCTATTAGCCGCTTGTTGAGCAGCCCGGTCTGCTGCATATTGTGCAGCCAAGGAAACTAGTGCTCTTGAAGAGGCACGAAGTACATAAGCCGGCATGTCATCGCGCAAGTTCTTGCGAGCCATTGCATCAATATTGGCAACTAACTCTGGATTAGCGACCCTATCGCCGAGTTGAATCATGCTTGGTCTGAAACGTTCAGTGGATTTTTCAATCACTGGAAAAGTTAAAGTGACCAACTTTGGATTACCACCGACATTAAAAGTCTGGCTAATTTGATAAGGAATAATTTTGGGCATATACCCCGTATCAATAATGATCAAAGTATCAGCAAAAGATTTTTTACTTTGATTTTCAATATTGGAATCGAGCTTCGCAATACTGGTTTTAAAAAAATTCACTTGGGGTCTTAACTCTACCGCTAGACGATAGCCTGGGGCAGCCAAGCTAGCCTCTCCTTGCGACTCATGAATAAAGCCTGACAAGTAATACGCTGCTGGGTTTTGATAGGAATTCTTGAGACTACGCGTTTCTTCATCATCCAACAAATTAATTGGGTAGCCTCCGATGCTTTCAATACGACTGGTAGCACCCCGTGAATTCGGACTGTTTTGCTGTTCGCGCTCAACCTTAGATACCGCGGCTACCTTACTTTGAATGAGCTCTTCAATCACCTTCTCGCGCTGCGCCATTTTTTTAGCCTCCACCATGGCGTCATTCCATCTTCCTTGAGAGAGATGATTTAATGCTATGGTCTGACTTAATAAACTGACTTCGTAAGGCTTGGGCTCATACTCGCTACTAAAGCCTTCTGATAAAACATAAGAGCTCGCCCCTGAAAAAGAGCGCCTGAGCTTGTCACTCGTAGTTACCTCCCAGCGACTAACCAGTTGGTCTGCAGCCAGTAAGTTTTGAGTGCTGCTTGGAATCTGAGCTGGACCTTGGAGCCTCTGCACGCCACCCATTTCCATGTAGTAAAGGGTATTTTTATCTTTGAAGGCATTCTGAATAACACCCACTGTATTTTGTAGATCGCCATTTTTAAATGGCTCCTTAGACTCGTTCATTTTGATTTGCTGGGTCTGCGTCGCGCAGCCCACCAATAAAAAAACAGCCAAAGTCATCCCGAATTTAGAAAAGTCTAATGCTGAAAATTTAGGCAAATTTAGGGCTTGGGAGTGGAGTAAGGATAAAAAGTGATTTCAAGCAAATGGCTCTCATTTCTATAACGCTTGAAAATAGGTCTTGGCTGACAAGAAAACCAGTTAATTGCTCTATTTATTGCTCTAATTTTGCACCGGATTGCCGCACTACCCTACCCCATTTACTTGCTTCTGAGCTAATTAACTTAGAAAGGTCTTTTGGACTACCTGGAGCAGGATCTAAGCCACCCGCCAAAAGACGGGACTTCACATCAGGGTTACTTAAGGTTTGACGGACCATCTGATTCAAGCGCTCTTGGATATGGGGCGGTAGATTTGCAGGCGCCATCAAAGAAAACCAAGATATAGCCTCAAAACCAGTCAAACCCTGTTCAGACAGGGTCGGAATTTCAGGGGCAGCATGGGAGCGCTTCAGAGTAGTGACGCCTAAAGCCTGGACCTCACCTGCCTTAATGAGCGCTAAAGAGGATGAAAGATTATCAAAGAGCATGGAGATGCGGCCACTCAATAAGTCTGGCAAAGATTGTGCACGCCCTTTGTAGGGGATATGGCGAATCTGTACGCCCGCCATCTCTTTAAATAATTCTCCTGACATGTGCAGTGAAGTGCCAACTCCTGATGAACCAAAAGTGAGTTGATCAGGCTTAGCTTTTGCTAACTCAATTAACTCTTGGAGATTATTGACGCCTAACTTTTTATTCACAATGAGTACATTGGGCGTGCTAGCTAAAAAACTAATGGGCGTGAAATCCTTCACAGGATCAAAAGACATCTTTTCATAAAGTGAGCCATTGATCGCATGAATACCTACTGTGCCAATCAACAATGTATAGCCATCAGGCTCGCTCTTAGCTACTAGATCGGCACCAATATTACCGCCGTAGCCAGGACGATTTTCAACCAGCACTGGCACCCCTAGACTTTGTTGCCAACTTTCCGCTAAGACGCGGGCTAAGATATCTGGAGCACCACCGGGCGTGAAAGTAACAATAATACGAATAGCCTGTTTAGGCCAAGCAGTGTTTTTCTGGGATGCACTTTGTGCGTGAGCTGTGATACCGATAGCCCACAACAGAAAAAGAAGTAGAAGGCGCTTCAAAACCTCAGGGAATGGCATGCTTAATGAATTCAGAGCTAGACCTAATGGTCAGGGTTAAAAGCCAAAGCGAGAGCGCAACCAGAGCCAGCCCTCATATTTAATAGGGTCATCAGCACAAGGGCCGATTCCACATTCAAGCAAAGTAGAAACAAGGTTGCCTAACACCAGCAGAATAAAAGTGATCACCAAAGTATTAGCAAACCAAGTGCGGGATCGAACCTCACGATTAGGCAACATCAACAGCACTGCCAAACCCATCAATAAGCCTGTATAGCCAACATAGGCCCAAGTATAAAAATGCAACTCAAGGAATGTGGCGCCAAATCCTTTATCCCCCGGCAAGATATGTAAAAACACCTGACGCAGTGAAACCATCATTCCTACCAAGCCGCCAATAATGCCCCATCCATAGTGAGCAGAATGCGCGCCGCAACGAATATTCAAAACCAATGCGAAACCAATGAGCACAAACCCAACGCGCTGCATTAAGCATAAGGGGCAAGGCAGCTCGCCAAAATACAGCTGATCTACAAATGCGTAGGCAAGCATGCCCACAACAGCCAATAATGCTAGCTGATTACCAAGCGCCGCTAATGAAGGAAAAGAATGTCGACTCACAACTAATTAGAGACTGATATTAAGATGGCTAGTTGCATGAAAGCGGAACCAGACTATAAGAATGCCAACAGTAATCGCTAAAACAATTAAGCCTGCTAGACGTTTCTCAAACCAGACTAAAACAAGTCCGATAAAAGCTGTCAGAAAAGGTAGAAACATATACATAGGGGAATTCTAGCGCAGGAGTCTTACAGCATGCTTAAAACTGCCATGACAGCATCTAAAGCAAGGTCTTTAAGTATTTGTAGCGCTCGCTTTTGTTTAGAATGACCTCATGACCATTCACCCCACTCCACCCTGCATCCATTTGAATGTTGATGGAAAGATTGCACGGGTTGTTTTCAATAACCCCGCCGCTCGTAATGCGCTGACTTGGCCAATGTATAAAGAGCTTAATAAGATCTGCGGCTCACTTGCAAACAATCCTGATATTCGGGTGGTGATTTTTAGGGGTGCCGGAGATAAGGCATTTGTTTCCGGTAGTGATATTCAACAGTTTGTTGATCTCCAAAAAGATGAAGCATATGAAGTCGCTGTAGATCATATTTTTGCATCCCTACAAGAACTACCTATGCCAACGATTGCGTTGATCGAGGGTTTGGCTGTCGGTAGCGGTCTATTAATGGCAACCGCTTGCGACTTTCGCATCTCTACTTCAGAAGCCCGTTTTGGTATTCCAGTAGCCAAGACTTTAGGAAACTGTTTGTCTCCAAGTAATTTATCTTGGATAGCAGCACATCTTGGAATTCCAATAGTCAAAAAAATGTTGCTAACAGCTGAACTGATTAAGGCACCGGCATTACTTGAGTCCGGCTTCTTATATCAAACAGTGGAGCCTGCAGAAATTGAATCGGCAACCGATGCGCTGGCTGAAAAATTAGCTGCATTGGCACCAGTTACGCAAAAGGCCAGCAAACTCACCTTAGCGCGCCTACTCCAGAGTAAGCCCCCCGATTGCACAGACCTTATGCGTGAAACCTATAACAGTAAAGACTTTAGGGAAGGAGTGAACGCCTTCTTAGAAGGTCGTCCACCCAAGTGGGTTGGTAAATAAAGCTTAGCTTTTAGAGTTTAAGAACTCCACGACAATGTTTACAAACTGATCTGGCACTTCAATATGAGGTACGTGCCCTACATTCTCGAGCGGCACCAGTTTTGCATTCGGAATCACTGCTTGCGCTTTCTTACCTAACTCTGGAAAGTTACCCAAAGACTTCACTGCCTCTGGCGGCGCAAAACGTCGACCAAATACCGTACGGTCTTTTTGACCAATCACCAACAGAACTGGCATCTTTAATTGTGGCAAATCATTGACGACTGGTTTTTCTGCAATCATTTGATAGGTCTGGACTGAAGTCTTTGCAAAGGCTGGATAGTCTGGACCTTTTTGAACGCGTACATAGACCTCTACAAACTTTTCATAACTTGGCTGCCAGCTTGGAAAATAAGTTTGTAGAAAACGACGATAACTCGTTTCTGTTTGCGCCATCTCTAGCTTGAGTAAAACCTCGTTCTTCTGTGGCGGAACATCCTTACTGTAATCCTCAAGACCCAATGGATTCTCAAGCACTAGCTTTTGTACAGTCTGCGGATATAAACGTGCAAAACGAATGCCCACCATGCCGCCCATAGAGTTTGCAATGACTGAAACTCGCGAAATATTAAGAGACTTCAATAAAGCTTGCGTATTGGCAGCCAAATCATCAAAGTGATAATCCACATCTGGCTTGGAGGATTTACCAAAGCCAATCTGGTCAGGGGCGATTACACGGTAGCCAGCCTTAGAAAGTCCCGCAATAGTTGGCGCCCAATAGTCACTGGAAAAGTTTTTTCCATGAAATAACAGAACCACACCCTTTGACCTACCTAAGGCAGCCACATCCATATACATCATGCTGGCTGGCTGTCCTTGCAAGGATGTTTTGAATTCTTTTAATGGATAAGGGTAAGGCCACTGACTTAAGCGCAAATCCAATGGAGCAGCATTCGCATACAGACTGGCTGGAGGACTTGGAGTTGCAGCTTTATCCGCAGGCGCTTTTTCGGTACTGGCACAGGAGATGATGAATAAAGACAATGCTCCTAGAGACAATGCAAGCTTTACTCTCTTCAATAAACTTTTCATCAATCAAATCCTCTTTAGTATTTAGATAACTCGTATTTTTAAGTTTACTAAGCCAGCAACGCTGCCCTCAAGAACATCACCCTTTTTGACTGGACCAACTCCGGCTGGCGTGCCAGAGAAAATCAAGTCGCCCGGCTCTAAAGTAAATAAGGTAGAGAGATAAGCAATCGTATCGGGAACATTCCATATAAGCTGATTAAGATCACCCTCTTGGCGAACTTCACCATTGATCAAAAGCTTAACGGCACCCTGAGCAGGATGACCACACTGACTTACTGGTGTGATCTCACCACAGGGTGCGGATTGATCAAATGCTTTACCCGTATCCCAAGGTCGACCCATCTTCTTAGCTTCACCCTGAAGGTCGCGCCGCGTCATATCTAATCCCACACCATAACCATATACATGGTCTAAGGCTTTATCAGCAGCAATATTAGAACCACCTTTACCGATCGCAACCACCATCTCAATTTCGTGGTGTACGTCACTTGATAAATTTGGATATGCCATATCTTTACCATCTGTCACGATAGAATTAGCTGGCTTCATAAAAAAGAACGGTGGCTCACGATCTGGATCATGCCCCATCTCACGCGCATGATCAGCGTAATTACGTCCCACACAATAAATGCGATTGACAGCAAAACGACGACTATCGCCCGTTACAGGCAATGAAATAACTGCCGGTGGATCAATCACAAATGCTGAGGACATAAAAACCTTTCAAAAATTTGATAAATAAGCACTCTATTTCTGCTGCTTAGAAGTATGACGCAATTTTAATAAAAGAATGCTGAGCGCCAAGGCAAAGGTCAGCGCATTTGCCAGTATGAGGGGCCACTTTTCGATAATGAGTCCATAAACCAGCCACAAACCTACCCCAGCTGTGAATAAGGAATACATTCCTAAGGAAACGCCGGAAAGATCTCTAGTACGCCAAGACTGGATGGCCTGAGGTAAAAAAGCAATGGTAGTTAAGAATGCAGCGCAATAGCCAATAATCTCGATTTGGTGGGGCTCAAAGTTCATTCACCCATTGTAATTAGAGAAATATCCAAATCATTGATGCAGCGCATGATTTTTTTCTGTAGATAATAGAAAATCGAAGATCAACCCACTATTAAAAAATACAACATGAGACAAAAAATTATCAAAGGCTTTAGCCTACTCCTCTGCTCCAGCCTTCTGAGTGCACCCCTACTTGCGCAAACCAATAGCGCTGCAATCAAAAACTATCCTGAAAAGCCGATTAAATTAGTCATCCCTTATCCACCAGGTGGTGCCACCGATGTGATTGGGCGCATCATGGCGCAAGAACTCTCCAAGTCGCTCAATCAACAAGTAGTTCCTGACAATCGCGCGGGTGATAGCGGCAATATTGGTGCCGATATGGTTGCTAAATCTGTACCAGATGGCTACACCTTATTAATGGGCGCCCTCACTTCACACTCCATTAATGCAAATCTCGATAAAGATAAGATCAAATACAACTTAGAGAAAGATTTCACACCGGTTGATGTAGTGGGAGTTGTGCCATTGGTATTCGTAGTGAACCCATCGGTACCCGTTAAAAACATGAAAGAGTTCATCGCCTATGCTAAGGCAAATCCAGGTAAGCTTACCTTTGCATCATCTGGCGCTGGCGCACCACAACGCCTTGCAATGGAAATGTTTCGCAATCAACTTGGTTTAGATTTATTACACGTTCCATACAAAGGAAGCGGCCCTGCTATGACTGACTTAGTGGGCGGACAGGTATTAACAATGGCTGAAACCGTACCTGCGGCACTGCAATTTATCCAAGCTGGTCAGTTAAGGCCTCTTGCGGTTACAACCGCTAAACGGATTAGCCAATTGCCTGATGTTCCAACAGTCACTGAGGCTACCGGCTTACCGAACTTTGATGTAGTGAGCATGTTTGGTATTTTGGCTCCAGCAGGAACACCTACAGCAATTATCGATAAACTCAGTGGAGATATTAAGGTGATCTTGCAACGTCCTGAGGTACAAGAGCGCATGCTAGCAGCGGGTGTTTATGTAAACTTCCTATCCCCAGCAGACTCTGCCAAGCGCATTCAAAGAGAATTGGCGATGTGGGCTAAGGTAGTAAAAGACGCCAACATTAAAGCGGACTAATGTAATTGCGATATACCAACGCTCTGACGAATCTGAGCGTTGGTTAAATTATTTACTGCTTTTTCATGCCCGCTTTGCGTGCTTCAATTTCTTTATTGATGGCAGCGAGTGTTTTCGCATCAGGGGATTTCCAATTACCGCCTGAGTTATTCACCATATATACCAAAGCATCTGAAAACCCTTCAACGCTTAGATTAGGATTGCCGCCTTTAGCTGGCATTCCCCTGACACCAACATAGCCATGAGCCGTCAGCGTTACTTGACCCTCTGCAATTAAAGGCTTCCACTTAGCTTTATCGCCAAGCTTAGGAGCATTCAGCACTCCTGCACCATGGCAACTAGCGCAAACCTGTTTGTAGGTATTCTCACCAGATTGAGCGCTAGCAGTGTGGGTAAATGTAACACCCATCACACAAGAAAAAACGAAGAATATGGATCTGAAGCTCATTAGAAAACCTCTAAGTCAATGAATGACTAAGAATGTATCGCAATTTATGAAATCTTGCTATGAGCCTAATAAGTTGTTAAGAATTAAGGGGTGATGTATCCGTACTTTTGCAAAATGGCTCTGGCTTGAGCTCCCTGCATAAAGCGATACAAATCAAGCGCCTCTTGAGGTGCGCCCTTCATTAATACCATTCGTTGCTTGATGGGCTCATATGACCCAGGATTGATTAATAAGAAGCTAGTTTCTTTCACCACCTCCGGTGACTTAGCAAGTGAAAGTGCAGTAAAGCCAATATCAGCAGCGCCACTCACCACATAGGTTGTTGCTAGCCCGATGTTATCGGCATAAACCAATTTATTTTTAGTGAGATCCCAAAGGCCTTCTGCTTTTAAATATTGCACTGTCGCCCTACCGTAAGGAGCCAACTCCGGTTTTGCAATAGCAATCTTGTTAGCCTTGCTAATTGCTTGGGCTATGTCTGCCTTACTATCACGCAGTTGAATTCCAGATGATGCCTTGGTAATCATGGCTAACTTACCAATCGCATACACTGCACCCCCATCAACTGTTTTACCGTTTTTATATAGCTCAAGTGGAAATTGCTCATCAGCCGCAATCAATAAGCTAAATGGAGCGCCATTCATAATTTGTGCTGTAAAGTTTCCAGATGATCCGTAGACTATCTTCATTTCAGGTTTACCGGGCGTCTTAAACGCCGTCACAATCTCTGCAAAAGCATCCTTCATATTGGCAGCAACCGCAATAGTAGGCGCCTGCGCAAATGCATTGCCTAAATATAAGAAGGTGATTGCAAATAGAGTGAGTAGTCGCATGGTCATATGAAATCCATTCTAGCGGATTGATGAACCACTGACGATCCTATTAGATGGCTAGAGCCAATCCTGTATTTGCCTATTTAAGCTTACTGCTTTGTACCCTGGAGTCTCCCCAGAAGCACTTCGTATCTTGCGGATTAGCTTTGATGATTCCGGTTGCGCAGCCATCTCTTTATTCATAGCGATAAAGAAAATTTCATCTTTGAGTGGCACAAAACCTAGACCATTTTCTAAGGCAATGTTCTTTACACCCAAGCCCACGTCTGCCTTGCCAGCCAAAATGGCATTCGCAACAGCCGAGTGAGTAAATTCTTCAGCTAAATAGCCATTTATATCGGAAGGATCCATACCTTCTTCCATGATGAGAGTGTCTAGCAACAATCTAGTACCAGAACCAATCTGACGATTAATAAAGCGTACTTTTCTGCCTGCCAAATCCTCTATGGAGTGTATCTGCAGAGGATTTCCCTTCTTCACAATGAATCCCTGAGTGCGCTTCATGACTGGGTAAATCTCAATGTCATTTTTAGACAAGCGCTGATAAATTGCTTTTGAACTCTTCTGATCAGAGACATGATATCCAGCAAGATGTGCTTCATTATTGAGAAGCCTCTCCAAAGACTCTCCTGAGCCAGCAATTTTTAAATCTATCCCTTTTACTTCTCCTGCCGCTTTTTGAATCACTGCATCACTACTAGAGAAAAATTTCCACCGCAGACTTTCTGACTTTTGTATTTTCTTAATTTCTTTTAACAGAATGTCATGGTAATGAGCATCGTGCTTTAAATATCCTTCTTGCATTGACTCAATAAAGTGAATAAAAAAGGTGCCAAATTCAGTGAGCTCAGATCCATGGCCTTTGGTTCGAATCATGAGGGGCATTCCTAAGGCATCTTCGACCTGGTTAACCTTGCCCCAGGCACCCCGATAAGAAGTTCCCGATTTCTTACTGGCTACCACCAAAGAACTACCTCGCCCAATATCTTTGAGCAACTGAGAGAGCCAAATAAGGTCTACCGAGCTTTTGCCGTCGGTCTGGGTTTTAACAATGAGGGTTGGACGCACTTCAATTTGCATATGTAATCTTTTGCATATTCAATAAGTATCAATATATGCGATGATAAGGTTTTGATCAACCTTTATTTGAGTGCCACCATGAAAAAAGTGATTCATAAGCTATTTCTAACTACCCTATTAGCACTGTCTATTCCAGCTACGCAGGTTTATGCGCAAGAGAAAAGTATTGTGCTGTCATCTACAACCTCCACTGAACAATCTGGTCTTTTTAATTACATGCTGCCTATTTTTAAGATGAAGACAGGTATTGAAGTCAAAGTAGTCGCCGTAGGCACGGGTCAGGCCTTAGACATTGGTCGTCGCGGTGATGCAGATGTTGTGTTTGTGCACGACAAAGCTGCTGAAGAGAAGTTTGTAGAAGAAGGATTTGCTACTAAACGTATTGAAGTGATGTATAACGACTTTGTTTTAATTGGGCCTAAAGCTGATCCAGCAAAAATCGCTGGTGGCAAAGATATTCAAGTTGCACTACAAAAGATTTCTGCAGCACAAGCACCATTTGTTTCTCGCGCCGATAAAAGTGGTACACACGCTGCTGAGATGCGTTACTGGAAAGGCGCAGGGATCACCCCCTCTGCTAGTCAGTCTTGGTACAAAGAAACGGGCTCTGGCATGGGGCCCGCTCTCAACACTGCATCCGCTATGAATGGCTACATCTTGGCGGATCGAGGCACCTGGTTAAGCTTTAAGAACCGTGGCGATCTCGTGATCCTAGTACAAGGCGATCCAAAGCTATTTAATCAGTATGGCGTGATGTTGGTAAATCCAGCTAAATTCCCACATGTCAAAAAAGTACAAGGCCAAGAATTTATTGATTGGCTCGTTTCTAAAGATGGTCAAGATGTGATTGCAAGTTACAAGATTGATGGCGAGCAGCTCTTCTTCCCGAATGCTAAAAAATAGAATTCACTACATTACAAATTTGGAGAAATCATGGAACTTAAAGTCAAACTTAGCGCCCGTAATACCCTGAGCGGAAAAGTAGTAGAACTAAGAATGGGTCAAACTACCTCTCATGTGAAGCTGGATATTGGTGGCGGTCATATCGTCACTGCATCCATTACCAATGAGGCGGTTGACGAACTGAATCTGAAGGTTGGCGATCAAGCCTGGGCAGTGATTAAAGCCTCTGATGTCATGATTGCCAAAAGTGCCTAATTGAGAATTTAGATTTAAGTTGCAATAAAAAAGCCCGCTACTGCGGGCTTTTTTATTGCTAGAGCACTGTCTAGCTCATTACTACTTGTTTCGTATTTATTTACTACTTATTTCTTTGGCGTTACGAAACCAATGGCTGTGTCGTCAACAAACTCAACCATTACGTCATCACCAGCTTTGAATTTCTCCAATCCGAGAACAGCTGGATCTACTTTAACTTTTTGCTTCTCACCGCTTGGCATTGTGAAAGTCACAATACGTGTCTTCTGATCAATTGTTGAAATCTTAACAGTCGCATAAATAGTATCTGTAGTTTCTTCAAATGGCTTAGCAGAACCTTTGCCTGCAACTACCACTGAACGCACACCAGAAACTCCTGGCTTTGCATCTTTACCAGCTGCAGTTAAACCAACAGCAACCGCTTGAGCATGCTCAACCATGAACACGTCGCCCTTTTTAACTTTATCCAAATCATTGATTGATTTAGAAACATTCATTTGTGCTAAATTGCCATTCGCATCTTTCAATACAACAATGCGCTTCTTAACATCCACAGAGTCAACAGTTGCACTCAGAACTACAACTTCAGCTGCCAAAGGCAACATCTTTGCAGGCATTTGAGCAAATACAGAGCTTGCAAATGTCACGCCCACAGCAGCAAACAAACCAGCTAGTAAAGATTTCTTCAAGATAACTCCTAATTGAGTAAAAGGTTTCACACGGGCCCAAATCAGAGCCACAGTTCATTGTAACCATGGAATAAGGCACTTTTTGTACGGCAAGGAACTATCTGCAAGCATCCTTTATTTGGTAAATTGGCTTATTTAAAGCAATTAAGGTGTATCAATCTTGGAAATACTGATTAAACCCTGGGCAGAGGCTCTTTCAAGCGCCTTTTTGGTGCGCCAAGAGGTTTTCATCCAAGAGCAAAAGGTTCCGGCTGAGCTTGAATTGGATGAATTCGACCCCTTGGCCGCCCATGCCCTCGCCTATTTAAATGGACGCTGTATTGGCACAGGAAGACTAGTAGATTTAGGTGATGGCCAGACTCAAATCGGGCGTATGGCCGTCTTAGCCCCATTTAGAAATCAAGGTGTCGGGAGATTGCTTCTGGACAGGCTCATTGAATTAGCTAGCTCACAGGGGATGAAGTCGATTGTTTTGCACTCTCAAGTAGCCGCCATACCTTTCTATGAAAAACAAGGCTTTGAGGCGCAAGGCTCGATCTATGATGAGGCTGGCATCCCGCACCGTAATATGATTCTCCTATTACCAAAATAGATTCTTCAGCAATGACTACCCAACCCAATTCAAACCCATCCGTTTTTACTTATATTCATCGCGTGTGTTATTCCGATACAGATGCGGCTGGCTTTGTATATCACGGACGCTATCTAGAGATATTTGAACGTAGTCGTGCAGAGTGGCTCTCTCAAAAAGGGCTGAGTCCTACTAAGCTGGCAAATGAGTTCAGCATGGTAATGCCCTTACGCGAGCTCACCATGAACTTCTATAAGCCAGGGCGTCTAGATGACTTGCTTTATATCGATCAAGTCATTGAGCACCGTGGCCGCACTCAAGTCACCGTTAAACAAACTGCACAAAGAAAACTACCGGACAGCGAAGAGATGCAAGTCATTGCTAGCGCTGTCTTACATATTGTCTGTGTTGACACCAATACACTCAAACCTAAAGCATGGCCGGATTGCGTATTCCAAGATGAGTAATCCATACAAGGGGGCAAAAGATGTCTGATGGAAAACTACTAAGCTTTGTTAAAGAACTTAGTCTGCTGCTGGAGAAAAATCCCAGTGAGGCGACTATTTTTACTGAGGGTAAAAAATTACTAGAGAATCTGATTGCAGTTGATGATTGGCTACCAGAAGAATTCACCAAGCCCCATCCACAGTACTATCAGCAATACCTTCTGTATGCAGATCCATTAGATCGATTTTCTGTCGTGAGTTTTGTGTGGGGTCCGGGCCAAAAGACACCTCTACACAATCATACGGTTTGGGGGATGATCGGCCAGTTACGTGGCCAAGAAACCGGCACACCATACTATCGACAAGCGGATGGTAGCTTCAAAGCGGGTGAAGCCTGTATCAGTCAACCCGGGGCAGTTGATACCGTGTCACCAAATACCCATGATATTCATATAGTGGAAAATAGTTTGCGTGATCGGACTTCGATCAGCATTCATGTGTATGGCGGCAATATGGGTCGTATTCAGCGCTCGGTATTTGACCCAATCACCGGAGCTGAGAAATCATTTACTTCTGGATATGCCAATACAGTCGTGCCCAATCTCTGGAATTCAGCATAATTCATTGAATCTCTCCAGATTCGGTAGGATGACTTAAAATAGAGACTCTTTCTGCAAACGCGCCAGCGTGGCAGCTCACCCCATTGACCGGGATAGCCAATTTTTAAATACGTTGAATACGGGTCAATACATTATTGGCCCCTATGTTATTTACAGATCTTGGTTTATCAGAACCCATTCTTCGCGCTATTGCAGAAGAAGGCTATACCAGCCCCACCCCGATTCAAGCAAAATCCATTCCTGCCGTTCTTAAGGGTGGAGATCTATTAGCAGCTGCACAAACTGGCACAGGTAAAACTGCTGGCTTCACCCTGCCTATTCTGCAGCGCCTCAGCTCTACCAAAACCGCCTCAGGAAAACGTCTTTTGCGCGTGTTAATTCTGACGCCAACACGAGAGCTCGCTGCTCAAGTCCAAGAATCCGTTGTGACCTATGGCAAGTACACCGGCTTAAAGTCCACCGTTATCTTTGGTGGTGTTGGTGCTAATCCACAAATTAAAGCGATTGCTGGTGGCCTCGATATTTTGGTTGCTACGCCTGGTCGCCTGCTCGACTTGATGATGCAAAAGTGTGTCTCACTCAATGACATCGAGATATTAGTTCTTGATGAAGCGGACCGTATGCTGGATATGGGCTTCTTACGCGATATTAAAAAAATCTTGGCTGCACTACCAAAGAAGCGTCAGAACTTATTATTTTCAGCAACCTTCTCCACTGAAATCAAAGCATTGGCTGATGGCCTACTCAATGCACCAGAGTTAATTGAAGTGGCTCGCAGCAATAGCACCAATGAAGCGATTGCTCAATTGATTCACCCAGTTGATAGAACCAAAAAGCATCCGCTATTGGCACACCTGATTAAGAGTAATGACTGGAAGCAAGTGCTAGTCTTTACTCGCACTAAGCATGGCGCCAATAAATTGGTGACTCAATTAGAAAAAGATGGCATTACCAGCATGGCTATCCATGGCAATAAAAGCCAATCCGCTCGTACTAAAGCATTGGCTGACTTTAAGGCAGGCAAATTAACTGCTTTGGTTGCTACAGATATTGCGGCACGCGGTATCGATATTGATCAACTGCCTCATGTCGTGAACTACGATCTTCCTAATGTCTCTGAGGACTATGTTCATCGCATTGGCCGAACTGGTCGCGCAGGCTCTAATGGTGTGGCTGTGTCTTTAGTCTGTGTTGATGAACATCAAATGCTTAGAGATATTGAAAAGCTCATCAAGCAAAAGCTCCCACAAGAAGTGATCCCAGGTTTTGAACCAGATCCGAATGCAGTAGCGCAACCGATTCAGCTACGTAGCCAACAGCACCAGCAATCCAGAAAACCAAGACCAGCTGACACAGGTAGAACACCAGCAAAGACGACACCTACTAAGCGGAGTAGCCCACCTAAAAGAAGCTTTAACCGCTAACACAGCTTACGTTTAGAATATTTAGCATGAGCCAGAATACAGAAACAGTTATGACTGAACCACGCCTCACCTCTCTCTCGCATGGAGGTGGTTGTGGTTGCAAAATTGCCCCCGGTGTTCTCTCTGAAATTCTCAAGAGTGTTCCGCAACTCCCTTTTCCCAAAGAGCTCTTGATTGGAATTGAAACTTCTGATGATGCTGCTGTTTATCAGATCAATGAGTCTCAAGCTATCGTAGCGACCACAGATTTTTTCATGCCCATTGTGGATGATCCATTTGACTTCGGAAAAATAGCTGCCACTAATGCAATTAGCGATATCTATGCGATGGGTGGCACACCATTATTTGCACTGGCTTTAGTTGGCATGCCAATTAAAGTGCTCTCCAATAAAACGATTGCACGTATTTTGGAGGGCGGCTCCGAAGCCTGTCGCAGTGCTGGTATTCCGATTGCTGGTGGACATACGATTGACTCAGTAGAGCCGATTTATGGTTTGGTGACGATTGGGATCGTTGATCCCAATCGTGTAAAGAGTAATGCCGGCGCCAAACCGGGTGATGTCTTAATTCTTGGTAAACCTCTAGGTGTTGGCGTTTTATCTGCTGCTCTGAAAAAAGATCTTTTAGGCCCAGATGGATATCGGGAGATGATCACTAATACTACTAAGCTCAATTCTGCCGGACCTGAATTGGCTAAGCTATCTGGAGTGCATGCCTTGACTGATGTCACTGGATTCGGCTTGGCTGGTCATACTTTAGAGTTAGCACGAGGCTCTAACTGCACAGCGCATATCGACTGGAGTCAGGTACCCCTGCTTTCTAATGTCCAAAAGTTAGCTGATGATGGTGTGATTACCGGCGCCTCAGATCGTAACTGGCTTAGTTATGGTGATGATGTTGGCATTCCAAAGGAGTTTACAGTCGCGCAACGCGCCCTGCTCACTGATCCTCAGACGAGTGGAGGCTTATTGGTATCCTGCAGTCAGGAGAGCGTGAAAGAAGTGCTTGATATTTTTAATCAGCATCACTTTTTAGGTGCTCGCGTTATTGGTCAAATGAGCAAACGTCAAGAAAAGCCTTTGGTAGTTTCCTAAATAGATTCTGAGTTTGTTTTAGGCTTCTCTTGATTTGTTATTTATTCAGATTAAATACGCTCGAGAAATCCAGTTGTCCATTACCTGCTTTACTGTGACTCTCGTAAAGTTGCTGCGCTAATTTTCCTAGAGGAACACTAGCATCTAGGTTTTCTGCATTCTCTACCGCCAAGCCCAAATCCTTAAGCATTAGATCTACGCCAAAGCCGCCAGCATATTCCTTTGAAGATGGCACATTGTCCATCACACCTGGACAGGGGTTATATAACTCTAACGCCCAATTACGCCCTGAGCTCTTAGCCATAATGTCGGAGAGTACTTTGGGGTCCATGCCGTTAGCAATCCCCAAACGCAGCGCCTCGCTCGTTCCGAGCATCTGAATACCCAAAAGCATATTGTTGCAAACCTTAACAGTCTGGCCCGCGCCATTGGCGCCTGCATGAAAGATATTCTTACCCATCTTCTCTAGCAATGGGCGTGCGCACTCTACTGCCCCAGCGTCCCCGCCCACCATAAATGTTAATGTGCCAGCTTGCGCTCCAGCAGTGCCGCCTGAAACTGGCGCATCAATCATGGCAAAGCCTTTTGCTTTAGCAGCAGCAGCAACTGCTTGTGCAACCTTAGGGGAAATCGTTGAACAATCAATTAACAAGGTCCCAGGATTTGCATTTGCCAATAAGCCTGTATCTCCAAGATACAAACCTTCTACATGACGAGATGCAGGCAGCATACTGATTAAAACATCCGCACCCTTTGCTGTGGCATTTGCATTATCTGCAACAGTGCCACCTGCAGCAGCAAAGGCATCCAGCTGGCTTTGCACTAAATCAAAGCCTGTGACTTCATGTCCCGCTTTTATTAAATTGAGAGCCATTGGTAGCCCCATATTGCCTAAACCAATAAATCCGATTTTCATATTGCTCCTAACTTCTAAATAGTTCTTATTGTTTTCGAGAGGCAAAATACTTTACGCCGTTTGGCCCATAGGATTCTGAGTGTGCTTGTTGAAAGCTTAACTGAAAAATATCACCAGCTTTATAAACCTTGCTTTCACCATCAATGACTATATCAATCCAGCCTTCGGTGACCAGCGCCTTTACTTCAAACGGATGCTCATGGGCTCCAAGACAACCATTGGGGACTTGCTGAACCTCTACCGGCTCAGGAAACCCATCTTGTCGAAGTAATTGTAAAAATTCGTCAATCTTCATACCTCAACTATAGCTTGGTTATACACTCTGAAGATTAGAAATTCTTCACAAGGAGCAAGGATGATCAAGGTAATTGGACTAATGGAATTAGGCGATCAAAACGCCTTTGCGGAGTATAGAAGTCAGGTTAGTCAAACGGTTGCGCTTTACAAGGGTTCGATCAAAAACCGTGGATCAGTTACTGAACTATTTTGGAATGAACTAGGCAGCGCACCATTCAATACATTTGTTGAGCTAGAGTTTCCTAGCGCACAAGATGCTCAAGCTTGGGCCAATAGCCCCGAATATCAGCTGCTAGTACCGATTCGAAACAAGGCTATGAAACTCACTTTGTTTAGCGTCACTATTTAGAACTATTACTGTTTGACTCATCCAAACAAAAAAACCTAGCTTATAAAGGCTAGGCTTTTTTATTGATTTGGGATGAAAATTACTTCTTAGCTTCCATCGCCTCTTTAGTGGCAGTAATTTCTTTACGGCGCTCTTTGCAGGCACCAGCGATTTCTTGCAAGGCCTTACGTGCGCGAGCAGCAGATGCCTTAATACCTTTTTCAATAAATTTTTCGTTTTCAGCTTTGTATGCTTCAAAAGCAGCCAACAATGTATCGTGTTGTGACATCTCGTCTCCTATTAACAAATGAATATTCATACTGACAGCCAAGTCAGTATATCCCCATAAAAAGCCTAGGAAATGGCTCTTTAAATCAGGGATAACTCTTATATAGCCAAGTTTGTGCAGTGCATCATTTCATTACCCCTTTCGGTTGGAGCCTTTGCTGATGACGGCAGCAAAACGTTTCATTTAAATCAGGAGAATGGGTGATGGAGCAAGGCAGTTAAAAGTTTGGCGCTAAATTAGAATGTAGAAATAACTATTCAAATTCACTAAGAGACAACATGGCTATTCAGACAAAAAACTACTCCTTTGTTCGCAACAAGCTCCTCAACAAAGAAGAGATTGCATTTTTGGATGTGCGCGAAGAGGATCCGCATGCACAAGAGCACCCTCTTTTTGCTGCAAATGTTCCTCTCTCTAGAATTGAGATTGATGCCTATGCGAAATTACCAAAGAAGAATGTGCCCATCGTTACCTTAGATGATGGGGATGGGTTTGCCCAATTAGCAGCGCAACGCCTAACTGCGCTTGGCTATACCGATGTATCCGTCTTTGAGGGTGGTGTTCAAGGTTGGAAAGCTGCTGGTGGGGAATTATTTAAAGATGTGAATGTTCCTAGCAAGTCTTTTGGTGAATTTGTGGAATCGAAGCGCCATACCCCTTCTTTATCAGCAGAAGAAGTAAAACAATTAATTGATGCCAACGAGGATGTTGTGGTTGTTGACGTTCGTCGCTTTGATGAGTACAACACAATGAGCATCCCAACAGGCATTAGTGTTCCTGGCGCAGAACTGGTTCTTCGCTTGCCTGAATTAGCCCCCAACCCCAAAACAAAAGTCATCGTGAACTGTGCCGGCAGAACCCGCAGCATTATTGGTACGCAATCACTCATTAATGCCGGCATTCCAAATGAAGTGAATGCCTTGCGTAACGGCACGATTGGGTGGACTCTCGCAGGACAAGAACTGGACAAAGGTCAAAGCAGAAAATTTCAGGAAGTCAGCGAAGCAACTAAAAATGATGCGGCCCAACGCGCTCGCAGTGTTGCAGATAGAGCCGGTGTAAAACGCACTAGCCTGAGTGAAGTAGAAGCCTGGAAAACCCAATCTGATCTGACCACTTATTTCTTTGATACACGTACCCCTGAAGAATATGAAGCTGGCCACTTGCCTGGCTTTAGATCTGTGCCTGGTGGACAGCTTGTACAAGAAACAGAAATGGTTGCCCCAGTTCGAGGTGCTCGCATTGTTTTGGTCGATCCAAGTGGTGGCGGAGTGAGAGCCAATATGCCAGCCTCATGGTTAGCGCAAATGGCATGGGATGTTTATGTGCTCGATGGAGTGAATCAATCTGACTTACTTGAAAAAGGCATTTGGAAAGCACCCTTACCCACTCTTCCAGCTATTGAAAGCGTAGACGTAAAGACCCTTTCCAATTGGCTAAAAAGCGACAGCAACACCATTGCAATTGATTTCAGTACCCATGCCAATTACGTCAAAGGGCATATCCCTGGAAGTTGGTTCGCCTTACGCTCTCAACTGGCCGAGGCTATGAAAAATATTCCTCCAGTAGATCGTTATGTCATTACTAGCTCACCGAGCGAATTGAGTCTGTATGCCGCGCAAGAACTACAAGCCCTAACTAATGCCGAGGTACTTGTTTTAGAAGGTGGCAATGGCGCCTGGGTAAAGGCAGGCCTAGATCTCGAGAAAGGCCCAAGTCATTTAGCCTCCCCTCCTTTAGATCGCTATAAGCGGCCCTATGAAGGGACTAGCGTAGCGCCTGCAGCAATGCAGGCTTATCTTGATTGGGAATTTGGTCTAGTAGAGCAATTGGGTAAAGATGGAACCCATCACTTCTGGGTGCTATAGCTTCAGCGGGGCAGACAATAATTCGCTATGCTTCGCCTATGCATTTATTCAAAGCGCCCCTCCGTATTCATTTTTTAGGCTCTCTTGTTTTAATGCTAGGGCTTTGTGCTTGCGAGCGTGAGGTCTATACCACCTGGAGCTGTAGCTCCCCTACTGAGATAAAAATTACGATGGTGCTTAGAAAAGCGCAGATGGAATTTAAGGATGACAAATTCAAATACTGCGGTAGTCTGGGAAACCAAAGCTTCTTTGATCAGCAGTGCCAAGTCCAGACAAGTCAATCCAGTGTGACGTTTACACCTTCATCAGGCTTGTTGGTAAGTAGCGGACAAGCATTTCAGTGCACTGCCTTATAAAAATAGTCTGCACCTAGCCCATCATGAATCGCTTAAGCCCCAAGAAATTACTGTTGACCAAATGGACAGCAGTGAAACCAATCGCCAAACAAAAGCACTTCTTAGTCAGCAAAGTCATCCTGCCTGAGCCTCCAAACGAAAAAATAGAATTCGTTGAAATTGAGGCTGTCTTCTCCAAGAAGACGACACAGATCGCTTGGCGCGACCTTACTAACAGTGAGCTTTGGCTACAAGGCTGGAAATAAAAAACCGCCCCAGCAATGAGGCGGTTTATCTTTTTACGTACCTAAAAAATCTTTAATCAGACTTCTTTTTTGATTTAGATGTCTTATTAACTAAATCATCAATACTCTTTTCTGCAGTCACCGCGACTTCATTCACAATACGACGACCTTCTTTGAACATATTTTGTCCAGTAGTGGACATCTCATGAACCACTTTAGAAAGCTTATCAGCATGTGCGGGCATTTTGTTTTCAGCATCTTCCAGCCAACTCACTAGAGAGCTGCGAACTTTCTCTAAATGCTTTTCGGTTTCATCTGCCGCCCCATCTCCTAGCTCTTTTAAGACAGCTTTGACTTTCTTCTGATAGACAGCAGCCCGTTTAGCAGCCTCTTTAGAGGCCTCTTCTTGCAAATCCTTTAGTTTACCCAAGTCATTTTTTGCGGCAGATTTAGCGCTATCCAAAGCATTCTTCATGCCCCACTCAATCTCCTCCATATGGTGCTCACTCAATTTTTTTGCAGCTTCTAAGAGGGTGTGAGAGTAATCGAAAAGCTCTTTAGCCTTTTCCCGTTGCCACTTTTGCAGTTCTTTTGCATCCATTTTTACGCTCCTATCTATAAGGGGTTAGTGAAGTTTCTTATGTCCACTCTATACCGAATTTTGCGAACTGCCAATTCCCCTGATTTCCAGCATTAAAATAGGGAAATGAGCGAAAGACAATCCATTTATGACAGCATTGGTGGAATCGATAAGGTTGATGAATTAGTAGATCGTTTTTACGATTTAATGGCGTTAGAGCCACATTTTCAAGATCTACGTGCGATGCATCCAGAGGACCTTTCAAACTCCAGAGAAAAGTTGAAATTCTTCCTAACAGGATGGATGGGTGGTCCTGATGTCTACTCACCCAAATACGGTCATCCGATGCTAAGGGCAAGGCATCTACCCTATAAGATTAACTTAAAAGAACGTAATCAGTGGTTAGCTTGCATGTATCAAGCCATGGAAGAATGTGGCATTGATGGAAATGTTGCCAAGCAATTAGAAGAGTCCTTTTTTAACACCGCGGACTGGATGAGAAATCAGCCCGACTGATTAATCAACCTTGGCGCCCGCTTGCTTGACGACTTTTGCCCAGCGCGGCATTTCGCTTGAAAGAAACTTAGTAAACTGATCGGCATTTAGATAGGAGGGATCGGCTCCTTGGTCGATCATCTTCTTTTGAATGTCTGGAGAATCAAGCGCCTCTTTAAAAGCTTGGCTTAGCTTGCCAACCACTTCTACTGGCGTTCCCTTCGGTGCCAAAATCCCATAAAACCCCACCACATCTAAATTAGCAACACCGGTTTCAATAACAGTTGGGATATTTGGTAAGGCAGGATTACGCTTAGAGCTAGTAACTGCCAAGGCCTTGACCTTTCCCTGCTTGGCGTAATTTGCTGCCTGCGGTACGGACTCAGCCATAAATTGCACATGTCCAGCAATCAAATCAGTAAATGCAGGGGCACTTCCTTTAAATGGAATATGGACCATGAATATACCGGTCTCGCTTTTGAGCATCTCCGGCACTAAATGAGAAATGCCGCCATTACCAGCAGACCCATAATTTAACTTTCCTGGGTTTGCTTTTGCATATGCAACGAGTTCCTTAAGAGTATTAGCTTGCACATCCTTATTCACAATTAATGCAAGTGGTTGCTGTGCAGTTCTTGCGACGGGCTGGAAATCTTTTAATGTGTCGTAAGGTGATTTCGCATAAATTACAGGGTTAATAACCATCGTTCCCGTATTAGCCAATAAGACGGTATATCCATCGGCAGGAGATTGCATAACAAACTGTGCGCCTACTGTACCTCCTGCCCCAGCCTTGTAATCAACAATCACCGTTTGACCTAAAGATGCCTGTAACTTATCAACTAAAAGACGAATATGTGCATCCAATGGCCCACCCGCTGGGAATCCAATGATAATCTTAATAGGCTTATCAGGATATGCGCTCTTAGCTGGATTAATTGCTAAAAAAAGCACAAATCCCAATAAAAATACCCTGTAGATTCGTTTGGTATTAAGCATAAAAGTTTGCATTGAAAAAATTTAAATATACTTTACCCTAAGGCTATCTTAAATAAGAAAAAAATATTGGTTGACTGCTTATAGCGCTTGCGCACACGCAAAACCGCTGGCCCATGCCCATTGGAAGTTATGTCCACCTAAATGACCAGTGACATCAACGCATTCACCAATAAAGAATAATCCTGGATGTTTACGCGACATCATCGATTGCCCATCCAGCTCTTTGGTATCTACACCACCCAACATGACCTCAGCCTTTTTCCAACCCAAAGTGCCCGCTGGTTTTACAGACCAGTTGGTAATTAACTCTTTGAGAGCTTGTCGATCTTTTTTCGATACTTCTGCCCATTTACGACCTGTTAAGTTTTTTTGATCTGCAAATGCTTTTGCCAGGCGCTGAGGTAGAACAGATGCAAGGATTGTTTCGGTTAGCTTTAAGCGATTCTCTTCATGATTAAAAAGTTCATCACAATTAAAACCGCCGGGACGCTCTACCGCTCCAAGCCAATCAATATGTATGGGCTCGCCCTCTTCCCAGTAGCTGCTTGCCTGGAGAACTGCAGGGCCAGAGAGGCCTTTGTGCGTAAGCAGCAGGTCCTCATTAAACCTGCAGGTACCATAACGATGACCTTTTGAGCCTGAAGCAATTCTGACAGGGACACTAAGCCCAGCTAATTCATTCAGACTGCCAAAATTATCCGCAGTAAATGAGAGCGGCACAAGCGCTGGTCTAGGATCCACAATATTTAATCCAAACTGCTTGGCAATATCTAAAGAATAGGCTGTAGCTCCGATCGCGGGCACTGGCAAACCACCGGTAGCCATTACCACTGCTGTTGATCTTTCAGCACCAGCATTGGTATGAACTATCCACTGATCACCGGCTTGCTCAATAGACTGAACACTTACAGGATGGCGAATAGTTACGCCACCTTTGGCACATTCAGAAAATAGCATGTCAATAATTTGCTTGGCTGAGTCATCGCAAAATAATTGACCCTGATGTTTCTCGTGATAAGGAATTCGATATGCCATGACAAGCTTAATAAATTCTATTGATGGATATCGAGCCAGCGCGCTCTTAACAAAATGTTGATTTAGGGATAGGAAATTAGCTGGGCTGCTATGTAAATTAGTGAAGTTACACCGCCCTCCTCCACTAATCCGAATCTTTTCACCTAATACTTCTGCATGATCCAGTACGAGCACTTTTTTACCCAACTGACCAGCAACCCCAGCACAGAATAGACCTGCAGCGCCACCACCAACAATGATGGCATCCCAGACTTTACTCATGCATCACTCAAAACGATCAATGATGTCAGATGAGATATTGAGTTTTCTCATGTGTAGCTTGGTATAGGCTTGGCGAAAGTTCCTAGTCATAGAGATCATCACTGAGGCTGTCCATGCAAAAGCAAACATGCCAGAAAAAGCGATGATCACTGCGAGCATTTTCCAGCCATACGGAAGAATGTCCTCCATAAAACCCATTGCGGTGTATGTGCTGCCGCTAAATAAAATACTTTGACCTAATTCTGGCAGTAATTTGAATGCGTATAGCGCTATTCCCCAGATCAGTATTTCAGCGATATGCGTCAGGAATAAATAGAAGACACTTGTATAAAAACAGAATGCGACAGCAGAGTATTTCTTCTCCGCTAAATATAAAAAGGTTTTTACTTCGTAGCGCTTAGCAATTTGCAGCAATACTACGCCATGAAAAATCAAGATTACCAACAGCATTGCACCGCCCAGGAAATAACCTGGAAGATCAAGTGCTGTTGAAAGGTTAGTATGCGCTGGATTCATGATGGATATTTTACAGGGGTCTTATTCTCAGCCCAATTGATACCAGTCTTGAATAATCTGCCAAGCCTCTACTGCAGTCTCGGAAAAATGAATACTCGCCATATCCTCTTGATCAATGACGCCAAATTCCACCATTTGCTTAAATTTCACCATCTCGTTCCAATAGTCTTTTCCAACCAATATCACTGGAATAGGAACCACTTTTTTGGTCTGGATCAAAGTCAAAACCTCAAATAACTCATCAAAAGAACCAAACCCTCCGGGGTAGGCCACGATTGCCCTGGCTCGCAACATAAAGTGCATCTTGCGCAGCGCAAAGTAATGAAAGCGAAAATTGAGTCCAGGGCTAATGAACGCATTTGGGTGCTGCTCTCGAGGGAGACTGATATTAAAACCAATCGTTTTATCACCTGCTTCAAAGGCACCGCGATTGGCAGCCTCCATAATTCCGGGTCCACCGCCTGTACAGATATGCAGCTTATTCGAGTTTTTTTCTTGGGTTGCGTTGTAGTGAGCAACTAAAGATCCAAATTCTCGCGCAGACTCGTAGTACTTACTATGCAGAAGCGCTTTATCAGCAAACGCAATCTCTGCCGGAGTCTTTGCATTGTTTTTGAGCTCCAAGGCTCGCTCATGACTAAAAAAACGGGTTGAACCAAATACGGTAATCGTATGCTCAATGCCGTGCTCACTCAGTAATACCTCCGGCTTGAGTAATTCCAATTCAAACCGAATACCCATGGTTTCTCGACGAGCTAGAAAAGCCTCGTCATCAAAAGCAAACTTATAAGAATCTTTCGAATCCTCTTCGTGAATTTGACTTTGATGAAGATTTAAAAACTCAGTGATGGTTTGTGAGTTATGAACTGGCAGCTTTTGACCCATATTTCAACCTTGTTGGTATGCATAGAGTCATCTTAACTCGCGCCCAGAATTAGTATTAATACCTAGATTAGTCAAGGATATGGGGTTCTGGAGCCTATTGGGATTTACCCAGTACACATCCCGAGTTAAAATTACCCTAATTTCAACTAAATCGAAGGAAAAGCAATGAGCAACCGTTCAATCATCATCATGGTACTAGTTCTAATTGGTGCCACAGCCTACTTATTACTCAAAGGAGACGGCGATATTGATATGGGCGGCGAGAAACATGGTGCCGAAGCTCTACATGTACCAGAAGCTAAAAAAGATGCTCCAGCTGCAGCACCAGTTGCTCCAGCAGCAGCTCCAGCAACAGACGCTAAGAAGTAATTTTCTCTTACACATAGAAAACCGCGGTACGCCGCGGTTTTTTTATGCCCAGCTTTAATCAGTGTTTATACATTGAATTTAGCGCGATACTGTATTCATGATCCTTCCAACTCAACTTAATGCTCTTGGCCTTATTGCACACCTAAAACGTGCGCCTGCAGAACATAAAGGGAATGCAGGAAAAGTGCTTTTGATTGGTGGCGCGCCAGGAATGGCTGGTGCCCTGCTGCTAGCGGGCAATGCCTGTTTACATTTAGGGGCAGGATGGACAATTCTAGAAATGCTAGACCCCGCCTCAGCACGAGCAGATGACAATCAACCTGAATTAATGATTCGCTTTGCCTCACCCAATATTTGCGAGATGTTAAAGGTAACACAAGCGGACACTATCGCAATCGGACCAGGCCTCGGTCAATCAGAATTAGCGGCCCAATATCTGCATGAAGTACTTGCATCTAAAACTATTCCACTGATAGTTGATGCGGATGCACTTAATCTAATTAGTGATTCTGCTGAGCTCTTGGCTTCTTTACAGAAACGCAATGCCGATTTTCCAGGACTCACAGTTCTAACACCTCATCCTGGTGAGGCTGCAAAACTTTTAAAGACCACTACCGAGGCTGTGCAGTCGGATCGTGTTAGCGCTTTACAACATTTAATTGATCTAACGCAATCGATTGTGGTCCTCAAGGGGCAGCACACCCTCATTGCCTCGCCACAACACTCTCCAGTTCAATGCCTTGCTGGTAACCCTGGAATGGGAACGGGAGGCATGGGGGATGCTCTGACAGGGAGTATTGCTGCGATCGCCGCTCAAGGGGTACGTCATCATTTAGATTTATGGCAAGCCACTGGCATTGCAGTCGAACTACATGCCACCGCGGCAGATAGCCTCGTGAATAAAGGAGCTGGACCTATTGGCCTTACTCCTTCGGAGACTATCTTAGAAATGAGAGCGCTGCTCAATAAACTGCTATAAATAGGGATGCATTCTGTAAGCGCAGCTCACCATCGCCGAAGTTACCTCTATGGTATTTTGATGGCCGGGGTTGGCTCCATGCTTTTCTCTGGCAAAGCTATTCTGGTGAAGCTGTCTTTTGAATATGGAGCAAATGTAGAAACTCTCTTAGCTTTACGAATGCTGATGGCACTGCCCTTATTTTGGGGAATATTTTGGTGGGAGTCCCGCCGAAAAAAAATGAGTCCAATCACTTGGCTTGATTGCACTAAATTATTTTTCCTCGGATTTTTAGGTTATTTTTTCTCAAGCTATATTGACTTCTTAGGTCTTCAATACATCTCCGTTGGGTTAGAGAGAATCGTGCTCTATCTGACACCAACGATTGTTTTATTGATCTCTTATTTTGTCCTAAAGAAGCCCGTCTCCCGATTGCAGTGGTACGCATTAATAGTTGGCTATATTGGCGTTTTTATCGTGTTTATTCAAGATGCCAGTTCTACCGGAATTAGCGCCTGGTTTGGTATGGCACTTGTTTTTGGAAGTGCCTGCTCCTATGCGGCCTATATGATTGGTGCCGGAGAAATGGTGAAGCGCATTGGTAGCGTGCGTTTGGTTGTCTATGCCAGCTCAGCCTCTGCCTTCATGAGCATAGCGCAGTCGACTATCTATAACCCCCTGGCTATTTTTGAGCAGCCACTACAAATCTATTGGTTCAGCCTACTCAATGCGAGTTTTTGCACCGTTATTCCAATGCTGCTCATCATGATTGCCATTAATCGCATTGGCTCACCATTAGTAGCTCAAGCTGGAATATTGGGGCCTATATCTACGATCTTTATGGGCTATTTAATTTTGTCTGAGCCAATTACCTGGACACAGATTAGTGGCATGGCTTTGGTAATTGCAGCTATGTGGCTGTTAGTACGAAATGATGCACCAAGAAAAAAGTCACCAGACCCTAAAAGATCTGATGACTTCGATGGCACTGAACCCCTCAATTAAGAGGGATAGATTTACTGAGTCGCTGGGGCAGTTGCTGCTTTGGATTTCTTCTTGGATTTCTTTTTAGATTTCTTATCCGCCTTCTTTTCTTTCTTTGCTTTTTTCTTGGCCTTGTTATCAGCGGACTTCTCAGCGGGTGCAGCAGCTGGTGAAGTAGCAGGTACAGCCGCTGGGGCTGGAGCAGGATCAGCTGCCATCACAGAAATTGGGGCAATACCGATAGCAGCAGAAATCAGACTAGCTAAGCTCAAGCGCGCAATGCGAGAAATCATGCAATTCTCCGAGAAAGTTTGTGGATAATTTAATAATACTCAAAAAATTGAGATTAATGCTTCATTTTTAAAAGGCTGGACATGAGTGATTTTCCGAGCGACATCTTCACTGAACCTCAAGGCTATTCATTAAATACCCTAGAACAGCTGGGACCTTTGACTGGCATGGCGGGCATCTGGGAAGGCATACGTGGCTTAGATGTAAAACCCAAAGCCGAGGGGCCAAAGAAACAGGCCTACGTAGAGCGCATTGAACTACAACCCATTGATCCCCAAACCAATGGTCCTCAATTGTTTTATGGCTTGAGATATCACACTCACATTACTAAGCCCGACCAAGTTAAAACCTACCATGATCAGGTGGGGTATTGGCTATGGGAGCCAGCGACTGGCAACATTATTCATACCCTCTCGATACCGCGAGGCATGATCACAATGGCAACTGGTAAAGCTGCGCCTGATGCCAAGCAATTTGAGTTACTCGCCAAAGAAGATGATCGATGTGCAGGCATCTCCTCTAACCCTTTCCTGGATTACGCTTTTAGAACGGTCGAGTTTCGTATTCAGGTTTCGATTAATGATGATGGCACTTGGTCATATGAGCAAGATACGGTCATGAAAATCAAAGATCAGGGAGAGTTATTTCACCACGTAGATAACAATACTCTGCATAAAATTGGAGAGGCAACACCTAACCCTCTAGCCAGATGATTTGTTAGATGAATCTAAATTTGATTGCGGTAAATGTAATAAAGGCCATCATGTGATGGCCTTTATTTTTAATGCTGAAACAGTAGAGCCAATTAAGCAGGTTGCGCTTCAGTCTCTGTAATCTTCTCTAAAGCGGCTTCAAGATGACCAAGGGTACGATCAATATGGGCGAGTTTTTCGAGACCAAATAAACCGAGACGGAAAGTACGGAAGTCTGGTCTTTCATCACATTGCAGTGGAACACCAGCTGCTGTTTGCATACCCAAGGCAATAAACTTCTTACCAGATTGAATATCAGGATCCTTGGTGTAGCTAACAACTACACAAGGAGCCTGGAAGCCCTTAGCGGCTACTGAGCTGTAACCCTTAGAAACTAATAGGTTGCGCACTTTGCTACCCAGCTCTACTTGCTGGTTTTTTAATGCTGCAAAACCAAGAGATTGGGTCTCTTTCATCACATTGCGCAAAATCTTTAAAGCGTCAGTAGGCATAGTCGTGTGATACACGTGCCCACCCTTTTCATAGGCTTCCATAATCTGCAACCATTTTTTCAAATCCATCGAAAAGCTGCTGCTTTGAGTTGCATCAATGCGTTCACGTGCGCGCTCACCAAGAGCGATCAATGCGCAGCACGGGGAACTGCTCCAACCTTTTTGCGGTGCAGTTATCACTACATCTACATTACAAGCTTTCATATCAACCCACATTGCACCAGAGGCAATGCAATCCAATACAAATAAACCACCTACGGAGCGCACTGCCTCACCCACCGCTTTGAGATAGTCGTCAGGAAGAATAATGCCGGCAGAAGTTTCCACATGCGGCGCAAATACTACCGCTGGTTTTTCTTTCTTGATGAATGCCACTACTTCTTCAAGCGGGGCTGGAGCAAAAACACCTTGTGTTGAATTCTCTAATTGGCGACCTTTGATGACAGTAATGTCATTGCTAATATGGCCCAAATCAAAGATTTGTGTCCAACGGTAACTAAACCAACCATTACGCAAGACTAAGCATTTTTCATTGTTGGCAAATTGGCGGGCTACTGCCTCCATACCAAAAGTACCACTACCAGGGACAATCACTGCTGAGCTAGCGTTGTAGGCATCCTTGAGGACGCTAGAAATATCAACCATCACTCGCTTGAACTCTTCTGACATGTGATTCAAAGAGCGGTCGGTATAAACAACTGAGAACTCTAATAAACCATCTGGATCTACATTGGGGAGTAAGCCTGGCATAGTAATTTCCTAGGGGGATTTCTGTGAATAGCCCTAAATGATACCGATTTAAGACATTTTTTGGTGGTTTAGACCAAAAACCGCACCCAGAGGGGCATTTTTGCCCATTTTCCAAAATTTACTTAGTCTTTTTCGAGGAAATTGCGATTCCAGCCACGATCAATGCAAAGGCAAGACCATGGAAAAGCTGGGGTGGTTCACCCAGCATTGCGGCTGATAAGAGTGCAGTAAATAAGGGAATGAAGTTAGCAAAAAAGGCAGCGACTGTAGGTCCTGCTCTATTGACACCCAAACCCCAGCAACGATAGGCAATCAGGGAGGGTCCAATAGCCACAAAGATAATTAAAGCACCAGTCCATAAGTTGAGATCAATAAAAGCATGGCCAGTAGCAATTTCAAAGCCATCAAAAAGACCTGTCCATAACAAACCAACCATGACCTGTGCCATTAAAAATTCAGCCCACGGCCATTGGCGCTCTGAACTAGAGCCGGGACGAGTTAACATCCAGCTATAAATAGCCCACAAAATGGTGGCTAACATAATCAAGAGGTCGCCAGCTACCATCTCCATAGATAGCAGGTCAGTTAGATCTCCTCGCGTCAACACCATTCCAACGCCTAGCAAACTCACCACTGCACCAACCATTTGCAAGATGCTTGGCTTTACCTGATAAAACACTGCGCCAATAAATAACATCCAAATCGGCATACTAGCGCCAATTAAGGTGACGTTAATAGCAGTAGATGTTTGTAGTGCAAGGTATAACAACACGTTGTAACTGCCCACTCCGAATAAACCTAGGAGCAGAAAACGCTGCTTGTTTTGCCATAAGGCGCTTCCCGGCTTAAAGACTCTCCAACCCAAAGGAAGGAGAAGCAAGGCAGCCAATCCCCACCGGACTGCACTTAAGGTAATTGGCGAGATGCTTCCAACCAATACGCGCCCAGCAATTGCATTGCCCGCCCAGAGGGCTGTGGCTGTGAGCAAATAGATGATGGTGGCGAAATTAAGTTGATGCATTGAGTAGCTTATTGGGGGAAGGGGTTATTTGAGGTCCCCAAGCTAGGGATACTCTAGCATTGTAGAAACAAATGGCTGGTATTGCTAAGATAGAGCATAAATTAAGCTTTTGCCTTAATAAAATAGCATCAGTTAGAAGGATACATTGTGGCAATCATTACCAATATAGAAGACTTACGGGTCCTCCATAAAAAACGCACCCCTAAGATGTTCTACGATTATGCCGACTCTGGATCGTGGACCGAGTCGACTTATCGCGCGAATGAATCCGATTTTCAAAAAATTAAATTGCGCCAACGTGTTGCAGTCAATATGACTAATCGCACCACCAAGACAACTATGATTGGCCAAGAAGTCGCAATGCCAGTTGCGCTTGCCCCTACGGGCCTCACCGGAATGCAACATGCTGATGGTGAAATTTTAGCCGCTCAAGCAGCAGAAAAATTTGGTGTTCCTTTTTGCTTATCTACCATGAGTATCTGCTCAATTGAAGATGTAGCAGAACGCACTACAAAACCATTTTGGTTTCAACTGTATGTCATGAAAGATCGTGGCTTTATTGAGCGCCTAATTGAACGTGCTAGAGCGGCCAACTGCTCTGCACTTGTGCTTACATTGGATCTGCAAATCTTAGGTCAGCGTCATAAAGATCTTAAGAATGGTCTTTCTGCACCACCCAAACTCACTATTGCCAATATGATCAATATGGCAACCAAGCCACGTTGGTGCCTGGGCATGGCAATGACTCCACGCAGAACTTTTCGTAACATTGTTGGTCACGCTACTGGTGTTGGCAATATGTCCTCCCTATCCTCTTGGACTGCAGAGCAGTTTGATCCGGGCCTGAATTGGGGTGACGTAGAGTGGATCAAAAAACTTTGGGGCGGAAAGCTCATCATCAAAGGCATCCTAGACGAAGGTGATGCACGATTAGCAGCAAACTCCGGAGCGGACGCTTTAATTGTTTCCAATCATGGTGGCCGTCAATTGGATGGTGCTATCTCTAGCATTCGGGCTTTACCTGGAATTGTGGATGCCGTTGGCAAAGATATTGAAGTGTGGATGGATGGCGGCATTCGTTCAGGTCAAGATGTTCTAAAAGCATGGGCCTTAGGCGCACGCGGCACGATGATTGGTCGCCCGTTTTTGTATGGCTTAGGCGCTATGGGTGAAGCCGGCGTTACTAAGTGCTTAGAGCTTATTCATAACGAGCTAGATATCACAATGGCTTTTACGGGTCATCGTGACATTCAGAACGTCACTAAAGATATTTTGTATCCAGGAACTTTTTAAATTTTTCACCTCTTAAACTACCCTCTAGCTGTTTTTGGAATTTCATTCCTACTATTTGCTTTCTCAGTTTGGTTTGGGTATGCGGCACTGAGCCGCTATCGCACCAAGGATACTGAGACCTCAGCAGATCTAGGCATTATTCAGACAGCCACCCTCACCTTGCTCGCCTTGATTATTGGCTTTACCTTTTCAATGGCGATAGACCGCCATGATCAGCGAGAGATATTTGAGGAAGGGGAAGCCAATGCTATTGGAACTGAGTATTTGCGAGCAGATCTCTTACCATCAAAAACTGCCGATGCAACTAAAGACCTATTAATTCAATATATAGATCAACGCATTTTGTTCTACTCCAAACAGAGCCCAGAAAAGATCCAAGAGATTCGCAGCAAAACAGATCAATTACAAAATGCTCTTTGGAATGAAATTCTTCCAACCGTTCGTTCGCAACCTACCCCAACCATTGCATTGGTTGCGTCAGGCATGAATGATGTCTTGAACGCGCAAGGCTATGTTCAAGCAGCTTGGTGGAATCGCATTCCTCTTACAGCCTGGGCATTGATGGCAGCGATTGCCGTGTGCGCTAACCTATTGGTTGGATTTGGTGCGCGTAATTTTGAAAAGAATACTGCCCTATTTATGATCTTTCCTTTCATCATCTCAGTATCTTTCTTCTTGATTGCTGATATTGATAGCCCAAGAGGTGGAGTCATACGGATTGAAGCTAGAAACTTAATAGAATTAAAAAATAATTTAACTCAACAGATGGGTGCAAACGCTCCATCTGCCAGCAATAAATAAGCTTCACCATAAAGGCGGTCCAGATGAAACGTGTTGTTGATGTCTTTAAAAACCGTGGGCGTGAGCTAGTTTGGACCTATGTTATTCATCTACGAAATGACGAAGAATTTCATCCTGGACAGCTGGATTTTGAGGTTGAGGCTCTTAGACTCTCTCAGATTGATAAACGGGGAGCAGTAAACGAGCTCAGCGCCAAGGTCAGACTCAATAATTAAGAAGCAAGTAATCAGTAAGCAATGCTAATAATGTCAAACAAAGTTGGAGTAACACATCAATGAAGCCACTTTCTAAAAAAGCAAAAATGGCGGTTGGCTGGACAATCTTAATGACCGTTACAGGAACTGCAATGCTGCATCAATGGGAATTTTTTGCCATGGGCTGCGCATCCATTGCACTGCTCCTTGTAGCTAATCACTACGACCTATTAAAAGATCCCGAAGACAAAAAATAATCCCGCCTTATTAAGGGGCGGGATTTATTGGCAAACACCCCAAAATCAGGGGTTTGCTTTACAAAGTTGGATAGTCCGTATAACCAACTTCCTGACCACCATAAAAAGTAGCGCGATTATAGGGATTGAGTGACGCACCCTGCTGGAATCGCTCTGCTAAATCGGGATTAGCAATATAAAGACGTCCATAAGCAACTGCGTCGGCCAAGCCATCCTCCAATACCTTCTCGCCCATTACCTGGTCATAGCCACCAGCGGTGATGAACTTTCCTTGATAGGCAGTACGGAACATCTCTGATGTAATTGGCGCATCTTCAAACACTTGGTCACCTCCGCCAGCACTGGTTGAGCGTGGCTCAATCATATGCACATAGGCTAAGTGATGGCTATTAAGCATCGTCATTACCGCAGTAAACAGTGCGACAGGATCGCTATCGCTCATATCGTTAAAGGTGCCGTAAGGGGAAAGGCGTACTCCCACCCTATCGCTCGGAAACACCTTACTAACAGTCTCAATCACTTGGCTCAATAAGCGCAGACGATTTTCAATCGAGCCACCATATTCATCGCTGCGTTGATTGGTTTTATCTTGCAGAAACTGATCCAATAAATAACCATTTGCAGAATGAATTTCAATGCCATCAAAACCAGCATCCTTTGCATTTTGCGCTGCCGTCTCAAACTCTTTGAGCAAGCGCGCAATATCCTCGAGGGTCATGGCAGTTGGGATCTCATAGTTATGCAGCTTCCAATCCGCACCATAAGTTTGACCAGTCGCAGCAATTGCTGAGGGCGCCTCAGGTACGCCTTGCTCTGGGTGTAGGGATGAGTGAGAGATACGGCCCACATGCCATAACTGCGCAACAATCGAGCCACCCTTTGCATGAACAGATGCAACGATTTGTTTCCATGCAGCTGTTTGCGCGGGGGAGTAAATTCCGGGTGTAGCTGGGTAACCCTTACCCAGCGGAGAAATTTGGGTCGCTTCAGTGATGATCAATCCAGCACTCGCACGTTGCGCGTAATACGTTTTGGCTAATGGACTCGGTACATCACCATCAATTGCACGCATTCTGGTGAGCGGTGCCATGACTAAACGATTTTTCAATTGAATAGCACCAAGACTTACTGGGGTGAACATAATTTCTTTGCCTGACATTTACTGCCTTTTTAGTAAATAATGCATTGGGGTGCCTGACTGTAACAAGAATTGGCCAATCTTGCTGTGCGCTAGACGAGCGCGTGTGGAAACCGCATTCAGGATAAGAGTCATAGAAATAATTAGAAATTAAATTTAAAATATATAAATCACTTAAGGACTTAATATGAAAACCTACCAATGTATTGTATGTGGCTATATTTATGATGAGGCGAAAGGAGTACCAGAAGACGGCATTCCTCCTGGAACCGTCTGGGCTGATGTCCCTGATGATTGGGAGTGTCCTGACTGCGGCGTGGCCAAAGCTGACTTTGAAATGGTTCAAGTAGGCTAAATCTCAATACACTTTCTTATCATCATTTTTTCGCCATATTGGAGAACCCAGCTTTGGATCAAATCACCCCTCAATCCCAGTCCGCGATTGTCATCATTGGTAGCGGATTAGCTGGCTACACCGTTATCCGCGAAATTCGTAAATTGGATAAAACAGTTCCAATTACTTTAGTAACCCGTGAGCCTGGTTATTTTTATTCCAAACCGATGCTGTCAACCGCTCTCGCTAGCAAGAAAGAGGCAGCACAATTAATCTCTACGCCAGCAGACGGTATGGCGACGCAATTGGAAATGACTATCTTGTCAGAGTCTGATGTCAGTGCAATTCATATTGACACGCATACTATTCAAACCAATAAGGGCGCAGTGCCTTACGGCAAACTTGTACTCGCTTTGGGCGCTGATCAAATTCGTTTACCACTGCAAGGTAGCGCTGCCAGCGAAGCCATCACAGTCAATGATCTAGAAGACTATGCTCGCTTTCGCACTGCCATCTCTGGCAAAAAGAAGGTGGCCATTCTTGGCGCCGGCTTAATTGGATGCGAATTTGCCAACGACCTTGTCTTAGGTGGCTATGAAGTAGATGTGATCGACCTCGCGCCACAGGCCTTAGGACGACTTTTACCAGAAGCTGCTGCACTTGAACTACAAGGTAAATTAAGTGCTGCTGGCGTACGTTGGCACTTATCTACAACTGTTCAAGCCATTGATCATCATGAGGGCTCTCTCCAAGTCACACTAGCAAATGGCAATACGATTTCTTGCGATGTCTTTTTATCTGCTGTTGGACTTAAGCCTAGAGTTGAATTAGCGAAAGCAACTGGCATCAATGTCGGAGTAGGTATTCAAGTAAACCGTGAACTTGAAACTAATATCCAGAATATCTATGCCATTGGAGACTGTGCAGAGGTTGAAGGTTTGGTTTTGCCTTACGTGATGCCCATCATGCAAGCTGCAAGAGCATTAGCTCCAACTCTCATAGGTCAAACCACAGCACTCACCTACCCTGCAATGCCAGTAATGGTCAAAACCCCTGCTTTAGCGACTATAGTTTCACCACCAGCCAAAGGTGCTGAAGGTCAGTGGACTACAACACCCGTTGAGGGGGGCCTCGAGGCTCGTTTTGAGTCTGCGGATGGGAAGTTATTAGGCTTTGCATTAATGGGTTCAGCTACCGCTCAACGTGGTGCCTTAACTAAAGAGCTGCCAGCGATCCTGGCTTAAAGACCTTTGGGAAATAAAAAGGCCCGCATTGCGGGCCCTTTCTTTTTGCAGCTAGCTTCTCTTAAGAAACTATCACGAACCAAGTCGTGTTGTGTGATTGAGCAACCATCAAGAACAACATTGGGATGGATAAGATAGTGTTCAGACGGGAAGTTAACATTGCGATCCGAGCAGATTTTGCCTTCACATCAGCTTCAACAGCAACTATGCCAAGCGCTCGCTTTTGATTTGGCCAAATAATGAACCAGACATTAATGGCCATTATTAAAGCAATCCACATACCCAAACCAATAGCCCGAAAAGGTGGCTGCAATGTAAAGGCTTGATGCAAGTAACCATTGATGCCGGCAACCAGAAACCCAGTTATCACAGTAAATAAAGCTGCATAACGAAACCAAAATAACGCTGTTGGAGCAATCACTTTGCCAATGGCTGGCTTTTGCTCATCCGGAATTTTAGGCATTGAAGGAATTTGCACAAAGTTGAAGTACCAAAGCAAACCAATCCACATCACACCAAACATGACATGCAACCAACGGAACACAAATGGGAGCTCAGCAGAGCTAAAGTTGCCACCCAAAGCAAAAATGATTACAGCCAGGAGGACAAAGCCCGCAAATACAGTGCGGCCCAATGAGGTCAAGATGGAAGTCATGTCATTTTCCTAAATAATGAGAGCATTAATTAGGCAAAGTTTTGGCTTGCAAAATCCCAGTTAACTAAATTCCAAAAATTTTCTAAATACTTTGGTCGTGCATTACGAGTATCAATATAGTAAGCATGCTCCCAGACATCACAAGTAAGCAATGCTTTAGCATCAGTAGTCAGCGGAGTAGCAGCATTGCTTGTAGACACCAAATCCAAGCTACCGTCAGCTTTTTTAACCAACCAAGCCCAACCTGAACCAAAAGTACCTACGGCACACTTTGTAAATTCTTCTTTGAATTTATCAAATGAACCCCATTTAGCATTGATCGCATCAGCTAATGGGCCAGTAGGTACACCGCCACCATTTGGCTTCATGCCAAACCAATAAAAAGTGTGATTCCATACTTGTGCGGCGTTATTAAAAACACCACCAGAAGATTTCTTAACGATCTCTTCAAGTGATGCATTTTCAAATTCAGTGCCTTTGATTAAATTATTCAAATTAGTGACATAAGTCTGGTGATGTTTGCCATAGTGATATTCCAAAGTTTCTTTGGAGATATACGGGGCTAAAGCATCTAGTGCATATGGCAACTGCGGTAGGGTATGTTCCATGTGTCTTCCTTTTAATTACATTAAGCAAAAATATAGATCAATTTTGGGTAACTATAGACTATTCTGACTTTTTTGTTTGAGCCCAGAAAAAAGCCGGTAAGACGGCTTACCGGCATATGATTTAGGGCTTGGTGCCATGCTTTATTGCGCGGTCCAACCACCATCCATATTCCAGGCTACGCCGCGCACTTCAGAGGCATCTGGCCCACACAGAAATACTGCCAAGGCCGCTAATTGCTCTGGGGTCACAAACTCACCCGATGGCTGCTTCTCAGAAACCAAAGCCATCTTGGCAGCATCATTAGAGATACCTTCACGCTCTGCACGCGCATCGACTTGTTTTTGAACGAGCGGGGTTAAGACCCAGCCTGGACAAATGGCGTTGCAGGTAATACCAGTGCGTGCATTTTCTAAGGCAGTCACTTTGGTGAGTCCAATAATTCCATGCTTCGCTGCCACATAAGCAGCTTTCTGCGTTGAGGCGACTAAGCCATGCACTGAGGCAATATTAATGATGCGGCCCCAGTTGCGTTTTTTCATGCCCGGTAAGGCATGGTGCGTTGTATGGAATGCAGAACTCAAGTTAATAGCGATGATGGCATCCCATTTATCCGTTGGAAATTCTTCGATATTTGCGGTGTATTGAATACCAGCGTTATTCACCAGAATGTCTAGTGAGCCGAAGCGCTTCTCTGTTTGCTTAATGAGATCTTCAATTTCAGCAGGCTTGCTCATATCTGCACCGTGGTAATCAACCTCTACGCCACAGGCTTTAATCTTAGCAATGGCCTCATCTTTCTCGCCAAAGCCATTCACCATAATATTGACGCCTTGCTTTGCCAATGCAATAGCCATACCTAAGCCAATACCGCTAGTGGAACCAGTGACTAGGGCAGTCTTACCTTTTAATGTGGACATATCTTTTACCGTATCAAGTTAACCAGGAGTCTACTCATATAGATTTACTCCGAAAACGTGATGTTACAGGAAGGAAGGACCCACCTCGAAAGCAGATGCTCTAAGGTGGGTCAAAGCCAATAAAACTAGCTTAAGTTAGATTTTCTTCAATGCCCGCAGGATCTTTTCACAAGTAATCGGCTGATCAAAGACTGCTACGTTGAATGGTGCCAAAGCATCATTAATAGCATTCTGAACTGCGCCTGGCGCTCCAGCAGTGCCAGCCTCCCCAGCTCCTTTAGCCCCCAATTTTGAGGACTGGGTTGGAGTCTCAACGTGCGCCACTTCAATATCGGGCATCTCATTGGCCATTGGCACTAAATAGTCCGCCATACTGCCATTACGTAGCAAGCCGCTTTCATCATAGAGACATTCTTCAAATAGAACACCACCAATACCCTGAACAATTGCACCACGGACTTGCTCATCTACCAACATAGGATTAATCACTCGACCACAATCTTCAACCGCCCAATGCTTTAATAGTTTTACAAAGCCTGTATCTGGATCAACCTCAACATATGAAGCTTGTACTCCATTGGTAAAGATGAATGGGTAGTCTTTTTGTGTGTAGTGGCGTGTCACCATCAAATCAGCCGAGAAACCTGCGGGCAAAGTATCTGTGCGGAAATAACCCACTCTGCCTACTTCGCTGAATGGCAATAATTGCTCACCAGTTGCCTTATCCAAAATGTTGCTACGACGAGCAACTAACTCTCCAACTGGTCGATTGAGAATAGCTCCAGCTAACTTCAAAATATTCTCTTGCAAGGCTTGGGAAGCTAAGAGCACCGCCTCTCCACCAACGCCAGCACCGCGTGATGCCCAGGTACCACCACCATAAGGAGTGACATCAGTGTCACCAGTCACTACGCGCACCTGGTCAATTGAGACCCCCACTGCATCAGCAGCAATTTGAGTGTAGATGCCTTCAGTGCCCTGGCCCTGCTCGCCCACACCAATCAATACAGAAACTACACCGCTTGGATCCATGCGAACAGTAGCGCCATCTTGAGAGGCAATACGTGCACCACCAACGCCATAGAACGCTGGGCTTGGATTAGTTAACTCGATTAGTGTCGCAAATCCTATGCCACGATAAATACCCTTCTTGCGTAACTCAGCCTGCTCTTTACGTAATGCCGGATAGTCCATCATCTTCTCGATAGTTCGCAAACATTGTTCATGCGAGAGCACTTCCAACTTGATGCCAGAAATTCCAGAGCATGGATAAGCATCATCTGGGATGACATTCCGTTTACGGAACTCGAGTGGATCCATTTGTAATTTTTGCGCAGCTAAATCTACCAAACCTTCAGTCACAGCGCATGCAATCGGATGACCTACACCGCGATACTGGCACGTTGGCGTTTTATTCTGGAAAACTACGTTCAAACGGGCACGGTAGTTTTGATGCTTGTAAGGGCCTCCAACCAAGTTCACCACCTGGTTGCCTTCGATGGCACTGGTTCTTGGGAACATAGAGTATGGACCGATGGCAGTTAAGTCATCAATCTCAAAGGCCAAGATATCGCCTGCCTTATTGGCGGCAATGCGCCCTTTAATGCGATGTTCACGCGCATGAATATCACTTGTAAATGATTCCAGGCGATCTGCAACAAACTTCACGGGGCGCTCAAGCATCATTGCTAGGCCCACAGTTGCGAAGTCATCGGGATAAGCGTGCACCTTAATACCAAAAGAGCCGCCCACATCTTTGCAAATGACATGGACATCTGATTCTGAAAGCCCAAACTGACGGCAATATAAATCCTGCATCATGTGTGGCGCTTGTTGCGAGTGATAGACCGTTAGACGACGATCGCCTGGGCTGTAATCAGCGATTTGACAACGCGGCTCAAGCGTTACACCAGTGTGACGCCCAAATCCAAAAGTAGCTTCTGCAACAACATCTGCTGTTGCAAATACTTCATCCACATTACCAACATCTAGGCTGCGGGTAAAACATAAATTATCACCAAGGTCTGGATGAATGACTGGAGTATCTGCATCCAGTGCAGTTTCCATAGAAACAACTGCCGGTAGCTCTTCCCACTCGACATCGACATGTTGCAGAGCATCTTCGGCTTGCGCTCTAGTTTCTGCTACTACCGCTACAACAGGCTCACCTTGCCAGCAAGCACGATCAATTGCTAAAGCATGCTGAGGCGCAGACTTCATGCCGGCCAAGTGGCCTAAGGTTGCAACCCATGGTTTACAAATTTTCGCCATTTGCACACCATCTACAACTGCAAGCACACCAGGCATCTTGCTAGCATGCTCAGTATGAATTTTGCCGATCTTCATGTGTGCTACTGGAGAGCGCCAGAACACTACATGCGCCATACGTGGCAACTTAAGATCATCAATATAAGTTCCTTGACCCTCAAGCAGACGGCGAGCGCCATGTCTGGGTTCACTATGACCAATGTAGCGCTGATCATTAGTTACGGGATCCAGAACCATTCCCTTTAAATCACTTGGCTTATTCATATTGCGTTTTCCTTAAGACCTTAAGCGTTAGCAAGGACAGGTTTAATTTTTTGCCCCTTAGCACGAGCATCGAGCACATCGACAATGGCGTTCACAATCGAGTGATAACCAGTACAGCGACAGTAATTACCCGAGATCCATTCACGCACTTGTTCACGCGTTGCTTTAGGCTGCTTTTCAATTAATTCTGCTGCAGCTAACAACATGCCAGAGGAGCAGAAGCCACACTGCATGGCGTTGTTACGCATAAAGGATTCTTGTAGATCAGCCAAAACACCATTTTTAGTGAGGCCTTCAACCGTCTCAACTACACTGCCGTCAGCTTGGACAGCCAGAAACAAGCAGCCACGAATAATTTGCCCATCGACCTTGACAGTACAAGCACCACAAGCACCCTGCTCACAGCCTAAATGAGGACCTTTTAGGTGCAGATCTTCACGCAAAAAATCCACTAGGTGTGTACGTGGCTCAACTTCTGCATGTACAAGCTGACCATTGACAGTCATTGAAATTTTTTTCTTCAAACTCATTCTGATCTCCGAATTCTTGTGTTGATGAAGCTTTAAGCAATCATCTGCTTGAGGCCACGCTCAAGTAATACACCAATTAAATGTTGTTTCGCTTCCGCACTATTAGTAATGTCAGCAATAGCCTCGATTTCTTTGCGTGCTTCAGCAACCGCTTTAGCAATCAATTCATCATTCAGTTTTTGGCCATTAATTAAATCTTGTGCCTTGGTTGCCATAACTGGCGTAGCACCAACCGAGAAGAATGTGAAAGCACAGTTATTCAAAGTATCGCCCTGCTTTTGTGCAACTGCTGCAAGACCTGCAACAGCATAATCTCCATGACGTCTGGCAAGTTCGTGAAAATAAAAAACTTCATTCTTGCTTGCAAGTGGTATCTCTGTAGCAACTAAAATTTCATCAGGCTCTAAAGAGGTTGTGTATAAATCAATGAAGAAGTCTTGTGCAGAAATGCGACGCTCACCTGCTGGTCCATGAATAATCATAGTGGCACGCAAGCTTAAACTGCAGGCCGGCCATTCAGCAGCCGGATCTCCATAAGCAAGTGATCCACCCCATGTGCCCAAATTACGAATCGCACGATGTGCAATGTGTGGAGCAGCCGCCTTTAACAGCGGTGCATGTTTTGCTATCAATTCTGAATCTTCAATTTCGGTATGCGTTACTAGCGCACCAATACGTAAGCTGTCGCCAACAATTGAAATGCCCTTAAGTTCAGCTATACCAGTAATGTCGATTAGTACACTAGGTTCGGACAAGCGCATATTTAACGTAGCTAACAGGGTTTGCCCACCCGCAATTAAACGAGCATCATCACCACCCTGCTCAAGCAAAGAAAGGGCTTCTTGTAATGCCTTAGGCTTTACATAATCAAATGCTGCAGATTTCATTAAGTCTCCTCCACCACTAATGTAATTAGCTTTTAAGCTTTTTATTTTTCACTACTTTTTAGTACAACTACTTTTTATATTTTTTTGCTCTTTTATTTACTGCCGGCATCTGAATCCAACGCCACTGTCTCCCCACCTAATTCCTTTGCAAATCTCTGAAAAAAATCGTCTGCAATCTTTTTTGCTGATGCGCTAATCAAGCGACCGCCAATTTGACCTAACTTACCGCCGATTGAGGCTTCAGTTGTATACGAGACCAAAGTACCCCCTTCGGCCTGCTTTAGCTCCACTCGTGACTTACCCTTGGCAAAGCCTGCAGCACCGCCCGAGCCCTCAAAGGCCATAGAGCAGGACTTGTCTGGAATGATGTCGCTTAGAAGCAATTTCCCTGCAAAACGGGCTCTAACAGGCCCAATCTTGAACATTACTTTGGCGTGAATCTCTTCAGGAGAGATACGGTTGATCTCCTCGCAGCCGGGAATGGACTTGGCTAGCACGTCAATATCGTTCAAACCCCTCCACACATCGGGGATTGGAGCGGATATGAGTTGCTCACCATTTAATTCCATTTGATTTCCTTGGGGTTTGTACGAATAGAGTCTTATCTACCAATTGTTCAACAATGTACCATTATTTAACTTTTGGTCAATAAGTCCAAATTCGGATAAACCCTGAGAATCCATGCGTTTTACTGAAGATAGCGTTTCCAGCCCAAACAATGCTGAAATTTCAGCGGGTTCAACAACGCCAAGCAGAAAGAGAATGGGGACTGTTGAGCGCAAGCGTCAAATTCTAGACAGCGCCATCCAGTTTTTTGCCAGGAATGGAATCGATGCTCAGTTAAGAAATTTGTCCAAAGAATTGGGTATCACTCATACCCTCCTCTATCACTATTTCCCGACCAAGGATGCGCTGATTCAAGAGGTTTACAAAGAGGTTTTTGAATCGCGATGGAAACCAGAGTGGGAAGACTTGCTAGATGATGAGCTACTTACGCCTGAAGAAAAATTCAATGCGTTCTATTTGGACTACTCTAATACCGTCTTAACTTATGACTTCGTTCGCATCTTAATTTTCTCAGGCCTCAGCGACCACTCCATAAGCGATCGTTTTTTTGAACTCTTGCGTACACGCTTATTACCAAGACTCATTCGGGAAACACGCAAGTATTGCGGCAGGACAGATACTTCCAAACCCACACAGCGAGAGCTTGAATTTTTAATGGGCTTACATGGCGGCGTCTTTTACATTGGCATGAGACGCTGGATCTATGGGCAGGCTATTTATGCTGCTGAAAGCCCCAATACCGAACAAGAAATCATTCGCGATCGAGTGCAGTCTTATCTTCATTCTGCTAAATCACTATTTGCTTAATTCAAAGGTCACTATGTCTAACTTAAGCCTTAATCACTTCTCTATTCGCAGTCTCGAGATCGAAAAAACTACTGACTTCTATAGCAAGTTACTTGGCTTAACAGTTGGCCCAAGACCAGAATTCCCCTTTCCGGGAGTCTGGCTCTACAACGGTGATGAGAGCAGTTGGGCAAACGCAGTCTTACATCTCATTGCCATTGATAGGAATGATCCAAATGGACTAAAACAGTATTTAGGGGAGCGTGATCCTAGTTCACTTTATGGATCTGGCGCTGTTGATCACATCGCTTTTTTTGCAACTGGCCTAGAAGAGAAAATTAACTTACTAAAAGAATTGAAGATTTCTTATCGCGAGCGAACAGTGCCAGTCATAGGACTCCATCAAATATTTTTAGATGATCCCAATGGCATTGTCATAGAACTGAACTATCCAGCAACAGAAAAAACCACTCTTGATGCGAAAGCAGCATAGGCCTCATTCATGGCAAAAATTCTAGTCATTGGCGGCTCTCTTGGCGGTTTATTCGCAGCGAATATTTTGCTGCGCCAAGGCCATGACGTTACCTTGCTAGAAAAGACTGTTGGCTCTTTAGATGGGCGTGGAGCTGGGATTGTGACTCATGATGCTCTTGCGCAAGCACTTAAGGCAGCAGGAGTTACCGTTGATGAAACATTGGGCGTACCCGTTACCAAGCGCATTACATTGGCCGCCGATGGCCAAAGTCTAGGTGAAATGGAATTACCGCAAGTACTTACTTCTTGGAGCCGCCTGTATCAGATGCTTAAGGAAAGCTTTCCGAATGAACGCTATCTTCAAGGTAAGGCCGTAAAGTCGGTTACTCAAGATGCAAATTCTGTACAGGTCATTTGTGAAGATGGTAGTCAATATGGTGCTGAATTGCTGATTGCGTCTGATGGCATTCGATCTGGAGTCAGGGCTCAGGTTGCGCCACAGATTCAGCCTGAATATGCTGGTTATATAGCCTGGCGCGGTGTATGTGATGAAGCTTGCTTATCAAACTATACGCTTGAGACCCTTTTTAATCGCTTTGGTTTTTGCCTGCCCAATGGTGAGCAAATGCTTGGCTACCCAGTGGCTGGCTCGGGCAATGACACTCGCCCAGGTAAACGTCGCTACAACTTTGTTTGGTATCGCCCAGCATCAGAACATGAAGAGTTAGTTAGCCTATTAACGGATGACAATGGTCATTACTACCCGACTGGAATTCCACCCCTTAAGGTTTCATGGAGACACATTGCTCATATGCGCAAAGTCGCTCAAGAAATCTTAGCTCCACAATACGCGGAAATAATAGAGAAAACAGCCACGCCATTTTTACAAGCGATTTACGATGTACGCTCCGAGCAAATTGTCTTTGGACGAATTGCTTTGATGGGTGATGCCGCATTTGTGGGTAGACCGCATGTAGGCATGGGGGTAACTAAGGCTGGTGATGAAGCAATGGCGATTGCAAAGCATATTAATGCCTTAGGCGCTACTCCAGCAGCCCTCAATGCCTATAGTGAAGAAAGGCTGAAGCTAGGTCAGCAGGTAGTGGCCAGAGCTCAGTATTTAGGGCGCTATATGCAAGCTCAGGGTAGCAAAGGTAATAGGGATAACGAGAAGCTCAAAAGAAATGCCGATACTGTAATGGCGGAAACCGCGATTGATATTAGCAATCTATTGGCTCAAGGGAAAGCAGTGCCTGAATCTGCCCATTAAAAGGTGCATTCAGTTAAGATTTGATTAACAAAGGTATTCTTATTTAACAAGGTTTTATATGGAGGAGACAACCATGAAACAAAAAGTAACGAATCAAACAAGACGCAAGATGTTAATTGGTGGAGCTGCAGCTGCAAGCACCCCACTATGGCTAAACGTTGCGAATGCCCAAGCTGACACAATTAAGATTGGTTTTCCAACACCGTTGACTGGTCCATTTTCTGCAGAAGCCCAAGACCAAGTGAAAGCAGCTGAGTTGGCCATCAAAGAATTTAATGATGCAGGTGGCTTTAATGGTCGCAAAGCAGAACTCTTGGTGCGCGATGATAAATTGAACCCAGGTGAAGCAGCGACTCGTACTTTAGAGTTAATTGAAAAAGATAAAGTCAATTTTGTGGTTGGCTCACTCTCTGCAGCAACACAACTTTCAATCAATGCTGTTTGTAAAGAGCGTAAGGTGCTTTTTAACTCCATCAGCCAATCTGACGCTATTAACGAAGTGAAAGACTGGAGTGTCTATACATTCCATGAAGCCCTTAATCCAACGATGACTGCTGGAGCATTGGCACGTTATTCAATTCCACGCTTTGGTAAAAAAATTGTCTTCCTAACAGCTGACTATGCCTATGGCCATGAAATGGTGCGTGCCTTTGAGCGTGCTGGAAAAGAAATGGGCGCAACTACCTTGGCTGACATTCGTCACCCATTGGGCGCCTCTGACTACTCCGCTTTCTTGCCGCGTATCAAAGCCTTAAATCCAGACATTTTGGTGCTCTGTAACTTTGGCCGCGACTTAGTAAATTCAGCTAAGCAGTGTACTGACTTTGGCCTGAAAAATAACATCAAAATCGTGACACCGGTGCTCCTCTATACCGCTCGTCTTGCTGGCGGCCCAGAAGCTTTCGAAGGCATTATCGGCGGCACATCTTATTACTGGGGTCTAGAAGATCGCATTCCTACAGCTAAGACCTTCAATGATGCATTCCGTAAAATGTATAACGGCTCGGTGCCATCTGATTACGGCGCATTAGGTTATGCGGGAGTAAAGACTGTTCTCACCGCAGTTAAGAACGCTAAATCAACTGACACTATGAAGGTTGTGACTGCCCTTGAGAACCTCAAGTATGACTTTTATAAAGGTCCTGAGTACTATCGTAAGTGCGACCATCAAGCCGTACAAACGGTCATCATCGTGGAGTCTAAATCTAAAAATATGAAGGACAAGTATGACGTCTTTAATATCTTGACGATTGAACCTACTACTGAGAAAAATATGCGCTCTTGTGCAGAGCTAGGTCACAAGGCCTAATCCAAAAATTTCAGGGCGGGTTCTTCACTCGCCCTGATTCACTCCCCCACACCAGTTGGTGAAGGGGAGTTTTTTTCTGAGTAAATTTATGACCGGTCTTACATTTGAACTTCTTTGCATGCAGCTGCTCACAGGCATCGCCTTAGGCAGTATCTATGCACTTCTAGCGCTTGGCTTATGTCTTATTTTTGGCATGCTCAATGTGGTGAACTTCGCACATGGCGCCTTCTTCATGGTCGGCGCATTCTTAGGTGTGTACTTTTTAGGTATCACTGGCAGCTTTTGGTTTAGTTTGGTGCTAACTCCATTAGTTACAGGTGCTATTGGCTTGCTGACTGAACGCTTCTTGGTTAGACCTCTATACGGACGTGGTCTTGATTACCCCCTACTGCTAACTTTCGGCCTTTCCTATGTTTTGATCGAAGTGATGCGCGTAACCTTTGGTATCGAAGGTTTGCCATCAGTGACCCCAGAAGGTCTGGGTGGGACAATGAATGTAGGTATTGGCTACTTCCCCAAATACCGCCTCTTCTTGATTGCGGCAACTGCAGTCATTATTTTGGGCGTTTGGTTCCTGATTCAAAAGACACGCTATGGTCTCATCATTAAAGCTGGTGCAGCTGATCAAGAAATTGTGAAGGTACTGGGTGTTGATATTGCTAAGGTTTGGTTTTTAGTGTTTGGCCTTGGCTGCGCTATTGCTGGCTTATCCGGAATCCTCGCTTCACCAACACGCTCAGTAAATCCAGAGATGGGTATTCCCATTCTGGCGGAATCGTTTGTGGTAACTGTAGTTGGTGGCATGGGCTCGCCAGTTGGTGCAGTTGTTGCTGGCCTACTGGTAGGTGTGGTCTACAGCATGACATCCCTCTTCTTCCCCGAGTTCGCAGAGCTCTCTATTTTTGTATTGATGGCTGTAGTGCTGTTAATTCGCCCACAAGGTTTATTTGGTAAAGCAGGAGCGATGGGCTAAGGCTCCTTATATTTATGAATTCATTTTTTCAACTCATTGCACGCCATCGCGTACTCGCTAGTACGCTCTTCTTGGCAATCTTCCCCTTCATCATGCCGTATGAAGCTTTAGCGATCAATATTTTGATCTTTGGCTTATTTGCCATGGGCTTTAATTTACTTTTTGGCTATATGGGCTTGCTATCCTTTGGTCACGCTGCCTTTTTAGGAATTGGCAGCTACCTTACTGGAATTGGCATTGTTCACTATGGCATGCCTTGGGGTACGGCAATTTTAGTTGGCATCATCGGCGCAGCGATTGGTGGCCTCATCATGGGTTATCTCGCTATTCGTACCCGCGGCATCTACTTCTCCATGGTGACACTGGCACTCGGACAAATTGTCTATTACATCTTTTACAAGGCAGAGAGTCTAACTGGTGGCGAAAATGGCTTACGTGGTGTCCGCGTTGATCAATTTAATATTTTAGGCATTCCGGTTGACTTCTTAAATCCATTAATCAAGTACTACATCATCCTTTTCTTTGTAGTACTTGCGATCTGGTTGATATCGCGCATCCTGAACTCGCCCTTAGGAGCTGTCATGGAAGCAATACGCGAGAACGAGAAGCGGGCTGCTGCTTGTGGCTTTGACGTGGCACGCACAAAACTACTCGTGTTTGTATTGTCAGCAGCAATTTGTGGCCTAGCAGGTTCATTACGCGCCCTACACCTCTCTATTGTGCCAATTGACTCTTTGCATTACTTGCAATCTGGTCAAGCCGTCATGATGAGTATTTTGGGTGGTATGAGTACTTTCTTTGGTCCATTCATTGGCGCCGCTGTCATGCTCTATTTGGAGGATGTCGTCACCACATTCACCAAACATTGGATGGCTGTGATTGGCTTGATATTTATGCTTTTTGTACTGTTCTTCCCCAAAGGCATTTGGGGAACCATTCTGAGCAAGCTACAAATGAATCAGGATTCGAAATAATGAATAGCGTTACTACAACACCCATTCTTGAAGCGCGCGATGTCAGCAAAAGTTTTGGCAAATTTAAAGCCCTCCAGAATGTATCCACTAGCTTTATGCCTGGAACGCTCACTGCGATTATTGGCCCAAACGGCGCTGGTAAAAGCACATTTTTTAATGTCTTGAGTGGTGCATTCCCCCCTACAAGCGGCCAAATATTATTTAATGGCAAGGATATTACTGGTATGCAGCAGCATGAGTTTGCTCGTATTGGGATCTCAAAGAGCTTTCAGATTACAAACGTCTTTAAGCAACTGAGCGTGTTTGAAAATATTCGCGTTGCTGCCCAGATGGAAACAGCCCGTTACAATTTTCTTCGTAATGCGCAAAGCTACCCAAGGCCGCTTGAGATCGCTGATGAATTACTACATCGAGTTAATTTGGAGCACTTACGCAACAAGAAAACTGGTGATTTAGCTCATGGTCAACAGCGTGCACTGGAGATTGCCATGGCTTTGGCTTGCAACCCGAGTCTCCTGCTATTGGATGAGCCCACTGCCGGTATGTCCCCAGAAGAAACGCTAGTCATGATGGATCTTATTCGCACCCTCGCCAGTGAGCGCACCGTGATCTTGGTTGAGCACAAGATGAAGCTCATTATGGGTCTGTGCAAACGTATTATTGTTCTACACCACGGTGAATTCTTGGCTGAGGGCACTCCAGAGGAAATCCAGAATAATGCAGAGGTACGCCGTGTGTATCTTGGCCAAGGTTAATCAGAAAGTAAATTATGTTGCGTGTAGAAAATTTAAACGCGTGGTATGACCGTAGTCACGTATTACAAGGCATCTCACTCGATGTTAATAAGGGTGAGATTGTCACCCTCATGGGTCGCAATGGTGCAGGTAAAACCACCACCCTGCGTTCATTAATGGGCTTACTGTCCAAGCGTCAAGGTAGCGCATCAATTGATGGCACTTCATTTTTAGACTTACCTGCCCATGAGCGATATCACCTGGGTCTAGCTTACGTACCAGAGGATCGCCGCATCGTTCCCGGACTTACTGTCAAAGAAAATCTTGAGCTTGGCGTTATCGCAAAGAAGAAAGCTGGGGATATGAGCGCCTTGGTAGATGAAATCGCTGAGACCTTCCCTAGACTTAAGGAACGCCTTGATCAGGATGGCACTTCAATGTCCGGTGGCGAACAACAGATGCTTGCCATTGCCAGAGCAATGATTGGCAAGCCTAAAGTGATTCTGCTCGATGAGCCTTCAGAAGGCATCATGCCGGTCTTGGTTGAAGAAATGTTTGAACTATTTGCTAACTTAAAGCAACAAGGTCTAACTATTTTATTGGTAGAACAAAACGTTCAGCAGGCATTGAAAATTTCTGACCGAGCATACATTCTGGATCAAGGGGAAATAGTGTTTCATGACACCGCTCAGAACCTCTTAAACAATGATGAGATTCAGCAAAAGTATTGTGCGGTTTAAATGAGATGCAGCCAGTGACCTAGCTGATGCCAAAAACTATCTGGTACCAAGGTCAGTAACCAAGTAAATGTAATGAAGCGAAATAACTTACCAATAAACATATAAATAAGGCAGGACTGCCAAGGTAGTTTTAACCACCCTGCCGCTAAGCAGAGGGGATCACCTATTCCCGGCAGCCAAGATAGCAGCAACAACTTAGGACCCCAACCTTCCAACCAACGCTTAAGACGGCCATTTTGCGGCTCATCCATGGTCTTAAAGCTATTGCGTGCGATCAAGCCCAGCCACCAATCAACCATACCACCCAAAGTATTGCCAACAGTCGCAACCAAAATTGCTACCCAAAATAAGTGGGGATTTAAGGTGATGTAGCCAAATAGAATTGGCTCAGAGCCAGCCGGTATTAATGTCGCAGAAATAAAGGCGCTAATAAATACCGCGGGCAAGCCTACGGAAGGCATTCCAAACCATCCAAAAAAATGGTCGAATATATGCTCCATTAAGCAATAACTCCTAATGCGCCGGCATATGAGCAATTTTTTATTGATCGCATTAGCCTATTTTGCCTTGTTTTGACCTTTCTCCATGAATTTCAAATCTTGCTTAAACTAGCACCTAAATCCGTTAATCAACTATAAAACCTATAAATTGAGAATTTCATGAATCATCCCATCCCCAAGCCCGACCAGTATCAAGAAATGCGCGAAGCATTACGCGATCTCTGCGGTTCTTTTGACTCCGCTTATTGGCAAAAGATTGATCATGAAAGAGGCTACCCAGAAGCTTTTGTAGACGCGATGACAAAAGCAGGTTGGCTGGCAGCCTTGATTCCAGAAGAGTATGGTGGTTCTGGCTTAGGTCTAGCCGAAGCCTCGGTAATTATGGAAGAGATTAACTTTTCGGGTGGTAACTCAGGCTCATGCCATGGACAGATGTACAACATGGGCACTTTATTACGTCATGGCTCTGAAGCGCAGAAAAAAATGTATCTCCCCAAAATTGCAACGGGTGAACTGCGTCTCCAGAGTATGGCTGTCACGGAGCCTACTACCGGAACGGATACAACCAAACTCAAAACCACTGCAGTTAAAAAAGGTGATAAGTATGTAGTCAATGGTCAAAAGGTTTGGATCTCCCGTATTCAACACTCTGATCTCATGATCCTATTGGCTCGCACTACTCCACTTAGCGAGGTGCAACGCAAGTCTGAGGGGATGTCGATCTTCATCGTTAATCTTGCTGATGCCATTGGTAAAGGCATGGAAGTGAGGCCAATTGCCAATATGGTCAACCATGAAACCAATGAAGTATTTTTTGATAACCTAGAAATCCCTGCAGAGAATCTCATTGGCACCGAAGGTCAGGGGTTTAAATATATTCTGGACGGACTCAATGCAGAGCGCGTCTTAATTGCCGCTGAATGTATTGGTGATGCTTACTGGTTTATTGATCGCGCCCGCCGCTATGCCAACGACCGCGTTGTTTTTGATCGTCCGATCGGGAAGAATCAAGGAATTCAGTTTCCGATTGCCGATAGCTATATGGAAACCGAAGCTGCTAACCTCATGCGCTTTAAGGCTTGCGAGTTATTCGATAATCACCAACCCTGCGGGCCTGAAGCTAATATGTCAAAGTATTTAGCTGCTAAGGCATCTTGGGAAGCAGCTAATGTCTGCTTGCAAACGCATGGTGGTTTCGGATTTGCCAATGAATATGATGTGGAGCGTAAATTCAGAGAAACTCGCCTCTATCAGGTGGCGCCTATTTCAACAAACTTGATTTACTCCTATATTGCCGAACACGTTCTTGGTTTACCAAGATCCTTCTAACAGGGTATTTTTATGAGCATTCGCCCCTTAGATGGCATTACTGTTGTATCTCTAGAGCATGCCATTGCCGCGCCTTTTTGCACACGTCAGTTAGCGGATTTAGGAGCCAGAGTCATTAAAGTAGAACGTCCTGGTGGTGGTGACTTCGCCAGAGGATATGACACCCAGGTGGATGGACTCTCCTCTCATTTTGTTTGGGTAAATCGCTCCAAGGAAAGCTTGACCTTGGATCTCAAACAGCCAGCAGCAATTGCAACACTCAAGACGTTGCTTAAAACCGCAGATGTCTTAGTGCAAAACCTGGCACCAGGAGCTGCTGCTCGTATGGGCTTAACTGCAGAGATCTTGCAAAAAGACAATCCAAAGCTCATTTTGTGTGATATTTCAGGTTACGGCAATGATGGCCCTTATCGCGATAAGAAAGCCTACGATTTGTTGATTCAAAGTGAAGCAGGCTTCTTGTCGGTTACTGGAACTCCTGAAAATCCTAGCAAAGCAGGTAACTCGATTGCTGATATTGCAGCAGGCATGTATGCCTATACTAATATCTTAGCTGCCCTGTTGCAGCGAGGAAAAACGGGTAAAGGTTCAGTCATTGATATCTCTATGCTTGAATCTCTTGGAGAGTGGATGAGCTTTCCGATGTATTACGCCTACAAAGGTGCAGAGCCGCCTCCAAGAAATGGCGCATCACACGCAACTATTTATCCGTATGGCCCATTCAAAGCTGGTGATGGCAAAACCGTCATGTTAGGGCTTCAAAACGAACGTGAATGGGTGCAATTTTGTGAGACTGTATTAGAGAACCCTGCACTCGCTCAAGATGAACGTTTCGATGCTAACTTCAAGCGCAATGAGAATCGAGTCGAGCTATTGCAAATAATTAATGCCTGCTTTAGCAAGCTCACTTCTGAGCAACTCATTGCGCGTCTTGAGAAAGCGCAAATCGCCAATGCCCATCTGAATGATATGGAAGGTCTGTGGAAGCACGAGCAGCTAAAAGCCCGTAATCGCTGGACTGAAGTCGATACCCCTAATGGCGCTATTGCTGCCCTATTACCCCCTGGCCTCAACAATAGTTATGACTACCGCATGGACCCCATCCCAGCGGTTGGCGAGCACACAGACTCCATCCTGAAAGAACTGGGAATAGCAGAGGCCGACATCGCAAAAATGCGGTCAAGTAGAGCAATTTAAAGTAGCGGTGAAGTAAGGTGGGCAGCGTTTTCAAGATAGCGCTGCCAAGTTGGTCTCTTTGCCCAAGCTTTTGGATCTACATAATCTGATTGCGCTAAATAAGACTGGATTAACTTTTCTAGTTTGGCGCAGAAATCAACGTTATACACAATTAAGCTGATTTCAAAATTAAGGCGCAAGCTACGTTGGTCAAAATTTACTGACCCAAAAATAGCAACCCGCTTATCAATTAATAAGCTCTTAGTATGCAGCAGACCTCCATGAAATTCAGCAATCGTTACACCTGAATTCATTAAGTCCTCGTAAAAACTTTTACTACTCCAGGCAACCAATGTGGAGTCATTTAATTTAGGGACTATGAGGGTTACCTTAACCCCCCTAGCAGCGGCAGCCATTAGCGCTTGGATCAAACCATCATCAGGACCAAAGTAAGGTGTGGTGATGGTCAATTCTTCCCGCGCATCCATAATGGCAGAGAGTAAGACCTGATACAGAATGTCATCACGATAAACTGGCCCAGAAGAGAACTCTTGAGCTAGCGCGCCGCCCGCATGAGGTGGTGCAGGCGGCTCTCGATCTCTAAAATTGGTAATGCTGGGGTCATCAACACTCCAGTCAAATGCAAAGGTCAATTCGAATTGTGCGGCCACCGGACCTTCAATGCGAACCATAGCATCAACCCATTCACCCACCCCTGAATCCTGCTTAAAGGTTCGAGGGTCTACCAAATTCATACTACCCGTCCAAACAACTGCACCATCAATCACAAATATTTTTCGGTGGAGACGTAGGTCAGCACGGCGGAACTGAAAGCGACCAATCTGAATCGGTAATGCCTCTGTTACCCGAATCCCTGCAGCACGAAAACGTGCAGGCCATGGTGATTTAAACCAATCCTTACTACCTAAGGAGTCAAGCAAGACTTGACATGTAATGCCCCGTTTAGCAGCTGCAATCAGAGCTTCGCAAACTCGATCAGCATCGCCACCTAAGGCCCAAATATAAAACTCTAGGTGCAAGCTTTTTTTAGCTTGATTAATTTCATCAATAAAATTTTGCAGGATCTTAAGCGAGTCTGTATGTAACTCAATCTTATTACCAGCCACAACTGGTGAACCATTTTTGGATTCCGCCAAAAGACTCAGAGCCCTGCCCTCAACAGGTAATTTTTGCCTATCAGCTACATATTGCTGACGCATCATCTCGGTAATTTTTTCGTATTCATGATTCATACGCACAATCTTGCGAGTCAGTTTGCGCCCAACCGGTCTCTCACCAATAAGGATGTATAAGGCAATACCCAAAAGAGGCAGCAGGATCACAATCAAAAACCATGCAAATGCCACACCCACAGGCCTTCTTACTGAGATCAAATGGATACCAAATAAGAATATGAGAGTGATATGTATGATCGGAACCCATATCAACGAGAAACCAAATAGAGATCCAAAAATAAATGCCAATAAATTCATATAAGTTCCAATTCGGCAGTGATGCCTAGATGATCCGATAGTTTTAACCACTCATGCAAAATTTGTGCCGAATGTATTTTCAAGCCGCGCACATAAATCCTATCCATTGGGAGCAGCGGCTTCACACTTGGAAACGTCTTAGCTGGTGAGCCTGTCAGCACTTCAAATACCTCATCAAAGCCAGCTGCCTTCATGGGGGCGCTGACTCGATTGCGCCAATCATTAAAGTCTCCCGCTACGATCGTAGGGCCACCTTGTGTCAAGTTTTGGATATGGCCAATGATGGCCTCCAACTGACGCTCTCTACCCCGCTCAAAGAGGGCCAAGTGCACACAAAAACAGTGAATGGGTTGATTGATGCCATCTAATTTTGTAGTGCTATGTAGCAGCCCACGACTCTCAAAACGGTACGCTGATATATCGTAGTTATTGCCCTTTTGCTGAGGGTATTTAGAAAGGATAGCGTTACCATGATGGCCATCACGATACTCAACATTTTTTCCATAATGCCAGTCGTGCCAAAAATCTTCAGAGAGAAAGTGCGTCAACTCCATCAGCGGCCATTGACCAAAGCGCCGGACTCTACCGCGATGCTCTTGCTGTAATTCTTGCAAGAAAAGTAAATCAGGATGGTGGCTGCGCATTTTCTGACGCAACTGATAAATAGTAGAGTGTCGATGTAGAGGCGATAAGCCTTTATGTACATTCATACTCAAGACTGTGAAACGGTTAGTTTTAACAGTACTCATTAAAACTGTCCTGCTGCCCGCTGTCGACGGACACGCGCTAAATAGATCTCACCCTCGACCAATTCCTGGCACTGCATGCATTTATTGCAAATAGAGGCTTGCTCCCGTAACTCCTCAATGGAGTTAATTGGGTGAGCATCCAAATATTCGCGTAAATCCACGTCAAGGACCTCATTGCAGAGGCAAACCACTTCAGCCATAGGTCAAAAATAAGGGAATTAGTCGCATTACAGTCATTTTGCCACTGCCTTGATAGAATCATGCACATGTTGAAAGCCTTCCAAGACGCAATATCCCTGCTTACCCAATTAGATGCCGGGGTTCTGGGGATCGTGATGGTTTCCTTACAGGTCAGCCTAACCGCCCTTCTGATTGGGACAATCCTAGGCCTTCCTATTGGAGTTCTTCTCGCTACAGAGGAATTTACTGGCAAAAAATCAATCATCATCACCCTCAATACGCTAATGGGAGTGCCCACTGTTATTGTCGGTGTCGTTGTCTACCTGATGCTGTCTCGTACTGGACCGCTGGGCATGTGGGGATGGTTATTTACAGCCAAGGGCATGATCGTTGCCCAGACCCTGCTGACAACCCCCTTAATTGCGGCCCTGAGCCGTCAAATACTGGAAGACTCCTGGAAAATACACCGTGATTCCTTTTTAAGCTTGAGATTGCCTCCCCTATCCCGCTTTAAGTGGCTAATCTGGGATTGTCGCTTCTCGCTCACAATCGCTGTCCTTGCAGGACTAGCTAGAGCCATATCAGAGGTAGGGGCTGTCATGATTGTTGGTGGCAATATTGATCGCTCTACCAGAACGATGACAACTGCTATTGCCCTAGAGACTAGCAAAGGCGATCTGCCATTGGCGCTGGCATTGGGAATCGTTTTGCTTGGAATTGTTCTGCTAGCTAATTTATTTACCTTTGCAGTACGCCAAATTGCGGAGCGCCGCTATGGTTAATACAGCAGAAGATTTTGAAAAGTTCATTGAGCTAAAGAGCATTATTGTTCAAAGCAATGGCAGAACTATTCTTAATATTCCCCATGCCATTATTCCAGCCGACAGAATCACCGCCTGTATTGGGCCTAACGGTGCTGGAAAGACTACTTTTCTTAAGCTATTAGATGGACTGATCAAGCCAGATAGCGGAACAGTCAGTTACTCATTCAAAACGAAGACCGCTCTGGTGTTGCACCACACACCAATGATTAAAGCCTCTGCCGCTGCCAATATAGGAGTAGTTCGGGATGTAGACCCCAGTATCACAGAGTCTGATATTAAAAAGGTTATGGAGGAAGTTGGTCTAGGCAAACTAGGTAATAGCCCAGCCCATAAATTATCTGCAGGCGAGAGACAAAAGCTATGTCTTGGTAGAGCTATCCTGCAAAAGCCCAATTTAGTTTTACTAGATGAGCCAACCGCCAACCTTGATCCCAATACTACTGAACAAGTAGAGGAGCTCATTCGCCAATTTAGCCGTCATGGAGCGAATGTACTTTTTTCATCTCACCAACTCGCCCAAGTACAAAGACTTGCTGAACATATCATCTTCATCGACCAAGGTGAGATAAAAGAAAAGGGACCCGTAGGCCCCTTCTTTGAGCATCCCCAAACACAAGCAGCTAAGCGCTACTTACTTCAAGAATTAAATACTGATTTGTCTACTTAGCTGCTGCAGGTGCTGGTGCAGCAGCTGCAGCCACTGGCGGAACAAATGGCGGCGGAGCTGTACAAGCAGCAGGTGCTGGTGCACCAGATACTCTATAGCGATCAGCAACGCGATTCTGCGCCTGGCAAAGTTGATAGGCACCCATTCTATCCCCATAAGCAGCTTTTGCTTTCGTTAAAGCTAATGCTTCAGCTTGCTCAGGAGTCGGTGGTGGCAATGCCGCGAATACCGAAGTCCCAGCCAATGCGCAGAATGTAAAAGCAATGATTTTTTTCATGGCTTATCCCTTTTTATTAAGATCGTCATACCAGAGCTCATGGTGCTCTTTAGCCCAAGTAGCATCTACATAACCAGTTTTCATGCCATCGATTGAACCTTGCATACCAATAGTACCGATGTAGATATGGCCCAATGCCATTGCAGACATCAAGATCGCAGCACTGCTGTGAATGATGTTAGCAATCTGCATCGTGCCGCGCGTGTATTCAATGGTCATGAATGGCACGATCATGTCGAGTACAAATCCAGAGGCTGAAATTACTAGGCCCAAGAATGTCATGCCAAACCAAAACCAGACCTTCTCGCCGCCGTTAAAGAAACCAGCTGCAACGTGCTTGCCGCTGAAAATTCCACCAAAGGATAAGAACCAATCCATATCACCTTTACCAGGCAAATTCTTATGCGCAAACAATAAGAAGAAGATCACGATACAGATCGTAAATAGTGGACCCACAAAGTTATGGATGTTTTTACAAACATCTAGGAAAGCGCCATAAGCAACGCCACCCATGATCGGCATAGCAAAATATTTGCCGTACAAAATTAATAGGCCTGTAAATGCTAAAGCCAGGAAGCTAGCAGCCATAGTCCAGTGCACAAAGCGATCAAAAAGACTGAAGCGCTTAATCTTTACACCAGACATTGGCTCATGCAGCTTAATTGAGCCCTTCAGTATGTACATTGCGGCGATACCGAAGAATGCAATTGCTAATAACCAGCCGCCATAAACAGTGATGACGCCATTACGAATCACACGCCATTGTTGGCCAGCGCGCTGAATCAAAACGCTTGCCTCTTTGTCAGGGATGCTGACATAGTTATATGGATCGCTATTTGCAGAAGTAAAGATGGATGGGTTGGCAGGCTGGGATTGCGCCTGTGTGCCATTAGCCAAACTATTCGGATTGGCTGGTACAGACAATGGCGGAATGTCTACTCCACTCGGAGAAGGCAAAGGCGCCATTGGCGCGCGCTCTGCAAAGCTCATCCCACTCGCTAGAGTGAGAGACAAACCTGCAGCCATCACCAAAGTGCGTAGAACTTTAGAGAATGATCGTTTCATACACATGTCCTTAAACGTTTTCGTTTTTATTTATTGTTGTTTAGTTGATCACTTAACGCGACTGTATTCGTTTTGACCCTGAGTGCGCTTATCAACGGATTCAGTCCAACTGGCCTGATTTCCAGGAGTCCAGTTCTTAGTCATGAAACCATTGTCCGCACCCATATAAGGCGCTACATCAGGACGCTTAGCAGCTTTAGCAGCAATTTCTGGAGGCTCAGAGCAGGCAGCCAATAGGGTTGCTGCTGCAAAACATAGACCGAGAGTTTTGAAATTGAATTTCATTATTTAGCTCCTGGTATTTTTGCAGCAGGCGTTGGTGTTGGCGCTGGAGTATCTGGCCCACCATAAGCAGTAGTCCAACCAAACGCTTTAGAACCAGCGTACTTGCCATTCTTCTCGCGAATTGCCACACGGTTATTGAAGATTCCGGAAATAATATCGCTATCGCCACCAATCAAAGCCTTGGTAGAGCACATTTCAGCGCACAGAGGTAACTTACCTTCTGCCAAGCGATTACGGCCATACTTCTCAAATTCAGCAACACTACCGTTTGCTTCTGGACCGCCGCTACAGAATGTGCACTTATCCATTTTGCTACGAGTACCAAAAGCGCCTTGGCTGAGGAACTGAGGTGCCCCAAATGGGCAAGCAAAAGAACAGTAGCCGCAACCGATACAGATATCTTTATCGTGCAACACGACACCCTCGTCTGTGCGGTAGAAACAATCTACTGGACATACAGCCATACAAGGAGCATCGCTACAGTGCATACAAGCAACTGAGATCGATTTTTCCTGACCAATGATGCCGTCATTAACCGTTACAACACGACGACGGTTAACACCCCAAGGTACTTCATTGTCGTTCTTACAAGCAGTGACACAACCGTTGCATTCAATGCATCGCTCTGTGTCGCAAATAAATTTCATTCTTGCCATTGTGTTCTCCTGACTTTATTTTTTGACTTAGGCAAATTTTTCGATTTGGCACATAGTGGTTTTGGTCTCTTGCATCATGGTCACTTGATCGTAACCATAAGTAGTTGCAGTGTTGACCGCCTCACCCAATACAACAGGTGCAGCACCTTCTGGATAGTACTTACGCAAGTCATTACCCTGCCACCATCCAGCAAAGTGGAACGGCACGAAGGCTGTTCCCTCATCAACACGCTCAGTAACTAACGCGCGCACTTTAATCTTGGCTCCAGTAGGAGACTTGACCCATGCATAGTCCCAATTCTTAATGCCGCGAGCTGCTGCAGCCTTAGGATTGATCTCCACAAAGTTTTCTTGTTGAAGTTCAGCCAACCATGGATTCGAACGAGTCTCATCACCACCACCCTCATACTCAACCAAACGACCAGAGGTCAGAATGATTGGGAACTTCTCATATAACTTCTCATTCAAGTTTTGATCTTGAACAGTCTTATAGAGAGTTGGTAAACGCCAGAAATTCTTCTTATCTGCAGAAGTTGGGTACTTACGCATCATTGGTGCGTTTGTACTGTAAAGCGCCTCACGGTGAATTGGAATTGCATCCGGGAAGTTCCAAACAATGGCGCGTGCTTTTGCGTTACCAAATGGATGGCAACCGTTCTTCATTACAACGCGTTGGATACCACCTGATAAATCGGTCTTCCAGTTCTTACCTTCGGCGAGTTTTTTCTCATCCTCAGTCAACTGATCCCACCAACCTAATTTCTTCACAAATACGTGATCGAACTCTGGATAGCCAGTTGTAATAGCAGAACCCTTAGAGCAAGAACCGTCACCAGCTAACAAGCTCACGCCTTCACGCTCAACACCGAAGTTCGCGCGGAAGTTACCACCGCCCTCCATGACGCTCTTACTTGTGTCATAAAGGTTTGGTGAACCAGGATGCTTAATCGCAGCAGTGCCATAACAAGGCCAAGGCAAACCGTAATAATCACCGGTTGTGTTGTAGCCAGTTACAGGATCAATACCGCCACGTGATTTCAAGGTCTTCGGATCAAATGTAGCAACCATTCTCATATGGGCCTTGAGACGCTCAGGTGTTTGACCTGTGTAGCCAATGGTCCAAACAGAACGATTGATCTCACGTAAGATATCTTCAATTTCAGGCTCTTTCCACTGCTTGCCTGCAAATTTAGAATTGAGCATCTTATAGTTCTTGGACAATTCTTGACCAAAACCTAAGCGGTCAGCAAAAGCTTGCATGATGACGTGGTCAGGAACTGACTCAAACAATGGGTCAATCACTTTTTCACGCCACTGCAATGAGCGGTTAGAAGCCGTAGCAGAACCACAAGTTTCAAACTGGGTGGTCGCAGGCAACAAGTAAACGTTACGATTCTTATTAACAGCCTGACCTTCTGCAGCAGGCATTGCAGCCATAGCAGCAGTAGCACTTGGATATGGATCAACTACAACCAAGAGGTCTAGCTTGTCCATCGCACGCTTCATGTCTAAGCCACGAGTTTGTGAGTTTGGAGCGTGACCCCAGAAGAACAGACCCTTAACGTTTGTCTGTTGGTCGATCATGTCGTTCTTTTCTAGAACAGCATCAACCCAACGAGAAACGGTAGTACCAGATTTCTCCATCATGTCTGGAGCATAGCGACCCTTAATCCACTCGTAGTCAACACCCCACACAGTTGCATAGTGTTTCCATGAACCAGCAGCTAAGCCATAGTAGCCAGGCAATGAGTCTGGGTTAGGTCCTACGTCAGTTGCACCTTGAACGTTATCGTGACCGCGGAAAATATTTGTACCGCCGCCAGACTTACCAACGTTACCTAATGCCAATTGCAAGATGCAGGAAGCGCGAACCATTGAATTACCAATAGTGTGCTGAGTCTGACCCATACACCAAACTACTGTGCTTGGGCGATTCTTGGCCATGGTTTCAGCAGCTTTGTACATCTGAGCTTCAGGCACGCCGCAAGCCTCTTCAACTGCAGCAGGAGCCCACTTTTCCATGACTTCTTTGCGGATCTCTTCCATGCCATAAACACGGTCGTTGATGTACTTCTTGTCTTCCCAGCCATTTTTAAAGATGTGATACAAAAGTCCAAACAAGAAAGGAATGTCGGTACCAGAACGAATGCGGATGTACTGATCAGATTTCGCAGCTGTACGGGTGTAGCGAGGATCAACCACAATCACTTTGCAGCCATTCTCTTTGGCGTGCAAAAGACTTAGCATCGAAACAGGGTGAGCTTCTGCAGCGTTTGAACCAATGTACAAAGCTGCCTTGGAATTCATCATGTCGTTATAGCTATTGGTCATCGCACCATAGCCCCAGGTGTTTGCTACACCGGCAACTGTTGTGGAGTGACAAATACGCGCTTGATGGTCCGTATTGTTTGTACCAAAGAAAGAAACCCACTTACGGAGTAAGTAGGCTTGTTCATTGTTGTGCTTAGATGAACCAATAAAGTACATCGCATCTGGAGAATATTTCTCACGGATGGTCTTCATCTGCGCAGTGATTTCAGTAAGGGCTTGGTCCCAAGAAATACGCTGATACTTTCCATCAACTAATTTCATTGGATAACGTAGGCGATAGTCACCGTGACCATGCTCACGTAATGAGGCGCCCTTAGCGCAGTAAGCACCCATATTGATTGGTGAATCAAAAACAGAATCTTGACGAACCCAAACACCATTCTCCACAGTAGCATCGGTTGCACAGCCTACTGAGCAATGGGTACAAATCGTTCTTTTAACCTCGATCTTGCCTTTGCCGTCGAGCATTGCCTTGCTTTGCTCAGCCGATACCTTTTGCACCATAGTCAATTGGCTTGCTGCAATACCAGCACCGACGCCAACGCCTGAACGCTTCAAGAATGTTCGACGATCCATGGTAGGCACTGCTGCCTTTAAGCCACGCGATAAGCTACCAATCAAATGCGATGTGGAGCGGCTGCTTTGTGGGGTGTTTGATTTACGAGTCAGACTCATATGTTGTCCCTGAGAAAGTTTTTTATTTATTTAGTAACGGGTTAAATCGAATAGTGGAGAACTATTTACAGCATGGTGCTTTCGTAATACTTACGCATGTGCGCAGTAATCGTTGGGGTCTCGCCCTTCTCTTTTACGGTGCTACCAATTTCTTGGATCACCGCTTTACCAATCGAAGTTTGTGAGGCAACTGCAACCGCGCCAACTGCTGCGCCTGCGCCTACAAAAAACTTACGACGGGATGGCTTAGTCTCTTCGCTTAAAGCAACTGTGGATTTAGTGCTCATGGCATGCTCCTATTTAATTATTCTTGATCTAGCGCAAGTGTAATTCGTATTTGCATTTTTAGCATATATGTATTTTTATCTGCAACTAAGGGTTTTCCCTTGACATGACATAGCATCAAAGCATGTCGTAACTCTGACCCTCGATTGCTAGGAACTCTCGAGTGAGTGCAGCGATTGGATGGTATAGATGCATCTCTGGAATACCTTCTATTGCATCGCATAATTCGTCATACCAAGGGCGGATGTGATCATTGAAAAAAACCCTTTGATTTGTAAGGTTTGAGATCTCTACATCATCCCCAGCAATGAGATAGCGCATCACTTCACAAAGTGAGGAAATATGATCCTCAGTCTCTGTGATTTCTTCGGCAGCTTCAAGGCCAAAGGTTTCTAGAGCTCTACGAATATTGACTAAAGGCTTCTCATTTAAATGGCCAGCCATATAGTAAGAGCCATTCAGCACGACGTTAGGCTTACCAATGCTGATGAAATTCAAATTAAATTCTTCTTGCCAAGCTTTGGCGGGATTATTTTTGGCTACCTCAAGCACATTCATCCACACTTTAGCCAAAGGCGCTTCATCTGCCGCATCCTGCTGATCAGCCGTAGCAGCAATTTGATCTAAGAGCTCCTGGTCTGGTGGGGCCTGAAAAAAACGCGCAATCAAACCATATAAGTCGGCTCTTGCCAGATCTTCTGGCAAGCCCACATCACCTACTTCGGCAGTTAGGCTCTCATTTGTCGTGTCTTTTGCCATTTCGCTCATCCCTCTTTTTTCACCATATCTACGACCCGACAATCACTGCACATCTTCAAGCGATTCATTGCATCCCCAGCAAAAGCACTATGGGCGCCAAGCTTAGTCAGCATCAAATCCACCATCTTGAGTGTTCCAAAAACCTTGCCACAGCTGATGCAATGGAAAGGCTGGGTTTCATTCAGGGCAACTTTTTGTTTGCGCTTCTCAACCGTTTGTAAACGCGGAGCGAGCGTTAAGGCTGCTTCCGGGCAAGTTTGTACGCAAATACCGCATTGGACACACTGCTTTTCAATAAAAGAAAGGATGGGCTCATCCGGATTATCTATAAGCGCCCCCTCAGGACAACTGCTTACACAGGACATACACAATGTGCAAGCATCTTTATTGATTGCTAACCCACCCAATAGGGAAGATTTTGGCAGTACGACACCAGCTTCTGGTAACGGAGTTTTCGCTTGCCTTTGCAGGTGATCTAGGATTGCCTCTAGAGTTTCGCGTTTCTGATTGGATAGGCCAATACTGGCGGGGGTGCATATAGCGCTGAGCGATCCGCGCTGACGTAATGCTCCCATTGCTTTAGATGCGGTCGCGATATCATCCGCTGCATTTGCCATTATCAATTGAATGCGCTCATCAAAGCCATATGCTTTGAGAATGCTATTTGCTAATTCAGCTTGCTCTTCAAGAGCAGCACGATACGCAGGATCTTCATCTCCGCTCAGCAATAAGATGACTTCAGAAAAACCGTAAGTCAGCGCGCCAAGCCATAAATCCAGACCGGTAGAAGCGATATGCTCAATGCCATAAGGAATCACAAAGGAAGGAAGGCCTTCGAACTGCTTTGGCATGATATGGGCAGATCTACCCAAGCCGTCAATCATTTGTGTACCTGCTTTTAAGGTATGCAAAAGCAAGCTTGGAGCCATGGCTTGATTAATCTTTTTGGCTTCCGCAGTAAATACACTCGCAACTGTTTTCAGCTCTTTACCCTGATGGGCAACGCTTGGATAGTTGTAACGCATTGCCCCAGAAGGACAAGTGGTCGCACAAGCACCGCAACCCATACAAAGATTAGGATTGACCTCCACAGAGCCTTGGCCATTTTTAAAGATGGAACTAATGGCTCCTGTTGAGCAAACATCAATACAAGCACTACAACCTACTTTGCCATTGCGGCCATGCGCACAAATTTTCTCGTTATAAGCAAAGTATTTAGGCTTTTCAAACTCACCCACCATTTCTAATAACTGATTAATCACCAAGGCCTGTTCCAGAGGATCGCTACCTGGAGCAAAGTAGCCCTGCGGCGTTTGACTCATCCGCATTTTTGGATCTACTCGTAAATCTAAAATCAAATCAAATTCAGAATTTCTGGCGCGCTCCTTACGATCAAAGGCAATAGCACCAATGCCTGCGCAAGCAGTCACGCATTCACGATGGGATTTGCATTTACTGAGATCGATCTGGAAAGATAAATCGATTGCACCTTCAGGACATACTTCAACACAAGCCCCACAGCGAGTACACATCTCTGGATCAATTGGATTCTGCAGATCCCAATCAACTGAAAAATTTCCTAAATAACCATCCAACTTAGTGACCACGCCAGTAAAGATTGGATAACTCCGAGTAAGTGGTAAGTCACCAGGCTCTGTACATAAAACAGAAACATCCAAAGAGGAGCTGAGTTTTTGGGCCCAAGGAATTGCTTGAGAGCCGGCACCGATGATGAGCAACCTACCCTGGCTTTCATAATTCACAACTGGGACAGGTTCAGCTCCTGGCATATCAGCTAAAGCTAACAAGGCAGTAATTTTCGGACCAGATGTTTTAGCGTCTTGAGTCCAGCCAGCCACCTCTCGAATATTGACAAAGCGCAGTGGCGCAACCAAAGGTTTTCCAGCCTGATCGGCTAGCTCACTAAATAGTGCGCCCTCTTGAGTACATGCCACTACTAGCGAATCAGAACCATCTAATGCTTTTAGAAAGGATCCGACTTCCTGTCTACATAAAGATTGATGAATCGGAACCCCTAAAGCTTTTGCATCCAAAGGCATAGTGCCATTACAGTTGCATACTAATTTTTGACTCATGCTCTATCTTCTTAAGTTTTTTTCTGCTCTGACTGAATGGATGCTTTGCTGGAAACTTCCTTAGGCAGTTCATTTGATACCTCATCCAATGGAGCGGTTATTTGCTGTGTGGATGTTAAATCACTTTGCTGTTGAGCTAGCAATGTTTCGCCTTCCTGCGGAGGATTAGATGCTTGGCCAAGGCTTTGCTGGGAATCCTCGGCTAGCTCATCACGCTTGCGGAATAGATTAAGCATGTCGCTCTGCACCATGCGCTCTAGCATTCCAGGGGGTAATGGATCAGGCTTGCTATAGTCATCAATATAGATATCCAATCCATCCATGATGTTGAAATGCGGATCGGTAAACATTTTCTTTAAGGCAGCCTGTTGAACCGCGGGATCAACATCAGGCTTCATAAATGCCGAAAAGTCTGGATCGAAGCGATCAATTTTGGCGACATCCTCTAACGTAGGGAGCGGAGGGGACTCCTCTGTATCGCCCTCAACAGGAAGAGTTTTAGCAACCTCCCGAGGGGCCTCCACCTTCTGCTCTAGCGAATCATCTTCTTTGCCAGCTTTACGCCTAGACCAACGCCCCAGAAATCCATCTGCCATCATTCCTCCAGTGGGCGCTGAGCACCCTTAAATGAAGCAGGCTTGTGACGTTTTTTAGGTTCAGGTCGATAGTTGTCATTGACATACTCTTGCAACCAGGCAACGTGCTCTTCACTCATTGGGATCAAGTCCACTGATTCACCACCATCAAGCAAGCGCGCCGCTTCGTTATAACTTAGACAAATACGATGCGGCACCGCAAATGATGATTCGGACTTTGCCAGTGAAATAGATTCTGCATCTATATAACGCTCGATATCTTCCTCTAGTCGCCACATCACAAACCAACTGGGAGCCGTGGCGGAAACATTCAGGTAATAGCCCTCAGCTTCGTCTGGGAAAAGATTTAGCTCGTAACCAGTAAATAGCCAAGATTCTCCATCGGCATCGCGCCCCAAAAACTGACCTGAGATTGAACCGCTTTGATTGCTATTCAACTGGCCATAATCAGGTAAGACCTCCTGAGGCACCCAGCGATATGAAACCCATGGGTTGTCGAAATTTTGTTTACGCATTAGCACTGCAAAGCGCATAAATATTCAGAGCCTTAGGTGTTTTGAACAACGATGTTCGGAAATTTACTACTCATATCTTTAGATAGAGTGGCTACACGAATAGCAACCTGTCTAGCAATGCCTTTGTATATGGCGCTAATTGCACTATCAGGATCTGCAACTACTGTTGGGCGCCCTGCATCAGCTTGCTCACGAATCGAAAGATTCAGAGGCAATGATCCCAAGAAATCAACTGTATATTCTTTACACATTTTTTCACCGCCACCCGTGCCAAATACATGCTCTTCATGTCCGCACTTTGTGCAAACATAAGTACTCATATTTTCAATAATGCCGATGATGGGTACGCCCACCTTCTCAAACATCTTAAGACCTTTACGAGCATCTAACAAGGCAATGTCTTGAGGTGTAGTGACGATGACAGATCCTGTAACAGGAACCTTTTGCGCCAAAGTCAGTTGAATATCGCCTGTACCAGGCGGCATATCCACAATCAAGTAATCTAAATCACGCCAACGGGTTTGACGCAGCAGCTGCTCAAGTGCCGAAGTCACCATCGGGCCACGCCAAACCATCGGCGCGTCATCATCAATTAAGAAGCCAATCGAACTAGCCTGTATGCCATAAGCCTCCATTGGCTCAATCGTATTTTCTTCAATAGACTCTGGTCTACCAGTAATGCCCAACATCATTGGCTGGCTTGGTCCATAAATGTCTGCATCCAAAATGCCGACCTGCGCACCTTCGGCAGCAAGCGCTAAAGCTAAGTTCACTGCTGTTGTAGATTTTCCTACGCCGCCCTTGCCACTAGCCACTGCAATAATATTTTTTACGCCTGGCAATAACTTCACGCCACGCTGTACCGAATGCGCCACAATTTGACTGGAGATGTTCACGCTGACGTTTTTTACACCTGGCAACTCACGCAAAGCATTAATGACCGATTTACGAATCAAATCAAATTGGCTTTTAGCGGGGTAACCTAAAACGATATCTAAAGAAATCTCGCCATCTTCTACGCGGAGATTTTTAACGTTTTTAGCGCTGACAAAATCAATCTTCGTATTTGGATCAATTAAGCTTTTAAGTGCACCTTGCACAGCCTCTAAAGTTACTGACACTTACTTCTCCTAATATATGTAATTCTAGAAATTGAATTGCGGAATGATTAAATTTAATATTTATTGAATGGTTGGTAGATTAACCGCGCCGGCAAAAAATTGCTTACCACCACCTAAATTAAGCTCAATTTGATACGGGAAACCCTGCATCTGTGATCAATTGAGCAGCCTGGGCAGCGCTGAGCGATGTTTGGAGGCTAACTATTTGTGTTGCTAAATCCACCTGAACAATTGCCACGGGATCCTGAGCCTGAATTGCTCTCGTTACAGCATTAATACAGCCACCACAGGTCATGCCGGATACTTTTAAATTCAACATAAAGGCCTTTTGCTCTCAATATGGCTTCGATAGAGTAGATTATCTTCTATATGACCGCCCAAATAGATACCAATACAGAGCTATTTACGCTAGATATTGGCGGCATGACCTGTGCCTCCTGTGTTGGCAGGGTTGAGAAGGCTTTAGACAAGATTCCCGGAGTGGAAGCGGCCAGTGTGAATTTGGCGACGGAGCAGGCCAAAATACGTTTAAAAGCGAATTCCGCGACCACCATTGCTGAAATCATCGCTTTAGTACAAAAAACAGGCTACACAGCCCAAATCAGCGCCCCTCATGAAATCCCAAAATTAGCACCCTCTAAACTATTCTGGGGAAGCGATGGCTTGGGTCGCGTCATTCTGGGCTTTGTACTCTCTGCCCCACTCTTTTTACCCATGCTTCTAATGCCTTTTGGCATTCACTGGGCACTCGCAGCCAAATGGCAACTATTACTGGCGACCCCCGTGCAATTCTTCTTGGGTTGGCGCTTTTACAAGGCAGGCTTTAAATCCCTCATGTCAGGTGCTGGCAATATGGATTTGCTAGTCGCTTTGGGCACAAGTGCAGCCTATGGATTAAGCGTCTATCAAATGGTAGGCAACCCCCACTCTGCTCATGAGCTTTACTTTGAAGGATCGGCTGTCATCATCTGCATGGTCATGCTGGGTAAATGGCTAGAAGCTAGAGCCAAACAACAAACCAGTGAAGCCATACGCGCTTTACAAAAGCTATGGCCAGAACATGCCAAGGTAATAGAACGCAATATCGTTATCAACGAGAGCTCCTCGCTAGACCAATTTCAAGATCTCCCCTTGGATCAGGTATTTCCAAAAGATCGTATCTTGGTCCTACCAGGAGAGCGCATTCCGGTGGATGGCATTGTTTTGCTTGGCAGCAGTCATATTGACGAATCTCTTCTTACAGGAGAAAGTGACCCCGTTAAAAAGCTTGTCGGTGAAAAAGTCATCGGCGGCTCTCTCAATGGCGAAAGTCTATTAGTCATAGAGGCCCAAGCAGTTGGGGTTGAGAGCGTTCTCTCCAAAATTATCATCCTGGTAGAGGACGCACAAACCCAAAAGGCCCCCATACAAAAATTGGTAGATCAAGTCAGCGCCATTTTTGTACCTGGCGTCATTCTGATTGCACTCATTACTGGATTGGCGAATTGGTTTTATTTGGACTTGGCATCGATTGCTATTTTGCGAGCAGTCTCTGTTCTGGTAATTGCATGCCCATGTGCTTTGGGTCTTGCAACACCCGCAGCCATCATGGCAGGTACTGGAGTTGCAGCACGGTTTGGCATTCTCATTAAAGACCCTCAGGTTTTAGAGTTAGCACATCGACTAAATGTAGTTGCTTTTGATAAAACAGGTACGCTGACGATTGGTAAGCCAAGATTGCTAGAGATCATTCCGATCTCAAATACATTTAGTAAGGCTGACATTTTGGCAACTGCTGCAGGCCTGCAACTTGGCAGCGAGCATCCACTTGCAAAAGCATTACTGGATGCCGCCAAACAAGATGGTCTGAATCCAGTTTCTCCAAATAACAGCAAAGCCCTTCCCGGTATTGGCATTAGCGGCAAACCAAGCTCTGGTATTTTTATGGGGCAAAGCCTCAGTCTACAAAGCATTGCATCTTTGGAGGGCAGCCCTCATCACTCCGCAATACTCGAAAAGGCGCAAGCTTGTTTTGATGCGGGGCAAACTGTTTCTGTACTGATGAATAACGAGTCACTTGCATCAAGCTCATCACCAATTGCCATCATTGCTTTTGGAGATGAGTTGAAAGATAACGCTAAAGAAGCCATCTCATCGTTACATCACCTTCAGATTCGGACAGTCATGCTTTCTGGCGACAATATTGCTGCTGCTAATCGGGTTGCAAAAATGATTGGCATCGAGGAGGTATTTGCACAAATCATGCCAAGCAATAAAGCAGAAGTGATTCATAAACTGCAATCAAAAGATGGTCAACGTCAATTTGTAGCTATGGTGGGCGATGGCGTGAACGATGCACCCGCCCTAGCCACCGCAGATGTCGGCATGGCAATGTCCACCGGTACCGATGTGGCCATGCAAGCAGCTGGGATCACGTTAATGCGCGGCGACCCTAGCTTAGTAGCGAATGCAATTGATATCTCCAAGCGGACCTGGAAAAAGATTCAGCAAAATTTATTTTGGGCTTTTATCTTCAATGCCACTGGCATCCCTCTTGCTGCACTCGGCTATCTCTCGCCCATGTTAGCTGGTAGCGCTATGGCACTATCAAGCTTTTGCGTGCTCAGTAACGCGCTCCTATTGAAGCGCTGGCGCCCATCCCATCAATAAAGCTTTTTATTTTGAATTCTTGCGAATCAATTCAATATCGCCATAAAAAGCACGAGCTTCTGACTTGGTATTGTCTGTATCAGTAAGTAAGGCAATACCAATCACCTCTCCAGGCGCTTCGCCATAAGCCCGCTTATAGTCAGCCGCTAGATCGCGTTGATGTTTATGCCACTGACCTAAATTATCCCAACCAGAATCGACCACAATCATTTTGATGCGAGAAGTATGCGCATTAGCAATGATGGTATTAACAGGTGATTTACCCGACCAGATATACATCAAGGTTGCATAAGGCATCTCTTGACCGCTAATGAGATTAGCCATCTCAAAAGTCATTTTTTCTTTTAAGGGTAGCTTTGTTTTATTGCCATCAAATGCAACCAAGATTCTTAGCGGTGCATCATCAGCATAACCATCCGCATTATCAGCATTAGTAATTGGATTGATTGCCTTCCACTCCCACTGTAAAAATAAATTTGCGGCTTGACGTGGCTTTAACTTGACAGCCAATCCAGAAGCAGAGGTTTTCGAATTGGCACTGAGCACTGTTTTGCCTTGATAGTTTTCAAGGCGATATACCGTGTTCTTTTTAAATGGCGCAATACGGTAAAAATTCCAACCATTAGGCATGCCCTCCCGCGCCGTTTCGGCAGAGAATTTAGGCAACTCCTCTTGGGCAGGTAATTGGTTCACATTAAACGCTTGCCCTGCCTCGTTTTGCACTGAGTCACCGCTCAGCCCAGCACATCCAGCCAAAAATAGGGCTGCACTGATGATTAAAAGTGAGGGCGCTCGCTGCAACATACTTTAATTGTCCCAAAGAATGATCATGGTGAGTCTAAAATCATCTTATGCGCCATCAATCACCTTCCAGCTGGGCTGCAATCTGTATATTGATTGCTGCAGTTGTTCATCTGGCTTTGGGCTTTTCGATCGAGTTCTCAGTAGATGAAGCCCACTATGCCTTGTATGCCCAAAATCTAGCCTGGAGCTATTTCGATCACCCTCCTTTGGTTGGCTGGATTCAGTGGCCCCTTGTGGCGCTTACTTCTTCTGAAGCCATCATTCGTCTTATTCCGGAACTGCTCTGGATTATTTCTTGTTATTTGGTTTACCAAGTAACGCTTGAGGTACACCACTTCATTCAAGGTCGTAACGCAGGTTATCTTACGAGTGCATTGCCATCGGCAAACTTATGTGGATTGATGGCGGTCTTAATTATTATCGCCGCACCTATGCCGCACATTCTGGCAATTGGCTTGCTACCAGACAGCTTATTAGCCCCCTTAAGTCTGGGTTTGATGTGGATGGCGCTGCGTTGGCTCAGTCAAGATCAATTCGGTATTGCTGATTGGATCATTACTGGCATCTTGCTCGGTCTCGCAGGCTTAAGCAAATACACTGCAGCATTTACGGCGTTTGCATTGCTATTCGTATTTTTGAGTGCTCCAAGAAAACCATGGATTACTAAAGCTGGTTTTTGGTTGGCTGCTATTTGTGCTTTGCTGCTAATTACTCCGGTCCTGTATTGGAATTGGGTCAACGACTGGATCTCCTTTAAATATCAACTTGCGCATGGCAGCGGCGGTGAATGGCTCTGGCGCAGACTGGGCGCTTACATTGGTATTCAAATACTGGTCTTTGGCCCGCTTTTCCTCTTGGGGTCTTTTATATTCTTAAAAGACTGTATGCATGCAAAAAAACTGTCATTGCTTGCACTTTTCGGCTTCTTCTTAATTCCGTTTGTAATTTTTGTCAGCCTGTCTGGCGGGGGTGGTCTTCCTCACTGGACTGCACCCGCCTGGTTTTGTCTTGCGCCTTTCGCTGGAATTGGTTTAGCAAGAGCATGGGCTACACAACATCGCCTCTGGATTCGTATTTTATTTTTTATCCAAATCACTCTGTGTTGCGTTGGCTTTGGATATGTATTGTCGGGTGGCATTAGCTCTGCATCCATTAAATCAAATCCAATTGCTGACTTATATGGCTGGAAAGTAGCAGGCCAAAAAGCAGCAGAATTAACGAAGGCCACGAAAGCCGATGGCATTGCGGTACAAAATTGGACCTTGGGGAGTCGCGCTGCTTGGTACGCATCGCCCATTCCAGTATTTGTTTTAGATCAACGACAAGATCAGTTTGATCTTTGGTTTGGAGATTTACCTGCCGGGGCAAATGTGGTCCTGATTCACTGGTCAGGCATGCCACACCCCATGCCAGTAGGCAATAAATCTGCTTTTGAGACCTGCGAGCCCTTAGACAGCCTAGAAATTGAGCGATTCGGTCGGGTTTTATCAAAATTTGACTTTAGCCTTTGTCGGAATTGGCAGAGTCCTGGCCGAACGGAGTAATACCCTCAAATTCAAGACCTTAGGGGCCTAAGGCATTATCCTTATGCTTATGAGTTCACAAGCACAGCCGACCCCTAAAGCCCAATCGGGGTGGAAATCCATACTCAAGCGTGCATGGCCGACAATTCGAGTCCTACTCTCCGTTGCTCTCTTATGGAAAGCGACTAGTGGAATTGAATGGCGCTCACTATTGGATACCCAGATTCAGATGCAGCCCCTGTGGTTTTTAGCTGCGCTCGCTTGCATGATGGGTGCCTTTATTTGTGGCGGATATCGCTGGGGACTATTCATGCAGTCAGTCGGTTTTCCGCGTCGCATTCGCTCATACATTGGACTCTATTTTGCGGGTGGTCTCATCAACCAAGGTTTACCAAGCACCTTAGGTGGCGATAGTTATCGCGCCATTACTGCAACTCACCTTACGAATACTGGCAACTTTTCTGAAACTAAAGAGCTGGACAAGGAACTGCACCACTCAGTTGACTTAGAACATGCCACACCTAAACTACGCCTGAGCTTTGCCATGGTTTTGGTTGACCGACTCTTGGGATTGGCAGGCAATAATTTGCTCGGTGGAATTGGCTTGATATTGGGTGGAGCAACTCTAGCAGCCTGGGGGCAAGACCTAGGTTATGCCGTCCTTGGAATCATGCTGTTTGCTGGAATACTGATTGCAATCGTTTTGGCATGGGCCCCATCAAAGCAGTTGTTACAAAAACTGTTGGATCGCTTCAATATGAATAATGCGATGCCTGGTATCAAGCTCGCCTTTGCATGGCCAAATAATATTGCTCAAGCACTCCTTGCTATTGGTATTCATTTCCTCACAATACTGACCTTACTTTTTTGCTTAAAGGCCTATGGAGTTGATGCCCCCATTGAAGGACTAATGATTGGCTTGCCTGCTCTGAGCCTTTTGTTAATGCTACCGATCAGCATTTCTGGGTGGGGCTTACGCGAAGCTACCCTCTCTTCAGTGTTGGCGCTGTGGGGTGTAAACCCCTCAATCACTGTCTTGGCCTCTATTAGCTATGGAGCAATTACTGTCTTATCAGTTTTGCCTGGCGCATACTTTTTATTAAAACGAAAATAATCTCACCGAGCAAATCTATGACTATTAGTGTCAACACCATGCGCGCCATCGATCACTGGGTCGGTGTCCCTCTTTGTGCAATTGTGAGTCCTTTTGTTGCCTTACTAGACGGCATCAAAAATATTTTCAGTAGCGATCAATCGACCCCTAAAAAGTTGTTATTCATTGAACTTTCCGAAATGGGCAGCGCTATCTTGGTTGATCCAGCTATGCGCAATGCGCAAGCACGTGGAGCTGAACTCTACTTTCTGATTTTCAAAAGCAATCGTGCCAGCTTGACCTTACTCAATACCGTAAAGCCAGAAAATATTTTCACAATTGATTCATCTAGCTTGGGTGGTTTAATCATAGATACCTTGCGCTTCTTGATTCTTGCCCGCAAGCACCGCATCGATACCGTGATTGATTTGGAGCTATTCTCACGCTTTACGGCTCTTCTAACCGGCATGTGTGGAGCACGTCGTCGCGTGGGTTACCACATCTTCCATGGTGAAGGATTGTGGCGTGGCTTCATGTTGACACGCAAGGTGCATTACAACCCGCATATTCATATTACTAAGAATTTCATATCCTTAATTCATGCAGCTTTTGCTCAGAAGATTGAGGTTCCATTCAGCAAGATTGAGATTCCTGACTCTGAAGTGCGCTTAGAGCAGGCCATCATCGACCCAGGCGCTTTAGTGAAAGTACGTGAGCGTATAGAAAAGTTAGCCAAAGAAGCAGATATCCATTACACCCCTGGTAAAGAACGCCTCATTCTGATCAATCCGAATGCCAGCGACCTACTGCCACAGCGTCGTTGGGCGCAGCAACGTTTCTCTGAGTTGATTCAAGCAATCCATCAGCAATACCCAAATGATCTGATACTGATTACTGGCTCACCCGCTGAAATTGCTTATGTAGAAAAGGTGCGCGCTGTAGCTAATGTAAAAAATGCATTGAATTTTGCTGGTCAAGTCAGTTTTGCTGAATTACCACCCCTCTACACCCTCTCCGATGTCATGGTGACTAACGATTCTGGTCCTGGACATTTTTCAGCGGTTACACCTTTGAGAACGGTAGTGCTATTTGGCCCTGAAACGCCTGCACTGTATGGTTCTATTGGTAACTCAATCGCCATTACAGCAAACCTTGCCTGCTCACCTTGTGTAAGCGCTGCCAATCATCGCAAGACACCCTGTCAAGACAACGTCTGTATGCAAGCAATCACCGTAGCCCAAGTTTTAGATAAGGTAATGAAACAGTTACAAGATGCAGATAAGGCGAAGGCTAGCTAAGTCGAATGGGCAACAAAGCAATTCCGAAATTTGCTTGGTTTATTCCGTTAGCACCTCTTGCACTCGCTGCTGCGATTTACTTTGGCGAGCTTCAAAGTAGTAGTTTTTTATTCATTAACCGGTTTACCCAATTACTACCAGATACCCTTTGGGCTTGGCTTACATTCTTGGGCAATGGCTGGGGAGTTTTTGCCATAGCATTTCCATTGCTATTGCTAGCTCCAAGAATGCTCTCTGCAGGTATCTTTGCGGGCGCTATAGCAGCATTAGTCAGCCCCCTATTAAAAGTAGCCTTTAATCTACCAAGACCGGCGGGTATTTTGGCTGAAGGAAGCTTTTATCGCATTGGTGAAGCAATGCTCCATAAGGCCTTTCCTTCTGGGCATACTCTCACTGCATTTGCAATTGCTAGCGCCTTTTATTTTTCTGCAGATAAAAGTAAACGTACTCCATTAATGCTACTTTTTTTGCTGGCAGCATTCGTGGGCCTCTCACGAAACGCTGTTGGAGCACACTGGCTTACTGATGTTTTGGGCGGCGCTGGATTCGGTATTTGGTGCGGCATGTTTGGAGCGCTACTGGCCAATCAATTTTCAGAAAACCAACTGGGTCCTAAAAAAATCTGGTCACGCATGATTGCACTTGGTGGAACTATTGCAATATATGCCCATCTCACCAAAACTATGGATCTAGAACTCAATCTTCCATTGCAATATTTGTGTATTGCACTAGTAGCCTCTACGCTGATCTACTTTGTAAAAGCGCAATTTTCTCAAACGTCTCATCAGTGAGAGTAATCCTCCATGTTTAGCTATCGCCATGCATTTCATGCGGGAAGTCATGCAGATATTCTCAAGCATCTCACGCTCATTCATTTAGTTGAGTATTTACAAGAGAAACCGGGCGCTCTCACAATCATTGACACCCATGCTGGTGCTGGCATTTATAGTTTGCAGGATGGCTTTTCTACAATAAGTAAAGAAGCAGATGGCGGCATCTTTCGCCTTTATCAATATGTTGAGACTTGCAACCATGCAAACTCACCCATACCAGAGAGCATCCAAGAGTATTTGAAATATATTGATGCCGAGAATGCCGCTGGACAACTCAACGCCTATCCTGGCTCTCCTTTTATTCTGGCTAGCTTACTGCGCCCACAGGATCGTCTCAAGTTATTTGAGCTGCATCCCAAAGAGATCGATATCCTCCGTCACAATATTAATCAACTGAAGCAGTCCAAACAAATTGATATTTATGCTGAAGATAGCTTTGCCAGACTCAAGGGCCTGCTCCCTCCCCCTAGCCGTCGCGGCTTAGTTTTAATTGACCCCTCTTATGAGGATAAGCAAGACTACCGTTATCTTGAGCTTGCTATGGAAGAGGCATTACAGCGCTTTGCTACCGGCTGCTACGCAATTTGGTATCCCGTGATTTCCAGAAGAGAGTCGGCGGCTTTGCCGGACAGACTAAAAAAGATTGCTGCACTACATAAACGCTCTTGGCTTCATACAGAATTACGTATTGAAAATGCGCCCGGCGAACGTCGTCTGCAGGCAAGTGGCATGTTCATCATTAATCCACCTTGGACTCTAGAGAAACAGTTAGCGCAAGCCTTGCCGACTTTGACTAAGGCCCTAGGAATCAACGGCGGTGGTCAATTTTTATTGAAGAGCTTCGAAGCTAAAAATTAATCGCGTAGATTAATCATGACCTCGTTACGGCGCATGAAGGGCAGGCTCCAAGGCGGGTTGTAACGTGAAAAATTAGGGCTTCCAGCGCTTTGCAGATTACGGGATTTTATCCACTGCTCTAGCTCCAATGTCTTCTCATCAACCTTCTGTTGATTATAAAAACCAGAAAAACGGATCACTGCTTTTTTGACTGCTGGAATTTGCCGTAATTGCACTAGCGGATTGATCGGCTTAGGTATTGAATCCATTGTGTATTCTGATGGCATCACAAATGACACAGTCCACTTGCCAGCATTTGGCTCAATTCCGACTGGCACAGTCATCGCAATCTTTGCGCTCTTTGCCGCTTGATCTTCAACTGTCACAGGCGCAGTCATTGCAATTTTTTGATTGACTTGATTTTGGCCAAAAATATATGCGGCAATCAAACGAAAGCCTTGGCTTGAGGCATCATCTAGATCCCCGGTGACCTGTACCTCAGCCACAATCATTGGCGCATAAGATCGGACCTCAAAAGGCGGTTCTTTGTCCAGCACAGTGTATTTTGGCTCTTCAGTTGCCATTGCAGCACCTACAAAAGTGAGTGCAACTAAAAATAGAGCGCCCTTAAGGAAAGAATAGCTCAAAGAATTGTGAATAGAAATTACCACTGTGCCTTGATTTCAAATTGGTTTGCATTAAAGGTGAGAGTGGCTTGTGCACCAACCGGCAAGGTCAATTTATTCGCCTGATGGCCAAATGGCAGGCCTGTCAAGATAGGAATTTCTTGCGGCAAACGTTTGCGGATAGCTTCGATTGCACGCTCAAGTGAATACCCCTTATCGTTATCGTACAGGCGGTAAGCGGAAAATCCACCCAATAAGATAGCGCTCTGATTAGAGAGGATGCCGGCATCCAAAAGCTGCATCATCATTCTCTCGATGCGATAAGGATGCTCGTTTATATCCTCTAAAAATAAGATACCGTTTTGGGTTTGTTTAGTACTTGGAAAATATGGTGTTCCAATAAGACCGGCCAACACGGTTAAATTACCGCCCCACAATAAGCCAGTAAACGATTGCAAATTCGGTTTACCCAAAAATGATTGCGGAGTATCTACCTGACACTCCAACTTGCGATTCTGAATAGCGTTCTGGAAGTGCTGCCACATAAATGCATCTGGAACTACTGGAGCACCATCATCCCCAAGTCGCCCAAAGTCATAATTGAGCATTGGGCCAGCTAAAGTAATAGCGCCAGTCTTTGCCAATAGGCCTAATTGAAAAACAGTGAAGTCGCTATGACCGCAGACCTGCAATCCTTTTTGAACCGCATTTGCAATCGCATCCCACTCAATACCTGGTAGTAAGCGATGGAGGCCATAACCACCACGCATTGCCATTACCAAGTTCTGGGTCTCTAAGGTAGCAATACTATTTAACTCAGTCAGACGCTCTTCATCACTACCTGCAAAGCGTTCACATACCCGATGAACACAATTCGTATTCTGAACGGCAATAGCTTGCTTTCCCAACCAGTCAATACCGGCCTGAGGACTTTTATTATCTAAGCTTGCCCCGGACGGAGCTATGAGGTGAATGGATTTCAACGTCGCCCCTTAAAAAAATCACGCAGTAATTGGCCACACTCTTCACTCATAATGCCACCTTCAACGCTAGTCTGGTGATTAATCTGCTTGGAAGAAAATAGATCTAGCACACTGCCAGCTGCACCGGTTTTTGGATCTGGAGCGCCATAAACAACTCGATCAATCCTAGCATGGAGCATAGCACCAGAACACATCGCACAGGGCTCAAGAGTGACATATAAGGTGCTACCAGGGATACGGTAATTTTCTTCAGCTAAAGCGGCTTCTCTTAAAGCCAGCATCTCCGCATGTGCGCTAGGATCATGATTAGCAATCGGCCTATTAAATGCCTTGGAGATAACCTGACCATCCCGCACCAATACTGCACCTACTGGAACCTCACCTGCTTGCGCAGCCATCTGAGCTTGCTCAATAGCCAAGCGCATATATTGCTGGTCAAGCTCTACTTGCGTCATTTAGGCAGGATGAACATCAGCCCAACAATTGGGCGTCTCATACAGACGAATGGAAGAGAGCTCCAAGCGACCACTAAATGCTTTACTAAACACAGGCTGCAAAATCGCAAAGGCAGCGTTGGCCAGATTTTCAACAGTAGGCACATGTTCCATGACGACCGTCTTATGATTGGGCAGGGTCGCCAAGAAGGCAACCAAACCTTCATCTTCTTTAGCCACGAGAAAAGCATGGTCCCACAGATCAACCACATATTGATTGGTTAAGCGCTTAATGTCCCCAAAGTCGAGCACCATCCCATCATCCGCTTTACCGGGGTGATCTGCCACCTCACCAGTGAGCGTAACTTCAATCGCATAACGGTGCCCATGCAGATGACGACATTGACCACCATGATTTGGGATACGATGTCCCGAGTCAAACTCAAGGCGGCGAGTAATAGAAATGGCGGGTTGTTTGTTTGTCATTAGGTGCTTAATTAATCTATTTTTGCTGAGCTAAATTACCGAATCCCAATCAGTTTATGGGATTGCAGACTTAACCTCCACAAGGGACGCTTTTGACACAAGCTTACTGCTAATTCAGTATTGCTTTTAAGGCTTGGACCATCCATCGGCTGTAAGAAGCGATTGCGATAATCCATTCCCTCAAAACGGGCCATGAGTTTTTCAAGCTGCTGATGATCATTCTGTGGAATAACTAGCTTTAACTCATCGGCCTGGAGAACAATTAATTCAGAGCCGGCTTTAGGGCTCACACAAACCCAATCAATTCCCTTGGGAACTTTAAGAGTGCCATTGGTTTCGATTGCTACCTCAAAGCCTTTTTGATGAAGCGCTGCAATCAAACCATCATCCAACTGTAAGAGTGGCTCTCCACCTGTGAAAACGACATAACGCTGCTGAGGTCCAGCTGAAGTACTTCTCCAAGAGAGCTCAATAGCATCAGCAAGAGTAGCCGCGGTTTCAAACTTGCCACCACCTAAGCCATCGCTACCCACAAAGTCAGTATCACAAAATTGGCAAATCGCTGTGGCACGATCTTCTTCGCGTCCACTCCAAAGATTGCATCCAGCAAAGCGACAAAATACTGCAGCCCTACCAGCGTGGGCACCCTCACCCTGAAGGGTTGGAAATAGTTCTTTAACGGTATACATAGCAGTGCTTCTATTTTAAGCGCATTGCTTATTTCCAGGAGATTAACTCCCACTCGAGATAATCCTCCCAGAAGGCATTTGCCCAATAAACACCAGCTGTAACAAAGCGTCCCGTACTTCTTCTAATGATCCAGCGACCAACTTCAGGCGAAAACCAGAGATCTTCTTGGCGTTCATTGCCAATCCTAAATAGATCATTACTCACAAAATTAGGGATCTCATTATGAAATTTCAGCGTTATAAATTCACCGGCAGGAACCTTAACGCTCTCCCACTGAGAGGCTGACATTTCAATACCCCAGTAGTAGCTCGCATCTGGATAGGAGGGCACTTGATATTGGGTTGTAAAAAATTCTCTCCAACCTACTTGTAACTGAGAAGGCCAAAGAGGAAGTGGCTTTGAAAAGATCTGAGTTGGCTTCCAATGGGGGTCTTGAACCACATATCCCCAGGGTGACTGAATTTCATCAGGAAGAACTCCCGCCTTTACCCCAAAACGAGCAATACGGACTTCATTGCCAACCGAAATCACTCTTTCCGTTACGGTGTCGACAATCTCTTGGTTAAATACATTGCGCACTTGATACACCCATTCCTGACCAACTTGAGGCGCCCTTACCTTTGGCACTGGAGATGGCTGAGGTACGGCAACTCCTTGAGGGTAAGGCTGAGAAGAGATGCATGCCCCCAACCATACAGGTAGCGTCAATAAGAAAATTCGACGAAATATATTCATTTGTAGGAAGTTAGTTGCCATTGAAATTTATCCTCTAAGATGGGCATTCCACCTTGGCCCACAATGATATAAGAACCGGAAGACTCACGCGCGACCCAGCGACCAATGCTAGGCGCGAACCAAATAGTCTCTTTACGAACACAGTCGGTCTTATTGTCGTCATTACTCTCATAATTAATGAGGTTTTGGTAGCGCAGGGTTAAAAAAGTGCCGGCTGGAACAGTAATCTGCTCCCAGCCATGCGCACTCATGTATAGCTGCCAGTTATAAGAGTTTTCAGAATATCCACCCAAGCTATATTTAGTGTTGAATTGCTTACTCCAGCTCTCGTTTAATTCTTGCGGCCACAATGGGATAGGTGGTTTAAAACTCAACAAGCGTGGCCAAGAGGCATTTAACTGAACGATACCCCAAGGCCCCTGTATCTCATTGGGGAATCTGCCCCCATTCTCATCCATGCGCTCAATCACAATAGTCGAGCCAATGCTTATCACTTTTTCGGTGATGACACCACGAATCTTCCCATCAAAAACATCACGCTGAATATATGACCACTCCTGCCCTATTTGAGGAGGCCTCACAACCGGCGTTGGTTTTGGTTGAGCGACAGGTATGCCTCGTTCGTATGCCAAAGGCACTCCGCATGCTACGGGAGCCAAGGCTGCTGATGCCATGAAAGTACGTCGCGATAAATTCATTTGATTCCCCGTATAAATTTAAAATACTCTAGAAATTATAGTAATGCTCAACTTCGATAAAAATCTATCTGTATAAGGCTTTTTCAATAAAATTTTTGGGTACTGTTGTCTTTGGAACTGCGATACCTAAATTATCAAACCACGCTTGGGCTTTAATATCAAAGCCTACACCATGCATATAGTTATAAATCGCCTTCTTTAGACCTTGGCCCAGCGCATCATGATCAACACCCGTAGGGTCAATAAAAGCAATATCGTTCTTGGCAAAGGTAATTTCCGGCAAAGGAATCAACTCGATTCCATATTCCTGCGGATTGAGACCTACCGGTGAATGCACGGTACAGATGAAGCGATGAAAGAATCCGCTTTGAATGCAGCCATTTTCAAAGAGCTGCCGCACATACTCCAAAGCATCCACTGTTTCTTGCACGGTTTGAGTAGGAAAACCATACATCAGATAAGCATGTACTAGGATACCCGCATCTGAGAAACCTTTAGTGACCTGGGCAACCTGCTCTACCGATACCCCCTTCTTCATCAGATTAAGCAGGCGATCAGAGGCTACTTCAAGACCACCAGACATGGCGATACAACCACTTTTTGCCAAGAACTGGGCCAATTCAGGGGTAAAGGTTTTTTCAAAGCGTATATTGCCCCACCAAGAAATAAGCACCTTGCGACGAATCAGTTCTTCAGCTAAAGCTTTTAACGCTTTAGGAGGCGCGGCTTCATCTACAAAATGAAATCCGGTCTGCCCAGTTTCAGCAACTATTTGCTCAATACGATCTACTAGCAAACTTGCAGAAGCAGTCTCATACCGGGAAATATAGTCTAGAGATACATCACAGAAGCTGCATTTTTTCCAATAACAGCCATGTGCAACAGTCAGCTTATTCCAACGACCATCACTCCATAAACGATGCATTGGATTCAACATATCTAAGAGTGAGAGATAAGAGTCCAGCGGTAATCCATCCCAAGTAGCCGTACCAACTTCCTCAAAAGGAATATCAGGCTCTTGCCAATTGAGATATTGCACTCGATTACTAGAATTACGAATGAAGGTACGCACTAAGCGCTCTGCAGAACGCTTGCCTTGCAGATGATCCAATAAAGCGAGTAATGGCCTCTCGCCAGAATCCAGCGTTATGAAATCCACATAATCAAAAATACGGGGATCAGAAAGCTCCCGCAACTCGGTGTTGACGTAGCCCCCACCTAAGGCAATCTTGACTGTTGGATAGGCGGATTTAATAAGCTGAGCTATACGCAAGGCTGCATACATTGCCCCTGGAAACGGCACTGACAAGAGCACTAAATCAGGCGTGTGACGTTTCATTGCTTTGCTAGCAAGATCCTGCAAATGCAAATCCATGCGTGTTGGACGAGCCTGCAATGCATCAGCCAAGGGGGTAAAAGTAGGCTGACTGCTGGCCAAGGATTCTGCATAGCGCACGAACTCAAAACGATCATCCACGGCATCACGCAATACATCCGAAAGATCATTGAGATACAGAGTTGCTAGATGACGCGCTCTATCCTGCGAGCCAAGGGCACCAAAAGCCCAAGCTAAAGAATCAGCCGCTTCCTCATCATCAAAGGCATCAAGCGCAGCAAAGCGTGGCCCCTCAGGTAAAAAATCACGTGCATTAATACGATGACTTAAGGTACTGTCCCGACCTTGCAAGAACCGAATCACCGGAGAGATGGTAGATTGGTAAACAGCAAAATAATCTAAGAAAAAATTGACGCTGGCACTGCGGCTTTCTTCAGGAACATTAAGTGCTTCGGCATGAATTTCAGCCATCCCCTCTGGATTAAAAAAGCTGAGTACCAAAGAGAGGGCCAGATCATCCTGCACGGCATCAATACCACAAGATCTCAGAAAACCAGTGAGATACGCGGTAGATGGATACGGCGTATTAAGCTGAGTCATGGGAGGAATCAGACTCAATACCTTGATGCTCATTAACTATGCCCCAAGAAGATCTAACTCTTGCGCAGAAAATCCCGCTTGTTTACGAGCTTCCATATTAAATGGGCCCTTTAATACTGGCGCGCAGTATTTTCTTGCTAATTCTCTGTATGACGTTATTGGAGACAGTCCGTCTTGAGCGCATAAAAAATTAAACCAACGATTGCCAATTAAAACATGGCCAATTTCATCATCGAGAATAATTTCTAAGATTTCCACTGCGCGAGCATCTTTCACTTGCTTAAAGCGATCCCGGATCATCGGCACTGCATCAAGACCCCTCGCTTCCATTGTTCTAGGAACTAAGGCCATTCTGGCAATTACTGAATCCGATGTTCTTTGCACCATCTCCCACAAACTATTGTGCGCGGGAAAGTCGCCATAATGAAAGCCGAAAGATTGGATGTATTCATTCACAAGCGTAAAGTGATAAGCCTCTTCCTTAGCAACCTTGAGCCAATCTTCATAGTATTGCTCAGGCATTTCAGGAAAACGCCAAATAGCATCTAAAGCAAGATTGATTGCATTAAATTCAATATGCGCCAGTGAATGCAATAAAGCCACCCTTCCCTCCACGCTAGCCATGGTTCTTCTGGGAACCTGGAGCGGAGGAATCAGTTCTGGTCTTTCAGGGCGGCCAGGCAACGCAAGACCTTGGGAATCTAGTACTGTGGAAATACTCAAGCTAATGCTCTGCTGTTGATATTCATCGTATAAAGCAAAAACTCGGCTTGCCTTAATTTGCGGATCAGTAATAGCGAGGATTTCAAGGGCGGCTTGGCGTAACTCAATCATGTGTAAATGATATATAAAGTAATGACTTATGACTATTAAAACGATTTGATTGATTTTTCTACAAATAGCGCGGTATTCTGACATTGAAGCAAAATTTAATCCCCAAGCTAGCAACTTTTTTATAGTAATTCTTAGGGGCAGGTCTTCTTAAATTGGTGCTGCGTAGAAAGAATTCAATTACCGTAGGGGTGATCTATGTCTAGAGATAAATTGGGATTATTTGCGTTTGGCCTCGTTCTAATAGGCTTTGTTGTTTATGTAAAGACCGGCACTTTTTTAATCTTTTCCGCAGGAATCTTATCTGTTGCGTATTTAATATTCTCTAAAAGTAAATTTATTAAATAGATGACTGGTGTAAAGCTGGAGCTAATCTTTGAATTTGGTGTGATATTGATTGCGCCAATTATTTATCACCTCTACCTACTGAAATACAAAAAGATTGCACGAGAAATCGTTTTTAAGGACATCAAGATTTACTTGTTCCTTTATGCGCTAATTGCTATTGTTGGCCTGTTTGCTATTCTGAAATAAATCAACCAATACTAGCGGTCATACTCGCTAGCAAATTCATGATTCACATCGCGGTGATTGGCTTCATCCTCTCGTACCGCGATCACAACATCACGCAAGGTTGCGTCTGCAGATAGGTTCCAGTAGTCAATCGCAATTTTTGGCGCAGGAATATTGGGCAGCGTGCCATTATCGATTTCATTCAAATATTCGGTGTAGGAATAAACTGCCTCTTCCTCAAAATACCCAACAATTCTGTGGGCTGTCCTTGGAAAAAATACATAGATGACAAAAAACATATTCCAAAATATTGCCTGAGCAATCAAGACCAAAAAACGCTCAAATGCATTGGGCTTAGCGATCTCGATAAATGTCATCAAGTGCATTCGTTCATTTTCTGCCTCAGCCAACAAAGTGCGAATCTTAGGACCATAGCCTGTTTTCATCGTACGCAAGCTAGTGAGATGCGTCCACATTCCAGAGACCATACCTGGAACACCAGCAACTGTCTCAAGAACAACCGCACGATGGCCATATCTTTTTTGGAAAAAAGTATCAGCAAAAAAGCGCATGCTTTTAGTGAAGAAAAGTGCAACTCTGTCAGAGAAATTAATAGGCTGGTAGTGTTTCATTTGACGCCCTTCGGCTACTGGTATGTATTTAAATACTACCCGCTTAGCGAAATGTCTGCACAGCATAGTAAAACCTGAAGATATTGACGTTCTAGTTAAAGGGTCCGTTCAATCGCACCGTATCCCAATTGAGGACAATAGCAATACTCACCCATATTAAATAAGGCCACATATAGAGGCTATATTTAGTTGAAACCTTTCTAATCGTCAGCAATATGGCGAGAACTGAAAGCCATAAAAATATCGCTTCATATAAAGACCAGTCCGGTCTTTGAAAGCGAAAATACAAAATGCTCCAAAGTAAATTCAGAAATGCATTGAGCCAAAATAAAATATTTAAACGACTGAGAAATGCGGGATCCGAGGTGAGATATTTTGTACCCACCCAAGCCATTCCCGATAAAACAAAAATAGTAGACCAAATTGGGCCAAATGCGATGTCAGGCGGTTTCCAAAAAGGCTCTTTTAGACTTTGATACCACGGCCCTAAATCCGTTGCTAAGCCGCCTAGAATTGCTACGGATAGACCCCAAATCAATGGCACTATCATTTTCTTGTTCAGCATAGATTTGAATAAGCCTTAGATTTGATAATTAAGCGTAATAGTAGATCAAGAAAAAAAACAGGATAAAAAGATTCAGCGTCCCAAATATGACAGCAACTGGTTTACCAATATATTGCCACTTTTGCTCTTTAGATAGACGCAGTGTTTCTTTTTTTTCTTTCTTAAACATGAGATTCGTCGTCATATTTGAAAATGCTCACGTACTTTAGTGAGAATTTTTTTCGGAGATAAGCCATATAAATCTAACAGTAGATTCACATCACCATGCTCAACATACTCGTCAGGCAAGCCAATCTGTAAAGTAGGTATTTGAATCTTATGGGTCGATAGCGCCTCTAAACAGGCACTGCCAGCCCCTCCCTGAACTGCGCTATCCTCAATAAAGACTAAAGCATCATGAGTTTGCGCTAGGTCTAATAGTAATTTTTCATCTAGAGGCTTCACAAAGCGCATATCAGCAACAGTAGCATCCAACTCCTCTGCAACTTCGAGGGCACTGTACAGCAGCGGACCAAAGCAAACAAAGGCAATCTTTTTTTCAACAGCTACCGCATTTTTCATTTCGCGAACGATTAATCCTTTACCAACCTCAATCGTCTCTAGTTTCTGGGAGGCCTCAGGACCTAATCCAGAACCGCGCGGATAACGTACGACTGCGGGACCATTTAAGCTAAAAGCGGTAGTCAGCATATCTCTACAATCCGCTTGGTTGGCCGGCGTCATTAAAACAACATTGGGTAAGCATCTTAAAAAAGCAACATCAAATACACCCGCATGGGTTGCTCCATCAGCGCCAACCATACCAGCGCGATCAATAGCAAAGACAATTGGTAAGTTTTGCAAAGTGACATCGTGTATTAATTGATCGTAGCCCCTTTGTAAAAAAGTGGAGTAGATGGCAACAACTGGCTTGAGATCCTCACAAGCAATACCGGCTGCAAAAGTAACTGCATGCTGTTCTGCGATTCCCACATCGAAGTAACGCTTCGGAAATTGCTTCTCAAACTGCACGAGGCCTGAACCTTCGCGCATTGCTGGTGTTATGCCAATCAGACGCTCATCTTGCTTTGCCATATCGCAAAGCCATTCACCAAAAACTTCAGTATAGGTTTTTTTACCCGGCGCCGAAGGTTTGAGGCCCTCACTAGGATTAAACTTTCCAGGCCCATGATAAGCAATGGGATTAAGCTCAGCCCGCTCGTATCCCTTACCCTTTTTGGTTACAACGTGCAGAAATTGTGGGCCATCAGTTTGAGCAATTTTTTTCAGATTGCTCAATGTAATGATGAGATCATTTAGATTGTGGCCATCAATTGGGCCATAGTAGTCAAAACCAAATTCTTCGAAAATGGTAGCTGGGCCAATCATCCCTTTAGCGTGACCTTCAAGCCTTTTTGCAAACTCTCGCAAGGGCGGAGTATAGGAAAGCATCTTATCCAGCCCTTTTTTGGTGGCTCCATAAATCGAACCGCTAATGAGTTTTGCCAAGTAGCGATTGAGAGCTCCCACTGCAGGAGAAATCGACATCTCGTTATCGTTCAGAATCACGATTAAAGGAATGGATTTATCAACCCCAGCATTATTTAAACCTTCATAGGCCATACCAGCACTCATGGAACCATCACCAATGACTGCGACTACATTCCGATTTTCCCCCTTGACCTTACTAGCAACTGCCATCCCTAATGCGGCTGAAATACTAGTAGAAGAATGCGCAGTGCCAAAGGCGTCATACTCACTTTCTGAGCGCTTAGGAAACCCAGACAAGCCACCAAATTGACGCAACTTCGGCATACCTTCTCTGCGACCAGTCAGAATCTTGTGGGCATAACTCTGATGACCAACATCCCATACCACTCTGTCATCCGGAGTGTTGAAAACATAGTGCAAGGCAATTGCTAGCTCCACCGTTCCAAGATTGGAAGATAGATGGCCGCCAGTACTTGCTACAGATTGCAGAATAAATTCACGCAGTTCATCCGCTAATTGTGGAAGTTCCGACTGATCAAGTTGCTTTAAGTCCTGCGAAGAATTAATTGTATGAAGCACTTTAGTTGCCTGTAGCATTTTCAGTACCGTAATTATTTTGAAGGGTAAATACTAGAGAGAATTCGCTTGAAATCCTCAATCTCATTATTAGGTGAATTTTGCAATGCATTGATAGGTGCATGCATAAATTTATTAGCCAAGGCCTCTGCCATGATAGATAAAACTTCTAGCGGATCTTCACCCCTTTTAATCCGTCGTACTGCTTTTTCCAATTCAATTTCTTTAAGTCGTCCAGCATTGGTCTGCAAAGACTGAATGATCGGTACTAACGTTCTTTTTTGGAGTGTCTGGAAAAAATCATCAACGCCTTTATCAATGATGACCTCAGCATCCGCCATCGAAAGTTCTCGGATATTTCGGCCTTCATTCACAATGCTACCTAAATCATCAACAGAATATAAATAGGCATCTTCAAGAGATCGAACTTCAGGCTCAATATCACGCGGCACAGCCAAATCGATCAATACAATCGGCCTACTATTTCTGGCCTTTAAGGCTGTTTTAACTATTCCCATACCAATGATAGGTAATGAACTAGCCGTGCAGGAGACAATCACATCAAACTCATGCAAGCGTGATTGCAATTGCTGCAAAGGAAAGGAGTCGGTTTTTAAGCCTTTTTCAGCAAAAACTTTGGCCATTTCATCACCGCGATCAACAGTACGATTACTGATCGCAATTTGTTTTGGCTTCTTACCAGCAAAGTGTGAGGCGCATAGCTGAATCATTTCGCCAGCACCTATAAATAAAATTTTTGAGTTGTTTAAGTCACCAAAGATTCTTTCAGCCAAACGCACTGAGGCGCCAGCCATTGAAACCGAATGCTTACCAATATCGGTGGTCGCCCTTACTGCTTTGGCGACTGAAAAAGTTTTATTGAACAAAGGTTTGAGATAGGTTCCCAAGGTGCCTGCTTGATCAGCCAGTTCAACTGCCTTTTTCATTTGACCCAGTATTTGAGTCTCACCCAAAACCATCGAGTCCATTCCACAACTGACTCTAAACACATGCTTAATAGCATCCGTTTCTTTTGCAGAATAAATATACGGCTTTAATGCATCAGTTTGCAAACGCTTTTGGGCTGTTAACCAATCTAAGGCGCGCTCTTCCAAATGATGGCCAGGATATGTAGCATCATTAGCAGCGCAATAAATCTCCATGCGATTGCAAGTAGATAGTATTGCCACCTCTGGCATTAACTCTGAATGGGGACCCCTGAGATGATTCTGAAGATCCAATAAAGAATCTTGTAAATCTGCTGGAGAAATAGCGACACTCTCTCGAATATCAATAGGAGCAGTATGGTGGTTTACGCCAAGATTGAGTATTTGCATACCAATGGCTATCTCAATAAAGCTTTGTTTGGGTCAAGAAACATCATGCAAATGATTCTTGCCTCTGATTGAGAAGATGTCAATCAAGATTGACACCTATTTTAGATCTCCTACCTAGTAAAAACCCTTATAACAACGATTACTGCTGGTTCTTAGTAGCCTTCTCATAAGCCTTGAATTTTTTGTAGGAGCTGACGGTGGAATACAAAGCAAAACCCGTGATCAATACAAACACTAAATTAGTAAATGAATACTCTTGATACAAGATCCAGATCTGGCCTATAAAGGCCAAGGGGAATACAACCATGGCAAATTTGAGCCAAAGCATGCTTCTCTTTAATTTTGCATCTACTGGGCTTGAATCAGGTTGCTTATTCATTACTTATCCTTATTACACATGAGGCTCAGCCTCGTTTTAATCTTTTCTCAGTATACGAAAAATGAAGCTTGTGACCCCCTGGGCAAGGATAAAGGCGAAGATTGCACCCATAAGACCCATAAAAACTCCAGGAACAAGCCCTAAATCCAGTTTTTTAGCAAATATGAGGGACATTCCAAACCCGCCGGCAGCACAGGCAACCTCAAAAATGATTTTTATGGCAGTTAATTGACTCATATTTAACCCTCAATTAGACCCTCTACAGGGGCTATTTTATCCCCTATATGCCCTAAAACAGCTAAAAAATCGCTATTTTTGGCACTCTATGTAGCAGAACAACACTTTCGCTGGTAGGGGAAATTACCAACAAAAGTGTATAGATTTTTTTACACTTTTAGATTAAATTCTCCATGTGACAAAAGAGGTTAATTTAGTACCCTCGTGTGGGTTAGCACGACGCAGTTAGATTTGAGAGGAAACGCTATGACAAATAACACTCTTACAGGTCTGAGTGTTGAGGAGGCGGAAGAATTGCATCGCAACCTCATTCAAGGTACGCAATTTTTTGGGATGATTGCAGCACTCGCCCATTTACTTGCTTACATCTATTCACCTTGGTTGAAGTAATTTAAGGAGCTTAAGATGATCTACGGAAAAATGTGGACAGTAGTAAGACCAACTGTTGGTATTCCTTTGTTTTTGGGAGCAGTAGCAATTGGTTCATTTTCAGTTCATTTGGCATTGCTTAACAATACAACTTGGGTGAAAGCATTTTTAGAAGGCGGTAAGTCTACTAACGCTGTTGCTGTTTCCAAAGCACCAATGGCACCAACGGCACAAAAATAAATTTTGTGTTGTCTGATAAGGCCTGGATCATTCGATCTGGGTCTTATTTTTTTGCTTTGTGAATCTGTCAGTTAAACTCAGTTTTACATGAATCGCTTTAGTCAAAAATTGATCAGCACATGGGCTAATTTAGGTCCGCGCTTTCTGCCTTTTGCAGATGCCGCTTCTGCTGATCTGCCTTTGAGCAGATTACTAAGACTGTCTTTATTTCAAGTATCCGTTGGCATGGCCCTAGTCTTACTAGTTGGCACACTTAATCGCGTGATGATTGTTGAGCTAAAAGTGCCAGCATCACTCGTTTCCATTATGGTTTCCTTGCCAATTATTTTTGCTCCTATCAGGGCATTAATTGGTTTTCGCTCAGACACTCATAAATCTGCACTAGGCTGGCGTCGTGTTCCCTACATTTGGATGGGAACAATGGTTCAATTTGGTGGCCTTGCCATCATGCCTTTTGCTTTACTGGTTTTAGCTGGTGCTGGTAATGCGAGTGAAGCACCAGCATGGATTGGGCTGGCTGCTGCTGGACTGTCATTTCTATTTGTTGGCGCCGGCATCCATACCATTCAAACTGTTGGACTTGCCTTAGCCTGCGATCTTGCGCCACCTAAAGCACAACCCAATATTGTTGGCCTGATGTTTGTGATGCTACTCATTGGCATGATTGGTAGTGCACTCATCTATGGTCAGCTCTTGGAAGAATACAGTCCTGGGCGCTTAATCCAAGTGATCCAAGGTAGTGCAGTAGTCACGATCGTTTTGAATACCATTGCACTCTGGAAACAAGAGAGCCGAGAAGAAGCGCGCGCTAGAGCGCAAGTAGCAAGAGAACAAAATTTTAAAGAGTCTTGGGCAACTTTTAAGGAAGGTGGCCAAGCCATTCGTCGCTTAATTGCAGTGGGTTTCGGCACAATGGCTTTTAGCATGAATGATGTTTTGCTAGAGCCTTACGGTGGTGAGTTATTAAATATGAGCGTAAGCTCAACTACTGTATTGACAGCTACCTTAGCTCTTGGATGTTTATTTGGTTTTAGCATCGCGTCCAAAGTATTAAGCGGCGGTTATGATCCCTTTAAGATGGCTAGCAATGGTGCCAAGATTGGTATTCCTGCATTCATACTAGTGATCGTAGCTGCGCCGCTTGGTAGCACATTTATTTTTATTGCAGGAGTGCTATTCATTGGATTTGGTAATGGTCTATTTAGTCACGGAACTTTAACGGCCACAATGAGATACGCCCCTGAAAATCAGAGTGGCTTAGCACTTGGCGCCTGGGGGGCTGTGCAAGCAACTGCCGCAGGCATTGCTCTTGGTGTGGGTGGAATATTTCGGGATATCTTTGCCAGCATGGCCTCCAGAAATTATTTTGGTGAAGCTCTCAACAATCCTGCGACTGGTTACTGCGGCGTATATCTGATAGAGATCATCTTGCTATTGATCACCATCGCAGCCATGACCAACTTTATATGGCCCGCTAAGCCAGTAGAGTCGGCAGCCTAATTGAAGCAGATTACTTGGCTATCAAACTTTTGTGGCCAATATTCCTATGACTAAATTGCCGCAATTAGCCGAAAAGGCTTTGATTATGTCCGGCTTCTTCATTAGCTCCATTAGCTTTATCTTAATTAGCTTGAGTCTATGGGACTTCATATCTGCAGATTTATTTTCTTTTGGAATTTCATCGGGCATTCGTGTTTTAGGTAGCTGCGCTATCATTGGATGCCTTCTGAGTGCAATTGGTTATGGAATTGGCGATTATTTTAATAATGAAGCAAAGGAGTGAATATGTTTAAAAAATCAGATTACTTCATTCTCCTGGCAGTGGTAATTTCTTTCTTTACCTCGGCCTATTTATGGTTTGTAGTCCAAGATCGAGAGCAGTCTATTTTTACGGCGCTGTGGGTACCCTCAATATTTTGTTTTGGGATTTATTTCAAACTATCCGCATTATTGAATCGTAAAAAATGAGTAATACAAACCTACTCCTCATATCGATTTTTGTTTTTTGCCTATTAATTGCTGGCCTGTATCTAATGGTTAGAGAATTTATGGGTGAAGTGCAAGACGCCTTCCCAGATATCAATGAATGGTTGGATACCGATAAGAATAAAAAGAAATGAGTGCTGCTCGCCTGAGTTAGTGCTCCTGGGTTAGCACTCCTGAGTTAGCATTCTTTAGTCAGAGTTAAAACTACAGTAATTTCTGAATCGCTTCTGCCATCTTACTTGCGCCATCGGCAGATGCAAGGCGGGTAATGGATTGACCATCTTTACTCACAACAAATTTAGTGAAATTCCACTTGATACCCTCGGTTCCTAAAATACCGGGGGCTTGCTCCTTCAAGAATGCATACAAGGGATGCGTTGCTGCACCATTCACATCCACTTTCTCAAACATCGGAAATGTCACACCATAGTTGGTGCTACAAAATTGTTGTATTTCCTCTGCAGAACCAGGCTCCTGAGCGCCAAATTGATTACATGGAAACCCTAAAATTTCTAATCCATGTGCCTTATTTGCCTCATAGAGATTTTGTAAATCGCGGTACTGCGATGTAAACCCACAGCGACTCGCCACATTGACTATCAGGAGCACCTTGCCAGCATAATCTTGGAGATTTTCGGTGGCTCCATTAATTCTTTTGAGGGGGATATTCGGCAACATGATTACTCTCCATATTCTTCAAAACGATCTGCAAACATTTCATATTCGGGTCATAATAAATGCATTATGTCGGCTTTGCTTTGCTACCCTATTCTCGCATTAAGAATGCCCAAAGGATTGCGTGAACACTTCTAATGCGCCCTATCGGAATCTTTGTACCGACTGCGGTATTTCTCGTACTGATAATCCAAAACGATGTGGTGAAGCCTGTCAATTCATCAAGCCTAATTACCCAGCACTAGAAGCTCGGGTACATGGTAGGCCAAGAGACTTGAGCCGCCCTGATGAACTCCATTTTGGTCCTTTTATTAAAATGCTCAGAGCTGCATTAAAAAATCCGAGTACAGGCGCGCAATGGACTGGGATTACCACTCGGATCGGAGAACGGCTACTCGAAACTGGTGCAGTGGATGCTATTTTGACGATGACCGAGGATCCGCAAGATCGCTGGAAACCTTTACCGATCATTATTGATAAAGCGTCTGATATGGCTAAATGTCGTGGCATGAGAATGGGATACGCCCCACTACTCTCGCTATTAGAGCCTGCCATTGCTAAAGGCTATAAAAAGATGGCTGTCATCGGCATCCCTTGCCAGGTCTATGCCTTAAGGGCTTTAGAAAAAGAATTGGGTCTTGAAAAGCTCTACGTCATTGGCACCCCCTGCTCCGACAACACCACCACTGAAAATTTTCATCACTTTCTGTCGCTCATTAGCTCTGAACCAGAGGAGATTAACTATCTAGAATTTAGAGCTGATTACCACGTAGAGGTACGCTTTAAAAATGGTCAGAAAAAAGAGATTCCATTTCTCCAACTGCCGCTCTCTACTTTGCCAAATGACTTCTTTCCCCTAACTTGCCGTACCTGTGTTGACTACACCAATGTGCTGTCGGATATCACTGTAGGCTATATGGGCGGACAAGGAGAGCAGTGGCTCATAGTTCGTAACGAGCGCGGGGAAGAGTTGCTCAATTTATTGGGTGATGAGATTCGTACCTCTGCCCCTGGAAGCGCTGGTAAACGTCACTCGGCAGTGGTTGGCTTTATGAAAAACGTCGAGCGCGCTGCTGGTGGTCTACCCTTAAGAAAAATGCCGGATTGGTTAAGGCCAATTGTGGGTTGGTTGATGCCTAAAGTAGGTCCACGCGGTCTTGAATTTGCACGTACCCGCGTAGAGATGAAAGCGATTGAAACAGTGCTTCATCTCCGAAGAGAGCAGCCAGCAAAAATGGCTTCCATGGTTCCGAAGCACATCTGGCCTCTAGTTGAGCCCTATGGCATTAAACCCACTGCATCTGAAACTCATAAATCCCTAGAATAAACATCCTCACCGGAGCATTACATGTCCTTACTTATCATTGGTCTTATTATTTTTCTTGGCAGCCATTCTTGTCGTATCTTTGCTGAACCATGGCGCAATCACATGATTGATCGTTTGGGCGAAGTCAAGTGGAAAGGCTTGTATACCATCGTCTCTCTGATTGGTCTGGTAATAGTAGTGATTGGCTATGGGCAGGCAAGACAGAATCCAATAGTTATCTGGCAGCCCCCGATTTATCTCATGCATATTGCCATCCTACTAAACCTAGTAGCCTTTATCTTTTTAGCTGCTAGCTTCTCAACCAATAATGCCATTCGCTTAAAGCTAAAGCACCCGATGATTTTGGGTGTCAAAGTATGGGCACTTGCACACTTATTAGCAAATGGCACCTTAGCAGACCTAGTTCTATTTGGATCCTTCTTACTGTGGTCAGTATTAGATTTCCGCTCAGCCAGAAAGCGCCCTATTCTGATGCCACAAAAAGCAGTAGTGAGCACCAAAGCCACTATTATTGTGATTGTTTCAGGCATCGTTGTATGGGCTGCATTTGTCTTTGGATTACATCAATACCTGATTGGAGTATCGCCACTAGGCTCAAGATAAAGCCTAGGCCTGTATGTGTCTCAAACATCTTGCTATATACCTCATCCCCATCCTCTTATGGGGATGCGACCCTGGTAGGCCGAGTATCGAACCCATCAATAGTCAAAATAAGGTGATCCGATGCACTCTGAATGGTAGTCCGCTAAAAATTGATATCACTAAAGGCTCGCTGGATGCCAATCTATTTTTAGGCGAGAAAGAAATCAAAGTCAACTTACTGGAAGTGAAAGACTCTTATCAAATATTAATGCGCTTCGATCCCCAAATTGGGCAACTGAAAATGAATAAGATGGGAAATGAGTTGATACAAGTCAAAAATGGTAATGAACAAACGACTGTATGTATGGCAGAATCAATTAAACCTTAGGGCAATCTTTTTACCCCTACTTCATTTGGAAAATATCATGAGAAAAAATCACTTCATTATTGGCTTATTTTTTCTCCTTTGTTCGCAAAGTTGGGCCATGGCTCAGTCAGAACAAAAGCCAGAAGCTCCAGTGAAAACAATCCCCTCACTAGATGTTGCGCGCTATCAAGGTACTTGGTATGAAATTGCGAAATTTCCAAATTGGTTTCAGCGAAAGTGCATTGCCAATACCAATGCAACTTACAAAATTAAAGAAGATGGGAATGTGAGCGTGCTTAATCGCTGTTCATTTGAGGGCGGAGAAAAAGGTGAGGCAATGGGCACCGCTAGACAAATTGGAGAATCCACCTCACCTAAGCTGGAGGTTCGCTTTGCACCAGCTTGGCTAAGTTTTCTCCCAATGGTCTGGGGAGATTATTGGGTCATTGATATCGACCCAGAATACCAACTGGCCGCGGTAAGCGATCCGAGGAGAGAATATCTCTGGATACTTTCCCGTACTAAGTCAGTCGATCAAAACCGCTACCAAGCACTTTTAGGGCGCTTAGTAAACAACAATGGCTTCAACCTAGAAAAGCTGAGCCTGACACCGCAAAATTAAACAGAAAACAGGAATTTGATAAAGGTAATTCCAATCAGCAAACCTGAAAATGCGACGATTCCGATCACATACATTTTCCCAGTTTTATTTCTTAAGTTGGTTGCGCTGTTATCTCTCATGATTCCACTTCCTTTCAGTGCTTAATACTAATTAAAAACTACATTAAATGACATCGTCGACTTATTAGACTTTTGCAAAACCCAGTAAATGGGCAGTATCTTTTATAAAAATCTTCACATGTGCCCAGGGGTCGCGGCGTACAAGCTTTTTGTTCATATAGGATTCAAAGGTTAGGCGCTGCACGTCTTTATCTTCACACATCTTCACAAAACGCTCGCGACGTTTATCGTTGTTGTACCAAAAACGCTGCATGATTCCTAGCACTAGGAATACAGTGCCATGCTCTTTCATAAATTTTTTACGGGCTTTTGCTAAAACCTTACCATTACCAGTAACGAGCAACTCTTCTACCACTTCTGCAGCAACACGACCGCCATACATACCGTAGTAAATGCCTTCGCCGGAGGCTGGGGCAACAACACCAGCAGCATCACCAGCCAACACCACGTCTCTACCGTTATCCCATTTCTTCAAAGGCTTCATTGGTAAAGGGGCGCCCTCATGTCTGAGCATTTCAGCCCCCTCTAATCCAGTTTGCTTCTTGAGCTCGCCAACTGCACTCCTTAGAGAAAAACCTTTATCCGCAGTTCCAGTGCCAATGCTCATGGTTTTGCCATGTGGAAATATCCAGCCATAAAAATCTGGCGATAAGGCACCTTGATAGAAAACATCGCAGCGTGAGCCATCAAAACCAGCCGGTGGATTATCAGGAACCTTCACAATCTCATGGTACGCAAAGACATATTCCACATCCTTGGCACCCGGAATAGCTTGGCGTCCAACTCCAGATTTAGCCCCATCCGCACCAATGACTGCCTTCGCACGCACAGACATCATTTGGTCAGGTATACCCTGCTTAGCACCACGTACGACATACTGGACTACCGAAACGCCATCCTCATCACGGCTGAGTTTTTCAAAAATACCCGTTCTTCTTTCAGCGCCATTATTGGCGGCACGAACACGCAAATATTCATCAAACTTATCGCGATCGACCATCCCTACAAAGCCGCCTTCAATATGCATGTCTACCGCCTTATCTGATGGCGCAATCATTCTGGCGCAATTAGCTTTAGCCACTAAAAGCTCATCAGGGATTTCAAAATCTTTGATTAAGCGCGGAGGAATAGCGCCGCCACAAGGCTTGATACGGCCCATGCGATCCAAAAGAAGCACTTTTCGACCTTTCTTAGCAAGGTCACTTGCAGCAGTAGCTCCTGTAGGTCCACCCCCGACTACTACGACATCAAAAGTTTCTAAATGATTCATTCTGATCCCCCTAAATTGAGTACATCGCTTAATTTGTAATGACTTATACGCCCACTAAATGCTTTGGCAATTCGTTTGATTGCTTTTGCGGACGTGTCTGAAACGACAAGTAAGCAGCCACAACAAATAAAAGTGCTTCTAATAAAAATACAAAGGCATAGGCGGTTGCTGGATTTCCTAAAACAATCCTCGCAATATCACTCAAGCCAGTTCCAACAATGCCACCCAAACCAAAAGCAAGGGCCTGCGAAGCACCCCAAATACCCATGCGAACTCCTTCGCGCTTTTCGCTACCCAAGCTCGCAAATTGCATCATTGAACCTATGGCAGCAATTGAAAAAGCGCCATTGAATATTCCCAAGAAAAAGACCGATGTTTTGAAAAAGACACTGCTAGCAATAGGACCTGAGAGCACTAAACCCATCATGGCAATGGCTGAAGCAAGACAACCGCCAATTGTCCAATTGCGTAAAGAAGTTAAATTCTTCGACTTTGCTCTGCTAGTAATAAACGCTAATGCGAGCATCCCAACTAATACACCTCCATTTTGAAGGCCTGATAGAGCTGTGGTTTCAGCTGGGGTGTAGCCAAAAGCCACGGCAGCAAAGGGCTCCAAAATTAAATCCTGTGAGCTATAGGCCAACATCGAAATAAACACGAACCAGGTAAATGAACGTACGGTTCCCTCTTGCCAAACCTCAGCAAGGGCTTCACGAAAATTGACTTTGCTTGTATTGAACCCTTGCTTTTGCACAGACTCTGAAGGTGTCTCCATACCCCAAATTGCCAAGAAGGTGACAATGACTGCTATCACCGAAACAGCAGAGGAGATCATCAACAAGCGCTCAAAAGAAAATGGTGTCAGAAACTTTCCGCTGATACTAGCCGTCATTGCAAAACCAAAAATCATCATGAGCCATACACATGTAGCTGCCGCGGCTTTTCGATTGGGGTGAACACGTTTAGCCAGCAACACTAATAAGGCGGTACCGCTAGCACTCACGCCAATACCAATCATGGCAAACGCAAGCGTAGCCAATGCAATACCTAAAACAATGGATTGCCCCAGCAAAATCGTTGAAGTTGCCGCCAATACGCCACCAATAGCCAATACCAATATGCCGCCTCGTATCCAGGGAGACGCGCTACGCGTTTGATCTGAACCAAAACCCATGCGCGGACGGATCAATTGCACCAAGTAATGCAGGGCCACCAAAGCTCCTGGCAATATCGCTGGTAGTGCTAACTCAATCACCATCACACGATTTAAGAGTGAGGTTGTCAAAACAACGATCGATCCTAAAGAAGCTTGTACCAAGCCTAACCTGACAATTTGCAGCCAGCTGAGATAGGAAGTGTTTTCGGTGCTCATTTATTTAATCAATTAATTGGTAGCAACACGCCCTGCTACTGCAAATGCACTGACCATCATTCCCGCAACAAATAAGGGAACCCCAAATCCACTTAAGAACAGCGCTCGTTTGACTGGATCTTGTAAAAAATAATGCATCATCTTGATTTGACCGGCGATGAGTAGTAAGAGCACCAATGTCTGCCAATAAGAACCCCAGATGAGCAATAGCCCAACGACACCAAACTGAGGCGCTAACATCATCAAGCAAGCATTCTCAGCTGCACCTTTGATGCCTAGCTGAACTGGCAAAGAGAGCACGCCCATTTGACGGTCGCCTTCTATTGCCTTGAAATCATTTAGTGTCATGATGCCGTGCGCACCAATGCTATACAGAATAGCCAGAAGAATCGATGGAGTAGAGGGCAGTAAATCACCCATCATGACAGCTGAGCCGGTAAACCAAGCTAGCCCCTCATAAGAGATGCCGCATGCCGCATTGCCATACCAGCCATTTTGCTTAAAGCGTAATGGTGGCATGCTGTAAAGCCAGGCTAGTAATAATCCCAACAAAGTCGCTGCAAATGCCCAAGGACTAATTAACCAACCCAATAATAGTGAGAGACCAGTCCAAATAAACGCAACATATAGACCCCAAGTGCCTGGCATGCGACCTGAAGGAATTGGGCGTTGTGGCTCATTGATGGCATCAACTTCACGATCAAACCAATCATTTACTGCCTGACTCGCAGCGCACACCATGGGACCAGCAAGAATCACACCAGCAACCAATAAGTGCCAGCGGCCCTCAAAGGAAACACCAGTGGCAATCACACCGCAGGCAAATGCCCACATTGGCGGAAACCAAGTAATGGGTTTGAGCAACTCTAAAATTGCGGATGGCGCGGGGAAACGGCGCACTGTGAGTGTATTTATGATCGCATTCCCCACTTCCAAAGGCGCTCACTTGAGAAGGGCACCACCATCAAAATATGCTCTAAGACTGCTAAAGACAAAATCGCTCCAGTTAATGACATTGAAGCGACTTGAAAATCTGTGGAGCTCGGATTGACTGCTGACATCCATAAAGGAATTGCACATAGCACACCAGCGACTACTGATAGTGGCAGCAAAGGATTCATGGGCTTGCAAGTGAAGTAAGTAAAAATATACTTCAGATGATTTGGCAGAAAACGTTCATTAAGATTTAAAACACCCAAAAATACATTGAGCTTAGCGCTCTGACGCATTAACCACAGGATGATAAAAGTCCAAAAGCCCGTTTGATTTGAGCCACCCCAAGTCATCATCGTCACAGCCAGTGCCAGCAATATCAAAGCTATCTCATGATGCTGAATAGTCTGAAATGCAAAGTACATCTTCTGCAGACCACGACAATCTTTCGGGCAGGGCTCTCGACGAGGTCCAGTTACGTAACCAAATAAGAAACCGATTTCTTGCCAACCCCATACTAAAATTGCGCAGGTAAAGCCGCAATAAGCGCCTGCTACCGTGCTTAAATTGGCACTGGTTTTTAGCCCCACCAAAGCTAAAGCTAAAACCATACCGCTCACCCAAAATGTATTTCTATAGGTGGAAGGATGCCGCTGATTTAAGAGCAGAATAATCCCCGTGCTAAACCACCATATAAAAATCGCATAAAGGATAGGCCAAACGATGTTCATGAAATTACCAGTTAGGAACTATACGAACGTTTGTCGGCAAGGCGTTATCTTGCACTGGGATCAGATAAAGTTTGAAGAACACTAAACCAGCGCGGACACTCAAAATAGCTGTCTTCGCTTTATTAATCAAACCACCCTCTTTCTTATAGGCATCCATCTTCTCAAACAAGGTTTTCATCTCTTCGAGATAGCTATAGAAGCGCGGATCATCCAGATTCACCGTAATTGGGAAGACCTGCTTAATGATTTCATTGGTAATGAAAAGTACTTTCTTGTCATAGTCCGTTGGAGAAATCTTCATCGCTTTATAAAGTTCAACGCGGGTATGGTCACGCACATACATCGTTGCATAGACAGCTAAGATGAAGAATCGAATCCAGAGCTTATTCACACCTTGGAGCAATTTTGGATTAGCCCGCATAATCAGCGCAAAGGATTCGCCATGACGGAACTCATCATTACACCAACGCTCAAACCATAAGAAGATCGGGTGAAAACGTGCTTCAGGGCGACTCTCAAGCTCTCGGAAAATGGTGATATAGCGAGCATAGCCAATCTTCTCGGAGAGATAGGTGGCGTAAAAAATGAACTTCGGCTTGAAATAAGTATATTTTTTGGCCTTTGCTAAAAAGCCAAGGTCAATGCCAATATTAAAATCTTTGAGCCATTGGTTAATAAAGCCAGCATGGCGACTTTCATCTCTTGCCATATAGCCAAACAGCATGCGCATATCCGGATTGCTGACCTTACGCTTGATCTCAGCATACAAAATACAGCCAGAAAACTCAGAAGTAATCGAGCTGATTAAGAAATCAACGAACTCTTCATATAAGGCTGGATGAAGATTGGAGTAATCCTTGTCCATATCAGCGGGACGCTGAAAGTGATCATGATTATTGTCACCCTCGTACTCTTCCATCAACGCATCCCACTCTGGACGCAAGGAATCGATACTAATACGATCCATCTCCTTAAAGTTCGTCGTATAAAAGCGTGGGCTCAACACCGCATCTTGTAGCGCCATTTTGGTGGATTCATTAACCTCTCCCTTTGCAGGGATCTGACTTTGCAACATGCTTTCTGCGCTATCTAGATTCATTTGTAACTCCAATAAAAATTTATGACTTACTTACTGCTACAACATGAGAAGCATTAAATAATTTAAAAAATGTTCCGGCATTAGTAGGGCCAAAAGATTCCAAATCAACCATACGGCCAGTTGCAGTGTCCGTTAGCGTTAAGCGTCCATCAGCGCGATAAATCAATTCAAATGGTGGCCCGCTATCTAAACCCCTGCGGATTCTTTCTTGAGCAAGGCCACGCAAGGTCCCTCTTACAAAGCCAGCCTCACCTTGCACAGAGTCAATTTGCTTACCAGTCTTGTAATCAATCACTGCAATCGATCCATCCTGGCGATCCTCAAAACGCAGCTGTAAAACTTGTACCGGTGATGCATCAGGCTCACGCACCTTACTCAGGTCACGGCTATTAATAAAGACCAGTAGCAAAATAATGCTGATCACACTAGCGATCACTACTTTCGCAACGGGAGATAAAAAATCTCTTGTATCTACGGTGCTCATGCTGTCTGCACTCCAACTTGTTCTACTTGAATATCTTGAACCTCAATTTTGCTCAGACCAGTAGATGCCCTCCAAGCCTCTGTCAGTAATATCGCCACCTTCTGTGCTTCAGGAATACAACGCATCATTGGCTCAGGTTTTGCCAAGCGCCAAGGTCGCGCATGAGGCCACAAATGAAAGAAGGCAATCTTATCTTCGGTAGCAATTTGCATTGGAATATCACCGGTACCATCTTTGTATAACTTCAGATCTGCACTGCTTAGCGACTTGTAGGGGAGATTAAAGGTAACTGTGAGAACAATACCGACTCGCATCACAATGCGACGATTCGTTAAGGTATACATAGTCGTCGTTGCAGACCAATAAGCCAAAAGACCAATCAGTAGTAGACCAATAGCAGCCAAGAAAATGGCAAGCGCAACACTGCTCCAAGCTTCAGCTAAACCGCCTTCACCACCTGCTACTGAATAGACTTGCAGAACCACTATTACTGCAAAATAGACGGCAAGCCATTGCAGGCGAAATACATGTTTAGCCATAGAAGTCCAACTTGGAGCCCCTTGCCAAAGAATCATTTCACCAGCGGGTAATGGCTCGGGCAACCCTAAGCTTGCTTCAAACTCATGCTCTGCTGATTCATATGGTTGTTGATTCACAAATCACCTATATTCAATTAAAGAAATGGTTCTTGACGCTCAGGAGTTGCATATAGAGTGCCGCCACCAAAATACGCCATGATCTTTTCTTCCTCTAAGAGGGTAATTTGATCTTGACTCTTCAAGCCTGGCACTAAAGCAAATTGATGCCCAAGAATGGATTCCACCTTGATAGAGTCTCTACCAATTCTGGAAAAATTCATTGGTAATAACACTCTTCTGCCACCAAACTCTGGCAAAGTTTCAAGTTCGAAATAACGAATCACAACTTCAGCCTGATCAATCCAAAGCTCTTTCACGGTACCGGCTACTACGCCATCATCACCCACTACTTGCATGCCAACTGGGGTTTTATCTTGTTTGGCCACAGTAAATTGACCGAGTAGACGTCCTGGCAAAATCCGTTTTTGACCTTCTGATGTCATATCAGGAATGTCTGCGCGCTTCGTAAAGGCGCCTGGCCCAACCCCATCTAACATGGGATTGCCGGTTGGCACTAAGGGGGCCCCATTTAAGTAACTAGAGGGTCTAGCAGCAACATGCTCAAGCGGCTCATCCTTAGGAACCGTCACATCACCCCAATACTCTGTATGGAAAGTTTTCGGCGCAGGCATACCTGCTATGCCGGCCGCTCGTCGCGTCTCACCGCGCACGTCATACTCCAGCGGAAAACCTTCGCGCTTACTTTCTACAGTAAGGTAATAAACGAGGGCTGCGAAAAATACCCAAAATGCATATAGAACCAACTGTGCAACATCTACATACTCTGTAATTGCTCCGGTTGCCATTTTGCTCTCCCTTTTAACAATAACGCTTAATGTGAAAAAACATACTCTGTCACTCTTTAACTATTTAACTCGGTAATTCATCTAAACCAAACTTCCTAGGAACATTCATCAACGCTTGATTGCTCCTAAGGACTAAAGGCCCAATTGCAATCAATGTTGCAAACAACATATAAAACTCAATGTGATACACAAAGCTATAGCCTGTTGCAGTAGAGAGTAGGCCTTCGCCTAACAAACCATTAGTAGCCAAGCTAGAAATAAGATCGCGGATAACGCCACCAGCGGCAATGGCAATACCAGATGCAGTGGCGTGCACTGCTCCCCAAGCACCTAGAACTAAACCATTCATGCCGCCTGACTCAAAACTCATGGCAGCAGTCAAAGTACTTACAGAAAATAAACCGCCTCCAAAGCCAATCAAAAATGCACCACATCGAAATAAGGTAGGAGAAAGTAATGGCTCTGAAAAGATCACGCAGCTAAATGCCAAAATACCAAACAAGGCACCAATGGAAGCTAGACGGTAAGGATCAATCGAGCGATTTAAGTAACGTGCAGCTACACCAAAGGCAAGCAGAGCACCCAAAGAAGTAAGGCTCGTTAATACAGTCGTAGCACTTACTGATAGCCCCAAAACTTCAGCGCCATAGGGCTCCAAAATAATGTCTTGCATGCTGAATGCTGCGGTACCCAAACCTAAAGCGACTAAGAAACGCATCACCTTGCCCTGTGCCGCAAAAGCAGCCCAGGTCTCTTTAAAGCTTGGAGTTTGAATCGAGTGCGCTGTTAAATGAGGCTGACGTGGCTCTTGCTTCCATGCTGCAATTAAATTGAGTACTAAAGTTGTTGCTGCAACGCCCTGCACTACCCGGATTAAAAGAATCGGTGTGATATCGATCAGTAAATAGCCGAAGATGGCACTACTCACTGCCATACCAACTAAAAGCATCATGTACATGAGTGCAACTACTCTAGGTCTCGCCTCAGGCTCAGCCAAGTCCGATGCTAAAGCTAGGCCAGCAGTTTGGGTTGTCTGCATGCCAGCACCAACCAATAAAAACGCCAGTCCAGTAGCTGCTTGTGCAAACCAAGCCGGCCAGGTGGTATCGCCAGATAACAAGATGAGTGCAAAAGGCATGATTGCAAAACCACCAAATTGCAACCAAGAACCAATCCAAATATAGGGAACTCTGCGCCATCCTAGAAAAGACTTGTGACTGTCACTCTTGAACCCCACTAGCGCTCTAAAGGGAGCAAAGAGTAGTGGTAAAGCAACCATAATCGATACCAATGCTGCGCTGACTTGCAACTCAATAATCATGACGCGATTGAGGGTACCAATCAGCATGACCATTGCCATGCCCACGGAAACCTGGAACAAGGCCAGCCTTAAAAGACGACTAAGCGGTAACTCTTTAGTAGCGATATCAGCAAAAGGTAAGAATCTTGGGCTCACTCGCTTCCAAGTTTCAAATAACTCTTTGCCGCGCCAGGTCAGAGTAAACATTTTCATTTTGATTGCGCTTTATTCAGATCGGCCTGCTTCTTACTTAAGCGCATAGCCTGTGAGAAATAAAATGCACGCTGTACTTTTTGAGTGCTTACTGGAGCCCAATCACTCAGTCCATCATGCTTGCTGAAAGTTCTTGTGAGGGAGTCAAGTGAAATAGGCTGAATAAATGGTGACCGATCACTTCTCGGAAATAAGCTGCCGATAGTCAATAATGTGCTCAGAGCTGCATTATTGGGCGCAAAAGTGAAGGCGATATTCGCTCTAGTGCGATTAGCAAGCTTGGCCATAGCATCCGCAATATCCAGATGGTGGTAATGAATCATCGAATCCATACAAACGACATGATCAAACTCTCCCAGAGCTGGGTCCAACATATCGCCAGCACAAAACTCAATTGAGCCAGATCCAACATCGCTACCAATTCTTTCGCGAGCTAAATCTACCAAGGTGGGTGATAAATCAATGGCGACTACATGAGCTCCCCGCTTTGCTAAATCGGATGCTAAAACGCCAGTACCACAGCCAGCATCCAACACACGCTGACCAGATAAATCTTGAGGTAAGTAACTTAATAAAACGTGACGCATCTCTTCCCGCCCAGCTCGGACCTTAGCGCGTATACCGCTTACCTTAGCTGTAGAAGTTAACTTCGCCCAAGCATCTACCGCCGTCCGGTCGAAGTATTCCTCCAACTGGCTACGTTTTTGGGTATAGGAGTTTTTTTGCATTTATAAATGAAGCTCTTTAAATTATTTCAACCATGGGGAATAGATATAAGCCAATAGATGCGCTATTACTGCTGTGAATCCAAAAAACTGTGTTCCCTGTATGAGATTGCGATGTAACTCTTGTGACTCTGCAATACTTAAACCAGTCAAGTTTGTCATTGAGCCAGTGAGGCTTGCAGCCTGTATGGCTTGAGCTTGCACAGCCTGGGAACCGAGCACGGTCTGACGTGCCTTCTTTTCTTGATCTAAACGCGCCATACGCAATTTCCAAATAAATTGCCCCGCATTAATCACATAAGTTGCATATGCCGCCAAAGCCAATAGCATCAACTGAGTTTGATCTAGATATCCTGTACCGAGAGCAACTAGGTATAAGGTATGCAATAACAAAACCAACATGCTAAAAACATCTTCCCAGAAAAAAGCTGGGGCAAACAAGTAGCAATTAAAAACCACCTTCTCCCAAATACAACCGGTAATCATGATGGTGTAGAGCGTTAATGTTTTAATCACCACGGAGATATTTGCAGCGCTCTCTCCTTCTCCAGTCATTAAATAACGCAGCACTAAGTAAAGACTAATTAGGAAAACAACAAACTGAATGGGCGCCAATATGCCTTGAACTAGCGTCCATTTGGTCGCGTCCCTTCTCACCCTCTCTTCAGGGGTATAAAGTGGCTTATATGTTTTTTCCATGTAAATTCTGGTGTATTTTCAAAAGCAACTTTTAAGGCAATCGTTAATGCACTTTTAAGTACAAAAGTGTCAACTAAAGTTTACGTTATTTGGGAAAAGAAAGTCCTCGGGATAACCCTATCGGGGGTATTTACCCTATGGCAAGTTGTATAAAAAAGGTGCTAAATAGGGTCACTACAAAATAATTGGTTTTAAGAGAAATAACGCTGTCTATTATGTTGCAGCGCAACATATTTCTCGTGAAGCTTTCAGCGCTTTTATTTTGGTGGTGATTTATAAATATTATTAGGAGATGGGCTTTGCCAGACTCGCTGAAAAAAACATTCCAATCTAATTTAAGCGAATTAGATAGTGCAGAAATGATGCAGTGGCTTAATAAGACCATCGAATCAGAGATCATCCCACGCCTCCTCATGGGACATCAAATCGTCTCAGCGAACGATCAGTCTGGCAGCCGGGACAATGGAATCAGCGTTACTCAAGTTGAGATTGTCGATTTTTGCCAAATACTGCTCACTGGACCGATGGAGGACTGCTTTTCCTTTATCGATAGAATGCAAAAAGCTGGCCATAGCTTAGTATCCCTCTACTTAAACCTCATCCCAGAATCCACCAGACGGTTGCAGTATCTCTGGGAAAATGATGAAAACAGCTTTACAGAGGTCACTATGGCCCTGGGGCGTGCTCAGAACCTCATTCACCAGCTCAGCCCGATGTTTATGAGCCAAGAACATCTTTCCCACTATCGGGGACGCGCCCTTCTTATTAATGCGCCTGGGTCACAACACACCCTAGGAATCTTAATAGTGGGTGAATTTTTCAAGTTAAATGGCTGGAATACAACAATCGACATTGAAGTTTCTACTGAAGACTTAAAAGAACAAATCCAATCTCAAGACTACGATTTACTGGCAATTTCTATCTCCTGCGACGACCAATGGGATACTATGGAAGCATTGCTGCGGGAAGTTAAAAAGATCTCAAAAAATAAGGGAATACTGACGATGGTAGGCGGTCCGTTATTTGATTACAAGCCAGAATTAGTTGAGGCTTGCTCTGCTGATGCCTGCTCGCTAACGGCCGAAGACGCGATCAAAAAAGTATCTGACTTATTAACCCAAAGAAATAGCTTAAATTAATATGCCCATCTCACATAATCCAGAGAAACTCTATTCAGACCTCAATAGCAAAGAGCTCAGTCTCATTGCCCAGGCCTCAGCAGATATTTCTTTGCTGTTAGATGATGGCGGAACAATACTGAATGTTTATTCTGAAAATCAGAGCCTTGCAAAACAGATTCCGGATAATCTGGTAGGTAAAAAATGGTTGGACATGGTGGTGCCGGATAGCATCACAAAAGTAAATTACTTACTTGAAGATGCTAGCTCGGAGAAGACTACTAAGTTTAGACAAGTCAACATGATTGGCAATGGTAAAAATGCAGTCCTGCCGATGATGTGCACTTCAATCAAAACATCGTCAGACAAAAAAATTATTGTCATTGGCAAGGATCTTTCAGAAGCCTCAAAGCTCCAGCAAGACTTAGTTGCAGCTCAAAAGGAGCTCACTAGAAATTATCTGCAAATTAATCAATTAGAAGAGCGTTTTCGTTCAATCTTTGAAATTGGCAGTGAATCCATCATGATCATTAAAGGGGAAGATGGATACCCGATAGTGGAAATGAATGGCAATGCAATTAAGCAAATGCTGCTTGCTAAGAATAATTGCATTGGTAAATCGTTTCTATCACTCTTACCCGCTGCTGAGCTGAGTAAAGTCATCAGCTTTCTCCAGGATGTTCAAAATACTGGGGAACCCAATACATTAGAAACATTGGTTAACGATGACCAGGTGATTCAGATTAGGGCAACCTCTTTTACAAATGCTGGTAAGCCCTATTTGCTTTTTAATCTCAAGCCTTTGGATCTTGCTTCTTCACCAAGCTTGCTAGATTCGGACTCCCTAACGATTAAGGCAATTGAAAATAACGCTTATGGTTTTATCGTCTGCACTCCAGATGGTCTGATCCTGAAAGCAAATAAGGCCTTTACTAAATTAAGCAAGGCGAAGACTGAGCAAGACTTAATCGGCACCTCTATACGAAATTATCTAGGGGCAGACACCACTGATTTTGATCAAATGATGCAATCCTTAAGAGGAAAAGCAAGTACTCAATCCTGCGTCTCTTCAATAAATAGCAATAGCAGCAGCATTAAGTTGGTAGATATCTCAGCGGTATCAGTAACGCAACCACGTCCCTGTGTTGGCATGATCTTTCGCCAAGTGGATTCGAGACTTAATAAAGGCAAACAAATCGATAAAAAACTGGTGCGCAGCTCCCAAGAATTGTCGATGCTTGTTGGAAAAGTACCCTTAAAAGATATCCTTGCTGAAACAACAGACTTAATTGAACAGCTCTGCATCAAGGCTGCTTTAGATCTGACTAATGACAATCGTGTTTCTGCCTCTGAAATCTTGGGCTTATCTCGACAAAGTCTGTATATCAAACTCAGAAAACATGGTCTTGTAGACCTTGATAAGGATATTGACTAGAAAGTCGGCAATGAGTAAGCAGGTTGCATTGATGGTCCTGGTAGATATCCAATCATCAGCAAAAATTAGCGGCATATTAAGACTCATGTTTGCAAGATTGTGGCTTTGGTCAACACCAGGACTCGAGTTCTATAAACATATGGGCTCAGGAAAAAATGGGGGCTTCTCTTTTCGCCCCAGCATGAACCACCAAGCCTTATTTTGTATCTTTCAAGATATGGCTAGTGTTGAGAATTTTTATCGCTCGTCCAAACTGATTCGCTGGTATCAAGCCCATGCTAAAGAATTTTTTTCAGTAAAGCTCAAAACATATTCCATTAAAGGTCAGTGGTCCGGCTTTGTTCCACAAATTACAGTCGATGCACCCGCAGCAGGACCAATTGTTTCGATTACCAGAGCATCCATTAAACCGCGTAATTGTTTACAGTTCTGGAGCAAAGAACCAGCAGCAGAAACTTCACTCGAGCAAACGGCTGGGTGCATTATTGCTGCCGGCATTGGTGAGGCACCCTTTTTTCGTCAGGCCACTTTTACTATCTGGGAATCTCAAGCAGCAATGGATCAATATGCGAGACACGGAGCTCATCAAGCTGCTATTCGGGCATCGATGAGCGGCGACTACTTTTCTGAGTCCATGTTTTCACGTTATCAACCTTTTGATGCATTTGGTAGTTGGAAGGGTCGCACTCTTGGCTAAGTCTCCCATTGTGATTGTTGGTGGGGGTATTGGCGGTTTGACCTGCGCACTTGATCTAGCCTCTTCTGGGATTGAGGTGATCTTGGTGGAGAAAGAATCTCAAGTTGGCGGCAAGATTCGCCAAATCAATTGTTCAAATGATTCATCAAAGCCTGCGCCGATTGACTCTGGTCCAACAGTCTTCACAATGCGCTGGGTGTTCGACGCCCTCTTTCAGAAAGCTGGAACATCCCTTGAGTCAGAGTTCAAACTTCAGAAGCTAGGTATCTTGGCAAGGCATGCTTGGAGCAAAGATGAAAGGCTCGATTTATTCTCCGATGTCGAGCAATCTGCACAAGCCATTGCCGAGTTTTCCTCTCCAAGTGAGGCAAAGCGGTTTCTTCAATTTACCGATCAATGTCGCAGACTATATAAGGCACTTGAAAAGCCTTATATGCTTTCTGCTAAACCTAATTTTGCTGGGATGGTTTCTGATTTAGGAATTTCTGGATCTAAAGTGTTATATGAAATTGGTTTGTTTAATAACCTCTGGAAATCACTTGGAAATTACTTTCATGATCCCAGATTACGCCAGTTGTTTGGTCGTTATGCAACCTATTGCGGCTCCTCACCATATCAAGCACCTGCAACCCTCATGCTAATTGCTGATGTTGAGGCGCAAGGAGTTTGGTCAATTGAAGGTGGCATGTACACCCTGGTCAAGACGATTCGTAAACTGGCAGAAGATAAAGGTGTTCAATTTATTACTGGTCAAACGTGCGAAGAAATTGTCATAGATCAGGATCGTGTTGCAGGTGTCAGGCTAGATGATGGAAAGATGCTCAAGGCAGAATCTGTCATTTTCAATGGTGATCTTGCTGCACTTCAAACTGGCTTACTCAATTCAACCAGTAAACAAGCATTCAATACAAAATTAAGTCCACCTTCCTCAACAGCCCGATCTCTTTCTGCGGTGACCTGGTCAATGAATGCCAAAACAGATGGCTTTCCCTTGGTGCGTCACAATGTTTTCTTTAACCAAGATTATCGTGCCGAGTTTGATGATATCTTTCAAAGAAAGCGCCTGCCTCAAAAGCCAACAGTATATGTATGCGCTCAAGACCAAGGCGATGTTTATCAGCCCTCCCATGATCCCCAACGACTGCTTTGTTTAGTGAATGCTCCAGCAAAAGGTGATCAATCTGAATTTAGTACGCAAGAAATTGAAGCATGCGAACACGAAACTTTTGGTCTTCTACAACAATGTGGTCTTAATATCGACTTGGATAGCGCAATATGTCAACGCACAACGCCCTCTCAATTCAATCAACTCTTTCCGGCAACGGGGGGAGCCCTCTACGGTCAAGCCAATCATGGCTGGATGGAAACTTTTGGGCGAGCTTCAGCACAAAGCCCGATTCCGGGTCTTTATCTAGCGGGGGGCAGCGTGCATCCGGGACCAGGAGTACCGATGGCAGCATTATCGGGGCGCATGGCGGCCGCAACCCTGATGGATCACCTCGGTTTGATCAAGCTGTCGGGCAGAACGCTTATCTCTGGTGGTACATCGATGCTCTAAGTGATGATGGCAAGCATGGCATCGTACTGATTGCCTTTGTTGGTAGCGTTTTTTCTCCTTACTATGCATGGGCTAGAAGAGGCAGTGCGCCTGTGAATCCAGAAAATCACTGCTCTCTCAATGTTGCCATTTATAGCCCCGGTAAAAATCGCTGGGCAATGACCGAGCGTGGCGAAAAACAAATCTCCCGAAACGCTACTGAATTTGTGATTGGCCCGAGCAATCTTCGTTGGGACGGCAATAAGTTAATTGTGCAAATTGAAGAACGTGCCGTACCTTTTGGTCAAAAAATATCAGGTACGGTTGAACTCTATCCCAATACCTTATTTAATTTCAGTACGCCTTTAGACGCAGCAGGTAAACACCGTTGGGGCCCTCTTGCACCCTCAGCACGGGTAAAGGTAAATCTCAACTCCCCAGACTTAAAATGGGAAGGTAATGCCTACTTAGACTCAAATGAAGGTGATGAGCCTATCAGTCAATCCTTTCATGAATGGGACTGGTCTAGAGCAGAGATGAGTGGCGGCAGAACTTCGGTGATTTATGATGTTAGAGAAAAGAATTCCCAAGAAAATGTATTGGCATTAACTTTTAACCCTAATGGCAGCATTGATCATTTCGAGCCCCCTCCAAGGCAGGCTCTGCCAAAAACATTTTGGGGCATTCGCAGGCACATGCGCAATCAAAGTGCCGAGGGATTAGAAGTGGTTCAGGTTTTAGAAAATACACCTTTTTATACCCGCTCAGTATTGAATTCTGAATTATTAGGCGAAAAGGTTCTCTCATTTCATGAAACCTTGAGCGTGCCAAAGCTAACGCAAGTTTCAACTCAATTGATGCTACCTTGGAGAATGCCCAGAATCACTTGGTAACTTACTAAGTTACTACTGAAGAGCCCTGCCGCTCTTGCGGGGATTGCGACGCTGCTCTTGCCTCTCCATAAGATCAACAAACCACAGCAAACGATCGTGAGCAGTGCCATCAAAACGCTTTTCATGTGGCACTTCAATGACTGCATCCACTAAATACTGAATAGCTTTATCAGCATCTACTTTAAGTTGCCTAGAAAATATTTTGGAGATGGCTGTAAAGGCTTCTGCTAAAAGAATCACTTTTCTTTTAGAGGGCACATAAGCCCTTGTCGAAACAGAATCTAGATTGAGTTTTTCTACCTGACGGCCAATCTCTGCATAAATCAGTCTAGCCGCTTGAATAGCAGGACGACAATCCCATGGCAGATCAGAAATACCATTTTCTGCACGCGAATACAAAACATCCGCATGTTTTAAGAGACGAGCAATCACGCTAGCAATTTGATCATTAAATTCTGGCTTACTCAGCCACGCCTGGGGATCTAATCCCGCTTCTCTCAGCCAATCTAAGGGCAAATAGATTCGTCCATTGGCAGCATCTTCACCAACGTCACGGGCAATGTTGGTTAGTTGCATCGCCAAACCAAGCTCACAAGCTCTGGCTAAAGTTTCTGGCTCCCTACGATCCATGATGACGCACATCATTGCACCAACTGTGCCAGCAACTCTAGCGCAGTAATCTAATAAATCGCCCAAGGTGTTATAGGTTTTGAACTGAGTATCCCATTCATAGCCTTCAATTAATGCTAAAGGAAGGCTGATGGGTAAATCAAACTCTTTTACGACAATCGATAGGGCGCGATCAGCAGCAATATCGTCAGGTGTACCCTGATAGATGCGATCAAGGCGTTCACGTAATTTAGGAATCGCATCAGGCTCTGCATCGACTGCATCAGCTACATCGTCGGTAATTCGACAAAATGCATAGAGGGCAGTTGCAGGATCTCTGACTCTCTGCGGCAAAATCCTAGAAGCAGCGAAGAAAGATTTTGATCCATCTCGCATAGTTGCGACACACTCTTGAAGATCTTTAATGCTTTGGTTCATGCGTGGGCTCTTTTAGGATCTGCTACTACAGACATTAATGCTTTTGCTGAAGATAAAACACCGGGGATACCCGCACCAGGGTGAGTTCCGGCGCCAACCATATAAAGTCCTTGCACATCTTCGCTGCGGTTATGCGGTCTAAACCAGGCGCTTTGCAATAAGAGTGGTTCAAAACCAAAGGCAGCGCCCTTAACCGATAAAAGACGATCCTGAAAATCTTGCGGCGTCATCAGAAAGGATGTTTTCAGATGCTTCTCAAAGCCAGGCAAAACACTTTCATCCAAGTACTTGGCAATAGCCTGCCGATAAGGTTCTGCCTCTTTAGCCCAGTCTGTACCACTTTCTAAATTGGGTACTGGTGCCAATACATAAAAGGTATCGCCTCCAGCAGGTGCTAAGGAGGGATCAGTCGCTGTTGGCCTATGTAAATACAAACTAAAGTCATCGGCAAGTACATGCTTTTTAAAAATATCCGTTAAGAGCTCTTTATAGCGCTTGCCCAACAAAATCATATGGTGCGGAACATCAGGGTATTGCTTATCGGTACCAAAATACCAAACAAAGAGACTCATGGAGTATTTGCTCTTATCCACCTTGGTATCGGTCCATACTTTGCGATGCTCTGGGGCGATGAGCTTTTGATAAGTCCAAGCAGCATCCGCATTAGAGACGACAATATCTGAGGGAATAAATTCCCCATTAGCTAGCGTGACACCTTGAGCTTTACCATCCACCACTTCGATACGTTTCACCTCAGAATTAAGGCGAATTTCAACTCCTCTATCAGCCAATAGGCCTGCCAGCCCCTTAATCAAAGAGCCTGTTCCACCCATTGCAGAGTGAACGCCATGGCGACGCTCCAATGAGTTGATGAGCGCATAGACGGCTGTAACTGAAAATGGATTACCGCCGATTAAGAGCGGATGAAAACTCATCACTTGACGAATTTTGTCATTCTTTAAATGACGCGCCACTAATTTATAGATACTCTCCCATGCCCGCATCTTAATCATGGATGGAATTGCGCGAACTAAATCACCAATCGAGTCAAATGCAGTAGAGCTTAATTCTTGAAATCCAAGCTTGTAGCATTTTTCTGCTTCTGCTAAAAATCGCTCATATCCTGGCAGGTCCTCTGGCGCAAACTTTGCTACTTCAGCGCGCATTCTGGCAGGATCACCGGTATAGTCAAAATGGGAACCGTCATCAAAACGGATTCGATAAAAAGGATCCATCAAGCGCAGATCAACATCATCTGACATCTTCTTACCGCATAACTCCCACAGCTCATTTAACAAAAATGGTGCGGTAATAATGGTTGGGCCTGCATCAAAGGTATAGCCATCACGACGATGGACGTATGCCCTACCTCCTGGAGCGTCTAGTTTTTCTAAAACAATGACCTTGTAGCCCTTACAGGACAAACGAATAGCAGCTGCTAATCCACCAAAGCCACTGCCAATCACTATCGCAGTAGATTCTTCGTCTGCCTTAAAGTCAGCTTTTTTTAGCATTTTCACAAACCAACTTTTCTACAAAAAAATAGCGTCATATTTTTCCTATGACGCTATTGGTTAGAACAAACTATAGACTACTTCATTGCCACAGATTTTGCCGGTGGTACAGGATCCTTAGCTTTCATTGCCGGCTTTGCTGGACCAGTTAAGAAAGGGTAATCCGACAACATGGATACTCCATAAAGTGGCTTGTAAGCACCCTGATGACATGTTCCACAGTTCGCTTTTGCAACATCACCAGTGGGGCCTAAACGGTGAGGTGGGAATAGTCCCTTAATAGGCTCCATGTAGTTGTTATTAATATCTTGCGCCATCCGAATCGCATACCAAGCCCTAGCTCTTTGAGGAGGACTCTCTTCCCAAGATGAGAAATTACGGCTGTTATGACAGTAGGTGCAATTAACTCCCAATGATTTGGAGAAATGCATCATCAGACCATAGGTTGATTCCGTCTCATTGATGCTGTGCTTATTACCAGTCGGCAAAGCTGTATCTCCCTGCACTCGAATATTGCTGTTTTTCGAGAGATATTGACTGAAGTAGTCATTTGGTAGCGAGGAATAACCCGAAGCAGCAACTGGAGTATTTTGTCCATCTTTATTGCCCAATAGTCCATTGCCTGTTTGTTGCGGTGGCTCTTTAAACCAAACTTGCTCAGGAATATTCTGACCGCGGTGACAGGTATAGCAAGTCACACCAGTCTGAGCAACGTGATCCTGCCATTGAGTATTCACACGCTGTGTCATCAAAATCATATTGCGTGCTACTTGCTTCGTATACAGAGAGTCATCTGCAAAATTGGCCGCATTATGACAATAAGTACAACCCTGCTCTGGTGCAACCCAACTAGTCATAGAAACCATGAATGCACTAAATTGAGCAACGCTCAAATTATTCAGCACCTTCACGTTCTTATATACAGCCCCTGCCTTTGGCCCATCTGCTGGAGCTGCTCCGTAAGATACTGGTACAGCATTTTTCTCAGCCTGCTCAGCCAAGATGCGTGGGTTGTAAATTAAGTCCATACCAGTTCCACGGTATCCATGCTGAACCGTTTCCATTGGTGGTCTTTCGCAACCAGACAGCACCAATACACTGACCAGTACGGCCGGTAATAGCAGCAATTTTCTTAAGTGCTTCATGGCTTAACTCCTGTGATAACAGGTGCAGCAGGCGCAGCAGGTGGTATGAATCCAGAAGTAGCTGGGTCAGGTATTGGCACACCAAATACATCTGGATATGAAGGTGCAACATGGTGTTTTACTGCCCATAAATACCAGTTATCCACTACTGTACCGGTGAGCAAAATACCAATGCCGCCAACTAGTGGTGTCAATACAGCAAACCACCAAGCCCAACGATGGATGGATTCCATGGTGGCATTAAAGCCCATAGTCCATCTCCAGAACAAAGCCGCTCTTTCTGAGGCTGTACCACGATCGACAATTTGCTCAATCTCACGCTCGCCGCCAAAGCGACTAACCGCCAAAATAGTTGCACCGTGCATTGCAAACAAAAGCGCTGATCCATAGAGGAACACAATCGAAAGCATGTGGAATGGGTTATAGAATAAGTTGCCATAGCGCAGTGAGAAAGCAGCAGTCCAATCCAGATGGGAGAAGACCCCAAATGGAACAGCTTCACTCCAGCTACCCATCATGATGGGTCGAATGAATCCCAATACAAGATATAACCAGATGGCTGCTAAAAAGCCCCAGGCGATATGTGTACCCATACCTAAGGCAATAGCACGTCGATACATTCTTGCCCACCACAGCAAAATTGACACGGTCAGGAAGAAACCCGCCATCATCCACCAGCCACCCTCATTCAAGGGCATGAATAAAGATAAGCCATGTTTAGGTAAAGGTGGGTCTAGAGATAACCAAAATAATTGGCGCACAAATTGAATTGGACTCCAATTGACTGAGGCCAGCATATTCCAACCAATAATCTGAATCGCAATGATGCCGAAAAATAAAGAGGCTACACCCAAGCCACCTAAATAAATTGGTCCTAGCTGCGCATTACCTAGACGACCAAATAAATGATAGAGCTTAGGCTCTCCAAAGCGCTCTCGTTCATCACGTGGATCAATATGGACCCCATGATGCGGTGGAGCAACTACTTGAACCTGAGTGAATAGATTTTGATATTCCATGATGTATATATTCCTCTTAACGCCAAATAGGCAAGTTCAACCACCAGCCCCACCATTCTGGCCAACCACGTGACCAAAATGGACCGCTAATCACAATACAAACAGCACTCCAGAAAACCGCAGCTAAGGCTAAAAATAATCCAAGGCGGTGAATACCTAGAGTGCCAATGGAGTAACCAATCGCATCTCTAAAGAAAGTATCTTCATGCTCAGGCGTTTTAACAAACTCACCCTTCAGCGGATTGGTGGATGACAAGACTAAGCCGCCGTGTAACACCAATGCAAAGGTAGTAGCAAAGAATAAGGACACAGCGATCATATGCGCTGGGTTGTAATGAAAATGTAAGTACTGATAACCGGTGTTGGATACCCAATCGAGGTGACTCAAGATACCGTATGGAAATCCGTGGCCCCATGCACCTAATAGGATTGGCCTAATCACCACCAATGTGAAATAAGCAAATACAGCCATTAAGTAGGCAAAAGGAACATGAAGTCCCATGCCAAGTTTTCGACAAATCTCGATTTCACGCAGAGCCCAAGAGAAGAACGCTCCTAAGGCGCAAACGGTAATGAGTTGCCAGAGACCGCCCTTTAATAGCGGGGCAAAACCCAACCCATAGCTAATATCCGGCGGTGCAATATTGATCTGCCAAGGATTCCATGTAGGACCTTGTGAAGCACCCCACAAAATCAGTGCAGTGCCTAAAAAAGAAAAGAAGATGGTGGTTACACCAAAAAAGCCAACATAAAACGGCCCCACCCAAAAATCGAATAAGTCCCCGCCCACTAGGGTACCACCTCGAACGCGATACTTTCTTTCAAAACTAAGCATGGCCATTTTTTATGCTCTCCAATGAATGGATAAATAGGGTTGAGCTAAAAAGCGATTCAACCTAACCCTATTCACCATTTTTTTATACAAATTACTTTGCTGCTGGTACTGATGGTGGCATTGCAGAACCTGTTTTTGCTTCCATCGCCTTGAACTGGGCTTGGCTTAAACCATCCAACCAGTTGTAACGAACACTGCTTAGCAAAATCAAGTGAATCATTGCTGCAAGACCAAACAGGAAAACACCTTGAACAACCATTGATCGCAAAGGATCATACAGTTTCCAAATTCTCCACATAATCTTCTCCTAATTTAAGTAAGACATAAAACCATATACTGCGGACTTCGTACCATCGATAAGCGATTTTTCTTCAGCTCCTGGAAGCCAAGAACTCCACTTGGTAGGCAAAATCTGGGTAAATAAAGAAATGGCGAAGCACACTAAAAAACACAAAATAAAAATAAGATTGAAAGTAATAGAATCCTCCCTGATCATATTTTTTTCTTTGCTTATAACGTGATTTGTTTTCATTTAATTTCCCCTAAGATTTAAGCCTGTTTCAATGGAACCAAGGACGCCAAGCCCAAACCAAAATATGAGCTACTACTGCAATCGAAGTAAAACCAACTAAGCCTTGGATATACAACTGGTGAAACTCCTTGGCTTCGTCATCAGTAAGGCCAGATATTGAAGCCGTTCTGTGATCGCTCATAACCAATTACCTCCATCAAAAATAGCCTTGCGGCCGTTACCGCGCTTAACCCGCGCGACATGGGCTGTAGCGTACGGCATGCCACATTCCGTTTTCAACAAATCGACTGATTTGTTGTACATAAGTTCTATTAATGAGGCCATTAAGCTTCAAGCTCCTCAATAATTTCTTTGCAAGAAGACTTCACTCTTGCAGCAGTAATTCTTTCTTCTCCCGCTTTTTCTGCGTCTTGCTCTACCCGGTCGCGCATCTCTTTTGCAGCTGAAATCTGAACCAGCACTGGTCTGGTTTTAATAAAGTCAGCCACTAGTTTTTGAGCATCTTGGTCCCAAGGCAGCGCATTGGAACGGTAAGTGCGGGTTAACGATGCATCAACCTTATCCATATCAGTACCCAAAGGCAGAATAAAAAAGAGGGCATCAAATAAGCCATTACAAAATTCTTGAATGATGTATGTCGCGCCTGCATAACCCATGAATGGAGTGCCGGTATGACGACGAATGATTGCACCTGGAAAAGATGCAGGGATATAAGATGCTTTACTGCCGCTTTCAGCCAAATACATTCTTTCGTTGTAGCTACCAAACATGACTAGCGGTGGCTTCTCTTTGGTCAGCTTACGAACATCTTGATTATTGGTTTTCTCTCCAGGCTTTCTGGGAACAGCAAAGCTACAAGGTAGACCCATCTCGTCTGATAAGAAATGGCGAATACCCCGGGTATAGGTTTCATTAGCAACTACTGCATAACTTGCAGTACTGAAAAAGTCTTGGGTTACTGAGCGCCACAAATCCCAAATCGGCTTAATGGTGGTATGTTTCTCGCGCTCAATAAATGGCTCTGGATCTAAGCCAAGTAATTCACCCAGTTTGCGCAAGAATTGGGTAGTGCTGTGTAAGCCCAGAGGTGCTTGTAAATAAGGGCGTTCTAAAGCTTCACAAAGCATGCGCCCAAATTCGCGATACATACAAATATTGACATCGGCATTGACCAAGTTCTCTACTTCAGCCAAATGAGAGCCTAGTGGGAACACCATATTGATATCAGCGCCAATACCCTCAACCAAACGGCGGATCTCTGCTAGATCGCTAGGCATATTAAAGGTGCCATAGCATGGGCCAATAATATTGACGCGGGGCTTTTCGCCTTCTGCTCTTGGTTTGCGTTCTGGAATCTTGCGAGTACCGTATTCACTCCATAACCAATACATAGCACGATTAGCACATTGCCACTGATCTTCATCAATGGTTCTTGGTAAGAAGCGGGCAATATTCATACCCTCAGGTGTAACGCCACCGCCAATCATTTCTGCAATGGAGCCGGTAACTACTACTGCAGGCAAATCTGGATCTAAGGTTGCGTGTGCGCGCTTCATGGCACCTTCAGTACCTTCACGCCCTAACTGCTCTTCTTCTAAACCAGTGACAACAATGGGTAACTCATGAGGAGGCAATGCATCGGTGTAATGTAAAACAGAAGTAACTGGTAGGTTTTCGCAACCAACAGGACCGTCAATCACTACTTGCAGGCCTTTGATGGCAGTAAATACATATACTGCCCCCCAATATCCACCAGCGCGATCATGATCGATGACAAACATTACATCATCTCCTCAGCTTTACGCTTCTTGATTTTCTTCTCAAGCTTGCGACGTACTTCAGCCTTGAACTCGGGATGATCCTGTGGAACACTCTCCCAAACACCCGACTTATAGCCAGATCCAACATCACCAAAGAATGCTTTCATCTCATCAAAGCGCGCTTGGTTACCAATCGCAGCATTAATCACTTGCGCCAAGGAGCCGGCACCAGCAGGCCCCATTAATGGACGCGCAGAAATGAGATTTGTAAAATACAGCGAAGGAATCGAAGCTTGCTTAGCAGCTTGTACTACTGGTGTTGTGCCAATTGCTAGGTCTGGCTTGAACTCTTTCATCGCTGCCAAATCTTGCTCTAAGGAAGCACGGAATTGAACATGAACTCCTTTAGCTTCTAACCACTCGCGATCCTCATCACTCCATGGAGTACGTGGGCATGCTGAACCGACATAACGCACATCGGCACCACTTTCAATTAAGAGACGAGCAACAATCAGCTCAGAGCCTTCGTAGCCACTCAAAGTAATCCGCCCTTTAATTGGCGCTGCAGCAAGTACGCCCTTAATGGCTGGCAGGATACGATTTTGTGCAGCCGCTATTAAGTCTTGCGGCGTATTAGTTGATTTACCAATGGCTTCCAGCCAACGAGCAGTACCTTCGTAACCTACCGGAGCAGATCCCACGATGGAACGCCCTGCTGCTTCAAATTCACGAATACAGGAAGTATAAAAAGGATGTAATGCGGCAACAGTCACACAATCTAGCGCCTGATACATTTCGCGCCATTCACGCGTTGGTACTGATGCACCCACTGCTAAGCCCATCGGCTCAATCATCATGCCAATACCAACTGGATCAGCTGGGAAAATTTCACCCAATAAAGTAATTGTTGGCTTGCTTGAGCGGCCAGCCCGTGGTGCTTGTACTGGGCCAGACATCGCTTCATTACGAGCGTAATTGAGCATTGCACCCGCTAAAACATCTTTAGCTTCAGCATGGGTTGGCACGCCAAATCCAGGCACATCAATACCAATGATGCGTACACCATTAATTTCTTTTGGTAGCAACTGCAGTGGTACACCACTCGCTGTTGGTACGCATAAATTAATAATGACAATAGCGTCATATTTTTCTGGATCTGCTTCTTGATAGACAGCATCGCGAATGTCTTCAAACAACTTACCGGTAACTAGAGTCTCTGAATTAAACGGCACATAACCAACGCTCCGACGTGCGCCATAAAAATGGGAGGTGAACGTTAAACCATAAACACAGCAAGCGGAACCAGACAAGATAGTGGCAGTTCTACGCATCCGTAAACCTACTCGTAATGCTCCAAATGCTGGGCACATACTTTGTGGTTGATCATGTGGACCCTTAGGATAGTCCTTAGCGTATTGCTGCAAAGTTTCAGACTTACCAGCTGCTTTAGCAGCAGCGAGCATCTCAGCCTCACCAGAGTGACAGCCAAGACCATCCCCTAAGGTAGGATCAGTTTTTAACTTTTCCTCTGGGGTAATCGGAATAACTGTTTTATTCATAGCAGCAGATTGCTCTCTATCTCTTTAGGCTTGATCGTAGATAACTTCGAGTGTTTTCTTAACGACTTCATCTTTGCCCATCATGTCCTTAACGGTAGCGGGCTTCAAAACAATATCGCGACCAGTAACTTCTGAGGAGAACAAGCCAAGCAACTCATCTTGACTTAATGGCTTAGGACGAACAGGCGGAGCTTCTGAAACATTGGTAGCAAGTTCTTCGAACAGCGGAGCCCATTGCGTACCAGGCTGGCCAATAATTTCATAGCTAGCACTCTTGCGACGAATATCTTCGTTCGCAGGAATAGCAGCTAATACTGGAATACCCGCTTTTTCAGCAAACGCCTGTGCTTCACCAGTAAGGTCATCTTTATTGATCACCATTCCAGCTACACCAACGTTACCGCCTAATTTGCGGAAGTACTCTACCGCTGAGCAAACGTTGTTGGCAACATAAAGGGATTGCAAATCGTTGCTAGCCACCACGATGACTTTTTGGCACATATCGCGGGCGATTGGTAAACCAAAGCCACCGCAAACCACATCGCCTAAGAAGTCGAGCAAGACATAGTCAAAGCCCCAATCATGGAAGCCTAGTTTTTCCAATGTTTCAAAGCCGTGAATAATGCCGCGTCCACCGCAGCCTCTGCCGACCTCTGGGCCACCTAACTCCATCGCGAATACACCATCACGAATAAAGCAAACATCACCAATCGACACTGACTCTCCAGCCAATTTTTTCTTAGATGAGGTCTCAATAATGGTTGGGCAAGCTTTACCGCCAAATAAAAGTGAAGTGGTATCACTTTTAGGATCGCAACCAATCAACAAAACTTTCTTGCCTTGTTGAGCCATCATGTAAGACAGATTGGCAAGCGTAAAACTTTTGCCAATACCGCCTTTGCCGTAAATGGCAATGATTTGAGTTTCTTTAGTCACAGGACCTGTAGAAACTGGATCAGGTTCGATCGCGGCTTCTTTTTTGAGATCCATAAATTGCACTGTTGCTGTTGCTGGGATGCTTGCTGAACTCATTGTAGATTTCTCCAATCTAGAACCATCTTTAAACAGTCTTTGTTATTAAATGCTGTGTGATAAGCCTCGTTTGCATCTTTAGGTGATGATCGGTGTGTAATTAAGCCGTCTAGCTTTAATTTTCCCGAGTCCACTAAATCTTTGATTGCTACTAAATCGCCAGGTGCCCACTGCGCAGCGATACGAATGCGTGCTTCGCGCATAAAGGCCTGTGGGAATGAAAAAGAAATCGTGTCATAAAAACCGGCTAATACAATTTCACCACCCGGTGCAAGACAACTGATGAGTGTGTCAACTAATCTTGCGTCGCCACTGACATCCACAATCGTTTTGTATTTTTTAACTTGATCATCTTTAGGATCGATGACGTCATAACCAACTGCGCCCTCACGCCTGCCAGCATCAGTCTCCCAAACAACTGGTCGCTTACCTTTAGCAACTGCAATGCGTGCGATAAGACGTCCTAAGACACCATGTCCAACAATTAAGTCAGGCTGCTCTTGACCTGGGCCCGAAGTAACATGGTAGCCAGTGGCAGCAAGTGCAAACAGAATAGCTTCTTCACCTAATTTATCTTCAATAGCAATTACGCGCCCACTATCCACGATCACTCGTGAAGCTGCGCCACCAAATAAACCTTTAATCTCTCCATAGCATTTAGCGCCGGGGACAAAGACTCTTTGCCCTACTTTAAGACTCGAATCTGCACCCACCTTCACTACCCTGCCAACGGATTCATAACCAGGAACGAGTGGATAACCCATGCCAGGAAAGTTGGGCATTTTTCCTGTCCATAATAATTTTTCTGTACCAGTACTGATACCACTCCACTCCATGTCTACAAGGACATCAACGGGGGTCATGGGAGATAATTTAAGGTCAGTGAGAGAGACACTTTCTGGCTTTTCCAGCACGATTGCCCTAGTTTGGTACTGATCGGTCATGTCTTTTGGGGTGCTCAATTTCTGAAAAAAGTGTAAAAAAATATTTACACTTCGTTTTTAATCCTTATCGGAGCACTTGTCATCTAGGGGTTTTCTCTACTAAATCAGATATTTTTAGTAAATTTACATAAAACCGCTCTTAAAATGTGTTTAAGTGGGATTTACACCAGGTTTGTTGCACTGCAATATTTGCGCATTCAACGGCATATACGAGTTTAATAGCCGAATTCCTGTAAAGCCTGCTTCACTCAATAAGCCTCTGATTTCAGCCTCAGTTCTGGGCCTACCTCTACCCATAGCCAGTAGATAAAAACCGAAATACGCATGACCCATTGCCTCAAATCCCTTGGTCTCAGCCATGGGTTCGGCCAGTAAAAGGGTGCCGCCGGGATTGAGAGCCTCAAATACATTAGCAAGTAACTGCTTCACACGAACATCATCATGATCAAAAATGACACGGACAAGAGTGGCCAAGTCACAACCCTTAGGAAGGGGGTCTTGGAAAAAGTTACCCCCCACTGCTTGTGCGCGGTGTGACAAACCCATTTGTTCAAAGTGCGCATTGGAGAGCTCTGCTACTCCAGGAATATCAAATAACTTAAAAGATAAATGCGAGTAATGCTCTGCCAATCTCTTGATGAAGGCGCCTTGCCCGCCACCAATATCTAAAACTTGTTGATGTTTTCCCATTGGGTAGGCGTCGATAATTTCATCCGTTACTAGAGATTGGGTATGCGCCATCAATTTAGAGTAATCAGCCACCTTTTCAGCTGACAAGTTTTCTGGAGCAGCACCCTGCTCTGGAGTGATATAGGGCCAATACTCATTGAGAGATGCAGAACTAGTGTCCCCCTGCAGCAAAGCAATCGGATCGGAGAGGTCGCGATAAAAATCAGCATGATGCTTAACCATATCCAAAATAGCGATGTTTCCAACCAAAGGTGCGCTCTTCATGCTGAGGGCATAGCGATCTTCGCTACGCTTAACTAGTAACTTAATGGCTACTGCAGCATCTAATAAACGCCTCAAACCTGCAGGCTTTAATGGGATTTGTTTTTGGAGATCGTTAAAACTGAGAGCGCCATTTGCCAAAATATCAAAAAGGTTAAGGCGTGTGCACGCAAGCAGGACCTGGGTGTAGACAAAGCCCGCCATCAAATCAAAAATTTCTGATGCTTGTTTTTTTACTATCCAACGCGTAAGTGGAAAACGTGTTGCCCAGCGCTGAAAGCTGGGTGAGGCAATAAGACGGTTACGCCAATCGAAAAAAAATTCCATGAATGGCAATTTATAAATTCAGAAAAAAATTAAATTCAAGAATTGCTGGTTTGGCGGAACAGAATTTTTCTCTCTTTGTCCTTAAACCAATCTGAAGGTACAAGTCGCTCAGATTCATGTCTTACTAAATCACGCAACATTTTCTCGCCCTTGCAGTGTGGAATGGAGGCGATTGACTTTTGTACCAGCTCATCAAAACGTTGTACTGCTCCACTTAAGCCTAAATCTTTTGCAGAGCTAGGACGGTTATGGGCAACATCTTGGCCTGATGGTTTGCCTAAAACACTCTGATCTGCAACTACATCACGAATATCATCCGCCACTTGATAGGCCTCACCCAACCACTCTCCTAAAGGTCTCCAAGTAGCTGCATCTGCGCCTGCAGCTTGCGCACCAGCAGCAGTGGCCGCTTCGAATAAAGAGCCAGTTTTGGCGCGTTGATAGTCATTCAAATCTACTTTTGACTCACATTCCCAAGCCTGTCCAGCAACAATTCCATGCGGCGACCCGACACTCATTGCAATAGTGTTCATTAGCGGACCCAAACGGAAAATAGAACGAGTACCCGAGCTTGCTATGCACTGAAAAGCTAAAACAATTAAAGCATCCCCTGCAAGAACAGCGATACGCTCACCATAAGCGGTATGTACTGAAGGTCTTCCGCGGCGCATCTCTGCATCATCAAAGCACGGTAAATCATCATGCACTAAGGATGCGCAATGCAATAACTCAATAGCGCTAGCGGCTGCATTTGATAAAGCTGGATCATCATCACCGCAAGCGGCTGCCACTGCTAGGCAAAGTTGCGGACGAATTCTAGCTCCACCCGGAAATACTGAGTAATGCATTGCTTCCTGCAAGAGTTGTGGCCCCTGCTTGGACTGAGATAAATGCATTGCGTCTTCAAGACTTTGATTGATTCGATTTAACATGCTCATATTTAGTCTCTCAAGCGGCTATAGTAACGTTGTCATAAATGCCTTCTAGACGATCCTCAAGCTCATCGTTTGCTTCTTGCATCTTCTTGAGCATCTCTTCATCAGGCTGCCAGTAATTTCTTTGTGATGCCTCAGTCAAGCGATTAGCTAATCGCGCTGCGGCAGTAGGATTGAGTTTTGCTAAACGCTCACGCATTTCTGGGTTCAGCATGAAAGTTTCTGTCAACTGCTTATAAACCCAAGGTTGAACTTGACCAGTAGTTGCTGACCAACCCATGGTGTTGGTGATGTGCACCTCAATTTGTCGTACGCCCTCATATCCACTTTCAAGCATGCCTTCGTACCACTTTGGATTAAGCATGCGAGTACGAGTCTCTAGGGATACTTGCTCAGAGAGTGTTCTGACCGCGCCCTCACCCTTCGTTTGATCACCAATAAATACGGGAACATCAGCCCCACCTTTTGCGCGCTTCACTGCTCTAGTAATGCCACCTAAGGTATCAAAGTAATTATCAATTGTTGTAACACCCAATTCCATTGAGTCTAAATTTTGATAAGTCATTTGCACATCAGACAAAACACTTTTCAATAAAGCATTATTTTGAATCGGCACACCAGCACGTCCAAAAGCAAATCCTTTTCTACGAGTATAGGTTTCAGCTAATTCATCTTCCTCTTCCCACACACTGTTTTCAACCATATTGCTGACGTTAGATCCATAGGCTCCATCAGCATTTCCATAGACGCGCAACGCAGCAGTTTCTAAGTCACAGCCATGTTCTTTTTGATAAGCCAATGCATGCTTACGAATAAAGTTTTGCTCAAGAGGCTCATCTTCTGCAGAAGCAGCCATGAATGCTGCCTCGGCCAACAACTTAATCTGAAGTGGGAGTAAATCACGGAAGATACCCGATAAGGTAATCACCACATCAACCCTCGGACGACCAAGTTCACCTAAAGGAATTAATTGCGCACCAGCTAATCGTCCATAGCTATCGAAACGAGGCAAGGCTCCCATCAATGCAAGTGCTTGACCAATTTGTCCGCCCTCAGACTTCAAGTTATCGCTACCCCATAAGACCATTGCAATCGACTCAGGTAATACGCCAGCTTCTTCTTTGTATTTATCTAAAATTCTTTGGGCTTGCTTTGCACCATCTTTAACAGCAAAGACACTTGGAATTCTAAAAGGATCAAAGCCGTGTAAATTTCGGCCAGTAGGTAGCACTTCAGGATTGCGCATGACATCACCGCCAGCAGCAGGACGGATGAAGCGGCCATCGAGCGCATCGAGCATACCGCTCACTTCAGTTTCTTTAGACATCAAGGCATTGGAAAGCACCATTTTTCCGAATAAATCTTGGAGAGTCTCATGACTGCCTAACTCCAGTAACTCTGGATGCTCATTAATTACCATATCAAACTGCTCACCATTCATCAGCGCTTCTACTACTGCGTCTTCAACTGGATGATCTAAGGCTACGTCAGCCATCGCCTTTAATAAACCAAAACGCTCAGCAAGTGGGGGAACGGCACCCACTACATGTAAGCCATGCGGTATCAAGGTGTACTCAAGTTCAAGTAGTTCATTAAAGAGATTGCTCACAGTCTTTTGCAAACCATCTACATCGGTTTTATCCCATGCAGGCTCAGCCTTACATAGATCAATCTCTGCAGCTTGTGCCTGAATCAGCTCCGCTAAATCAATACGCTCTTCATTTGCATCTACCTCAAGAGATCTAAAGCGCTCAATCGACGCTTTCAAATCTGCAAGGCCAGCATACAAACCAGCTTGAGTAACTGGAGGAGTCAGATAACTAATGAGGGTTGCACCTGAACGACGTTTTGCAATTGCACCTTCAGACGGATTATTCGAGGCATATAAATAAATATTCGGCAGATCATGAATCAAGCGATCGGGCCAGCAACCACCACTCATACCCGTTTGCTTACCAGGCATAAACTCTAGAGCACCATGCGTACCAAAGTGAATCACGGCTGAAGCAGCAAAGTCTTCCCGCAAATAACGATAGTAAGCAGAGAAAGCATGAGTTGGCGCAAAGCCACGCTCAAATAGCAAGCGCATTGGATCGCCCTCATAACCAAAAGAAGGCTGAACAGAAATCAGTACATTGCCAAACTGCTTACCAAGTACAAAGATTGAGCTACCGTTAGAGAGTTGCTTACCAGGTGCTGGACCCCATTGAGCTTCAATCTCTTTTAACCAAGGCTCGCGACGTACATGATCATCTACTGGTATCAGGGTGTGGACATTGGCATCTGCACCATATTGCTGAGCATTACCTTTTAAAATTGAATCACGCAACTCGTCAACTGATTCTGGAACATCAACGGTATATCCACGTTCTTTCATGCCGACTAATAAATTTTGGACTGACTGAAATACGCTTAGATAAGCTGCGCTACCAATATTGCCCGCATTCGGAGGGAAGTTAAATAACACAATGCCGACTTTGCGCTCTGCCCGCTCTGAGCGACGCAAATCAACCAACTTACCAACCCGTGCAGCCAACATACCAACACGCTCGGTACAAGTGAACATATCCTGCGGATTGTGTTCATCGGTAAATGAGCACTGTTTATGACAACCCGTACAAGTAGTACCGGATGCACCTGGGCGTCCGCCATAAACCATCGGAATAGTAGAGCCATCTAATTCAGGAATAGCCACCATGATGGTGCTCTCCACCGGAAGTAATCCGCGCTCAGAACTGCCCCACTGCTCTAGATTTTGAAACTCAACTGGATGGGCCGCAATATAAGGAATGTCTAACTTAGCCAGCACCTCTTCAGCTGCATGGGCATCGTTATATGCTGGCCCACCCACCAAGGAGAAGCCAGTTAAAGAAACCATGGCATCAATAGTCGGCTTGCCATCTTGAGTGAAGTAATCATTAATTGCTGGGCGAGCATCTAGTCCAGCAGCAAAAGCTGGTATTACTTGTAAACCTTGAGCCTCTAATGCCGCAATGACAGGATCATAGTGGCCACTATTACCAGAGACTAAGTAAGAGCGCAAAACCAAAAGGCCAACCTTGCCACGCGCTTTTGCATCGGGCACTACCTTTGGCAAATCATTTAAGTCGCTACTAAGACGATTCTTCATTCTTGGGTGATACACACCAGAATCAGGATATTCAACTGGGTCAAGTGCCTTAGCATTTTTACGCAAGGTCTCACGCGAGCCAGAGGCATAGCGATTGATGAGGTTGACCATCATGTTGTACATGTTTTCTTGAGAGCCACCCAACCAATACTGCAAACACAGGAAATAAGCCCTTAAGTCTTGGGCGGTGCCAGGAACAAAACGCAACATCTGGGGGATGACGCGCAACATCTTCATTTGCTTTGCACCAGCGGTTGCACCCTTACTCTTACCGTCTTTATCTTTAGCACTTGGACGTAGCTTTTTAAGCATCGCCATTAAACCGCTCGCTGGCTTACTCATATCAAGCTTGCCAATTTTGGTGAGCTTAGTGACATCTCCCGCCGACATAGCGCAAACCATGGCGTCGCAGTGCTCTCTTCTAGCCTTGAGATCATCTAGGATTGGTAAATAGTGATCCTCTAGAAATAACATAGTGGCAATCACAATGTCGCCACTAGCAATATCGTCTTTACACTTCTGCAAATGCTCTGAATTACCAGCAAATTCACTCGCCGAATGGATCGTCAGTGTTGCACCTGGAATTGCCTTCTTTAGATCCTCATAGGCGCGGATTGCAGCGCTGTTCAGATGAGTATCCATCGTGACAAGCACAAGCTTGATAGGCTCATGCATGTTGGAAGGTTTTGTTTTGGTAAGCATTCAATAAGTGTTGTTAAAAAGATTAAATTTAAAAAATTTACTTTTTACGTTCTGCACCGGTTTTATTCTTAAAGAATCCTACAATACTGTCAATTTAAATTGACACTTTTTTCGTAATAAAACCGTTGTTTAAGGGTATATCCCAATAAAACTCGATACCAGTATATTTAGATGAATAGATACCAATAAATCAATTTGCTGCAATGCAACATATTGATTTAAATCGATTGAATTAGATAATTTCAAGGAATCTGTATGGCACGTAATTACCCCTTCTCTGCAATTGTTGGTCAAGAGGATATGAAATTAGCAATTTTGATTGCCGCACTTGATCCTAGTGTCGGGGGCGTACTTGTGATGGGCGACCGTGGTACCGGCAAGTCCACTGCAGTTCGTGCACTTGCAGCCTTACTTCCGGAGATGAGCTCAGTACAAGATTGTGTGTATGCCTGCGATCCGAATGCCCCAGCAGGGACATGTCCAATTTGCGATGATCTTCGCGCCAAGCTTAAAAGTGGTGGAAAACTCAAGGCGATTAAGAAGCCAGTGCCAGTAGTTGATCTGCCCTTAGGCGCTACTGAAGATCGAGTGATTGGTGCATTAGATATTGAGAAAGCGCTAAGTTCTGGTGAGAAGGCTTACGAACCCGGCTTACTTGCCAGGGCACATCGAGGCTTTCTCTACATAGATGAAGTCAATCTTTTAGAAGATCACCTAGTCGATTTATTGATAGACGTTGCTGCATCTGGCGCAAACGTAGTCGAAAGAGAAGGTTTAAGTATTCGTCACCCCGCTAAATTTGTTTTAGTAGGAAGCGGCAATCCTGAGGAAGGCGAGCTGCGCCCTCAGCTACTGGATCGTTTCGGCCTCGCAGTTGAAGTCAAGACGCCTCAAGAACCAAAGGCTCGGGTTGAAATTATCAAGCGTCGCGATGAATTTGAACGCAATCAAGATAAGTTCATGCAGATCTGGGAAAAAGAAGATGAGATCATTAGGCAGCAGATCCAAGCTGGGAAAAAGAAATTATCCTCAGTTAAGGTTAGTGATGAAATGCTTGAAAAAGTAACTCAACTTTGTAGTCACCTGGGAACCGATGGCTTGCGTGGTGAGTTAACACTCCTACGTGCAACTCGTGCTTATGCAGCGCTGTGCGGGAAAAATCAGGTCACGCTTGAGCATCTCAGAAAGATTGCAGTACCTGCCTTACAGCATCGCCTGAGACGCAATCCGCTCGATGATTCTAGTTCTGCTGTTCGAGTCAGAAGAGCCTTAGACGAGTTATTTCCTGAAGTAGCTAAGTAATCAAACTCAGTAAGCAATATCAATAATAAATATTGTCTTTTGGAAAACCTAGAAAACACTCAAGAGATTAGTAAGAGCGCCAAACTCGAGACTTGGTTGCGTGCGCTCCAGGTCGCCCAGCTCTTAGTCATCAATCCACATGGCCTGGGTGGCGTGATTGTACGTGCCCGCTCTGGCCCTATTAGAGATCGTTGGCTTACTTATCTCAATAACGTCGCTCAATTAGCAGGTATGCGCTTGCCACTGCGTAAAATGCCACTCGGAATTTCTGATGAAAATCTCATCGGCGGTATCGATCTTGATCAAACATTGCGCACTGGTAAAGCCGTTCTCAGGCAAGGACTGCTTGCACAATGCGATCAGCAATTATTAGTCATGCCGATGGCAGAGAGAGTTGAAGTCAGCGCCGTAGCAAAAGTGGTGAGTGCCTTAGATAATGGATTTATTGCAATTGAACGTGATGGTCAAAGTCGTAAGATTGAAAGTCGCTTTGGAGTAGTTGCGCTAGATGAAGGCATTGAAGATGACGAACAACCAAATGAAAAAATTCGCCAAAGAAGCGCATTTCTATTGAATCTCGATATCATTGGCTGGAGAGATTTACCAGAAACGGATGATGATTTTCTGCCTGATGTGCAATCCATTCAATATGCCAGCAAACACTTTTCAAATGTCAGCGTTAGTGAAGATAGTCTGAATGCATTGGTCGGTGTTGCAGAGCACTTAGGGGTGATATCGATACGTGCTCTGAATTTGGCCTTAAATACCGCAAAGTGTTTTGCTGCCTTTGATGGAGAGGATGAAGTCAGTAGCATGCACTTACAACGTGCGATTGCCTTAGTTCTATCTCCACGTGCCACAAGAATGCCGCAGAGCGCTCCTCCAGAAGAAGAGCTTCCGCCCGAAACGGAAGAATCCGAAGAGCCCGAGAGCGAGCAAGACCCATTAGATCAAGAACAGCCCCCTCCCCCAGAAGTGCCGCCGCCTGATCCGACTCAAGATCAAAATCTGGAACAAGAAGATGAGGAAAAAGAGCAAGAAAGTGACTCACACAATCCTCAGGGCCTTGAGGATGAAATTCTAGAGGCAGCTCAAGCAGCGATCCCTGCTGATATCTTGGCACGTTTAGCTGATTTAGCTGACTTGAAAACACCCAAAGGTATGGGCGGTAAAACGGGTGCCGTCAAAGTTGGTCGCATGCGTGGGCGTCCCTTGGGCAATATGCCGGGTATGCCTGAAGGCGGTAAAACGCTGAGCATTATTGATACCTTGCGAGCTGCCGTGCCTTGGCAAGCAATGAGAAGAGCTGAAATGAAGGCGGCTGGTAAAAAAATTCCTATTGGGAAAATTTTGATCCGCAAAGAAGATTTTAGGATTAAGCGCTATCAAGAACGAACCCAAACTTTAACGATGTTTATCGTCGATGCATCTGGTTCATCTGCCATGCATCGCCTTGCGGAAGCTAAGGGTGCTGTAGAGCTCCTATTAGCAGAATGCTATGTGAGGCGAGATCAAGTAGCAGTAATGTCATTTAGAGGAAGCACTGCTGAACTCATCCTCGCCCCTACACGCTCATTGGTGAAGGCAAAGCGAGCCTTGAGTGGACTTCCTGGTGGAGGTGGAACCCCCTTATCACGCGCTATTGATGAGTCTTTCGAAATAGCCAGTGCATCCATGAGAAAAGGACTGACTCCTGCTTTAGTCTTCTTAACTGATGGCCGAGCCAATATTGCCAAAGATGGTTCGCCAGGCAGGCCAAAAGCGATGGAGGATGCGCAAAAATCAGCCCGCGCTGCTTCGCTCTATTCTTTTAAGTCTTTATGGATTGATATCTCGCCGCAAGCCAGGGAAGAAGGTAAGGCAATGGCAGCAATGCTGGGATCAATGTACTTGCCACTTCCGAATGCAGGAGCTAATGAAGTTTCTCAAGCAATCATGCAAGGACTTAAGAAAGCTTAATTACTCAGGTATTAAGCCCGTCAAGAATAAGTTGCGCCACCTTATTTGGTTCAAGCTCATGCATGATGTGGCCACCCTCCCACTTCAAAATTTCTGCAGCTGGAAAATAATCCCGAATAATCTTTTCTAAAGGTTTAACCGGAATCCAGGCATCTTGATTACCCAAGACGCAAATTAACTTACCCCGATACAAATCGGCTTCAGTTAAAACTTTTTGGATATCTGCTGCCGCCATGAAATTCATTGATCCGCGCACATGGTCTGAGCGCTCGAAGAGTTTTCGGTAATAGACTCTGCGAGCCTCGGGTAATTTGGTATTGGTTGAGTCCAATAACTTATCCACCATTCCCAGACTGGGTGAAAGTGAAGCCAGCAAGCTAGAAAGTGTTGAGGATCGAGTAATCGGACCCAAGAGCGGTCCAAAGAAACTCGTATAGACAGGAGGTGGCGGTATAAAAGAAGGATTTAAAGCGATCACTAGCTTGGGTGGCTTTGCTGCAGCTACTGCAAAACGAAGTGCTAAAGGCGCACCAGCAGAATGCCCTACTACGATGGCTGGTGACTCAATTCCCAACTGATCAATGAGAAGTTGCAGTGAGCGCGCTATTTCATCGAGTTTGAGATCTTCCAATTTAGCACCCAAGGTAAACGCATGCCCTGGTAAGTCAGGCACCAGAACTTGAGCATGTGTTTCTAGCAGAGGAATCAGATCAGACCAAGAATGGGTTGAGCTACCTGTGCCATGCAAAAGCAAAACAACAGGGCCTTTGCCATTCAGCTGAACGTGCCAGTCTAAATCTCCAACAGAGATAATCCTAGAGTGCTCACGATTAGGCCAATCTAAAGGAATGCGTTTCATTGCTCTAAAAACTCTCTCAGTGCTGTAAGGCCAATTGTTGGCTGCTCTTCTTGCGGTAAGTGGCCAATATTTGGTAAGGATACTCTTTTAGCATTGGGCATTACCTTCAGATAGTCATTTGAATTTGCAATGGGTATAAAAGCATCTTTCTCGCCCCAGATTAATAAGGTGGGGATATTGATGCTAGATAGGGATGGCACTGGATCCTGCAAAATAGTTTGCTGCATACGAGCCAAAATTGCGCCCCTTACACCTGGCGCCAGCATCAGATCATAGTAGCGATTTACCAAAGCATCGTTGAGTGTTTTGGGATCAGCATAAGCTGGCTCAAGATTCATCACTAAAAACGTTTTGGAAAAGAAATATTTATACAGGTCTGCAACTGCTGGCACCTCAGGCTTCTTGCCATACTCTATTCCAGGACTAGCGTATCCATCTGGAGAGATAAGTACCAACTTCGATACTTGATTTGGATAACGGGCTGCAAATTGCCAAGCAAATTTTCCACCCATCGAATTACCCACCAATACTACCTTTGGAATCTGTAAGGCTTTCAAGAAGGCCTCCAATACCTCCACACTTCTGGCATCGGTGTAAATACCGCTAGGGTCCTCTCCAGTCAAACCAAATCCCGGCAAGTCAACCGAGATTACACGATATTCATCACTTAAAGACTGAGCCCAGCTATCCCATGTCTGTAGGCTAGCCCCAAAGCCATGTAAAAATAGAATGGGTATTGGATTTTTAGAGGGCCCAGTATCTTGATAATGAATGCTGACACCTAAAGCACTGACATACGCGTTCTTAGGCGAACCATAGAGTTTTTCTAACTCTGCTTTAGACTTATCGGGAGTCCATAAATAAATAGCCGCAAGACATATGAAAGTCGTTAACACGAAAGCAATGATCTTGAACGCTTTTAGTAACATCGAATCTAGCCTTGAAATGACAAAAATTAATTTATACCCAATCTAAGACTGTAATAGAAAAATGAATTCCACCGCCAATCAACCTCTCGCTATTGTTACCGGAGCATCCTCTGGTGTTGGCCTATATGCAGCTAAAGCCCTCCTCTCTAGAAACTGGAGGTTAATTCTGGCGGTCCGCGATCCAAAGAAAATGGAATCGGTAGCTAAAGATCTGGGATTCAGCTCTAGCCAGTTTGAAATCTGGCATTTAGACCTTGGTAACTTGGATAGTGTCAGGGCATTTGCTCAGCGCTTTACCGACACCGGCAAAAAGCTTAATGCGCTACTTTGTAATGCAGCAACTTATCTGCCACTCTTAAAAGAACCAGTGCGCTCCCCACAGGGATTTGAGATCAGTGTTGCTACTAATTATTTTGGCCACTATGTCTTAAGTAGAATGCTACTTGATCATCTGGTTCAAACGGCTAAAGCGAATGAACATGCGCGCTTAATTACCTTGGGTACCGTAACAGCAAACTCAGAAGAGTTCGGAGGCAAAGTTCCAATCCCTGCACCTGCTGACATTGGCGCTTTAGAGGGTCTCATGGCTGGCTTTAAAGCACCGATTGCGATGATTAATGGGAAGCCTTTTAAACCAGGTAAAGCATATAAAGATAGTAAGTTATGCAATATGGTTATGAATCGTGAATTGCAAAAAAGATATCACGCCAGCACTGGAGTGATCTTCAATACTCTATATCCAGGGTGTGTAGCAGAGACAGCGCTCTTTAGAGATACGCCACCACTCTTTCAAAAAATATTTCCCTGGTTTCAGAAAAATATTACTAAAGGTTATGTGAGCCAAGAGCTAGCTGGTGAGAGAGTCGCTCAAGTGGTTGCTGACCCACGCTTTACCCAATCAGGCGTTCATTGGAGCTGGGGCAATCGCAACTCCGCCATCAGAGAACCTTTTGCACAAGAGCTTTCCATGAAAGCCAAAAGCGAAAAGCTCAGCAAGGATCTCTGGGAGATCACAGCCAAGCTTGTCGGAATGCCTAGTGATTAAGCGAGTACTTAACTCAGTTACTTAATCAAAACCGAGTAAGTCAAATATATCTCGATCTTTCATCGGGACGGATGGCAATGGATCAGCTCCAAGCCACAGAGCTGCAGCTAAACGCATGTACTCTTGCTGGACTAATTCAAGCTCAGGAGAGTATTCCATTTCAAATAAAGTGGACTTCTTAAGGCGACTACGACGAATCACGTCTAGGTCTGGGAAATGCGCCATTGTCTTTAAGCCAACTTGTTCATTGAATTTGTCGATTTGATCGGTATCTTTACTGCGATTCGCAATCACACCACCTAAACGAACGTTATAGTTTTTTGCCTTTGCGCCAATCGCTTGAATAATGCGATTCATCGCAAAAATAGAATCGAAGTCATTAGCAGTCACAATCAGTGCACGATCAGCATGTTGCAGCGGCGCAGCAAAGCCACCGCAGACCACGTCGCCTAGTACGTCAAAAATCACGACGTCGGTATCGTCAAGCAAATGGTGCTCCTTTAAGAGTTTCACAGTTTGCCCAACCACATAACCACCACAACCTGTTCCCGCTGGCGGTCCACCTGCTTCGACACACATCACGCCGTTATAGCCTTCGTATACAAAGTCTTCAACACGCAGTTCTTCAGAGTGGAAGTCCACCTTCTCAAGCACATCGATAACTGTAGGCATGAGTTTTTTGGTGAGCGTAAAGGTCGAATCATGCTTCGGATCGCAACCAATCTGGATTACGCGTTTTCCTAGTTTAGAAAATGCAACCGATAAGTTAGATGAAGTGGTGCTCTTGCCAATGCCACCTTTGCCATAAATCGCAAAGACCTTGGCTTTACCAATTTTTAAATTGGGATCAAGCTGTACCTGAAGACTGCCCTCGCCATCTGGTGGGGCGCTACGAAAATCTGAAACAGGTATGTTAATTGCTTTCATTTTTGAGTACTTTCACTGTTTTTGACTCGATATCAGGATTTAACTTTTAAAGTGCGCTTTTGCATCATACAAAGTTTCTAGGGTAATACTCAAGAGGCCTTGCTCAACAGCATAACGCTCTGTATTTCTTCTGGCCTTGCCTCTAACAAAGAATGGGATCTTATTAAGCTCCTTCTCTGCATCATTTTCCCAGGCAGGGGCTCCATTCTTAGCGGCAACCATAGTTGGAGCTGCATCTGAGGCCTCTTTTGCAGGGACCGGAGTTGCATGCCCAAGATGTGAAGGCATAGCACCCTCATGAAATTCAAAGTCGCCTTTGAACATCCCAATCAAATGCTCCTCTAAGCCCATCATTAACGGATGCACCCAAGAATCAAATAAAACACAGGCACCCTCAAATCCCATTTGGGGAGAGTAGCGCGATGGAAAATCCTGGACATGCACTGGTGATGAAATCACTGCGCACGGAATCTGCAGGCGCTTAGCAATATGGCGCTCCATCTGTGTACCCAAAATCAGCTCGGGCTGAAGCTCTGCTATCTTTTCTTCAACCTCTAAATAATCATCCGTAATGATCGCCTCAAGTCCAAGTTCTGCTGCAGTCTCACGCACCTCGCGGGCTAGCTCACGACTGTAGGTACCTAGTCCAACAACTTTGAAGCCCATTTCATAAGCAGCTACTTTTGCGGCAGCGATTGCATGGGTAGCATCACCAAAAATAAAGACTCTTTTATTAGTGAGATAAGTTGAGTCTACCGATAACGCATACCAACGCGCTTTAGAAGATTGACTTAATTTTTCAATATCACATTCAATACCAGCCAGCTCACACACCTCGGCAATAAAGGCTTTTGTTCCCTTAAAACCAATCGGAATGACTTTGGTTGAGGGCTGGCCAAAATTTCGGGTCATCCAAGTAATTGCTGTATTAGCTGTCTCGGGATATAAATTGACATTAAAGTCCGCTTCATGCAATCGGGCAATATCCGCCGGATCAGCACCCAATGGCGCAACCACACTCACCTCAATACCTAAGTCTTGTAATAAACGAGTAATTTCTTCAACATCGTCTCGATGACGAAACCCTAATGCGGTAGGACCCAAAATATTGCAGGTGGGTTTTACGCCAGCCGCTCTGGGAGGACGCGTTTGACCTGGCGCCAAAACAAATTGCTGACCGAGTAAGCGCACCATCTGATAAAAAGTCTCTGCTGCACCCCAATTTTCTTTCTTTTGATAAGCCGGTAATTCGAGCGGCAAAATTGGTACAGGCAAATCTAGGGCAGCAGCTAAGCCACCCGGGTCATCTTGAATAAGCTCTGCAGTGCAAGAGGCACCAACCATCAATAGATCAGGCTTAAAACGAGCATAAGCTGTTCTAGCAGCGTCTTTAAAAAGTTCAGCGGTATCACTACCTAAATCACGCGCCTGAAAAGTCGTATAAGTAACTGGCGGCCTTTTTTTCATCCGCTCAATCATGGTGAATAAAAGATCTGCATAAGTATCACCCTGCGGTGCATGCAAAACATAGTGCACCTTCTCCATCGCAGTAGCGATGCGCATGGCTCCAACGTGTGGTGGACCTTCATAAGTCCATAGTGTGAGCTTCATGCTGCCTCCACCATCATGATCTTCTGCTTTCTAGTTAAGGGGCGTGCAAATAACTCCGCAAGATCAGCCGCTTGATTAAATCCCTGGATCGGAGTGAATACAAGCTCAATGGACCACTTAGTAGTGAAGCCTTCAGCCTCCAATGGATTAGCCAAACCCAAACCGCACACAACCATATCTGGCTGTTGAGCGCGACAACGATCTAGTTGGTTCTCTACGTTTTGCCCCTCAGACAACTGCGTCTTTGGATCTAGCATCGCCAATTCTTCTGCCATATGCTGACGATGCAAATACGGTACACCAACCTCCATCAGGTTCATACCAAGTTCTCTATTTAAATAACGCGCCAATGGTATTTCCAACTGAGAGTCTGGAAAGAAGAAGATAGATTTACCCTTGAGGACCTCACGATGCTGCTCAAGAGATCTATTTGCACGATCACGTTGTGGGGCAATCACCTTCTCAAAGACCTCAGCCGATACGCCCAACTGTTTAGCAGCAGCTAAGAACCATTTTTCCGTTCCCTCCACTCCGAGCGGGAATGGTGCCGGAATTCTCTGAGCGCCCAAATTTTCTAAGAATCTGGCGGTATCAGTCAAAAATGGCTGAGCTAATAAATACTTAGTTTTTGGTCCTACGCTGATTGTCTGTGTCGACTTCCTAGGCGGGAAAAAAGCAAAGGACTTCAAGCCGAGATCTTGAAAGATGCGAGTAAATTGATCTTCAACGACATCGGCTAAGCAGCCAACCACTAATAAATCAACATCTTCGGATGGATTAGATGGAGGCAAGTCTTGGGTTAGCGCAGCTAAACAAGCATCCTCCCCCTGGGTAAAGGTTGTCTCAATACCACTACCGGAGTAATTCAGAATCCGCACATTAGGCGCGAATGTTTTGCCCAAGCGTTGTGCCGCTCTCGATAAATCTAGCTTGATCACCTCTGATGGGCAAGAGCCCACCAAAAATAGTAATTTGATGTCAGGGCGACGCTCTAGTAATTGCTTGACTACTTTATCTAACTCATCATTTGCATCTGCAAGACCCGCTAAATCACGATCATCAATAATGGCTGTGGCAAAACGGGGCTCCGCAAAAATCATCACACCGGCAGCAGACTGAATTAGGTGAGCGCAGGTACGAGAACCAACCACTAGAAAAAACGCATCTTGAATTTTGCGATGCAACCAGATGATCCCAGTTAAGCCACAGAAAACCTCTCTTTGGCCACGCTCTTTAAGGGGTTGGAAATCAATCTTCACTTCTGGAGTTGCGGAATTCAATTCAAACCTCAGGCTGTGATGTACGAGTTGAATTGGTAATTGAAATGGTAGATGCTCGAACCAGTTTCAAATGAGGCGGTACAGGGAAAATTAGTCATACAGTCAAACACATATCAATAGATGCCTTAGTAAAAGGCTCTTGGAGGGTTTTAGATATAAGTGTTTACACCCATCAATAAACCTATAGCTAGAAGGGGATTACTATCAAGTCAAATAATAAGCCCCAAATATTCAGCACCTTGGGACTTTAAATGACGTAAGACTTACGCCTTATTGTTGCGACTTAAGCCTTGCCTTGAAGGTAAGGACGCTAAGAGCCACAGCAATACCAACAGAAAATAAAAACATAGCGAACTTAGATTGGACCTCGCCCGCAGAAAAGATCAGATAAAAGGCAACCGTAATACTGACGACCATTCCAAAAAATCCTGCAATTTTAGAAATACGATCTTTCGTATCGTGGAATTTAAACATGGTCTGCATCCTTTCAGGTTTTATATTGTCAGCACCCAATAACCATAATGAGTGGCGATTCATTTGTCCTGAAAACTTTAAACCTCGTCACCAATAGAGTCAATAATTAGGGTAAACCCTTGTTTCACAAGTAGATGCGCCGATCTCCTGCATACCAACTTCGATGGAATAAATAGGCTCATAGGCTAATTGATCTTTCGCTTTCTGAATCGATACAGAAAAAGGATGAGCCACTAAATGCACCATCTCTCTAATTAAAGGGGGTTCGCCTCTCAGCGGTAAGTATTTCCAACCATTTTCTGTAAAACGGGCTAGGGGCCAAGCAAGGGATCGAGGTATTGATAAGGTGGGAATCTTAAAGTTGCCAGCATTGAGTCGCATAGTCATCCATTGCCTAAATTGCATGGCCTGCCCATCGCTGATAAAAAAACTTTCTCGATTTGCCCCGGATAGCAGGCCTTTATTAACCGCTTCACAAAGATTTTTTATATAACAAGTTGAAAATGGGTATTCACCCTGATCAAACCAGCCAAACTTATTCTGGTTAGCAGCCTGACCTAAACGCTGATCAATCAGGTCACCCCTACCCCAAATAGTTGCCGGCCTGAGGCTAATGGCTCGCAGAACATCATCTCCCGCCTTTAGGACTAACTCCTCTGCTTGAGACTTGCTATGACTGTAGGGAAAGCGCTGTAGTGATGGCAAAGATTGATCTTCGGAGACATTGAGATTTTGACTCGCTGGATTTTTTGCAACGGATGCATCACTCATATAAATGAATTGCTTTACACCAGCCTGCTTTGCTGACTCTAGGATATTTTTTGTCATGAGAACATTAGTCTCAAACAGGGCCTTATTAGAATTCCACAGCCTCATCTCTGCTGCACAATGAATCAAGACATCAAAACCTTGCAGCCTCCTCGCCAACTCCTGAATATCATTTAAATCACCTGACCAAACTTCAAGATTCTGCTGGGGTTTTAGGTTGATAGAAACAGGAGTGCGAAAGTGACAGAGGATCTGATGCCTTGCTGCACTCAAAGACTGAACTAAATGACTTCCCACAAAACCACTGGCCCCAGTCAAAAAGATTTTCATTGACTGCTCATTTACTAAACCACTGCCCAAGAAATAATGCAGATCTACCATAGTAATAGGCCGTAGCTAATAAGACCTTGGGTGAAAGCACAATAATTGAAGCAATCAACAAAACCAAGAAAGACCAATGCCTGGTAGAGCCGAAGATCCCCAAAATAACTAGCCCAAAAAAAATGAGCTTGCGCGCTCTACCGCGAGGTAGCCAGGGACTTCGTTTATATAAGGGGTCTTTATGCGTTTTAAAGCTCTCGCCTGTCATCTTCCTGATACCGCTAAAAATACAATTCCAATCTAAGTGAACTATCATAGATAATTATTAGGGATTCTTCAATGACCAACCAGAGCAACAAGACAAACCCACGTGGGTTCCGCACCTTAGCAGCACTGGTCCCCTTTTTAAAGCCATATAAAAAACAATTTGTATTGGCTATCTTCAGTTTAGTGCTCGCCGCAAGCGCAACGTTGGCAGTCCCTTTCTCCTTTAGACAAATTATCGATTTGGGCTTTAACACTGATAGTGGCAACCAAATCAATACGACTTTTCTAGTTCTCTTTATTGTTGCTTGCCTCGTAGCTTTAGGAACATCACTCCGTTTTTATATGGTGTCGTGGCTAGGAGAAAAAATTACGACTGATATTCGCTCTTCGGTCTATAGCCACGTCATCAAACAAAGTCCAGAGTTCTTCGAATCTACTCATAGCGGTGAAATACTATCTCGCCTGAATACCGATACGGTTCTGATCCAGACCTTAATTGGTACTAGCGTCTCAATGGCCATCAGAAATATTCTTTTACTCGCCGGCGGCTTAGTGATGATGTTTATCACTAGCCCGAAATTATCTGTTCTGATTTTCGCCACCCTCTTGCTGACCATTATTCCAACCATGGTGATGGGTAGACGTGTTCGAAAGCTATCTCGAAATTCGCAAGATAAGATTGCTGATGCCTCTGCTTTGGCTGGAGAAAAATTAAATGCGATACCTACCATTCAGTCATTCACTAATGAAAAAATAGAAGTTAATCGGTTTAATCAATATATTCAGACTGCTCTTGATGCCGCCATTACAAGGACCAGAGCAAGAGCCTTGCTCACATTTGTAGCCATTTTATTTGGCTTCACCAGCATCATTTTGGTTCTCTGGCTTGGCGCTTATGCGGTCATGGATAAGCAAATTACTGCAGGAGAATTATCGCAATTTATTTTGTACGCGGTGATTGTTGCAGGAGCCATAGCAGGAATTTCAGAAGTCATCGGTGATACCCAAAGAGCAATTGGAGCAAGTGATCGCCTGCTGGAGCTCTTAAGCGTACAGTCTTCGATTCAAGATGCAGCCATCGCTACATCGACTCCCAAAGTGAATGCAGCTGGCATCGGAGTGGAGATAGAAAATCTGAGCTTTCAATATCCATCAAACCCAAATCGGGTTTTATCAGACATCTCTCTAGTGATTGAACCTGGTGAGAAAGTAGCAATTGTTGGGCCATCTGGTGCTGGTAAGACCACTCTATTTCAGCTACTGATGCGCTTTTATGACCCCACTAGCGGAAAAATTCTCTTTAATGGCGTAAACATTCGAGACCTGCAACTTGAGACAGTCAGAAAAATGATTGGCGTTGTTCCGCAGGACATTGTCATTTTTTCTGATAATGCGATGGAAAATATTCGATTTGGCAGAATGGATGCCACTGATGAAGATGTCCTCGCTGCAGCTCGTCTTGCTATAGCAGATGAATTCATTTCTAAGTTACCAGAGGGCTATCAAAGCTTTCTAGGTGATCGCGGTATCCGTTTATCCGGCGGACAAAAACAGCGCATCGCAATTGCCAGAGTCTTGCTAAAAAATCCAGCCTTATTGCTCCTCGATGAAGCTACTAGTGCCTTGGACGCTGAATCAGAGTTACTAGTTCAGAAAGCCCTTGAAGCAGCAATGCAAAACCGGACAACTCTGGTGATTGCTCACCGACTATCTACCGTCAAGCAAGCCGATAAGATTGTTGTATTACAAGATGGACGAATTATTGAAATTGGCACTCATGCAGACTTAATTGAGCACAGCGGTCTTTATGCCCGCTTAGCTAAATTACAATTTATTGACTGATTAATCTAGGCCGCCTGAAGGCAAGATTAAATATTGTGAAGTTTTATAAACTGCTTCAGGGTTTATACCAATAACCGTCAGTCTCGACACTAATGCAGACTGAAGGCATATAAATTGCATATAGATTGTTAATATTAATTTCTATAGGCATCAATTCATTCAGCTTAAATTCTTTTATGCCTTTACCGCAAAGCAATTCTCCTCAGCAAATTTATTTAGCTCAACCCAGAGGATTCTGTGCAGGTGTTGAGAGGGCAATCACTATTGTTGAAGAGGCCCTCAAAAAATATGGCAGCCCCATCTATGTTAGACATGAGATTATTCACAACGCCTATGTTGTAAAAGCTTTCGAAGCTAAAGGGGTCGTTTTTATTAATGATCTTTCTGAAGTTCCAGCAGATTCTATTCTGATCTTTAGTGCACATGGCGTACCAAAAACTGTTAAAAACGATGCTCACTTTCGTAAACTAACAGTATTTGATGCGACCTGTCCGCTCGTTTCAAAAGTACATGCTGAGGTAATACGCTTGCATGCAAGTGGCTATCAAATCATTATGATCGGCCACCACGGACATCCAGAGGTAGAGGGGACCATGGGGCAGATTGATGACCCGATTCACCTCATAGAAAAAGTGGCTGATGTAGAGCGCTTGAGTTTTAAGGAAGGTACGCTGCTTGCATTTGTTACTCAAACCACCCTATCGGTAGATGAAACCTCTGAAATTGCTGCAGCATTGTTGAAAAAGTATCCGCACATACATTCACCTAAGAAACAGGATATTTGTTACGCCACCCAAAATCGACAAGATGCTGTTAAAGCAATGCTGCCTTTAGTTGAAATCGTAGTGGTGGTTGGAAGTCCAAATAGCTCAAACTCCAAAAGACTTCAGGAGTTATCTTTAAGGATGCAGGTCCCTGCGTTCTTAGTAGACGATCCACTGGACATTAAATCGGAGTGGTTTTCTGGAGTGAAAAATATCGGCATTACTGCTGGCGCATCTGCTCCCGAAGAATTAACAGCAAAAGTTATTCAAGCTATTAAAGGACTTTCAAATGGCGTGGTCCTGCCGATGAAAGGCATTGATGAAAATATTAACTTTTCTTTACCTAAAGGCCTAATGTAGGCGTTTGGCTTGAGCCCTGATTCTTGTAAATTGAATAGCTTATTACAGCAACTCTAGAAGAGAATCACTGATTCATTTTTTTGCAAAAAGAGCTCGAAACCGAGAGAGTGAAATACAGCGCTAAGCCAATAGCAAAGGTTAAATAATCACCAGTATTGAAGAAAAGGAGGAGGCCCACTATCGTTATGCCAAGAGCAAGAACAGTGAGTATTGTTTTAGCAAACATATTGATTCCTAAATGATATTTTTGATTTCTGACTATATTAAGGCAAAAAAGAATTTGATGCACTAAAGCACTATTTTCAAATGTCACTTAATTGTTACATCGATATAACCTACTCAACAATAAGTTATGTCGTTACTATTAATAAACCGCAGCCTGCCCATCCCGCCGAGGATCGCTTGCAGCAATATAACCGTCGCCAATATCGTCAGACAATCTCCAGATAAATTGACCCGCTCCAAAATCCATGTATGGGTCGTCTATTTTTTTCAAAATATGCCCCAAAGCGGATAAACCTTGGACGGTATCCGGATTCATATTCGACTCAACATCTAAACTAAAGTCACGATTTACCTTCCAACGCGGGGCATCACAAGCCGCCTGAGGTTGTTGTTGATAAGAAAGCATTCTTATTACGGTTTGCAGATGTCCCTGAGGCTGCATATCGCCACCCATCACACCGAAACTCATTTGCGGAACGCTGAAATTTTCCTCTTTGCGCATAAGAAATGCTGGAATGATCGTATGAAATGGGCGCTTGCCTCCAGTCACAACATTAGCTGACTTGGGGTCCATCGAAAAACCGTAACCACGATTTTGCAAACTAATTCCCCAATCAGGAACAACAACACCAGAACCAAATCCCATGTAATTACTTTGAATGAATGAAATCATGCGGCCATGTTCATCAGTGGCAGTTAAATAAACAGTACCTCCAGAGTGCGGCATTCCAAAGTCAAAGTGGGTAGCCTTATGTGGGTTAATTAACTTGGCACGCTCTGCTAGATATCCTGGATCTAGCATTTGTGTGGGTGATACCGCCATTGACTGAGGATCTGCAACATATTGATAAACATCTGCAAATGCTAACTTCATGGCCTCAATTTGGAGATGCTGACTCTGCACACCATCCACAGGCAAGCTAGCTAAGTCAAAGTTTTGCAAGATGCCAAGCGCAATTAATGCGCCTATACCCTGACCATTTGGTGGAATTTCATGCATGGAATAGGTTTTTCCATCAGCAGCACAAATATCCTGAGAAATTGTTCCAACCCATTCGGGTTTGAAACTTGAAAGATCATGCTCCGTCATTGATCCGCCATTATTTTTGGCATGCAAGGCAATTGCTTGAGCAATCTCCCCTTCATAAAACTCACGAATTCCAGAACGCGCAATTTTTTTAAAGGTTTTAGCAGCCGAAGGAAAGCGAAAGCTCTCTCCAATTTGTGGAGCACGTCCATGAGGCATAAATGTCTGTGCAAATCCTGGTTGTTGATGAAGCTCAGGGATAGCTGCGGCCCACTTATGCGCAACTACGGGGGCCATTGCATATCCTTTTTCAGCAATTTCTATTGCTGGCTGCAATAAATCTTCAAGCGGTAGCGAGCCAAAACGTTTATGCAATGCTTCCCACCCCGCCAATGCTCCCGGCACCGTGACAGAATCCCAGCCTCGCATTGGTCTATTTGCTAAGCCCTTGCTGTCTACCCCATATTTACGAGAGAAGTATTCTGGGCTCCATGCCTGCGGAGCTACTCCTGAAGAATTTAACCCATGTAACTCCTTGCCATCCCAAACAATCGCGAAACAATCACTGCCTAACCCATTGGAAACTGGCTCTACGATCATTAATGTTGCAGCGGCAGCAATAGCAGCATCAATCGCATTGCCCCCTTTTTGAATCATCATGAGACCAGCTTGAGCAGCCAAAGGATGTGAAGTGGATACAACATTTCGCCCCATCACAGGAACCCGAATACTTGGATACGGGTTATTCCAATTAAATTTCATAAATAAACCATTTCGCTTTAATTTGAGCTTGCAACATCGGGCACTCTAGAGCATCCCCCTATTTAGAAAGTATTGCTTTAAATCCGCCAAGAGTGAAAGCGCCAAGCTCTACTTTCATACATCTGCATTAATCCAATATCGTATATGATAATTTCATTGAATCTCTATTAAATATTCCGTGAACCAAAACCAATCCACAGAGTACCTTTTTGACCACTTGGTGATCATCGGCCGAGATAAGCTTCAGGCTCTTGCTGACGTATTTTCAGCCGAAGGGTTTCAATTAACTCCTGTTGCTCACCACAATTTGGGCTCCATCAATCAGCTCATCATGTTAGATAGCACTTATATTGAGCTACTAGGATGGGAATCTGATAAACCAATCCAAAGAGCAGAGATTGCCAATCAAGCGCTAGGTTTAGACGCCCTTGTGTTTAGAACAAGTAATGCTGAAAAGACCTACCAGCAACTATTGGCAAAAGGATTTGCTGTAAACCCCGTACAAAATCTCAGTCGTGAATCTGAATTTTTAGGTAAATCAGTATTGGTCGAATTCAAAACCGTGCGTTTTTCTAAACAACCGATCCCTGGTATTAGGATCTATTTTTGTGAACACCTTTCTCCAGAATATGTTTGGCAGAAGCAATGGCTAGCACACCATAATCAAATAACTCAACTGAAAAATATTACGATTTCCAGCCCTGATATCGAAGGCAACGCACAATTACTAAGTCAACTGTTAAATTTAAGCAGTGAACAAGTCATTACCAAAGATGAATCTGCTCATTTGACTCTTCCAAATATCGAATTAAACCTACAAAAAGCAGTCCATCTCAACGAGGCAAGAATACTCAGCGCCCAAGTCTGTAAAACCGCCTCAGATCCTGTAGACTTATCCATTGATAGCCATTTTCTTAAAAATATCGAGTGACCAGACCATGAAAATTACTCTTAACTTTATTTCCAAATTACTACTCTCTAGCATTGCCGTATTGACAATGTCGAGTGCAAGCTATGCTCAAAGCGATAGACCTCTTACTTTAGTTGTGCCATTCCCTCCAGGTGGTAGCACCGATATTACTGCGCGCACCATTCAGACTAAGCTTGCTGAGCGCATCGGAAGGCCTGTGGTGATTGAAAATCGTCCAGGAGCTGCCAGCCAAATTGCTACTCAATATGTAGCTCGCGCAGCACCAGATGGAAATACCTTATTAATTAGTTTTGACAACCACTCTATTAATCCAATTGTCAAACCTAAGCTTCCTTATGACACTTTTAAGGACTTTACGGGTGTAAGTTTGCTAGTTCGCTTTCCTCTAGTGATTGCAGCTAATCCATCTGTACCAGGAAATAACTTAGCTGAATTTATTGCTGCAGCAAAAAAGAATCCAGGTTTGTATAGCTATGCATCAACAGGAATAGGTTCACTAAACCAGTTGGCGATGGAAGACATCAAACGTAAAGCTGGAATTTTTGTACTTCACGTTCCCTATGGTGGCGGTGGACCTGCTATTGCAGCAGTTGTCGGCAATACTGCCAGCATGACTCTACTCAGCTATGCGGCTCTTAAGGGCCAAATCCAAGCCGATAAGCTTAAAGCACTTGCCGTTACAGGAGCGCAACGCTTACCAGAGCTACCAAATACGCCAACCGTTGCAGAATCTGGCTATCCAGGATTTGAGGCTTACTCATGGATTGGTGCATTTGCTCCAGCGGAGACTCCAGCAGCGACTGTGAAAAAACTGACAGCTGATTTTCAAGCAGTCTTAAATGATCCTGAAGTTAAATCCAAACTCACCCAAGGTGGTTTTGATGTGCAAGCTAGCGATGGCCCTAGTTTAGATAGGCATGTCAAGCGTGAGTTTGATCGCTGGCAACAATTTATTAAAAATACCCGCCTCAATTTAGAAGATTAGTATGAATGACAAAATCAATGGCGCTGAGGCTCTCGTATGCATGCTCCAAGAATATGACGTAAAGCATATTTTTGGATTATGCGGTGACACTAGCCTACCGCTTTATGATGCACTGGCTAGACTTGATCATGGCATACAACATATTCTCACTAGAGATGAACGTAGCGCTGGTTATATGGCCGATGCTTATGCAAGGGTAACGCATAAGGTTGGTGTCTGCGAAGGGCCTAGTGGTGGCGGTGCGACCTATTTATTGCCCGGCCTAGTTGAAGCAAATGAATCTTCCATACCTGTTTTAGGCATCACATCTGATGTACCTGTCACCTCTCGCGGTAAATTCCCTTTAACAGAACTTGATCAACAAGCCTTGTATAGGCCACTGACAAAATGGAATACCACCATTGATTTAGCTGAGCAAATACCCTCGGCTGTGCGCAATGCCTTTAGAGCGATGACAACCGGGAAACCGGGTAGCGCTCATATTTGTCTACCGCATGATGTACAAAAACATCCTGTTGCTGCCAGTGATATTTGGGCCCAAAAAGAACACTCTCAATATCCATCACAACGCTATGTGGCCAACGAGGAAGATATTGAAAAAGCAACGAAAGAAATCTTGAGCGCAAAATTTCCTGTGCTCATCTGTGGCGGTGGCATTATCAATTCTGGCGCAGAGCAAGTTCTGCAAAACATCGCAGAATTACTGAATATTCCTGTTTGCACTACCGTAAGTGGTCAAGGCAGCTTGGCTGATACCCACCCTCTCAATGTTGGCGTTGTAGGGGCTAATGGTGGAGTTATGGCAACCAGAGAAGTGGTGAATAGTGCTGACCTGGTATTTTTTATTACGTGTCGCGCTGGATCTACCACTACAGAAAATTGGCGTTTCCCCAATAAGACAATCCCCATTGTTCATTTGGATGTTGATCCAGAAACTATCGGTGCAAATTATCCAATTAAGGTGGGCCTGGTTGGTGATGCCAAATTAACCCTTGAAGAACTTCATGCCAGATTAAAGTCAAGCATCCACAATAGAGTCAATGGCTGCGTGGATGGCAAAGCGATAGTTGCTAAAGCGAAAGCGCTTAAATTTGAGCCTTTTCTTAAACTAGCCAATAGCAATGACACACCCATCCTGCCAGAGAGAGTTGTACATACATTAAATAAACTTTTGCCTAAGGATGTGATTGTTTGTGCAGATCCTGGTACCCCATGCCCATATTTTTCTGCATATTTTCAAAGCGAAATTCCAGGAAGGCACTTCATTACCAATCGCGCTCATGGCGCACTAGGTTTTGCAATGTCTGCAGCTATTGGGGCAGCCGTTGGAAAACCACAATCCAAGTGCGTTGCCGTGATGGGCGACGGAAGCTTTGGCTTTACAGTTGGCGAATTAGAAACAATCACTCGCTATAAGTTACCCATTGTGATGATTGTGATTTCAAATTCAGTCTATGGGTGGATTAAGGCGAGCCAAAAATCAGGGTATGACGAACGTTATTATTCCGTTGACTTTAATCGCACCAATCATGCCAAAGTTGCTGAAGCTTATGGGGTGCGCTCTTGGAGTGTGGATGACCCTCAAAAATTAGAGGCAATCCTTAAAGCTGCAATTGAATGTGGTGAACCAGCATTAGTGGATATTATTTCTCAACCTCTACAAGATGCGGCCGCACCTGTGAGCCAGTGGATGGGATAAGGGCTGTAGGTTTCATACCAGATGCTGGTGAACTGCCACAAAACTAAACTTTAATTTAAGTTCTATTGGGTTGGTAACACATTAAATTACCTAATCCAGATTTTTAACTGGTTTTGTTTATTTTCTTATCAGCCAAGACCGAGACTATTTCTTCTCGCACATTCTTAGGAATATCCGGTGCAAATTTAGAAAAGTATTTATTCAAACGCGCAAGCTTATTTGTTCGTCGCATGATAAATGGAAAATCATGAACGGTAGTAGATCGAATGACAAATAGAGGTATCGGGGAATAGAATTGTCGAAAATCCGGATTTCGCATTCCAGGGGCAGCATTATTTGGGAAAAATGTGCCTATAGAGACAAATTGATCTACAAGCTCAGCATCCAATTCTTGAAGCGCCTCTATTACATAATTAAAGTGGATTTCAGGTTTAAAAAAGGGCATCACCAGAAGCATTACTTTATTAGAGGAATCTATAGGCTCCAACTCTAAAAGCCAATTTTTATAATTCCTTAATGTGGTAGTGAGCGTAGCTTTTTCAACCTCACTAGGACTGAGCACATTTAGCCACATCTGCTTTTTTTGAATGGTTAGCTTGACGAAAGGACAAACAACTCCGTCTCTACCTAGGTTTGGATGAGGGTCGCATAGATAATGTTGCGCCCACTCTCCAATGGTTTTTATCGAATCGAATTGATCTTGTGGAAGAAGGTTCTGAGCTTCGTCCAACTGATCGAGCGGTACCAACCAAGATGTATTGAGATGAATTATTGACATAAATAAAGTAAGGCTATGAGTTTTTATTCCCACTCAATCGTTGCTGGCGGTTTTCCGCTAATGTCGTAGACAACTCGGTTAATGCCACGCACTTCATTGATGATGCGGTTAGAAACCTTGCCAAGCAATTCATGGGGTAAGTGTGCCCAATGAGCCGTCATAAAGTCTTGGGTTTGCACAGCTCTGAGAGCCACTACATATTCATAAGTTCTGCCATCACCCATTACGCCAACTGACTTCACTGGCAAGAAAACAGCAAATGCCTGACTAGTGAGGTCATACCAAGATTTCTGGCTAACCTCATCAATCGTGTTGCGCAATTCTTCGATGAAGATAGCATCAGCACGCTGCAAAAGATTAGCAAATTCTGCTTTGACTTCACCCAAGATACGCACACCAAGACCAGGTCCTGGGAATGGATGGCGATATACCATTTCACGAGGAAGACCTAAGGCTACGCCAAGCTCACGGACTTCATCCTTAAATAGCTCACGTAGTGGCTCAAGTAATTTGAGATGCATATCTTCAGGCAAGCCACCGACGTTGTGATGACTCTTAATGGTATGCGCGCCCTTCTTACCCTTACCAGCAGACTCAATCACATCTGGGTAGATAGTTCCTTGGGCAAGCCATTTAGCATTCTTAATTTTTCCAGACTCAGATTGAAAAATGTCGACAAATTCTTTACCAATAATTTTGCGCTTAGCTTCTGGATCAGCCACACCAGACAGCTCACCCATAAATTTCTCTTTAGCATCAACACGGATAACCTTTACACCCAAGTTACGTGCAAACATCTCCATCACCATGTCGCCTTCATTCAAACGAAGTAGGCCATGATCAACAAATACACAAGTCAGCTGATCGCCAATCGCTCGGTGAATTAAGGCAGCGGCAACACTAGAGTCAACACCACCTGATAAACCGAGAATGACTTCCTCATCACCAACTTGCTTACGAATGTTTTCAACAGCTTCACTGATGTAATCACCCATCACCCAGTCAGGCTTGCATTTGCATATCTCGTGCACAAAACGCTCGATGATTGCTGTACCCTGAATGGTATGGGTTACTTCAGGATGGAACTGGAATGCATAGAAACGACGCTCTTCATCTGCCATGCCAGCAATAGGACAAGACTCTGTGGAGGCCATTAACTTGAATGCTGGTGGCAGTGTAGTTACTGAATCGCCATGACTCATCCAGACTTTCAGAATGCCATGACCTTCACTAGTAGAAAAGTCCTGAATACCTTTGAGTAAATTGGTGTGCCCATGCGCACGAACCTCTGAGTAACCAAATTCACGCGCTTTACCCAAAGACTCCGCAGAAGCTACTGCTCCACCCAATTGAGTAGCCATGGTTTGCATGCCATAGCAAATACCTAAGACTGGAACGCCTAGCTCAAATACGATTTGCGGTGCACGAGGACTACCTTCTTCAGTTACTGAGCTTGGGCCGCCAGAAAGAATAATTCCCTTGCCACCCTGCTCCTGAATGAACTTACGAATGAACTCTGGATCGCAATCATAAGGATGGATCTCTGAATACACCCTTCCATCGCGCACACGCCGAGCAATGAGTTGGGTTACTTGTGAACCAAAGTCGAGAATCAGTATTTTGTCGTGCACGAAAGAAACAGCCTTAATCAATATGGTAATTTGGCGCTTCTTTAGTGATCTTCACATCGTGCACATGTGATTCACGTACACCTGCAGATGTAATTTCGACAAAGTTGGCTTTTTCATGGAGCTCATCAATCGTTTTGCAACCGAGATAACCCATAGAAGAACGAATGCCGCCAGTCAGCTGATGCAAGATTGCGAGTACGCTGCCCTTATAAGGTACTTGACCTTCAATACCCTCAGGGACAAGCTTTTCCGCATTCGCAACGATGTCACTTTGGAAGTAGCGGTCAGCAGAACCATCAGCCATCGCGCCCAAAGATCCCATGCCACGATAGCTCTTGTATGAACGTCCTTGATATAAGAATACTTCGCCTGGTGCCTCTTCAGTTCCCGCAAACAATCCGCCCATCATGACTGAACTAGCGCCAGCAGCTAATGCCTTGGCAACATCACCGGAGTAACGTACACCACCATCAGCAATCAATGGAATACCTGTGCCCTTGAGTGCGGTAGCTACATTCACAATCGCAGTAATTTGTGGAACACCAACACCAGCAACAATACGAGTAGTGCAGATAGAGCCAGGACCAATGCCGACTTTCACACCATCAGCTCCGTGATCAGCCAATGCCTTAGCAGCATCACCAGTAGCAATATTGCCGCCGATGACTTGTACATGAGGATAATTTTTCTTAACCCACTTCACGCGATCTAATACGCCCTGGCTATGGCCGTGAGCTGTATCCACAACGATTACATCCACACCTGCACGCACTAAGAGCTCAATACGCTCATCGTTATCAGGACCAACGCCAACTGCAGCACCCACGCGTAGCTTGCCTTCACTGTCTTTACAAGCATTTGGGTGTTCAGTCGCCTTGAGAATATCTTTAACCGTAATCAGGCCACGTAATTCAAACTTATCGTTTACAACTAACACGCGCTCTAAACGGTGCTGGCTCATTAAACGCTTTGCTTCCTCTAATGCGCAACCTTCTTTCACAGTAATTAAGCGCTCACGTGGAGTCATTTTCGTTTTTACTGCTGCATCCAAATCTTCTTCAAAACGCAAATCACGGTTCGTGATAATTCCGACTACCTCTTTACCAACGAGAACTGGGAATCCTGAAAAACCATGCTCACGAGAAAGTTGAATCACTTGACGCAAAGTGACATCTGGACCAATGGTGATTGGATCACGCAGTACACCAGATTCGTAACGTTTTACTTTAGCCACTTCACGAGCTTGCTCGGCAGGCTTTAGGTTTTTATGAATAATGCCAATACCACCTTCACTGGCCATGGCAATTGCCAAACGACCTTCTGTAACGGTATCCATAGCTGCAGACACCAGTGGTGTATTGAGTGAAATTTCTCGAGTTAACTTACTTGCCAAACTGGCATCTCGAGGGAGTACCGATGAATAGGCCGGTACGAGGAGCACATCGTCAAAAGTGAGTGCTTTTTGAATGAGTCGCATGCAAAACCCCTAGTCGCAAAAACAGATTATAGCCTCCTAGCCTTTCTTTTAGCTGCGGCAGCCTGGAATTTAGCATCCTGGTTCTGATTGGCCTTTTTCCGCCGTACTGTCTTGGGGTCAATTAACAGCGGAGAATAAAGCTCTAAGCGGTCTCCAGCGTATATCGGACTATCCCAGTCCTTGCGCTTGCCAAATACGCCAAAGCAGCCCTTTCTAGCTAAAACAGGGTCATCTGGACCAGTCGCGATACCAGACTTGACCAGAGCCAAACCAACTGTTGCTGACTCATTAGCACCCAATAGGAGCTTGAAGGACTTCATCTCTGGCTCGCCTCGCCTCGCATCACAGAGCACAAAATCGAGTGAGCGCTCAGCCATAGAGATCATCAGCCCGCTTCACAAAACAGTCCACAAAGGTGCCGGCTATATGGTTAAAGACGGGGCCAATGATCTTATCCAGAATGACGCTCTTAAATTCCCAGTGGAGCTTGAACTCCACCTTACAAGCATCCTCTCGCAGAGCGATAAAGTTCCACTGGCCAGAGAAATGCTTAAACGGACCATCCACAAAGACCATATCAATCGTTTCTGGGCGGTGATTCACATTCCGAGTATGAAAGTACTGAGTAATGCCCTTGAAATGGATATTGATTTTGGCATCCAGGACGGTCTCGGTCTGCTCAAAGATTTCCACCCCACCACACCAAGGTAGGAACTCCGGATAACGGGCGACATCAGTCACTAAGCCGTACATCCGGTCGGCTGATTGGCCAATTAAAACGGTCTTGTAGACGTCTGCCATAATCGTTCTTGAGAGCTAAATAAATATGAGTATCGTCGATAACAAAAAAGCCTTCTTTGATTATTTTATCGAGGAACGTTTTGAGGCAGGACTTGTGCTGGAGGGCTGGGAAGTAAAAGCCATCCGCGCAGGTCGCGTGCACATCAAAGAAGCGTATGTCGTCATTCGCAAGGCGGAGCTATTTTTGATCGGTTGCCACATCACCCCCCTGCTCTCAGCCTCTACCCACATCCTTCCAGACAATACCCGCACGCGCAAGCTGCTCCTAAATGCCATTGAAATCCGCAAACTCATTGGCAAGGTGGAGCAAAAGGGTTACACCTTGGTTCCGCTGAACCTACACTTCTCCAAAGGCAATGTGAAGTGCGAAATTGGTCTTGCTAGAGGCAAAAAGCAGCATGACAAGCGTGCAGCTACCAAAGAGCGTGAATGGGAAGTTCAAAAAGGTCGCATTGCTAGAGGCGATTTAAACGCCTGATTCCTCAAAATCTAGGGTAGACTGCCCTGAGAGCCAGAGACTGAGGATTTTTGCACCTATGTGGTGCAATACAGCACCAAGCCGTCTCAAATCTCCTAATTCAGTATTTTAAAAGGCATTAGTTTTATAACTATGAAATTGCCTTTTGATGAAATGCTCGATGCCGCAGGCAAAGCGCGCCCCCACTACAGAATCTTTCACAACTGGCTAAAGCAGCAAAGTGACAGCCTGATGGGCCTCAAGCGCGCAGAAGCTGACCTTATTTTTAGACGAGTAGGCATTACCTTTGCAGTCTATGGAGACGATCTTGGATCAGAGAGGACCATTCCCTTCGATCAAGTGCCTCGCATCTTCACCGCGAAAGAATGGGAACAGCTAGAGGCAGGATTGCGTCAGCGGGTAAAAGCACTCAATCGTTTCATCTACGACGTTTATCACGATGAAGACATTATTAAGGCAGGTATTATTCCTGCCGAACAGATTTATAACAATGCGCAATATCGCCCTGAGATGCGCAACGTCAGCATACCGCGTGATATCTATGCACAAATTGCAGGGATTGATATCGTGCGTGCGGGTGAAGGCGAGTTTTATGTATTAGAAGATAACTTACGTGTTCCTTCTGGCGTGTCTTATATGGTTGAAGACCGTAAGATGATGATGCGGCTCTTTCCTGATCTCTTTCAGAAATATCGCATTGCGCCAGTAGAACACTATCCCGATCTTTTGTTGGAGTGCCTCAAATCAGTAAAACCGGATGACGTTAAAAAGCCCAATGTAGTGGTACTCACTCCCGGCATGTATAACTCCGCCTACTTTGAGCATAGCTACCTTGCACAGCAGATGGGTGTTGAGTTAGTTGAAGGTAAAGACTTATTTGTGAAGAATGAACAAGTCTTTATGCGAACCACTCAGGGACCCGAGCGAGTCGATGTCATCTACCGTCGAGTGGATGATGATTTCTTAGATCCGCTGGCTTTCCGCTCTGATTCCACGCTGGGCGTTGCAGGACTCCTATCGGCACACCGCGCTGGTAATGTTACGTTAGCAAATGCCATTGGTACGGGCATTGCCGATGACAAATCCATCTATCCCTACGTTCCCGAAATGATTGAGTTTTACCTTGGCGAAAAACCCATTCTCAATAACGTTCCTACATTCCAATGTCGCAAGACGGATGACCTGGCCTATACCCTGGCAAACTTAGATAAGTTAGTAGTCAAACTCACTCATGGTGCTGGCGGCTATGGAATGTTAGTTGGTCCCGCCTCCACCAAAGCAGAGATTGAAGAATTTAGATCCCATCTCATTGCTAATCCAGATAAATATATTGCTCAACCCACCTTAGCACTCTCTACTTGCCCTACTTTTGTAGAGTCAGGTGTTGCGCCGAGACATATTGATTTAAGACCCTTTGTTCTCTCAGGCAAAACCATCAAGATGGTTCCGGGTGGGTTAACCAGGGTTGCCCTTAAAGAAGGTTCTTTAGTAGTGAACTCCTCCCAAGGCGGCGGCACTAAAGATACCTGGGTGCTGGAAGAATGAGGGAAGAGTCAATATGTTAAGTCGTACCGCCGATTGTCTTTATTGGATGGCCCGTTATACCGAGCGCGCTGAAAATACCGCCCGCATGCTCGATGTAAACCATCAGACCTCCCTACTTCCACAGCCTACAGAATTTTTGGAGCAGAGCTGGAAAAAATTACTCACGATCTCCAAGTTAGAAGAAGCATTCCTCAGAAAATATGATGTAGTCAATCGTGAGAATGTCTTGGATTTCATGATCTATGAAACCAGTAATCCATCTAGCATCGTTTCCTGCTTATACGCTGCTCGTGAAAACGCGCGTGTGATACGTGGCAAGATTACTTCTGAGGTATGGGAAACCCAAAATACTACTTGGTTAGAGCTCCAGCGGATTCTAGAGGCAAGACATCAGTCTGATCCTAGTCGCCTATTAGAGTGGGTAAAGCACCGTTGCCACTTGTTTAGGGGTGTCTTATACGGAACGATGCTCAAGAATGAGGCTTTTTATTTCATCAACGTGGGAACCTTGCTAGAACGCGCTGACAATACTGCCCGTATTTTAGAAACTAAATATGAAGATCAAGCCACCCTAAATGGTTTGGGTGCTAAAAAGTCAGCTGATGAAGGCGCACATAGCGAGTTTTTTAACTTCTATCACTGGGCCGCGTTACTTCGCTCTGTCTCAGCATTTGAAATCTATCGTCAAATCTATTCCGATCAAGTGACACCAAAACAAGTAGCTCAGTTATTGATTTTCAATAAACAAATGCCGCGCTCTTTAGTGTGCTGCGTAAATGAACTCATTCCTCTCATTGCTGAGATGAAGAATCAACAATCCAAAGAAATCGAGAGATTGCTTGGTAAGCTGAAGGCAAGCTTGGATTACTCTGATATCAATGAAGTATTTGAACAAGGTCTTGAAGAATTTATTGAATCATTCCTTGAGCGTATTAACCATATTGCTGATGAGTTTAGTAACGCATACCTCATCCCACTGGCTGTTGCCTAAGGATTTAAGAAAAATATGCATCTTAAAATCCACCATCGCACTGAATATCGTTATGAAACACCAGTTCGCTATTCTATTCAGGAGTTACGCTTAACGCCGCCAACGATTGCCGGACAACAAATAGATAAATGGAAAATTAGCACCCCAATCAAGGCCTCCAACTCATTGGATAGCTTCAATAATCTATGTAGTGTATTTGTACAAGAAACTCCTTACACCTCGATGATGATTGAGGCAGAAGGTGAGGTGCACACACAAGATGCATTTGAGTTTATCGATGATAGTAAAGCAGTCTCGCCTTACTATCTTTTACAACAAACCAACTTGACCGAGCCTACTGATGAAATGTTGGAGTATTTCTCTTATAGCCTACCAAAGAAAAATTCAGTTGACCAAGTATTAAAACTAGCTGAAGCAGTTCAAGGATTGATTACCTATTCTCCGGGTCAAACCAACTTTGCTACGACTGCAGTCCAATCCTTTGCCATGAAATCAGGTGTTTGTCAGGACCATGCGCATGTCATGCTCAGCCTATGTCGTGCATCAGGAGTGCCAGCTCGTTATGTCAGCGGTTATTTCTTTGCAGAAGAGTCGCCTAATTTAGCAAGCCATGCTTGGATCGACTTCTGTAGCAATATTGATAAAGGCATTTGGACTAGCGTGGATATTACGCATGCCTGCTTAATTGATTCTCGCCACATTCGATTGGCGATTGGTCGAGACTATTATTCTGCAGCTCCCGTAAAGGGTGTGCGTACTGGCGGTGGCGGTGAAGAACTCAGTGCCAATATCTCCATTCAGCAACTAGCCTAGGCTCGCCTGCCTTTTAAGAGATAATCTCAAGAAATAATAAAGAGGATTTGGGTATGACGTATTGCGTTGGGCTTTGTCTTAAAGATGGTCTCGTTTTCTTATCAGATACCCGCACAAATGCCGGCGTAGACCAAATCGGCACCTTTAGAAAAATGAGCTTGTTTCAAAATAAGGATCGTTTCTTTACTTTGATGAGCGCCGGCAATTTAGCCATTACTCAAGCGGTCAAAGAAATTCTGCTGCAAGGTCAATTACTAAATGGCGTAAATCTCTGGACCGCCGAGAACTCTCATGATGCTGCAGTAGTAATTGGTGACGCCATCAAACAAGTTTATGACCGTGACCATAAAGCTCTCGAAAAGGCTGGCATTGATTTCAATTGCAACCTGATTTTTGGTGGTCAAGTCAAAGGTGAAAGACCTCGCTTATTTAATATTTACTCAGCCGGAAACTTCATCGAAGCTACACCGGAGACCTGCTACTTCCAGATTGGTGAATCTAAATACGGCAAGCCTATTTTGGATCGGGTGCTGAACTTCAATACCCCGCTAAATCTTGCCACCAAGTGCGCTTTGATTTCTATGGATTCAACGCTCAACAGCAATATCTCCGTGGGACTCCCATTAGATCTCTTGGTTTACGAAAAGAACTCTCTTAAAGCAAGCAAGCTAGTAACTATGGATGAATCCAATCCCTACTTCCAGATGATTCATCAGCTTTGGGGTGAAAAGCTTCGGGCAGCTTTTAATTCGATCGCCGAGCCAAGCTGGAGTGGAGCCAATAAATCTAGCGCTATCTCAGCACCTGCTAAGAAAATGGGTGCAGTACCGATTAATCATCAACCACCAAAAGCCAAAGCCGTATCAAAAAAGACAATGGTGAAGCTAGTTGCAAAGAAAGCGGCGCCCAAGAAAAAGGCCTAGAAAAATCTAGGCCTCTTGCTTTTACATCTTCTTGCTAGCAATTAGGCTTTTAAGTTCTTACCTAACATCTCCCAAGTAGCCACTACGCTATCTGGATTTAAGGAGATTGAGGTAATGCCCTTCTCAACCAACCAACGAGCGAAGTCTGGGTGATCTGATGGGCCTTGACCACAAATACCAACGTATTTATTTTGCTTACGGCATGCATCAATCGAACGAGCAATCATGAACTCTACTGCTGGATCACGTTCGTCAAAATCAATTGCCAACAACTCCATGCCGGAGTCACGATCAAGACCTAAAGTTAACTGAGTCATATCATTTGAGCCGATTGAGAAACCGTCAAAGTACTCAAGGAACTGATCAGCCAGAATAGCATTTGATGGAATCTCACACATCATGATGAGGCGCAGGCCATTTACACCACGCTTGAGGCCGAATGTCTCCATCATATCGATCACACGCTTGGCTTGATTGATGGTACGCACGAATGGGACCATGATTTCTACGTTATCCAAGCCCATATCTTCACGCACACGCTTCATTGCTGCGCACTCAAGAGCAAACGCTTCGCCAAAATCTGCTGATACGTAACGTGATGCGCCACGGAAGCCTAACATTGGGTTTTCTTCATCCGGCTCATAACGTGAACCACCAATTAACTTCTTATATTCATTGGATTTGAAGTCTGAGAGACGGACGATCACTGGTTTTGGATAGAAGGCAGCAGCAATGGTTGCAACACCCTCAACCAATTTATCTTCATAGAATTGACGTGGACTAGCGTAACCACGAGCCACGCTCTCCACGGCGCGCTTGAGATCAGGATCAATGTTTGGATACTCTAATACTGCACGTGGATGCACGCCAATGTAATTGTTAATGATGAACTCAAGACGCGCTAAGCCAACACCCGCATTCGGAATTTGACAGAAATCAAACGCCAATTGGGGATTACCAATGTTCATGGTGATCTTCACTGGAATCTCTGGCAATACACCGCGAGATACTTCAGTGACTTCAGTTTCGATCAAGCCATCATAAATATGGCCTTCATCACCTTCAGCACAAGAAACTGTGACCATCATGCCATCTTGCAAGTGCTCAGTCGCATCACCGCAACCCACCACTGCTGGAACACCTAGTTCACGAGCAATAATCGCTGCGTGACAAGTACGGCCACCGCGATTGGTCACAATTGCAGAAGCACGCTTCATGACCGGCTCCCAGTTCGGATCAGTCATATCAGCCACTAAGACATCGCCTGGCTGAACACGATCCATCTCACTTGGGTCACGAATAATGCGCACAGGACCTGCGCCAATCTTTTGACCAATCGCACGACCCTTTGCCAACACCTTAGAGCTGCCTTTTAACTTGTAGCGCATCTCTACTTGGCCAGCAGCCTGGCTCTTTACAGTCTCTGGACGGGCTTGGAGAATATAAATACGACCGTCTTGACCATCTTTACCCCACTCAATGTCCATTGGACGACCATAGTGCTTCTCAATGATCACTGCATACTTGGCTAATTCAGTGATGTCTGCATCCTCTAAGGAGAAGCGGTTACGCTTTTCTGGAGTGACATCCACGGTCATAACCTTATCGGCTGAGCCCGCTGGTGCAAATTGCATCTGAATTAACTTGGAACCCAAAGAGCGGCGAATAATTGCCTTCTTGTCTTGAGCTAAGGTAGTTTTGAAAACATAAAACTCATCTGGGTTCACTGCACCCTGAACTACGGTCTCACCTAGGCCATAGCTAGAGGTAATGAAAACGACATCCTCAAATCCAGACTCAGTATCGAGCGTAAACATCACACCAGCAGCACCTAAGTCGGAGCGAACCATACGCTGAATACCAGCCGATAGCGCCACTTCAGCATGGGCAAAGCCCTTATGAACACGGTAAGAAATTGCGCGATCGTTATACAAAGAGGCAAATACTTCACGAATTTTCTTTAAAACATCGTCAATACCTTCAACATTCAAGAAAGTTTCTTGTTGGCCCGCAAAAGAGGCGTCAGGCAAGTCTTCAGCAGTTGCTGAAGAGCGTACTGCAAAGGAACCTTTGCCAGAATCATCCAAGACTGCAAATGCTTTACGAATCTCTTCATCCAATTTTGGTTGAAAAGGGGCTGTTTCGATCCAGTTACGAATTTCTGCGCCAGCTTGTGCCAATGCGCGGACATCATCAATATTTAAGCCATCTAAACGCTGTTGAATACGCTCAGTGAGATTGTTGTGCTTTAGAAAATCACGGAATGCTAATGAGGTAGTTGCAAACCCTGTAGGAACACGAACCCCTGTAGAGGCTAACTGAGAAATCATCTCTCCCAATGACGCATTCTTACCACCAACGGATTCGACATCCGTCATGCGAAGCTGTTCAAAAGGCAAAACATAGGCATCAGCCATACTGCTATTTTGTTGCTGTTGGTTGGACATAAAATACTCTCTAAAGATAAGGAAACTGGTGTAGCGGCCACCCTAAATGGGGCATGCTTTAATATGACTCTATTGTAAAGCTGACCCTGACTTTTTGAGCCAAATCCATGTCCAACGAAACCCGTATTGTTTTTATTGTCTCTGATGGTACCGGCATTACCGCCGAGAACTTCAGCCAGTCGATTTTGGCTCAATTTGAGGCCAGTTTTAAGCACATTCGAGTACCTTTTGTAGACAGTGTCGATAAGGCGCATGATGCTGTCAGCAGTATTAACCAGGCGTTCAGTAAGTATGGGGTACAACCGATTGTTTTCACCACATTGGTGAATTCTGAGCTCAACGCAATAGTTGGGAAAGCCAATGGCTTGATTCTGGATATGTTCCAGACCTTTGTAGCCCCACTCGAGGAAGCACTTGGCATGAAATCAACCCATGCCATGAACCGCCTACACCACAATGCAGATACTGATGCTTACAAGAACCGAATCGAAGCTATTAACTACTCCTTAGCCCATGATGATGGTCAATCCAATCAAAACTTGGCGGATGCCGACGTTATTCTCATTGGCATCTCCCGAGTAGGAAAAACGCCGACAAGTCTATACCTTGCAATGCAGTACGGACTTAAAGCAGCTAACTACCCACTCATTCCAGAAGACTTTGAGCGCGGACAACTTCCCAAAGATCTAGTCCCATTTCGCCAAAAAATATTTGGACTCATGATTGATGCTGATCGACTCTCTGAAATTCGCAATGAGCGCAGACCAGGCAGTAATTACGCCAAGCTAGAAAACTGCCGTTATGAAATCAATGAAGCAACTGCGATGATGAAAAAGCAATCTATTCCTTGGGTGCTCACCACTAGTAAATCCATTGAAGAGATTGCTACAACAGTGCTGCAGGCGATTAAGTCCGATAAAACGATTTTGGGCTGAAGCCTATCTTTATCCGTTTGAAAATTCGGGATTAAAGGTTTGAAAAAGGCTAATCAGCAGAAGAACTATCAGTAGCGCTATTGAGATGAAGTTCATGATTCGCTCTTTTTTGGCCGTCCAAGCCCACCCTAGAAATCCAATAATGGCTAATACCACTGCCAATACAGCCAATTGAGAGAGATTAATAAGCAATAGCGTGACTAAATTCCAAAAACCTGTAGCACCAGGAACTAGATCTTGATTAACGATATATTGCTCTTTACCAGCACCAAAAATACCGACAAATAAAGTTCCAATCCAATTAGCCCATAACGAAACATACAAACTGATGGTGGCAATCGTCTTGGTAAGTTTTGGGAGCGATAATTGTGGCCACATCCAAGCAAAAGCAAAGAAGACTAAAGCTTGTACTGCCCCAATTAAGTGTGCCTGCAAGAGACCTATTTTCGCCAATGCATATGGAGAGTAGATTGGCGCCACAAGTCCAAGCACCAACATAACCAACCCTGATATCAAAAATCTTTTGTCGTATTGAAAGTTCATTTAATCCTAAGTAATTTAGTGTTAGTCATACTACTTCAGTAATCAACTAAGCAAGCAAATACTTTCGGAAATTATCTAACTGCGTCTTACGCGGACGGTCTCAAATAGACAGACCGCTGCTGCAGTAGAGACATTGAGTGATTCCACTCGAGGATCAATAGGGATGGATACATCTTTAGCTTGTACAAGTAGATCTTCAGAAACGCCCTGACCTTCGCTACCCATGATCCATGCGACTGGATGCAGTAGTTCTTTCTTTAGAGAATAGAGATCTTGCTCAGCATCTGCTGCTGCGGCTAGCAATGGCGCTGTTACGGCGCTCAATAGCTGCTGGTTAGACCAGCCTTCATATAAATCTAAGAGTTTGTGAGCACCCATGCCTGCACGTAATACCTTAGTGGACCATAAATGCGCACAACCTGATAAAGCAATCACTTGTGTAAAGCCAGCTGCAGCTGCAGTACGCAGAATCGATCCAACGTTACCCGCATCTTGGACTCGATCCAATATCACAACATCTCCCTCAAGCGTTGCAATAGATTGCGGTGTTGCAAGGGTGGATTTGGGAAGATCAAGGAGACCGGCGAGATGTGGTGCATTCACTAGATCGCTCAGCAAATCCCAAAGCGCGCTATCTAACTGAAACACCTTGGTATCAGGGCAGATCTCCAGGTGCTCATAGATGGCTTGCGAGATCTCTGTATTCTTCAGACCAATTTCTGATGTTAGGAGAATCTTTAAAGCAGGGTCACCTACCCAAGTTTGTACCAGATGAATGCCTTCCAATAAAGCTTGCCCATTAGATAGCCTAGCCTTCTGCCCCTTGGAGCCGGTAGCCTGTAGGTTACGAATCTCCTTAAAAAGTGGATTCTCTTTGGAGGTGATGAGATCAAAGTTCATAGCTGATTTATAACTTAGTTTGCAATCGCTTCAAGAACTTTGCGTACCGGTGAAAAGCTTCTTCTATGCTGATCACATGCACCATATTGCTTGAGAGCTGCAAAATGCGCTTCAGTTGGATAACCCATATGCTGAGCAAAACCATATTCTGGGTGGCGCTCATGCAATAGTTGCATTTGGCGATCACGAGTTACCTTAGCAATAATGGATGCAGCAGAAATCGCCGGCTCTTTGGCATCACCTTTAATAATCGCTTCTGCAGCAATCGGTAACTCAGGACAACGATTGCCATCAATTAAAGCTTTATCGGGCCAAGCGCCTAAACGAGTGGTGAGATCTTCAACAGCACGACGCATTGCTAGCATGGTTGCTTGCAAGATATTGATGTCGTCTATCTCTGCTGGGCTAGCCTCACCAACACCCCAGGCTTTTGCCTTTTTCATAATTTGTTCGTAAAGATATTCTCGGCGACTAGCTGTTAACTTCTTGGAATCTTTGAGACCTTCGATCGGATTATTGGGGTCGAGCACTACAGCCCCAGCAACAACTGCGCCCACCAATGGTCCACGTCCTGCCTCATCTACACCGCAGATCCAAATGAGACTCATACGCTACTTTTATTTTTGCGTTGATTGGCTATTGTTTCTACTACAGCCTGTGCAACCAATAAACCAGTGGGACGTCGCAGAGTTTCATGCATCTGTGCAAAACGCTCTTTGAGCTTGGCAACTTTGTTGGGGTGCTCTAACCATTCTTGCAATGCATCGGCTAGCTTCTCAGGGGTGGCGTCATTCTGCAGTAGTTCAGGCACAACAAACTCACCGCATAAGATGTTTGGTAATCCCACATAAGGCAAGTAACCCTGACGTTTCATAATTTGAGCAGTCAACCAAGGTACCTTATAAGAAATCACCATCGGCTTTTTCCATAACGCTGCCTGCAAAGTGGCGGTACCGCTAGCAATCAATACAACATCTGATGCCTCTAGTACTTCATCCGCCATGCCATCAAGCAAATGAATTTGTATGTCTGGATTGATGTTTTTAGTTTTGAGTAATAGCTGCTCAAGGGGTGGGCGCAAGCGCGCTGTCGCTACTGGAATTAAAAAGTGGAGCTTCTGGCCCTTTAATCTTTCTGCTAGCAGTTGCATGGTTTCAAAAAAGACTGGTGCAATCAGCTCTATCTCCGACCCACGGCTGCCAGGCAATACTGCTATTACTAAACCATCTAGTGAGGTAGTAGATATTTTGAGGTGCTGGTTTAGTTTTTCTCTTGCATCATGAATATTGGGCTCAAGTGGAATTTCGCTAGCTAAAGGATGCCCTACATAAGTAGAAGCCACGCCAGCTTTGTCATAGATCTCCGTCTCAAAAGGAAAAATGCAGAGCATGCGCTCTACCGCTTGAGAAATCTTTTTAATACGCCCGCCTCGCCATGCCCAGATAGAGGGAGAAACGAAATGCAAAGTCGGAATACCTGCCTTACGCAACTCCAGCTCCACACCTAGATTAAAGTCAGGCGCATCAATTCCTAGATAGACGTCAGGTCGATCTTCATTGAGAAGATTCTGAATAAGCTCTTTACGTAGTTTGAGGATAGCTGGAAGCTGTTTAATAGCTTCAACATATCCACGCACGCTCAAGGTTTCCATCGGCCAATCAGATCGCATGCCTTGGGCTTGCATACGTGGACCGCCGATCCCATAAATCTCAAGACCTGCCATATCCGGGATTTGATTTAGCGCACTAAGAACTGGCGCTGCTAATAGATCACCAGAAGGTTCGCCAGCTACACAAGCTAACTTTGGCAAAGTAATTCCGTTACCGAATAATGCCGCGCGTTGAGGCGGCTATAAAGTCGTGAAACTGGGCAAGTTTCTCAGCGGTAGCAGTATCTGCTGAAGACGCTACTACCATCTTCTGAATCTCTACTTTGGCATCTTCAAAACTAAGGCCATCTTTATAGAGAATCTTATATGCCTGACGTAAAGCAGAAATTGTTTCGGTTGAAAAGCCACGACGCTTCAGGCCTTCAACGTTAATACCATGCGGAGATGCTTTATCGCCAGCAGCAATCACGAATGGTGGGATATCTTGTACTAATGCAGATGCACCACCGAGCATGGCGTGCTGACCGATACGAACAAATTGATGCACGCCAGACATACCGCCTATGATGGCCCAATCTTCAACCTGAACGTGGCCAGCTATTTGTGCGTTACTTGAAAAGATGGTGTGATTACCAACCTGACAATCATGGGCAATATGTACGTAGGCCATGATCCAGTTATCGTTACCAACACGAGTAATACCTTCATCTTGCGCTGTACCCGTATGAATCGTTGTGAACTCGCGAATAGTATTGCGGTCACCAATAATCAATTGGGTTGGCTCGCCACGGTATTTCATATCCTGAGGAGGACCACCAATGGCAGCAAAGTGTGCAAAATTATTCTCTTGGCCGATAGTTGTGTATCCCTCGATTACAGTATGAGAGCCAACCTTAGTGCCAGCACCAATCTTAACGTTAGGGCCAATAATAGAATATGGGCCTACTTCAACGTCGCTGGCCAGTTCAGCCTTACTGTCCACTACAGCAGATGCATGAATCCGAGTCATTACGCGCCTTTCGTACGAACCGCACAAGTGATATTAGCCTCAGCAGCAATCTCACCATCCACAGTTGCCTTAACAGCAAACTTGTAAATACCTGCGCGACCCCGCTCTAATGTAGCAGTCATGATCAATTGATCACCAGGCAGCACTGGCTTTTTAAAGCGTGCGCCATCAATACCTGCAAAATAATAGATTGCATCATCGGCACGCTCTTCAGAGAAAGTGAGCAAAGCGGCTGTTTGAGCTAAAGCCTCAATAATCAATACCCCAGGCATCACCGGAAAATCTGGAAAATGGCCCTGGAAGAATGGTTCATTCATAGTGACATTTTTTAATGCTGTAATGGACTCACGCGGAGTAATCTCCAGCACACGGTCTACCAACAAAAATGGGTAGCGATGGGGTAGCAATTTAAGAATCTTGTTGATATCGATTGCGATTGGTGTGCTCATAAATGACCTGCTGAAAAGTGAATCTTGTTTTAGATGACAGAATCTTATGACTCTGTAGGTTTGTTTTTATCCAGTAAGCGCAAGCGCTGACGTATTTTATCTAGCCCACGCAAAATAGCGGCGTTTTTCTCCCAGGCACCATGAAGCATTGATGGATACACGCCTGTGTAATGTTGTCCCGGCTCTGTAATGGAGCGAATGATAGAAGTATTGCCAGAAACAGTGGTTCTATCGGCGATAGTTAGATGACCTGCAAAGTTTGCGGCACCACCAATGATGCAGAAATTGCCAATCTTAGTGCTACCAGAGATTGCAGCGCAACCCGCAATAACGCAACAACTGCCTACGATGACATTGTGTGCAATTTGCACTTGATTATCAATTTTTGTTCCTGCGCCAATGACTGTATCGCTCATTGCACCCCGATCAATCGTAGTCGAAGCACCAATTTCTACATCATTACCAATTACTACACTACCAGTCTGTGGAATCTTGACCCACTCTCCACCAGCAGCTGAAAAGTCAGGGGCAAACCCAAAACCATCCGCTCCAATGACTGCGCCACTATGGATAATGCAGCGCTCCCCAATTTGAGTGTTGTGATAAATCGAAACAGATGGGTATATTAACGTGTCACTTGCAATCAAACTATCTTTAGCAATAGTGGAGTTTCCCAAAATAGAAACGCGCTCGCCAAGCTTTACCCCCGCTCCAATTTGTACAAATGCACCGATGTGACAAGAAGGTGGCACGATGGCGGTAGCATCAATGACTGCACTTGGATGTATTCCAGATGGATAAATCGGGCTAGTTACTTTTGCAAAGTACTGAGCCATTCTGGCAAAAGTGGCATAAGGGTTTTTGGAGACAAAATACACTCGTTTCGCCGAATAAGGGCCAGGATTAGCCTGCAAAAATTCTAAATCAGACTTACTAACAATCAATGCGCCCGCAGCACTATCGCTAGCCTGTTGCCTGTAAAGTGGATTTGATAAAAAGGAAATTTGATCCGACTGAGCTCGCTCTAGGGGAGCGAGGCCCGTAAATCCCTGGGAAGCCTCACCCACCAAGCTTGCTTGAAACTGTTCGGCCAGCTCGATGGCATTAGGCATAAACTTACTTTAGGCTATTTAAAACCTTGATGATTTCATCAGTAACGTCGACCTTAGGACTTGCATAAGGAGGGTCTTGGACGATGATATCTAATTTTCTTTGTTCGGCTACCTGTTTGAGTGCGATATTAGCCTTCTCTGCAATCTTCGCACGCTCCTCAAAGTTTCTCTGATTTAAGTCCTCAGTAAACTCGCGTTGCTTGCGTTGCAAGTCACGATCTTGTTCGGCCAACTCACGCTGACGGCGAACCCGCTCAGCCTCACTCATCACAGCAGCATCACGGTCAAGTTTTTCAGCTGCAACTCTAATTTTTTCAGCGCCATCCCTAATATCATTTTGTCGCTTGGCAAAGTCTTTTTCCAATCTAGCCTGACTTTGTTTAGCAATATTCGACTCGTTAAAAACTTTATCAACATTAACAGCGCCAATTCTTACGCCGACATCTTGAGCCAAAACTTGAGGGGCAACAAATGCCGCAAACGCAGCAAATATACCAACTTGAATCCATTTTGAAAATTGATAACGCTTCATAAATCTTTCCTTAAGCAATTAAAACGCCGTACCCACCTGGAACTGCAAACGCTGAACATTAGCCGTTGGATAAGGTTTATAAGGTATACCGTAGCTAAATTTCAGCGGACCCAACGGTGATATCCATGATAAACCCATTCCGTATGAGTAATTTAAGACTAAATTGAGATTCTCTCCAAAAGCGTTACCACCGTCAACGAAGGTAAATAAGCGCAGAGTTTTATCTACGCCTGAGCCTGGAACTGGAAAGGTGTACTCCACGTTAGTAACAATCTTGGACTGCCCCCCAGTAGGCTGATAGGCGCCAATTGTCGAGTTGTAATACTGTGGGCCCAAAGATCCAGGAGCATAACCACGAACTGAGCCAATACCACCTACATAATAGTTTTTGGTAATTGGGAATGGATTATTACCATATGCCTCGCCATAACCAACCTCACCATTAAAGGACAAAATGTTGCCCCTTGAGAATGAGTGATATTTCTGATACTGGCCAAAAAGGCGATAGAAAGTCATATTACCAACTGGGGTTCCAACCTCTGCCGACAATTGCTCTAGTGAGCCGGTAGATGGAATAAGGGTACTGTCACGCCCATCGCGGGACCAACCAACCGTTACCGGCACGTTGTATGTTGTCAAGGTAGCAGGATAACCAGGGGCAGCAATTCCATAACTTTGCGCATAATTTAAATAAGGCTGCGGCGTGTTGGATGTTGTCTGAATTTGATATGCCTCGAGTCCAGTACCAAAAAAGACTCTATCCACTTCAGTATAAGGAACACCAAACTTAATATTTGAACCTACCGACTTAATTTGATAGGCAGGATCGCCTACGTAGTAAAGTGGTTTTGATGATCGGTAAAATAAATCTGTATAGCGGCTAATACCATCCTCGGTAAAGTAAGGATCGTAGTTAGACAAAACTAAACTTTGATTAATCTTGCCTAAAGAAAAATTTAAGCCAACAGCTGTTCCAGTACCAAAAGCGTTATCTTGATTAATACCTGCAGACAAAATCAATTTCTCGGTTGAGGAGAAACCAGCGCCAAGGGTTATAGCGCCTGTTGGCTTCTCCTTAACCACAACGTTTACATCAACTTGATCAGGTGACCCAGGAACATCTTCTGTAGTCATCTCGGTTTCAGTAAAGTAACCTAAACGCCCTAAGCGTTTTTTAGATAAATCAATCTTATCGCTATCAAACCAAGAGCTTTCGAACTGGCGCATTTCCCGGCGAATGACTATGTCACGGGTTTTAGCATTCCCTGAAATTGCTACTTGACGAACATAGATACGTCGCCCGGGATCAACAACCAAAGTAAGGTCCACCTCAGCTACATCTCGACGAATATCTGGTTGGGGGTTAATAGTTGCGAAGGCATAGCCATAGGAGCCCAGAATCTCAGCAATCGCTTTTGTACTCTCAGTCAAGCGAGCTGATGAGAAAGTATCCCCCGGCTTGAGCACAACTAACTGCCTTAACTCAGCCTCTTTACCCAAGGTATCGCCCGCTAAGCGCACATCTTTAACGGTGAATTTTTTACCCTCACGAATGCTAATAGTGAGATAGATGCCTTTTTTATCTGGAGTAATCGATACCTGAGTGGATTCAATAACAAACTCGAGGTAGCCACGGTTCAGATAATAAGAGCGAATGGTTTCTAGGTCAGCCGTTAACTTTTGCTTAGAGTAGAGGTTGTCTTTGCTATACCAAGACAACCAACCACCAGTTTTTAACTGCATCTCACCTTTTAAAGTGCTTTCGCTGAACACCTCACTACCAATAAAGTTAATTTCTTGAATTTTGGCAACTGGGCCTTCTTCAATATTGAAGTAAATGGCAACCTGATTTCGCTCAACTGGAGTAACCGTAGCCACTACCTCTGCTGCATACATGCCTTTGCCCACATATTGACGCTTTAATTCTTGCTCAGCCTTATCGATCAATGCTTTGTCGTAAAAACGCGCCTCTGCTACGCCTACTATTTTTAATGACTTACGAACAATATCTGGCTCAAACTCTTTCATGCCGGTAAACTCAATGCGAGAAATTGTAGGCCGCTCCTCAATGATCACAATCAGAACGTTGCCTTGTGCCTGGATCTGCACATCTCTAAAAAAGCCAGTGCTATAAAGCGCTTTAATTGCTTCTGCACCCTTTTCTTCGTTAAAGGTATCACCCACTTGAACGGGCAAATAACTAAAGACCGTACCTGGCTCTACACGCTGTAAACCTTCTACGCGAATATCTTTCACGACAAAAGACTCGGCTGCAGAAGCATTCAAACCCCAGCCAAGCGCAAAAAATACCAAGATATGGGCAATGCAGCGGGTAAAAATATGGAAAGAATGTGTCAGAGAATTCAAGGCGAAATATAGCGTTGTAAATCGTTAAACAAGGCCAGTAATGACATAGAAATCAGCAAAATAAAGCCCACTTTTTGGAGTTGCTCTTGCATTGATGTCGAAATCCGCTTACCGGCTACCAACTCCCATGCATCATACAGTAGCTGACCCCCATCTAGCATTGGAAAAGGGAGCAAATTGAGCAAACCAATGCTAATACTCATAAGTGCCAAAAAGGCTAAAAATGGCTGCCATCCCACCTGGGCTGATTTACCCGCCATATCTGCAATACTGATGGGCCCACCAAGCTGTTTTAAGGAGGTGTTGCCAGTAAATAGTCCAGCCATTAGCCTTGCAGAAACCTTGGTTATCACCCACACCCTCTTGGACGCAAAGATGAGTGCATCCATTGGCCCTAATTTCAGATCTTGCCATTGCGCCAGGGGTGTTAATGCAGGCAACAGGCCCAGCGACAACAGGGGATCCTTATCGGGGCTAATTTTGGGTAAATCCTTGGCATGAAAGGTCATTACGGATCTTCCGCCAGCAGGCGTTTGCAGCTCCAGCACAAATCCATTCTCCCCGGTCAGGGCATCCATCAAATTCCAACGCAAGGCATTCCAACTCGGAACAGGGTCAAAATCACCCAAAATAGGCACACTTTCCTGCCCAGAATCCAAATCCTGCCAACCAATCACTCGATCCCCCTCTGTCAACCCGAGCTTGGCTGCCACAGAATGCTCCGGAGGGCTCTGCAAAACTGCCGGTAATTGTGGGGCACCGGATATATAAATCAGGGTAAAAAAGAGAACCGCTAGTAAAAAATTGGCGAATGGGCCTGCAGCCACAATAAATGATCGCTGCCAAAGCGGCTTACGATCAAAAGATTGAGATTTCTCAGATGGCGAAATAACTTGCTGAGAATCTCTACCATCTAGTAACTTGACATATCCACCCAAGGGAATAGCTGCCAACACCCATTCTGTTTTATTTTTTGCATGATAGGTAAACAGAGGTTTGCCAAAACCGACTGCAAAGCGAAGCACGCGAACTCCACAACAACGCGCCGCTAAAAAATGTCCAAACTCATGAAAACTAACCAAGACTCCCAGAGTCAATAAAAAGGCTGCGAGTGTTATTAATGCTTGCAAAGAAGATCCTTGACTTTTACTTGAGCTACTTGTCGAGCGCGCGCATCCACATCTAAGATTAATTCGAGTGAATCTGCCTGGACTGAAGGAATAGCATTCAAGGCACTCTCTACCACAACGGGAATTTGTAAATACGGCAAACCCTCATTCAGGAATGCTGCTACCGCAACCTCATTGGCAGCATTGAGTACTGTTGGCGCAGTACCACTCGCCTTTGCCGCCGCAAATGCTAATGAAAGGCAAGGAAATCGTTGCAGATCTGGTTCGGCAAAACTTAATGTTGCCAGTTGCGTCAAACTCAACGGCGCTACGCCTGCCTCAATCCGCTCAGGCCATGCTAGACCATAAGCAATGGGGGTGCGCATATCGGGCTGCCCCAACTGAGCCAAGATTGAACCATCACGATAACGCACCATTGAATGCACCACACTCTGCGGATGAATCAATACTTTAATTTTTTCCAAAGGCAAACCAAACAACCAAAAAGCCTCGATAACCTCGAGACCTTTATTCATCATCGTCGCAGAATCTACAGAAATTTTTCTACCCATAACCCAGTTAGGGTGTGCACATGCTTGTTCAGGAGTGATGCTAACTAACTGGTCAAGCGGGGTATTTCTGAAGGGGCCGCCAGAGGCCGTGAGCCAGAGCTCTTCTACTCCGAGCTCAGGTTTTGGGTTCTTAGAAAATTGACTGGGTAGACATTGAAAGATCGCATTGTGTTCGCTATCGATTGGAAGTAACTCTCCTCCACCCTGTTTCATTGCCTGCATAAATAAGTTACCAGACATCACCAATGCTTCTTTATTTGCTAACAATACTCTTTTGCCTGCCTTAGCTGCAGCCAATGTCGGCACCAATCCTGCCGCTCCCACAATCGCAGCCATGACGGTGTCACAGTTGGATTCGGTCACGGCACTCACCAAAGCTTGTGGTCCATATAACACTTGAGTGTTGATTTTCTTATCAAGCAGGAGCTTACTTAGATGGGCGGCGCCTTCGGCATCAGCCACTACTGCAATCGCTGGTCTAAACTCGGCACATTGCTGTGCCAGTCGATCAACTTGCTTTGCTGCAGTCAGTGCAGCCACCTTAAAGCGATCTGGATGAGCACGAATAACATCGAGCGTGTTAACGCCAATCGACCCAGTCGAGCCTAGAATGGCAACCTGTTTCACTGACATCATACTAATCCTGCTAAAAGAGCCGCGATGGGCATCGTTGGAATCAAAGCATCTACGCGATCCAATACTCCGCCATGACCAGGCAATAAATGACTGGAGTCTTTCACTCCAGCTAAACGTTTGAGCTGGGACTCAAATAAGTCTCCAAAAATACTAAATGCAGTCAATACCGTCACCATCAAAAACATCGGTACCCAGCCAAAACGAATAGCCCATGCACCAAACAAAGTGGACTCAAAGGATAAAAAGTAAACGCAAAGGAACGCATAAACATAACAAAGAACTAAGCCCCCAATCGCACCTTCGATCGATTTTCCTGGACTAATTTGCACTGCAAGCTTGTGCTTACCAAAAGCCTTGCCAATAAAATAAGCGCCAATATCGGCAACCCAAACCAAGGCTATGCTACTTAGCAAAAAGATCAGGCCGAGTTCTCGCAAGAATACCAATGCAAACCAAGTCGCTGGTAACAAAATTAATCCGAGTACTACATAAAAGGGCCTTAGCTTTTCAAGCGAAAGATTCATTCCTTTGGCCAGAATAAAAGGGGCAATAAAAAACCAAAATATGACTGCTAGCAGCAATATTGCAAACTGCCATGCGGCATTTTGCATGCCCAGCAAAAATAAAATAATGACCAAACAAAACAATGTGTAAATCCAAGCCGAGCGTTTTGCCTCAGGCGCAAGCAGACGTCCCCACTCCCAAGCTGCGGCAAGTAATGCCACCAAAAAGAATGCCCCAATATAAATTTGTGGGAGTAAAAACAAAATAGGTAGCAAGACCGCCAACAGAACAAGGGCAGTAATAACTCTGGTTTTTAGCATGGGAAGCAGATCTTAATAATAAGCTGCATCAAACCGCATCACTCATTACTTGCGAGGCAAGCTGAGCACTAGTTCGGCCAAAACGGCGCTCGCGTTGACTAAACCAGTCAAACGCTTTGTGTAATTCTTGCTCATCAAAGTCAGGCCATAGGATATCTGTGAAATATAGCTCGGTATACGCTAACTGCCATAACAAAAAATTGCTGACGCGCTGTTCTCCACCTGTGCGAATAAATAAATCAGGTTCCGGTGCGTAAGCCATCGAAAGATGAGGCTGAAGTAATTCCTCAGTCACTTGCTCTGGCTTTAGATTGGGGTTGATGGCGATACATTGGCGCATTGCCTGCAAGATATCCCAACGACCGCCATAGTTTGCGGCAATCGTTAAAGTGAGCCCCTTGCAACCCGCTGTCTTTTGTTCAGAGAACTCCACCATCTCTTGAATTGCCGAATCAAAGCGACTTAAGTCCCCTATCAGTCTTAAGGCAATATCGTTTTCAGCTAAACGTGAAACCTCACCCTTGAGTGACTTCAGAAAAAGCTTCATCAAGAAACCAACTTCTTCTGTTGGGCGACGCCAGTTCTCAGAACTAAAGGCGAATAAGGTTAGGTACTCAACGCCCTGCTTACGACATTCCGCAACAATTTTACGTACAGCCCCCAAGCCCTCCGAATGCCCTGCAACGCGAGGCATCATGCGCTTGCCAGCCCAGCGTCCATTACCATCCATAATGATCGCAACGTGGCGAGGTATGGCAGTACCTTCTGGGATGGCTAGGGTTGAACTAGAATGTTGAGTCATGAAAAGCTATTAATCAAGCCGGCATTTAAACCGTCATGATCTCTTTTTCTTTTTCGACAATGATCTTGTCAATATCAATCACCGCCTTATCAGTCATTTTCTGGATGTCATCGGTAGCACGACGCTCATCATCTTCAGAAATTTCCTTATCTTTCGTTAGGCGCTTAAGATGCTCATTTGCATCGCGACGCAAATTACGCACGGCAATCTTGGTATCTTCACCTTCACTCTTAACAACCTTGGTGAGTTCACGCCGACGCTCTTCGGTCAAAGCAGGCATGGGCACACGAATTACAGTGCCTTGGGATGCTGGATTTAAACCTAAATCAGAGTCGCGAATTGCTTTTTCAATCGTCGCAACCATGGTTTTTTCAAATGGCTGGACGTTAATAGTGCGAGCATCAGCCAAACCCAAGCTGGCAACCTGACTTAATGGCGTTGGGTTACCGTAGTAATCCACATGAATGTGCTCCAAAATACCTGGGTTAGCACGGCCAGAGCGTATCTTAGCTAAATTGGTTTTTAAAGCCTCAAGAGACTTTTGCATCTTTTGATCGGTATTGGTTTTAATTTCTGCTGCAGACATCAGGCCTCCTATTAAACGTGAACTAAAGTACCTTCAGGTTCACCTTGCACTACACGCATTAATGCGCCTGGCTTGAGAATTGAAAATACTTTGATTGGTAACTTGCGATCACGGCACAATGCAAATGCAGTTGCATCCATGACTTGTAGATTCTTGATTAGAGCTTCATCAAACGTAATGGTTTTATATAAAGTTGCGCTTGGATCTTTTACCGGGTCAGCACTATAGATACCATCCACCTTAGTTGCCTTGAGCATGATCTCAACACCCATCTCAGCGCCGCGCAGAGCGGCTGCGGTGTCAGTAGTAAAGAATGGGTTACCAGTACCAGCTGCAAAGATGACTACTTTGCCCTCACTCATGGCACGAATCGCACGTGGACGAATATAAGGCTCGACAACTTGATCCATGCGCAGGGCAGATTGCACGCGCGCTTCAACGCCTTTTTGACGCAGGGCATCTTGCAATGCCAAAGAATTCATCATAGTTGCCAGCATACCCATGTAATCGGCAGTTGCACGATCCATACCAGCAGCGCCACCTGCAACACCGCGAAATATATTGCCACCACCGATCACAATTGCTAGCTCAACCCCGCAATTCACAACGTCGGCAATTTCCTTAACCATGGAATCAATCGTCACAGGATTAATTCCAAAAGAATCGTCACCCATAAGGGCTTCACCAGATAGTTTTAGGAGGACTCGTTTGTAAGCTGGCATGTTTTTTATTTTCCGTAATTTGCCAAGTAATTAACTTACTTAGCTTATTGATCTTTAAGCACTTTTTAATATCTTCGCCAAATTATAAAGGGCTTGAGAGGGATCAAAGAAAAGGGCATAGAAACCTTAGTTTCTATGCCCTTTTGGGTATTGCCGAGCAGCGGGCAAGCCCCGCTCTAGCTAATTAAGCAGTTGCTTTGGAGGCGGCAGCTACTTGTGCAGCTACTTCAGCCGCAAAGTCGTCTTGACGCTTCTCAATGCCCTCGCCTACAACAAACATGGTGAAACCCTTGATTGTTGTATTTGCAGCCTTGAGCATTTGCTCAACAGTTTGCTTGTCGTTTTTAACGAAAGTTTGGTTCAATAAAGAAACCTCTTTAAGGTACTTCTGAATAGAGCCTTCAACCATCTTTTCAACGATTTCTGGTGGTTTGCCAGATTCAGCAGCTTTTTGCACGGCAACGCTACGCTCAACAGCGATTGCTTCGGCAGGAACGTCAGCCATAGACAAAGCCACCGGCTTCATCGCAGCGATGTGCATTGCAACGTCTTTAGCAGCAGTTTCATCACCCTCGAACTCGACCATGACACCGATACGAGTACCGTGGAGGTATGAAACTAACTTGTTGCTACCAGCGAAACGCTTGAAACGACGTGGCATGATGTTCTCGCCGATCTTACCGATCAAGGCGCTACGAACTTCATCAACAGTTTGACCATTCATTGGCAACTCTAACAATGCAGCAACGTCAGCTGGATTCTTTTCAGCAACCAACTTCACGCACGCATCCGTAAATGCCAAGAAGTCATCGTTCTTAGAAACGAAGTCAGTTTCGCAGTTCACTTCCAATAAAGCACCAGTAGTGCCATTGATAGATGAAGCAACGATACCTTCAGCCGTTACACGAGAAGCTGCTTTACCAGCCTTACTACCTAGTTTTACACGCAGAATCTCTTCTGCACGAGCCATATCACCATCAGCCTCAGTCAAAGCTTTTTTGCACTCCATCATCGGAGCATCAGTTTTGGCGCGTAACTCGCCAACCATTGCAGCGGTAATAGCGGCCATTATTCAGCTTTCCCTTCTTCAACAAACTCTTCTTCGCCTTCTTTAACTGCTGTCAAGATTTCTTGAACAGAGTTCGCTTTGCCTTCGAGGATTGCATCAGCAATACCGCGCGCATAGAGAGTTACAGCCTTGCTTGAGTCATCGTTACCAGGGATGATGTAATCAACACCTTCTGGTGAGTGGTTGGTATCTACAACAGCGATCACTGGAATACCAAGCTTGTTCGCTTCAGTAATAGCAATCTTGTGATAGCCAACGTCCACCACGAAAATTGCATCCGGAACGCCATTCAAATCCTGAATACCGCCAAGTGCTTTTTGCAATTTGTCGAGATCACGGTCGTTAGTCAAAGCTTCTTTCTTGGAAAGCTTTTCCCAGTCGCCAGCTTCTTTGGCAACTGCCATGTCTTTCAAACGCTTGAGGGAACCTTTAACAGTTTTGAAGTTAGTGAGTGTGCCACCCAACCAACGGCTGTCGATGTAAGGCATACCTGCACGAGCAGCTTCTTCAGCAATGATCTCGCGTGATTGGCGCTTAGTACCAACAAATAAAATCGTGCCACGATTAGCAGCAACTTGCTTTGCAAATTTCAGGGCGTCCTGAAACATTGGCAATGTTTTTTCCAAGTTGATGATGTGGATTTTGTTACGATGGCCGAAAATGTAAGGGGCCATTCTTGGTGACCAGAAACGGGTTTGGTGTCCAAAATGGCAACCGGCTTCCAGCATTTGACGCATAGTTACTGACATAACTTCTCCTAAGGGTTGGTTCTAAAGTTGAGTCCTAGCTGCGCTAAAAAACGCCACCCTGGAAGGCTCAACTTGCGATTTCAAGTCCAAAATAGACTTGAGACCGAAATTATAGCTTAAATATCAATGCTCTAGCTAGCTTTACCCCCACCTAGACAAGAGGACTAAGCTCCAAATTTACCCTCGAAAGACTTAAAAATTGATTTATTGCCTAATTTTTAGGCATCCTCAACAAGCCAAAACCTTCCAAGTCGTTGATAATCAAGGCATGAATAGTGTATTTACCGCAGAAAAAGACATCCTTGGGATGCGCGAAGCTGGCCGCTTGGCGAGCGAGGTCCTCGATCATGTAGCCCCCTATGTCAAACCCGGGGTAAGCACGGCGGAATTAGATCGCATCTGCCATGAATATATGCGCGATGTTCAAAAGACCATTCCTGCACCATTGAACTATCAACCACCTGGTTACCCTCCTTTTCCAGCATCCATCTGCACTTCAGTGAATGATGTGATCTGCCATGGCATTCCTGGTGACAAAGTGCTCAAAGCGGGTGATGTAGTCAACCTGGATATTACGGTGATCACTCCCGATGGTTACTATGGCGACACAAGTCGCATGTTTATGGTGGGCGAAGTTTCTGTCATGGCAAAACGCCTCACTCAAATTACTTTTGAATGCATGTGGCTTGGTATTGCTCAGGTTAAACCTGGTGCATCCCTAGGCGACATTGGTCATGTCATTCAAACGCATGCAGAAAAAGCAGGTTACTCAGTGGTGCGTGAATATTGCGGTCATGGTATTGGCAAAGTGTTTCACCAAGATCCACAAATTCTGCACTATGGCAGACCGGGTACTGGTGAAAAATTAGAAGCCGGCATGACATTTACGATTGAGCCGATGATTAATGCTGGCAAACGCGATATCCGCACGATGCCTGATCAATGGACTGTGAAGACAAAAGATCGCAGCTTGTCAGCCCAGTGGGAGCACACTCTTCTAGTGACCCAAACTGGTGTTGAAGTACTTACTTGGTCGGAAGGCAGCAACCCTCCACCCGATTGCGTTAAAGGCCTCTCCTTTAGGCCTTCATTAGCAAACGCTTAATTCAATGAGTCAGTCGCAGGCAGCCAGCAATATTATTGATGCAGCTAGCCTGCGTAACGCTCGCGAGATCGTTTACGCCGAGTTTAAAAAGACACAGTCTGTAGGCAAGCTCACTAAGCAACTTAGCAAGTTGAGCGATCAACTCCTTGGCCATTTATGGAATAGTTGCGGCTTAAATAATGAAGCTGCTTTAGTAGCGGTTGGCGGATTTGGTAGGGGCGCCCTATTTCCATACTCTGATATTGATATTCTGATTCTGCTTCCTGCAGATGATGAGCAAGCTAGGGCCTTATCAAAACAAGTTGAGCAATTTGTCGCAAGTTGCTGGGATACTGGCTTAGAAATTGGCTCCTCAGTGAGAACTGTTGCAGAGTGCATGTCTGAATCCGATCAGGATGTCACTGTGCGCACCTCTTTGCTTGAAGCCCGCTTCCTTTGTGGCAAGAAGTCATTATTCAAAGACTTTGCAAATGCTTTTGAAACAGCGATGGATCCAAAAGCATTTTTCCAAGCCAAACAAGCAGAACAAATTCAGCGTCATTACAAATACCAAAATACTCCTTACGCTTTAGAGCCCAATTGCAAAGAAAGTCCTGGTGGATTACGCGATTTACAAGTGATCTCTTGGGTTAGTAAGGCAGCGTTATTGGGTGACACCTTCAAAGACCTCAATGAAGCCGGCCTCATTACTCAACGCGAACTCACCGAACTGAATCGAAATCAGCGCTTTCTAGAAACCCTACGCGCCAATTTGCATTTACTGGCGGGACGCAGACAGGATGTACTCGCTTTTGATTTACAAGCAGCACTTGCAGCATCAATGGGCATTACAGCAGAATCATCAAGACTAGCTAGTGAGGCAATTATGCGTCGCTACTACTGGGCAGCCAAAGCGGTTACCCAATTAAATGATGTTCTCTTGCAAAACATTGAGGCATTACTCTTTCCACAGGAATCCAAAACAATTCTGGCCATTCCAGGTGAAGGTAATGAGTACTTCATTGAGCGCCAAGGTGTCTTAGATATCACTGATCCCCAGCTCTTTCAAAAACATCCAGAACAAATTCTTCGGACCTTCTTAGTATTTGCACAAACATCGAATGTGAAGAGTCTTTCGGCGACTATTTTTAGAGCCCTCTATAACGCCCGAACGAAGATGGATAGCAAATGGCGCTCCAATCCTATTAATCGAGCGCTTTTTATAGAAATCTTAAAGCAGCCTGAGGGCGTCAGCCGTGCCTTCCATCTCATGAATCGCAGTAGCGTCCTTGGTCGCTACCTTCCTGCCTTTAGAAGAATTGTCGGGCAAATGCAGCATGACTTGTTTCATGTCTACACAGTCGATCAACATATCTTGATGGTGTTGCGTAATGTGCGCCGCTTTATGGTGGTCGAGCACACCCATGAATTTCCATTCTGTAGCAGTTTAATTGCGCGCTTTGAGAAACCATGGTTACTTGTGATTGCCGCCCTTTTCCATGACATCGCTAAAGGACGTGGTGGCGATCATTCGCAGTTAGGCAAAGCTGATACGCGTAAGTTCGCCAAAGATCATGGGCTAGACAAAAAAGATACTGATCTTCTAGTTTGGTTAGTAGCAGAGCATCTGAATATGAGTCAGACTGCGCAAAAGCAAGATATTACCGACCCTGATGTAGTGAGAGCATTTGCCAAGAAAGTAGGTGATGAGCGCCATCTCACCGCTCTCTATTTATTAACCGTTGCTGATGTCCGTGGTACCAGCCCCAAAGTTTGGAATGCCTGGAAAGGCAAACTTTTAGAAGATCTCTATCGCGCAACTCTCAGAGTATTGGGTGGTGCTAAACCAGATGCCTCTTCAGAACTCGCACAGCACCAAGAAGAATCAAAAGCCAAGTTACGTCTTTATGGCATCAGTGACGAGGCATATGAAGAATTATGGAAACAGTTGGATGTTGCATTCTTCCTCAGACAGGATTCATCAGATATTGCTTGGCTCACACGCCATCTCTATAACAAGGTGAACAGCGAACAACCCATTGTGAGAGCAAGGCTATCCCCCATTGGCGAAGGTTTACAAGTTGCTGTATACGTCAAGGATCAAGAAGATCTGTTTGCCAGAATCTGTGCTTACTTTGAAAGACATGGTTTCTCAATCTGGGATGCACGCATTCATACGACTCGACATGGTTACGCCTTAGATACCTTTCAAATTTCTGGCAGCAACCTCGTAGATGAAGGCGGTAGCTATCGCGACCTGATTCAATTAGTGGAATTTGAATTGACTGCAGCAATCACCAATAGCGAGCCTTTACCCAACCCAAGCATGGGTCGTCTCTCAAGACAATCACGCACTTTTCCAATTCAACCGCGCGTCTATATGGCTCCAGATGATCGTGGGCGCTATTACACGCTGGCCCTCTCTGCGAGTGATCGCACTGGCCTGCTCTATACCATCTCTAGGGTTCTAGCGAAGCATCAGGTCTCTATTCATACCGCCAGAATTAATACACTTGGCGAGAGAGTCGAGGACGTTCTGCTGCTTGATGCTGCTAACTTGGGCAAAAATCCTAAGCTACAGATTCAACTAGAGACAGAACTACTTGAGGCTTTAGGGGCTTAGCTTAAGTAATGCTCTCTTAATGCGAGTACTTTGTACTTCGTCGAAAGAAAACCAATTACAGGCAATATCTTCAGAGGACTTATCTTCACGGATAGCCCTTAGGCGATAAAGTAGGTCGATATGTAAATGAGCCGCCTCACCTTTTTGAGGATTTGCTGGAATTTCATGAATATCGATATCGATTGGCTCAAAATCACCTGAATCCAAAACGCAGACGTACCCGGTCTCTTCATATACCTCACGAATAGCAGCTTCAATAGGTGATTCGCCATCATCGATATGACCACCAGGTTGAAACCAAGTTTTGATATATGGATGAAAGATGAGTAAAACTTTGTTATCTTTAATTACTAAGCCGCTAGCTGTAATATGTCCGATTTGGTTTGCTCGAGAATACGGATTATGAGATTTCAAGATCAGTGCAACGATGGATCTTAAATTTTGATTCTTCATACCTTTGCCCCTCAAAGCATTTAGCATATGGAGGGCACCAATGAATATCTAGCTGAAATTAATGTAGGAAATAGACTACTTCAGTAATTAGCTCGAGACAGAACTACTTGAGGAATTAGGAGCTTAGTTTGGATTCCCAAACTAAGTCCCGAGTACTATTTATGCAGAAGCAAACTCATGATGAGGATGCTCATACTTTTCCTTCCAATGAAGGCCGGCAGCAGTATTTTTTAATGGCTTATATTCGCAACCAATCCAGCCTTGATAGCCAATTTGATCTAGAAAACCAAGTAAGAATTCATAGTTAATCTCGCCAGTCCCAGGCTCATTACGTCCAGGGTTATCGGCTAATTGAATATGTCCAATTCTAGGAAGGAACTTTTGGATTGTATTGGCTAGCTCACCTTCCATGCGCTGTGCATGATAGATATCGTATTGCAAAAAGAGGTTATCAGCACCAACTTCATCCATGATGTTAATTGCTTGCTGAGTTCTGGATAAATAGAAGCCAGGAATATCGTATGTGTTAATCGGCTCAATTAAGAGATTTAACTTTGCCTTTTTCAATTGCTCTGCTGCGTAACTTAAATTACTTACAAAAGTATCGTGCAGTACTTTGGCATCAACGCCTACAGGTGCCTTGCCGGCTAAACAATTTACCTGTCCAACATTCAGAAATGTTGCATATTCAATTGCTTGATCAACCCCTGTACGGAACTCTGTTACACGATCTGGATGGCAAGCGATACCGCGCTCACCAGCATCCCAGTCTCCCGCAGGCAAGTTATGCAAAACCAATTTCAACGCATAGGTATCTAAACGAGATTTGATTTCTTCCTTATTAAATCCGTAAGGAAATAAAAACTCGACAGCCTTAAAACCACCAACTCGAGCAAGCGCAAAACGATTTAAAAATTCATCCTCGGTAAAGAGCATGCTGAGATTGGCGGAAAAACGAGGCATGTAATATTCCCTTTAAATAATCAATTACGACTGAAGAACTGCTACAGGTGCATCTTCAATTGATTTAGCAACAGGCTCAAACTCATTGACGCTATCAATCTCAGCGCCCATCGCAATGTTAGTAACTCGCTCCAGAATGACCTCAATAACTACTGGCACTCTAAATTCTGTGATCCAAGCCTCAGCTTGCGCAATTGCAGAAGCCAGCTGATCTTCACGCTCTACACGAATAGCTTTACAGCCAAGTCCCTCAACAACCTTCACGTGATCTACGCCGTAACCCTTAACAATGCCAGCGCTTTCTGGGATATTGACGTTATCAAAAGCCAATTGCACGCAATAGTCCATTTCAAATCCGCGTTGCGCCTGACGAATCAAACCAAGATAGCTGTTATTGACCAAAATCTGGATGAACGGCAATTTAAATTGTGCGCCAACAGCAAGCTCTTCAATCATGAACTGGAAGTCATAATCACCAGAGAGGGCCACGATCTTACGAGTTGGATCAGCAGCACGCACACCCAATGCAGCCGGTACTGTCCAGCCTAATGGACCTGCTTGACCACAGTTAATCCAATGGCGTGGTTTAAATACTTTCAGGAATTGAGCACCAGCAATCTGTGACAGGCCAATAGTACTTACATAGGTAACATCTTCACCAAATGTTTGTACCATTTCTTGGTAAACACGTTGCGGCTTCATTGGGGAGTCGCTAAAGTTTGTTTTGCGCTGATAGTCGATAGAATTTTTTCTACCCAAGCACTCAGCTGCCCACTTGCTTCTATCTTTTAACTTGCCGGCCTTTTTCATTTCTGTAGCTACTTCGATGAATAAGTCTAAGGCAGCTTTAGCATCAGAAACAATGCCAAGATCAGGAGTGAAAATACGACCGATTTGTGTAGGCTCAATATCTACGTGTATGAACTTACGTCCTTTACAGTAAACCTCAGTTGAACCAGTGTGACGATTGGCCCAACGGTTGCCGATACCTAAAACAAAATCGCTTGCTAGCATCGTGGCATTGCCATAACGATGTGATGTTTGTAAGCCAACCATACCAGCCATTAAAGGATGACTATCTGGGATAGAGCCCCAACCCATGAGTGTTGGAATAACCGGAATGCCCGTGATTTCTGCAAACTGAACTAAAAGATCTGAAGCGTCAGAATTAATCACGCCACCACCAGAAACAATCAATGGATGCTCAGATTCATTCAGCATCTCAAGTGCTTTCTCAATCTGTTTGCGCGTTGCCTGTGGTTTGTAAGCTGGCAATGACTCATAGGTATCGATATCAAATTCGATTTCAGCCATTTGCACATCAATTGGCAAATCAATTAATACTGGGCCTGGACGGCCAGAGCGCATTAAATGAAATGCCTGTTGGAATACCCTTGGTACTAATGCTGGTTCAAGAACAGTTACAGCCATCTTGGTTAAAGGCTTAGCAATCGAAGCAATATCAACCGCTTGGAAATCTTCCTTATGCAATTTAGCGCGTGGTGCTTGGCCAGTAATACATAAAATTGGAATACTGTCCGCCTGAGCAGAATAGAGTCCGGTAATCATGTCGGTGCCGCCAGGACCTGAGGTACCAATACAAACGCCGATATTGCCTGGGGCAGCTCTTGTGTAGCCTTCAGCCATGTGAGATGCACCCTCAACGTGTCTAGCCAAAACATGGGCAATAGACTGACGCTCTCTCATTTGTGCGTAAAGAGGATTAATAGCTGCACCTGGTACTCCAAAGGCTTGGGTAACCCCTTCCTTTTCCATTACCAACACTGCTGCCATTGCTGCCTTCATTTTTGCCATGATTCATCTCTCCACAAGTAGTAATGAACGAATGATCCTTAATTTCAGGGCTTTAGAGAACCTCACCAAATCTATATCTAGTATTCCGCCGTGGAATAGTGTAAAAAACACCTATCGCTACAGGAGAGTCCTGCAATGGATCGTGTACAAGGAATATCCCTCTTTATCCGAGTCGTAGAAACGGGCTCCTTTAGTAAGGCCGCTGAGGACCTGGGCATTACTCAGCCTACTGCCACCAAGTTTGTAGCGGCAATGGAAAAGCGTCTTGGCACTTTGTTGCTGCATCGCAGCACACGTGGTGTTACCCCTACAGAAATCGGTAGGCTTTACTACGAAAAATGTAAGCTCATTGCTCGTGAAATTGAAGAAGCCGATAATCTTGCGTCTCTCATGCAATCAAAGGTTAGAGGAAGGCTCACCATTAGCTCTTCAGTTGCCTTTGGGCGGCGGGTGCTAACACCATCGATTCTCGAATTCATGTCCCAACACCCAGAGTTGGAAGTTAATCTCAATATGGATGATCGCTATATCAACCTAGTTGAACAAGGGGTTGATTTAGCCATCCGCATGAGACGGCTACCTGATTCCTCTCTAGGATCCAGATTTTTGGGAACCAATCCTTGGGTATTGGTGGCAACGCCTCAATATCTGAGCGACCATTCTGCACCCAAGGTACCAGAAGACGTTCTACAGCACCAAGCGCTCATTTATTCAACCGTGCAGGTTGACCATCGCTGGAATTTCACAGATACATCTGGTCACGCAGAGTCCATTCAGGTTAAGGGACCGTTTACCTCGAACAATTTATCCTCCATCCTCTCAGCTGCAAGAGCAGGAATGGGTTTGGCTGCCCTGCCACGCTATGTGGCTCATCAGTCAATCAAAGACGGAGTGCTGCAACCTATCCTAGAGGATTGGTCATTGCCAAGCCAAGAAATTCATGCAGTGTTTTCCTCCCCCAAGCATGTGCCGACTAAGGTTAGCCGCTGCATTGATTGGCTACAAGGCCAATTTAAAGGAGAGTGGTGGAAGGGATTGCCCGCAGGGAAAGTTGAGTAAAAAAATCCCGTCACATGGACGGGAAAACATTGCTGCTTACTGCAGGACTTTGGTGAATCTAATGCTCAAGAGCTAACTCAGGAAGCTCAGGCAACGCCAATCTACCTTGTGAGGATTGAACCTTAGTATTTAATAGTTTGGTTAATGCGAATACAGTACTTAAGCAAGGCGTCAGAGTATTGGTAATACGCCCCAGCTCAATCACTGAACCTAGTAATGCATCAATCTCTAAATTATTTCCAGCTTCAAGATCTTGCAACATGGAAGTTTTGTGTTTGCCAACCTTCTCTGCCCCAGAAATACGTCTTTCCACATCCACTCGAAATACAACTCCCAACTTTTCAGCAATTGTTTGCGCTTCTAGCATCATGCAACGTGCTAAATCCTTGGTCAGTGGGTTTCTGCAAATGCCCTCGAGATGCTCGTGAGTCAGAGCACTAATCGGGTTAAAGGTCATATTGCCCCAGAGCTTTAACCAAATTTCTGAACGGATATCGTCTAGGACTGGTGACTTAAAGCCAGCATCTGACATCACCTGAGAAATCTTTTCAATACGTTCAGACTGAGAACCATCAAGCTCACCAAGCGGGAAGCGGTTACCCTCTACGTGACGTATAACACCCGGTGCTACTGAATACGTGGCTGGATACACAACGCAACCAATCACATTGCGGGGATTAATCATTTTCATGATGTGTCCGCCAGCATCCACAGTCTCCACTGGGAAGTCAGTATATTGACCTGGTAGATTTTGGAAGTACCACCATGGAATACCGTTCTGCATCGGAATCAAGACCGTCTCAGGCCCCATGACAGCCGCTAAGTCATCGATAATTGGCTCAATTTGATGGGCCTTAACTGCCAGCATGATCACATCTTGCAAGCCAATATCGCTTATCTTTTCTACTGCTCTGACTTGAGCAACGATTGGGTGGGGCTCATTCTCCATTTGGAGTGTTAGGCCATTCTTCTGAATGGCTGCTAAGGTTGCACCTCTTGCAACCACAGTGACTTGGTTTCCTGCTCTAGCTAATTTAGTAGCTAAATAACCCCCAATTGCTCCACCACCTCCAATAACGCAGATTTTCATAAAGCCCCCTCAAGATATAAAAAAATTTGACTAGAGGCATCTTGATTAAAGATTGAAGGATTGTGAATACAACAGTCTCAATATGACATATTCCTAGAGAGAATATCGGCTCTTTTAATGGCTAGGAATCACTCCATAGCTTTCCAGCTGTTGCCCAGTCAGACTTTTTTACGTCGTGGTAGATGACATCAACTGATGTTGCACTGCAACCCATAATTTTTACTGCAGCCTCTGTAATGGCTTTAGCGTATTCACGCTTAACGTCTTCACTACGACCTTCAAATAGTTGCACCTGAATTAATGGCATGTTGTTCTCCTATTTAATATCCATTAGTAATCTTTGATAAGCAGGCCATTCTATCTGACCCTCATCATCGCCATCGCTACAAAGTTGTCTGTAAGTTAATTCGCAAACCTTATCAGATGGGTAGACAAGGTTTGCATCGGCTCCAGCTAAAACCTGAATGTTGCAGGCCCTATTAAGAACATCCATCAAATAAAATGCTTGTTGAATAGAGGTTCCACAAACAATACTGCCATGATTATGTAAAAGCATTGCTTTCTTATTACCCAAACTTTTCACTAAAGTAGTTTGCTCATCTGCAGATAGCGCCAATCCTTGATATGAATGGTAGGCAATGTCATTAAAGAAGCGCAATGCATGCTGTGAGATTGGTAATAGTCCCTGTTTTTGAGCTGATACGGCAATGATTGGATCTACATGTAAATGCAATACACATTTTGCATCGGGCCGCGCAGCATGCACAGCGCCATGAATAGCAAAGCCCGTCTGATTGACAGGGCCCTCTCCTGCCAATATCTGCCCCTGGAGATTGACCTTCACTAAATTTTGAGGAGTGATCTCGTTAAAGCGCAAGCCAAAGCGATTGAGTAAATAAGCGCCCTCTTCATTGGGAACAGAAGCTGATATGTGCGTATATATTCCATCATCCCAATTTTTTAGATACGCTAACTGATAGGCTGTAGCTAAATTGATGCGAACTTGTTTTTCTTCATTGGAGATGGAGCTTAGATTGGCCCAGTCGTCTGAGTCTAGATGAAACTTTGTGGCCAATGTATTCATGAAATGACATCCTATTTCAATAAACTGAGCATCGCTGCTTCATCAATCACTGGTACGCCAAGTTCCTCTGCTTTAGTCAGCTTACTACCTGCATCAGAACCAGCAACAACATAGTCTGTTTTCTTAGAAACAGATCCCGCGACTTTTGCTCCTGCTTTTTCCAAGAGATCTTTGGCTTCATCTCTAGTCATCGTTGGAAAGGTACCAGTTAAGACAAAGGTTTTTCCTGAGACTGCAGCACTAATGACTTTTTCTTCAACAGCCAGCTGCATACCGGAGGCTAAGAGCTGTTCAATCACTTCGCGGTTATGAGCTTCCTGCATAAAGCTGGTAATGGAGTCTGCAACAACAGGGCCAACGTCTTTAACGGTAAGTAGATCTTCGAGATTTGCATCCATGAGGGCATGCATGGTTTGATAGTGATTCGCTAAATCTTTTGCCGTGGTCTCGCCCACGTGACGAATACCCAAGGCAAAGATAAATCTCGCTAGGGTGGTATTTCTAGATTGATTAATTGCCTGGATGAGGTTATCAGCAGATTTTTCACCCATGCGCTCTAAATTTGCAAGAGCAGTAAATCCAAGGTGATAGAGATCGGCAGGGGTCCTCACGAGATTATGGTCTACCAGTTGATCCACAATCTTTTCGCCGAGACCTTCAATATCAAGCGCTCTTCGATGCGCAAAGTGAATCAAAGCCTGCTTGCGCTGGGCCCCACAAAATAAACCGCCGCTACAACGCGCCACCGCCTCATCTGCGAGACGCTCAATATGAGAGTCGCATACTGGGCATCTTGTAGGCATAATAAATTCTGCTGCATTAGCTGGTCGTCGATCCTTAATGACTGACACGACCTCTGGAATCACGTCGCCCGCTCTACGCACAGAGACCGTATCGCCAATACGCACATCTTTGCGTTTGACTTCATCTTCATTGTGTAGCGTCGCATTGGTAACCGTTACACCACCAACCTCTACTGGTGCCAGCCGAGCTACTGGAGTAATTGCTCCAGTACGACCTACTTGTACATCGATACCCAAGACTGTAGTGAGCGCCTCTTGCGCTGGGTACTTATGGGCTAGTGCAAATCTAGGGGCTCTTGAAACAAAGCCCAGTTTGGCTTGCTCAGCAAATGCATTCACCTTATAGACAACACCATCGATGTCATATGGCAGCAAATCTCGCTTAGCCCCAATCTCATTGTAGAAAGCCAGAATCTCCTCGACAGAATGCAGCACTCTGCGCTCCGAGCAAACCGGTAAGCCAAGCTCAGCGTAAGTATTGAGTAACTCTTCATGAGTTTTTGGCAACCAAGACTGAGGTTCTAAAGCGCCTAGGCCGTATGCAAAGAAAGAGAGTGGTCTCTTTGCTGTAATCTTTGAATCTAATTGACGCAAGCTACCTGCCGCTGCATTGCGTGGATTGGCGAATTCCTTCTCACCCAACTCTGCCGCTTGTCGATTCATTTTCTCGAAGTCTTTAAGGTACATAAAGACCTCGCCCCGCACCTCTAAGACTTGTGGAATATTTTTTCCAGTGAGCTTCAGCGGTATGGCGCGAATGGTTTTGATATTGGCAGTGACATCTTCACCGCTGGCGCCATCGCCACGCGTTGCTGCAGTTACTAGAGAGCCATTTTCATAACGAAGAGAGATTGCCAAGCCATCAAACTTCAATTCACCCGCATAAGCAACATGATCAACATGCAAAGCTTCACGGCAACGACGATCAAAGGCAATTAACTCGCTATCTTCAAAAGCATTATTTAAAGAAAGCATAGGCACCGCATGGGTAACCGAATCAAATTCCTTTAATGCAGCCCCGCCTACGCGTTGTGACAAAGATTCCGGGGTGATCCACTCAGGGTGAGCAGCCTCAATCTCCAGCAATTCTCGATAGAGGCGATCATATTCAATATCAGGTAAAAGTGGATTATCGAGAACGTAGTAAGCGTGCTCTAAGCGGGCAAGCTCTCCTTGCAAGAATGCATACCGCTCCGCTAAATTTGTCGGACTAGTGGACGACAAAGTGATTTCCTAGCTAAATAGTCTGCTAGCTGTAGAAGATCCAGCAGGAACGCCGGACTTCTCAAGGTTGGCATAGAGAACATCGAGGTGCTGACGAATACTAATGACAGCTGCTTCACTTAAGTTGATGCCATTGTCATCTACTAAACGTCCATGAGCCGCTTGTGCAATCTCAAAACCCTCGGAAAGCATTCTCTCAAATGCACGCTCCTCTTGTGAAACCAAAGGAACCTCTAGCAATAGCGTTACTTGAGTTACTGATTTATTCGGATCTAAATCAGCGCTTGTGAAAAGCGCTACGCCTTTACTAAGGTATTCGTACTGCCGTCCGTTACGGGATAACTTAAAAGCACGTTGACGCATAAGGGCATCAAAGTTACCCCAAGGGCATGGCTCATCAAACAGGATGTTGATACTCAATTGAATATCACTTTCAGCAGCCATCACATCTAATTCTTTAGCACCATCTAGCATAGTGCTTACGCTAGGCATATCGATTTGGGAGCCCAAAGTCTCGGCAAGAGCCTGGGCACGAGAGCAAAAATCGGATAACTCTAGAACACCAATCGGGCCTTTACGACTAGCCAACTGAATGGCCAACTGCAAATCAGAATAAGTAGAGTCAGGATGCAACTCTTCCCAATCTTCAGCAACATCTACATTAGCATTTAAGCCTTCACACATCCAGCGTGCTGTTGATTGCGCCTCTAGATCTGTCCAGGCATTAATTTCAGCCAGAATTTCTGCACCACTAATAGCTTCATCAAAGCGCAGTGTAATGACACAATCAATACGCGGATCAATGGTGAACTTTTCTGGGGCTGAGATCGTTGTTATCGCCTCACCAAAACTGGGTTCGGATCGAGCAGAGGTATCGCTGTCTGCAAAACCTTGTCCAAAGCTAGGCTCTCGTGCAAAACGATCATCCGCGGAATATTCACTTTGCTCTTTGGCCTTACGGCGAGCACGCGCATACTTTATATTCAGTACAGCTACTGCTATCAGAATCAATAAACCAATAACGGCCAGCGCAAATTGCAAATCAGACAAACCCAGCATCGTCATGATTTGTTCTATATACACTTAGGCAGCCTCTACCATTGAAACAGCAGAAGAGATGTCAACCGCAACAATACGGGATACGCCCTGCTCTTGCATCGTGACACCAATGAGTTGATTGGCGATTTCCATGGTGATCTTGTTATGAGAAATAAACAAAAACTGTGTCTTATCTGACATTTTGGCCACCAGCTGGGAATAACGCAAGGTATTTGCATCATCCAATGGCGCATCCACCTCGTCAAGCAAGCAGAATGGCGCAGGATTCAGAAGGAAGAGTGAGAACACTAAGGCAATCGCAGTCAAAGCTTTTTCACCACCAGAAAGGAGATAAATAGAGCTGTTCTTCTTGCCTGGAGGTTGGGCCATTACTTGGACACCAGAGTCTAGAATCTCTTCGCCCGTCATAACCAATTCAGCATGACCACCACCGAACAACTCTGGGAAGAGTTTTCCGAAATGCATATTGACTTGGTCGAAGGTGCCTTGCAATAAATCACGTGTTTCAGCATCGATCTTGGCAATCGCATCTGTCAAAGTCTGCATTGCTTCATTCAAGTCAGCAGATTGCGCGTCTAAGAATTGCTTGCGCTCACGGGAACTGGATAACTCATCCAAGGCAGCCATGTTGACTGGGCCCAATGATTGAATCTCAGTATTTAAGCGATTAACTTCGCTCTGCAAAGCGCCAACCTTGAGATCAGCGCTGAAGTTCGCTTCGAGTGCAGTTAGGTCGGCCTCTGCGTCAGACAATAAGGTAGCAAATTGCTCAAAGTTCAAACGAGCCGCTTGTTCGCGTAACTGCAGATCTACAACCTTGTCGCGCATCGGCTGCAAACTACGTTCTACTTGCATACGAGACTCATCAGCTTCGCGTAATTGATGCAATAAAGCATCTTGTTCAGTACGCGCATTTGCCAAAGCAGCTTCACGGGCGCTACGCGCTAGTAATAGGCCCTGTAACTTATCTTGCGCTTCCTCATCACTTAAGGTTTCTAGTTCTTGGGTTGCTGCATCATGTTTATCCTGAATCTCCATGATCTGAGTACGAGCAGTACTTTGATCACGTTGCAAATCAGCAATACGCTGCTGCAAGGAGCGTGTCGCAAAAGCAGCTTCTTGCGCCGACATCTCAGCAGCACGAAGTGATTCGCGCAAACGATCTCGTTCTTCAGTAGAGCGCTCTAATTTCTCTTGGGCAACTTGTAAGGCTTCTTGTAAACCCTGTTTTGACTCTTCAGATTCATTTAACTCAGCAGCAGACTGCTCCTGGGTTTGAGCTAACTGCCCCATTTGCTGGCGTAACTCACTCAACTCACCCTGAATCTGTGCTGCACGAGTGCTGTATTGCTCTTCTGCTTGAGTCAGCTGCATTCTTTCGACTTCAAAACCATGTGCTTCTTGAACAGCATGCTCAGCATTCTCGCGAGCCTGCTCAGCAGCTTGATGCGCTGCTTGATAGTTCGCTACACATTGATCTAACTCACCCTTGAGCTCGCTCTGCATCAACTGTTGTGCACGCAACTGCTTCTCAAGGCTCTCCATCTCCTGAGCACGCGCCAACATGCCAGCTTGTTCAGAATCTGCTGCATAAAGCTGAACACCAACTCGGCTAACTAAATGGCCTTGCTGAGTAACAAATGCACCACCAGCAGGTAATTTTTCACGGCGATGTAAGGCATCTTCAAGGCTGCTAGCGATATAAATATTGTCTAACCACTCTTGCAGTACTGAAGTCAGTCTTGGTGCACCAGCACTTTGTACGCGACTCAATAATGGCGTGAAATCAGCTGGAGCAGATGTGTGCGCTGGGGTAATTTCTTCGGTAAGCAAAATTGCCAAACGGCTTGGCGGTGCATCATTGGCCAATGCCAAAGTTTCTTGTACGCTCTTGGCGGTCACTGCTGCTAAACGCTCACGTAGAACAGATTCAAGCGCAGCCTCCCAGCCACTTTCTACCTTGAGTTCTTGCCAGAGACGTTTACTTTCTTTAAGGCCCTTGCTTTCAAGCCAAGGCCCAATCTTGCCTTGTGCCTGAACGCTAGCCTGCAAGGCAGTCAATGCGGTGAGCTTGGCCTCTGTTTGAGCCAAATCTTGATTGGCTACTTGAATTTGTTGTTGTGCAGTATTGCGGGCTTCATCAGCCGCAGGAACGCGTTGCTGGGTTTCGCCTGCGCGCTGTTTCGCTTCTTCTACCTTACGTGCAGCCATCACTTGGCGATCCATTGCCATCTGTAATGCTTCAGCATCAGGACGACGCAAGCCATCAAACTCACCAACTAAGCGAGTCTCGCGCCCCTTTAATTCATCCGATTGTGCTGACATTGAACGCAGGCGCTCTCCTAAGCTGGCTAAGCGTTGCTCAATCGAAGCTAATGCATCACGCGCACTATTGAGTTCACGTGTGGCACTTTGATAAGCCTCTTCACGACTTGGCATTTGCTCTTGTAAGCCATTTAAATCCGCTAAGAGTGTTTGCTCTTTTTCGGCAGCTAAAGATAGTTCATGCTCAGTTGTGCGTTGTGCTTGCGCTGCATCTGTTTCCTGCACAGTCCAGCGTTGCAACTGGGCTTGTAAATCTTGAGTTTGTTGCTGCAAACGTTGACGTGCTTCTTGCACATAATGAATCTGTGATTCAACCTGACTCACATCAGAGTTGGTCTGATACAAATCACCTTGTGCTTGCGAAACTTTGTCTTGCAAAGCGTACTGTTGCGTACGCATTGTCTCTAGCTCGGCTTCTGCATGACGCAGCTTTGCAGTCTGCTCTTCAAGACCAACTTGGGTATCGCGGATACCGTTGGCATGGCGCTCTTGCTCTTTACCAGCCTCAGTCTGACGGACAAACCACAACAGCTGTTGCTGTGATTTCATTTGCGTAGAGAGCTCTGCATGACGCTCAGCAACTGTCGCTTGTTTTTCCAGGCGAGTTAATTGCTGATCAAGTTCGCGCAAAATATCCTCAACGCGCGTTAAATTTTCAACAGTGTCTTCTAAACGGGATGCAGTTTCTTTACGACGCTCTTTGTATTTGGAAACACCAGCAGCTTCTTCCAAGAACACGCGCAACTCTTCTGGCTTGGCTTCCAAGATTCGATTGATCGTGCCTTGTCCAATAATCGCGTAACCCCTTGGACCCATACCCGTACCCAAGAAAATATCCTGAATATCTTTACGACGCACTACTTGGTTATTGACGTAATAACTGGAATTTCCATCACGAGTTAAAACGCGTTTGATACCTAATTCTGTAAATGCACTCCACTGACCTTGAGCGCGCCCTTCAGTGTTATCAAATATCAGCTCAACACTGGCACGGCCAGATGGTTTACGTAAACCTGAACCATTAAAAATGACGTCCTGCATCGATTCACCACGCAATTCACTCGCGCGGGATTCACCTAAAACCCAACGTACGGCGTCAATAATGTTCGACTTTCCGCAACCGTTAGGGCCCACAACGCCAATCAATTGGCCAGGCATTTCAAAATGGGTTGGGTCTACGAATGACTTAAAGCCGGAAAGTTTGATGGATTTCAGTTGCACGGCGTACTTTGCAGGGAAAAAAGAGGTTCAAATAAAGGGGTAAAAATTAAAGCTAAAGTGGGAAGATGATAGCAAGCTTGGGGGCGCTTAGACGCGTTTTTGCCCCATCTATATAATGATCAATCTACCCTTGGGGACAAAATCCCTTAACAATCTGATAGTTAACTAAAAAGCATGAGCAAATCACCACAAAACATCATTGAACAAGCCTGGGAAAACCGCGCAAACCTTTCACCAGATAGCGTCCCTGGGGACGTCCGTAGTGCTGTAAATGCGGTGCTAGAGGGCCTAAATGCCGGCACTATTCGCGTGGCAGAGCGCCGCGATGTTGGCAAATGGGAAGTCAATCAGTGGGTTAAGAAGGCTGTTTTGCTCTCTTTCCGCCTAGAAGACAATGTACCGATGAGTGCTGGGGGCTATACCCAGTTCTACGATAAGGTGCCTAGCAAGTTTGAAAACTACACCGCAGCCGACTTTGCTGCTGGTGGATTCCGCGTAGTGCCCCCTGCAGTGGCCCGCCGCGGCTCATTTATTGGCAAAAATGCTGTTTTAATGCCTTCCTACGTCAATATTGGCGCCTATGTCGGCGAAGGCACGATGGTAGATACCTGGGCAACAGTTGGTTCTTGCGCCCAAATCGGTAAAAACGTGCATCTTTCTGGTGGCGTTGGCATTGGCGGAGTTTTGGAGCCAATTCAAGCTGGCCCAGTCATTATTGAAGATAACTGCTTCATCGGTGCCCGTTCAGAGGTGGTTGAGGGTGTTGTTATCGAAGAAAACGCCGTTTTATCCATGGGCGTTTACATTGGCCAAAGCACCAAGATCTACGATCGCGAAACTGGTGAAGTGCACTATGGTCGCGTTCCAGCTGGTTCAGTAGTTGTGCCAGGCTCACTTCCATCTGCTTGCGGCAAATACAGTTTGTATGCGGCAATCATTGTGAAGAAGGTGGATGCCCAGACACGAGCAAAGACTGCTATTAACGAATTACTCCGCGACTAAATCAAATCTATGAGCGCCACACTTGAGCTCACCGAAGCTCTCATCGCCTGCCATTCCGTAACTCCAGCTGATGGTGGCTGCCAAGATTTAATTGCACAGCGTTTACAAGCCATCGGCTTTCATACTGAGAGCGTGGTAAGTGGTCCTGAGGATTTTCAGGTAACTAACTTATGGGCAATTAAAAAAGGTAAGGCTGGCGATCAAGGTAAGGTCCTAGTATTTGCTGGCCATACTGATGTGGTTCCTACCGGTCCATTAGAAAAGTGGACTAGCAATCCTTTTGCTCCAACGATTCGTGACGGCATGCTCTATGGTCGTGGCGCAGCGGATATGAAAACCTCTCTCGCTGGTTTTGTAGTGGCTACAGAAGAGTTTGTTGCCAATCACCCCGATCATCAAGGCTCTATTGCCTTTTTAATCACTAGCGATGAAGAAGGTCCTGCTAATGATGGCACCGTCATCATGTGCGAACGTTTACAAAAGCATGGCCAACGTTTGGACTATTGCGTCATCGGCGAACCAACATCAGTTGATCAACTTGGCGACATGATTAAGAACGGTCGCCGTGGATCTTTATCTGGCAAGCTCAGAGTAAAAGGGATTCAGGCACATATCGCCTACCCCCATCTTGGCAAGAACCCCATTCATCTTTCTGCCCCAGCAATTACTGCCTTAGTAGAAACTGAGTGGGATAAAGGTAATCAATACTTCCAGCCTACAAGCTTTCAGATTTCCAATGTACATGCCGGTACTGGCGCAAATAACGTTATTCCTGGTGAATTAGTAGTCGACTTTAATTTCCGCTTCTCTACAGAAAGCAAACCAGAGCAATTGCGTGAGCGTCTAGAAAAGATTCTCAAAGATGCTGGCCTGGAGTTTGAGATTGATTGGGTATTGGGTGGTAGTCCATTTATTACTGGTGACGGCGCCTTAGCGGGCGCACTACGCACTGCCATCAAAGCTGAAACGAATATTGATACAGAACTCTCCACTACTGGTGGCACGAGCGATGGCCGCTTCATTGCTAAGATCTGCAAAGAGGTAGTGGAATTTGGCCCTCTCAATGCAACGAGTCACAAAATCGATGAGTGCGTTATTGTTGATGATGTAGTGCCGCTCAAAAATATCTATCGCAAGACGCTCGAACAGTTAATCGCTTAATTGCGTACCGTTTTTTTCTCCTAAAGAATCCTTCCATCATGGACCCTGAGCCTCAACAACACCTTACTGTAAACCAGTGCATCGATCAGATTGCACATAAACTCGAAGCAGCAAACTTGCACTACGGCCATGGCGCAATCGATGCGCAAAGCGAAGCTTTGTGGATAGTAAGCAAACAGCTCAATCTCAGTCCAACAGAGGCATTGGATCATTTAGAAGACCTAATCCCTGAAGACCAGCAGCAGAAAGCATTCACTGTTGCCGACACCAGAATTTCTACACGTAAACCACTCGCTTACATCTTGGGTGAAGCCTGGCTCATGGGTGTGCCATTTTTCTGTAGCGAACAAAGTATTGTGCCGCGCTCTTGGATTGCAGAACTCATTGCTGATGGTTCACTAGAGCCGTGGCTGCCAGCTGATGGCCAAGCACTCGATCTGTGTACTGGCAATGGCTCCTTAGCAATCCTCTTGGCGCTTTCATGCCCAGATATTCGTGTGAGCGCCTGCGATATCAGCATGCCCGCCCTTTCCGTAGCAGCACGGAATATTGATCGTCATAGTCTAGGCTCTCAAGTGGAATTGCTCGATGGCGACTTATGGGATGCGCTACCTGAACCTAATGAAGATAATCTCTTCGATTTGATTATCTGTAATCCGCCCTATGTAAATGCCGCTTCCATGAATACACTTCCTGCGGAATACCACGCAGAGCCTGAATTGGCTTTAGCTGGTGGGGTAGACGGCATGGATTTAATCAGGCGCATCATTGCCTCAGCTCCAGACTATCTTTCAGAGCGTGGTGCGCTCTTACTAGAGATTGGTAACGAGTATGAGAACTTCAAAAAGGCTTTCCCACAAATCCCGGCAATCTGGATGGAAGTTTCTGCTGGGGAAGAACAAGTCTTACTGATTCAAGCAGAAGACTTGCGCTAAGACAAACTGCGTTAACTTAACTCTGCAGCAGCTGCGATGGCTTGATCAATGCGCTCCACTGGAATTACTTTCAATCCTGGAATCTTGGTCTTTGGCATATTGGCCTTCGGAATGATCGCCACAGTAAAGCCTAATTTAGCAGCTTCTTTCAAACGCTCTTGACCTCTTGGACAAGGGCGAATTTCTCCAGCTAAACCAACCTCACCAAAGACAATTAGCTCTTTAGGCAATGCGCGATTGCGAATCGATGACTGAATAGCAAGGAGAACTGCTAAGTCAGCCGCTGGTTCAGAAATCTTGACACCACCCACCGCATTCAAGAACACATCTTGATCAAAACAAGCTACGCCAGCATGGCGATGTAAGACTGCTAAGAGCATTGCTAAGCGGGCTTGCTCTAAGCCTACGGCCAAACGACGTGGATTAGGTACATGTGCGGTATCCACCAGCGCCTGAATCTCAACCAATAAGGGTCTGCTACCCTCTTGCGTCACCAAGACACAAGCACCTGGAACCATTTGCTCATGTTGTGACAAGAAAATCGCCGATGGATTAGTAACGCCACGCAGACCTTTTTCAGTCATAGCGAAGACACCCAATTCATTGACGGCACCAAAACGATTCTTAATGGAGCGCACCAAACGGAAGGAAGAATGGGTATCACCTTCAAAATACAAAACAGTATCTACAATGTGCTCAAGCACTCGGGGGCCTGCTAAATGACCATCTTTGGTAACGTGACCCACCATCAATACACAGATACCACTAGATTTAGCAGCTCTAGTTAATTGAGCTGCACACTCACGCACTTGGGCTACAGAGCCAGGCGCCGAACTCAGCACCTCTGAGTACAAAGTCTGAATAGAGTCCACCACCAATACTTGTGGCTTCACCGTATCCATAATAGAAATGAGTTTTTCTAACTGAATTTCTGCCAACACTTCAAGCTGAGGCGCATCTAATGCAATACGCTTAGCCCGCAAGGCAATTTGTGCAGCCGATTCTTCACCGCTGCTATACAGCACATTCATACCGGCAGAGCTCATCTCTGCCAATGCTTGTAGGAGTAATGTCGATTTGCCAATACCCGGATCACCACCGAGAAGCACAACGCCGCCCGGCACTAATCCACCACCGAGCACGCGATCAAACTCTTCTACGCCGGTACTAAACCTTGGCAGATCTTCAGCAGTAATAGCAGATAACTTTTGTCTTGGTAAAGACTGTGCCAAACCCTGAAAACGAGCATTGGAAGAAGTTGTCTCGGGCAGGCCTTCTTCTAAAGTATTCCAAGCCTGACAAGCTGGGCACTGACCCTGCCATTTAGCAGAAGTGCCGCCACATGACTGACAGATATAAACCGTTTTGACTTTAGCCAAGAGTTACCTAATGAAATGTATTAATAAATGGGGAGAGTTAATCGAGCTGAGTGCCCGCTTTATTTTCTTGTGCACGTTTAGGCGCATCTTTACGACGTTGCTCCAAGTCGGCAGCTCGTACTGCAGCATCTTTTTGTTTTTGCTCAAACTCACGCTGATTGGCAGCTCTTTCAGCAGCCTTTTCTGGTGAGGCACGTTCGGCGGCACGCTTAATATCTTCCTGATTCTTCAAGCTCTCGCGCAGCTTGCGCTGCACTTCATGCAACGCTACCTCTTGCGTACGAATCGGATCAATTTCTTTGCGATAGTCTGCTCTAGCATCTTTCAAGCAAGAGTTAACCCAATATTTCTGGTAACACTCAGAGGATCTCTTGCCCCAGCGATATTTAGCCCACTCGCGCTGAAGCTCAAGCTCTTGTTCGATCTTGTCCAATTGCTCAAGCTCAGCCTCTTCAGCTGGAGTAGCTAAGGCAATACCACTCAAAGAAGTAACAAACAAAAATATTGAAATGAATATTTTTGAGCGAAGAGAGATGTCTTTTCTCAAATCTCGACCTTTGCGCCCAATTCTACTAAGCGGTTTGCAGGAATTTTGAAGAAGTCAGATTGGCGCCCAGCATTTTGATACATCCAACAGAACAATTTCTCACGCCAGATAGCCATACCTGGAATGGCTGAAGGAACGATAGTGTCACGCGACAAGAAGAAGGAAGTATTCATCATGTCAAAACTCATATTGAAATGGGTTTCAATCAATTGAATGATTGTTGCCATATCAGGCGTTTCTTTAAAACCATAAATCGCTCGGACAACAAAAATATTGCCGCCTAAGTCTTTCAGGGTGATGCGATCCTTATCATTTACATAAGGCACATCCCAAATACTGACCTTCAAGAAGAATACTCTTTCATGCAATACATGGTTATGTTTCAAGTTATGCAAGAAAGAAACTGGTAAATAATCTACGTGGGCAGTCAGGAAAATTGCAGTGCCATCAACCCGATGCGGAGGATGTTGCAACAGAGCCCCGATAAAACTACTTAGCTCAATGCCCTCCTCCATGGCGCGCTTACGCAGTATCTGACGTCCTCGATACCAGGTAATCAGACAGGTGAAGCAGATCAATCCTAAGGCCAATGGATACCAGCCACCATCTTTGAGCTTAATTAAATTCGCAGTCCAGAAAGCAAAATCCACCACGAAGAATGCGGCAGTAATGAAAGCCACTAATACAAAATTCATTTTCCATTCGCGGAACATCACAACCGCCAATAGTATGGTCGTGATCAACATCGTAGATGTCACTGAAATACCGTATGCAGCCGCTAAATTAACCGACTCTCTAAATTCAATGATAGTAACGACCACCATGAACAACAAAGCCCAGTTAACTAGTGGAATATAAATTTGCCCCTGCTCAGAATCAGAGGTGTGGAGAATATTCATTCGCGGCATAAAGCCCAGCAAAATAGCCTGACTTACTAATGAATATGTCCCAGAGATAACGGCTTGCGATGCAATGACAGTCGCAGCGGTAGCTAATCCCACAACAGGCCAAAGAGCCCACTCAGGGACCATTAAGTAGAACGGGTTTTTAATTGCTTCAGGATCGGAAAGAACCAAGGCGCCCTGACCGAGATAATTGATTAGCAGGCTTGGTAAAACTATCAGCAGCCAGGCATATCTCACGGGCGTACGCCCAAAATGACCCATATCCAAATAGAGCGCCTCAACCCCAGTGACCACCAACACTACCGCGCCCATCACGATATAAGCAGTAGTTGGGTGCAGCATTACAAAATTAACGGCATACCAGGGATTGATAGCTTGAATTATTTGCGGGGCATCACCGATATTCCAGATACCCAAAGCTGCTAAGGTGATAAACCAGGCTAGCGTAATGGGGCCAAATAATTTTCCTACAGCCGCAGTTCCATATTTTTGGATCAGAAATAAAGCCACCAAAATAACTAACGAGATAGGGATGATGAATTTATGCAAACCAGGGGCGGCAATTTCAATACCCTCAACTGCAGATAAAACAGAAATAGCAGGAGTGATTACAGATTCGCCGAGAAGCATACAGGCGCCCAACATGCCCATAATCATTAAAAAGAAATGGCTTTTGGATTTACTATCAAATGAACGCAAGGCTAAGGCCATTAAAGAGAGAACGCCACCCTCACCTCTATTGTCAGCACGCATCACAAACAAAACATACTTTACCGTTACTACCAAGATCAAAGCCCAGATCATCATGGAGATCACACCAAACAATGCTTCTGGCGTGTAAGCAATGCCATGATGAGGGTCGAAACACTCTTTGAGTGCGTAGAGAGGACTGGTACCAATATCTCCGAAGACAACGCCGATTGCAGCGAGCATCATTACGCCAAGACTTTTCTTGTGCTCGCCCCCAGGTCCACTCACCTCTACTGGATTTAGAAGTGTTGAGCTTGAGAACTCTGGATTACTAATTGACATCTCATAACCTTAAGGTAATGTTGCGTGGCAATATGTTACTCCTTAACGATCTTCCTTAAATCAAGAATTTCTTATATAAAACGCCTTTTTTATGCGTTATTTACAGGAATACCTCGACAGAGACCCCCAAAAAATGGTAGAATTTCAGCTTCAGACGCGGGGTGGAGCAGTCTGGCAGCTCGTCGGGCTCATAACCCGAAGGTCGTAGGTTCAAATCCTGCCCCCGCAACCAAGATTTACGTACTAAGCCCTTAATTTTTAAGGGCTTTTTGCTTTTCTGGGGATTAAAAAAGCCCGATTTCTCGGGCTTTTAAGCTATCTAAGGAAGTTAAAGGGATGTTTTAGTTCAAAACTTTGTAGCCACGGCCACTCAAGCACCGCTTCACAACAGCCTCTTGGGCTTGATTGCCGCTAAATGCACCACCAGCACCACCAATCACAGCACCAGCGCCAGCAGCTTGAACAATGCCCGTTTTATTGCCGCCAGTCACGAGACCCAGTAAGCCGCCTACAACAGCGCCTGCGCCTGCGCCCTTAGCTGCAGTCTCACCCATGCCAGATTGCTGCGTGGCATAAGCCTGGCACTCACTTAAGTCTTTCTCATAGGCAGCGTCGCTAACGCCCTTCATATCCACTAGGGGGCGCACATTCGCGCCGGCACAACCGACTGTCACGGCAACAACCAGGGAACATAGAGTGAGTAACTTATTCATTTTGAAATCCTTTTAAACAATTTCACATCAAGCGATGCCATAGTCGTTTTATATCATGCCTCAAAAATTGTGTCGAAGACTTTGCATTCTTTTTAAATAACCAAGTTTGAGCACCTGTTTGCGGAGTTTGATAAAAAGGAATGTCCAAGCTTTCATAGCGAGCCGTCACATCAGGATGCGGATGCCCATACCGATTACGATAACCATTCTGTGCAAAAGCCTGATCTGGCTGTAACTTTTTTAGTAGAGCTAATGATGAAGAAGTTTTACTGCCATGGTGTGGTGCCATGAAGATTAAATCTCTATCGCCAATTTCTTGTAACGCTTTTTCATCTAAACGCTCGGTAATTTCAGTTTCACCTTGTTTTTCAACATCGCCTGTTAGCCAAAGGGAGCTTTTTTGATTGCGTACTTCCAGCACGCAACTCATCTCATTTGGCTTGCCAGGATATTGTTCGGCAAACACTGTTTCTGAATTAGGATGCCAGATCACAAACTCCACACCATCCCATACCCAGCGTTGTCCAAAACGACAGGGTATAGCGGCGACCTTTCTTGCCTGCAAGTTTTTTAGTAGCGGATTAGCACTAGGCAAAGATCCCATCATGGATTCAAATTGAATATGTTTTAGAAGGGTTGCCGCCCCGCCAACGTGATCACTATCACTATGACTAATCACCATGCGATCTACATAATCAATTCCCCTGCCACGAAAATACGGAAGAATGACTCTCTGCCCTGCATCATCCTTCTTACCTTGAATCGGTCCAGTGTCATATAGCAATCTTCTATTGGCAGTTTCAATCAGAACTGCAGTGCCCTGGCCAATATCTAAAACAATTGCTCTAAATTCGCCTTGAGCAAGCTGCTCATTAAATTGGATCGGCCAATAAAATAAAGGGGTAGATAAGGCGATAGCAAGCAATCTCCACTTCCATGTCTGCTGAATATCTCCTGGACGAATGGCATACACCAGTCCACATCCAGAAATAATGAGCATCCACCACTCTGGTTGCCGTGACCAAACTACCGACCAACTCCAACTTGCCATCCACTCCAGTGCAATTGCCAGATACTCCATAGAGGCATGGGCAGGCAATAAAAGCCATTTCCCGATAAATTCTGGGAGTAAGGCACCGGCAATTGCAAGCGGTGTCACGATATAACTCACCAGCGGTATGGCAAATGCATTAGCGAGAGGTGAAACGATCGATACTTGAGAAAACCAATATAAGGTAAACGGTAGCAATGCCAAGGTAACAACGGCTTGCACACGACATGCTTCGCGTAGCGCTTGGAGCATGCGTTGCATCCAGTGCACCTCTAACTCTTTTCCCGTAGGAATGCCCAACAAGCCAGAAGAATCGCCCATGGCATACAGAATGGCAGCTACCGCACCAAAAGATAACCAGAACCCAGGTGTATAAGGAGCCATAGGATCAATGAGCAACACAAATACTAAGGCCCACCACCAAATATCAAAAGACCGAGGATTTCTGCCGGTCCATAAAGCAAATGCCACTACACCAACCATATACATAGTTCTTTGTGCCGGAATCTGAAAACCTGCTAACCATGCATAGATAAACGCAGTTACAAATCCTGATACAGCTGCCACTTTACTAACAGGCGCAATGAGTGGCCAAGTACGTCGGCGCCAAATAAACGCAGCAAGTGAAGCACCAACACCTGCCAACATAGTTACGTGAAGTCCTGATATTGATATCAAATGTCCAATACCGGTAGCGTTAAAAACCTGCCAGTCATCTTGATTAATCGCATTTTGATCGCCCATCACCAAAGCAATCAAGACGCCTACATAGCGGGCATCGGTAGGCAGCATAGCCTGAATCTTTTTACGCAAATGCCAACGGGCAAGCTCCATACGTAACTCAAACTCAGTCCAGGCAATATCCTGAGTCATTAACAACTCGCCAGACCTTACTGAGCCACTAGCGCCAAAGTCTTGATGAAAAGACCATCGTTTAAAATCAAAGGTATAAGGATTGAGAGATCCGTAAGGACGCTTAAGCTTAGCCTTCAGTTTCCAACGTTGTCCTGGAATAATCTCAGGAATTGCTTGGGGATTTCTCCAGGCGGGTTGCCAACTCAAATACATTCGTTTTGGGAATTCGTTGAGAACTTCTCTTCCCAAGATGGCGGAATGCACCTCGAATGCAAACTTCGCACCGGATGCACTACTCTGCGGCAATGCTGCCACCCTACCCTCTAGAGTAAATTCCTTGCCCTCTAACTCTGTGGCAAGAATGTTCTCCAAGCGAGTCTCAGCATAGTGCGCATTCCATGCAAACCCCAATGTAAATAGCAAGCCTAAGATTGCAAGCTTTTTACTCAGCGTCGCTTTAGGGGCAAAATGGATTAACGAGAAGCACAGAGCGCTAGCTAATATGCAGACATACATCCAATACTCTGGAACTTGGGGCAAAAATAGCAGGAGCGATCCCCCGGCGATAAACGCCGTAATAGCTAAGCGCAATGAACTAAGAGACTAGATGGAGATTGGGAATATCAGCGCAGAGAGCTGACCAGCGCGGTAATGCTTGCATGGCGTTACGCCAAACAGCAGAAGCCAACTCTGTCTCACTCACATCTCTGACTGAGGCAAGTTCTTTTGCAATCCGAGGTAAAAAAGCAGGTTCATTAAAAGCAATCCCCTCCTCCCTTAACCATGCCGGCGGAATATCCGGCGCATCTGTTTCAGTAACGATGCTATCTATGAATAAATCTTTTAGAAGTCTTCGAATTTGTAGTGCACGCTCATATGTTGCTGCGCCGCCAAAGCCTAACTTAAAGTCAAGCTCGATAAATTGCTCCGCCTGCTGAAAGCTGCCATTAAAGGCATGCGCAATTCCGCTAGGGATATTGCGGCGGCGTAATGCTTTCAGAATAGCGTCTTGTGAGCGACGAACATGCAGAACCACAGGTAGCTGATATTTCTGCGCTAAATCTAATTGGGCATTGAAAAAGAATTCTTGCTTATGCGGATCCAAGCCTTCTACAAAATAATCCAGGCCAATTTCACCAACACCAACAAAGCGTGGATCAGAAAGTGATTCAATTATTCTTTTTTCTAGAATTTCGATGTCGCCCTCTTGAGCTTGATTGGTGAAGAGGGGGTGTATTCCAAGGGTATAGACCAAACCCGGAATTTGTTGACTATATTGATGAGCAAGCTCTTTTACATGTGAACAGTCAGACACTTTCACGGCAGGAAGCAGAATTGCCTTGACGTTTTTTTCAGCGGCCCGCTGAATGACTGCATCTAGTGAGTCTGCAAACTCTGGGGCATCTAAATGGCAATGGGTATCGATCCACATGGGATGTCCACTCATGCTGAAAATGTCTTTAGTACTCCACGCTCTAAATGCAAAATGCGATCACAACGTTTAGCGCGTATTGGGTCATGCGTCACGATCACAAAGGCTGTACCTTGATCACGAGCAATATCGAGCATCAAATCAAATACACCATCCGCAGTCTCCGTATCCAGATTGCCAGTTGGCTCATCGGCTAGAACACAAGCAGGATTACCTACTAAAGCGCGCGCTACTGCAACCCGTTGACGCTCTCCACCAGATAGTTCACCAGGGGTATGTAATTCACGGGCAGCTAAGCCAACTGCTTTAAGCATCTTGCTGGCGCGATCCATAGACTCATCATTACTCAAGCCGCGAATGCGCAAAGGCAAAGCCACATTCTCAACAGCGCTAAATTCATCCAAGAGATGATGGAACTGATAAATGAAGCCTAAGCTATGGTTGCGCAGTTGATCTAATTTCTTGACCGATAAGTCATTCAAATTAGAGCCAGCCAAAATAACTGAACCAGCACTTGGGTTATCCAAGCCACCCAAAAGATGCAGCAAGGTGCTCTTGCCAGACCCTGAGGAACCCACAATGGCCACCTTCTCCGATGGAGAAACATCCAAATCAATTGCCTTCAGAACCTCAACTGCGGTAGGTCCTTGACCATAGGTCTTGGCCAAGCCTCTCGCTTTAAGTACCAAGTTATCTGCATTACTTAATACGTTACTCATAACGAAGAGCCTCCGCAGGTTGCACTTTAGCAGCGCGGCGACTTGGGTATAGGGTCGCTAAGACAGATAGACCAAAAGCCATCAAGCCCACTGTAAGCACATCGCTCGCTCTCACATCAGAAGGTAACTCACTAATGAAATACACCTCACGCGGCAAGAACTGCACGCGGAAGATCGCTTCAATAACCGGCACGATGACATCAATATTGAGCGCAATCAATAGACCAAGTCCGACTCCCGCTAGAGAGCCAAGCAACCCAATAGAAAGCCCCTGGATTAAAAATATTCTTTGAATGAGGCCGGGGCTAGCGCCCATTGTTCTTAGAATCGCAATATCAGCCTGCTTCTCATTTACGGTCATCACTAAGGTAGACACTAAGTTAAAAGCAGCCACTGCAATAATTAAAGTCAGAATAATGAACATCATTTTCTTTTCAGTCTGAACAGCAGCAAACCAATTGCGATTAGATCTTGACCAATCAGTTACCCAAAGTGCCTGCGGAACAATAGCTGTAAGCTCATTAGCTACTTGTGGAGCCCGCTGCATATCATCCACCTTGACACGCAAACCAGACGGATCACTCAAGCGCAACAAGGCGGCAGCATCTTTCCAGTGCATGATGGCTAAGGAACTGTCGTACTCATAATGGCCACTATCAACAATACCCACCACTTGAAGTGCGCGCATACGTGGCATGGAGCCTGCTGGAGTTAAATCACTTTCAGGAACAATTAAGTTAATGCGGTCCCCCACATGCGCGCCCACCATTGCGGCAAGTTGTGCACCAAGAGCAACACCAAAACTACCTGGTTTCAAGTCATCAATACTGCCAGCAACAAATTGTTTTGGTAAATCAGATACCTTACCTTCTTCACTTGGCAAGATGCCACGAATAGAGACGCCACGCATCATGTTGTCACGACTTAACAAACCTTGTGAACTCACCATTGGAGCAACGCCAATCACATGAGGTTGCGCTGCTACTTTGAGTGCCAAGGGCTCCCAATTTGCTAAACCTTCTGGGGCAATAATCTCTACATGGGACAACACTGAGAGCATGCGATCACGCACTTCCTTCTGAAAGCCATTCATCACAGAAAGCACCACAATCAGGGAAGCGACCCCTAAAGCAATACCAGCGGTAGAGATTCCAGAGATAAAGGACAAGAAACCATCGCGCCTTCCTACCGTCTTGCGACGCTTAGATCGGGTGTAGCGCAGGCCAATTTCTAGCTCAATAGGGAGTTTCAACATAGTCACAGTTTAGTGAATCGCGCGGGCAAACTGATGGAATACCTAAATGCCACCTAAAATCAGGGGAATGACTGCTAATTCGACCCCCTCCAAAGCCGCGATGCGCCGCTTTACCCTGATGCTTTCAGGGGAAGATGCGCTAGAGGAGCTCGAAAGTAGAGATGGCCCTCAACAAGGATTGCCTCATGAGCGCTTTTTACTCGGAGAATTAACCCCGCTTGCCCCCGTCTTACTACTCGGGCAATCCAATCAAGCAGTCAATCCAAATGAAGTCATAGCCCTCCTACAACCAGTTCATCTACATGCTACTCGGGATCACCTCATTTTGATGGGGCAAAACCAGATAGATCTGACAGCAGATGAGTCAGCCCAACTTCTCAAAGCAGCTCTTCCTTTTATCGAAGAGGATTTTCAGGGTACCGTTCTCTTCGAAGATAAACACTATTGGTTTATTTCTGCGGGGCCATTTGCTAGCTTAGCAAGCTACAGCGTAGATCAAGCTCATGGTCGTAATATTGATTGGTGGATGCCTCGTGATACTCAAGAAGAAGGTGTGGCTAAAAGCTGGCGTAAACTCCAAAACGAAATTCAAATGCTGTGGCATATTGGCTCCGTCAATGAAGAACGCGAACAACGCGGTATGCCTAGTATTAACTCGATCTGGATTAGCGGTATTGGCAAACTCAATGATGTTCAAGCACCTGCGGTATTAAAACAGTCGCAGCGCCTTATAGGCCCGCACCCCATGCTGGCTGGACTAGCAAAGCTTTCGAACCTTCCACACAAAATTACTTTAGATGAAAAAAATCTAGCTAGTACTTTTGCTTGGTTGGATCAACCTCAGCTGGTGTGGCCAAAATTAAGTACTGCATTGCTAGATAAGCAACTGGATGAAGTTGTCATTATTGATTTTCCAAAAGGCAAGGTTCGTGAACGTATCTTCACCACCAAAGATCTACACAAAAAATCTTGGGCCTTCTGGAAAAAAGCAGAACCATTAGCTTGGAAAGAAATCACTCAAGGATGAGTTTCTGATGAGCCTCTTTTCACAACGTCCTTTCTCAGAACGCACTGCTACTTGGTTGGCGCAGAGTGGTTTACATCCACTCCTAGCGAGACTGTATGCTGCAAGAGGCTTGGAATCTCCAGAAGAGTTGTCACTCGACTTAAAGCAACTACTCTCCCCAGTAGAGCTTAAGAATTGCATTACTACCGCCGCCTTGCTTGCCGATATCCTCGAGAAAAAAGAGCCGATGCTCATCGTTGCTGACTATGATTGCGACGGCGCTACCGCCTGTGCAGTTGGTCTACGCGGCTTACGCATGTTGGGAGGACCAGATACCCCGATTCAGTTTCTAGTGCCAAATCGCTTCACCATGGGCTATGGTCTCACCCCTGAAGTAGTGGAATTAGCTGCACAACAGAATCCAAAACCAAAATACCTCATCACTGTAGATAACGGTATTGCTAGTGAAGCTGGTGTTGATCGTGCCAAAGAACTAGGTATGGCAGTCATTGTGACTGACCATCATCTTCCTGGTGATCATTTACCTAAGGCGCTGGCAATCGTCAATCCCAATCAACCAGGCTGCACTTTTTCGAGTAAAGCACTTGCTGGTGTTGGCGTCATGTTTTATCTTTTGGTCGCACTACGTGCTGAGCTACGTAAGCGCGGAAAATTTACCAACGAGACTCAACCCAAGGTAGAGAATCTTCTCGACCTCGTAGCTTTAGGTACGGTTGCCGATGTTGCACAGCTGGATCGCAATAATCGAGTATTAGTTTCAAATGGCTTAAAACGCATTCGCACAGGAATATCACAGCCAGGTATACAAGCACTTTTCCAGGCAGCCAAACGTGATCCACGCAAAGCGAATACCTTTGATCTGGGATTCGCTATCGGCCCCAGACTCAATGCTGCTGGGCGTCTAGCGGACATGTCTTTAGGAATCCGTTTGCTCATCACCGATAACGCTGATGAAGCTATCAACCTGGCGTATGAGCTTGATCGCATTAATCGCGAACGGCGTGTGATCGAAACAGGCATGCAAGAAACTGCCCTCTCGCATCTTGCTGAAGATCAACTAGACGGCACTATGGCTGAACGTACTAGTATTTGCTTATGGAATCCAGAGTGGCATCAAGGCGTAGTTGGAATTGTTGCTTCACGACTCAAAGAACGATTTAATCGTCCAGCAATTGTATTTGCTCCAGCCGATGGTAGTACCGGTGAAGAATTACGTGGCTCCGGTCGCTCAATCACAGGATTTCACTTGAGAGATGCTTTAGATCTGGTATCTAAACATGAGCCTGGCCTCATCCTCAAGTTTGGAGGTCACGCAATGGCCGCAGGTCTCACGATTCGTAAGAGTGATTTTGAAAAGTTTGATGCCTGCTTTCAGGAAGTGGCGAATGGCCTGCTAAACGATGAATTACTAGAGCGTCGCCATGCCCATGATGGCGTATTAGAGCTTTCTGAATTTACCTCTGAAATTGGTGACCTACTTGCCGAAGAAATCTGGGGCCAAGGCTTTCCTCAGCCTATTTTTTATGGGGAATTTGAGATTACCCAGCAGAGCCTCATGAAAGAAAAGCATTTGCGACTCATGGTTCGCCCTATCGGCGCACCAGAGCTCAAAGCAGGCAATAAACCACTCACTGCCGTTTGGTTTAACCGCACACAAAGCCTACCGGCCAAAGCTAAATTAGCCTACCGCCTTGTTACTGACCGTTATCAGGGTCAAGCCCGCGTGCAGCTCATGATTGAAGCCCACGACGAGGCAGCTAGCTCGTAGGCGTCCATAGAGGTCCAGTGTAATAACCCCCTTATAATCAGGGGATGGAAGCTGAACAACTCAATCTTATTTCGAATACCTTGTCCGATCTGCTCACCCGTGAGCAAGCACTTCGGGGGTATCTTTGACTTCGACGTAAAGTCGCGTCGCCTTACCGAAGTTAATTCTATTCTGGAAGATCCCACCATTTGGGATGATCAAAAAAAAGCACAAGCCCTGGGCAAAGAGAAGAAATTGCTCGATGGCGTAGTTGCCACCCTGACTGATCTCAATACCAACATTACGAGTGCTCTTGAGCTGTTTGATATGGCTAAAGAGGAAAGTGATTTTGAAACCATCGCTGCGATTGAGCTAGATGTTGAAGGCTATAGCAAGATCATCGGTGATCTCGAGTTTCGTCGCATGTTCCATAACGAAATGGATTCTTGTAACTGCTTTATTGATATTCAAGCGGGCGCTGGTGGAACCGAAGCCTGCGACTGGGCTAGCATGCTCTATCGCCAATACCTCAAATATTGCGAACGCAAAGGCTACAAAACAGAAATTCTTGAAGAATCAGATGGCGACGTTGCTGGTATTAAGAGTGCCACTATCAAAGTAGATGGTGAATACGCATACGGCCACCTGCGCTCAGAGACTGGTGTGCATCGTTTAGTACGCAAATCACCATTTGATTCATCTAATGGTCGTCACACTTCATTTGCTTCGATCTATGTCTATCCAGAGATTGATGACTCGATTGAAATTGATGTGAATCCTGCCGATATTCGTACCGATACCTACCGCGCCTCTGGTGCGGGTGGACAGCACATTAACAAAACAGACTCCGCTGTCCGTTTAACCCATTTACCAACTGGTATCGTCGTTCAGTGCCAGAACGACCGCAGCCAACACCGCAATCGTGCTGAGGCAATGACGATGCTTAAATCTCGCCTCTACGAGCATGAGATGCAAAAACGTCGGGCCGAGCAAGATAAATTAGAAGCTAGTAAGACTGATGTAGGTTGGGGTCATCAAATCCGCTCCTATGTTTTAGATCAAAGCCGCATTAAAGATTTACGGACCAACGTCGAAATTTCTAATACTCAAAAAGTATTGGATGGCGATCTTGATGCCTTTATTGAAGCCAGCCTAAAACAGGGTGTGTAACTCTTTTAGCCAGCCACTGACCCAATTACTGACCCAATTACTGAAATAACACTGCCACCAAACAATATGACTGATAAAACCAATTTAGATGCTGCTCCAGCTACAGAAGTAGTGGATGAGAATCACATCATTGCGGAGCGCCGTGAAAAACTGGCCAAGCTTCGTGCTGGTGGTGTCGCCTTTCCGAATGATTTTGTTCCTACTCATTTAGCAGCAGACTTACACACCCACTATGACAGCCTTACCAAAGAAGAGTTGGCCGCGAAGAAAGTTCATGTCAAAGTAGCGGGACGGATGGTTCTTAAGCGCGTGATGGGTAAAGCGAGCTTTGCAACGATTCAAGATCGTAGCGGACAAATTCAGTTTTATATCAATGATGAGCTCAGCGGTGCTGATGTCCATGGCGCCTTCAAGCATTGGGATATGGGTGACTTCATCTCGGCTGAAGGCAATCTCTTTAAGACCAATAAAGGCGAACTATCTGTTGAGTGCAGTAACTTGCGCTTGCTCAGCAAGTCATTGCGCCCGCTGCCCGATAAGTTCCATGGCCTTTCTGATTTAGAAACAAAATACCGTCAGCGCTATGTGGACCTCATTGTTAATCCTGAAAGTCGTAATACCTTTAAAGCACGTAGTAATGCAATCGCATCATTACGTCGCCACATGTTAGATGCTGATTTCATGGAAGTAGAAACGCCGATGCTTCACCCAATTCCTGGTGGTGCAGCAGCTAAGCCATTCATTACGCACCACAATGCACTCGATATGCAGATGTTCTTGCGTATTGCGCCTGAGCTTTACCTCAAGCGTCTAGTAGTGGGTGGATTTGAACGCGTTTTTGAAATTAACCGCAACTTCCGTAACGAAGGTGTCAGCCCTCGTCATAATCCAGAATTTACGATGATGGAGTTCTATGCGGCCTATACAGATTACCGTTGGTTAATGGATTTCACAGAAGGCTTGATTCGTGCTGCTGCGATTGATGCTCAAGGTACTGCAGTATTGACGCATCAAGGCCGTGAACTTGATCTCAGCAAGCCATTCCAACGCTTGACTATCACTGAAGCTATTCTCAAATACTGTGGTCAATCAGGTAAGAGCTATGAAGCTGCTCAATTGGATGACATTAACTTCATTCGTACTGAATTGAAAAAGGGTGGCGAGAACCCAGACGCTCCAACCCTCAAGAATGCAGGGATTGGTGCGCTCCAACTCGCCCTATTTGAATTAGTTGCTGAAGAGCATCTTTGGGAGCCTACTTACATCATCGATTACCCAATTGAGGTAAGTCCATTGGCTAGAGAATCTGATACACGCCCAGGCATCACCGAGCGTTTCGAACTCTTTATCACTGGCCGTGAAATTGCCAATGGCTTCTCCGAGTTAAATGATGCTGAAGATCAAGCAAACCGCTTCCGTAAGCAAGTAGCGCAAAAAGAAGCGGGTGACGAAGAAGCCATGTACTTTGACCATGACTTCATCCGCGCCCTTGAATACGGCATGCCGCCAACTGGTGGCTGCGGTATCGGCATCGATCGCCTAGTAATGCTATTGACCGATGCACCTAATATTCGTGATGTGATTTTGTTCCCGCACTTACGTCGCGAAGAAGAGTAAGTAAAGGCTATAAAGAATCCTTAGTTGCTGTAGATTTCTACACCGGCCTTAATGGTTTTTAGAACCTGAATATTTTTAATCTCATTCGGGTCGACCTTCAAGGGGTTTTGGTCTAGTACCACTAAATCAGCCGTCTTACCTGGGGTAATGGAGCCTTTATTGGCTTCCTCCCTGTATTGGTAAGCAGCATTACTCGTAAAACCCTGCAACGCTAAATAAGGACTGATGCTCTGCTCAGGTCCTAAGACCTTGCCAGAAAAAGTTTTGCGATTGACTGCACTCCAAACTGAAAACATGACATTTGGGCCAGAAGAAGGCGTGTCATTATGGATTGCAATCTTCACCCCTTTTGCATTAGCTGAATTCATAGGGCTAACATTGCCAGCCCTCTCCGCTCCCAAGGTAGCGCTATAGGTATCGCCATAAAGCCAAACAGCATTGGGCATCGATACCGCTAGGATATTTTTCTTCTTATAGTCATCCAGCTGATCATCACGTGCAAAAAAGGAGTGGGCGATCACGGTGCGGCGATCTTCCGTTACACCAGTTTCTGCAATGGCTTTACCCAAAGCAGCGAGCGTCATATCAATGCCAGCATCACCATTGGAATAGCCAAAATATTGAATATTTTTCTCATAAGCTAGCTTGGCATACTTATCAATTAAGGCTTGTGGGTAATACGGGAAGCCACGCCAGTCCTTAGGAAAGCCTGTGGTATCTGAATAGGGTTTAGAGAAGTAAGCCAAACGCAGTTGCGGAGCACCATCGGTAGGCACCTGAATGCCGGCGACCTTAAAACCATGATCTCCTTGACTGTAGACGCCAAACTGAAAATTAGGATTGGTCTTGAGCATTTGATCAACCACATCAAAAGTTGGTAACGCAATTAAATCTACTGAAACAATTTTGCGCTCTACAGCGAGACGCATATTGTGCATATCGCCAATACTCGCTTCATAACTTTGCGCAGTAGTGAAGCCATGAGAAACATAAATTTTCTCTGCCTTGCGATAAGTCTCAAAAGTCAGATCTTGCGAATACTTACCCGCTGCCTTAGCGACGGCCTCTAAGTAAGGCATACCAATTAACTCGCCAGTGAGTTCACCAGTCTTCGGATCTTTTGGAATAAACCCAGATACCGCTTTAGTGGCTTTAGTAATGCCTAATTTCTTTAAACCTGCAGAATTCGCCATACCCGTTAATGTAGAGATGTTCTCCATCAGCACAGCTTGATTTGGAAATGCTTTATCTAGGTCAGCTAAAGTCAGCGGGCCATCTGATAACAATGCATCGGCGTAACCAGTACCAACTACCCAACCATTAAATACTTTTGCCTCTGCTTTAAGCCTACTAAGTAATTGAGTCTTGTTCTGCGGCGGATTTTTAGAGAAGTAAGCTAGATTGACACCCAATGTGTCTTGAGCAACCAAAGCAAAATGCCCCCAGGTGTCAATGAATCCTGGCAATAAGGTACGACCCTTGAGATCCTGAATGCTTGGATTGGACCCTGATTGATTCAGAGCCTCTTGCATACTTCCCGTAAATGTAATCTTCTTATCTTTTACAACAACGGCTTCTACGTACTTCGGGGTGTCACCCTCCATCGTCAGAATATCGCCATTGAAATACACTGTGGAAACCTGTGCAAAGGCGCTAATGGATACAGTCGCCAAAAACAGACTTAAGAATTGATGAGCGCCAGAAATTTTATTTATTGAATTCATAGAAGTATTTATAACCTATTTAGATAAACTTTAAGAGCGTAGCAAGGCAAGAGCCTCTTGTGCAGTCATCACACCTTCGTCGGTAGGAACAACCCATACCTCGACGCGACTTTGTGGAGTACTAATTTTCAATGTGAGGTTTTGAGTTGCCTCTTGGTTGAGCTTCTCATCCAGTTCAACTCCAAGCCATGCGAGTTTTTTGCAAACTGCCGCCCTTAAAATGGGATCATGCTCACCAATACCGCCACTAAAAGAAATGAGATCGAGGCCACCTAAGCAAGCAATCATGGCGCCACCCTCACGAATAATCTTATAGATGAATAACTCGATAGCCTCTTTTGCCAAGGGATCTGAGCTTTTTCTGAGCCTTCTCATGTCAGCGGAGATAGTTGAAACACCGAGCAAACCGCTTTTTCTATACAGTAGATCTTGCAATTGATCGTGAGTATATCCACGCTCGACTAGGTACATTAATACGCCCGCATCTAAGGAGCCACTACGCGTACCCATCATCAAGCCATCTAAGGCTGAGAATCCCATCGTGGTAGCCACACTCTTTCCATCAAGGGCAGCACATAAGCTAGCACCATTTCCAAGATGAGCCATCAGGACTTTATTCTTAGCTCTGCTCGAATTCTCCATCAGTTCACCAATGATGTACTGATAGGAGATACCATGAAATCCATAACGTCGAACACCTTGATCGGTAATTTCTTTTGGTAAAGCAAGAGATGTTTCAAGCTTACTCATCGTTTTATGAAAAGCAGTATCAAAACACAGCACCTGAGGAATACCGGGGAATACTTGAGAAAATGCCCTAACACCATCTAGGCTATGTGGCTGATGCAACGGGGCTAATGCACTCATCGCTGATAACTTCTCTAAAATAGCGTCGTTAGAAACTACTGGCTGAAAGAACTCTGAGCCACCGTGCACAATTCGATGAGAAACAGCTCTGATTGGAGGAAGCCCTTGGATTCCTAATAACAATTCTTTGAGATGCATTAGAGCGGCAATAAAAGGATCCTGATCCACGTCTACAAAATACTCGGCATGCTCTACCCCCTGATAGGCATAGCGGAGTTCTGTTTTTCCTCCTGGCTCAAGACCCTCAAAACTACCAGAGAGAATGGAAGGCAATACTGACCCTTGGAGAGTTGGGTAAATCGAAAACTTGAGAGAAGAAGAACCTGCGTTAACAGTCAGAATTGCCATAGGGTTATTAAGTATATTTATTAAGCTAATCCCCCTGAAAGCTGAGGACTGACTGTTTATTAATTTTTAGACTTTTTAAAAAATGTCACCACCAGCAAAAGCGTGAGGATGCAAAACCAAAGCAATGACCACTCTGGAACCTGTAACCCAAAAATAGCGGGTAACTTAGCAGAGCAAAGGCCATCAGCCTTAAATAGCCAGGGCAAACCTTGAGCCAGCTGAAATTGATTAATCCAAATCTCTAGGGGATCTATTCCACAGGAAGACTCCGGATGCGACAGTAACCAAACTTGCTTACCCGCAATCGCGACACCAAATCCTGCTGAGATTACCGCCAACAAGTGAAACAGTTTTTTCAGGGGCGATATTCCGGCCGCTAAAAAGCAAGCGATCACAATTCCAAGATAGCCAATTCTTTGCAAGATACATAAGGGGCACGGCAAAAAAGGGGCGCCCTGATATCCAAATTGCTGAAGCAGGACAGCAAAGACTACCAAGCTCAGGCTAAACAAAGAAATCAATAGATATTGGGTACGACTCATCCCTAGATGATAGCGAGATCTCCTCCCAAATGGCTCAAACTAGGGCTTTTATAACTAAAAGTGTATTGCTTATAAGAAGTTAATTGACGCTTGGGGCTATAGAACCTCCCGAGGGTAGCCAAGATTGAGGATAATTAAGGCTAAGATAACCTAAACAAGATGAAGTATTTATGGCAGCCTATAACACCGAAACTGTTCTAACCGTTCACCACTGGAACGACACCCTCTTTAGCTTTACCACCACCCGTAATAAGGGTCTGCGCTTTCGTAGCGGTCACTTTCTGATGATTGGTCTTGAGGTTGAAGGCAAGCCATTAGTAAGGGCCTACAGCGTTGCTAGCCCTAACTACCAAGAACATCTAGAATTTTTAAGCATTAAAGTTCAAGATGGTCCACTCACTTCACGCCTGCAAAAAATTCAGGTGGGAGATCCTATTCTCGTGAGCGAAAAATCTGTTGGCACTTTGGTGATTGACGATTTAAATCCTGGCAAACATCTTTATCTCTTCAGTACGGGTACTGGACTTGCGCCATTCATGAGCATTATTCGCGACCCTGACACTTATGAAAAGTTTGAGAAAGTAGTGCTGATTCACGGCGTGCGCCTCGTAAGCGAATTAGCTTATGGCGACTATATTAAGAATGAACTGACTCAAGATGAGTATCTGGGTGAGCTGATTCGAGAAAAGTTAATCTACTACCCCACGGTCACGAGAGAAGCCTTTAAACATACTGGGCGCTTAACTACTGCAATCGAATCTGGACAGCTTTTTAAAGATATTGGACTGCCTCCATTAGACCCGGCTGTAGATAGAGCGATGATTTGCGGCAGCCCGTCCATGCTGAAAGAAACCGCTGAAATGCTTGATGCTAAAGGCTTTAAAGTATCCCCCAGCCTAGGCCAGCTGGGCGACTATGTGTTTGAACGTGCCTTCGTTGAGAAGTAAGACCAAGATTCAATATATCTAAAAGTAGTTTAGTTATCGCTATATATTCCTTGTGAATATATAGCAGCCTTGATACAGTATTCCTAAGCAAAGAATTACTAAGGAATAGAAATGTCCCCCGTTAGAGAGCATTACAACCCAACTATTATCAGCTTGCTGCGTGAGCACGATCAATTACCGCACGACAAAGTAGCGGAACGAAAAAGTTTTCAAAGACAAATTTTATTTTTGATGAACGCGATTAAGTCGGAAGAATTTGAATCCTCCTTCTCTTGATTACTGAACAATATGACAAAATAAAAAACCGCTACTAAGGCGGTTTTTTATTTTCTTGAGTGATCCCAAAATGAGGGGTGCGTGTCTTTCAGAATAATTAATCTTCTATTTGAAAGTAAATTACTTCACTTGTCTGGATACTATCAGGGCGATTGACAACCTTAGAGTCGATAAACGTTTTTTCTGTAGTGAGCAAAACCGATTCAACCACAGCATCTTGTGTATTTTCTGTTGTGTATCTCATATTGCACTCCCTTATCTAATCCATACCGGCATATTCGCCTAATGTGTTTACAGAATAGGTTGTTTTCTTATATATGAAAAGAATATATATTTCATTTGCTTATACAAGTTTAAATATAAGGAGAAAAAGTAAGTTAAACCCTGCATTTACTATCAAAAGCATTAGGCAAAGCCTTTTTAAAGCACTATCCGAAAGAGCATGCGTTGCCAGAACTCTTTGCGCAAGATTTAAACCAAGCCAATAGGCTGGGATAGCAAATATCAGATAGCTAAGCCATGCAACACCGCCACCCATCACGCTCGCAGCAAAAATCGCAAATAGAGAAATGCCAGAAATGAAGTGGGACAACAAGGCCCGCGTTCTATCAAAGGCCTGATTGGTTGCGTTGAGATATAAAGCGGCAGGAGGCCCACCAATTCCACATGCCCCCAATAACATACCCGATAAACCGCCTGCCAAACTATCTAAAGGCTTAGAGCCAGTTAGTTGCACATGGGGTTTGATTAGCAAGTAGGTAGCAAAAAATAGAATGACTGAACTTGTCGCTGTCTTGAGCATCGCCAAGGGAATAAACCTTCCCAACCAAATACCTAGCGGCAGAAATACTGCTGAAAAAAATAACATGAGCCAAAGACGAGAGCGATCCAATGGATGCACCTTCCATTGCCGAGAAAGTAAAACTCCACCAAATATTTCGCAGCACATCACAATTGGAATGAGGAATGGCAGCGGGAAAACCCACATCAAAAGAGGCGTCATGATGAGCGCCCCGCCAAACCCACTTAATCTTCTGATGAAACCACCAAAAACTGCGGCGACTAGCAATATGCCAACCGCAGCTAGGTTTTCAGAAATCAAACTGCCTCGCTGACATCATGCTCACCAGCAATGAGATCACGAATCTGGCGACGGATCTCAAGATAGGCGGGCGTATCTTCAACCATTCGGCGTGGCTCTGGAACGCGAATAATTGCCTTTACTCTTCCAGGACGACGGGTCATCACAACGATGACATCGGAAAGATTAATTGCCTCCTCAATACTGTGCGTTACTAGCACTACAGTCTTGGATTCTTCGTTCAAAATACGAATCATTTCAGCTTGCATCATGCCGCGATTTTGCGCATCTAAAGCAGCAAATGGCTCATCCATTAGCAGAACAGTAGGATCAACAACAAGCGCCCTAGCAATCGATACCCGCTGCCGCATGCCACCAGAAAGTTGATGTGGATAATGACCCGTGAACTGACTAAGCCCAACTAAGGCGGCAAAACGCATGACAATATTATTAATTTCTGCGGAGCCTATACCTTTAATTTTTAAACCAAAGGCAATATTGTCAAAGACAGTCAACCAAGGGAATAATGCATAGTCCTGAAAGACCATAGAACGATCAGCACCTGGGCCATTAACTAACTTTCCAGCGCATTCAATACGCCCTGAAGTAGGAACCTCAAAACCCGCAATCAAGTTAAGCAAAGTTGTTTTACCACAGCCGCTATGACCTAGGATTGAACAAAATTCATTCTTACGAACCTCTAGTGAAATATCCTCAATTGCCAAAACCTCTTGACCCTTAGCATGCATTGAAGGATAAATTTTCTTTACGTGATCTACTTTAAGTGCTGGCATTAAATTACTCATTTGAATGATTAGTCTGTTATCAAAACTGCTTAGGCATTGAGTGCTCTTGACCACGGCATCAGTTTTTGAGCTGTGTATCTGATAAGCCTATCGAGACATAAACCAATTACACCAATAGCCAACATACCAACCAAAATGTAATCTGTACGTAAAACAGTTCGTGCATCATTAATTAAGAATCCGAGACCAGAGTTAGCACCAACCAATTCAGCTGCTACCAAAGCCATCCAACCTACTCCTAAGCCAATACGAATACCAGTTACTATCTGCGGAAGCGCTGCACGCAGAACTACACGAGTAATGACACCCCAAGAACCTGCACCTAAACAACGCGCTGCTCGAATGAGATTTGGCTCCACGTTTTTTACAGCATCAATCGTGTTCAACAAAATTGGGAAAAAGATTCCCAAGAAAATAATGAATTGATTTTGGGTATTACCCACACCAAACCACAAAATACTTAGTGGGATCCAGGCGATTGGGGGAATGGGCCGTAATATTTCTACGATTGGATCCACCTGCTCGTTTACCCATTTAAAACACCCCATCACTATTCCCAAAGGAATAGCGACAGAGGCATAGCAAAACGCCACAAACTCTCTAGATAAACTGTCGAATAAATGCTTCCAGATTTCTCCAGACTGCATCAACTCAAAACCGCCCTGTGCCACTCCCGAAGGAGGTGGCAACAAGGTAGATTCTGTTTTATCTAAAATAAACCGACTGGCATATTCCCAGGCGGCAAGCAAAATAATCAATAAAGCTAGGCGACGAAATTGCTTGAAAAAGTTAACTATTGGCATATCTCTTATTTCTTATAAGTCTTGCCATCGAAAGACCAATCTCTAGTGAGATCACCTTTTTCTGGGAAAGCCTGAGGTGTAGTGGTGTTCAATGGATTCATATAAGTTGGATAAGGTGTTTTATCCATAGGCGCAGACCAGCTAGCTGGTAAAAATGGTGGTCTTGTTGTTGTTGCCCAACCCAACTTTTCGAATGTTTTATCCATAAAGCGTGTATCCACCGCACGCGCAAAATCAATGCCGGTTAACTTATTCTGAATACGCTTGTTCTCATAAAGCCAGGTGTAGATAGGTTCATTTGCACGACCCCAGAATACTGGAATTGGGTAAATATAATTAGGCTTATAAAGCAAGTTGTAAGCGGTAATTTGCTGACGCAAGATTTCTTTTGAGTAATTCTTCAAGTTTGGATCTTCTTGCATGACATCTACTGCAGCATCTGGATTCTTTCTAATCCAAAGAGTTGCCTCAGCAATCGCGTCAGTAAATGCCTGCACTACATCAGGTGCGTTATCAATGACTTCTTGACGCACATAGAAAGTGCCGGCATAAATGTTGTACGGATAGCTATCACTGATAATTCTGGCGTTCTTACGCTCTTTGGACATGATGGTTGGAGTTGGATCCCAAGGCACTACAGCATCAATGCCTTTTGGCATCGCCATTTGCTCGCCTGGAGGCATATTTTTCAAGATGATATCTTTACCAATCTCAATGCCATTAGCCTTAGCTGCGGCTTGAATATAAAACTCAGCCGAGGAGCCAGTCACGATACCAATAGTTGCCGGTGGATTAGAGCCCTTGAAGTCCTTAAAGGATTTGATCTTGGAATCTAACGGCACTAAAACGGCATGCATTAAGTTGGTATTAATTACCGCAATTGTCTTGACTGGAATATTCTTATCAATCAATGATGTGAATGGGAAGTTACCACCATTACCAAACTGGAACCGGCCAGAGATGATGACTTCATTAATCGCAGGCCCTGATGGGAATGCCTGTAATTTAGCTTCGATACCACGCTTAGATAAAAGACCTTTCTTGTCCATTACCAAGTTGACAGTATTTTGACCAGACCATGGTGGCTGGAATGCTATTTGCACAGGCCACCAGCCTTTTTCCTTTAGCCAGGCAACAGACTTAGCTGAAACTTTCTCATCAGCGCCTTCTGGCCACCCATAATCATTGAACTTCATGGCGTTTTGCGCCATGGATAACATTGGCGCGCCCGAAAGCATGGCAACAGCCAGCACTGAAAAAATACGACGTGATGCGTTAAATTCTTTCATTACGATCTCCTTAATATTGGAATTACCTGCACTAATACCAAACCACGAATACCTAAAACTAACTACTGAAGCTTAACTCTATACCGCCTAATCTGGTTCTAATCTTTCTATATTCTTTTTTCATAACCAAATACTTGACCAACTCAGTGAAAGGCTGCAAAGCGGGTCCCTGCTTCAAAGCCTCTTGGGCGCCATCCTTCAACCCTAAGGCCAGATGCTCTGGATAGAAGGCATGAAGACTCAGCTGCTCCTTACTAATGGAGCGGCCCCATTTTTTTCTTAATGCAGGCAATGCAGGCTCAATCAGCTCTCCAGGTCTACGAGAAGCATCGTAATCTACATTCGCACGATTCATCACTTCTGCACTTGGGGTACCAGCCAATTTCCCATAGTGACCTTTAAGGTAAAGCTTCACCTCATCAGGAATAGTTTTGTAGCGCTCACCTTGCATCACATTGAGAACTGCCTGAGTCACGATGTATTGCGCAAATGGGCTCACTAAGATGGGATAGCCTAAGTCTTCGCGAACTCTGGCTGTTTCCTCTAAAATCTCTGCTTCTCGATGGGAGATTCCCATGGTGGCTAGTTGAGCCCTTAAATTCGAAATCATCCCACCAGGTATTTGATGCTCATATAAAGCAGGGTCATAGTTCGCTTTTACTCCACGAGAAAAATTATCCCTTAGGCAAATCCAATCAAAATATTCGTCTACTTTTTGCAGGGCAGCCTGATTCATCTTGGGTGCCCGTCCCAGCTTATGGGCACTGGCATACACATCCAATACTGAAGGAAGTGAGGCGCCATTGGCCAGGCAATCTGTTGCCACATACCCATAAGCAAACCCAGCTTTAATAGCTTCTTCATATACCAATGGCGCTAAGCCAGACTGGCAATGTGAATGTAATTTAATAGGGATACCAGCCGCTGCTGCAACCACCGCTGGAAAAAGTGTTGCAGCCCGCTCTGGTGTCAGTAAGCCGGTAGGATCTTTTACCGAAATAAAATCAACTTCTAGCTTAACTAACTCACATGTCCGCGCAATGAAGTAAGCATCATCGTGAACAGGACTCAAGGCATAGGTCAACATTGCATTAATCAACATGTCATGCTTCTTGCCAGCCTTCACAGACGATTCAATATTGCGGTTGTCGTTTAGGGCGTCATAGACCGTTAATACCTTGACGCCAGACTGAGCCAACAGCTCAACGTTGAGCTCAACCACATCATCTGGAAATAACTCAAAGGTGTAAATGCTTTGGCCACGAGTAAGAGCATCTGTAGGGGTACTCAATTGCTTGCTCAGAAACTCCATACGTTTCCAGGGGTCCTCACGCAAGAAGCGCACCATAACGTCAAAAACTGCACCACCCAAAATATTGATGTAGCCATAGCCAGCTTGATCTATATCGGCTAGCGCTGGATACATATGGGGAGTGGTCATGCGAGTAGACCAAAGACACTGATGCGCATCGCGCAGAGTGACATCAATCATTTCGAATGGTTTTTTAGTGGCCATTAAGTAAGCTCAATCACCATCAGGGGCTGCCCAACTTCAATCGTTGCACCATCTTCCACCAAGATACGGGATACCTTACCAGTGCATTCTGCAGGAATGGTATTCAGTAATTTCATCACCTCGACGATGCATACATCTGTGGTGGGTGTAACGCTATCACCCACTTCAACAAATGGATCAGAGTTAGGACTTGGCCTACGATAAAAGGTACCAATCATCGGACTTGTAATGGCTCGTTCTGATGACGACAGAGTTAATGAGGGTGTCGCGGCAATGGGAGCGCTAACATTTGCGGGCGTAGGCGCTACTACTTGCGCAGCAACATAAGCAGTTGGAGCAAATGCAGTTTGTGCTCCCACTGAAATTTCAATCTCAAATTCCTCAGTCTTGTAGCCGAAGGTAGTGAACGTGCCTGCATCTTTAATGAGGGCAACAATTTCCTTCACCTGCTTCATCGTGAATTCAGGCGGCACCTTAACCTTAGCAACAGCTTTTTTTGCTGAAACTTTGCTCGGAATCTTGGGTTTTACTTTCGCTTTTGAAGCGACTTTCTTTTTTGTTTGCACTGTCTCGTATTTTTAGTTAATATTTTCTCTAATGAAATTTAAAGTATCATCAGATGAAATGCTTTAAGGGTAAACACTTAAAAATGAAAATAACTTCAAAAAACCCCGTTTAAATGCCACAAAAGCTCGCCCGCATCACCCCTCCAGCAGAAATATTGGAAGAATCCGCCAAATCGAGCATGGCGGAGAAGGTTTTACTCATCCTAGAAACCATTGCTCAATCCGAGTTTCCATTGACTCTAGAGGTGATCTCTACAAGTACAGGCTTAGCAAAACCAACTGCTTTTAGACTGTTAAATACTTTAGTAACTCAGGGCTTTATTGAGCGTGATCCAAATGGCAGACGTTTTCAGCCTAGTGCAAAACTCAGAATCCTGGGAATCAATATTCTGTCTGTGGACTCCATTCGTTCACAACGTGTCGCGGTAATGAAACGTCTTGTCGAAGAAATTGGTGAAACGTGCAACTTCAATATCTTGGATGGCAACAAAGTGATGTATCTAGATCGAATAGAAACAAGTGCACCTATTCGACTTCACGTAGATCTAGGAATGCGTGTTCCACTTCACTGTACTGCGAGCGGAAAATTATTTCTCTCCGGTATGACTGAATTACAAGTACGACGCTCCCTTGGCAATGAACCATTCGATACTTATACAAGTAGAACTATTACAAGCTATGCAAAACTCTTTCCTGAGCTTGAAAATATTCGTCAGAACGGCTACGCCCTTGATGAGGCGGCCTTCCTAGAGGGCTTTATTGGTATTGCAGTGCCTGTTGTTAACTCTAAACAAAAAACATTTGCCACGATTACTGCTCATGGCCCAGCTCCTCGTATGCAAGAAAAATCGATTGATTTTTATATCAAACCTTTAAAACGTGCTGCACAAGATATTCAAAACAGCTTATCCGAAACAAGTAATTAATTTTTTGGGACTAATATGACAACTCCTGTAATCATCACTGTTGCAATGACGGGTGCAATTCCCCGTAAAAAAGATTGTCCTGGTTTACCGGTAACTACCAGCGAGCAAATTGAAGAAACCCACAAAGCTTTTGAAGCTGGTGCAACTCTTGCGCATATACATGTGCGTAATCCAGATGAAACCCCAAGCTCAGATCCTACCTTGTATGCAACTGTGCAAGAGGGTATACAGAAACATTGTCCTGGAATGATTATTCAGTTTTCTACAGGAGGTCGTGGACGCGATCAAGCAGCTCGTGGTGGCATGCTGTTTCACAAACCGGACATGGCTTCGCTGGCAACCGGCTCAGTGAATTTTCCAACTGGCATCTATGAAAATCCACCTGATTTTGTCGATGGCCTTGCAAGCGAAATGCTCAAGTACGATATCAAGCCAGAAATTGAGATATTTGATCTAGCCATGCTCTATAACGCAGCAAACTTGATTGAACGCGGTCTCTTAAAGGCGCCTGCCCATGTACAGTTTGTAATGGGCATTCCAAATGCGATGCCAGCAAGACGCTCTATTCTGGAATTTCTCATTTCAGAGCTAAAAGCAATCATGCCTGATGCCACATGGTGTGCAGCTGGAGTAGCGCGCTTTCAACTACCAGTAAACGAATGGACCTTGGAATTGGGTGGCCATGTCAGAACCGGTCTTGAGGACAATACCCGTTTTGATAAGACAAGGGCTGCTAAAGATAATGCAGAGCTCGTTGCGCGTATAGCTGAATTAGCGCCAAAATACAATCGCACAGTGGCGACACCAGCGCAAGCCCGTGAAATATTGGGACTAAGAAAGCATTAATTAGCATGTCAAATACTTCGTTTGATTACATCATTGTTGGTGGGGGTTCATCCGGTTGCGTTCTAGCAAATCGCCTCTCTGAGGATCCAAATAATTCCGTTTGCCTCATTGAGGCAGGACCTAAGGACAGCTCCCCTTGGATTCATCTACCCATCGGATATGCAAAGACCATGTGGGATCCTAAGCTCAACTGGAAATTTCAAACCGAACCAGATCCCGGTGTAAACAATCGACAAATTTACTGGCCCAGAGGAAAAACTTTGGGTGGCTCTAGCTCTATTAATGGCTTAATTTTTATTCGTGGTCAAAAAGAAGACTATGACACGTGGCGTGACCTCGGCAATCCTGGCTGGGGTTGGGATGATGTACTCCCCTACTTCAAAAAAGCCGAAGGTAACGATCGCTTAAGCGAACCTCTTCATTCCCAAAAAGGTCCTCTAAAAGCCTCATCAATCCCCAAGAAGCATCCATTAGTAGAGGCATTTAAAAAGACAGCAAATGCTTTGGGGGTACCAGAGACTGATGACTTTAATAACTTAACGCAAGAAGGAGTTGGCTACTACCAACTCACCACCCATAAAGGCTTTCGCTGCAGCACTGCTGTTGCTTACTTAAAACCCGCTAAGCAACGAAAAAATTTAGAGATCTTTACAGATAGCCAAGCTTGTAAGGTCATTTTTGAAAATAAAAAAGCGGTGGGTATTGAGATCATCCGTAATGGCATCAAAAGTGTGGTTCATGCTAATAAGGAAGTGATCCTAAGCGCTGGTGCAATCCAAAGTCCGCAACTCCTGCAACTATCAGGTGTAGGGCCAGCCAAACTACTTCAAGAATTTAATATTCCCGTGGTGCATGACTTACCTGGTGTTGGGGAAAATCTACAAGATCACCTTCAACATCGGTTGATTTATGAATTGAATCAGCCCATATCTACCAACGATCAACTCTCCTCTTGGTTTGGGAAATTAAAGATGGGTTTAGATTGGCTTTTATTTCGTGGTGGGCCACTATCCATCGGAATCAATCAAGGCGGTCTATTTACCCGCGTTATGAAAGACTCTAAAACCCCCGATATCCAATTTCACATGGCAACACTCTCCGCCGAAATGGCTGGCGGCAAAGTCCATCCTTTTTCCGGGTTCACAATGTCGGTATGTCAGCTGCGACCAGAGTCTCGTGGCCATGTCCGCATTCAATCCACAGACCCACTCGTACCACCAAAAATGTTTGCGAACTACATGTCGACATCTTATGATCGAGACATCAGTATTGCCGCCGTCAAATACGCCCGAAAGATTGCGCAGACTGAGCCGCTACGCTCTCTGATTGTGCGAGAGGTAAAGCCTATTAACCCTCAATCGGATGAAGAAATTTTAGAGTTTTGTCGCAATAACGGCGCTACCATTTTCCATCCAACGGGTACCTGCCAAATGGGTCCAGATAATGATCCGATGGCCGTGCTTGATTCCTCATTAAGAGTCCGCGGCGTACAAGGCTTAAGGGTAGTAGATTGCTCTGCAATGCCAACACTTCCCTCAGGAAATACTAATTGGCCCGCAGTCATGCTTGCAGAAAGAGCTTCAGACTTAATCTTGGGGAAAATTTAACTCTAATGCGTTGGCAATTACCTTTTAGTAGATGGCTGCCTGAATATCGCTCTCCCGGAGTGATTCGTGCGGATATTTTTGCCGGACTGACTGGCGCCATTGTTGTCATGCCTCAAGGTATTGCCTTTGCATTATTGGCTGGTATGCCACCCCACTATGGCTTGTATGCAGCGATGATTCCATGTCTGATTGCAGCGTTATTTGGCTCAAGTCGACTCATGGTTACTGGTCCTGCAAATGCCATTTCTCTTACGACTATGGCTCTCATTGCGCCACTTGCACTTCCAGAATCCGATCAGTATGTTGGCTATGTTTTAACCTTGAGCTTTTTAGTAGGCGCATTACAACTTCTCCTGGGTCTTGCTAAGGCAGGCAAATGGGTCGAAAAGATTCCGCATTCAGTCATTGTTGGCTTCACTGTTGGTGCGGCTATTCTGATCATCAACAGTCAAATTGGCACCCTCCTAGGTATTAGCATTCCAAGAGGTAAGAGTGTTGCAGAAACCATGAGCGTTGCCGTATCAGCGCTTATGAGTGGTCAATGGCAAATATCCGCACCACTACTCGTGCTTTGCACGTTAATCGCTATTCGACTCTGGAAACCATTAAATCGATTTGTACCAGCTATGTTGGTAGCAGTTATTCTGGGAAGTATTGCAGCGGTCCTACTAGAGACCTATTTACCTGCTAGCGGCGTTTTTAAAAGAGTTCAAGAGATACCAGGGGCATTTCCACCCATTTCTAGCCCTGACTTAAGTGGCGAGACATTGCAAAAACTGTTTAGCGCAGCCCTTATCATGACGCTTTTGGCGTCGACTGAGGCGATGGCGATTGCTCGCGCGATTGCATTAAAAACAAAAGATCGATTCAACGCCAACCAAGAATTTATTGGCCAGGGATTAGCAAACTTATGTGGCTCATTTTTCTCAGCATATCCAGCTAGCGGTTCCTTTAATCGTACTGGTGTTAACTTGGCTTCCGGAGGTAAAACACCACTTGCGGCAATTTGTGCAGCGGTTTTTTTATTCATATTACTTGCCTTTGTTTCGCCATTAGCCAAACATATTCCATATGTTGTAATCGCTACGCTATTACTAGTAGTGGCTTGGAATTTGATTGATATAAAACAGATTCGCCATGAATTTCACATGGGAGCACAGGAATGGATTCCCATGCTGATTACGGGTATTGGCACGATCACCATCCCTTTGGAATGGGCCATACTCTTCGGAATCGCCAGCTCCATCATTATTAGACGCTTTACTTCAAAAAACTAGAAAACTTAGTGGGCTTTTTGTAGATCTAATAACTTTAGGCGCTGTACTTTACCTGAAGGTCCACGCGGTAGATCCTCCATAAAGAGAATAATTTTAGGTGTTCTAAATTTACCCAACTCTTTTAGACAAAATGAGCGCATTTCATCTTCAGAACAGGCGGCATCTTGCTTAAGCACAATGCACACCATAATCTCCTGTCCATAGTTGCTGTCTGGAATACCTACTGCAGCAGCATCTAATACTGCAGGATGTTTTAAGACTGCTTCATCAATCTCGCGAGGCGCAATATTTTCTCCGCCCTTAATAATGAGCTCTTTCAAGCGGCCGGTGATGAAATAAAAACCATCATCATCGCGCATACCGAGATCACCGGTCTTTAACCAACCTTCACTATCAAAAGCTTTAGCCGTTTCTGCCTCTGCTTTGTAATAAGCATTGAGAACATTGCCACCTCGTAAGCAAATTTCACCGATGATATTGTTACCAAGAAGCTGTCCCTCAGGATTGATTACCTTGGCCTCAACCCCGCAAGGTTGACCTGGACTGCCATAACGTCTACTGTCATCATGGGGATTGCAGAAGACCATTGAAGCCGACTCTGTCATACCCATACCCTCGATCACAGTGATTCCAAAGAGGGCTTCGAATTCACGATGATGCTCAGGCGGCAGAGGAGCGGAAGCGGATCGACCAAATCGAATGGACTGCAATTCTTGACGGCTTGGTAAAGCGCCACCACTCTTAGCGGCATTAATTAAATAGGCGATGATGGTTGGGACCATATTGATCCATGTACAGCGATACTGAATCGCTAAATTCCACCAGCTCTTCACCGAGAAAGCGTGCGGGGCTACAACCGAGCCACCGGATACAAACGGAGTAATAGTGGAAATCACCTGGCCATTAATGTGATAAATCGGCAATGAACTCAAGACAATATCTGCCTGCGATAGAGAATGCCACTGAGCCATAGAGCGAGCAGCATGTAATAAATTTGCATGGGTAAGCAGGACTCCCTTGGGGGTTCCTGTTGTACCCGATGTATACATTAAGAGCGCTGGCCTGATTGATTCAACTACTGGTAATGATCCAGAGATGCATTGCATAAAAGGTCCTTCAGCCGCATCTGGATCCAACTCTACTAACAAGAACTTTCTTTTCGTTTTTTCTAAGGCTGTAAATAGGCCCTGCTTCTTATCAGGCGAGTAAAACAAAACTTCAATATCACTATGATCTAACACCCAGGCTAGCTGATCAGTGGGCGCCAATAAATTTAAAGGTGTTATTACCCTGCCACATGCCATGGTTGCTAAAAAAACAGTACTGGTTTGGCGGCCGTTTTGCATAAAGAGGCCAACATGGCCTTGCGCACTGATGCCTTGCCGCTCTAACCAGGTTGAAAAATAGCGCGCTTCTTTAGCTAGCTGCCCATAAGTCAACTCAAACTCAATCTCAGGAGCATAAAGGAATGGTTTAGCAGGTTGCACAGTCTCCCAGTGCAATAAGACTTCACCCAAGCTTTGACAAGCAGCAGTCATAATGAAATTAGGCCTGTGGATAGCGACTGAAATACTCTTTCAGTAAATCCTCTACCTTGGGAACAGACTCAGGAATTGGCCGCACCACTCTAGTAATGTTGAGGTAATGGCGATAGTTCATATTCTCTGAGAAATTATTTTTTCCCCAAGTCCCACAACCCATGGATAAGGAGAATGGAAGACCGTTTTCAAAACTGCCACCAGTCGCAATGGCGTGCGCTTGATTCACAATGATTCTAGCCACAGGTAATTGTTGTGCCAACGCTGCAGCCCTAGATTCAAGAGTTTCACCACTTTGTGCGGTGTGCAGACCAACAGAATGTCCCGCACCTTGATAGGCATATACATTAGCAATGATTTCTTTGGCGGCCTCAAAGTCAGCCGCCTTCCAAACTGTCAAAACTGGGCTTAATTTCTCACCAGAGAAAGGTGCAGATGGACCAAAACCCTGCTCTTCAACCATAAAGAATTTAGCTGATTTTGCTTTCGGGTTTTGTAATTGAGCACGCTCAGCAATGACTGCTGGGTTCTGAGCAGTTAATGTTGAGGTCAGCTTGCCATTTTGGAACATGACATCTTCAAGCCGTTTTTTATCAGCGGCATCCAACATCAAACCGCCGGCTGCCTCAAGTGCACCAATCGCTTTATCGTAAACCTGCGCACAAATCACTACGCCGTTCTCACTGGAGCAACTCGTTGCATTATCAAATGTCTTGGATTGCAAGATTTTATTAGACGCAGAGTTAAGATCAGCGTATTCATCAATAATCACCAGTACATTGCCCGCACCAACACCAAATGCAGGGGTTCCACAGGTGTATGCAGAGCGAATATTGGCCTGCGAACCGGTTGCCACAACCAAATCCGCCAAACGCATTAATTCGTTTGTTGAATCTTTAGTAATCGGGAATGGCAACATCTGTACCAAATCTCTAGGAGCTTTGACCTGATCTAATTGCTGATGCACAAACTCCAATAGGCGTGCACAAGTTGAATATCCCTTTGGTGAGGGCGCAACTACAACCGCATTACGACACTTCAATGCATTTAAGATTTTATTGATGGGAGTAGCACCAGGATTAGTAGAAGGTGTAATTGCTGCTACTACTCCTACCGGACGAGCATACTCAGTAAGCCCTGTCTTTAAATCCTCAGAAATAACACCGACTGTTTTTGCATAACTTAAATCACGCACCAAGCCTAAAGTTTTTCTAAAATTCTTTTTAAACTTGTCGGCTACATCACCAAGCCCAGTATCTTGTACAGCAAGCTCTGCTAATTCTTGATTGCGCTTGGGCTCTAAGATCGCCCAAGCTACCGCCTCAACAACCAGATTAACTTGCGATTGAGTGTACTGCTCATACGTCTTTTGAGCAGTACGTCCACGTTCAATAATACTTTCTACTGGCGTCATGAATTTACTTAGTTAATGTTTTAAAGATATTGAAATTGTTATTCAGCTTTGATGCTGGCGTCATTTGTTACTTTCTTCCACTTCACCAACTCAGTCTTCACAATTGCACCTAGTTGAGCTGGCGTGCTACCAACCGCCTCAGCCCCCTGTGCAAGCAATTTCTCTTTCACTGCAGGCTCTGCCAATACTTTCACAGTTGCTTTATAGAGCGTATCAACAATGGTTTGAGGAGTTTTAGCAGGCACAAACATGGCATACCAAGAGTCAACTTCATAATCTTTGAAACCTAACTCAGCCATCGTTGGTACATCAGGAAATACTGGGGAACGCTTCACAGTAGAGACTGCTAGTGCACGCAGCTTACCGGTCTTCACATAATTTGCTGCCGCAGGGATAGATACCCATAGCAATGGCACTTGACCTGCAATCACGTCTGTAATTGCAGGACCACCTCCGCGATAGGGAATGTGCATCATTTTAACGCCAGCTGAGCCTGCCATCATGGCCCCTGCCAAATGTCCTGGCGAGCCATTGCCAACCGAAGCATAAGCAATTGAATCTGGTTTTGCTTTTGCCATCTCAATGACTTCTTTAACGCTCTTGCCAGGAAAATCCATATTTGCAACCAAGATTTGCGGCAAAGAAGCTACTAAAGATACTGGCAAGAAATCTTTTTCTGTATCAAAGGCGAGCTTTGGATAGATTGCAGGATTGATAGTGTGCGAGGACAGAGTAAATAACACTGTGTAACCGTCCGCTGGAGACTTGGAAACAATATCGGTTCCGATCGAGCCACCCGCGCCACCACGGTTATCAATAATCACTTGTTGGCCCAAGGCTTGGCTTAAGGGCTCCTGTACGATGCGGGCAATAACGTCAGTTCCCCCACCTGGCGGATAGGGAACAACAAATTTAATTGGTTTTGTTGGCCAAGATTGGGCTACAGCAGTTTGTACTCCCCCGGCAAAACCTACGAATGCAAAAATTCCGGATAAAACAGCGACTAATAGTTTGCTTCTACGCATAATTGATCTCCTGTTATTGACCACATTCATTAGGCTTATCTTAGCCCTTATTTTTCAGTTAGATTAGCATAATTGATCCTACTAAACGGAACAAGTTGTTTCGTATAAGTAAAAACACTAACATTTTTCCTTTAAATTACCAGCTTGTTCTATTAGAATGAACAAAATGACACAATTCATGAGATTTGACTACTATGCTTGAATTAGAAGCCAGCGACCAGCTAGAAACCTTAAAAAGGGATAACTCTAGCGAAAACTCCTCAATGCTCAAGGGCGTTGTCATATTGGAGGCTCTAGCAGCACTTCAGCAACCCGCTACGCTTGCCCAACTGATGCAAATTACTGGGATGCCAAAAGCATCCTTGCATAGAACTTTGGCTATTTTTGAAGAAGCTGGTTTAGTTGCAAGAGAGCCTGGGGGACGAACCTATGCCCCTGGTGAACGCCTTGCGCATCTGGCAATGTCGACTTTGACGCACGATACTGTTTCAGCCATTCGCCATACTATCCTCCGCAAGCTGGTATCCGAATTAGGCGAAACATGTAACCTTGCAGTCTTAAGGCGCGGAGAACTGTTTTATTTAGACCGGGTCGAAGCGGACTGGGCTTTACGTCTTCACCTTCCTCCAGGCACAGTGCTACCACCGCATTGCAGTGCTAGTGGAAAATTACTGCTTGCATTCAAGCCAGTCGATGAGCGCTCTAAGATTTTAGAGAATCTGCCGCTAGAACACTTTACCCATAGAACCATTACTGATCGCCATTTGCTGGAATCTGAAATGGAAAGAATTGTGAGCACTGGTTATGCGGTTGATAACGAAGAGTATGTATTAGGCGTCTCTTGTGTAGCCGTTCCAGTAAGAGATCCTTTGGGAGAAGTCGTGGCAGCCATTGCAGTACATGCTGCAACTGCAAGACTCCCATTGAGCCAGGCAATGGAACATATTCCTAAGCTTAAAGAAGCGTCTGAGCGTATCTCTCAAACTCTTTCCTAATTAGTTCAGTAATACGGTCACCTCAGGACAACTCTAAACGTGAAATATCCGCTCTTAGAAAAAATGATCGAGGAGGCCAAGAGCGATCTACCTCTCGGGGTCGTCTACCCCCTGAGTGCGCCAGCCTTAGAAACCGTTTTTGACCTTATCAAAAGACGTTTGTGTACACCCATATTGATTGGGCCCAAAAAGGAAATTGAGGAACTTGCCGCAATAGAGGAACTCTGTCTTGATGGCATTGAGATTATTGATACCCCGAAAGATCCTATCTTAGCTACACAAAAAGCAGTTGAGATGGTGAAAGCAGGAAAGCTTGCGGTACTCATGAAGGGATCTTTACATACTGAAGATCTTATGGGGCCGATTGTGAGTCGTGATGGGCTACGAACCAATAAACGCATAAGCCATCTATTTTTATTTGAGCTTGCACGCTACCACAAGCTCCTTGGCGTCACCGATGCTGTAGTTAATATTGCACCTAACGCACAACTCAAAAGAGAAATACTTGCCAACAGTCTAGATGCCTTAAAAAGATTAAGCATTAGCAATGTTAAGGTGGCGATTATTGCTGCAACGGAAGTTATCAATCCGGCAATGTCGTCTACAACTGATGCAAAAGAAATTGTTGACGAGCACATTGCAAATCCGATCTTTCCAGATACCATTATTGAGGGTCCTTTTGGATTTGATAATGCAATTTCTGCTCAGTCTGCGAGAACGAAGGGTATTTATTCCAAAGTAGCAGGTGATCCAGATCTACTGCTGATGCCGGATTTACAAGTTGGTAATATCCTCTATAAATCCTTTGTCTATATGGCGGGAGCAGAGTGTGCGGGTACGATTTTAGGTGCTCAAGTTCCTATTACTCTGACCTCGAGATCGGATTCAGTCTTTTCTAGAGTTGCTTCAACTGCAATGGCTATTCTTCTAGCTAAAAACCCTCAATAAATAAAATAATTAAGACTATGTTCAAAATCTTTTCAAACGATCCAGTGCATGACCCTATCAATAAGCAAGCGCCTGCGACTGAAATAAAGAAAACCACATGCTATATGTGTGCCTGTCGTTGCGGTATTAGAGCGCACTTACGCAATGGCGAATTAGTTTACATTGATGGCAATCCTGAGCACCCCTTAAATCAAGGCGTTATCTGTGCTAAAGGCTCTGCAGGAATAATGAAGCAGAAATCTCCAGCACGCATTACGCAACCTTTATTAAGAAAGGCTGGTAGCGAAAGAGGTAATGGTGAATTTGAACCCATTAGCTGGGAAAAGGCATTTGAGATTTTGACTGAGCGTCTTGCCAAAATTCGCGCTACCGATCCTAAGAAATTCGCTCTTTTTACTGGTCGCGATCAGATGCAAGCGCTGACTGGTTTATTTGCACGGCAGTTTGGTACGCCTAACTACGCTGCGCACGGAGGATTTTGCTCTGTCAATATGGCTGCCGGAATGATTTACACCATTGGTGGCAGTTTCTGGGAGTTTGGTGGGCCAGATTTAGATCAAGCAAAACTCTTTGTCATGATTGGCACTGCTGAAGACCATCACAGCAACCCAATGAAGATTGCTTTATCAAAATTTAAGCGGGCTGGCGGTCGTTTTATCTCGATCAACCCAGTAAGAACTGGATACTCTGCCATTGCAGATGAATGGATTCCGATTAAACCCGGAACCGATGGCGCACTCTTCATGGCCTTGATGCATGAACTGATCCGCCTTGAGAAATACGACGCTCCTTTTCTGAAACGCTTTAGTAATTCAGCCCAATTGGTATGCATGGATTCAGGTCCTGAAGAGGGCTTGTTTTTATACGATCCCGACTCTGATCCACTGAACTTAGATTTGCCCCATAACAAATATATCTGGGATGAAAAATCCCAAAGTGCCAAACCTTGCTTTGCGCAAGGTACGTCACCAGCACTACTGGGCGAATATGTCATGGGCCCAGGACCGCATCAAGGTAAAAAAGTAGTTCCCTCATTTGAACTACTGAAGCGTCAAGTGAGCGAGACCACTCCCGAATGGGCTGCAGCTATTACTAGTATTCCAGCAGAACGTATTCGCAAGCTTGCTTTAGAAATGGGTGACACCGCATTTGGTCAAGAGTTTCAGTTGCCAATTCAATGGACGGATTCATGGGGTGAAAAACATGATTCCGTCACAGGCAGACCGGTTGCCTTTCATGCAATGAGAGGATTATCAGCACATTCGAATGGTTTCCAAACCACTCGTGGCTTAGCAGTATTAATGTCATTGTTAGGAACGATTGATCGACCAGGTGGCTTTAGACATAAAGCCCCTTACCCACGTCAGGTTCCACCCAATGCAAAACCACCTTCTTCTGAAAATGACATTAAACCCAATACTCCATTAGCTAAGCCACCATTGGGTTGGCCAACACAACCCGAAGATTTAGCCCTAGATTCCAACGGCAAGCCACTACGCATAGATAAAGCCTACTCATGGGAGCATCCTTTAGCAGCGCATGGACTCATGCACAACGTGATCACAAATGCAGTGAAGGGTGACCCGTACTCGATTGACACACTCATGATCTTCATGGCAAATATGTCTTGGAACTCCACTATGAACACCATGGAAGTTCGTGAACATCTGAATGCGAAAAATGATGATGGTGAATTCAAGATCCCATTCTTAGTAGTTTGCGACGCATTCCAATCGGAAATGGTGGACTTTGCTGATCTAGTGCTTCCTGACACCACCTATCTTGAGCGTCACGATGTGATGAGCATGTTAGATAGACCTATTTCTGAATTTGATGGCCCCGTTGATTCTGTTCGCATCCCGGTTCTAGATCCACTAGGAGAATGCAAACCATTCCAAGAGGTATTGATTGAACTGGCTTCTCGCCTAAAGTTTCCTGCATTTACTACGACAGAGGGTGAAAGAAAATTCAAGGACTATCCCGACTTCATTACCCGCTTCCAGACAACTCCTGATTCAGGCATTGGCTTTTTAGGTGGATGGCGCGGCAAGGATGGTGATAAACCCCTTAAAGGTGAGCCCAATCCGAATCAGTGGCAAAAATATGCTGAGAATAATTGTGTGCATCAGTATCACATGCCGCCTGAGCATCAATATATGCGTAACTGGAATAAGGGATATCTCGATTTCTCTAAAGAGAATGCTCTACGCCAGAAGAATGACCCAATCATGATTGCAATCTACTCGGATATTTTGCAAAGATTTAGACTGGCTGCAACTGGTAAGCGTCCTGGAGCACAACCTCCAGAGCATCTGAAGGCGCGGATCTATAAATACTTCGATCCATTGCCTTTCTGGTACCCACCACTTGAAGATGAGGCAACAGATCTCACTAAATTTACTCTGAATGCGATTACACAGCGCCCAATGGCGATGTACCACTCCTGGGACTCACAGAATGCTTGGCTAAGACAAATTCATAGTCACAACTATTTGTACGTCAATACTGCTACCGCACTTAAGAGCGGAATTGCTGATGGCGCCTGGATGTGGATTGAATCCCAATGGGGCAAAGTCAAGTGCATGGCAAGACATTCTGAAGCGGTTGATCCTGGAACGGTATGGACATGGAACGCGATTGGCAAAGCTGAATCCGCTTGGAGTCTAACGAACGATGCAGATGAATCTAAAAAAGGATTTTTACTGAACCATCTCATCTCAGAAGAGCTTCCATTAGGTGGCTTTACTGTAAGCAACTCCGACCCCATTACTGGTCAAGCCGGGTGGTATGACGTCAGAGTTCGCTTAGCGCCTGCTGATGAGAATGAGCCAGAAGAAACTTGGCCACAAGTAAAAGCTTACGAAGTGCCTGGAATGGCCCTCAAAAAATCGGGGGAGACAAAATGAGTAAAAGTAAACAGTTAGCTCTTGTTATTGACCTCAATGTTTGCGTAGGTTGCCATGCATGTGTAACCTCTTGCAAAGAGTGGAACACCTCTGGATCAGCAGGCCCATTAACGGATCTCAACGCCTATGGTGCAAGTCCAAGTGGTACATTTTTCAATCGTGTCCAAACGTTTGAGGCGGGTACTTTTCCCAATACTCAAACGGTGCACTTTCCAAAGTCTTGCCTACATTGCGAGGAACCTCCCTGTGTTCCGGTATGCCCTACTGGCGCGAGCTATAAGCGGAAAGAAGATGGCATTGTTTTAGTGGATTACGATAAGTGCATTGGCTGCAGCTATTGCTCCTGGGCTTGTCCTTACGGCGCCAGGGAGCTAGATCAAGAACGTCAGGTGATGACCAAGTGCACACTGTGCGTAGATCGCATTTATAGCGAGACATTGCCAGAGTCTGAGAAAAAGCCAGCTTGTGTACTCGCCTGCCCTACTAGCGCTCGCATTTTTGGTGACGTGCATGACCCTGAGTCAGAAGCTAGCAAAGCTATTGAGGAACGCAAGGGTTATGCTCTGATGCCTGAATGGGAAACCCAACCAGCAAACCATTATTTACCCCGCTCCATTATGGAAACGATAGACGCAGCAAGGAATGACAAATAATGCGCCCACAATTTTCAATTATTTTCTTCACAACCTTAGTTGGAATGGCGCAAGGTTTGCTGTTCTTTTTAGCGCTATCAAATTTGTATAGCCAAGCTACCCCTAATGCATTTCTGACACACCTGGCTGTTCCGGTTGCTTTTATATTGCTTTGTTTAAGCTTGATAGCATCCTTCTTTCACTTAGGGCACCCAGAGCGTGCATGGCGTGCAGCCATGATGTGGAGAACATCTTGGCTATCCAGAGAGGTAATCGCCCTGCCTGCGCTCATGGGAGTAACGGCTGTAATCTATTTTTATGCACTACAGGGTGAAGTGCCCCAATGGCTATGGCTTGCTCTACTCTTAACCACTCTAGTTCTTTGGGTATGTACTGCAAAGATTTATCAATGCATTCGTTTCATTCAGGAGTGGTCACACCCCTCTACTCTGACGAACTTCATGCTTTTAGGCTTGGTCTCTGGATTGATATTGCTAGAGCTTCTCGTTGCCTTATGGGGCGGATCTGCAGTACAGATCATTGATGCGCCACTGTCTTTAGTTTCCTTCCTGCTGCTATTTCTTTCATTTAATCTAAAGCTTTGGATTTGGCGACGCAATCGAAACCTAAAGCCTAAATCAAACCTTGCTACAGCAACAGGTATTAAAGGAAATAATATCCGTCAAACCTCAATGGGCTTGATGGGTGGTAGCTTTAATACCCGCGAATTCTTTCACCATCAGACAGATAAAGTGATTGCCAATATACGCAAGATTATTTTGCTTTGTGCTTACGTCATTCCAATGATTCTGATGGCATATGCTATTAGTACGCCAAATATCTTGATGCTTACCTTGGCACTACTCATTAATTACCTAGGCTTGCTCGCTGAACGATGGATGTTCTTTGCTGAAGCAAATCATCCGCAAAATTTGTATTACCAAAGAGTTTCTTAAGTATCTCTAATGCCCATGGATCAATTTGCCGAACAGCTTATCCATGGCAGAACCCATATATCTCCAAAAAGATTGGGTGTTCCTGGGCCCAGTTCGTCTCAAAAAGAAACTATCCTCCTAGCGGCTAATGCCGCACCCGATCACGGCAGAATGGTGCCATGGCGCTTTATTGAGATTCAGGAAAGTAGCCGCGCTAACCTTGGAGAGGTGTTCCGAGAGTGCCTTCTAGATCGTGACAAAGACGCTACAGAAATACAGCAGCAAGAGGCTTGCGATAAAGCATTGCGTGGACCCCTGCTCCTATTGGCCATAGCAAATTATAAAGATGGTAATGAAGATATCAGCAGACAAGAAAAGCTGATCTCACTGGGGTGCGCCATCCAAAATATTCTATTGAGTGCTTATGCCTTTGGCTATGGCTCGGGACTATCCAGCGGTAGAGCACTACAAAGCGATCGCATCAGAGAGTTATTTAAACTCACCGATGATGAAGAACCTATCTGCTTTATTACGATTGGCACAGTATTAAAAAATAAGCCCGGTCGTATTAGACCAGGCTTATCTGAGTATCACTCTATCTATTAGATAATTACTAGAGCACTTCCACTGTTTGCTTATGGGTATCAATTCGCAGCCTAGCTCCACTAGTAATAGCTTGAGTAATATCACAATCAAATCCACTCAACATAGGTATGCCAGCATGCGCTGCTCCTTGTGCCAAGATTGGATTTACAGCGTTAAAAATAATGGCTGATGGACAAAGATTTCTTGATTTCATTTCATAAAGCATCCAGGCACTAGCAACCCCGCCCTTAGCAGCATCTAACACTAAAATTTTATCTTTATAGGATTGACCAAACAGCTTATGCGCAGGGCGTGAGAACACCCCTTTTAAACGGTCTAAATCATAACGAGCAGAAAAGCCATCGGATGCACTAAGACATTCACCCTCAATACTCTCACCTTGAGCATGTTTAGCCTTATAAATTTTTTCGCTCATTTTAATCTCCCAGTGACAGCAGCCTGAACACAGTCTTCCATAGAAGCTAGCATTGGCGTATAGCCGTAGCCTCCCAAAATATTAACTATCTTTGCGCTATTTGTTGCCAATACTTTCCATCCATTGGTTTCGGCAATTTCTCTCGCATACGACTGATAGAAACACATACCTGAAAATACTGTCCCACCAGCACTTTCAATCATTTCTGTATAACCCATCCGATCAGAATCAGGCTTCACTTGAGGACTTGTCATCGCCAGCAAAGGCTTGATAAATTTCTTGCCATTACACAACTCAGCGATGCTCTTCATTTCCATTAAACTTAATTGTGGAGCTGAAAACACCACTACATCAATTTCCTCTGCAATCCGATATGATTTTTGCAGAGCCATGACTTCTTCTCTTGTGATTTGAACCTCTGGCAAATGTAAATACTCAAGATCTCGCGCATGCAATGCTTCAGGTGTAATACCCAATACATGAAATAAAGCAGTAGATCCAAAGCTAGCCATTGCCGCACCAAAATGCTTCATAGCATCAGAGCCAGGATGACCCTCAATTCCTTCAAGAATAGGAACGGACCAATAGTTACCTGACTTTTTTCCAATCAACCCGCCCAATGCACCCCATTCATTTAAAGTCTGAGGAGTCCATGAGGTTTTAAATCGATGGGTAGGCCTGCGGTGCTCATCCAGGTGATATCCATAGCGCGGAGTTCTACCAGTAAGACCTGCTGCCAATGCCGAAGGTCCTCCCTCAAAGTTTGAGCGAGCACCACAAACGCTATTTGAATAGATGACGACGCCCGTATCACCAAACGCCAAATGCTCACCATATACAGGGGCCATAATCGTTTGATAGTTAATACAGGTATCAGTCATTGATACACCCATTTTTACAAAAGCATCAATTGCTCGCCTCTCTAACTCAAGCATTTTTTCAGTTTGACCCAATTGTTTTGCTTTAGTGAAATCCGTACCTCTTGGATCTGTGATGGTTGGAATACGAACCATTCGATCTACAACAGAATTTTTTGCAAGTTCCTCCAGCCACTCAACACCAGACTCGCCAAGGCTCTCCGTATCAGCCATGATATGAGCCTGAGATACAGCTACCAAGTCTTCTGCACCGAAAAATTCACCTACCTTAATTTGATGTTCAATAGCGGTTTTCCGCACCGGACCAAATTCTCCGGCAAGCATTGCTTTTTCTTCTGCATTCAGCTTCATTTTTTTCTCTTATTTACTATTAATCAACAGTGGCGCCGGAGTCACGTACTACCCTAGCCCATTTAGCAATTTCACTTGTCTGAAAGTTGGCTAGACTTTCCTTAAAGTCAGTGTTCGGCTGCACGCCCAAATTACCTAAGCGCTCTTTAAAAGCAGCCGATTGGGCAACCTTTTCTGTATCTGTCCTTAACTTTTTAGCAATTGGCTCGGGTAATTTGGCGGGGGCAAATAACGCCCACCAGGCGGTTGATTCAAACTGCGGATAACCCAACTCTGCTACTGTAGGTACATTCGGCAACAAAGGTGAACGCGTCTTGCTGGTCACGGCTAAAGCACGCAATTTTCCAGAGCTAATGTGCGGTAATACCGACTGAATTGGATCAAACATTAATGGGATTTGATTGCCGATCAGATCAGTTACAGCAGGAGCACTTCCCTTGTAGGGAATGTGTTTAAGTTTGATTTGTGCCGTGGATTCAAATAAAGCAGCCGTTAAATGCCCTGGCGTACCATTTCCGGCAGTTCCATATGCAATTGTTTCAGGTTTAGAGCGAGCCTCTGAAAGCAACTCTGCCAGCGTCTTAATGCGATCACTTGAATTCACCACGATTACAACGGGAGCTGTTGCTACTAAAGCAATCGGCGTGAAATCTTTAGTCATGTCATATGGCAATTGTTTATATAAGCTGCCATTAATTGCATTCGTTCCGACGGTGCCCATAAACAAGGTATACCCATCAGGAGCAGACTTAGCAACGAGATCTGCACCAATGGAGCCGCCAGCTCCGCCCTTGTTCTCAATTACCACTTGTTCTTTAAGACTTTCGCCAAGCAATAAGGCCAGTGGTCTAGCAACAATATCGGTGGGGCCTCCCGGAGGAAATGGCACGATTAAGCGAATAGGCTTATTCGGGTAGGCTTGCGCCATTACATTACTTGCAAATAACATCAATCCAAAGCATGCCAAGAAATATTTACAAAATTTTATTGTTAGGCTATTCATCATTAGACCCCAGAAAAGTATGAGTAGAAATAGTCTAGCGCAAAAGAAAAAGTCCAGTTAAACCGGACTCTCTCTTTATGCTCATGACGTCTTATACGTAATCTTTATATTTATCCAAGAAGCGTACTGGCTTGGATAATGCATCACGTCGGAATGGATCACCGAGCTCACGAGTACACATAATCTCGATCACACAAGTCTTGCCTTCTTTCATCTGCATATCAACTGCCTTCTTGAGTGCTGGGCCAACCTGATCAAGCTGGTCAACCACAATTCCTTCAGCACCCATGGATTGAGCAATACCTGCAAAGCTTGGGCTTTCTAGCTCACCAGCAACAAAGCGGCGGTTATAGAAGTCCACCTGATTCTTCTTCTCCGCACCCCACTGACGATTGTGGAACACGATTGCAGTAACCGGAATGTCGTGACGTACTGCAGTCAGAATCTCCACCATACTCATCGCCCAAGCACCGTCTCCAGCATACGCAATCGCCGGACGATTTGGCGCAGCTGCTTTGGCGCCAATAATGGTTGGCAATGCATAACCGCAATTACCAAAACTCATCGGAGCAAAGAAGCTACGTGGCTTTTCAAAACGGAGATAACTATTGGCAACCGAGTTAATGTTACCAATGTCGGTTGATACCATTACATCAGCAGGCATTGCTTTCTCGAGCTCACGCAACACTTGACGTGGATGCAAGTAATGACCACCAGTAGGTGTTACTTCTTTTTTCTGCTCTTCAATCATGTCTAAGCTGAAGGGGTCTTTTTCATGGGTCCACTCATCCAACTCTTTTTCCCATGCAGCTTTTTCTGCAGCAATCGTTTTAGCACGCTCCGCTTTAGTAGCATCGCAAGCTAGCGTCTTGCCTTCTAAGCGCTTGGTCAATGCAACTGCAGCGGCTTTAGCATCCCCACAAATGCCCACTGAGATTTTTTTCACTAAGCCAAGCATCTTATTGTCAGCATCGATCTGAATAATCTTGGCATTTTTTGGCCAATAATCCATGCCATGTTGTGGCAATGTGCCAAATGGTCCTAAGCGTGAGCCCAATGCAACCACCACGTCAGCCTGTGAAATCAGCTTCATTGCAGCCTTAGAGCCTTGATAACCCAAGGGGCCACACCATAATGGATGACTCGCAGGAAAAGAATCATTGTGCAGGTAGCTATTCACTACTGGAGCACCAAGACGCTCAGCAAATGCCTTACATTCTTCAACTGCATCACCCATGACTACGCCACCACCAGAAATAATCACCGGGAACTTAGCGTTTGCTAGGAGCTCTGCAGCCTCATCCAAACTTTTCTCACCACCAGGGCCGCGATCGAGACGATTAGGCTGTGGAATTTCTACTTCAATCTCGCCGTAGAAATAATCACGTGGAATATTGAGTTGGGTTGGACCCATTTCAGATAAAGCACGATCAAAACAGCGGCCAGTAAATTCAGCCATCCGTTTTGGATTGTTTACGTGACCTTGATACTTCGTGAACTCTTCAAACATCGGCAGTTGGTTGGCTTCTTGGAAACCGCCCAAGCCCATGCCCATTGTTCCCGTTTCAGGGGTAATGATCACCACTGGACTATGCGCCCAGTAAGCGGCAGCAATTGCAGTAACGCAGTTACTAATACCAGGACCATTTTGCCCAATGACTACGCCATGACTTCCGCTCACACGCGCATAGCCATCAGCCATATGTGCGGCACCTTGCTCATGAACAACCGGAATTAAGCGAATACCTGCAGGAGCAAAAATATCCATTGCATCCATAAAGGCTGAGCCCATGATTCCAAAGATATCCTTGACCTTATTGGCGACCATGGTCTCCACAAATGCTTCGGAAGGGGTCATTTTTTGTGGGCCGGTAGGTAAATTAGCGCCAGACTTAGACATAAAGCTCTCCTAGGTATTCAATTAAACGGAACATTTTGTTCTACAATGCAAATAATAATCGCTAAAATTTACTCAAGTCAAGCATATAAACCCGAATATGGAATATATTTGACAATATATTAAGACTTCTAAAGGCAAGAAAATGGCTGAAAGTAGTGCTCCGATCGATTTATTGGGTTTAGGACCCAAAAATGAGGTTTCTCTTCACAAAGCCTTTCCTGAATGCCAAACCTTTGCGGACTTCAAAATCCCGGCCTTCGATAAACCATCGGAGTTGGTTCCAGCCATTGATCCCGCATACCAGCTAAATCCCAAGGCTACTTTAGCGATATTGGCGGGATTCGCCTTTAATCGCAGGGTCATGCTGCAGGGAATGCACGGTACTGGCAAATCTACCCATATCGAACAAGTAGCAGCTCGCTTAAATTGGCCTTGCTTACGCATTAACTTAGATGGGCAAATCACTCGCATGGATCTCATCGGGAAGGATGTAATTGCACTAGAGGATGGAAAACAAGTGACACGCTTTCAGGAAGGACTTGTTCCTTGGAGCTTACAGCGGCCAGTTGCACTCATACTGGATGAATATGATGCTGGCCAACCGGATGTGATGTTTGTGATTCAGAGAATGTTGGAACGAGAAGGTCGCCTCACCCTGCTTGATCAAAATCGAGTAATTAATCCTAACCCAGCATTTCGTATCTTTGCCACTAGCAATACCGTGGGCCTTGGCAATTGGAATGGGCTGTACCAAGGAACGCAATTACTAAATCACGGTCAAATGGATCGCTGGGATATCGTTGCAGCGCTGAATTACCTAGCTCCTGAAGAAGAAGAAAAGATTCTGCTAGCCAAAGTTCCTGAGCTCTCCTCTGAGCAAGCCGCCTCCATGATTAGCCTCGCAAACCTGACTAGAAAAGGCTTTGAGGCGGGGGATATTTCAACGCTCATGTCTACCAGGACTTTAATTACTTGGGGCGAAAACTGGCGAATCTTTAAGGATCTAGGACTTGGCTTTACTTTAGCGTTTTTAAACAAATGCGAAACCGAGGAAAAAATATTAGTTGCCGAATATTATCAGCGCTGCTTTTCACAAGAGCTTGCGATCAATCAACCCTAAATTAATTTTAGCGGCGAATCTTGCAAACTGAATCCCATAATGAAGTAGAGCTTCAAAATCGCTACGGCGCCTTAATACGGTCCCTATCTGGAGATGCTCATATTCAAATTCGGGATTGGCAACTGTTTCATAAAAACCTCCCTCTTAATGCCCTTGCTCCGCATCTCAATCTTAATCATTTACAGTCTGCGTGGGCTGACCCACGGGGAATTCTCGATGGCATTGCATTACGTCTGCGCTACTCAGACCCGGATCTTCATATAGCACTTTCACCAAATGGCCTAATAGAGTCACTGATATTTGAAGTGCTAGAACAAATTCGGGTTGAAAGCATTTGCCCAACTGGACTAAAAGGTAGCAAGCAAAATATTGAAAATCAATTTCTTGCATGGATGCAAGAGTTTATGGCTACTGGTGGGGTTGAAGGAAGCATCGGCCTACTATTGCTTTCCATCTTTTCAACGGCCTGGGTAAGACTAAATCATCGCCCTATCCCTCAACTAATGCAAGACGTGGTAGAGGCTACGCGAGCAGGACTCGCCGCAGGGCTTGGCCCACATCTAGTCAAGCTCAAATTAAATCAATTGAACCAGGCTGAATATGCGAAAGCCTCTCTTGAGATTGCTCAGTTGGTTTCTCGCTTAATTGATGATGAGTATCAAAGCGTTTCAAGTATTCGCACAAAGCAAAAAAATGGTAGTAATAGCTTTTTGAAAATTGAATGGGCGCAACCACCAACTCAAACAGGAAATTCAAAACAATATCAGCACCAATCTTTGCACGATTCTAGAAAGTCCTTGGAACGTGCATTAGAGCAATATAAAGTCTTCAATGCTGATTACGATATTGAGATTGAAGCCAAAAAGCGAATTCGGCCTGCACAACTTGCTATCTATCAACAGCAGTTGAATGAAGAAATTGGCAAGCTCAATATTCCCTGGGGAAAGTTAAGTAGGTCATATCAAAGCATCTTTCTTTCTGCAACGAATAAAAAATGGCAAAATTCCGAAGCAGAGGGATTATTAGATCGCCGCTTTCTCACACGTATTGCAACCGCCCCGCTTGATCCCGTTATTTATAAGCATCCATCCCAAAAGATTGAAGCTTTAGGCCGGGTAAGCCTTTTGATCGATTGCTCTGGCTCCATGAAAGAGCAGCGAATGAAGATTGCATGCTGCGTGGATTCACTTGTCAGGATATTAGAGCAGGCTCATATTCAAACAGAAGTGCTTGGCTACAGCACGAGCACCTGGCAAGGGGGTCGTCCCTTTAAAGAATGGCGACGAAGTGGTCAAGCGCCAAATCCTGGTCGACTCAATGAGCGTGCGCACTGGATCCTTAAAGACTTCCAGACTAACTGGCGCAGAGCAAGACCAGGAATAGCAGCGCTACTTAGACCAGAAATTTATGCGGAGAGCATTGATGGTGAAGCACTATTGTGGGCTGCACAGCGATTATTAAATCAGAATAGCAATCAAATCACTCATAACAAACTTATTTTATTCTCTGATGGCTGCCCTATGGATAGAGCTACCATTGAAGCAAATGGAGAAAACTATCTTAAAAATCATCTATTACAAGCGATTGAATGGTGTGAACAACAAACCAATCTTGAGTTATGGGGCTGTGGAATTGGCGAAGAATTAAGAGCCTACTTTCCACATCGCCTAAGCTGGGATCAAGAGAGTGATTTAACTAGCGACTACCTCATGAATTGGGCAAAAGAGTTAAAAACGACAATAACTAAGTCACCAACTCATTAAAGTATTCATGATGTGCGGTATTTAAAGTAGAAATACGCCACTCAATAGGATCTTCTTGAATATCAAGAGCCACTCTTCGAATATGCAGCACTGGGGATTCTGGTTTTAGCTTTAACCAAACTGACATTTGCTTTCCAGCTAAACCTGCACGTAATCGCTCATTTGTTTTAACTACAGATTGGCCATAACGCATCTGATATAGCTGATAGATGCTGCCTTCGCGCTTGTCAAAATCCGCACGAGTTAAATTTTTGAAACGTTTTTTATCTAATGTGATGTGATCAACCATCACGCACTCATCTTCAAGATATAAACGCGTGACAATACGCCAAACAGGGGCGCCCTCTTTAATGCTTAACTTAAGAGACTCTTCTTTATTTGCCTGTGACATTCCGAATGAGGCAGTTTCAACGCGTGGATATGTTTTTTTATCCGCATCCCACCTCACAACATGGAAAAAATAATACAGTAGGCGCTTTGCATCATGTTCTGCAACATAGGTTCCCCTGCCTTGACGGCGGATAACAATTCCTTCCACTACCAACTCATCTACCGCCTTGCGCAGGGTTCCTATAGATACATCTAACTCTTTGGCTAAATTCTTTTCAGCAGGCAGTGCCTGCCCCATTGGGTATCGCCCCCTGACCAGATCTTCTGTGATCTTCTGCTTGACTTCTTGATAAGCGGTCAGGGTTTTCATGCTTTATTGCTTATGCAGACTCGTATAAACGGGTCATTACAAACTCACGATGACCCAAAATTTCAGCCGCCGTCAATTCACCGTTTGCTGTGCGGATAAGTGCATCGAGAAGCTTCTCACCTGCTGTATCCAAGTTTTCTTCGCGACGCAAAATACCTGAAACATCCACGTCGATATGTTCAGACATGGTGCGCACTGTTTTTGGATTAGCGCACAACTTGATCACTGGAAGAATTGGATTACCGATCACGTTACCTTGCCCAGTTGGGAAGAAGTGAGCAGCAAAACCTGCAGCAGCGCATAAAGTCACCATCTCAGCAGCAGCTGAAGAGGAGTCCATGAAATGCAAACCAGGAATTGTTGGAGTCTCTGCTTTATCAAGTACGCCATCAACAACACATTTCTTACCAATTTTCTGGATATTGCCCAATGCCTTTTCTTCGATGGTTGTAAGACCACCAGCAATATTGCCTTTAGTTGGCTGTGAATCGGATAAGTCACTCGTTTTATTCTTCTCAACAACATCTTGATAGCGATCAAACATAGCGCGGAATTTTTGCTTCACCTCTGGTGTACGGCAACGCGCCTCAACTAAGTGTTCGCCACCTGTTAACTCAGTAGTTTCACCAAATACCAAAGTTGAACCAATGTCATAGAGCTTATCAAAAGCATTGCCTACAGTTGGATTGGATGCACAACCAGAAGTCGTGTCAGATTCACCGCACTTAGTTGAAACCCACAGTTCTGATAAAGGAGCAGAGACGCGCTGTTGCTTAGATGCATGTTTCATCATGGAGTAAGCAGCCTTGCTAGCGCTAGCAATCGTTGCTGTATCGCCATTACCCTCAATCCAGAAACCTTCAACTGGCTTACCTGAAGCTTTAATGCCATCAACCACAATCTTGGTCCACTGTGGCTCAATACCAATCACCACTACTCCAGCTACGTTAGGATTGCAGCCAGCACCAATCAAGGTTCTGAAGTGAAGCTCTAAGTCTGCACCGAACTGAAGGCGACCGTAAGGATGTGGAATGGCAATAGTGCCTTTAATATTATTAGCAACTGCTTCGCAGGCTGCATTCGATAGGTCATCCAAGGGCAAAATAACGACATGGTTACGAATACCCATACGTCCATTTTCACGGCGGTAGCCCATAAAAGTTGCTTCTTTTAAATTAATCATTTTTTATCTCTCTTAATATCGTAGTGAATACTCGTATCGATTACCAACGCTTAGTCTTAACATTTTGAACATGGGTATGCTCACCTTTTTTGATAGGTGCAACTACCTTGCCGATATCAACGCCATACTTAATGATGGTGTCACCGGTTTTCATGTCTTGCAAAGCAATCTTGTGCCCAATTGGAATATCACTCTCAGATTTGATATTGACAGTACTATCACCATCCATTACCCAACCAATTAAATCAGTACCAGCCTTTACGCCCTCTACCACGACAACGCCTACAACGTCTCCTGGTTCATGCACGACAAAATGAATCATTTCTTTCTCCTTAAAAATCTTGTTTGAATGCTACCCATTCCATGACTGACGAATGCCAACCTGAATTTCTTCTACAACAACATCAGAAACATTAACGCCCTCTTTAAAGCCTATAGCCCTTTGCTTAAAACGCCTACGCCCTGGGATACGGGTACCAGCATCTGCCGCCAAGGTATTTAAAAACCCTTGCATCTTGTTTGCAAATACTTGGCTGCCAGCCAATCCTGGATCAATAGTCATTAAGAGTTGACCAATACGTGGTCGATTTCCCTTGGCGTCAAAAAATGAATCTGCTTCATAAGAAAATCTGCTACCCGATAATCCAACAACCAATAATTCGATCATGAGTGCCAATAGCGCCCCTTTATCACCACCAAGCGGAACCATCAGACCTTTCAGCCCTTCGTTGGGATCTGTAGTCGGCTTACCTTGAGCAGTTAGAGCCCAGCCCTCAGGAATTGACTCCCCTTTTTTAGCGGCAACCAATAATTTTCCGCGAGCAACCGCAGACAAAGACATATCAATAACCAAGGGATCTTGATTGCCAATCGGAAAAGCTGCCGCTAAAGGATTGGTACCGAATAAAGCCTTACTACCGCCAACCATTGGCATGGCAGCAGGCGTATTACCAAACAATAAGGAGATGTAACCTGCTCGAGCAGCCGCTTCGGCAAAATGGCCAGCAACCCCAAAGTGATGGCTATTGGTTACCGCAACCAGACCAACGCCAGTTTTAGAGGCTAGGTTTACCGATAAATCCGTTGCAAAGCGTAAGGCTGGAAATGCTAGTCCATCACAAGCATCCACTAGGGCGGCAGAGGTCTTAAAAGGGCGAACTTTAATTTTGGGATCAAGCTCTACACGACGATTTTTTGCATGTCCGGCATATTGAGAAACTCTAGCTAATCCGTGAGAAGCTAAGCCATCCAATTCTGCAAGGGCTAAAAACTGCGCAGTTTCAAATGCTGCTTTCTCCCCAATCCCAGCGGCTTGCAAACCTGAAGACGCCAACTGAACCATCTTTTCATAGGATAAGTTCATTTCAAAGCTCCCAAATACCGATTGACTTCATTAGCAATCATTTGACTAACCCGCTCATTACTCTCATGTGTAACTCCGGCAATATGTGGCGTTAGAATGAGATTCTCAATTCCAGAAAAGTGACTTAATTCTTTTGCGGGCTCGGTAGAAAAGACATCGATGGCTGCGCCTCCAATGCGCCCTGATCGTAAGCGTTCTGCTAAAGCGAGCTCATCAACTATGCCGCCACGTGCAGTATTAATGATGCAGGCCCCTTCTTTCATCAGATCTAAAGTAGCCGCATTAAATAAATTCTTGGTTTCAGGCAAATAAGGAAGATGCAAAGAGACTGCATTACTTTTAGATAGCAATTCATTTAATTGCAGCAATGGAACTGAAAATTCATCAAGAGTAATAGAGTCTTCAGAGAGCATTGGATCATATGCCACACAATGCAAGCCAAACGCATGGGCTTTTTTAGCAACCACTCTTCCGATACTGCCAAAACCTACGATGCCCAATGTTTGACCTAGAAATTCATGGTAGCTAGAAAAACGGGGGCGAGGCCACTCCCCTTTGAGAGTTGCTATCGTTGCTGGAATAAAACCACGAGTTAATGCAACTGCAGCTCCGACAACATATTCAGCTACTGACTCAGCATTAGCCCCAGTTGCAGGAATCACTCTAATATTACGTTTTGCACAAGCTGGTAACTCAATATTCTCAAGTCCCACACCTAAACGACCAACCACTTTTAGACGCGGCGAAGCAATTAAGATTTCTTCATTTACTTGAGTCAAGTTGCGCACAATGAGAGCATCAATATTTTGCATTGCAGCAATTAAAGATGAGCGATCCTTGTATAAATCTGGCTCGTAAATCACATTATGCTTAGAACGCAGGGTTTCTAAGGCTTGACTAGTGATGAACTCAGAGATCAAAATAGTAGACATATTCATATCATATAGATGATTTAAATCACTTGCAATAGTGTGGATAATTTTTCAAGGCGAAATAAGATTTTTTATAGATAGTTCTCATTAAATGAAATAAGAGATAAGATTAAAAAAACCAATAAAACTGGAGGAGCAAGATGTTTAAGAAAGAATTGATTACTGTTTTAAGACATGCACTCGTTAGCTTTGGAGCTCTAGCATGTTTTGCCTCGCCTTCAATCACGCAGGCGCAAAGTTGGCCAGATAAACCGATAAAATTAATTATCCCCTTCGCTGCTGGTGGCACCACTGATATTCTCGGAAGAATTTTGGCACAACAAATGACCACCATTCTTGGTCAAAATGTCATTGTCGAAAACAAAGGTGGTGCTGGAGGCAATATTGGCGCTGAAATCGTTGCAAACTCACCTCCTAACGGTTATACCTTGCTGCTTGCATCGGGAAGCATGATGACGGTTAACCCATTTTTATATAAAAAGCTTCCGTTAAATTACGCTACCGATCTTACCTACATTACTGCAGTAGCTGGTGGTCCCATGCTAGTATCCGTGAACCCAAATTTACCAGTAAATAACTTGAAAGAGTTGATTGCCTTAGCAAAAACCAAGGAGCTGACTTTTGGCTCAGCTGGAATTGGTAGCCAAGTTCATATGGCGGGTGAAAATTTCACTTACTCAGCTGGAATTGCTGCTACCCATGTACCTTATAAAGGTGAAGGGCCTGCTCTTACTGATTTAGTTTCTGGACAAATTGACTTTATGGTTGGCAACCTTCCGGCAGCAGCCGGCTTTGCAAAAACCGGAAAGATAAAACCTTTAGCTATTACTAGCAGTAAAAGAGTTCCGCAATTACCCGATGTTCCTACTGTTGCAGAAGCAGCCATTCCAGGATTCGTTAATATGGGCTGGTTTGCGCTAGCTGCACCATCAGGCACTCCAAAGGCTATTCAGGAAAAAATATATGCCGCAACGCAAAAGGCGCTGGAATCGGAAGCAATGCGTAAGAGCCTAGAAATTAATGGTCTTACAGCAATTTTGAATACTCCTAAAGAACAGCTAGATGTTCAAATTAAGAATGAAACAGCTAACTGGGAAAAAGTCATTAAGGCTCGTAATATTCAAGCCCAATAAGATTAGTTAAGGGCGCCTCTGAAAGAGGTGTCCTTAACTTTAAAGTAACTGGCGTACCAATAAAGTTGTTCCTGAAAAAAGAAGTATGGAACCATAAGCTACTCGCATTGCTGAATTACTTAATCTCGCATGCATATGAGAACCGGCCCATATACCTAAAAAAGTTGCAGGCATCAAACAGATTGCCAATCCAAATACTGGCCAACTTAATAAGAGTCCGGTCGCGACCATAAGACAAAGTCGTAAAAAAGTCAGAATTAAAATAGCAAATGCCATCGTTGACCTCAGCGCTCTGGGATCGGCGATCCTGAGCCCAAGATAGGATGCGTATATAGCGCCCCCTGTTGCAAAAAGTGCTGTAAATATCCCTCCAAAAAATCCAAATGGAGCGGCCCACCATCTATTAATTGCTTTATGTAACTCTCGATTTCTTTGCCAAAGCACTCGCGCACCATTGATTGCTGCAAAGATCCCAAGGGTGATTAATAAGGGAGCACTCGGAGCTTGAAGCAAAACTAAACCCCCCACAATAATACCTATCAATGTAAAGGGGAATAACCACTTCAATTCTTTCATATCCGCATTACTTGAATTTTTCTTACCTAGATATAAGGAGCCGCAAATATCAATCATGACCATCATCGGCACTACGGACTTTAGTGGGTAAATCTGGACAAGCAAAGGAACAGCAACAATAGATGAGCCAAACCCAGATACTCCAAAAATAAAATATGCGCCAAAGATAACTATTGCAGCTAAAAAAAATGGCAGCGGTTCTATGAACTCAAAAATAACTAAGCCTCAACAAGAATAGTTTGTCCTGGCTTAACCATCGTAAATTTAACGGCTCGATTTTCGATATGTAGACTCTGGTTTTGGAAATTTACAGCGGTGAAATAAGAACTCTCTAATGATCCAGGCTCAGGGAAGTCATCCCGATAATGAGCGCCCCTAGAGTTCTCACGAGCTATAGCTGCCTCAGTGACGGCCTGACTCACCAGAATCAGATTTTGTAAATTCATCCAATCTTGCCATGTATTGCTGTATTCCCGTTGAATATCACCCACTCCAATTTGGTTTAATTTGGCAGCCAATTGCTTGAGAGTTTGGCGCGCACGCAATAAGCCCTCCTTGTTTCTAGAGATGCCAACATCATCCCACATACACTCTGCGAGCTCATCTCGGATGGCCTCAACATCACCAGGCATCTTTTTCAATGGCGCTTCATGCTCTTGAATACTTGCCGCTACTTCATCCATATTACATTCGCTCAGCTGCCGTGAAGAAACCCAATGGGCCATTGACTCTCCTGCAATACCACCAAATACTGTTGAGTTGGCAACACCATTGCCACCCAAACGATTAGCGCCATGAACCCCACCAGTATCTTCGCCTGCCGCAAATAGACCGGGAAGATCAGTGCTGCAATCTTTCTTAAAAACAAGACCCCCCATCATGTAATGGGCTGTTGGTACAACCTCTACTAAATCTTTGGTCAGATCAAAACCACTATCAGCACAACGTTCAACCATTCCCTTAAATAGTTTGCGTACATTCTCTGGGCCTAAATGGCTCATTTGGATATACACACCACCATTGGGAGTTGCACGTCCAGCGCGGATTTCTGAATTGATAGCTCTAGAAACAATATCTCGGGTGGCACGTTCGTTACGTGGATCATAGTTACCCATAAAGCGCTCTTGATTGCCATTCAGTAAATAGCCACCAGCTCCACGCAAGCCTTCCTCAATGACTGTCCCCGTCATGCGAGTTCCTGGGCCAGCTAATAAGCCCGTAGGATGAAATTGCACCATCTCCATATCCCGCAAAATGAGTCCAGCACGCAACGCCATTGCTAAACCATCGCAACTCTTATCGCCAGATGGTGTATGGTATTTGTACATTGTCGGTCCACCGCCTGTGGCTAACAAGACAGCTTTGGCGCGCACCAGCACAAATTGGCCGGTCTGCATATTAAGCATCAAGACGCCTGCAAGTGATTTACCATCCGAACTATGTATCAATTCAATTGCGCGATGCTCTTCAAGGCGATTGATACCCCTGGCCCATACTTGCTCTGCTAAGCGATTAATAATCTCAATGCCGGTTAAGTCACCCTTATGGACAGTGCGATCAAACGTTTGACCGGCAAATGCCTTTTGATGAACCGTGCCATCCGGATTACGATCAAAAAAACAACCGAGTTCATTCTCAAGCTCATGAATTCGCTCAACTGCTTTACTGACTAGTGTCCACGCAAGCTCTTGGTCAGAGAGCCATTTACCGCCCTCGATCGTGTCCATAAAATGGCGCTCTATGGAATCTCCTTCAGCTAAAGCAACGTTGTAACCACCCTGCACCATTCGCGTACAACCACATTTACCCAATAAACCTTTGACGGCGATCGTGATATTTAGGTTAGGGTTTGCTTGATGAGCATGCAAGGCAGCAAAGAGACCTGCACCACCTGAACCCAGAATCAAAATATCTGTATCGATTGTTGGAATAGTACTCATAAAATAATTCCAAGGCTTTTAAGTACTGCTTCTTTTTTGCTAGCAACATCACTCTTTACTTCCTGATAGATGCTGCCACCATGACTATCCATTGCAACTAGCAATGGACCAAAGTCCTTAATTTTGAAACGCCATAAAGACTCTGGATTGAGATCATCCATATCAACATCTTCAATCTGCTCGATCCAAGTTGTCTCTAGGGCAGCAGTGCCACCAATAATCGCCAAGTAAACGCCGCCCAGCTCCTTAAAAGCTTCTGCTGAACCTTCCCGCATGCCACCTTTACCCACAATCATACGTACGCCCTTTTGGGTCATTAATGGACGAGTAAATCGCTCCATACGATCGGAGGTTGTAGTTCCAATGCAAATAGGTTCGTACCCAGCTGGAAACTGTTCGCTCACAGGAACTTTACGTACGTTGGGCGCAGTATGAATGACTGCGTGCCCATTCAAATCAAAACGGGTTTGACGATCATGATCAAACATATGAATTTGAGTAGCATCGCGAATACCAAACAATGTATTTTGCAAAGTCACGGTATCGTTGATACGAAGCTTACGAATATCCGCTTCGCTGACTGGCGTTGCAAGGTTGTAGTGTGCCATCGTCGTTTTCCTAAAATCCGTAGGTAACGCCAGCAGGCGTAAAGGTTGCACGCGCTCTGCGTGCCGAGTGACACTGCATATTGACAGCCACGGGATTCAGGGTAATGTGAGTGTGAGCTAATTCAACATGCACCGCAAATGCAGTTCCGTCACCACCCAGACCTTGTGGACCAATTCCGAGTTGATTGACGGCAGCACTAAGCTCTTTCTCCAGCTTGGCGCCTTCTTCATCACTACACACGCTACCCAACTCACGAGTCGCCGCACGCTTGGCCATAGCTACACATTGATCAGACGTGCCGCCAATCCCGACACCGACAATGGTTGGCGGGCATGTCTTACCTCCGGCAGAGACTACGCTCTCAATCACAAATGCTTTGACACCATTAATACCATCTGCAGGGATTGCCATTTTTAAAAAGGAATTGTTTTCCGAACCACTTCCCTTTGGCACCATTTCAATTTCAACTGATTCTGCTTTATCAAAAAAATCAATGTGAATTGCTGGCATATCAATGCCGCAAGAGGTGTGATTATTTTTGCGAGTAATGGGATGTACTACCGAGGATCTGAGGGGATATTCTTTAGTGGCACGCTCACAGCCTTTACGAATAGCCGCCTTTAATGCCATACCATCAAATTGCACATTACTACCAATCTTCACGTTATAGATCGGTAGACCTGTATCTTGGCAGAGGAGATTATCTTCACGCTCAGCCACTGAGATATTAGTGATCATTGTCTTTAGAACCACCTGAGCACGTCCATCTGTCTCAGCCTTATCCAATCTATTAATGCCAGCCTTAATGTCATCAGGCAAAACCTTCAAGGCTCGAATGTAGAGCTCTTTACAAACCTCTTCGACTAAATTCATTTGTAATTGCATGTCAGCCTAATCAATTAGCAAAATATAAAAATAAAAGTCCGCAAATGATTGCGAACAAAATCGATGCCTGAATCCAGCCCTTACGTAAACCACGCCAAGGACCAAATTCAATCATGAGTAAACGCACTCCTCCAGCCAGATGAATGGCTAGCAAGATGACCAATACCCATTCACCAAACTTAAATACCCAAAAATCCGTTAGCTTCAAAGAAGCGTCAAACCCTTGAGCACCCCGCAAGGATTGAGAAAGCATTAAAAAATGCAAGGGAATAAAACAAGCCAGCAGCAAACCAGAGATACGATGGCATACATACGCAAAATAAGATAAGTGACTCTTGGCCCGGTAATCTAAGTGAGGTCTTGAACTCATCATGCGCCCCCCGTATAAATACCAATGACAGCCGTTGTTCCTAGGGTAAGAATGCAAATCGCAAGAGCCCAAGCAACAGGTTTTGCTAACCCGCTCTTAGGAAAGGTCTCCTGCAATATATTGGCAAGACCAATTGGCGCATGGACAAAACATGCAAGGACAAACACTTCATAAAAAATGGCAAATAGAACATTGCCTTGAGTTCGACCTAGTATCTCCTGAGCGCTTAAGCCACCTCTAATGGCATAAAAAATAATTAGGAGGTGTATCGCTACGCAGATACCCAGAATCATTGCGCTAATTCTTTGGGCATACCAAAGTTTTGCCTGTAAAACGCCCTGGCTCATAACTTGCCCCACTTACCGCCACGCACTGCAGCTCTTGCCACCAGCTTCTTCAGTCCAGCAATACTTGCAGTTGGCTCGATAGCCTTGGGGCAACGCTCAGTACAAGAGCCTTGTGTATGGCATGCGTGGCAACCGGCATCACCAGCCACTGCACGCATGCGCTCTAACTGCTGAACATCCCTCACATCATTCGTTAAGGTCCATGCACGGTTTAGTGCTGCAGGTCCAAGATAATTTGGCCTAGATTCAACTACCTCACAAGAGGCATAACAAACGCCGCAACCGATGCACTCAATTCCAGCATTGGCTAGTTGGCGCTCTTCAGAGTCTGGTTCAACTTTTGCAAAATCGTCATGACGTGTTTTATCACCCTTAAAGAATCCAACCGCCCCTTTCCATTTATTAAAAAACTCTCGCATATCTGTTGCGAGATCTTTAATAACGGGTAAATTATTTAACGGGGCAATTTCTAATGAATCGCCCTCAAGAATTTTCGAGACGTGAGTACGGCAAGTCCAACGAGCCACACCATTGACAGTCATCGCGCATGAGCCACACATGCCAACCCTACAAGCAAAGCGATAGCTCAAGGTGGGATCCAGCTTTCTTTGGATATAAGTAACCACATCCAAAACGGTTTGATTGGGGTTGCGTGGCACCAAGTACTCAACAAACTCCCCCTCTTGGGAGCCGCGCCATACCCTTACTTTTAGATCAGCATTAGACATTGCCACATTATATTGATAGATAGTAAAAAATAAATCGAATTAATTTTTCTTTGAGATAAAAAAATTATTTATAATAAAACTTATGTCTAGTATCAAAACCCTCAAAAACTTCTTGGCGATAACCCGTCATAAAAGTGTTGCAGCTGCTGCTCGAGAAATTGGGCTTACCGCGGCTGCAGCAGGCCAACAAATACAACAGTTAGAAAAAGAAATGGGGCTAGAGCTATTTGATCGAACCAAACGCTCTCTGACCTTAAATGCTCATGGTAGATCTTTGATTGAGCCTATCCAAGAAATTGTGGCTCGTTATGAGGCTCTTCGCTCAAACATGCAATCCAATCTCAGCGGAACCATTGTCTTAGGTGCTTTGGTTTCTTCGTTAATGGGCGCATTTGGAAAAACTTTAAATGAGATCAAACACAACTATCCAGAACTAGAAATTAAATTGATAGCAGGCCTATCTAGTAAATTTTTAGATCAACTCCTTGAAGGCACTCTTGATGCAGCAATTGTTACTGAGTCACCTTATACCCTGCCTCAAAGCCTGCAATGGACCGAGCTCTACAAGGAGCCCATGATTTTGATTTATCCAAATACAATCCCTAGCAGAAAAAAAGATCTAAAAAATATTACTCCTAATCTACCATTTATTCGCTTTGAGAGAAATACCTGGACAGGTCATCTTGTTGACCAAACAATCAAGTCCAACAAGCTATCCATTCAAGATGGTATGGAATTAAATTCTGTAGAAGCCATCATTGAACTCGTGAGACAAGGGCTTGGCTATTCTATCGTTCCGCAATTAGCCAATATCTCATGGTCAAACGATCGACAACTCAGAATTGAGGAGCTCTCAGGAAAAACTATCTACAGAAAAGTTGGTCTTCTTGAGCGCAAAAAACACACACGTCAAAACGTCACCCAAGTTATCAAACAACACTTTTTATTAGATACATCAAAAAAACTGAAGCCCTAAAGAAAAAGCCACCCCGAAGGATGGCTTGAAAGATTTTTTTGGAGGTACTACCTAAAGAATGAACTACAACTTCATATTAGTACCTTAGGAATAGCTATTTCATAGCTTATGCATGGTTAAGGTGATAAATGCATTTATTTGGTGCATTTATCACCCGTCCCTAAGGTTTAGGCTTCGGGATTGCTAATGGCAAATCTTTAGTCGTGGCATAGAAAACCACCAATTCCACTGGTACAGGGCCTTGATTGATGCCGTAATGCCACTTTTCGACCATCTCGATAACTACATCACCCTTTTTAAAGGTGCGCTGTATCCCGCCTTCCTGAATAACAGTGAGTTCGCCATCGATGACATAGGCGGCATTGATAGCAGGATGTTTGTGAACTGGCAATGCAGTTTGTGGCGGGATAGTAAATCTCATCACCGCAACTTCTGGTGCACTTAGTAAATAAGGAGGTAATGGACTACCTGTCCAATCATTACCACTACGAATTACTAAGTTTGTAACTACTCCAGGATGGCCTTGGTCCGCATGAGCCTGATAGGTAAGTGCAATGCCCAATGAAAAAATAATAGGAGAAAACTTAACTAATCTCATGATGAAATCTTAGTGATTTTCCTTGGCATGATTAATGGAGTATTTAGGAATTTCAATTACTAGATCCTGTTTAGCTACGATAGCTTGGCAAGATAAACGAGATTGTGGATTTAACCCCCAAGCACGATCAAGCATGTCTTCCTCATTTTCATCAGCGGGATTGAGGCTCTGATAGCCCTCTTTCACAATCACATGACAGGTAGTGCAAGCACACACCATATCGCAAGCATGTTCAATCGGAATGTCATTCTCTAATAAAGCTTCACAGATCGAAGTACCTGGGGCAACTTCTACAACCGCCCCTTCAGGGCAATATTCGCTATGTGGCAATACAACTATTTGGGTCATGTTAATTTCTACTTGGTTTTTTGTCTTGTTTCTTAAATTTCAGCGACATTCTTGCCGGATAAAGCCTTCTGAATGCTGGCGTTCATGCGCATTTGTGCAAAATCATCAGTTGCCTTAGCAGCATGATCAACCGCTTTACGAACAACATCACTATCGGTTTCATCATTCAGAATCTTTTGCAATGTCGCCATTTCTTGATCAATAGCAATTTGCTCTTGCTCACTGAGTAATGAACGATCGCTATTGAGTGCTGTTTGCACTGCATCCAATAATCGTTGTGCATTTACCTGCTCTTCACGCAAGGATCTAGATAGTAAATCTTCTTTAGCGGATGCAAATCCATCCTGCAACATACGGGTAATCTCCGCATCCGTTAAACCATAGGAAGGCTTAATATCGATTGAAGCCTGGACGCCAGAGCCTTGCTCCATAGCACTGACAGACAATAGGCCATCCGCATCCACCTGGAAAGTTACCCGTATACGTGCTGCACCTGCAGCCATGGCTGGAATACCGCGCAACTCAAACCTACCTAATGAGCGGCAATCTTGCGCTAACTCGCGCTCGCCCTGCACCACCTGAATCGCTAAAGCAGTCTGACCATCTTTAAAGGTTGTGAAATCCTGTGCTCTTGCAACTGGAATAGGTGTATTGCGAGGAATGATTTTTTCAACCAAGCCGCCCATAGTTTCAATGCCAAGAGATAGCGGAATGACATCCAATAGAAGCCACTCATCATCTTTGCTTTGGTTGCCCGCCAATAAGTCAGCCTGCATCGCTGCGCCTAATGCAACCACTTGATCTGGATTGAGATTATTTAATGGTTGAGTACCAAAAAGCTCACCAACAGCGCGTTGCACATTGGGCATACGGGTTGACCCACCAACCATCACAACACCCTTGATATCCTCAGCTGTAAGGCCAGCATCGCGCAATGCTTTTTTACAAGCAACTAAAGTTTTACTGACTAAGTTCTGAGTAATCTCAAAGAGCTGGGTTTGACTAACGCCAACATTCACTACCGTACCGTCAGCGAGTGTTTCATGCACGCGTGCTAAAGGGTTGTGACTCAATTGCTCTTTAGCATGTTTACAGGCTTGTAGCAAAGTGCGGTGATCATGAATCGATAAGGGCGGAAGCTTGGCTTGCTCAATTACCCAGCAATACAAGCGATGATCGAAGTCATCACCACCTAAAGCAGAATCTCCGCCAGTAGACAGTACTTCAAATACACCCCTACTCATACGTAATATGGAGATATCAAAGGTGCCACCACCTAAGTCATAGACTGCGTAGACACCCTCAGAGGCGTTGTCTAAACCATAAGCGATAGCTGCTGCAGTAGGCTCATTTAATAAACGCAGCACTTCAATACCCGCTAATTTGGCAGCATCTTTCGTCGCCTGACGTTGCGCATCATCAAAATAGGCAGGAACTGTAATAACAGCTCCTACAATTTCATCATTAACAGAGTCTTCGGCTAACTGACGTAAGCGTGCCAGAATTTCTGCAGAGACTTCAATAGGACTTTTATCTCCAGCAACTGTTCTCAGCTTGAGCATACCGGGCTGGTCGACAAAGTCATACGGAGCACTTTCAATATGCTCTACATCTAATAAACCACGGCCCATAAAACGCTTTACAGAAACAATGGTGTTCTTTGGATCAAGCACAATACTCTCAAGCGCCTCAAAGCCAGCTTGCGTTCTACCATTTGGCAGGTAGCGCACAACTGAAGGGAGCAACTCTCTGCCTTGGGCATCAGGCAATACTTTAGGCAAGGCATCACGTACGATCGCCACGAGTGAATTTGTGGTGCCTAAATCAATACCGACGGCAATCCGGCGCTGATGAGGTGCTAGTGATTTACCGGGTTCGGAGATTTGTAATAAAGCCATAAAGGAGAGTTTAATTTACGCGGGGTTAAACCAGCGTAGAAATAGCATCATCAAGCTCTGCTGCGAACTTATCAATGAAAAGTAAGCCGCGCAGTAACTCAGCAGCACGGGTATAGTTTTTAGCGCCATCAATTGCTTGAGTAATTTCCGCAAGAATATCTTGTTTAGATTGTTCGACCTCAGCCATTAAAGATTCTAGGGCGGCCAAGTCTTCCGCCTGCTCATCTAGGTTTTCACGCCATTCCATTTGCTTCATTAGAAAAGCTGCTGGCATAGCAGTATTGGTTTCTAGCTTGGCGTCGACACCATGAAGCTGGCAAATATAGAGACCCCGTTGAATAGGATTTTTCAGAGTCTGCAAAGCAGTATTTGCTAAGGTGGCCATTTGCATTGCAATGCGCTGTTCTGCATCACTACCGCGCGCATGGCGGTCAGGATGGACTTCCTTCTGAATAGCTAGGTATGCCTGATCAAGCGCAGGCAAATCGATTTTGAATTGCTGAGTTAACCCAAAAAAGCGAAAGTAATCGTCAGACGCGGAAGGATTCGCCACAACCACACTCATCTTTTACGTTTGGATTTTGAAACTTAAACCCCTCGTTCAAACCCTCACGCACAAAGTCTAGCTCTGTACCGTCTATATAAGCCAAGCTTTTTGGATCTACAAATACCTTAATGCCATGGGACTCAAAGACTTGATCTTCAGCCGCAGGCTCATCAACATACTCGAGTTGATAAGCTAAGCCGGAGCAACCAGTTGTGCGAACACCTAAACGTAATCCACAGCCTTTACCGCGCTTTTCTAGATTGCGGTTCACATGTGCAGCTGCTTTATCAGTTAAGGTGATTGCCATAGTTTTGACTTCTTATTTTCTATTCTTTATTTCAGCTTTTAGACAGTCGGATGCTTTTCTTTGTAATCAGCTACCGCCGCCTTGATCGCATCTTCCGCCAAAATAGAGCAGTGAATTTTTACTGGTGGCAAAGCCAACTCTTCAGCAATCAGTGAGTTCTTAATCTCCAACGCTTGATCCAAAGTCTTACCCTTCACCCACTCAGTCACCAATGAAGATGAGGCAATCGCAGAACCACAGCCATAAGTCTTGAACTTTGCGTCTTCAATTACGCCTTGATCATTCACGCGAATTTGTAACTTCATCACGTCGCCACAGGCTGGGGCACCAACCATGCCTGTACCTACGCTATCGTCGCCCTTTTCAAATGAGCCAACGTTGCGGGGATTTTCGTAGTGGTCGATGACCTTTTCGCTATATGCCATGGTATTTCCTCTGTAATTTCTCTGTATTTATATTTTTAGTGTGCTGCCCATTGAATCGTGCTGATATCGATTCCGTCTTTGTACATTTCCCAGAGCGGAGATAACTCACGCAACTTGGCAATCTTTTCTTTCACCAACTTAATTGTGAAATCCACTTCTTCTTCAGTTGTAAAGCGACCCAAAGTAAAGCGAATCGAGCTATGTGCTAACTCATCGTTACGGCCTAAGGCACGCAATACATAAGAAGGCTCTAAGGAGGCAGAAGTACAGGCTGAACCAGATGAGATTGCTAAATCTTTTAGAGCCATCAACATCGATTCGCCTTCAACATAGTTAAAACTAATGTTGAGGTTATGGGGAACGCGATCATCCATGTCGCCATTGACATAAACCTCTTCAATATCCTTTAGGCCATTGAGTAAGCGATCGCGCAAAGCACGGATGCGCTTGTTTTCTTCAACCATCTCAATACGGGCAATGCGGAATGCCTCGCCCATGCCAACGATCTGGTGAACTGCAAGCGTTCCTGAGCGCATACCGCGCTCATGACCACCGCCATGAACCTGTGCCTCAATACGAATACGTGGCTTACGACGCACATACAAAGCGCCAATGCCTTTTGGACCATAAGTCTTGTGAGCAGAAAAGCTCATTAAATCTACTTTGGTCTTTTCAAGATCGATCTCTATTTTGCCGGTTGCCTGGGCTGCATCTACATGCAAAATAACATTGCGTGAACGACACAAATCGCCAATCGCTGGAATATCTTGCACGACGCCAATTTCATTGTTGACATACATCACAGAGGCCAAAATGGTACCTGGCTTCATAGCGGCTTCGAGCTGCGCAAAATCAATCAAGCCATTTGGCAAGACATCTAAATAAGTAACTTCATAACCTTCACGCTCAAGCTCACGACAAGTATCTAAGGTTGCCTTGTGCTCAGTCTTTACGGTGATGATGTGATTGCCACGATCCTTGTAAAAATGCGCTGCACCTTTTAATGCCAGGTTGATACTTTCAGTAGCCCCACTAGTAAACACGATTTCTCTAGGATCAGCATGAACTAAGAGCGCAACCTCTGAACGCGCCCACTCAACTGCCTCTTCTGCTGCCCAGCCATAAGCGTGACTACGAGAAGCAGCGTTACCAAACTGCTCGCGCAAGTAAGGCAACATTTTATCGACCGCACGCGGATCAATCGGCGTAGTTGCTGAATAGTCCATATACACTGGGAAGTGCTCAGGGCTAAACATAGGAACCGGTTGTTGTGGCAGATCTTTTGGGGCGTTCATGATTTATCTATTAGTAGGCAATACGTTATTAACTTTGTCGCGCCAAATTGAATACGGAGTTGATTAATGGCGCTTTTGGGGCAGCTTCTTTTTTAGCAGCAAGCGCTGGAGCTGGTTTTTCAGCTTTTGCGCTTTCAACTTTAATTTTCTTCTGACGCATATCTTGAATGACGACACCGCGTCCTTCTTGCTGGTGCACTAAATCCTTTAAGCTCACCGAACTGAGGTACTCAACCATTTTGGAATTGAGATTGCTCCACAGATCATGCGTCATACAGCGGCCATGATTCTCCTCATCGGTGTGGCAGTTACCTTTGCCACCACATTGGGTTGCATCAAGAGGCTCATCGACCGCAACAATAATGTCAGCAACGCTCACTTCTGAAGATGGGCGTGCGAGGGTGTAACCGCCGCCAGGGCCGCGGGTACTCTCCACAATATTGAAACGGCGTAATTTGCCGAACAATTGCTCGAGGTAGGAAAGGGAAATCTTTTGTCTTTGGCTAATTCCGGCCAAAGTTACGGGGCCATGCGTTTCACGCAGGGCTAAATCAATCATTGCGGTTACTGCAAAACGACCTTTGGTTGTAAGTCTCATATGTCACCTTGGTAATGGATTGTTATGGACAGCTAACAGTCGGGCGGGTAATACCCGACCATTCCACTCAACTTTACCATATTCCCCAGTAAATTGCTCAACAATTATCCCAAAAAAACCTTAAGGTAAGTCAGGAATTAACGGATTGACTCTTTAGACCGCATCCCTAGATCTAGCTCCAAAAGCCATTTCTTTGACCTTGGTGAGCCTATCGCGGGTGCTGGCGGCCTTTTCAAACTCCAAATTCTTGGCTTCAGCGTTCATTTGCTTCTCTAGGCGCTTAATTTCAGCCGCTAGGTCCTTCTCACCCATATCTTCATAACGAGCCCGCTCTTGCTCCACCTGCATCTCTTGGCGCTTCTCTTTGACGTCATAAACGCCATCAATAATGTCCTTGATACGCTTTTGGACCCCTTTGGGCTCAATTCCATGCAGCTTATTAAAGGCAATTTGCTTGGTTCGACGTCTTTCGGTCTCGCCCATTGCCCGCTTCATGGAGTCTGTGATGCGATCGGCATACAAAATAGCTTTGCCGCGGACATTACGCGCTGCTCGACCAATCGTCTGAATCAAGCTGCGCTCAGAACGTAAGAAACCTTCTTTATCTGCATCGAGAATAGCGACCAGAGAAACCTCTGGAATATCCAAGCCTTCACGCAATAAATTAATACCAACCAGTACATCGAAGACACCCAAACGTAAGTCACGCAAAATTTCTACACGCTCAACCGTATCGATATCAGAATGAACATAACGTACCTTCACGCCGTTGTCTGACAGATAGTCTGTTAATTGCTCAGCCATCCGTTTAGTCAATACGGTAACTAAAACTCGCTCATGCACTTTGACACGTGCATGAATTTGATCTAATAAATCATCTACTTGAGTACTTGCTGGTAAGACCTCAATTTCAGGATCAACTAAACCAGTTGGTCTAGCCACTTGCTCAACGACCTGGCCTTGATGCGTATTCTCATAATCAGCTGGTGTTGCAGAAACAAAAATGGTTTGGCGCATCTTGGTTTCGAACTCAGTAAATTTCAATGGACGATTGTCCATTGCTGAGGGCAAGCGGAAACCAAATTCGACCAAGGTATGTTTACGAGATTTATCGCCGTTATACATGGCATTGAGCTGCCCAATCAGAACGTGGCTCTCATCTAAAAACATCAAAGCATCATTAGGCAAGTAGTCCACTAACGTAGGTGGAGCCTCGCCTGGGGCAGCACCAGACAGGTGCCGGGAGTAGTTCTCAATGCCTTTGCAAAAACCCAATTCATTGAGCATCTCTAAATCAAAGCGTGTACGTTGCTCAAGGCGCTGCGCTTCAACCAACTTACCATCTTTCACGAACTCATCTAAGCGAGCACGTAGTTCAGTCTTGATAGTTTCAATTGCTTTTAATACAGTGTCGCGTGGTGTGACGTAATGTGAACTGGGGTACACAGTAAACCGCGGAATTTTTTGACGAATCTTGCCAGTCAATGGATCGAAGAATTGCAAACTTTCAACTACATCATCAAACAACTCCACACGTACTGCTAGCTCGTTATGTTCGGCTGGGAAAATATCAATCGTATCGCCACGCACTCTAAATACACCGCGTTTGAAATCTGTTTCATTGCGGTCGTATTGCATCGCAATGAGGCGCATCAAAATATCGCGCTGACTCATCTTGTCGCCAGGTCGCAAGGTCATGACCATACTGTGATAATCACCCGGATTACCAATACCGTAAATTGCAGAAACAGTAGCAACAATAATGACGTCACGACGCTCTAATAAGCTCTTTGTTGCCGATAAACGCATCTGCTCGATATGCTCATTTATTGAAGAGTCTTTTTCAATAAAGAGATCTCTCTGAGGAACATAGGCCTCAGGCTGGTAATAGTCGTAATAGCTAACAAAGTATTCGACCGCATTTCTGGGAAAAAACTCCCTAAATTCACTATATAACTGGGCAGCGAGGGTCTTATTCGGGGCAAAAATGATCGCTGGACGGCCTGTTCTGGCGATCACATTGGCCATAGTGAAGGTCTTTCCAGACCCAGTAACCCCCAAAAGCGTCTGAAAAGTCAGTCCGTCTTCAATACCCTCTACCAGGGCCTCAATAGCCTGAGGCTGGTCCCCAGCAGGCGTAAACGGCTGATAGAGCTGGTATGGGGAGTCCGGGAAAGTCACAAACTTGGCTGGATCGAGGTCGTGGCCAGCCTCTCCCAAGGGATCAGCCGCAGGTCTTTTCTCGACTACGACTACGTCAGAATGTGATCCAATTTTCGGTAACTTAGGGGGCATCTCGGCTATCATTTCACCTGTGAGAACTCTTCACAGCGAATTTTGTACAAACAATGATTTTGCCGTTTTTCTTAGGAAATAGTTGATTCTGGCTTCAAAAACCGACAATTAAACTAAATCTAACTTCAATTACGAACAAAACCACCTCTAATTTCATCCTAACCCTCTCTTACGACCTCAAATGACCCTGTTTGCCTCAGTTCAATTAGCCCCTAAAGATCCTATTTTTGGCCTCACAGAAGCCTACGTTGCAGACCAACGTGCTGACAAAGTGAATTTAGGTGTTGGCGTGTATTACACAGACGAAGGCAAGGTCCCACTTTTGAAGGCAGTGATTAAAGCAGAGGAGGAAATTGTTGCAAAGCACTCACCTCGTAGTTACATCCCTATTGAAGGTCCAAACCCATATAACAGTGCAGTGCAAAATTTATTGTTTGGTGCTGACTCTGCGCTTATTAAAGATGGTCGCGTTGTCACGGCTGAATGCCTTGGCGGTACAGGTGCATTGCGTGTAGGCGCTGACTTTATTAAACGTTTGAACTTAAATGCACCTTGCGCGATCAGCAATCCCACCTGGGAAAACCACCGCGGCATTTTTGAATCCGCTGGCTTTGACGTAGTTGAGTACACCTACTTCGATGGCAAAACCCGCGGCGTTGATTTTGATGGCATGGTGAAATCGTTAGAGTCATTCCCCAAGAACACGACTGTGTTGCTTCATGCTTGCTGCCATAACCCAACGGGTGCTGATATTACCGAAGCGCAATGGCGTCAAGTCATTGATATCTGCAAGAACAAGGGGCTGATTCCATTCTTGGATATGGCCTACCAAGGCTTTGCTGCTGGGATTGAACAGGATGGTATCGCCGTACGCCTCTTTGCTGACTCAGGCATGTCTTTCTTTGTCTCGAGCTCATTTTCCAAATCTTTCTCACTCTATGGGGAGCGCGTAGGCGCCCTGTCGATCGTGACACAAAGCAAAGATGAATCTACACGCGTGCTTTCACAATTAAAGCGTGTGATTCGCACTAACTACTCAAACCCTCCAACTCATGGCGCAGCGATTGCTGCAGCAGTTTTGAATTCACCAGAATTGCGCAAGCTCTGGGAAGATGAGTTAGCAGAAATGCGTGATCGCATTAAAGCAATGCGTCATGGTCTTGTTGAAAAACTCGCTGCTGAAGGTGTCAAGCAAGACTTTGCATTTATTGAACAGCAACGTGGAATGTTTTCTTATTCAGGCTTAACGGCTGAGCAAGTTGAACGCTTACAGAAAGAAGATGGTATTTATGCCCTCTCCACTGGACGCATTTGTGTCGCGGCTCTCAATACCAAAAATATTGATAAAGTGGCCAAAGCAATCGCCCGCGTTTTAGGATAACAAGCGGATACACTGAATTACAGGAGCTAAAATGTTATATCAGTTACACGAGTTCCAAAAAGCCTTACTGCAACCCATGAGTTCATGGGCACGCGCAGCTTCTGAGGCCTTTATTAACGCCTCCAATCCAGCATCCAAGGTTCCCGGTTCTGAGCGTTTGGCTGCCAGCTATGAACTCCTTTACCGCTTAGGCAAAGACTACAAAAAGCCAGAATTTGGTATCCGTGCGGTACAAGCTCATGGTCACGAAGTCGCGATCCATGAGAGAACAATCGTTGCAAAACCATTTTGTAATCTGGTTCGTTTTAAGCGCTTTTCTGATGATGTAGAAACCATTAAGAGCCTTAAAGAAGATCCCGTTGTACTGATAGTCGCGCCGATGTCTGGCCACCACGCTACTTTGTTGCGCGATACTGTTCGCACTCTCTTGCAAGACCATAAGGTATACATCACTGATTGGATCGATGCTCGCTTAGTACCAGTAGCAGATGGAGAGTTTGGTCTTGATGACTATGTTCATTACATTCAAGAATTCATCCGCACTATCGGTGCTAAAGATTTACATGTGATTTCTGTATGTCAGCCTACTGTTCCAACTTTAGGAGCGATCTCCCTAATGGCATCTGCTGGCGAAGCAACACCAGCATCAATGATCATGATGGGCGGACCAATTGATGCACGCAAATCACCGACTGCTGTGAATAACTTAGCCGATCAGAAGTCCTATGAGTGGTTTGAGAGTCATGTGATTTATAGCGTTCCCCCTAGCTATCCAGGCGCTGGTCGCAAGGTATATCCAGGCTTCTTGCAGCACACTGGCTTTATTGCGATGAATCCACAAAATCATATGCAATCTCATTGGGATTACTTTCAGAACTTAGTGCGTGGCGATGAACAGGATGCAGAATCGCATATTCGCTTCTATGATGAGTACAACGCAGTACTAGACTTGGACTCAAAATTCTATCTAGACACAATCAAGACAGTTTTCCAGGACTATGCATTACCTAATGGCACTTGGGAAGTAGCTGGTGATTTAGTAAAACCACAAGACATTAAAAATACGGCCCTTCTTACTATTGAAGGCGAGCTTGACGATATCTCTGGAAGCGGCCAAACACGCTCCGCACATGCTTTATGTGAGGGCATTCCAAAAGAGAGTAAAGATCATTATGAAGTTGCTGGTGCGGGTCACTACGGCATCTTCTCTGGTCGTCGTTGGCGTGAAAAAGTGTATCCGAAAATCAAAACGTTTATTCGTGAGCATCAAAACATGAAGAAAACAGCAACGCGGACTACCAAGTCAGCATAAATTAAGGGCTCTTCGGAGCCTTTAATTTTGAGAAGATTTTCACATATCATTTCCATGAGTAAACCCAGCAACCTCGTAGATCAACTCGAGGACATTCTTCCGCAAACTCAATGCACTAAGTGCGGATACCCCGATTGCCGTGGTTATGCTGAGGCGATGGCAGCTGGTGATACTCTGCCAAATCGCTGCCCTCCAGGAGGAGTTGAAGGCATTCAACGCCTTAGTAAAGTTCTAATACATATATACCCACAGGATGCCTTTGATCTACATCCCACCATTGATCCAGGGTGCGGCGTAGAACGACCCCGTCCAGTAGCGTTTATCGATCCCCAGAAATGCATTGGCTGTACTTTATGTATTCAGGCCTGTCCTGTTGATGCGATTGTTGGCGCATCTAAACAAATGCATGTGGTACTAACAGAATGGTGCACTGGTTGTGATCTCTGTATTCCACCATGTCCAGTCGACTGCATCAGCATGATCAATGTCACTGAAAATAAAACTGGCTGGGATGCTTGGTCTCAAGAGCTGGCAGATGTATCTCGTGAGCGTTATCACGATCGTGAGAAACGTCTTGATAGAGAGCAAAAAGATAATGATGAACGCTTGGCTAAAAAAGCTGCTGCTAAATTAAAGTCAGTCAATAGTGAAACTCCTCAATCTATAGATGAGTTAAAAGAACAAGAGCGCAAGCGCGCCATTATTGCAGCAGCCATTGCGAGAGCGCAGCAAAAGAAATGATGAATTTAGAAAAGCGCCGTGCTTTTTTTGAGCAACTCAAAGCTAACAATCCCAAACCAGAAACTGAGCTCGAATACAGCTCGCCTTTTGAATTATTGATTGCAGTCCTTCTGTCAGCACAAGCAACTGATATATCAGTCAACAAAGGTACGCGTGAGCTCTATAAAGTTGCGAATACTCCACAAGCCCTACTCGAATTGGGTGAAGAAGGGGTCAGACCCTACATTCAACATATTGGTTTGTTTAATTCCAAAGGTAAACATATTCAAGAAACTTGCAGACTGCTTCTCGAGAAACATGGTGGTGAGGTCCCACAAACTCGCGAAGAATTAGAAGCACTACCAGGTGTCGGTAGAAAAACAGCTAACGTGATTCTCAATACTGCTTTTGGACAAATCGCCATGGCTGTTGATACCCACATCTTTAGGGTATCGAACCGTACAGGACTAGCACCCGGCAAAGATGTACTAAAAGTCGAAGAGCAATTACTCAAGCGCGTTCCTAAAGAATACTTATTGGATGCCCATCATTGGCTTATCCTTCATGGTAGGTATACATGCAAGGCACGCAACCCAGATTGCGCACAATGTATTGTTGAACCCCTATGTGGATTCAAGCAAAAAACAGGTAAAGGAAAAGTTCGTGGCGATATTTAATCCAACCCGTGAAGAAGTCCGTCGCTTTTTCTGTGACACCTGGAAAAAGAAGACCGAGAATCATATCCTCGATTCCATGGAAACACTGGCAAGCGATTGGATGATTGAGCATCCCGAATATTATGATCTGCTTGCCGATCCTGAAGGCGCTCTAGGGCAAGACTACACGCCGGAACGAGGCGAAACTAATCCCTTCCTGCATCTCTCCATGCATCTATCTATCAGCGAGCAAATCTCGATTAACCAACCTCCAGGCATTAAGGAGATCGCAGACAAACTTTCACAAAAGTTAGGCTCAATGCATGAAGCCCAACATGCAATCATGGAATGCTTAGGACAAGTGATGTGGGAAGCGCAGCGTGAAGGTCAGCCACTCGATCCAGAGAAGTATCTTGAAGCCTTAAAGAGATTACTTTAAAGTCTTGTTAATTTATAAAAAAATATCCCGCAAAAGCGGGATAACTAAATATCTATGCTGGATCTTCAATACAAGTTTGGATTAGTAAATCCACGACCCTCAATAGTGGCTTGAACGGTAGTCTTTCCAGAATCAAGTGCATCCAACCCATTGATAACGCTAGCACCCTCTCCGCTAGCAACCGAACCATTTGCATCTACATCAAAATTAATACCTCCAGATGCTGCACATAAGTTGGTTGGTGCATAGGAAATCTTATTGGAATTCGATGCAGATGAAATATCCCAGTCGGAAGAGCTCGCACCTAGGGTAATTCTTTGATATTGGAAATAATTGTTCGGGTTATGTGTATTTCCAGGCCCTGCCCAATTGCAGATCATTCCTTTCAAATCTGAATTTGTTGAGTCGGCAGACTGAGGGTTCATAGCACCAGAAAATCCAAAGAATGCCTGACCTGTGCGTATCTCAGTAGTTGAGTTGTAACCCATATTCATAGCAAACATTCTTGAATGTGAATCGCCAATACCTGCTTGCCATGCAAACTTATAGTTTCCTTCATGAGTAGTTGGGTTATAGGTTGAGCCAAAACGCTTAAATCCAGTACCTTCCTGAATCCATCCTTTAGCATTCGCGCCAGTACAGCTATTTGTACATGCTGTTTTGGTTGGATCTAATTCTCCATCAGCAGTCAGCGCTACATAATCAGAAAGAGTAGAAGTTAAGTTAGTTTCATTTCCAGACAAGCAATAAATCGCTTCTCTCGCTGATACATTCATTTCCGTGGAGGATCCTTTTGAGTACCGAACGGTTCCGACATCAATTTTCTTACCTGAATTAGATGCACCACCTAAAGGAGTGCAAGCATTTGCCGAGAATGGATTACTGCTATGAGAGGAATAAGTGGCATAACTTGCAAGTCCGCTAAAGTTTGCTGATGCACCGTTATGCACAACCTTAACCAAGATCTTTTTTGTAACAGCAGTTGGACCAGCAGAGGCAGTCCCTGTAGCAATTACTGAGTAGGTATAGCTTCCAGCGTTATTGATAATCAAGGCACTAGTTACGAATCCAGTTACTCCTGTTGGCATTAATGTTTGATAGAAAGCATTGACATCACTAGTGAGATCTAATGTATTACCGGTTGTAGGTAACGCTGAACCAGCTAAAGCCCGCATTCTTGCGCCAAAGATTAATGTCGAATTAATGCGCTTTTTAACAGGCTGTATCAATGCGCGGAACTGAGCTGCAGAACAAGGAACACCAGTTGTTTGATTGCCATCTCTAGCCAGCCACATCCCCGTATCTCCGCCAGGGAGTATTCCACTCGTTGGGGTGCCATCAGGATGGTTGGTATACCCAACTTGCGGACCATAGCAATCCGCCTTTGCATAGTCTGCAAAAAATGCATTGAGATCTAAATTTTGAGCGGTCGGCACTACAGTCCCGGCTGCCACTTTAGAAATAAACTCGTTGACTGCGGCACCCTCAGGAATTTTGCTGGGTGCAGCCCAAGCATTGCCTGTTGGCATTGCAGCAAACGCAACCTTTTTAAACATCTCCCGATCACTTGTACGAATAGATTCGGCCAAAGCAATGCCCCAATCTTTTAAGCGTCGCTGAATTGACAAGGAAGCGGTAGTAGTAGCGGTAGAGCTAGAAACAGAGGTGGGTGATGCACCGGAAACACCCTCTGGATAAGATGCAGTAGTAGTACTAGTTGCAGTAGTTGTAGTAGTGGTGGTTGTAGAGCTTGAAGAGCTGGAGCCTCCTCCGCACCCAACAAGCATCAAAGGAATTAGCACAAGAGCTAAAGGGGCGATATTTTTCATAAACACTCCGAAAGGAATTGGATTTAGCGCTGCCTATAACCCAACTCTATCAAATGTCATTATTCTAGAAACTAGTAAATACCCGAACCCAAATTAGCAACTTGAAAAAAAGGGGGGTTATGCAAGCCTTGTAATTCCAGCCTTAATTACAGCTGGTAGCTCTTGAGCCTTTTTACTTCTGGCCTCTAATACAGGTTTTGGTGTTTCTTGAGTCCTCTTGGACCAAGCTGATCCAGGAAAGAATGCATCATCCTTAAATCTTGGGATGACATGCCAATGAATATGCGGAACCATATTACCTAGAGCGGCTACGTTGATCTTGTCTGGATGCATTACATGGCGGATAGCCTCCTCTACAGCAAATACCAAAGCCATTAAATGATCACGCTCCGCGGGGGTCAGATCAGTCATCTCTGCTATGTGCTGATTCCAAATCACCCTGCAGAATCCCGGTAAATCCGGATCGTTAACCAGGATGACTCGACAGTCATCCCCACGCCAAATGAGTTGACCCTCTTCGGGCTTGAGATCATCTTTACAAAGTATGCAATTGGTCATGTGGAGAATGTAAACGAAAACGGCACCTAAGTCACCCTTGTGGGGTCATTTAGGTGCCGCGGCAGTATTGGTATGTTACTGCTTACTACATACTACTTAGGGATCTATTAAAGATTAATGGAACTGCTCTTCTTCAGTAGAACCAGTCAATGCCGTTACAGAAGACTTGCCACCCTGAATCACAGTAGTTACATCATCAAAGTATCCAGTGCCAACTTCTTGTTGATGTGACACGAATGTGTAACCACGATCACGCGCAGCAAATTCTGGCTCTTGTACTTTCTCGATATAGGCAGTCATACCACGCTGCATATAGTCTTGTGCCAAGTCAAACATGTTGTACCACATAGAGTGAATACCAGCCAAGGTGATGAACTGATACTTGTAGCCCATCGCACCTAATTCACGTTGGAACTTAGCAATGGTTGCATCATCCAAATTCTTCTTCCAGTTGAAAGATGGTGAGCAGTTATATGCCAACATCTTGCCTGGGAACTTCGCACGAATTGCTTCAGCAAACTTACGAGCAAAATCAAGGTCAGGAGTACCAGTTTCACACCAAACCATATCTGCATAAGCAGCATATGCCAAACCACGGGAGATAGCTTGATCCAAGCCCTTACGTGTTTTGTAGAAACCTTCAGCAGTACGCTCACCTGTCAAAAATGGCTTGTCATTGGCATCGTAATCAGAAGTCAATAAGTCAGCAGCTTCAGCATCAGTACGAGCCAAGATGATAGTTGGAACGCCCATAACGTCAGCAGCCAAACGAGCTGAAATCAATTTTTGTACAGATTCAGTGGTAGGCAACAATACCTTGCCACCCAAGTGACCGCACTTCTTAACAGAAGATAATTGGTCTTCAAAGTGAACGCCAGCAGCACCCTGCTTGATCAATGCTTTACTTAATTCAAATGCATTTAATACGCCACCGAAACCAGCTTCAGCATCAGCAACGATAGGAGCAAAGTACTCGATATATCCTGCATCGCCTTTATTGATACCTTTAGCAGTTTGGATTTCATCAGCGCGCTGGAATGAGTTGTTAATACGCTCAACCATCTTAGGTACTGAATCTACTGGATATAAAGATTGGTCTGGATACATCGCTGCGTAAGAGTTACCGTCAGCAGCAACCTGCCAGCCAGATAAGTAAATAGCTTGTACGCCAGCTTTAACTTGTTGCATCGCTTGACCACCAGTCAAAGCGCCCAAACAATTAACGTACGCTTCGTTATTTACCAATTCCCAAAGACGCTCAGCACCATGCTTAGCTAATGTGTGCTCAATCTTTAAGGATCCACGAAGACGAACAACGTCTTCAGCTGTGTAGCCACGAGTAATACCTTTCCAGCGTGGATTGGTATCCCAGTCTTTTTGTAATGCTGCGATTTCTGCTTTGCGATCTGCCATGTTTTTCTCCCTAAGTTAAACAAGTACTTCAAAATTTGAGGAACCTTAAGACCCATTTAAGTCTTATGTCTTATATAAGAGTGTAGACAGTTAAAAAAAGCACGCAAGGGAAATTTCAGATATTTTTTAAATTATTTAGTTATTTAAATTCAATAACTTATAGATAATTTTTTATAATGTGGAATTAGCATCCACTGATTGATATGAAGGACTAGCTGAGTCATTACGCTGCTTTTTACGCAGCGTAATGACGTTTCATATTATGAAATATTTAAACGTATTCAGCTACTTCGACTAAGTTGCCATCTGGGTCGCGTAAATAAACCGAGCGGATTGGTCCAAGCGCACCACGACGCGGGACAGGACCGACATCGATTGGAATGTCATTTTTCTTAAGGTGTTCAATGAACTCATCCAAAGGAACTGAGGCTATTAAACAGAAATCGCCGGATCCAATAGTCGGAACTCTTGCTTTAGTTGGAGTCTCAGTGTCTTTGTCTTGCAAATTAATTTTGAGTTGCCCAAAACGCAATGCATAGCGTGGTTGTCCCTCAGGTCCTTTGAAAAATTCTCTTTCAAAGCCAAATGCTTTTTCGTAGTACTGAGTTGTTACTTCAATATCAGTCACTGTCAAAACAATATGATCAATACGATCGATTAACTGCTTCATTTACTATCTCCGTTATTTTTATACATAAAGCAAAACTAAGTCCGATAGACTTTGAATCAATTATCCCATGCTCAAATTCCAGCATAGTCTAAATTAAATAGGGGCCTTTTCTGTTCTAGAGGCAACCTTAAACACAGTTGGGATGATCATGAGCTGGAATAACATAATGCCCAAGAACAATGCTTTTGGAAGGCCGGCATCCATAAAGAAACCAAAGATAAACGGCCCAACGGCAGCACCTAAATCAATCCCCGAATACACGATTCCATAAACGCGCCCTGCTACACCCTTGGGTGTTACTGCCTTAACCAAAAGATCTCGGGAGGGAGCAACAACGCCATAACCAAATCCCAATCCAATAAATAGAAATGGAATGAGGCCCACTGGAATGAATCCAGTCCCTAGCAATAAGCACATCACAATCGTTACAGACAAACAAGAGGAAACAATTCGCTCTGGCGCTTGCAGTTTCGCGGCGAGATAACCACCAAATAAAACACCTCCAGCACTTCCAAGCGCCAATAGGGTGATGTAATAACTTCCCACATCGAGGGGCACTTGATAAATATCAAATAGTGCACTTGGGGCAAATGATTGCAAGCTTGATGTAGAGGCCATGCTAAAGAAGAAGAAGATCCAGCATAACCAAACAGCAGTTAACTTTAGAAATGCAAATGGACTCTCTTGTGCAATCCCAGGATTAGCTGCTTGGGTACTTGCATGAGTGTTCTCATGACGCTCCTTAACGTTATCCAGGAGATAATTTTTATTGAGCCAAAGAATTACTAAGATGCAGGACTCTAGTAATGCAGCAGATAAGAATGCTACTCGCCAGTCTGAAAACTGAGCAATCGCAACCATAAAAGCTGGAGCCGCTGCCCAGCCTAAATACCCTGTTACACCATGCATTGAATAAGCATATGGGAGATTGGGTGGCGATACCTTGTGATTAATGAGCGTGTAATCAACAGGATGAAAAATACCATTACCGCAACCAGCAATAACCGCTCCCAACAACAACATTGCATAGCCATTGCTTTGGGAATACACAAGGGCCGCAAGTACAAGCAATCCGATACCGCCAAACAAGACTGGTCTTGCTCCAATACGGTCTACCAAGAATCCAGAGGCAGCTTGTGCAATACAAGACACCACAAAGAAGACTGACATGAGTAAACCAAGCTCTGCATAACTTAAGGCAAAAGCATCCTTCAACCATGGGAACATGGGAGGAAGCACTAAATGAAAGAAATGGGAGCTGCCGTGAGCTAGGCTAATGAGACTAATAACCCGGACATCACTGGCACGCCTATCAAGCGCAACAGTCATGTGCCGAGTTTACTGGCGCAGGAGTAATTCTGCAAAAATACTTTAATGCAGCTTAATGAACCTGTCGAGTAAAGCTAAAGTCGCCTTTTTTATCTACATCTACAGGCACTATATCCTTAGGACCAAACTTACCCTCTAAGATCATCTTAGAGACCGGGTTCTCAATATGCTGCTGAATCGCCCGCTTCAGTGGCCTTGCTCCAAAGACTGGGTCAAAGCCGACTTCAGCAATCTTATTCAGGGCTGCATCACTCACCTCGAGCTGCATATCCACTTTTGCCAAACGATCTGACAAGTTCTTCAACAAGATCTTTGCGATATTCGCAATATTGCCTTTATCCAGACCATGGAACACAACGATTTCGTCAATACGGTTTAAGAACTCCGGACGGAAATGATTCTTCAACTCCTCAAATACTGCTTCTTTAATTTCTGACTGCTTCTTATCAGTCATGGACTGAATCAAATGTGAGCCAATGTTGCTAGTCATTACGATGACGGTATTCTTGAAGTCAACTGTACGACCTTGACCATCGGTTAAGCGGCCATCATCTAAAACTTGCAAAAGTACGTTAAATACATCCGGGTGCGCTTTCTCAATCTCATCAAATAAGATGACGCTGTATGGATGACGACGAACTTGCTCAGTTAAGTAACCGCCCTCTTCGTAACCAACATAGCCTGGGGGCGCACCGATTAAGCGGGAAACACTGTGCTTCTCCATGAACTCACTCATATCGATACGAATCAAGTGATCTTCACTATCAAATAAGAAGCCGGCTAGCGCTTTACAAAGCTCTGTCTTGCCAACACCAGTAGGCCCCAGGAATAAGAATGAGCCATAAGGACGATTCTCTTCAGCCAATCCAGCACGGGAGCGACGGATAGCATCTGACACTGCAGTAATAGCCTCTTCTTGGCCAACTACACGCTTATGCAGTAACTCCTCCATCTTGAGCAATTTATCGCGCTCGCCCTGCATCATCTTCGATACCGGAATTCCGGTAGCACGAGAAACCACTTCTGCAATTTCTTCTGCGCCAACTTGAGTGCGAAGTAACTTATTCTTCACTACACCGTCTTTATCACCTTTAGCTTCGGCAGCTGCAGCAGACTTGAGCTTAGCCTCGAGCTCAGGTAGCTTGCCATATTGCAATTCGGCAACTTGTTCTAGCTTGCCGTCGCGTTGCAGCTTGGCGATATCCGCTTTCACTTTTTCAATCTCTTCTTTCAGGTTGGCAGCACCCAATACAGCACCCTTCTCTGCTTTCCAAATTTCTTCTAGATCCGCATACTCAGCCCCAAGACGCTTAATCTCTTCCTCGATCAAGCCCAAACGCTTTTGAGATGCCTCGTCTTTTTCTTTCTTAACTGCTTCACGTTCAATCTTGAGCTGAATGAGGCGGCGCTCGAGCTTATCCATCACCTCTGGCTTGGAATCAATCTCCATGCGGATGCGTGAACCAGCTTCGTCAATCAAGTCGATAGCCTTATCCGGTAAAAAGCGATCAGTAATGTAACGATGTGACAACTCAGCCGCAGCTACAATCGCTGGATCAGTAATTTCAATACCATGGTGTAACTCATAACGCTCTTGTAAACCACGCAAGATAGCAATCGTTGCTTCAACGCTAGGCTCTTCCACCATGACTTTTTGAAAACGACGCTCTAACGCAGGATCTTTTTCAATGTATTTTCGATACTCATCCAGCGTAGTGGCACCGATGCAATGTAATTCGCCACGTGCTAAGGCAGGCTTGAGCATGTTGCCAGCATCCATTGCGCCATCACCTTTACCTGCACCAACCATTGTGTGGATCTCATCGATAAAGATAATGGTTTGACCCTCATCTTTAGCAACATCACTCAGAACTGCCTTCAGGCGCTCTTCGAACTCACCACGATATTTAGCCCCAGCTAATAACAAAGCCATATCCAAAACCAAGACACGCTTGTTTTTTAGGGTCTCTGGAACTTCACCATTGACAATGCGCTGAGCCAGTCCCTCAACAATGGCTGTCTTACCAACGCCAGGCTCACCAATGAGTACAGGGTTGTTCTTACCACGACGTTGCAAAATTTGAATGGTGCGACGAATCTCATCGTCACGACCAATCACTGGATCAAGCTTGCCCATGCGAGCGCGCTCAGTTAAATCAACTGTGTATTTCTTTAAGGCTTCACGTTGGCCTTCAGCATCTGCACTATTCACTGACTCTCCTCCGCGCACTAAATCAATAGCCGCTTCTAATGATTTACGATTTAATCCATTTTCACGGGCAACCTTTCCAAGCTCGCCCTTGTCATCAGCTACTACCAGCAAAAATAATTCGCCGGCAATGAATTGATCATTACGCTTATTAGCTTCTTTTTCACATAGGTTGAGCCAGTTACTTAAATCACGGCCAACCTGGACTTCTCCACTAGTACCTTGCACCTCGGGGAGATTGCCAATGATTTTCTCTACGCCTTTTTCAAGGCCGGGAACATTGACGCCAGCACGGGTCAACAAGCTCTTAGCAGCGCCATCAGAATCACGCAGCATTGCCAGAAGTAGATGGGCAGGCTCAATATATTGATTGTCTTTGGCTAAAGCGATACTTTGGGCCTCACTCAGAGCCTCTTGAAATTTGGTGGTTAATTTATCTATTCTCATTTTCTGCACTCCATATATCTATCTATAGAATATAAGGGCAATATGACAGATTTCAAGGTTTTTACACCCTATTTTTAAGCGAATTTATCCCGATTTTGACCTGGTTTGTTTACCTACTAGAATGCGCCGATGGCACCTACTATGCCGGCATTACTAACCGTCTAGAACATCGGCTAGAGGCCCATAATTCAGGGCAAGGTGCGCGCTACACGAGATCTCGTCGACCAGTAATCCTTTTGGCTACTCAGGAGCACCCCGATCGGTCTGAGGCCTCCAAGGCAGAAGCCAGACTAAAGAAGTTACCTAGAGGTGAAAAGCTGGATTTCTTTGTGTCTTAGCAGCCAGAAGCTGTTGCAGTTGGAACGCTTACCCCATTGGTACCTGGAAGATTAGTCCACGCAGAATTGGATGGTGCAATTGGTAGCATGTAAGCCCAATGAGTCAGCCCACTAACACTATTACCAGTCGACACCTGCATTAGAAATGCTGGCTGACCACTAGACGTAGTGAGTTGACCCGAACCTACTGCAAGTGAGGCTCCATAAAAACCTAATGAAACGGAATTGTTCGCCGTCACCGATCCAATAATCGTAGAGGTTACCCAACTTGCACCATTGTTAGTGCTGGCATATGAACATCCTAGAAGATACCCACCATTGGCAGAGGTGAAATGCCAAATAGTTTGATCATTGACGGTACTGGTTTTGGGATTTGCAGTCCCGCTATAGGAGTAGGCCAATAAATAGTCTGTTGGCACATACCAATACGTATTCACAAAAGCAGAAAGATCTTTTGTTGCCAAAGTAGATGGCGTGGATTGCGCTTGCACGCTATCGCCAGCACCACAACCTGAAAGACTCACTGTAGCAAGAAGCGACATGCAAAATAAGACTTTACTGGCTAGGGTATTTTTCACTATTTTTTCCATTTAGATAAGGCCACTTCATCTGTCACCCGAGCATCAACCCAGCGCGCGCCCTCTGGAGTATCTTCTTTTTTCCAGAATGGCGCAGCTGTCTTAAGATAATCCATGATGAACTCGCAAGCAGAGAAGGCATCACCTCGGTGTGCACTGCTTACAGCTACCAATACAATTTGATCCTCAGGTAGAAGCGGACCAACACGATGAATCACTAAGGTTTGATAAATGTCCCAACGTGCTTTAGCTTGATCCAGAATTTCCTGCAGCGCTTTCTCAGTCATACCAGGGTAATGCTCAAGCGCCATACCCTTGATTTGACTGCCATCATTCATATCACGCACAGTTCCCAAGAAGGTAACTACCGCGCCAACGCGTGGATCACCCTTACGTAATGCAGCTATTTCAGCACTAAGGTCAAAATCACTTTCTTGGATTTTGATTGGCATATCAGCCCCCGGTCACAGGCGGAAAGAAAGCTACTTCAGCACCATCTTGCAGTGCCGTACTGGCATCAACCATATGATGATTTAAGGCGCAGCGCAGTACTTTACCCTCTGCTAAAACTTCAGACCAAGGAAGGCCGCGCTCAATAAGGTGTGATCTAAGATCATTGATCGTTCTTAAACCATCTGGAATCGTGATGCTCTCTTGCGAGACACCAAGCGCTTCACGTAATGAGGCGAAAAATCGTAATTCAAGTTTCATGAGCTAATCGTAAACTGATTATTTGAGGAGTGCATCAAAGGGGATGTACTTCACCAGGTCACCAGCTTGAATTGGCTGATTTGGTGGGCAATCTACCAGGCCATCACCCCAAGAGGCGCTAGTAAGAACGCCTGAGCTCTGATTGGCAAAGAGATCAAGACCACCCTGAGGATTGATTTTGACGCGTAAAAACTCATTGCGGCGATCTGCTTTGAGCCAATCGAAATCTGCGCGCATTGGGTAGGACTGAGGCTGCCTTACTTCACGACCCTGCAACTTCAAAATAAACGGGCGAACAAATAGTAGGAAAGTGACAAAGCTAGAAACAGGATTACCAGGTAAACCAATAAACCATGCCTCACCATCTTTGGGTTCAGCTGATTTACGCACTGCGCCAAATGCTAATGGCTTACCTGGCTTAATGGCAATCTGCCATAAATCCAATCTTCCCTCAGCGGTGACCGCTGGCTTGATGTGATCCTCTTCGCCAACCGAAACACCGCCAGAAGTAATAATTAAATCGTGATCCTTGCTTGCTTTGCGGAGTGCTGCTCGTGTCGCATCTAGACGATCGGGAACAATACCTAGATCTGTTGCGTCACAATCCAAAGATTTGAGACAGGCTAATAAGGTATCCCGATTGGAGTTGTAAATACCGCCTGGTTTCAGCGGCTCACCCGGTAGCGCTAACTCATCGCCAGTAAAGAATGCCGCAACTTTGACTCTGCGCTTAACGCTTAGATGAGTTAGTCCAGCAGAGGCAGCTACACCAAGCTCCTGCGGGCGCAAGAAAGTTCCAGCAGCAAGTGCTATCTTTCCTACCGTTAAATCCTCACCCCTGCGACGAATCCACTGACCTGCTGTTGGCGCAATATTAACTTGCACTTGATCAGTAGATCTCTCAGGGATAGCGCAATCCTCTTGCATCACGACTGCATCAGCACCAGGAGGCACTGGGGCACCAGTAAAAATTCTGGCGGCAGTGCCAGGCTCTAATTGGATTCCAACTGAGCCAGCTGGAATCCGTTGCGCAATTCTTAGGACACTTCCAGGATTTTGAGTATCTGCCGTTCTGACCGCATAACCATCCATTGAAGTGTTGTCCAATGGCGGCACGTCTACCAAGCTATTCACATTGTCAGCAAGCACACGCCCTAGAGCAGATTGCATTGCAACCTTCTCACTCTCCCCTACAACCTGGGCATGAGAGAGCAAATGGTCTAAAGCCTGCTGTGCTGTCAACATTGGAGGCTTAGTCATTGGATTATTTTTTATTGCTTCAATTTTTCTAGGTTAAAAAATTAACCGAGATGTGTGGTGATGAAAGCTTTAACTTGATTTACATCAGCATCAATATTCTCTACGCGCTGCGGCTTCGATTTGATATCTTTAAATGCAGGCGGGCATTCAGCAGGGCGACCTAAAGCAATCTCAATCGTCTCTTCAAATTTAATCGGGAGCGCCGTCTCCAGAACAATCATCGGGATACCAGCCTGCAAATGATCACGTGCGACCTTTACACCATCAGCAGTATGCGTATCGATCATGACGCCATAACGTTTATCGATATCGCGAATAGTTTCTAAGCGGTTTTCGTGAGTACTGCGACCAGATTGGAAGCCATACTTACCCAACTCCTTAAAGACTGCATCTTGAGAGATATCAAAGCCACCAGCCACATCTACTTGCTTGAACATAGCTGCAGTCGCTTTCCCATCTTTACCCATGAAATCAAATACAAAGCGCTCAAAGTTACTCGCTTTAGAGATATCCATGGATGGACTCGAGGTATGCAATGTTTCAGCAGACTTACGTGCACGGTATTTACCGGTGCGGAAAAACTCATCGAGCACATCATTCTCGTTTGTGGCAGCAATCAAATGCTCAATGGGTAGACCCATCATGCGAGCAATGTGGCCAGCGCAGATATTGCCAAAGTTACCCGACGGTACTGTAAAAGATACTCTCTCAGAGCTGGACTTAGTGGCCAATAAATAACCCTGGAAGTAGTACACCACTTGAGCAACTACACGACCCCAGTTAATGGAGTTCACGGTACCAATTTGGTTTTTGGCTTTAAATGCATGATCGTTACTTACTGCTTTCACAATATCCTGGCAATCATCAAAGACACCAGCTACTGCTAAGTTAAAAATATTAGGGTCTTGCAATGAGTACATTTGCGCAGATTGGAAGGCGCTCATTTTGCCGCGCGGTGAAAGCATGAACACCTTCACGCCTTCTTTGCCACGCATGGCATATTCAGCAGCGCTACCAGTATCACCAGAAGTAGCACCCAAAATATTGAGGTGCTGACCATTTTTCTTCAGGGCATATTCAAAGAGGTTACCCAATAACTGCATGGCCATATCTTTAAAGGCCAATGTTGGTCCATTAGATAAGCTCAACAAACCAATGCGTGTGCCATGCTCTTCACCCAACCAATGTATCGGTGTAATGTCCTTAGCGTTATCTTGAGAACGGCCATTGCAATACACCTGTTCGGTATAAGTTTTGCGCAAGAGCGCCCTTAAATCTACCTCAGGAATGTCGTCACAATACAAACTCAATACTTCATAAGCAAGATCTGCGTAAGACAAGCCACGCCAAGAATCTAATTGCGCTGGCGTAACTTTTGGATACTGGGTAGGCAAATATAAGCCGCCATCAGGCGCCAATCCACCCAACAAAATTTCTAAGAAGGATTGTTGTGGACTATTGCCACGAGTAGATTGGTAACGCATGTAATTAACTGAATTTAACTTAAGACAGATTTTCTAAACGGATCTTCACTACTTCACCGGCAACCGTTTTGAGATTTTGAATCTCTTTAATTGCGGCAAGCATATTCTTTTCTTTAGTTTCATGAGTCAGGGCCACTAAATCAGTTTGACTCTCCCCTTCATCAGCCTCTTTTTGCAAGAGGGCGTCAATTGAAACGCTGTGGGCAGCCAATATTTTAGTGATATCAGCCAATACACCAGCTTGATCCGCTACCCGCAAGCGCAGGTAGTAACTAGTGGTGATCTCGCCAATAGGCAATACTGGGGTGTCATGCACGGCATCTGGCTGGAATGCTAAGTAAGGTACGCGATGCGCAGCATCAGCACTTAACAAACGAGTGATATCCACTAAATCAGCAATAACAGCAGAAGCGGTTGGCTCAGAGCCTGCACCTTTGCCGTAATAAAGGGTAGTGCCAACCGCATCACCAAATACTTGAACCGCATTCATAGCGCCTTCGACGTTTGCAATTAAACGCTTAGAAGGAATCAAAGTTGGGTGGACACGTAACTCCACACCGGTAGAAGTTTTCTTGGCAATACCAAGCAACTTGATGCGATATCCCAACTGCTCTGCGTATTTAATATCAATTGCATCTAGCTTAGTAATGCCTTCAATATGTGCTTTTTCAAACTGCATTGGAATACCAAATGCAATTGCACTCATGATCGTCGCTTTATGGGCAGCATCAACACCTTCAATATCAAAAGTTGGATCTGCTTCTGCGTAGCCTAAGCGTTGTGCTTCTTTAAGAACGGTTGCGAAATCCAAACCCTTGTCACGCATCTCTGACAAGATGAAATTGGTGGTGCCATTGATGATGCCGGCAATCCATTCGATCCGATTAGCCGTTAAGCCTTCACGCAAAGCCTTAATAATAGGAATACCACCAGCAACAGCAGCTTCAAATGCCACCATCACGCCTTTGGCATGAGCAGCTTTGAAAATCTCATTACCGTGCACAGCGATCAGCGCTTTATTCGCAGTCACAACATGCTTACCAGCAGCAATAGCCTCAAGAACTAGGTCTTTAGCAATGCCGTAGCCGCCGATTAACTCAACAACGATATCTATCTCTGGGTTATTAATGACTGCACGCGCATCACTCACTACTTGCGCATGGTCTTTGACTAACTCTTTGGCACGCTCTACGTTTAAATCAGCAACGGTATTAATACGAATACCGCGCCCTGCACGGCGTTGAATCTCATCTTGGTTACGCTCGAGAACGGTGAATACGCCACCACCAACAGTGCCAATACCTAATAGACCAACTTGAATCGGTTTCATGATGCCTTTGCTGCAGTTGAAGAAGCCTTACGGCTATGCTTATTACGATAACGCTCCAGAAAACGCGCAAGGCGGCCAATAGCCTCCTTGAGAACATCTTCATGAGGTAAGAAAACTACACGGAAGTGATCAGGCTTGGCCCAGTTAAAACCAGAACCCTGTACTAACAATACTTTTTCTTCTTTTAAGAGGTCAGCAACAAACTGTTGATCATCTTCAATCGGGTAAACCTCAGGGTCTAATCTTGGGAATAAATACAAAGCAGATTTTGGTTTCACGCAGGTGATGCCTGGAATCTCCGTAATGAGTTTCCAGGCAAGATCGCGTTGCTTAGCAAGGCGACCCCCTTCAGTAACTAAATCATTAATACTTTGATATCCGCCCAATGCTGTTTGAATTGCGTATTGCCCAGGCACATTTGCACACAAGCGCATCGAAGCCAGCATATTCAAGCCTTCGATGTAATCACGTACCATTTCTTTATCGCCTGAAACGATCATCCAGCCAGCGCGGTAACCGCATGAACGATAGTTCTTCGAAAGACCATTAAAAGTAATGGTAACGACATCCGTAGACAAAGAAGCCAAGGAAATATGCTTCTCGCCGTCATACAACATCTTGTCGTAGATCTCATCGGCAAACAAAATCAAACCATGTTCGCGAGCGATGTTTGTCATCTCGATTAAAACTTCTTTGGAGTAAATTGCACCAGTAGGATTATTTGGATTAATCACCACAATCGCTTTAGTGCGCGGTGTAATTTTTTTACGCAGATCATTTAAGTCTGGAGCCCAGTCTTTAGACTCATCACAAAGATAGTGCACAGGGGTACCACTAGACAAACTCACTGCAGCAGTCCACAGCGGGTAATCCGGCATTGGTACTAAAACCTCATCACCATCATTCAAAAGTGCATTCATCGAAAGTACGATGAGCTCAGAAACGCCATTACCGGTATAGACATCATCCAAAGCCACACCTTGGATACCTTTTTCTTGGCAATACTGCATGATGGCTTTACGAGCAGCAAAAATTCCTTTGGAATCGGAATAGGCTGAGGCATTACTTAAATTGCGGATCATGTCCAACTGAATCTCTTCAGGAGGATCAAAACCGAAAACCCCTACGTTTCCAATGTTTAATTTAATGATTTTGTGACCCTCTTCCTCCATGCGCTGAGCAAGCTCGAGCACCGGCCCACGTATGTCATAACAGACGTTATTGAGCTTTTGGGACTTTAGGATCGGTTTCACAATAAATTTAAGGGTAAGTTCTTGAAATATGAGAAAAAACAGCTAGCTATAATCCACATAATTATGACAGAGAGTCCAATTGAAGCTTCAATCTGATCCCCACTCCGGAGCGAATACGATCACTGGCTATGGCGATGGCTACGTAGAGATCAATAAGACCCCCTATGCCCATGCGGTTCTTCTGAGCTCGGATGGCGCTATCTCCAATTGGTCGGCCCAGACATTCGATAGCCTAGAGGCAAGCCATTTCTCGCAAATGGTTGATTTAAAACCAGAATTAGTCCTCATTGGAACTGGTAGTCGCCAGCGATTTCCCAAGCCAGAACTCCTCAAAGCACTGGTTCAGGCCAAAATTGGCTTTGAAATCATGAACTCTCAGGCTGCCTGCCGAACCTACAACATTCTGGTTGGCGAAGGACGCCAGGTCTTGTTGGCGCTGATTGTGGAGCCTGTTTAATGCAATTTGACCAAATCCGACAGTCTTCAGCCCTTCATCCAGGAAAGATTTTGCTGCTGTTCATTATTTATGGCTTGCTGTGGTTCGGCACTCTAAATTACCGCCATCTCATCCCGTCTGACGAAGGGCGCTACGCAGAAATTGCCCGAGAAATGCTGGTTACTGGCGATTGGATCACGCCCCGTTACAACGGTTACAAATATTTTGAGAAGCCCCCATTACAAGCTTGGGCAACTGCAGCTGCCTTTCAAGTGTTTGGCATTGGTGATTGGCAAGCAAGACTTTGGACTGCTCTTACCGGCTTCCTAACAATTCTTTTAGTTGGCTATACAGGTACACGCATCTACAACGCTAGAGCAGGTTGGCTAGCTGCAGTTGTATTAGCCTCAAGTCCGATGTGGGTCATCAGCGGTCACTTCAACTCTCTCGATATGGGCTTGTCCGCATTTTTAGTTGCAGCCCTATGTAGCTTGTTAATTGCACAAACTTCTCACAATAAAAATAGCTGTCGTAATTGGATGTGGGCTTGCTGGGCTTTCATGGCATTAGCCACATTATCCAAAGGCGTTATTGGCGCAGCAATTCCTGCAATGGTTTTCATTGCTTACTCTATTAGCACTTGGGATTGGAAAATCTGGACTCGTCTACGCATTTTCAGCGGCAGTATTTTGTTCTTGGCGATTACTGCTCCCTGGTTTGTATTGGTTGCGCAACGTCATCCTGAATTTCTAGAATTTTTCTTTATTCATGAGCACCTGCAACGCTTTACTCAAGATGCACACAGTAGAACAGGTCCCATCTATTACTTTGTGCCGCTCCTGCTGATTGGCATCGTTCCCTGGGTCTTACAAATCCCCGGAGCCATTGCCCAGGCCTGGAGCGAACGCCGCCGCGAGTTCTCTGCTGGATGGTTATTGGTGTGTTGGTTTGTAGTGATCTTTGCTTTCTTTAGCGTCTCGCGCTCCAAACTACCTGGCTACATCATTCCTATTTTTCCTGCGCTCGCTTTAATTATTGGCAATCGTTTAGATCGCTTGCTTGGTCATACCAATACTATGGCCTTGCTATGGAAGCTGCAGACAATTGGGTTTGCAATTCTTGGTTGCGTCGGCTTCTTCTTTTTGGATGCTATTGGCAAACAAGCCAGACCAGATGAGATTGAAGCGTATGCGCAATACACCTATTGGGTCATCGCTGCATTGGTAGCACTCATCATTTTTAGTGCTTATGCCGCATGGCAAAGTAAACGTAATGGCATTCAAAGCGTAGTGAGTTTTGCTTGTGGATTTTTTCTGTGCGCCATTATCGCTGGCACAGGTCACGAGACTTTAGGTCGTGCAGTCTCTGGTATCGATTTAGTGCAGCGAGTGAAAGCTTCTATTCCTGAAAAAGTGAATTTTTATTCCGTAAAACTCCTTGATCACACTGTACCGTTCTATCTAGGCAGAACGATGATCATGGTGGAGTCGCCAGATGAGCTGGTGTTTGGCGTCAATCAACAGCCTGAGTTGTGGATGCCGACTTTAGATGCCTTTATTACCCGTTGGAATGAAGACCAAACAGCCTATGCCCTCATGGTTCCAGAACAATTTGAGGCATTAAAGGCGCAAAACTTCCCGATGCAGGAAGTTGATCGCGACTCTCGCAGAGTCATTGTGAAGCACCCCGACACTTTGCAGTAACGCAGTAAAGTAATATAAGACACCATGTCGAACTCCACCCCCGAATTTATCCCCTTTACGCGCCCGAGCTTTAATCAAGAAACGATTGATGCTGTTTCTGAAGTACTGCGTTCGGGCTGGGTGACATCAGGCCCCAAGTTGGCAGAGTTTGAAGCCACCCTCAGCAAATATTTTGGCAATCGTCCAGTGCGTTGCTTTGCCAATGGCACTGCCACCATGAAAATTGCTTTACAAGTTGCAGGCATTGGCATTGGTGATGAAGTGATTACCACTCCAATCTCCTGGGTAGCAACCTCTAATGTCATCTTAAGCGTAGGTGCAAAGCCGGTCTTCGTAGATATTGATCCAATTACTCGCAACATTGATTTAAATAAGGTTGCTGCTGCAATCACGCCAAAAACACGCGCCATCATGCCAGTCTATTTAGCTGGTTTACCAGTAGACATGGATAAGCTTTACACATTAGCTAGCCAACACAATTTACGGGTCATTGAAGATGCTGCGCAAGCCTTTGGTTCACAATGGCAGGGCAAGAAGATTGGTAGCTTTGGAGACTTAGTTAGCTTCAGTTTTCAAGCCAATAAAAACCTTACCACTGTAGAAGGTGGTTGCCTAGTATTGAACAATGCTGATGAAGCAAAACTTGCTGAGAAATTCCGCCTACAAGGATTAACTCGCCAAGGCATGGATGGCATGGATGTGGACGTATTAGGTGGCAAAGATAATCTAACTGATGTGAATGCAGTAATCGGCCTTGAGCAACTCAAGCAACTTCCCTCATATCAAGCTCGTCGTGCTGTCTTAGCGCGCCAATATTTTGATGCCTTGCGCACGGAATTAAACACTACTGGATTAGAAGGCTTGAAATTAGAGCTGCCAGTAGAGAACTTCACAGATAGTAACTGGCATATGTTCCAAGTTGTTTTACCTCTAGATCAGTTAAACACAGATCGCGCCCAAGTGATGGCTGAGTTAAAGGATCTCGGTATTGGTACTGGTGTGCACTACCCTGCAATCACTGGCTTTACGCTATACAAAAATCAAGGTTATAAAACCTCGGATACCCCAATCGCAGAGCGCATTGGCAAATCCATTCTGACTTTGCCTTTATTTCCTGCAATGGCGGATGAGGATATTGGCCGTATAGCTAGAGGATTAGTAGGAATCCTACTGAAATACCGCAAAAACTAGTGTTCTTGGGTTAAGGCTTCAGAATCAGGCAAAATTGCAGGATGACTGCAAATTTAGTTGCCAACCCAACACTCAGCATTGTTATCCCCGTATATAACGAGGAAGACGGTCTTCAGGCTCTATTTGATCGCCTCTACCCAGCGCTTGATGAGCTAGCAGCCAAACGTAAGATTGCCTACGAAATCGTTTTTGTAAACGATGGCAGCAAGGACCGTTCAGCCGGTATCCTATCGAAGCAAGTAGAGTTACGCCCTGATGTGACTCGTGCCGTTTTATTTCACAGCAACTTTGGTCAACATATGGCGATCATGGCGGGCTTTGAATACGCCAAAGGTGAACATATCATTACTTTGGATGCGGATCTACAAAATCCCCCAGAAGAAATCGATGCTTTAACTGAGCAGCTATTAAGAGGTCATGACTACGTTGGCACCATTCGCGCCGATCGTCGCGATAGTTTCTTCAGAAAATTTGCTTCGCGCGCCATGAATCGTCTCCGTGAAAATATCACACGTATCACGATGACCGACCAAGGCTGTATGTTGCGCGGTTATAGCAGACGCATTGTTGACTTGGTTCGTCAATGCGATGAGAGTAATACATTTATCCCGGCGCTCGCTTATACATTCTCTGCAAACCCAGTAGAAATTTCGGTTAAGCATGAAGAGCGCTTTGCTGGTGAATCTAAATACAGCTTGTACCAACTCATTCGCTTGAATTTTGATCTAGTAACTGGCTTCTCTGTAATGCCACTGCAGATCTTCTCGATCCTCGGCATGCTTCTATCCTTAGCGGCTGGTAGCTTGTTTGCCTACTTATTAGTTCGCCGCTTTGTTCTAGGTGCTGAGGTTGAGGGTGTTTTTACCCTATTTGCTCTGACCTTCTTTCTCATTGGTGTAATGCTTTTTGGGCTCGGTCTTTTAGGTGAGTATATTGGCCGTATCTACCAGCAGATCCGTAAGCGGCCTCGCTATGTTGTGCAAACTGTTTTAGAGAAAAAATAATTGCACGCAGTCGTCTTTGCTTATCACGATGTAGGCGTTAATTGCCTTAAAGCACTTCTGAGTGCGGGCATACAAATTGACTTAGTTATTACGCATGAAGATGACCCGAATGAAAATGTTTGGTTTGGAAGCGTCGCAAAACTCTGTCAAGAAAAAAATATTCCTTATGTCACGCCCAGCAATACTGAGCTAGTAAATTTAATTCCAAAGCTTCAGGCAATCGCGCCTGATTACATTTTTTCTTTTTACTATCGCTTTATGATTCCCGAGCAAATTTTGGCCTGCGCCAAGATTGCTGCACTCAATATGCACGGCTCTCTTCTGCCAAAGTATCGGGGTCGTGCGCCAGTCAATTGGGCGATCCTGCATGGTGAAACTGAAACTGGTGCAACTTTGCACATCATGGAAGCAAAGCCGGATGCCGGCGATATTGTTGGGCAGTCCGCAGTCGATATTGGTCATGATGAGACAGCAACAGAAGTTTTTGGCAAAGTGAGCCAAGCTGCAGTAAGCGTCATTGAGCAGGTCTTACCTAGCCTCATTCAAGGAAAAGTTCCCCGCAAACCCAATGAACTTGAAAAAGGGAGCTATTTTGGCGGCAGAAAGCCGGCAGATGGCGAAATTCACTGGAATCAGACGGCTAAACAGGTCCATGACCTCGTGAGAGCGGTTGCACCCCCCTATCCAGGCGCCTTTACTAAGCAAAATGGCAAAGTCATGATTGTGGCTCGTGCGAGCCTAAAAGGCCCATTTCCAGGCAACCTAGATCTTGGGGTTTGCGGCATCCAAGTGGTTGATAATCGAGTATTCGGGATTTGTGGCGACCATCAAGCTGTTGAAATATTGGAATGGTTTCCAGCAAGCAACTAAATTAGATTACAACGAGGCAGTAAAGATGAAAAAAGTACTCATTCTGGGTGTAAACGGTTTTATTGGACACCACCTTTCCAAGCGAATTTTGGAGACTACCGATTGGGACGTCTATGGCATGGATATGCAAAACGATCGCCTTGGTGATTTAGTAAACCATCCACGTATGCACTTCTTTGAAGGTGACATCACCATCAATAAAGAATGGGTTGAGTATCACATCCGCAAATGTGATGTTATCTTGCCGTTGGTTGCCATTGCAACGCCTGCAACATACGTGCAGCAGCCCCTAAAAGTATTTGAGCTTGACTTCGAAGCCAATCTGCCAATCGTGCGCTCTGCAGTGAAATACAAAAAGCATTTGGTATTTCCATCGACTTCTGAAGTCTATGGCATGTGTGAAGATGGCGAGTTCGACCCTGCTAAATCCAATATGGTTTATGGTCCAATTAATAAGCCACGCTGGATTTACGCTTGCTCCAAGCAGCTTATGGATCGTGTCATTTGGGGTTACGGCATGGAAGGCTTGCGCTTTACCCTCTTCCGCCCATTTAACTGGATTGGTCCTGGCTTAGATAGCATCTACACGCCGAAAGAAGGCTCTTCCCGCGTTGTTACTCAATTCTTAGGTCACATTGTTCGTGGTGAGTCAATTAATTTGGTAGACGGAGGAGCGCAAAAACGTGCCTTTACCTACGTGGATGATGGCATCGATGCTTTGATGCGCATTATCGACAACAAAGATGGTGTTGCTAACGGCAAGATCTACAACATTGGCAATCCAAAAAATAATCACTCTGTACGTGATCTTGCTAATCAGATGTTAGAAATTGCTCGCAGCATTCCTGAATACGCTAAGACTGCTAACGAAGTAAAAATTGTCGAAACCACTTCTGGCGCTTACTATGGCGAAGGCTATCAAGACGTTCAAAATCGTGTTCCAGCAATCGATAACACGATGAGCGAGCTAGGTTGGAAACCAACTACAAACATGACTGATGCGCTCAAGAATATCTTTGAAGCCTATCGTGAAGATGTAGAAAAAGCACGCACCTTAGTCGATAAAGAATAAGTAATTTACCTAAGGATTCATGGCTAAGATTGCTCTCAAGGTTGATGTTGATACCTTACGCGGCACCAAAGAAGGCGTACCGAATCTCGCGCGGACTCTTGAGCGCTTTGGCTTAAAGGCTACTTTCTTATTTAGTCTTGGGCCCGACCATACCGGCTGGGCTTTAAAGCGCGTCTTTCGTCCAGGCTTTCTAAAGAAGGTAAGCCGTACTTCTGTTGTTGAGCACTACGGCATCAAGACACTACTCTACGGCGTACTCATTCCCGGCCCCGATATTGGCAAAAAGGCTGCCGCAGAAATGCAGGCTATTGATCAAGCAGGTCACGAAACAGGAATTCACACTTGGGATCACGTTGCCTGGCAAGACGCGGTTCGTAATCAAGATGCGGCATGGACTAAAGCCATGATGCAAAAAAGTTGGGATCGCTTTATAGAGATATTTGGTCATAAACCAGTAACTTATGGTGCTGCCGGTTGGCAAATGAATGAAGCTGCCTTTGAGCAACTTGATCAATGGGGCATTACTTACTCTTCAGATGGCAGGGCTGCACCTAATCTTATGCCCTATCGCCTTGCACTACCATCAGGTAAAGCAAAACATGTGCAATACCCAACAACACTTCCTACCTTTGATGAGTTAATTGGAATTGATGGCGCCGATGAATTTGGCGCAGTCAAAAAACTTCTAGAGCTAACTCAAAGCAATCCAAATGACCAAGTCTTCACCTTGCATGCTGAGCTCGAGGGACAAAAACTCCTACCTGCGTTTGAGCAACTCATCGCTGGATGGCTAAATCAAGGCCACGACCTTGTTACGATGGGCGAACTACACAAATCTTGGGAAGCTACCAAGCAACTCGATAAAATAGCGGTACTGCCACTGACTTGGGGTGAAATACCGAATCGCAGCGGTGATTTAATTATTCAAAATAACTGAACAATTTAGCAAGACTTAGATACAACCAACCAACGAAGGATCATCATGACAGTAGCTATTGGTCAACCTCTGCCGCAGTGCACAATTCCAGCAACATCTGGATTAACATTTTCACCAGCATCAGCAAAAGGTAAAAAACTGGTTCTCTACTTCTACCCCAAAGATATGACGCCTGGATGCACTGCTGAGTCTGGTGAGTTTAGAGACAATATTGAAGCATTTACCAAGGCCAATACTTTGGTGGTTGGCGTTTCTCGTGATAGCCTTAAATCGCATGAGAACTTCCGTAGCAAATTAGGACTCCCTTTTGAGCTGGTTGCCGATACCGAAGAACAGCTGTGCCAGATCTTTGGCGTGATGAAGATGAAGAATATGTATGGCAAGCAAGTGCGTGGCGTGGAGCGCAGCACCTTCTTGTTTGACTCCTCTGGCAAATTAGCAAAAGAGTGGCGTGGCCTTAAGGTTCCTGGTCATGTGACAGAGGTATTACAAGTAGCCCAAGCTACTAAATAATTTTTGCAATAATTTATTCTAGGGTGCTTGCAAACCTCAAAATTTGGGGTAAAGTGATTCATATGCACCGTAAACGACGGGAAAGTCTGACAATCCGTTTAAATCAGAAACCTGAATTGCTCAGATCAGGTACGGGGAATAACCCCCTCCGCTTTTCAACCGTCAATTCAACTAGTTTTGTAATGAACCGTCAACGCACTCCGCTTGACGGTTTTTTCTTTTAGGAGAGTCCATGCCATTGCCCCCGATCCCCACTCAAATTGCTGATCAAGTGAAACTCAGTCGCAAAGATACTCCCGACTTAAAGAAACGTCCTGCGCCAGCAAAACCAGTGGTAGTGGAAGCCATTGATTGGACCAGTGATACAGAAGAAGATTTATCAGCCGCTGAAGTAGCCCTCGAAAAGATCAAGGCAGATCATCGTCCTGCTCATAATCAGCGTAATGAACGTAACGAAAGCAAGTCACCGACACCTGCAAAACCTAAACGTGTAGTTAGGACTGGACCTCCTAGCTTGTTCGTTCTCGATACAAATGTATTGATGCATGATCCAAGCTCCTTGTTCCGCTTCTCGGAGCATGACCTATACCTGCCAATGACTACTCTAGAAGAGCTAGACAATCATAAGAAAGGCATGACTGAGGTAGCGCGTAATGCCCGCACTGTCAGCAGATCCCTAGACCAGCTGATTGCTGGCACCAGCGGTGCCTTAGATGAAGGCATCCCCTTGAATAAGTTGGGCAATCAAGATGTTACTGGTCGCCTCTTCTTCCAAACCAAACTCTCCACCCAAGCATTGCCCGAAGGACTTCCTGAGGGCAAGGGAGACAATCTCATTTTGGCAGTTGTGAGTGAGCTACAAAAAACGCGTAAGGGTCAAGAGGTAGTACTGGTATCCAAAGATATCAATATGCGCATTAAAGCGCGTGCGCTTGGCTTACCTGCTGAAGATTACTTTAATGACCAAGTCTTAGAAGATCGTGACTTGATGTATGCCGGCGTAATGACATTGCCAGCAGATTTTTGGCCTAAGCATGGCAAAGATATGGAAAGTTGGGCTGACTCCAAATCCGGCACTATGTTCTATAGAGTCACCGGGCCATCTGTACAAAGTATGCTGGTCAATCAGTTTGTCTATCAAGAGAATCCTGACGGCTCAACGCCCTTCTATGCTCAGGTACGAGAAATTAATGGCAAGACAGCTCTTCTGCAAACACTCAGAGATTTCTCCCATCAAAAGAATAATGTCTGGAGTGTCACTGCGCGTAACCGCGAGCAGAACTTTGCCATGAACTTGCTCATGAATCCTGATATAGATTTTGTAACCTTACTAGGGCAAGCGGGAACCGGTAAAACCTTACTAGCTCTAGCTGCAGGCCTTGAGCAGGTCCTCGATAGCAAGCGCTATAACGAGATCATCATTACTCGTGCCACTGTACCTGTTGGCGAAGATATTGGCTTCCTCCCAGGCACCGAAGAAGAAAAAATGCAGCCATGGATGGGTGCATTTGACGATAACCTCGAAGTACTACAGCGCAATGAGGATGGCGGCGCTGGGGAATGGGGTCGCGCTGCAACTCAAGAGTTGATTCGCTCACGCATTAAGGTGAAGAGCATGAACTTCATGCGCGGCAGAACATTTGTAAGTAAGTTTGTCATCATTGATGAGGCGCAAAACTTGACTCCAAAGCAAATGAAAACTTTGGTTACCCGCGCAGGCCCTGGTACCAAAATTATTTGCTTAGGCAATATTGCCCAAATTGATACTCCTTATTTAACAGAGGGCTCTTCTGGCTTAACTTATGTGGTTGATCGTTTCAAAGGCTGGCGTCATGGTGGTCATGTGACATTGGCCCGTGGGGAACGTTCACGTCTTGCGGATCATGCTGCTGACGCACTCTAAGCAATCCTCCTCATGCCGCACTCTCCTAGGGTGCGGCATTTTTATTTGTAGCTTACTGATCCTAAGCGGCTGTAGCATTTTCAGTAGCAAGCAGAGTTCAAGTGGCAAACTATCCTCCTCAAGAGTTTCTCAATTTACACAAGACACGAGTGTAGGCACTGAAGATATCTCTATTGCTGCGGTTGGATTGGTTGATGTTCCATATCGCTATGGTGGCAATACCCCAAAGGGTGGTTTTGATTGCAGTGGACTCATTGTGTACGTCTACAACAAAGCTGCTGGAGTAAAGCTCCCACGTACGATTCAGTTAATGAGCAGCAGAGGTAAAAGTATTGATGGTCAACCACCGGCCCCAGGTGACCTGGTGTTCTTTAATACTACCGGTGAAAAGTATTCCCATGCCGGAATCTATGTGGGACAAGGTAGATTTGTACATGCTCCAAGCGCAGGTGGGACTGTCAGACTTGATTACATCACTTCACCCTATTGGGCCGCTAAGTTTACTGAAGCACGTCGTATAGTGCCTCAGTAAATTATTTTAGAACCGAGTCTGCAGACCAATCCTGCCAGAGTAAGCTTGGTAAGTGCCCACTAAAGAGTTATCCACCGCTAGGTTCAAGAATAAGTTAGTGTCTTTTGTGATGCGGGCATTTAACTCGGCATCCACAGTCATCCAGCCCGAGTTTGCTTGCGACTGAAAGGTAACTGGATTAACGCCATACAAGGAAGCCATCGTAGTACTTGTACCTGCATTAAAAACACTCCAATAGCTGGCGCGTAAATAGGCAAAGATAGGAGTGCTACCAATCACATCTTTATGTCCAGCTAATAAACCTAAACGACCGCGAGTCAACTCGCTCTTATTGAAGTTCACTTGGCCATATGCATCGGTAGCATTGTTCATACCAATAGCGTCATACACAATTTGCGCTTGCGGAGAAATTAAAAACTTATCGAAGTTCCAACGACCGCCCCCTTCTAATGAACCTGTAAAGCCTGATCCTTGAGTTCTGAGTTGCGCACCCTGAACAGAGCTAGCTCCTGCATTGAGATAACGAGTACCTTGGGCAAGAGCATCGACGTATAAGCCGTTAGCAGCAAAATGCGTTGCATATAAACCCAATGAATAGGCTTGCATACCATTAATGCTACCAGTAGAGATTCCTCCAGCCTGGCTAGAGGTATTGGCATTAGCACTACCGATCGTGACATAAGGACCGATATAAGATCTCGATCCACCCTGCTGTTCATTTTGATAAAGATCTACGCCCAGTTGCAATGCATAAGCATTGAAGTTCATACTCGGGCCATCACTTGCATTTGATGGAGTGGATTTACCAGTCTTACCAATAATGCGTGCCCAGTCATTAGAGCTCTTCTTAGCGCCACCTTGTGGATCAATTAAATTGAGATCGCCACGGCGCTGATCCAATGTATCAACCGCCGTCTGCGCATATAACTGTACTAAAGATGGCATTGCTGGATAAACAGCAACCTCAATACGTTCGCCAGCAGCCGGGGTTATAACGGGTGCAGGAGAAGTAGCCGGAGTGACAGGGGATGGCGTTGAGCCACCAGAGCCAGGCGCAGATTCTGGGGCCGGCGCTTGAGTAGAAAGATACCAAGAATTACCTACCCCAGACGCACCGCCTTTATAGAGCTTATATTCATAAGCACCAGATGCAACACGTTGATTTAAGGCAAATGCATTTGTAGTAGAAGTGCCGTTAACAATAACTACTGGTATACCGTTGCCAGTTGTACGATTACCGAGTCCACCCTTATCGGTGATGGTGAGTCCTGTAGAGCCAGAAGTATTTCCGGCTACGGTCAAGGTATCTGCAATTGGCGAAGTAACTGGAGCATACACACTACCAACAAAGTTGCCGTTATTGCCAACGTAATTACCATTTACCGTTAAATTAGTTGCCACACCATTAAATGATGGGGCAATTGTTCCTGAGTTAATAACATTTCCATTGATGACGCCACTACCCAATAAATTGGCGTTAGCCGCAATAGAAGTATTCGACGTAGTGGAGCCAGTCAAAATTAAACTACCAGCATTAATGTTGGTATCGCCGGTATAAGTATTGACCTTAGAAATTGTTACGGCGCCAGAACCATCTTTAATCAGGCTACCTGATCCGCTCATCACGCCAGCATATGTTCCATTAGTAGACTGATTGAAATTTACAATTGCATTATTAAGGACATTACCCTGAATGCTCGAAGTATTGCCAGCCAAAGTACCTTCTGAGACAGTAGTTCCGCCGCTATAGGTATTGACACCAGAGAGGGTCAATATGCCAGCGCCTGTTTTTGTAAATTCACCAGTTCCAGTCATATTCCCCAATAGGCCTAGATTATTTCCATTGGTGTTGATAGTACTTGCACCAGATAGAGCAATGTTATTAGCAAGGCTGACTGAAGAGTTTGCTTGCAGGGTTGTGCCACCTGTCATAACCAAAGCACCTGTACCTAGCGCTGCATTATTGGCAACTGCAATAGTTCCCGAATTCAACGTTGTACCACCCGTGTAAGTATTGGCACCCGATAAAACCAAAGTCCCAGCCCCGCTTTTCTCAATACTAGAAGTGGCAGCACTTGGGCTAGTTTGATCCTGAATCACTCCAGAGATGGCTAAGCTAGAGGTACCATCAACCGAAATCTTTCCAGCAACCAATTCATAACCTGACGCACTATTCATCACCACATTAGAGCTATTAGTCGCATTAATCATGTTGAGACCGGAAATTGGATTGCTAAAATTTGTATTAGATAGACCGTTAAAGCTCAATGTTTCTTGAGTATTACCCTTGTTAAAGCTGATACCGCCTAGCAATGTAGAACCGCCATATAAAGTCACAGTGTTATTGGAGCCACCCGTTGTTGAACCAGTAAAATTTATTGCAGTAGCAGATGGATTGGCAGCAGAAATTGTTCCGTAGTTATATATATCAACACCAGGCTGCTGGGCGCTGTAAATAGCGTAGTTTGCAGTTGTAGGAGCGCCGATCAATCCTGATGAGGCATTAGTGATGGTGGTCCGATTAGAATTGGCATTGTTGTCAATTTGAATACCATTCCCACTACCTGCTCCGCTTGCGGTACAGACACCCCCAACGACTGTTGACGGGCATATCGTTCCTGAGTTGGTGATATTTGCTGCACCCGTTACCTGAATCCCATTTGAATTGGCACCCTGAGCAGAAATCACTCCCGAGTTGTTAATGGCAGTGATTGCTCCACCATTAATTACTTGAATACCATTCGCACCAGAGCCTGCAGTTGTTATTGATCCAGTATTGGTAATAGTGTTTGCTGTAGATCCTGCATTGGTAGCGCTGATATAAATACCAGCAGCATTTGTACCGCCCGTATAAATGGTTCCATTATTAGTAATTGTGCTGCCGCCGGCTTGCGATCTTCCATTAGCACCAGATGAAATGCCATAACCAAAATAAAAAGCGCTGGTGTTTAAATTTCCATTATTTACTACAGTGGCTGCACTACCAATTCCAACAGTAGAGCCGTTAACAATCAGTGATGTTCCTGAGTTGATGTTTACCGTAACACTATTACCTGCCGTTGTATTTGATTGCGCAGAAATCACACCAGCTGATGTGCTGCCAACTCCAGTACAAGTGACTGTGGTTCCATTTACATCTGGGGTGTAGTTATCGCAACTTCCCGCCGCCATCAAAGGCGATGAGAGACTGAGAAGAATATAAGCAGCGCCAATACTCAGTAAGCTACGGAACAGGGTTTTACTTTTCATGGTGCTGGCTCTAGCAGTTTTATAAATGGTGGGCGTCTAAGCCACTGAAATCAATAGGGATAATGATAATTATCCGCATGGTTAATATCTATTAACCCTAGGGCTAATACTTCCTGATCACATAATCATTAATAATAATTTTCACGTTTAGAGTAAGCTTGAATTAAACGAAATCACCCATCTGGAGAATTTGCATGAAAAAAATCATCATCGCTTTAAGCATTGCATTGAGTTTTGTAATCCCTACTTATGCTTTTGCTGATCAAGCAGCCTGCGAAGCTAAAGCGGTAAGCAAGGAAGGCAAGCCACTATATGGCGCTGCTAAAGACGCCTCTATTAAGAAATGTATGGGCGACGCTAAGCCGAACGATTGCGAAGCCAAGGCCGTAAGCAAAGATGGCAAACCACTGTATGGCGCTGCTAAAGACGCCTCTATTAAGAAATGCATGGGCGGCAAATAAGCTTGTTGAAATAAATCATTTAATGATCTGATTTATTGAATTCATTAAAAAAGCCTCACACTGTGAGGCTTTTTCTTTATCTGCTTATTTAGTTTTTTTTAGTTAGAACGGCTCATATCCACCTGAAGAATAGCCAATCGATCCCATCGCTAAGTTGTCAAACTTGGTATATGGCCCCTGCCAACTTAAGCGGATTGTGCCAATTGGGCCATTACGCTGCTTACCAATAATGATTTCTGCCACACCTTTATCAGTTGTGGTGTCTGGGTGATATACCTCATCACGATAGATGAACATAATTAAGTCGGCATCTTGCTCAATAGCGCCAGATTCACGCAAGTCAGACATGATTGGACGCTTATTCGGACGTTGCTCAAGACCACGATTTAACTGTGAAAGTGCCACTACAGGACATTGCAATTCTTTTGCGAGCGATTTGAGTGAGCGAGAGATTTCAGAAATCTCGGTTGCACGGTTTTCAGAACCAGAGCCACTCATCAACTGCAAGTAGTCAATCACTACCAAACCAAGCGTGCCGCCAAAGTTTCTAGCAATGCGGCGTGCACGTGCGCGCAACTCTAAGCTTGATAAAGATCCGGTCTCATCAATCAAAATTTGGGTATTACTTAAGCGTGCAATCGCATCAGTCACGCGCGGCCATTCATCATCTTGCAACTTACCAGTTCGCATACGGCTTTGATCGACGCGCCCCACAGAGCCAAGTAAGCGAGAGGCTAACTGCTCCCCTGACATCTCCATCGAGAACACAACAACAGGTAAACCCTCTGCCAGCGCAACGTTCTCAGCGATATTCAATGCGAATGCAGTATTGTGAGTAACAACATAGTCATTCGTTACATAGGTTCTCTGAGGATGACTTACGGAAATACATTGCGCCTCAGACATTCTGGATGGCTCAATACTCGTAAATGAAAGTCTACGTTGGCGGTCCCAACTTGCTCTTAATCTTTCCTTCTTTTCAGGCAAAGTAAAAGCTTGGAAACCAGGACCAAAACTCATATTCAAAACATAAGATAAACGACCTTGCTTCTTCTCACCCTTGTAGGTGTAGCTAGACTGTTTATGCGCTATTGAGCAAAAACCACCTAATGATCTAGCCAAAGATGCAACGTCTTCAGACAATTGCTTGCTTGCTGTACAAAAACGAATCGAGCCCCAATTCTCAATCCAGCCATCGGTATCCATCAAGCCTTGAAATAATGCGAGACGAGAAGTTTTATTTGCCTCGAGATAAGTGGCAGGAATAAATTTATCAAAACTTCTGCAACCGAGAACGCCTATCTCCTGTAACGCAGACCTAAAATGATTTGTCTTTACTGCTGCTCTTTGACCATTAGCAGCAATTCTTTCTTTTGATACTAATCTCCAGTCATATGCATTTGCATGAACTAACTCCATCTCATAGTTAGCAAGTAAATTCATGCGCTCAATAAGCTCAGGTGACTTGGTGGAAAACATCACGGATCCATGAGATAGGGCTAAAGTTCCATCACCCAACAATGCGCCTAAAACCCATGGATGAATTGGTAATGCATTCGAATGACCAAAATCGCCTGAGACAGGCTCAATCCATAATCTGTTCTTATAACGAACACATTGCAACATTTCCATTAAGCGAGCGGTATTGATAACGCGTGGCTCAGACCAATCACGATACATCACACGCCATAGGTGCTCGTCACAGCACTCAGCTACACGACCATCAGAAAAGGTAACTTTATAAATTTGCTTAAGACCCTGCGGGTATATGCCAGTAACCATTGAGTGCTGGCCATCAACAGAGGCAAGGCGATCGCCAAAACGCAAATCACCCATGGCCTTCCAGCCATCAACCGTTTTTACTTTGGCATCTAGTGGCTGAGCTTTACCCATCGAAGGTCTACCAGCCACAATTACTAAGTCCCCTTTTTGCAGGCCGCTAGTTTGTTTATCTAGATCTAAGAAGCCTGTTGCAATACCAGTAATGTCGCTACCACCTTGGCGGTTGTAGAGCTCATCAATGCGGGCAACAACGGCCTTGAGTAGAGGCTCAATCTCGAGATAGTCAGCTTTGCGACTACCTTCTTCACCAATTTGTAGAATGCGTGACTCAGCTTCGTCCAATAAGGTTCTAACTGTGCGACCTTCTGGCACAAACGCGGAGTTAACAATGCTATCTGAAACTTCAATCAAGCGGCGCAAAATACTGCGGTCACGAACAATGTCGGCATAGCCTTTAATGTTCGCAGCACTTGGTGTGTTTTGAGCTAAGGAATTCAGGTAATCAATACCAACTAGGTCGCCACCCTGCTCAGATTTAATTGCATCATGAACAGTAATAACGTCAGCGGGATGATTGTCGCCAACTAAACGTGCAATCGCTTTGTAGATCAAAGCATGTTCAGGGCGATAGAAATCTTTATCGTTTAATACTCCACCTAGGTTATCCCAAGAGGAGTTATCGATCAGTAGACCGCCGAGCAATGATTGCTCGGCTTCTACAGAATGCGGCGGAACTTTTAAAGCCTGCACGACTGCATCCCCAGAACCCATCATGCCGGGATTCAGCGTAACGGAACGTGAACGGGATTCAGCCATGTGGCTTATTTACAGTTCTAAAACTTAAGCTTGCTCACCAACTACACGAATAGTGATATCTGAAACTACATCGGTATGAACAGCAACCGCTACAGGGTGATCACCAACCATTTTCAATGGGCCAGTAGGCATACGAACTGAAGACTTCTCAATTGTGAAGCCTTTAGCTTTTAATGCATCAGCAATATCGTGATTGGTTACAGAACCAAACAAACGACCGTCAACACCTGCTTTTTGACCGATTTCGAGAACCAAGTCTTTGAGCTTCATGCCAACTGCTTCAGCAGCAGCTAATTTCTCAGCAGCCAATTTCTCTAACTCAGCACGACGAACTGCAAAGTCAGCGATAGCTGCCTCAGTCGCACGACGAGCTTTGCGTTGTGGAATTAAGAAGTTACGAGCGAAACCGTCTTTAACGCGAACGATATCGCCGAGGTTGCCCAGGTTTGTTACTTTTTCTAAAAGAATGATTTGCATTGAGGGCTCCTAATTATTTCTTGTGTTGATCGGAGAATGGCAACAAAGCCAAATAACGAGCACGCTTGATAGCAGTGTCTAACTGACGCTGATATTTAGCTTTTGTGCCTGTCAAACGAGCAGGAGTGATCTTGGCGTTTTCGCCAATGAAGTCCTTCAATGTATCTACATCTTTGTAATCAATCTGTTCTACGCCAGCAACGGTGAAACGGCAATAACGCTTACGCTTGAACAATGGGTTCTGAGCTGGTTTCTTTTTGAAATCGGGTTTCTTTCCAAACGCCATGATGATTTCCTCTTTAATTTTTCAATTGAATATGGGTAATATGGAAAACAAGTCTTTGATTACGTAGAGTCTTGGGTGCTAAGAATCCCTCAAACACTGCCTCAGCTCCTAAATCCATTCGCTCTAAATCCTTTTGTATCGGACCTATAGTGATGGCTTCAACACTCATCTGAATTTTCCTTGCCACTCCTACCTCGTTTGCTTGCCCACTATGTTCTAGCTGGCAATGCATCACCGGTATTCCTGCAGGTGTAAATCGAATCGCGTCTTTAGATACCAAGATTGCAGTGAGGGTGAAATGATTCAACGCCGCTCCGCTTCTCTGATACGTTTTCTAGTCTGTGTATTCCTCTTCAAATTTCTAACTTAGGCTACCGCTACAGGAGCGTCGGCTTGAGCTGATTTGCGCGCTTCCTCACGTTGCACTTCTTTCATCATGATCGAAGGCTCTGTTTCAGCTTTCTTAGTCTTGATGATGAGGTGACGCAAAACAGCATCGTTAAATTTGAACGCATGCTCGAGCTCTTCCAGAGTTTTCTGGTCGCACTCAATGTTCATGCAAACGTAGTGGGCTTTAGCAAGCTTGTCGATCATGTAAGCCATCTGACGACGACCCCAGTCTTCCATACGATGAATTTTTCCGCCCGCAGCTGCCAATGTAGCTTTGTAACGATCGATCATCGCTGGTACTTGCTCGCTTTGGTCCGGATGGACGATAAAGACGATTTCATAATGACGCATCAAACACTCCTTAAGGATTAAGTCACCTGGGCGTCTTGCTAAGTTCTGATGGTTGTGAACTCAGCGCCAGTGTGACAAGGTAGTAACAAATTGTAGGTATTGCTTACAACACTTTTACAGCCGCTTTGCAGCGCTTACCGAATTAGAGGCAAGACCGCTATTCTAGCAAAAAAATCCTGCCAAGTCAGGGATTTACCTGCTACCTGGGCTTGTTTTTCTGCATTCAGAGATAGTTGGAGTGCAATTCTAGCTCTAGGGGCTGTCAGACTGCCTGAGGCCTGACATCCTGCCAAGTCCTTTTCAGGAAGATCGGATAAGGTTTCCCCCGCACCGGTTCTGGTAGTTCTTACCAGAGCAATCCCGTGTTTTACAGCGGCAACCAAGGAATCCTTCCAGGCATCATGGAAGCCCCCGGTTCCAGAACCCGCAAGGACCAACCCCTTTACCTTGGAATTCAACCAGTGGGTAATCGTCTCAGAGCGAGCACCCGCGTGACTTGTCAATATTTCCACCCAAGGCCATTCATTTTCCTTAGGTATTGGCAAATCTTCAGTCCAGAGTGCCTGGACTGCCTTCACGCCAGAAAGCCAAGATGGGTTAATGAGCCCAACTGAGCTACTAGGAGAGTCCTGGATAGGCGCATTCAGGGCGCTACCATGTCTTTTAGCCAGATCCATAGCCAAACAACCTCTGCCGTCCATGACCGCATAAATGCCACCAGGGCAATTATCAATCGCTGTAGAAGCCCAACGAATAGCGTCCAGTAAGTTTGATGGCCCATCTGCATTAGGCGCATTGGCTGGCAACATAGCGCCAGTTAAGATCACTCTTTTGCCTAAATTTTGAGCAAATTTTCCACATGTCAATTGCAAAAAGATGCCAGTTTCCTCAATTGTGTCAGTTCCGTGAGTGATCACTATGCCTTTAACCAAGGTATTAGCAAGGGCCTCTCTTACAGACTCGCCTAAGAGAGTCAATAAGGGCTCAGTGAGATTGCGACTATTGATATTTGCAATCTGCTTAGAAACCAAGCTGATGCTCTCCGGAATAGCGGACTCAATATGGGCGAGCAAAGAGGCGACCTCAAGTTGCCCTGCTTCATATTGCAAAGGTTTATCTGCAGGGTTTGGCGCCAAACCAGCAATCGTCCCACCCATACCCAAAACCAAGATATGGGGTGTAGTTTCAGGGGTATTTTCTAGTGAACTCATACCCCATTATCGCCTTTAAATAGCTTGATCTATTAAAAAGTGCTGTATACAATCCCAGTATGGACATAAATACAGTCGATTTTCCGGAGGAGCTGACTGCCCTCCCCAAGCTCACTCCACGCCAGAATGAGATTTTGGAGTTGATTACTAAAGCCATTGATGAAAGTGGCTTGCCACCCACGCGCGCCGAGATAGCTGCGCAACTAGGATTTGCTTCTGCCAATGCTGCTGAAGAACATCTGCGCGCATTAGCAAAAAAAGGTTATATCGAGTTAACGCCCGGTACCTCACGAGGTATTCGCATTCCACAAAGATTCAATCAATCACACAATAGCAATAAATATCGCCAGCTTTCTCTTCCATCGGGTGCATTACAGCAACTGACATTGCCTTTAATTGGACGAGTTGCTGCTGGCTCACCCATCATGGCTGTAGAGCATATTGAGAAGCATGTTCCGATTGATCCAAGCTTATTTAGTAAAGGTGCTGATTACTTATTAAAAGTAAAGGGCATGAGTATGAGAGATGCCGGTATTTTGGATGGTGATTATTTAGCGGTCAGAAAAACAACTGAAGTTCGAAATGGTGACATTGTCGTTGCTCGTCTAGATGATGAGGTGACTGTGAAGCGTTGGCAACAAAAGAAAACTGCTAACGGCATGGTCATTGAGTTACAGGCAGAGAATCCAGACTTCAAAAATATTTTGGTAGATGATCGCCAGCCCAACTTTGCGATTGAAGGTCAAGCCGTAGGCTTAATCAGGGCTGAAGGGCTATAAGCTAGAGCCCCATAAGAAAAGGCCTCTTATTAGAGGCCTTTTTTATTACGCTTAATTGCTAACTTGTTTTTACTTCTTTACTTGCGGACTGGAGCAACTACATTTGCATTCTTTGGAGAGGAGGTCACAATGATGACTGACTTCGGACCACCAATAGATCCATCCACAATTTCTACAGTAGCAGTTCTATCACCTTTTGTGAAAACCAAAATGCTGGTTTTTGCTTTCACAGCAGTCACTGTTGTCCAGCCACCTTTTGGGTATTCAGATTGAAAGAATGCGTAAACATCGGTTGCACCTTGTAATGCATTGACAACTGCTCTACCAACCCATTCATTACCACGGCCAATAATGATAGAGTCACCACCTGAGAGACGTGCCCCTTGTGGCAATGGCATATCACCCAACAGCTGAGTCTGAACGTCTTGAATCTCCTCTGGTGTACCAGTAGGAGAATCCCCTGAACTAGCGCATGCACCTAGGAGCGCCGCTGTAAATAATGCAAGTGCACTGACTTTAAGAGTTTTGATTGTGATCATGTATGTTGTATTTGATTGAAGTGATATACGCTTTTTACTTACGATAGTTAAAAGTATTTTAGGTGATATACCTAATTCGTCAATACAAATTACTGGAGGCGCGTGAGGGAATCGAACCCCCGTACGAAGCTTTGCAGGCTCCTGCCTAACCACTCGGCCAACGCGCCATACTGTTGAATCAAAAATGGGAAGCTTTTAAGGGCTTCCCATCGAACTTGGAGCGGGAAAGGAGGTTCGAACTCCCGACCTATACCTTGGCAAGGTATCGCTCTACCAGCTGAGCTATTCCCGCATAACAGGGCAGTAGTTTAACAAACAATCTCTAAGAAAGCATTTTTCCTTGTAAAACCTAAATTTCAGGGGAATTGAACTCTCTTTAAAAGCTTAACTGGCTGGGCTTTGTAATGCCTAGTCGATTTTTCCAGCCAACTGCGGCAGGGCCTTTTTCATGTAATATAACATCGACCAAAGCGTTAAAAAGGAGGCGATCCAAATTAACCAAGTACCCAAACGAGCACAGTCAAGCCATCCAAATAATGTGTCATTAAGTAATAAAAATGGAATAGCCACCAATTGCGCAGTCGTTTTTAGTTTGCCGACCATGTGAACTGCCACACTTTTTCCAGCGCCTAATAAAGCCATCCACTCCCTCAGGGCGGAGATCGTAATTTCCCGGCCGATGATGATGAGCGCTACCCAAACTTGCACACGATCCATATTCAATAGAACTAACAATGCGGCTGCAACGATGAGTTTGTCTGCAACAGGATCTAAGAACTGTCCAAATGCGGATTCTTGTTTTAAGCGGCGTGCAAGAAAACCATCCAACCAATCAGTAATAGCTGCAAAAACAAAGATAGTTGCAGCTATTAGATTTTTCTCAAACGGTGTGAGCCAAGAATTGGGGAGATAAAAGACTGCTACCAGAAGCGGAATCGCTGCAACACGCAACCAGGTTAAGGCGATCGGTAAATTGAAGGGCATTCGCTAAGCATAAACCAAGTGGAGTTGCTCTAGTGTAGCTGGCGGTATATCTGCTCAGCTAATGTTAAAGAAACACCCTCTACACTTGCAATCTCTTCAATACTGGCATTAGCCACACCCTTAAGGCCACCAAAACGAGCAAGTAACTTTTGACGACGCTTAGCACCAATACCCTCAATTTCTTCTAAACGAGAGATCGTTCTTGCCTTAGCGCGTTTTGCGCGCATGCCAGTAATCGCAAATCGATGAGCTTCATCTCGTATCTGAGCAACCAATAACAGTGCTGCGCTATCAATTCCGAGCTCTAAGGCTGGACGACCATCAGCAAAAATTAGACTCTCTAGACCGACTTTGCGCCCCTCGCCTTTGGCAACACCAACAATCAAACTAATATCCATTCCAAATTCAGAAAGAACCTGTCTTGCCATTTCAACCTGGCCTTTGCCACCATCAATCAAAATCACCTGGGGTATCTTTTCTAAGGGTAGCTCTTGAAAATTAGCATAGCGTCTTTGAAGCACTTGACGCATGGCGGCATAGTCATCACCCGGAGTGATGTCATTGATATTGAAGCGTCGATACTCACTCGACTGCATAGCATTCTTGGTGTACACCACGCAAGAGGCTTGTGTTGCCTCACCAGAGGTGTGGCTAATATCAAAACATTCAATACGCAGCTGCTCAAGACTTTCTAACTCAAGACTGAGGACATCAGCTAAGGCGCGTGCCCTCGCCAACTGTCCGCCAGTCTCCACCAAACGCTTGGTTAATGCAATTTTGGCGTTACCCTCGGCCATCGCCAGCCAGTGACGTCTCTGTCCCTGGGGTTGATGTAAGAAAGTAATTTTTCTACCAGCTTGTGCATTAAGCAATTCATGCAAATCTTCAGGTGGAGATTCAGTTAACTCACGAAGGTCATCACCTCTCGATTGCAATGCATGGTTTAAAACCAATACCGGAGGAATTAAATTAGTCGTTGCCTCCTCAACATGTTCTTCTAAATAATGTTGGGCAATAAAAGCTTCTAAAATTTCTGCAGGGGCTGGTAACTCGCCAGAGGTAGTGCGCAATCCTTTGGGGAAATAAGCCCTATCACCCAAATGACGCCCACCACGTATCATTGCCAAGTTAACGCAAACCATACCCTCCATTTGGGCTACAGCAATAACGTCTACATCACCCTCGCCATCAGCCACTGTGTCCATAGATTGCTGCTGTAGAACGCTTGATAGATCAGTAATGCGATCGCGCAATACTGCTGCCATCTCAAATTCCATCGCCTCACTATGCTTGTGCATTTCTCTTTCAAGTTCAGATAACACTTGCGTGTGATCACCCTCTAAAAAACGTGTTGCTTGAGCAACATCTTGCCCATACTGCTCAACACTCAGACGACCAACACAAGGAGCGCTACAGCGATGAATCTGATGTAAAAGACAGGGACGACTGCGATTCTTAAATACCGAATCCTCACACGTTCTCAGGCGAAATACCTTTTGCAGAATTTGTACGCTATTACGCACTGCCCAACTATTGGGAAATGGTCCGAAGTAATGATTGCGCTTATCTATCTTCCCGCGATATGAAGAAAGCCTAGGAAACTGATGTCCCGTTAACATTACATAGGGATATGACTTGTCATCACGAAACAAAATATTAAAAGGTGGAGCTAACTCTTTAATCAGATTGTTCTCTAGAATAAGGGCCTCGGTTTCAGTCCGTGTTACCGTTGTCTCATAGCGGGCAATTTTGCCCACCATCAGCTCGATACGCGGGGATAACTGAGTACGCTGAAAATAACTAGAGACACGTTTTTTAAGGTCGCGAGCTTTGCCTACATATAGAATATGTCCCGCTTCATCAAAAAAGCGATACACCCCCGGCAATCCGGGTAGCCGTTTAACATCCTGCTGAAGGGTTTCGAAAAGCGAATTACTCATGCGTTGGGATATTTTCTGTCAAATCGTCGATAACTATGGTGATGCTGGTGTTTGCTGGCGTCTAGCCCGAAGCTTATCAAGCATTCATGGTCAAGAGGTGCGTATTTTTTGCGATGACCTGCCAACCCTTAATTTACTCGCATCAGGAGTAGATCCATCTATTAAGCAAAAAATCGATATGCAGCCATGGGAAGCTAGCCACACCAATGCTCGGCATCCAGTACAGACGCCTGACATAGTCATTGAGGCTTTTGGATGTGAGTTGCCAGAGCGCTATTTGACTGGTCTCTTCATTGCACCCGTTAAGCCCATCATGATTAACCTAGAGTATTTAAGTGCAGAACCTTGGGTGATTGAGTTTCATGGCAAGGCATCCCCCCAATCTCATGGCATTCCAAAGTATTTTTTCTTTCCTGGTTTTCAGGATGAGGTAGGCGGACTGTTACTGGATCCTATTCCGCCAGAGGGTCAACTTGTTGAAAAACAAATACCTCAAGATCTCAAAGCCGTTTGGTCAAACTTACGTCCTGGCGCAAAACGAATTAGCGTCTTTTGCTACCCAGGAGCACCACTCAAAAAATGGCTTAATGACTTGGGCAGCCTTAGCGAAGATGTTGATGTCTTACTTGCCTATGGTCATACCGAACAATTAAATCTTTATGGAGAGCAGCCGGTTTCTCTACCCAAAAACCTCCAGCTAGTATCGATGCCTTTTGTCTCTCAGGATGAATATGACTGGATACTATCGCAATGCGATTTCAATATCGTACGTGGGGAAGATTCTTTTGTACGAGCCCAATTAGCAGGTAAACCATTTATTTGGCATATCTATCCACAAGAAGATCGTGCCCATGAAGTCAAATTAGCTGCTTTTCTAGATCTATATCTTGAGGGTGCCAGCCAAGAATTAAGACTTGCCACGATTGCAGCAATGACCTGGGCCATGCCAAGCGAATGGTTTAGCAATCTAGACGCCTGGAATACACATGCCAAGTATTGGCGCGCTCATTTACTGGAAAAACAAGCAGATGGCGGCTTGCCAGCACGTTTAATCCGCTTTGTCGGCTAATCCGAAGCAATACAGGCTTGCAGGCGGTTACAATCTTGTTTTTGATAAAAACTGCAGAAAAATAGCTCTGCCCCCAGGAATAGCAAGATGAAAACAGCACAAGAACTCCGCGTTGGTAACGTAGTAATGATCGGCACCGATGCCATGGTCGTTTTAAAAGCCGAATACAGCCGCTCTGGCCGCAACTCCTCAGTTGTGAAAATGAAATTTAAGAACTTGTTGACTGGCGCACCAAATGAAGGTGTTTACAAAGCCGATGACAAATTTGATGTCGTGATCCTCGATAAGAAGGAATGCACCTATTCCTACTTCGCTGATCCAATGTATGTATTTATGGATACTGAATATAACCAGTATGAAGTTGAAGCTGAGTTTATGGGTGATGCATTGAACTACCTCGAAGAAAGTATGCCATGCGAAGTGGTGTTCTACGAAGGTAAAGCCCTTTCAGTTGCAATGCCAAACTCATTGGTTCGTGAAATTATTTACACAGAGCCAGCAGTTAAAGGCGATACCAGCTCAGGCAAAGTATTGAAGAATGCAAAATTAGCGACTGGCTATGAATTGCAAGTCCCATTATTCTGTAATACTGGCGATAAGATCGAGATCGATACTCGTACCGGTGAATACCGTAGCCGCGCTAACTAATTAGTTCGCTATATAGTTAAAAAGCCCGGCATGCCGGGCTTTTTTATTCTCGCAGTGATTCCACTTTAAGCAATCAACCTTAACTGCTCAAGCAAGCCCCTGGCATGTTGATATTCAACCTCACCCTGCAACTCCTGCCAATTCAGTGCTGATGAAGTAGGCATCAAACGATTTAAGCGAGTCGCAGATTCCGCTTGTTTTACTCTTGAGACTTTGAGCTTTGAGAGTAATTGATCAGCAAGATCTGGACGGTTACAGATTAATACCGCATCGCAACCAGCTTCTAGAGCCATCTCAGCACCCTTGACTACTGATCCCGCCACGCTGGCACCTTCCATTGATAAGTCATCACTGAAGATCACCCCTTCAAAACCCAGCTCTTCACGCAGAATGGAGTGCAACCAAACCTTGGAGAATCCCGCTGGGTTCTTATCCACCTTAGGGTAGATCACATGAGCTGGCATTACAGAAGCCAGGCTCAAATCTAACCACTCATATGGCTTAGCATCGTCATTCAAAATTTCTTTTAAAGGACGCTCATCCACTGGTATTGCTACATGCGAATCTGCCTCAGCCCAGCCATGCCCTGGAAAGTGTTTACCGCAGTTAGCCATCCCAGCCAGTCGCAGACCTTCATGCAAGCTTTTAGCTAACGCAAAGACAATTTGCGGATCACGACTAAAAGATCGATCGCCAATGACGCCACTACGACCAAAATCTAAATCCAGTACTGGAGTAAAACTAAAATCAACACCGCAAGCCCGTAACTCAGCTGCCAATACATAACCGCAGGCAGTTGCAGCTGCCATCGCAATAGCAGCAGATTCAGCAGGATGATTCGATTTACTTTTTGCAACCCAGAGCTCGCCAAGCTTACGCATCGCAGGCAAATGAGTAAAACCATCCGTTTTAGCGCGCTGCACACGACCACCCTCATGATCAATCGAAATCAATACATCAGGGCGAAGCTTCTTGATGGCAGCAGTCAATTTAGTGAGTTGCTGACGATTGACAAAGTTTCGACCAAACAAAATAACGCCGCCAGTCAATGGATGCAAAATACGACGTCGATCCTCAGCGTTTAATTCAAGGCCAACTACGTCTAAGGTAACCGGTCCTGGAGCCATCATTGACTTACTCATTTCTTCCTCTGTTTTATTCTTTATTTCTGAGTAACAATTACGTGTGCAATTGCCATATCCTGCTCATCACTCACAGTGACGTGAGCTTCCCAATTTTTCTCTTGCATAAACATTGCCAATGCTCCCAGATAAGAGGTCACCGGCTTACCACTGGGTTCATTCAAAGTTTGCAGTGAGCGCCAAGTCATTGGCATACGCATCCCAAGCCCGATCGCTTTTGAAAAGGCTTCTTTCGCTGCGAAACGGGTAGCCAAGAATGCAATACCGCGTTTGTGATTTCTAGAGAGGCGATGCTTAAACACTAGCATCTCATCGGGCCCTAGAATTTTTTCAGCTAGACGCCCATTGGTACGATCGTAAGCGGCTTGTAAGCGCTCAATCTGCAGAATGTCAGTACCGATACCGATGATCATATTGATTTAGATAATTCTTATTTTCTAACTTTTAAGATTGAGCTCTGCCCTGAATCATCAAGGCCTTCATGTCGGTGATTGCTTTTTGCCAACCCTTAAACAAGGCCTCAGCAACAATGGCATGACCAATATTGAGCTCAGATAATTCAGCTATAGCTGCAATAGGTTTTACATTGCCCTCATGCAAGCCATGACCCGCATTTACTCTCAAACCGATACTTTTTCCAAAGATTGCGGCCTTACGAATACGTTCCAATTCTTTAGCTTGGTCGGCGCCATCTAAGTCTGCATAACGACCGGTATGTAACTCCACTACGGTTGCACCCACATCCTTAGCTGCCTGAATTTGCTTCTCTTCTGGATCAATAAATAAAGATACACGGATGCCAGCATCCATTAATTTTTTGGTGGCAGACTTTACTGCATCAAAGTGGCCAACTACATCTAGACCACCTTCTGTAGTTACCTCTGCGCGCTTTTCGGGAACTAGGCATACGTCATGCGGTTTTACCTTGCATGCAATATCAATCATCTCAGGCGTTACCGCACACTCGAGATTCATACGCGTTTTAATTAGTGGACGTAAAGCCATTAAATCAGCATCTTTAATATGACGACGATCTTCGCGCAAATGCAGAGTAATCAGATCTGCGCCCGCTTCCTCAGCTAAAGCTGCGGCTCTTAATGGATCTGGATACACCGTGCCACGTGCATTACGCAAAGTGGCAACGTGGTCAATATTGATACCCAGTTCAAGGGCTTGAGGACTATTCATCTGTGTAGATTACTAGATTTTCTTCAGATCAATCAAAATCTGGCGGGTAGTTAACACCTGATCCTGCAAGTGCAGGCCAAGTAGAAAGCGCATCAATTGCTTACTCTCAGAAAGCGTCTCTGGATCGGAAAAATCACCTACAGCAATCGCTAAAAGTGATTTTCCAGTAAGTACAGGCCAATGCCCAGGATCATCGACCTGAACAGGGCGTACACCCCTCTCTGGTTGATATATATATTGCTCTTGAGCCAGGGGCGCCTCATTGGTTTCAACGCAGCGATCCAAGGCAGCGGCATAACCCGTTTCCTGCAAAAGTGCTAACTCAAATGGTCGTAGAATTTCTTCTAAGCCTTTAGATTCAAATTCAAGATTAGATAAGGCATTGATCGTTTCAGCATAGCGGTCATAAAGCCTCTCGTAATCATCCTCGCGCGCCAAAAACTTGACAAGCAATTCATTGAGGTAGAACCCACAAAGCAGGGCATCACCCACTAAGGATGGCATGCCACCGACCCACTCTGACTTTGTTAAGGTGCGTAGCTCTGATTTACCACTCCATGAAACTAGCAATGGCTGGAAACGTTGCAAGACTGGTCTTAAAGTTGAGTGGGGACGTTTGGCACCCTTAGCTATCAAAGCCATTCGACCATACTGCCGAGTAAAGACATCCAGAATTAAACTGGTTTCTTTATAGGGAATGCTGTGCAATACAAAAGCGGGCTCGTCAGCAATACGAATCGAGGCCATGGACTTTATTCCAACCCTTGCGCCCGTAGTTCAGCGCGATCATCTGCCCAGCCACGCTTAACCTTGACCCAAGTCTCCAAGAAGACTTTGCCATCAAAGAGCTTTTCCATATCGATGCGGGCATCAGTAGAAATCTTTTTAAGACGATCGCCTTTTTGGCCAATGATCATTGCCTTATGACTATCACGATCAACCAAAATGGTTGCCGCAATGCGCCGCATCTTGCCATCCATCTTAAATTGATCAATCACTACCGTGCTGGTGTAAGGCAACTCTTCACCGGTAAAGCGAAATACTTTTTCGCGCAAAATTTCTGCCGCCAAGAAGCGCTCACTTCGATCGGTAATGGTATCGCCATCGTAGACAGCTGGCGCCTCAGGCAGATAGCCTTCAAGTACATCCAATAATCTTTCAATATCGCCAGGACTCTTCGCGCTCATCGGTACTATTTCAGAAAACTCGCACTTCTGATCTTCGTGACCTCCTAACTCACACCAAGGGCGAGCCATTTCTTTAATAAAGCTCAGTAAAGCCTGATCACGCTCTGACGGAGTCTGAAAGCGGCTATTAAATAGATCGAGCTTATTCAAAACCAATACAACCGGTAAGTCATCAGGTAGCAGCTTTAATACTTTTTTATCGTCTTCACCAAAGTAGCCTGCCTCAACTACAAAGCATGCCACGTTGACGTCTTGTAAAGCGGTAGTCACCGTGCGATTGAGTGCTTTGTTTAAGGTATTCATTAAACGCGTCTGAAAGCCAGGTGTATCAATAAAGATGAACTGCGCTTCTTCACGATTCTGAATACCCAAAATACGGTGACGTGTTGTTTGTGCCTTGCGAGAAGTAATGCTGATCTTCTGACCTACCAAGGCATTTAGAAGAGTTGATTTACCCATATTAGGACGCCCAACAATGGCGATAGTGCCGCATCTAAACACGATTAGCCCTTCAGCTTAAGATTGAACTGCTCTTCAGTCACTTCTTTTTTTGCCGCTTTCTTCTTGGCTGAGCGAGTCTTCTTAGGCTTACGCGATTCTTGCGGTAAGGCCTTGAGCATAGCGATCAATGCCAACTTTGCTGCCGCTTGCTCAGCAGCTCGACGAGAGGCGCCCTCACCTTTAACTGCCACCTTATGACTCGGTATTAAACACTCCACCTCAAACTGCTGGTTATGCGCAGCACCTGTTGTACCAGTGACGTTATAAGCAGGTAAAGGTAGCTGATAGCTCTGCAAGCATTCTTGCAGGAGCGTCTTGTCATCTTTACCTAAAGTTTTAGGATCAACATGCTCCAAGATGATGGAGTACAGCTTACGCAGACTTACCTTTGCTGCGTCAAACCCACCATCCATAAAGATGGCGCCAGTGACCGCCTCCAGAGTATCCGCCAATATTGAAGGGCGACGAAAACCACCACTCTTTAACTCACCCTCACCTAAGCGCAAATAATCCGATAAGGATAAAGTTTGGGCGATCTCATATAAGGCTTGTTGCTTTACTAAGTTAGCCCGCACTCTTGAGAGGTCGCCTTCATCTAAATCAGAATAGCGCTCATAGAGCATTTCCGCTACGACACAATTGAGGATGGAGTCACCCAAAAACTCAAGGCGTTCATTATTTTTCTTACTATGACTACGGTGAGTCAGAGCTTGATTTAGTAACTCTGGTTTCTTAAAGGTATAGCCGAGGCGCTCTTGCAGCGGTCCAGTTTCGATAACGGCGCGCGCATTCATGATATTTACTCGAATCCACCTATGCGGCCAAGATTACCGAGATTAAGCCAAACAAAGAAAGCTTTACCAACAATATTTTTATCTGGTACAAAACCCCAATAGCGTGAATCTGCACTGTTATCGCGGTTGTCACCCATCGCAAAGTAATGTCCTGGTGGCACCTTACACGTCACGCCAGACTGTTGGTACTGACAGAATTCTGAACCTGGAAAACGCTCTGTCGGAAATACGGTAGCCGGACGATCGGGGTCATTAAGGATCTCATGGCGATTACCTCCCAGATCAGCCGGGAAGGTTTCCGTAAAACGTTTGGCATAACGCATGCTCTCAGGATCGAGATACGACTCACCACCACTATATTGCAAAGGTTGGCCATTGATCGTGATGCGTTTATTTTCGTAAGTGATTTCATCACCTGGTAATGCCACGACGCGTTTGATGTAATCAACTGACTCATCACGTGGATAACGAAATACCACGACATCACCACGTTTAGGCGAGCCCAGATCAACTACCTTTTGATTAATCACCGGCAAGCGAATGCCATAGGTAAATTTATTTACCAAAATGAAATCGCCAATTTGTAAGGTCGGAATCATGGAGCCAGAAGGGATCTTGAAGGGCTCAGCAATAAAGGAACGCAATACAAAAACTGCACAAATGACTGGGAAGAAACCGGCTGTGTACTCAAGCCACAAAGGCATCCGATCATTACCAGCCAATCGTCTTTGTGGGGCGAAGTGTAGCTTATCGGCAACCCAAGCGATCCCAGAAATAATTACTAAAATAAAAAGGATGAGAGCAAAGTTCATTAATCTTCCACCTGTAAAATAGCCAAGAAGGCTTCTTGTGGAATTTCCACATTGCCAACTTGTTTCATACGCTTCTTACCTTCTTTTTGCTTCTCTAAGAGTTTGCGCTTACGAGAAATATCTCCGCCGTAGCACTTGGCTAGTACGTTCTTACGCAAAGCCTTCACGTTTTCACGGGCAACGATATTGCTACCAATTGCCGCCTGAATAGCTACATCAAACATTTGACGCGGAATAATGCCGCGCATCTTGGCCACCACTTCGCGCCCGCGATGTTGACTATTGCTGCGGTGAACAATCACAGAGAGGGCGTCAACTCGCTCGCTATTAATCAGGATGTCGACCTTCACTACGTCTGCAGGACGATATTCTTTGAACTCATAATCCATTGATGCATAGCCACGTGAGATGGATTTCATTTTGTCAAAGAAGTCCAAAACAATTTCAGCCATTGGCAACTCATAAGTGAGTTTGACCTGACGACCAAGGTAATTCATATCCATCTGAATGCCACGCTTACCAACGCACAAAGTAATAATTGCGCCCACATACTCTTGAGGCATATACAAATTTACTGTGACGATAGGCTCAAGAATCGTATTGATCTTGCTGGCCTCGGGCATTTTCGATGGATTGTCTACCGATATGATCGAGCCATCAGATTGCTCCACCTGGTACACCACCGTTGGCGCAGTCGTGATGAGATTCATGCCGTACTGACGCTCTAAACGTTCTTGCACGATCTCCATGTGCAGCAAACCTAAGAAGCCACAGCGAAAACCAAAACCTAGCGCCTGTGAAACTTCGGGCTCATACAAGAGCGAAGCATCATTCAGCTGTAACTTCTCTAAAGATTCGCGCAACTGATCGTATTCACTCGACTCCACTGGATATAAACCAGCAAAAACTTGAGGCTTGACCTCTTTAAAACCAGGTAGTGGTGCAGTAGCAGGAACTCTGCCTTGTTGCCCAGGAGAATGTGTCACCGTGTCGCCCACTTTGGCCGCTTTTAATTCTTTAATACCGGCGATCACAAATCCTACTTGGCCAGCAGATAACTCTGGACGATCCACAGACTTTGGACTAAACACGCCTACGTGCTCAACCAAATGGCTTGAACCATTGGCCATGAGGGTAATTTTTTCTTTTGGCTTTAAGGTGCCATTCACAACGCGCACCAGCATGACAACGCCTACGTAGTTATCAAACCAAGAATCAATGATTAAGGCTTGTAATGGATCTGCTGCATTACCTGTTGGTGGAGGCACTCTCGCAATCATTTCCTCGATCACATCCTCAACACCCAGGCCTGTTTTAGCAGAGCAGGTGACCGCTTCGGACGCATCAATACCAATGACGTCTTCAATTTCTTTTTTGGCTCGGTCCGGATCAGCCTGAGGTAAGTCAATCTTGTTCAGTACAGGAACAACCTCGACACCCAACTCCAGCGCCATGTAACAGTTAGCAACTGTTTGCGCTTCAACTCCTTGACTAGCATCCACTACGAGCAATGCACCCTCACAGGCAGACAAGGACCGGCTCACCTCATAAGAGAAGTCAACGTGTCCTGGGGTATCAATCAGATTGATGTTGTAAATCTTGCCGTCTTTGGCTTTGTAATTTAAAGCCGCTGTTTGCGCCTTGATTGTGATGCCCCGCTCACGCTCAATATCCATTGAGTCGAGGACTTGGGCTTCCATTTCACGATCAGTAAGACCGCCACAGAGCTGAATAATGCGATCGGCAAGCGTCGATTTGCCGTGATCGATGTGGGCGATGATAGAAAAATTGCGGATTAAATCCATAGCGTCTTCATTGGTCATTCAAAAAACGCCTTGTCAGAACGCACCACAATGATGCGCTGCAAAAAGTCGTCTTAAAGTGATTGTAATGGGTGGCGCCCAAAAGGCGCCAAACCCCATTTTTAGACCCAAAATAGGGTTATTTAGGCCTTACAGGCACTACCAAAGTACTGTCAGCGCGTCGAATAAAGACCGGAACGGACTTATTGGCATCCAAGCTCTTAACCAGGGCCTCAAACTGCTTAACACCCGTAATATCCGCATCTGCAACCCGAATAATGACATCTCCAGGTCGAATTCCAGCTCTCGCCAAGGGTCCTTCCCCTAAACCAGTAACTTCAACACCACCTTTGATATTCAAATCTTTCTTTTTGGTGTCTGAAAGCTCGCTAACAACTACCCCTAAAGTATTGGCACTATTACTATTTGCGGCAGGCGCATCAGACTTCTTGTTGGCTGTCTGAGCAGACTCTGTGTCAGCAACTGTTACTGTTAAATCACGAGTTGCCCCTTTACGCCAAACCTGCAATGGCGCTGAAGTACCTGGCTTAGTTTCACCAACGACTCTTGGTAAGTCGGTTGATTTAGCAATATCGCGACCATTGAAACTCAGAATCACATCGCCTGCTTCAATTCCGCCGGCCGCTGCTGGGCCGCCTGGTTCAACATTACGGACGTAGGCGCCACGAGGCTTACCTAAACCCAAGCTCTCAGCCACTTCTTTAGTCATCTCACCTAATGCAACACCAATTCGACCACGAGTCATCTTGCCATTGGTACGTAACTGATCTGCAACACGCATTGCTTCGTCAATTGGAATCGCAAAAGAGATGCCCATATAACCACCAGAGCGACTAAAAATTTGAGAGTTAATACCAATCACTTGGCCGGCAGTATTTAAGAGCGGGCCACCAGAGTTGCCGGGATTGACTGCAACGTCAGTCTGAATAAAGGGTAAATAATCACCAGTATCACGACTCTTTGCCGACACAATACCGGCAGTAACTGTGTTCTCAAGGCCAAATGGAGAGCCAATTGCCAATACCCATTCACCTACACGCACCCTAGAAGAATCCCCTAAAGGTAACTTTGGCAAATCACGTGCATCGATTTTGACAACAGCAACATCAGTACGCTTATCCAAGCCCAACAATTTGGCTTTGAACTCACGCTTATCAGTCAGCGTCACATAAATAGTAGTAGCACCTTCAACCACGTGCGCGTTAGTGAGAATCAAACCATTGGACTCAATAATGAAACCGGAACCCACACCACGGTCTGCTTCTTGAGGTTTACCTGGATTGGGTTGCGCCTGTTTAGGGCCACCTGGCATTCCAGGAATCGGTACACCAAAGAAACGACGGAAAAATTCAGCTTGATCTTCAGGCATGCCTGGTATGCCGCCTTGAGCCTGTTGCTGCACCACTTTTTCAGTGGTGCGAATATTCACAACCGCTGGACTAGCACGCTCAACTAAATCCGCAAAGTCAGGAATACTGACTCGAGGATTTTGAGCTAAGGCAGATGGAATGAATGCAACTTGCCCCAGACTAAAAATAGCCAAGAACGCAATTAAATACTTTTTCATAATGCTATAGACCTACTTGGTGAAAACCAACAATGGAGATACTTAGGATATTAGGTCAATTTGCCAAAAATCAAGGTACCGTTAGTACCCCCAAAGCCAAAGTTGTTTTTGACTGCATGGTCGATCTTCACATCCCTAGCGGTGTTGGCGCAGTAGTCCAAATCACATTCAGGGTCTTGGTTAAAGATATTGATAGTAGGTGGCGATTTTTGGTTATGGAGAGCCAAAATCGTGAAAACAGACTCTAAGCCGCCAGCGCCGCCCAAAAGATGGCCGGTCATAGACTTGGTAGAGTTAATTAATGCCTTTTTGGCATGATCGCCTAAAGCTGCTTTGATAGCATCTGTTTCATTCTTATCACCCAAAGGTGTCGAAGTGCCATGAGCATTCAGATACTGAATCTGATCTGGATTCAATTGAGCATCACGCATGGCGTTAACCATACAACGACGTGGACCATCCATATTCGGCGCAGTCATATGATAGGCATCGCCACTCATACCAAAGCCTAGCAATTCACAATAGATTTTTGCACCGCGTGCTTTAGCGTGTTCATACTCTTCAAGCACCACTACGCCAGCACCTTCGCCCAGCACAAAACCATCGCGGTCTTTATCCCAAGGACGTGATGCCGTTGCAGGATCATCATTACGAGTAGAGAGCGCTCTTGCAGAAGCAAAGCCACCAACACCTAATGCAGAAATTGTAGATTCAGCACCACCAGCAACCATCACATCGGCGTCACCGTACTGAATTAAACGAGCAGCCAAACCAATGCTGTGCAAACCTGTTGTACAGGCCGTTACCGCAGCAACGTTTGGACCCTTCAGACCAAACAAGATACTGAGATGCCCAGAAATCATATTAATGATCGAACCTGGCACGAAGAATGGTGAGATACGGCGAGGGCCACGGGCTAATAACTCAGCGCCAGTTGCCTCAATCATGGGCAAGCCGCCAATGCCTGATCCAACCATCACGCCTACACGTTCAGCGTTTTGCTCAGTAATCTCTAGACCGCTGTCGCGAATAGCTTGCGTGCCAGCGGCAATGCCGTAATGGATAAAGGTATCCATATGGCGTGCTTCTTTGGCAGAAACGTATTCTTCGACATTGAAATCTTTCACCTCTCCCGCAAAATGAACACTCAGCGGAGTGTGGTCAAACTTAGTGATGGTAGCAATGCCTGATTTGCCCGCGAGCAAATTAGACCAAGCTACATCGACTGAATTACCAACAGGTGAAATGAGACCAAGGCCGGTAACTACTACTCGGCGTCGGCCATTTGATGCTGACACAGTAATACCTAGGCTAGGGAATTAACCCTGAGCTTTTGATTTAGCGAAATCGATCGCGAGCTGAACTGTGGTGATTTTTTCGGCTTCCTCATCAGGAATTTCGATACCGAATTCATCTTCCAAAGCCATAACCAATTCAACAGTGTCAAGAGAGTCAGCGCCCAAGTCGTTCACGAAAGAAGATTCATTCTTGATATCTCCTTCTGCGACGCCTAATTGCTCAGCGACGATTTTCTTAACGCGTTGTTCGATGTTGTCCATTAATTTCCCCAGGGGTTGTAAAAAACGATGAAAAGGATTTTATCAGTTTGGCGGACCGAATTAGCAAATTCGCCTAAAAATGATCAAATCCTCGCTTTGCCGTTAGGCTAAATATAGTCCGCCATTGACATGTAGGGTATTACCCGTAATGTATCCAGCTGCCGGGGAGGCCAAAAAGGCCACCGCCTGGGCTACATCTTCAGGGCTACCCAAACGCGCCAAAGGAATGTTCACTTTTAGGGCATTTTGCTGCTCTTCACTCAAAGCACGGGTCATATCGGTATCGATAAATCCGGGTGCCACGCAGTTAACGGTGATATTACGACTACCGATTTCACGAGCCAAAGCGCGAGTCATTCCAGAAACACCCGCTTTTGCAGCAGCGTAATTTGCCTGACCAGGATTACCCATATGACCAACAATTGAGGTGATATTAATAATGCGCCCACCGCGTGCCTTCATCATTGGGCGCATCACTGCTTGAGAAAGACGGAAAACTGAACTTAAATTAGTGTCAATCACATCTGCCCACTCTTCAGACTTCATACGCATTGCTAAGTTATCACGCGTGATGCCAGCGTTATTCACCAAAATATTGATGCCGCCATATTCTTTAACAATCAGATCAATAATTTCTTCACAAGCATTTGGCGCGGTGACATTTAATACTTTGCCAGCGCCACCCGAAGTCTTTAGACGATCATCAATTGCTTTTGCTCCGCTCTCAGATGTGGCTGTACCAATTACCTTAGCACCACACTTCACCAGCTCATCTGCAATCGCTTGACCAATACCGCGTGAGGCACCAGTTACAAGGGCAATTTGACCACTTAAGTCGAGATTCATATTTGTCTTCCGTTAGTTCTTGAGTATTTTGATATACGTATTATTTCACTGCGGCCAAAGCCTCATTGAGACTGACTTCATCGAAGATGGGCAGCCCAATAACATGCTCATTAATACGCTTAGTCAAACCAGCCAATACTTTGCCTGGACCACACTCTACTACCTGGGTCACACCATGCTGAGCCATCGCATGAATAGTCTCTTGCCAGCGCACCGGCTTAGCTGCTTGACGCACTAAAGCATCTTTGATCGCAATCGGATCGTTCAAAATAGCGACATCCACGTTGTTAATGATTGGAATAGTCGGTGCATTAAATTCGATGTTTGCTAAGTAGCCTTTGAGTTTTTCAGAAGCTGGTTGCAATAAAGAAGAGTGAAATGGGGCAGATACCGGTAATGGCAAGGCACGCTTAGCACCAGCAGCTTTTAATAACTCACATGCTTTAGCGACAGCATCGCTTCCGCCAGCAATGACCACTTGACCAGGCGCATTAAAGTTCACAGCCTCTACAACACCGCCTGATACTGAGGCGGCCTCAGCGCACACTGTCTTGACGATAGCGTCATCCAAGCCGAGGATAGCTGCCATACCACCCGTACCAACGGGTACGGCTGTCTGCATCGCCTCAGCACGAAAACGCACCAAGGGCACTGCATCTTTGAAGGAAATAACACCGGAAGCAACCAAAGCAGAGTACTCACCCAAACTATGCCCTGCCATAAACTTAGGGATCGCACCACCAGCAGCTAGCCAAGCACGATAAAACGCGATCGCTGCAGTGAGCATCACCGGCTGAGTATTGGTTGTTAAGGCTAGCGCCTCAGCAGGGCCTTCGGCAATCAGTTTTGCAACATCCTCGCCCAGGGCCTCTGAGGCTTCCTGCAAAGTCGCACGGACTTCAGGGCGATTTGCAATAGTGTTGAGCATCCCAACAGATTGGGAACCTTGACCTGGAAATACAAATGCAAATGTCATGAGATTAATTCGCTAAATAATGATTTGAATGAATAAGAGTTCTGATAGTTCGTATTAATACTTGAGGGCAACAGCGCCCCAAGCAAAACCGCCGCCAACACCCTCTAGCAATAGATGCTGACCACGCTTAATCTGTCCAGAACGCACGCCGGCATCTAGTGCCAATGGAATGGATGCGGCTGAAGTGTTGCCATGCTCATGCACAGTAACAATCACCCTATCCATGGACATGCCCATCTTCTTGGCTGTACCTTCCATGATGCGGATATTTGCTTGATGTGGAACCAACCAATCGATTTGTTCTGGCTTGAGATTAGCCTTTTCAAGCGCTTCGTGAGCTACCTGTTCCAAGACTTTGACGGCCAACTTAAATACCGCTTGGCCATCCATTGTCATAAATGGGGAACCATGAACTTCGCCATTACCAGTGCGCCCAGGCACACACAAAATATCACGCTCACTTCCATCAGCATGCAACGCTGTAGATAGAATACCTGCCTCTGTTGAGGCCTCGAGTACAACCGCTCCAGCGCCATCGCCAAACAAGACGCAAGTACCGCGGTCTTGAAAATTCAGAATCCGCGAGAATGTTTCTGCGCCAATGACTAATACTTTTTTGTATGAGCCAGCGCGAATAAAAGCATCTGCAATCGCCAGGGCATAGATAAAGCCAGCACAAACTGCTTGAACATCAAAAGCTGCGCAAGCAGTATGTGCACCTAATTTATCTTGCACTACACAGGCCGTACTTGGGAAGCCGCCCAAATGATCTGGCGTAGAAGTAGCCAAAATAATGAGGTCTAAATCTTCGGAAGTAATCCCAGCAGCATCTAATGCGGCTTGCGCTGCCTTTACAGCGAGATCGCTAGTAAGCTCATTCTCAGCTGCAAAATGACGTGCTGAGATTCCACTTCGCGTTTTAATCCACTCATCACTAGTCTCTAAGCCTGTTTTGGCGAGACGCTCTACTAAGTCTTGATTTGTTAAACGCAACTCCGGAAGATAACTTCCAGTTCCAGCTACTCTTGCATAGATGCTCATACTTTTGTCTCCACCACAAAGGCTGCAGCAATACGCTCTACCATGCGGTTCTTAGCTGCTTCATAGGCGCGATCTAATGCAAAGCCAAATGCAAAGCGATCAGCAGAACCATGGCTCTTAATGACGCAACCGCGCAAACCTAACAATACCGCACCGTTGTAACGACGATGATCAACCCGCTTACGAACCCGTAATAATGGCACCATAGCGCAGATCGCCATGAATTTAGTGAGCAAAGAGCGATTAAATTCTTCCCGAATCAAGCCGCTCATCATTTTTGCTAAACCTTCGCTCGCTTTTAAAACGACGTTACCAACAAAACCATCGCACACCACAATATCAGTGGTGCCTTTAAAAATATCATTACCTTCTACGTTGCCATAAAAGTTTAAAGAGGTTTGACGAAGCAACTCACTCGTTTGCTTAACAACCTCATTACCCTTAATCACCTCTTCGCCAATATTGAGAAGACCAATTGAAGGATTGGGATTACCGTCAACTACTTGCACCATTACATTGGCCATTTGCGCAAACTGCACTAAGTGCATGGGCTCACAGTCAGCATTTGCCCCAAGATCAAGCATGGTCGTGCCGCGCCCTAATTCATTGGGGATAGCAGTTGCAATTGCAGGACGATCAACGCCCTCCAATGTCTTCAGAATATAGCGAGAGATCGCCATGAGTGCGCCAGTATTGCCGGAAGAGATCACTGCATCAGCAGCACCCTCTTTGACTTGCTCAATGGCAATACGCATGGAGGAATCTTTTTTGCGACGCAAAGCGACCTCGATGGGATCATCCATCAAAACAACTTCGCTAGCAGGAATAATTTGTATACGATCCATCGGAGTCTGAGGTGATTTACTCAAGACTTGTTTAATTAAATCTGGATCGCCGACGAGAATAATCTTCACATCTGCATGCTTTTCTAGGAAATCGCAAGCAGCTGGAACCGTGACGACGACTCCATGGTCTCCGCCCATGGCATCAATAGCGAGAGTTACGCTCATAAGCTCATTGATTGCTGCAAGTGATTTTTCCAAGAAAAAAGCGGCCTTAACTGGAGCCGCTTCTATCTATTCAGACTAAAAAATTAGTCGTTTTTAGTTTTAACAACTTTACGACCACGATAGTAGCCGTTAGGTGAAATGTGGTGGCGCAAATGAGCCTCACCAGTTGTGGCTTCAACAGCCGTAGCAGGTGCGGTCAAAAAGTCGTGCGCACGATGCATGCCACGTTTGGAAGGTGATTTTTTGTTTTGTTGAACGGCCATATTGAACTCCTAAGCAAGGCGACATTCTAGCATGGAAAAGCACCTAAATGCTTGATTTATTGACAAAACATACTCAAAACAACAACTGAAATAAAACCGCTGATTTCAGTTTTTCTTCATATTTTTCAAGATGTTAAAGGGGTTTTCTCGCTCATTTGAGATCCCCTCACCCTCCTCATCCCCAAAGGTAGAAGCATGAGGCTCACAAAAACCCTCTGGATGCTTCGGAATCAGGGGTAAAGACAGTAAAACCTCATCCTCAATGGTCTCCAGGAGGTTGAAATGCTGATTTATGACCAAAGGCTCCTGCTCTTCATCTTCAATTGGGTACTCATCAGCCTCAGCATCCGTCAGAACCAAGATAAATCGACGTTTTTCATCTAAATCTACCGCGCAATCCTGTAAACAACACTGGCAAACCAGGTGTAAACGCCCTTTTAGGCCTAATTCAAGGATTTGATGGGGCTCACTACCAGGAGAATCTTCAAAATGGGTTTGCACTGCCCAATCAAAGCCATCACCAGGAATAACGGTGGAAGCCTCTTCAGCTACTCTTGGGATATCCGAGATACTTAGAAAACCAGCACCTTTATAGGAGTGGGGAGCGCAAAAATCCACTCTCTTCAAAGCGCTAGGCTCAGAAGATAGTTCGACTTGAGGTAAAACTTGATTACGATTCATAGCATTAGTCTAAATGAATGCCAGTCCGAAAGTGCAGAACACCATGAGTATCTCGAGCAACGCACCCCAAAATCCAAGTCTGATCTTGGCATCTACGTCCAAATATCGTCGTGAACTTTTAGAGCGTTTGTGCATTCCTTTTGAAGTTATTTCACCCAAGGTTGATGAGACACCGCTTACCGGCGAAAGCACTCTTGAATTAGCACTGCGCCTTGCACATGCCAAAGCAGCTGCAGTTGCTAAAGAACATCCCAATGCTTGGGTAATTGGCTCTGATCAAGTAGCAGACCTCTGTGGTGCAGCCATTGGCAAGCCTGGCAATTTTGAAAGAGCACTTGCGCAGTTGCAACTTATGCGTGGTGCAACAGTCACTTTTCAAACCGCATTGTGCTTAATGAAAGGTGACGCACAAACTACTTTATGCGTTCCTACAGAGGTGACCTTTCGCAAATTACCAGACAGTGTTTTAGAGTCCTACTTACTTGCTGAAGAACCTTACGATTGCGCAGGCAGCGCTAAGTCCGAAGGACTGGGCATCAGTCTGTTAGAGTCAATGAAGAGTGATGACCCCACTGCTTTAATTGGTTTACCGCTGATTGCGCTAACTGGCTTGCTACGCGATGCTGGTTTTGCGATTCCATCCAAGACGTAAAGCAAAAAAAATAAAAAATCAAAACAGAATCATTAGAAAATAATTTATGGCTAAGCTCGGCACTCTGTATTTAGTTCCTAATACCTTGGGTGATGATGGTCGTGTAGAGCAATTACCTGGGGTACTTCCTGCGGAAACAATTACACAATCAGCTAAGCTTAAACACTGGATTGTGGAAGACGCCAAAACAGCGCGTGCATTACTCAAAGCAATTGATTCTGTTTCACCCTTGGCTTGCACCATCCAAGAAATGCAGATGAGCGAATGGCGCGGAGCCGCACGCAATGCTAAGTATGGCGACTCAGTAAAGCCTGCAGATTTACTCAAACCCCTACTTGCTGGTCATGACATGGGCTTAATGTCTGAAGCTGGTGTACCAGGGGTAGCCGACCCAGGTGCAGAGCTGGTATTGGCTGCCCATAAGCTTGGCGCAAAAGTAAAGCCACTGGTTGGACCTAGCTCTATTTTGTTAGGGCTAATGGCAAGCGGACTGAATGGTCAACGCTTTGCTTTTCAAGGCTATCTACCCCATGATGCTCATGAGCGTACTTCCAAACTCAAGCAACTCGAAGTTGAATCTCGTAAATTGCAACAGACGCAAATTTGGATTGAGACACCCTACCGTAACACCGCCATGCTGATGGCTTGCATGAACTCTTTAGCGCCACAAAGTTTGCTGTGCCTTGGAGTGGATCTCAGCCTGCCATCAGAAATGATTACAACCCTGTCGATTGCCGATTGGCGTAAACGTTACCCTAATGAAGCTGCGTGCGCTTCATTACAAAATAGGCCAACAGTATTTCTACTATTGGCCTAAATCTGAGTGTATTAGTTTTACTTTTTACTTTTTAATTGTTTTATTTAAGATCAGGCGTCTTTACCAAAGCCTTGCCAGCAGCAGCTCCAGCCTCAGCACCAAAGCGCTTGGCAACACGTTCAGCAAAGTTTTCTTTCATGGTGTAATCAAGAATATCGGGCGCCTTAAAGATATCGCGGGCAACCGTCTCAACCGTACCGTAACCATCGGCTAGACCGATCTTCACAGCTTGTTCGCCATTCCAAATCCGTCCAGAAAATAAATCTGGTACATCTTTTAAGCGGTCGCCACGGCCCTCTTTAACCACCGTAATAAATTGCTGATGAATCTCATCAATCATGGTCTTCACCATTTCAACTTGCTTGGGATTCTCTTTGCTGAAGGGATCCATCATGCCCTTATTAGAACCAGAAGTAATCATGCGACGAGTGACGCCTAGCTTATCCATCAAACCCGTAAAACCAAAACCTTCCATGATTACACCAATCGATCCCACTAGGCTGGCCTTGTCCACCAAGATTTGGTCTGCTGCCACTGCAACGTAGTAGCCACCTGAAGCACAAATATCCTCCACCACTACATAAAATGGTTTTGCGGGGTGAAGCTTTCTTAAGCGATGAATTTCATCATTGATGATCCCTGCCTGGACAGGAGAGCCTCCAGGACTATTGATGCGCAATACAACGCCGGCACTTTGCTCATTCTCAAAAGCCGCTAACAAAGAAGAATTGATATCCATTGCATTAGCCATTGAGCTGGAAGAAATTTCACCTTCGAGCGTAACTAGGGCTGTGTGCTTTTCAACGCCCATACCTCTGCCTGGCAGATGAAAATCAAATATCGATAGTAATGCGCCCACAAAGACTAGTAAGGTGAGTACGCGCAATACTGCTTTCCAGCGACGTGCTTTGCGTGTCTCTTTCAGATTCTCCAATAGCAGATGTTCAAGCGCTTGACGCTCCCAATTGGGGTTTGGATTATTTTCCATCTTGATTCCTTAGTGTTACTTATTGTGATTTACAGATTTTGTTTCAGCCATTGCGACAGTTGTGCCACATCGTCCACATGCACCAATGAAGGTGAAGCCTTCAGAGTATCTGGAGGGTGCGCACCATAGGTGACGGCAACCGCATCCACACCAGCATTGGCTGCCATATCTAAGTCATGGGTCGTATCACCAATCATGAGCATGCGGCGAGTTGGCACTTGGGTCACATCTGATAACTCTAGCAACATTCCGGGATGAGGCTTAGAAAAAGATTCATCAGCAGTGCGGGTCTCATGAAAGAGATGCCCAATTTGATGGTGCTTGAGTGATCGGTCTAAACCCACGCGTGACTTACCTGTAGCGACGCCGAGAAGATATTGCTGATCATGCAACTCTTGCAAGAGTTCGCGAATGCCGACAAATAAATCGAGTTCATGGTCTTTGGCTAAGTAGTGATAGCGAAAGCGCTCAGTGAGTTTTGGAAAATGAACCGGCTCAATCCAAGGCACTGCCCTTCTTAATGAATCCTGAATACCCAAGCCAATTACTGAGCTCGCCAAGGCATCATCCGGCGCCTTAAAATCTAAATCGCGGCATGCTTGCTGAATGCAATGCACGATGGTTGGCGTGGAATCCATAATGGTTCCATCCCAATCCCAAACAATGAGGTCATAAGGTCGATTTGATTTATTGGCGTGAGGCATTGTCTTGTTTCTGCTTATTTCTGTTTGATTCTTATTTTTTATTGCTCAAAGGTTTTCATCATGGCAGTAAATTCAGGAGGTAATGGTGACTCAATGCGCATTTTTTCACCGGTGCGAGGATGCGTAAAACCAGCGAGATGGGCATGTAGATAAAGGCGTTTCGATTTAATTACCTTATCCAAATCTTCAAAGCCATATTTATCGTCACCCAAAATCGCATGACCTAGTTTTAGTAAATGCACCCGAATCTGATGGGTACGACCCGTCTTAAGTTGAGCCTCAGCCAAAGTAATAGCAACATCTTCACGCTTGAGCGTCTTAGTGACTCGTAAAGCGGTGTGACTTGGTAAACCGTCTGGGTCAACCCGCACGCGGCGCTCACCATTTGGCAGCAGATATTTGTGTAGAGGGTATTTGAGCTGCATGGTTTGGGCGCCCTGAACGATTTCACCATGCGCAAGCAAGTAGTAACGCTTGTCGGTTTGGCCTTCACGAATTTGACGATGCAACTCAACCAAGGCGCTCCGCTTTTTAGCTAAGAGCAAAACGCCTGAGGTATCTCGATCTAAACGATGTACTAATTCCAGAAATTTCAGTTCTGGGCGAGTAATGCGCAGGGTCTCAATAACTCCCAGTGCAATCCCAGAGCCGCCGTGCACAGCCAAACCAGCCGGCTTATTGACTATTAATAGTGCCTCATCTTCAAACAGGATAGGCATTTTGTCAGAGTAGCCATGCGCCCGGGATTTGGTTTGAGCCGAATTAACCGCAGCCATTTGGGCAGGTTCAGCAATTCGAACTGGCGGCAGGCGGACCACGTCTCCCTCGATGAGGCGGGTTGTTGGTTCGGCCCGCTTTTTATTTACCCGGACCTCTCCAGAGCGAATAATTCGGTAAACGTGGCTTTTAGGAACCCCTTTGGCCCAGCGCAATAAGTAGTTATCCAAGCGTTGACCAGCCTCTTCCGGACCAATGGTCTGAAGATGCACCGCGGCGGCAGGAGTAGGCGTTTTTGCCTTAGAGGGCTGGGAAATAGGTTCGGATTTCATGATTTATCTCTCTTGTTACCCCGGCAAGGGATGACAAGGGACTCAACAATACCCCATTGTCACGCAACTTGTGCCGTATAATCAACGCTCTAGCCAATTTATTGGCCCGATTCCAGCCTGAAGTCAGGTTTGAGTCGTGGAGCTTGGAGTCGCCCTTTAAAAGACTCCCGGGGTTGCCCCTCCCCCGTTGTAATGAGGCGCAGGGTTGGTGTGCCGTATGCCGCGACCCGCGATTAGAAGACAGTTTTCAGGCGCGCGCCTGCATTGATGACCTAAAGGAGGTCTCTGCGGCGATCGTCAAGTGTGGCACCGATTTAACCAACCGTTAACTGGGTGAACTAGGCAAAAAATGTCTAGATTTGCATGATCCACACTCATAGACCGCCTTAGGTTTAGTCCTAAGCGGCACCTAACTTGTCCCCTAACGCAGCGCGCAACGACGCCCTCCCCCATAGGAGAGTGTTATGAAACGCATGTTGTTTAATGCAACTCAACAAGAAGAGTTGCGAGTTGCCATCGTTGATGGTCAAAAACTCATTGATATCGATATCGAAGCTGCCGGCCGTGAACAACGCAAAGGCAATATCTACAAAGGTGTCATTACCCGTATTGAACCGTCCCTTGAGGCTTGCTTTGTCAATTACGGCGAAGAACGTCATGGCTTTTTGCCATTCAAGGAAGTGGCCCGCAGCTACTTTAAAGAGGGTGTCGACGTTCGCAATGCTTCCATCAAGGATGCCTTGCGCGAAGGTCAAGAAATCATTGTTCAAGTAGAAAAAGAAGAGCGCGGCCAAAAAGGTGCTGCCCTCACCTCCTTTATCTCCTTGGCAGGCCGTTATTTGGTATTGATGCCAAATAACCCACGCGGAGGTGGTGTATCACGCCGTATTGAAGGTGAAGACCGTCAAGAACTCCGTGAAGCCATGTCTCAATTAGAAGTAGCTGATGGCATGAGCATCATTGCTCGTACCGCTGGTATTGGTCGTGACGCCACAGAATTGCAATGGGACTTAAGTTACCTCATGCAATTGTGGAAAGCGATTGATGAAGCCGCTAAAGGCAACTCAGCACCACTATTGATCTACCTCGAATCTAGCTTGGTGATTCGCGCAATTCGCGATTACTTCCAGCCTGATATTGGCGAGATCCTCATCGATACCGATGATATCTACGAACAAGCTGCCGCATTTATGTCGGTAGTCATGCCTGACAATTTGCCACGTGTAAAGCGTTATCAAGACGACGTACCTTTGTTCTCTCGCTTCCAGATTGAACATCAAATTGAAACTGCCTACTCTCGTACCGTGCCATTGCCATCAGGCGGCGCCATCGTGATCGACCATACTGAAGCCTTGGTTTCGGTGGACGTTAACTCCGCACGCGCAACCCGTGGCTCAGATATTGAAGAGACGGCTACCCGTACTAACTTAGAAGCTGCCGATGAAATCGCCCGTCAAGCACGTTTGCGTGACTTGGGTGGTTTGATCGTGATCGACTTCATTGATATGGAATCAAGCAAGGCTCAGAAGGATGTTGAGAATCGCCTACGCGACGCTCTTCGCCATGACCGTGCCCGTGTTCAGATGGGTAAGATTTCCAAGTTTGGCTTGATGGAAATGTCGCGTCAGCGCTTGCGCCCTGCATTGTCTGAGGGTAGCCATGTAACCTGCCCACGTTGTAACGGCACTGGCCACATTCGCGATACTGAATCTTCTGCATTGCAAGTTCTGCGCATCATCCAAGAAGAAGCAATGAAGGAAAACACGGCGGCAATTCATACACAGGTGCCAGTCGAAGTGGCTGCATTCCTATTGAATGAAAAACGTGCTGAAGTAATCAAAATTGAGACTCGCTTCAAAGTCAATGTCTTGATGGTTCCAAACAAGCACTTAGAGACTCCACATTACAAGTTAGAGCGCCTGCGTCACGATGATCCACGTCTTGACGATCAAAAAGCGAGCTACGTGATGGCTGAAGAAGCTGCGCGCGAACTCGAGACGGATACAACAGTTAGCAAAAAAGATGCTGATGTCAAAGTACGTCCAGAAGCAGCAGTGAAAGGTATTACACCAACACAACCTGCACCAATTAGCCAACCACGTCCTGCTCGTACAGAAACTGTAAAAGCAGAAAGCACTGGTGGTTTCTTTGGATTCATTAAGAGCCTCTTCGGGTCCTCTCCAGCCGTTGAAGAGAAGCCTGCACCAAGCAATAACCGCGGACGTAATCAAGGTCGCAATGGTAATGGCAATGGTGGCGATCGTAATCGTGGCCGCAATCGTCGCGGTGAGCGTACAGAGCGCCCTGCAGTAAATGCAGCTGAAGGCACACCAGCAGCAGAGGGCGCCAATAACAATCGCAACCGCAACAACCGTAATGGCAATCGTAACCAGGGCAATCAAAATGGTCCGAAGCCAGAACGTCAAGCAAATCCAGCAGCAGTAACGCCTGCAACCGAAGCTGCTCCTGGTAGCGAAACTGCTCCAAGCGCGGATGGTGAAGAGCGTCGTGGTCGTGGTCGCAACCGTCGTGGTCGTGGACGTGGTCAACGTGGTGAGCGTTCTGAAGGCGGTAATGACGAAGCTAATGCATCAGCAGCAACTGCGATGACAGCAAGTCCATTTGCAGGTCCTCCAGTAGGAATGGCTGGCGCATCTGCCTCTATGCCAATCCAAAACCTCGCTAATAGTTTTGGTAATGCAAAACCTGCTGCAGAGAAGCAAGAAAGACCAGAGCGCGCACCACGTGCTCCACGTCAATCCAATCGCCCTGCGCAAAATTCTGCTCCGGCTGCAGCCCCTGCATCAAATGCTACAACTACTTCGGCACCAGTTGCTGCAGCCCCTAAGCTAGAAGTGATTGCTAAGCCTGCGCCGGAACTTCCTAAGGTTGCCTTCCAAGCACTTGAAGAAACGCCTTTACACAGCGTTGTGCAATCAGCAGGGATGATTTGGGTCGCTACCGATTCCTCAAAGCATGCTGAAGCACAAAGTCAAATTCAGGCTGAGCCTGCTGCACATAACTTAGGCAGAGCACCTAAACCTGCGGCGAGCATTCCTGAAGGTCCAATGGTTTTAGTTGAAACCGGCGGCCAAGAAAAAACGGTTTAACGCTTATTCAAGCTTTTCTCCAGACTGCCATTTATCCCAAAAGGATATTTGGTGGTTTGGCAGAAACCCCGTTTCACAGCCATAATTGAGCACATGGTTGAAAAAGTAAACCCAAAAGTAATTCCGATCCGTATTGATGAAGGCAAAGGCCTAACACCATCAATTGGTGCGCAGCTTGTCGCCCCACATGGTCACACCAAAGATACCCGTGGGCGCACCCTAAGAGATCTGCGCATCTCTGTAACGGACCGCTGCAATTTTCGCTGCACCTATTGCATGCCGAAAGAAGTATTCGATCAAAACTATCCTTACCTCGCCCATAAAGAATTATTGAGCTTTGAAGAAATCACTCGCCTTACCGCCATCTTCGCCACATTAGGCGTTGAAAAAATTAGATTGACTGGTGGCGAGCCCTTGCTGCGTAAAAATTTAGAAGTGTTGATTGAGATGTTGGCAAAGATTCAGACAAATGAAGGTAAACCACTTGATCTGACCTTAACAACCAACGGCAGTATTCTGCGCAAGAAAGCAGCTGCATTAAAAGCGGCTGGCCTACAACGATTAACAGTAAGCCTTGATGGTTTAGACGATGCCATCTTCAAAAAAATGAATGATGTTGATTTTCCAGTAGCAAATGTACTGGATGGAATTAAAGCAGCGCAAGAGGTTGGCTTTGAAAATATTAAAGTGAATATGGTGGTTAAAAAAGGCACCAATGATCACGAGATCGTTTCAATGGCTAAGCATTTCAAAGGTAGTGGTGTCATTCTGCGTTTTATTGAATTTATGGATGTGGGTAGCTCTAATGGCTGGAATATGGAGCAGGTCCTACCCTCTAAAGAGGTGATTGCCCGAATTAATCAAGTATTTCCATTGGAAGCGATTGAGGCTAACTACTCTGGTGAAGTTGCACAGCGCTGGCGCTATGTTGATGGCTCAGGTGAGATTGGGGTGATCTCTAGTGTTACGCAAACTTTCTGCCATGAATGTACGCGAGCACGTATCTCTACCGATGGACAAATGTACCTTTGCCTTTTTGCAAATGAAGGTTTTGATTTCAAAACGCTATTACGCTCAGGTAAGAGTGATTTAGAAATCGCTAATGCTGTGATGAACACCTGGGCAGCACGTGATGACCACTATTCCGAGATTAGAGGCTCCAATACAGCAAAGCTCGCCTCGGGTAACCGTAAGGTTGAAATGTCTTATATTGGTGGCTAATGATTTCAAGTAAAGACATCACTGGACTAATTCTGGCGGGTGGACGCGCGCAGCGAATGGGTGGCATGGATAAGGGTCTCATCTCTTTCCATAACAAACCATTAATCGAGTCCGCCATTACAAAGCTAAAGCCTCAAACTCAAAGCATCATTATTAATGCCAATCGTAATATTACGAAGTATGCGAGCTATGGATACCCCGTCATCATGGATGAGACTCCAGACTTCTCGGGGCCCTTGGCTGGCTTCTCGGTTGGACTGAAGGCCTGTACGACGCCTTACCTCCTTACCTCCCCTTGTGACTCACCCTTACTGCCTCATAATTTGGCGGAGTTGTTGAGCGCTGAAATGGAGCAGGGCGATTTTGAATTGGTATATGCCTCTAGCAGAGAGGCAAATGGCAAGGTATGGGCACAGCCTGTATTTTGTTTGATGCGCGCAAACTTACTTGACTCTCTCACCAACTTTTTACTAAAGGGTGATCTCAAAATTGATCGTTGGTTTAAAGAGTTGCGCAGTAGCACCGTGATTTTTGAAGATCCTTTAGTTTTCGCCAATGTAAATACCCCAGAAGAACTCAAGTCATTGGAAACAGTATCAGCATGAGTCATTCCCCAAACCAACCAATGCTTTTGACCTCATCACTTCATGTGGATGATGCGCGTAAGGCTATTGCAGCGTTAGTAAATGATCTTCTTGCTGAATCTGCTGGCACTCATAATCCCGCAGACATTGAAACTGTTTCACTAGATCAAGCAATTAATCGAATCCTAGCAACAGACCTTCTTTCACCAATTGATGTTCCGGCTGCAGACAATTCTGCAATGGATGGCTTTGCATTTAATAGCGCATGCCTTGAAACCAATAATGCGGTCATCTCATTGAAGGTGATTGGCACTGCATTTGCGGGCAAGCCTTATCAAGGCAGCATTGGTCCAGGAGAGTGCCTCAAGATCATGACGGGCGCTGTCATGCCGGCTGGCTGTGATACGGTCATTCCACAAGAGTTTACAAACTCAACCGATGAACTCACTATTGAGTTCAAGCAAGATCAATTAAAGTCGGGCGAGAACAGACGCTTGCGTGGCGAAGATTTACAAAAGGATAAGCCTGCTATTGCAGCTGGTCGTTTGTTACGCCCCTCTGATTTGGGTTTAGCCGCGTCACTAGGCATCGCATCACTACCAGTCAAACGTAAACTTAAAGTTGCCATTCTGTCTTCGGGTGATGAGTTGCGCGCCCTAGGTCAGGAACTGAATGCAGGCAGTATTTATGACAGCAATCGTTATAGCCTGACAGGCTTACTCAACCGACTCAATCTGGACATCATTGACTGCGGTATTGTGCGCGATGACCCTGCTTCTTTGAAGCAAGCCTTTATTGAAGCAGCCAGCAAAGCGGATGTTCTCATTTCCTCTGGCGGTGTTTCTGTAGGTGAAGCAGATTTCACGAAGCAGATCATGCAGGAGTTAGGCGACGTTGGCTTTTGGAAAATTGCAATGCGTCCAGGACGCCCTATGGCCTTCGGAGTGCTAAAGCCAGTACCTGGAAAATCACCAGCTCGCAAAACACTCTTCTTTGGTTTACCAGGAAATCCAGTGGCGGTGATGGTGACCTTCTATCAATTTGTCCGCGCTGCTCTTTTGCAGCTCAATGGCGCAAACCAAACCGAACCCCCGCTGACCCAAGCACTAGCTGAAGCACCAATCCGCAAAAAGCCAGGTCGCACTGAGTTTCAGCGCGCCATCTTAGGACGTGGAGCTGATGGCAAACCAACTGTTAAGCTCACCGGCAGTCAAGGCGCTGGGATTTTGCGCTCTATGAGTGAGGCCAACTGTTTTGTCATTCTTGGTCATGAGCAAGGAAATGTTGCTGCTGGAGACTGGGTAGATATAGCGCTTTTTGATGGACTGCTTTAAGATTGCGACATCATGAAACTTAGCAAAAAAGAACTTGTCTTTCTCGACCCAATGCATACCGCCAAAACTTTAGTTTTGGTTTACCTCTGCTTCTCCGTCCCTATTGTATTGTTGGCGCTATTCGTAGCCTTCATTCGTGATGGTGCTATTCCAGGATTTACAGTAATCTCCGCCCTCATTCTCAATGCCTTACTAGGATTCGGATTATTGTGGATCGCCTGCAAAGTCTATAACTGGGTCGCAGGAAAATTCGGTGGGATTGAATTGGCGATGCGCGAACTCCCCGAAGAAATTGACGCCGATTAATTTGTTTTAATTTGCTTAGCCCTTAAAGACTTCCGCATTAATCAGGCTGGGTGGTTTTTTACCATCAAGAGCTGCTCGTAAATTAGTCACCGCCAAATCCACCATCGCTCTACGTGTCTTTTCTGTAGCGCTAGCAATGTGTGGGGCAAGTACAACATTATTTAACTTCAATAAATCTGGATGCACTTTAGGTTCGCCCTCAAATACATCTAAGCCAGCTGCAAAAATTCTTTTTTCTTTAAGCGCTTGAGCCAAGGCAACATCATCCACAATGCCACCACGGGCAATGTTTATCAGGGTTGCTGTTGGTTTCATGAGGGCAATTTCTTTGGCGCCAATAGTATGGTGACTCTCGGCACTATAAGGCAAGACTAAAACAACGTGATCTGCAGTACGTAGTAATTCTTCTTTCGAAACATACTGAGCACCGCAAGCTTTTTCATCAGCATCAGATAAATGACTTCGGTTGTGATAAATCACATTCATACCAAAACCTAGGGCACGCTTGGCAATACCCTGACCAATACGGCCCATACCAATAATGCCTACTGTACTGTGATGCAAATCCATGCCAAGTGGATTATTCACAATTGACCATTTATCCCATTGACCTGCACGTATCCAATGCTCAGATTCCGTAATGCGTCTTGCCGTTGCCATCAATAATGCAAAACCAAAATCGGCCGTAGTGTCCGTTAAGACATCGGGCGTATTTGTAGCCATTACGCCGGCCGCAGTAATTGCTGCCAAATCAAAATTGTTATAACCCACAGAAATATTGGCGACTACTTTGAGATCTTTCGCATGAGCGAGGGCATGAGCATCGATTCTTTCGCTACCTGCGACTAAAGCCCCTACGACTCCTGCAAGTTCTTTTTGCAACTCTTCAGGACTAAAAATCCGATCCTCTTGATTAGATCGAACCTCAAAAGATTCCTCTAATTTGGCTAGAGCCTCGGGGAAAATGGCTCTAGCTACCAATATTTTCGGTTTTTGCTTGCTGACCTGGGTATTTGACTGTGTATTCATAGTGGGAACTTTACCTCAAGTAAATTGACCCTTTTGCCTGAAAAATAGGCTATTTCGGCTAAAATTGAGCTTTTATAACTTAGCACCCGGCTTTTTGGGGCTCTTGAAACAAAACCACCATGACTTACGTTGTTACTGAATCTTGTATCCGCTGCAAATACACCGACTGCGTTGATGTTTGTCCAGTTGACTGTTTTCGTGAAGGTCCCAATTTTTTAGTCATCGATCCAGATGAGTGCATTGACTGCGCGGTTTGCGTTCCAGAGTGCCCAGTAAATGCCATTTATGCTGAAGATGATGTGCCAGGAGATCAACAAGCATTTATTAAATTAAATGCTGATCTTTCTTCTTCTTGGACTTCGATTACCAAGTCTAAATCAGCACTTCCAGATGCTGATGAGTGGAAAGACGTTAAGAATAAACTTGATCAGCTAGAAAAATAATTCTCTAGCTAAATAAATTCGTGTTGCACTTACCCATAGAAACCGATGCCGTTATCATTGGCGCCGGTCCTGTGGGCCTCTTTCAGGTTTTTGAATTAGGCCTGCTAGAAATTAAAACTCACGTGATTGACTCACTGCCAGAAATTGGCGGTCAATGCATCGAGCTTTATCCAGATAAACCTATCTACGATATTCCTGCAATTCCAGTGTGTACTGGACGAGAGCTCACCAATAATTTGCTAAAACAAATTGAGCCCTTTGGAGCACAGTTTCATTTAGGCCAAGAGGTTAGTAAGCTTGAACGTCAAGCTGATGGCCGCTTTCTGATTAGCACCTCACTAGATAATCACTTCATTAGTAAAACCGTCTTTATTGCTGCTGGCGTTGGCGCCTTCCAGCCTCGTACTATCAATCTTGAAGGCATTGACGCCTTTATCAATCAACAGCTCTTCTATCATGTCAAAAATCCCGCTCAATTTACAGACAAAAGAATTGTGATTTGTGGCGGTGGTGATGCAGCCCTAGATTGGGCAATTCACTTTTCTGAAATTGCGGCCAGCGTTACCTTGATTCATCGTCGTGATGAATTCAAAGCAGCACCAAAATCGATAGCTAAAATGCGTGAACTGTGCGCCAACCACCGCATGAATCTTCTCATTGGGCAAGTGACGGCTTATGAAGTGAAAGATGATCTACTAACTGAGATCACCTTCACTAATATTGATGGTGAATCTAAGCAGCTTTCTTTGGATGACCTCTTGGTGTTTTATGGACTCTCCCCTAAATTAGGCCCAATTGCAGATTGGGGTCTCAATATCGATCGTAAACAAATTAGTGTAGATACTGCTAAGTTTGAAACCAGCATCACCGGAATTTATGCCGTTGGCGATATTAATGTTTATCCTGGAAAGAAAAAATTGATCCTTTCTGGGTTCCATGAGGCTGCCTTAGCCGCTTTTGCGGCTGCTGAATACCTGCACCCCGAAAAGCAGATTCAGCTCCAATACACGACCACATCCCCCAAACTTCACAAGGTGCTGGGGGTAAAGTCGCCCACATTCGAGTAAGCTATCCTTAACTTATTAACACAGAACCACTTTTAGCCAATATATATGCGTCAATATCACGATCTCATGAGAGAAGTCCTTGCCAAGGGCGTTCAAAAGTCCGATAGGACTGGGACAGGTACGGTCTCCGTATTTGGTCACCAAATGCGCTTTAATTTGGCTGATGGCTTTCCAATGGTGACTACTAAAAAGCTACACCTCAAATCCATTATTTATGAATTGCTCTGGTTCCTCAAAGGCAGCACCAACAATAATTGGCTTAAAGATCGTGGCGTATCCATTTGGAATGAATGGGCTGCTCCTGATGGTGATTTAGGTCCTATCTATGGCTATCAATGGCGTTCATGGCCTGCGCCAAATGGTCAGCATATCGATCAAATATCCGAAGTAGTCGAGACCATCAAGAATAATCCAGACTCACGTCGCATTATTGTTTCCGCATGGAACGTAGCTGATATTCCCCGTATGGCTTTAGCACCGTGTCATGCCTTCTTCCAGTTTTATGTTGCCGATGGCAAATTGTCATGCCAACTTTATCAACGCAGCGCTGATATTTTCTTGGGTGTGCCATTTAATATCGCCAGCTATGCCTTACTAACACATATGATGGCGCAACAATGCAACCTAGAAGTAGGTGACTTCATTTGGACTGGTGGTGACTGCCATTTATATAGCAACCATCTTGAACAAGTAGATCTTCAACTCTCTAGAGATTTCTTCCCATTACCTAAACTCAATATTTTGCGTAAACCAGATTCAATTTTTGATTACGAGTTCGAAGACTTTGAAATCGTAGGCTATGAATCCCATCCCCACATTAAAGCTCCTGTAGCCATTTAAGAATCGCACTTATGACTCAACCTGCTATTTCCATGATTGTTGCGCGCTCCCGTAATCATGTCATTGGTCGCGACAATCAAATGCCTTGGAAGATCTCGGCTGATTTACAGTTTTTCAAACGCGTCACCATGGGGCACCCTGTCATCATGGGTCGCAAGACCTGGGAATCAATTGGACGCCCTCTACCGGGACGTCGCAATATTGTAGTGAGCCGCAATACTGACTACGTAGCAACAGGTGGTGAGTTGGTTGGATCTTTAGATGCAGCCCTGAAGAGCTTAAGTGAGTTTGATCGTGTTTTTGTGATTGGCGGCGAACAACTCTTTAAGCAAGCCTTCGATAAAGCAGATCGTCTTTACATCACTGAAATCGACTTAGATGTTGAAGGTGGCGATACCTTCTTCGAAGTACCCAATGAGGCCGATTGGAAAGAAGTTGAACGAACTCCTGGATCAGAGGGTGATATTAGCTTTAGCTTTATTACATTAGAGCGAAAGTAAAAAAGGACTCCTAGGAGTCCTTTTTATTTAGCAAAATACCGCTACTTTATTTACTGCACAACAATCTTAGCGTCCTTTGCAATCTGACTTAAATACTCAAATTGCTTTCTCTGCGTCATACCAGCCCGAATAGCCGGCTTTGCTTGCTCGAATGTAGGCGGCTTGCTTGATTTCTTATCTTCTAGCTTGATCAAGTACCAACCTTGTTGCATCTGAATTGGCGCTGGTGAAACCTGGCCTTTTGCAAGTGTGATCAACACCGAGGCTAATTGAGGTGCGACTTGTCCTGGCTGAATCCATCCCACAGCACCACCTTGAACCTTATTTGGCGCTAAAGAAACGCTCTTGGCAACCTTATCAAAAGACTCACCTTTCTTAATACGGGCCAATGCTGCTTGTGCATCGGCTTCGCTAGCCACTGCAATATCACTCACCTTGTACTCGACAATCATGCCTTGAGGACCTAAAGATGAAAGTTCGCGGTTGTATTCGGCCTGGACATCTGCATCAGTGATGGGATTATTTGCCATGTAAGTAGACATCTCAAGATCCGCTAAATAATTTTGGCGAATCATCATCAGCTGCGTATTGGCTTTTTCAGAATTTGCTAAGCCATCTTTCTCAGCTTTCTGTGAGAGCAATAACACCTCAATATACTTTTCGATAACCACTTTACGTAACTCTGGAGAATCTTTTTGCCCTTGAGAAATGGCAACTTTAATTCCTTGCTCAACCATGTCATTGGTGATAATGGTGCCATTAACAGATGCCGCAGCATTAATTGGTAAACCACTTTGTTGCGCACTAGCGCCAGTTACAAGCGCGGTAGTGAATAAGCCGGCAGTAATAAAACGTAATACCATTGGTTTAAATACAGAAGCAAAAGGTTTCATCAGGAATAGGTCTTTCTAAAATTTAGCCTCAATGTTACCAGTAGACATCAATTAAATCGTCATAAGCCACAGTAAAATCACTCCATGTGCGTTCAATACCTTACGACTACCAATGCTGATTGGGTTAAATCCCACTTTGACCTCGATCTACCAGCATCTAATGCACATGATGTGTTTCCGACCTACCCTGGGCCAATCATTCTCAAAAGTCACAATACCGACCGAACTGCTATTGGTTTAGCTCGCTTTGGTTTGCTACCATCTTGGGCCAAAGAAGAGGCCTTTGGCAGAAAAACTTATAACGCTAGAGTAGAAACAGTAGCTGAAAAACCTTCGTATAAACATGCCTGGACAAAGCGCCATTACGCCCTAGCTTTAGCAGATGCTTTTTATGAGCCTTGTTATGAGTCAGGTAAAGCAGTTCGGACTGCCATCAAACAAGCTAATCAAGAGCCAATGGCGATTGCTTCCATTTGGGACACCTGGACTGAGCCAGATTCTGGTGAACTGATTGTTTCTTTTTCGATGCTCACGATTGATGCCAGCGGTCATGCAGTCATGCAGCGCATGCATAAACCTGAAGATGAAAAACGTACCGTTGTACCAATTCGACCCGAGCTATTTGATGCATGGCTCAATGCTACGCCGCAAGAAGCAAAAACACTCTTGCAACTAGACTCCATCCCAGAACTTGTAATCGCCTAAAAAGTTAAAATGGGTTTTGTGACTTGGTAAGGGTCGGCTGACTGAGTTTCTATTGCCTCAGCCTCTTGTTCGCCCTGAGGTTGACTATAAAATTTTGAGTCCTGAGCGCGTTCTTTAGCTATACGAAGATCTTCTGCCCTTGGATCCACTGGACCAAATGGCCCCTCTACTGGCGACAGAGACTGTTTATTAAATTCCTGAATCTGCCCAGGGCTATAGGGAGAAAAAGTGGTCGACCCAGGAGGCAAGGGAGGGGCTTGAGAGCAGGCTGAAACACCTATTAGAAGCAGGATTGGGCTTAACTTCGAAAAGAAAGTATTCATGAATCCTATTGTAGGGTAGCCCTGCAATACCTGTTCTTTTTATATTAATTACAATGCTTGCATGAATTTTCGCTATCTCCTTGCGCTAACCCTCCTGATGCTGCCATCAATCAGTGCTGCCATTGATTTGCAGCCCAATGATATTGTTGCGCCTCTGCCAGGCAAGAATCATGCAATGCTCAGCTACGTAAATGTAGAAAACGGTACTTTTTATAGAAATGGTACGGCTGTTTCAACCAGGCCATTTCGCAGCCCTGATATTGGCACTCAAAGCGCAATTGCCCGTCTTAGCACCAGTTATTCTGTCAAAGATTTACCTGCAATCTCCTACGTTCAATTACCCTATGGCACGATTAAGCCTGCGGGATCCCTAGCAAGCTACCCAGCAAGCACTGGCGTTGGAGACCTTACTTTTGCAACAGCTATTTGGCCTTATGCCGATAGAGTCAATCGAAAGTATTTTGGAGTAGCGGGATACTTAACCGTGCCCACTGGAAGCTATAACAGTCAGCAAGTTTTCAATCTTGGCGAGAACCGTTATAGATCTGATATTCAAATGGGCTATCAACAGCCTATTGCTGGTAATTTAGATGGCATGATTGCAGTGGATACGATGTGGTTTGGCGGCAATAGCCAATGTGCTGCAGCCTGCTTATCTGCGAACAATACCTCCTTAAATCAGAAGCCATTGACAAGCACACAGCTTGGTCCAATCTATAAGATCAATCAAACCTATACCTTGGGTGCCTCTTACTTTTATGTTGCAGGTGGCGCTACAACAATTGGCAATGCTTATCAAAATAATGTCGCAAATACTCAACGATTCTTATTAAGCGCCCTAGCCTATTACCCATTCGGCAGAATTAGCCTCCAGTATGGGCGTGACATGGAGATTAAGAATGGTTTTGTAGAAACACGTCGCCTTGCCATTCGTTTTACTACTGAGTTTTAAGCTGCATTCGCTTTCTTGCGCTGAAGAATATTTTTAATAAAGGGAATGCGGCAAATCAACAATAGCAAAATGACTGCCCCATAGATAGAGACAGTATCCAAGTCGTTCTTGCCCGCTTTATGCCACCAATAGTGGAGTAATGCTGTACAGGCAATTACATAAATGAGCTTATGCAATAATGTCCAGCGCCTTCCCAGCAAACGGACAGACCACTGGTTGGATGTCAGCGCTAAAGGTGTCAGTAATACCAAAGTCAGAAAGCCCATCGTAATAAACGGGCGCTTCACGACATCCTCCCACATCGAATGAAGATCTAAATTCTGATCCAACCAGAACCAGATCAAAAAGTGAATGCAGGCGTAGAAGAAGCAAAAGAGTCCCAGCATGCGGCGTAACTTGATCCAGACTGCTAAGCCAGTGATCAAGCGCAAAGGTGTCATAGCCAAGGTAAAACAGAGAAAGACAAGCGCCCAAGTACCAGTTGAGCGAGTAATAAATTCAATGGGATTAGCGCCCAGGCCGTCGTTTACGCCAAGCCAAATTAAGCGAGCTAGCGGCACAAGGCAGATCAAGAAAATAATTGGCTTTAATAGCTTCATAAGTAGCACTGTAAACCAAGCTCAAGTCTTTCTTGGTATGTATTTCGACCCCCTATAAAGACAAGGTTAGAGGCTGAAAATAATCCTCTATTTAGTCCTATCGAATTTTGCTGCAATTTGCTATCCTGATTACTCAATTAAGGATGAATATGACCGAAGAGAACCAAACCCAGAATGATGAAGATTTTGACTATGGGTGTGAGTGTGCAATGACCTTGCTTAACGAGCCTACCGAAGATCGTCTAAATGACTTAATTGATGAGCTCGATGAAGATGGCATGATCTCTACCGAAGTAGTTTATGGCTTGCTAGCTACTATCCTCATGAGCATGAATGAGGAAGATCACGAAGGCGAAGAGCACTAATTAAGCTAAATTTATTTTGGCAGCAAAGGCGTCCATCGCCTTTGCTAACTGGATATCCAATCTAGTCAGCGTACCGGCTGAATGCGTAGTCAGAACTACCTTTACTGTATCCCATGAGTTCGACCAATCAGGATGGTGATCTATTTCTTCGGCATATTGTGCAGATAGCGTCATAAATTCAAAAGCCTGCTTAAAGTTTTTGAAGGTAAATTCTCGTTGGATCAACTTCCCATTTCCCTCTATAGACCATAAGGGAATTTCTTTCTCTAAATCAAAGCCAGCAACTATCAATTGATTTTTCCTTTAAGAAGTGACACTTTGTGAGAGCTGCATTAAATCTTCTGGATACAGCCAGCGCCACTCGCCTTCGGTTAAATCAGAAGGCATCTGATAGGCGCCAATTTCTAAGCGATGAAGCTTGGCTACATGGTTGCCAACCGCAGCCATCATGCGCTTTACCTGGTGATAGCGCCCCTCCACAATTGTCATAGCCAGAACGTGGTCTGAGATCTGTTTACAAGCAGTAGCAAAGCAGGGTTTTGGATCATCATCCAAAACAACGCCATTCATTAAATGATCTATTTGTTTTTGTGTGATCGGTTCTGGTGTGGTGATCTCATAGACCTTACCAATATTTTTCTTTGGGGTAGTCATCTTGTGAATGAACTGCCCATCATCTGAGATCAAGAGCAAGCCAGTAGTGTCATAGTCTAAGCGCCCTACGCATTGCAGGCCTCTCTCAACAAAGGGGCTAGGTAACAAGCTATACACGCTAGGATGATGGGTCGTTTTATGCGAACACTCGTAATTCGCTGGCTTGTTAAATGCCAGGTAAGCCTTCTCGTGATACTCCCAGTCCTTGCCCTCAACGTTGAGGATCAGATTTTCTGTGGAAATTCTTTCTTCTGGATCCTGAGCTAGTTCACCATTGACCTTTACCAGCTCGGCATATACCAAATCACTACAGTAACGACGCGTACCAAAGCCCTGGCTAAAGAGAATTTTTTCTAGAGAAATAGGTTTTGCCATATGCTGCAGAGGATACTACAGAGCAGGCTGGCGTTGAGCCTGTCATCAGGTCTTGGTAATTCATTATTATTAGAAATTCTTGCAATTAAAGATTGTCGCCCTATGCTCTCCACCCCAAAACCACGCTCCCTGCTCCATACCCGTGAAGTTACTTTTCAGGGCTACGCTAGAGAAGATGGCTTATGGGATATCGAAGGTCATCTAAAGGATTTCAAAACGAACCCTTTTCAGACTACTGCCCAACTCTGGCAGCCAGGCGAAGCCTTTCATGACATGTGGATACGCGTCACACTTGATAAAGAATTTGTCATTCATGGGATTGAAGCAGTGATGGATGGGCAGCCCCATGCCGAATGCACAACGGCTCTTCCGCCGATGGATTGTTTGATTGGAGAACGTATTGGTAAGGGCTGGCGCAAAACAATTGATAACCATCTAGGTGGAATTAAAGGCTGCACACATTTGCGAGAGCTACTTACCAACCTCGCTACTGCAGCCTTTCAATCCATTCCAGGGGCATTCTTTGATCCCACGGGTATCAAGCCACCGCTTTACTTGGGAACGTGTAAATCCTGGGACTTTAATGGGCCAGTTGTCATGCGCGTCTATCCCAAGTTCTATCGCTGGAAACCTTAAAACTTAATACTCACCTCGATGAAATGTCGTGCCAGCAAATGACTGCTGGACCGGCATGATTTCAAGCGCATTGATATTCATGTGGGCAGGTAGCGTAGCGGACCAGTAAATTGCTTCGGCAATATCGTCAGCACTCAAGGCATTTATGCCTTCATATACTTTTTCTGCTTTTGCATCATCGCCTTTAAAGCGAACATTGGAATATTCCGTACCCGAACTTAAACCAGGCTCAACACAAGTAATGCGTAAGGGTGTGCCGATTAAATCAGCACGCAAATTTAAGCTAAATTGCTTTACAAATGCTTTAGTTGATCCATACACATTACTACCCGGATAGGGATAGGTTCCCGCCACCGATCCCACATTAATAACGTGACCGCATTTACGCTCAACCATTCCAGGTAAAAAGGCTCTAGTCATATGAACCAAACCTTTGATATTGGTATCAATCATTTGATCCCAATCTGAAATCTTTGCTTGATAGGCCGGCTCAAGCCCTAAAGCAAGACCCGCATTATTCACTAGAACAGTGACTTTCGAAAATTCGGCTGGCAAAGTATTGGCCAACACGTCTACTTGAGCACTGTCGCAAACATCTAAAACCAGGTTCAAGAGTTTTTTCTGCTGCTCAGCAGGCAAAGCATTTTTCAAGGCCTCTAAACGCTCTGCTCTTCTCCCAACAGCAATCACTTTATGACCATGAGCCAAAAAACGACGGGCAGTAGCCTCACCAAATCCTGCGGTGGCACCAGTAACTAATACGGTATGTTCCATGCTTCCTCTTGAAATCTTCTGTAAATGTTGGTTTGTAATTTAATATTAATACCTATATGGCATATCTGCGTGCAATCACCTTTTCCTTGTTATGCATTTTCACTACCTTAGTGAGTGCCGCAGAACAGACTTCGCCTACTCCTATTTTAGGGCTTGTGAACACATCTCAAGATAGGTCAAAAGATCGTACCCTGGAATTCTGGGGTTACCATGAGTATGATGGCTCACAAAATTATGTCGACACGCTGAAATTGCGCTACTACAACCCCCTAAATCTGGGGGATTGGCATGGAATGGTTAGGCTTGATACTGCTTACACCGCCACCTATGGACCACAGTTACCCGCACAATCCACGGGAACATTTTCAGCCAATAATGCGATGTTGACAATTTGGGGTGGCCAGGCTGGTTGGGTTGCCAATGTGGGTGCAAGGTTATTTGCGCCGCTTGGCAACTCTGGTCAATGGCTTGCGGGACCTCAGGTAAGCACATCCTTTAAACCAGTAGATCACGGACAGAATGTACTCTCTGATATTTCACCGCTTGCTAGATATATGATCGGTTTTAATGCCAAGGCTCCAGCTGGTAGCAACCCCCCATCCCTAGCAAGCCGACTTGAGCTCTACCCAACCATAGGATTGAATTTAGGGCCAAGTACCCAGGTTCGCTTTTGGGATGAGAATGGTGCCGTTTACAACGCAGTAAGCGGAGGTTGGTTTGTCCCAATCGATGCAATGGTGACCCAACGTCTTAGTAAAAATCTATTAGTAGCTATTGGTGGCGCTAAACAAGTTATCCAAACTTACCAACTTTACAATTGGACTGTATACGGAAAGATTTCACTCAGCTTCTAAGCAATCGAGTTTTTAATCTTTTAAAACTCGATTTTTGATCAACTGCAGAATGTTTTTAAATTGAGGATGCTCAGAGGTTTTTAACCACTCAAAAGCAATCATTTCAGTACTGAGCATTGAAATACCCTGTTGCTGCATGCGCTCGATTGCAAGTGTCTTATCGCTAGGCGACCTGCTACCACAAGCCTGTGGTATCACGGCTATCTCAAAACCTTTTTCCCTTAAACCTAATGCAGTCTGCATAAGACAAACATGTGTTTCGCAACCAGCTAGTACTAACTGGCTCGTTAAGGGTTGTACTTTTTGAATTAACTCTGACAAACCATCTTGTGCTGCATCAAATGAAAATTTCAAAAGTGTTTGATCGCAACTATCCCGAATGCTTGGGTCATTGGGCCCCAATCCTTCTGGATTTTGCTCGGTTCCAAAAATAGGAAGCTCTAATACTCTGGCAATCTTTGCCAAAAATAAAGCCTCATCCATTACCGATTCCCCATTGCTAATACTGGGAAGTAGGCGGGTTTGATAATCAACCAAGATCAATGCACTAGTAGCTAGATTAAACATAGGTAATTTTTGAAATTTAATTTTTCTTAGCCATCTTTGGCAAACGAAGTGCTAAGTTATCAAGATAATGCATGATTAATTCATCGGCACCTTTACCAAACATCCGAATACGACCGGTATGATTTAACAGTAAAACGCCTACGATGTGAGCAAAGATGGCTGTGACTTCTGTATCAACTTCTTTTTTACTAAACCCTAATTTACTCAATGCCAGCTCTTGAGGGCGTAATGCATCCCTTAATCGAGCATTGAGTTCTACGTCCCACTCATTAGTCAGTCCACGCGGCTTGAGACCCTGAAAAAGATAAAAACCCAAATCTAAATCACGTGGATTATCTCGATAGAATTGATAGAAAGCCAAAGCACTTTTTTGTAAGACAAGGAAATCATTTTTCGGGGAACCCGACTCTTTTGAGGAGGCCGCTAACTCGGAATTATTAACAAATTCGTTTAAGCGCTCTAAGGACTCTGCAAGTAATGCACCATAGATTTCCTCTTTACTCGTGAAGTAACTGTAGATCGCTCCAGCGGTATAGCCTGCACGGCGGGCAATTTCTCTCATACTCACTGCCTCAAGGCCAAACTCAATAAAGACTGATCTGGCTGCACTCAAAATCTGGCTACGCTTGACATCGACTAGGGCTTGCCGACGAAGATCCTGAGCGGTTGCAGTGGTGTTATTCATAGCTAAATTATACATACGTTCATATTATTGAACACTGTTTAATTTATGTGTATGATGAGACCATCACCACCTTTTATAGCTAATCAAGACTAGGCAATCCTATGAGTCAAAGCACCTCTCAATTTATGACCAGCAAAGACTATCAAGAGTCTTTGCGCTCACTGAAGCCAACTGTCTATGTAGATGGTCGCTTAATCGAATCGGTTGCTGACGAGCCTTTATTGCGACCCGGAGTTCAAGCTTTGGGAGTGACCTATGACATGGTCCACGATCCTGCATTAGCGCCATTGATGTTAGCGGACTCTAATGGCACTTCTGTGCCAAGAATGCTCCACATTAACCAATCTTCAGGGGATCTCTTAAATAAATTAGAGGCAGTACGTGTGCTGTGCCAAGAGACGGGTTGTGCGCAACGCTATCTAGCACACGATGCCTTAAATGCACTTGCCCAAGTTTCTGCGCGTATTGATGATGCCAAAGGCAGCAATGAACATCGCGCAAAATTTGCTGAATACCTCTCTCATGTACAAACAAATGATCTTGCGTTAGGGATTGCCATGACGGATGCAAAAGGCGATAGATCCCGTAGGCCTCATGAACAAGAAAATCCAGACACTTATGTACACATTGTTTCTCAAGATGCCAAAGGGGTAGTGATCTCAGGTACAAAAGCAATTGTGACGGGCGCTCCTTATATGCATGAGTTTCTCGTCATGCCGGGTCGTAATATGACAAAAGAGGATGCTGCTTTTGCAATTTGTTGCGCAGTCCCCGTAGATGCCAAGGGCATCACAATTGTTGCGCGCCCTGCAGGAAGGCCTGGCGAAAAGGTGGAGCATGGTAAACCAATCTTCTCTAGTAAGTATGGCCAATCTACTGGCGTAGTAATTTTCGATAAAGTATTTGTGCCGTGGGAACGTGTTTTTTATGCTGGTGAATGGGAGTATTCCAGCGTTCTCACTTATAGCTATGCAACGCATCACCGCCATAGCTGTATCGCCGCTCGAGCTGGCTTTGGGGATCTCTTGATCGGTGCAGGCGCCTTAATGTGTGAGGCCAATGGATTGGACCCAGCAACAACATCTAATTTACGCGATCCAATGGTTGAGTTAATTAAGATTACTGAAGGCTTTTATGCCTGTGGAGTAGCTGCAAGCGTTTATGGCACCCAAGATCCATACAGCAAATCCTTTATGCCTGAGCCTGTATTTTCTAATATTGGAAAACTTTTATTAGCAACTCAAATTTATGACATGCACAGGCTAGCTCATGAGGTATCCGGCGGCCTGATCGTTGCTCTACCAGGACCAGATGAAGATCATAATCCTGTGACAGCAGCTACCTTAGCTGAAGTACTGCGGGCGAACCCAGCCGTTCCTTACGATAAGCGTATTGAGGTTGCTCGATTTATTGAAGATCTCACAGCATCCTATCAGGGTGGATGGTATTCAGTAATCAGCTTGCATGGTGGCGGCTCCCCTGCAGCTATGAAGCAAGAAATCTATCGCCAATACCCAATTGGAAACAAAGTGGAGTTAGTGGAGCGCTTGTTAGATCGTGGAGTTCTGACAAGCAACGAAGAACGTACCATCACAAAAAATAAACAGCCAGGACGTTGCTGCGATCAGGGCTGTAGTGCTCCAGGTCAAGCAGTCATGGTTCCACTGCCAGAGCCCGGAAGAAGAACTTAGATAAATAGCTAAGTACTAAATACTTTTTGCTTACTAATAGAACTTCTTCAGATCCATTCCCGTATACATGCTGGCCACCTGGTCGGCATAACCATTAAACATTTGGGTTTTGATCTTGGGTGTAAACATGCCCTTAGGATCTCCAATGCGTCGCTCAACGGCCTGACTCCAGCGTGGGTGGTCTACTTGAGGATTGACATTCGAATAGAAGCCATATTCACGTGCATCAAATTGACTCCAACTGGTCTTAGGCATTTCCTCGGTAAAGCGGATTTTGACAATCGACTTTGCACTCTTAAAGCCATACTTCCAAGGAACCACAATCCGAGCCGGAGCACCATTTTGCTTCGGCAAGACTTCACCATATAAGCCAAAGGTCAGCAGTGTCAAAGGATTCATGGCCTCATCCATACGCAGGCCCTCACGATAAGGCCACTCAATAATATTGCTTTTGAGTCCTGGCATTTGCTTACGATCAGCCAAGGAAATAAATTCCACATACTTAGCTGATCCTAGCGGCTCGACCTTATTAATCAGTTTAGAGAGTGAGTAGCCATCCCAAGGGATCACCATTGACCAACCCTCAACGCAGCGCATCCGATAAATACGTTCTTCCATTGGAGCTAATTTGAGGAGCGCATCAATATCGAGTGTCATTGGCTTTTTTACTAAGCCTTCAATAGATATTGTCCAGGGACGCGTTTGTAAGCTGCCAGCATATGCGGCTGGATCCGCCTTATCAGTGCCGAACTCATAAAAATTGTTATAGGTAGTTACGTACTTATACGGAGTCAGACCATCTTTATCAGCAAAAGCAGGGTTTAGAGTGGCTGCTAGCTTTTCTGGAGTATTGGCAAGCGCTTCTCGTGAAAACCATGGCGCCAGCGCCATACCAAAGCCACCTGCAGCGGCAACCTTAATGATATTGCGACGATTTTCAAAGACAGCTTTTGGAGTGATCTCACTTGTCAGAATGGTCTTATCTATAAAACGCATGCTGTGCCCCTTAAGGAATGGAATAGACCTATTTTGCTACCGATGAGAATTTCTTGCTGAAGTCTAAATTGCGCGCATTTTGTTCATTAAGGCCAAGCTATGTTTGTCCATGCCACCAACAACTTCAGCTATTGCTGGGTAGTCTCTTGTTAACGTCTCTCCGCCATAAAAACGCAGTAGCCATTGAGGAAAGCTTCGTTCTGTAATTTCACGAATCTCCAGTAGCTCAACCCGATGATGACGTTTATCTTCTTGAATGCGTTTCCAGGCTTTCATGATATTGGCATGCTCGCCCTCAATAATTTGACCAAACTGCTGGTTATCGTACAAGAGGATTCCGGTAATACTATTTTTTTCATTGAAGGCGCGGGCAGACTCGAGTAATCGCATTAAGCCAAGAAAAGACATATCGGAGATTGCTTCACTCAGATAACTCAATTCCACCAGGTCTTTTGGTTTTGGCATAACTCAAGAATCGTAAATAGGGATAGAAATAAAAAAGGCAAACCCGAGAGTTTGCCTTTAAATACTAAAGTGCTTTTAAAAATTATGTACTTAGCGCTTCTACCTATTTCGCGCTTACTGCATCTAGAGCAGCGTTAAAGGTAGGACTAGGGCGCATCACTGCTTCAAACTTCTCAGCATCAGGCATATAGTATCCGCCAATATCTGCTGGCTTGCCTTGTACGGCCTTAAGCTCATCCGTAATTTTCTTTTCATTCTCCAGCAAGGATTTTGCTAAAGGCGCAAAGTAAGCTTGCAATTCTTTATCTTCGGTTTGAGCAGCTAATGCCTCAGCCCAGTACATAGCTAAGTAGAACTGGCTGCCGCGATTATCTAACTCGCCTGTTCGTGGTGAAGGTGACTTATTGTTATCCAATAGCTTACCCGTTGCCTCGTCCAGAGTACGCGCCAAGATCTTCACTTTTGGGTTACCAGTCTTATCCCCGATATCTTCTAAAGATACTGCCAAGGCCAAGAATTCACCTAGAGAATCCCAACGCAAGTGGTTTTCTTCAACCAACTGTTGTACATGCTTCGGAGCTGAACCACCTGCACCAGTTTCGAATAAGCCGCCACCAGCCATCAAAGGTACGATGGACAGCATCTTCGCACTCGTACCCAATTCCATAATTGGGAATAAATCAGTGAGGTAATCACGCAAAATATTGCCAGTGACAGAAATAGTATCTTTGCCACGGATTACGCGCTCTAAGGTGTAACGCATTGCGCGAGTCTGGGACATGATCTGAATATCGACATCCTTCAGATCGTAGTCTTTGAGATAAGTATTCACTTTCTTAATTAATTCAGCTTCGTGTGGACGGTACTCATCGAGCCAGAATACTGCTGGAGTATTAGAGAGGCGTGCACGATTCACAGCCAGCTTCACCCAGTCACGAATTGGCTCATCTTTACACTGGCACATACGCCAGATATCACCCTCTTCCACATGTTGCTCGAGCAAAACTGTGCCGTCGTCAGCCACAATACGGGCCACACCAGCTTCGGTAATCTCAAAAGTCTTGTCGTGTGAACCATACTCTTCAGCCTGTTGAGCCATCAAACCAACGTTAGGTACTGTACCCATTGTTTTTGGATCAAAGTTACCGTGCGTCTTACAGAAATTGATCATTTCTTGATAGATACGAGCAAAAGTACTTTCAGGAATCACTGCCTTCGTATCATGCAAACGACCATCAGCACCCCACATTTTTCCACCAGCACGAATCATTGCAGGCATAGATGCATCTACGATGACATCGCTTGGTGAATGCAGATTGGTAATCCCTTTAGCGGAATCCACCATGGCCAAAGCTGGACGATGTTCGTGGCAAGCATGCAAATCTTGAATGATTTCTTCGCGCTTAGATTCTGGCAAGGTTTTGATCTTTTCGTACACGCTACTCATACCGTTATTAGCATTCACGCCCAACTCTTCAAACAATTTAGCGTGCTTTGCAAAAGCGTCTTTGTAGAAAATCTTGACTGCGTGACCAAACACGATTGGATGAGAAACCTTCATCATCGTCGCCTTCACGTGCAAGGACAACATCATGCCGGTTTTATATGCGTCTTCGATTTCTTTTTCATAGAAATCGCAGAGCGCTTTTTTGCTCATATACATACTATCGATAATTTCCCCAGCCAATAACGAGACTTTGGGTTTGAGGACAATCGTCTTGCCGCTCTTGGTTACCAAGTCCATCTTGACATCGCATGCTTTGGTCATCGTCATAGACTTCTCACCAGCATAAAAATCTCCGCCATGCATGTGAGAAACGTGGGTGCGTGACGCCTGACTCCAATCTCCCATCGAGTGTGGATTCTTACGAGCGTAACGCTTTACAGCAGGAGGAGCGCGGCGATCAGAGTTACCTTCGCGCAATACTGGGTTTACTGAGCTACCCAAGCATTTGGAATAACGAGCACGAATTGCTTTCTCTTCATCCGTTTTTGGATCTTCAGGGAAATTCGGGATCTTGTAGCCTTTAGCTTGCAACTCTTTAATGGCCGCAAGTAACTGAGGAACAGAGGCGCTAATGTTAGGTAACTTAATAATGTTGGTCTCAGGCAATAAAGTCATCTTGCCGAGTGCGCCCAAATTATCTGGAACTTGCTGCTCAGGGGTCAGGCTATCAGGAAACTCATTCAAGATTCGAGCGGCAACTGAAATATCGCTCGTCACGATCTCTACGCCAGCAGGTGCTGCAAAAGTACGAATAATTGGCAGAAATGCACGAGTGGCCAAAAGTGGCGCTTCGTCTGTCAGCGTATAAATAATCTTTGATTTCTCTGAAGCCATGAATGTTTCCTCAATATTGAACAAATTACAGAGTCAGGTTTTTACCCTGTCGCCCTCAAATCGACATTGCGAAAGACGCTTTTAGCGCACTCTTCGGCAACGACGCGAGTCCTCTATTTTAAATCATCAGACTTGGCAAAAATGGTGGTTTTGCACCCGAAAGCCGCTGATAAAGGCCAATTTAAGGGAATCCACCCAGCATACAGGGCTGCCAAATTCAACGTAAACTGCATGCCATGACCAACAAGCACCCTTTGCTCAATAAAAATCTGGTGCTACTGATCGTTTGCCAAGGTCTGTTCCTCACCAATAATGTCACCTTTATCGCCATTAATGGCTTGGTTGGCCTCAGCCTAGCGCCGGTGAGTTGGATGGCTACCCTACCCGTGATGGGCTACGTTGTTGGGGGTGCCTTCTCAACCTCGATTGTGGCTAAGTCCCAAAACTACTTTGGGCGCAAGATTTCCTTCCAGCTGGGTCTATTGGTAGCAATGCTGTCTGCACTGTTATGTGCCTATGCCGCTATCAGCAAGAATTTCTGGCTCCTGGTGTTGGGAACCTTTATCGCCGGCTATTACAGCGCCAACGGTCAGCTATACCGGTTTGCTGCTGCTGAGCTGACGGACCTTAGCCAACGAGACAAGGCTGTTTCTTGGGTATTGGCTGGCGGCATCCTGGGCGCCGTTATTGGGCCTAATTTGGCCTCATGGACGCGAGACCTATTTGATACTGCATTTCTGGGGGCTTATCTGACCCTATCCATCGCGGGGCTGATTGGCATAGGGGTAATGCAATTCATCCACTTTCCCCAAGAATTTAAGACCCAGCATTCCCTGTCCGATGGTCGTCCTTTAAAAGTCATCCTCCAACAGCCCGCTTTTATGGTGGCCATTATTGGCGCAGCATTAGGTTATGGCGTCATGAATCTCTTAATGGCTGCCACCCCTTTAGCAATGCAAATTTGTGGATTGCCTTTTTCTGACACCGCTTTAGTTTTAGAGTGGCATGTGATTGGCATGTTTGCCCCTGGATTCTTTACTGGCTCACTCATCCAAAGATTTGGGGTGCTCAAAATTATGGGGATTGGAGTTGCACTGAATTTCATTTGCATTGCAATTGCACTGACCGGAACTGATCTCCACCAATTTTTCTTCGCTTTATTTTTACTTGGTGTCGGCTGGAATTTTTTATTTACTGGCGCCACTTCTTTAGCAATGACTGCCTATCATCCTAATGAACGGGATAAGGCGCAGGCTGCCATTAACTTCTGCGTCTTTGGCACTATGGCATTCACCTCCTTTGGCTCAGGCGCCCTCATCACATCACATGGCTGGAGCATCCTGAATTGGGGATCCATTATTCCCGTGGTGATCAGTGGCCTTGCGATTTTCTGGCTTGCACGGCAGCGCAAAAATCACGGAATGAGCTCAAAGGCTTAAGAAGTTTTTGCCAGCGGTAAGTTGAATAAGAGATTTTGAGGCTTTAATTTCAACTGCTGTTGGTCATTCATGGCAATCGCCATATAGACCGGCTTACCAACCTGCGCCTTTGCTACAGCGGCCTCATCAATAAAGTCGAGACGGAATAAACAAATCACTTTTTGCAACTCATCAGATTCAACTAACTCTTTGTTGTAAAGCTTATTTAGTATTTCAGTAGCAGCTGCGTCTAAGCCAACATGCCAAGACCACTTCGGATCGGAAATCTGCTGCATCGGCGTAACTCGTACGCTAACACCTAGAAAATGCTTGATCCATTTCTCTAAAACACGGCAAAAAAGATTAATAGGCTCATGCCCAAAATTGAGCTGTACAGCTAAATCAAAGTCTTCGTTACGCAGCCAGTATTCATCGGCATTGTCTTCATGGATCACATCCAGATCAGCTGAACGCATCGTCATGGATTTACCTTTCAGCAAATCCATGATGTTGCCTGTATCGCCAGCCTGAGCATTACGATTCACTATCTCTTCATCCGCCCCCATCACAATGCCATCTTCAATGACACTAATCTTCTGAGTCCTAAAAAAGATCTCACCCATACGGGCTTCTAGTGGATGCGCTTCATCACCCAAAATATGTCTAACAAATATTTGCGCGAGCTGCGCAATAAATAGCGGGGGAACATCAACCCCCTCACCTTTAAACAAACTCATGTAGAAGGCCTCTAAAGAACTTGCGGCCAGTAAGCGAGCACGAAAGCGCAACCAGACACGATAGTTCTCCTGAATATCCTCATCGGCCATTTCGGTAATTTCTACCTCAGACACATCAGCACGTGGGTTTTCAGTCAGGCGCTGATGCAATAAGCGCTCTTTAGGGCAAGATTCAGGCACTAGCTTGAGCTCAGGCCTTTCCATATAAGTACGCAAAAAGTCGTCCGTCACCAATAGCTGGCGATCCGGGCTGATTGCCAGGGTCTTATATGCAGAATTTGTCCAATAATTTGTCATACGATTTGGTCCAAACAAGCTCACTGTGAGAATTTACAGAGCTCAGAATATACTAGCCCTTCAATTTGCGTGAAATAGGAAAACATTATGAGTGAACTTAAAAAAATCGATACCGTTGTAGGCGATGGCAAAGAAGCTGCAGCGGGCAATCATGTAGACGTCCATTACACCGGCTGGCTTTATGACGAGAAAGCAGCTGATCACAAAGGTCAAAAGTTTGATAGCTCTTTAGATCGTGGTCAATTGTTTAGCTTTCCCTTGGGCGCTGGTCATGTGATCAAAGGCTGGGATGAGGGCGTAGCCGGTATGAAAATTGGTGGTAAACGTACTCTCATCATTCCTTCTGAGATGGGTTACGGTCCGCGCGGTGCAGGCGGCGTGATTCCTCCAAATGCCACTCTCGTATTTGATGTGGAACTCCACGGCGTTAACTAAGGCACTGAGTCGCTGCAGTAAAGCAAAAGCCACCCTCGGGTGGCTTTTTTATTTCTAACTCAATCGCAGGGAAATTAAGAACGCAGATCCTTGCCATTCAGCGTCAAGCGATTGGTCGAACGGTTTTGACATAAGCTAATTAGGCGATTTCTTTCTGCCATCACCTTGTCAGCATAGCCACCATCATCATCCGCATTTGCAGCACCAACGTAGTACTTCAAGCCATTGCGCAAGGAGCCCGCAGTAGCAATCAGGTATTTCAGGATATAGGCGCCTACACGAATATTTACCTCAGGCTTAACTGCCTCTGAAGTTCCACCAAAGATTGCGTATTTATCTTTATGTACAGATGTCATTACCTGCATGAGGCCTTCGGCACCTGCATGGCTCTTGATATTGGGATTAAAGTTGGATTCAACCGAAATCACTGCCAATAGAAGTATCGGATCAATATTGACTTCTTTTGCAATCAAGATGGTATTGGAAACATATTCTTCAATCTTGGCACGATCGAGCTTATATTTCTTTTCAAAGAAATCAGCTACTGCACGTTGGTTCTGAATAGAAGCCATATGGTTACTATCTAGAGCCTGGGGATCAATCTTTGAAGTTGGAATACGATCAGACAGATGAGAAATTGACTTCACCTGCATGTGCGCGACTGAAGGCATCAACAAGGCAACAGTCTGCTGTTTTGCAATATCCAAACCTGTAGCGGCTGGTAGCTTAGACTTGTTATAGATCACCGCAGCGATTTCAGTATCAGCAGCTTGAGTGGCAGATGACTCGCTCGAATCCTTGTATTGATTAAGCATGTCAAAGCCATTACTCCAAACCATATGACGTGCTTCATCAGGAACTAAGATACGAGCCATATCAAAAGGGCCTGCATTAGTGCCGTTACCCGAGAGCCAAAGTCCAACCACCATAAATACAGTGACAACGAGTAAGCCATTGATGACTCTATAGACTGGAGTCATGGCATGCGCAAGCAGGTCTTTAGCAGCCAACATAGTTGGCTGAGCATGCTTCATATCGCTCAAGTTGTTAGATAAAAATTTAATCATTCACCATTTGCAATCCCACAAAAAACTAAGCTGCTGTTTTATGCTGCATTGCAATATTTAAAAAACATGGGTCATCCTAAGAAGTTTCTTATATCAAGTCAAGAATAAGGAAGTAAAAAGTAATAACTTATTGATCTAGAAATTGGGGAGATTACCTAGAAGGTCTTAAATAGTTGTATATAAACCAATAAAATCAATTACTTATAAAAGTTAGGGGGCACTAATTTCACTCTATAAAAAAATCCCTTAAAAAGGACTTTTTTACGATTTTGCCTAAAAATTCAGACTCAAAAACCATACATCTAGTGTTTTAGTCCCTCTGATTTTCTAGGGGTAGTAGTCGACCTAGACTTCTTGTAGCGAAGCACTCAAGGCCAAGTAACTACTGAGAAAAGACTTTTTACTCTCCAAAAAAATCAAAAGGCCACGAATTCATATTAGCTTGGGAGCTAGCTAAGGACAAAAAGATGGGAACATTCAGGGTAGAGCTCATACACTAAGTACCGATGAAATTCTTTCGCAATCTTTTCGCCCTTGTCGCAATTTCAGCCTCACTCAGTGCGCTTGCTGCTTTTGAGGACTGCAAGGATCTGTTTCCAGCCCAGCAAATTCCGACTAGCCCACATGCAGGACGAGATCTTTGCTTTGATAGCTTTGCGATCTACTACTCACCGCAAGATAAAAAACCGATCTATGCAGTGGAGAAGCTCAATAAAGAACAGTTTTTAGCGCCCCGCCCGCGAAGAAGTAACCAGTTCTACGAAGAAGCTAGGCTCCCAATTTCTGAGCGCGCCCTACTTTCAGATTACCGCGGGAGTGGCTATGACCGTGGCCACAATGCCCCGGCAGGAGACATGAGCAATGAGCGTTCGATGGCTCAATCATTCTCATTGGCTAATATGATGCCCCAAGCAAGGCAGAACAATCAGGGCATTTGGGCCAAAAACATTGAGGAGCCGACTAGAAGCTATGTCAAAAGAGCGGAGGGTGATGTTTTTGTCTTCACCGGATCTACCGGGAATAGTGGCAGCATTGGCAAAAGTCGCGTGACCATTCCTGCTTTTTTATATAAGTTGGTCTATGACCCCAATAAAAATACTGCATGGGCCTATTGGATTGAGAATACCAATGAAGCTCAAATGAGCCCTCCCATTACTTATCAAGAGCTGGTACAAAAGACAGGGATTGATTTTCATTTACCCGTTAATGCCGATTTAAGTAAAGACAGTAATGCTGCTCCAGAACCCCTCAAAACAAAGGGTCCAAAGGATTCTTTGGGTGGCTGGTATCCTGTATTTTTTGATGAATACTCAACAAACAAACTTAATGGCGTGATTGAAAATATTAAATCTGGCAAAGTAGCCAGCATTCAGATTCAATACGATAGAAATGAAAACTTAGCAAAACAGCTTGCCTCCCAGATTGAGTCACAAACTAATCTACGAGCAAGCCTGATGCAAAGTAGTCCGCCAGAGTCCCCCACCGTGACTTACGAGCGCAATCGCGTCACTCTGATCATTCGCTCAAAGTAATTTAGATTTTGCTTGTAGGCCATGAGCCCGCTGTATTGGGGCCAATAGTCCACGCAAACCATTGTGATCTAGCGTGTGCATCAACTCCAGCAACTCACCCAGCTCGCCTTTAGGAAATCCTTCGCGAGCAAACCACGCCAAATAGTTCCCCGGCAAATCAGCCAACGCACGTCCTGCATGCTTACCAAACGGCATCTTCATCAAAACGAGTTTTTCTAAGGACTCTGCATTCATTGGGAGAAATCTTACAAGCAAATACCAAAACCTTAAGAAGAACGTCAATTTCAAATGTGAGGTCATTTATTTAGTTGAGAATCATTCTCATTTGATGATATATTGAGAACCATTCTCATTTAGATTTTTTAACCCTTAACTATAAGTGACCATGAAATTGACCATTAATAGACTTATCGCATTCAGCCTCATCCTTGTTGCCACCCTTCACTTTTCTTTTGCTCATGCTGGTGAGGGCGCTTTTGGCTGGATCTACACCTTAGATTTACAACCTAAAGGCAAGCTGGAGTTTGAACAGCGACTGCAGCTCAATAAACAGCAAGCAGCAGGCACTTACGATGCATGGACCGCAAGAACTGAATTGGAATACGGCTTAACTAATGATCTACAGATAGCAGGCTATATCAACTCGTATTACACCAGCGCCAGTCAAAACTACACCAATCCTGAAGCATGCGGTGACTCCCCAACCTGTACAGGTGGTTACGGTGTTCCATCCTCGCATGATCCATCTACGGCTTATCGAAAGAGCGGTATCGAAGGCGGCTCCTTAGAAGCAATCTATCGCATTACCAATCCAGTCACGTCCCCCGTAGGTGTAGGACTCTATTTAGAGCCAACCTGGGGCAGAAATAAAGATGAGCTCGCAGCTCGTCTCTTATTGCAATCTAACTTCATTGATGATCGCTTAATTTTGGCGGGCAACGTTGTTGTTGCTAATGAACGTTTGAAGTTTATTGAGAACGGTAATGTCCCTGAATCCATGCTGGACTTCTTAGTGGGCGCTAGCTATCGTTTTGCCCCTAAATGGTCAGCAGGTGTTGAAGCCCGCTTTCACAACGACTATTCAGAGCTGAACTTACGTAATCAAGTACAAAGAGCAACTTTTATAGGTCCCAATATGCATTACGCGGCAAAAGATTGGTGGGTCACTGGTGCTTGGCGCTATCAGCTTAAGGGCGGAAATTGTATGGGTGGCGGTGAAGCTGAATGCTCAAACGCACGCGTCTGGGATAGTCACTCCGTGAATGAATTTATTGTCAAAGTTGGCTTCCCTCTTAACTAAAAACATAACGAAAGAATGTATGGAAATTCAGAATCTATTGGTTGCAGCCTTAACGCATTTAGTGAAATTTCAGGCCACGCAATGTCAAACTGCCAAGCAAAGAGCACTCATGATGTTTGAAAAACTCTCGAATCTTCAAGGAGTCAACCCAGAAATTCAGGCGCTTTGTAATGAAGCCAATGAATTACTTACTGCATAAAAGAAATCATGATCTGGAAACCCAATCCTATAGCAATTCTTGGGCTGGCAATGATCAGCATGCCCATCATTGCCCATGCCAAAATTTATGTCTCTGCAGAACAAGCCCAGAAAATTCTTTTTCCCAATAAAGTACTGATCAAGAATCCCATCATCATTACGGATGACCTGCAGGGAAAGATGCGTTCTGCATCCAGCATTCGCCATCCTTTTCAGGGAGAGCGCATTTGGAAAACTACCGATGGTGGCTGGCTAGTGATTGATGAGGTAGTCGGTAAGCATGAAATGATTACCTATGCTGTTGCCCTAAATCCCAATGGCAGTATCTCTGGTATCGAGATATTGGAATATGTGGAGTCTTATGGCTATGAAGTTGCAGAACCTCAATGGCGCATGCAATTTGTTGGTAAGACAGTCAATGATCCCATCAAACTGAATCAAGATATTCAGAATATTGGTGGAGCCACTCTATCTTGCAAACATATCACCGATGGCGTGAAGCGTATAACGGTTTTATACGACCTTGCGCTCAAGAATTCCAATTCAAAGCTTAGCTCTGGCAAGTAAGTTCAAGATGACCCGCTGTAAACCGCTCCTCGGAACCTTTGTGGAGATATCTATCGGCCAAGATGAAGTGCAGGTAGCTGTTGATAATGCTTTTGCAGCCATTCAACATATTCATGATCTCATGGGGTTTCACAACCCCCATAGTGAACTGAGCCAAATCAATCGCTATGCTCATACACAAGCAGTAGAAATACATCCATGGACTGCACAAGTTATCCAAATTGCGAAAGAAGTTCATCTTCAGTCTGGTGGTTTATTTGATTGCGGGATCGGTCATCGCCTAGTTGCTGCAGGCTTACTACCGCGTCACATTAATTTCTCTAATCATGATCTTGGCGGCATTGAGGATATCCATTTTTTAGCACCTGATCTGATAGAGTCGACACGTCCAGTCTGCCTGGATTTGGGCGGAATCGCTAAAGGGTTTGCAGTAGACATGGCAGTCAGAGTCTTAGCATCCGAGGGCGTTGCCTCTGGCTCAGTCAATGCAGGGGGTGACTTAAGGGTATTTGGTAACGCCTCTTTACCCATTTGCCTTCGTAATCCTGAATTACCTGAAGAACTGATTGAGATTGGAACTTTAAAAGATGGGGCGATTGCTACCAGCAGCCTTTACTTTACCAAAAGGGATCAACTAGAAAGTCATATCATCAACCCCTTTGCCCAGAATGTCTCTGAAGTTCATGCTGATTTTTCAGGGTCATACTCCGTGCTGGCAAAAGAGTGTGTTTATGCAGATGCCCTCACGAAGGTTTTAGCCTTAACTAATGATGAACATCATCCCTGCTTCAAGTACTTCTCAGCGCAAGCTCTTAGGATTGCTGCATGAGTCGGCTAGGGAAAATGCCTGGCTGGCAAAGATTATTTATCATTTATGGAATGATGGCTTGCTCCATCACAGGTATCTTATATTTACTGGGGCATCAATTTGAAATTCAAAAAGCTATGCTTGGAACACATAGCATCTTGGTGGCCCATGGAATTGCGGCATTATTAGCTACCCTAGCAATTGGCTCAGTACTACCCTTTCATATCAAGGCAGGCTATAAGTCCCGCAAGCAACTGTGGAGCGGCTTTAGTCAGCTAGGTTTTTTGGCTGTACTACTGATATCAGGGATGCTTCTATATTACGGACCCGGAGAAATTCGCGATTTCATAATTGATGTTCACTGGATAGTGGGGCTTCTATTTTTTAGTATCTTTATGCTGCATGCTTTTTCCAAACTACGTAGCGTTAGATAGCATCAGCATCATTAATGCACTTGAGAGCCACTACTATCTCTTGCAATAGTGCTTATAGAGCAAGCCCATTACGGATACTACAATCTCGCTTGCTAGAGAGTAGTAAATTTGCTTGCCCTCTCGGCGCGTCTTTACCAACTTTTCTTTACGCAATACCGTCAATTGCTGGGATAGGGTTGGCTGATGTAAATCTAGAGCATCCTCAAGCTCACTGACACACTTTTCACCTTGACCGATTTCACATAACAACATCATGCGATCGCTATTTGATAAGACTTTCATTAACTTACAGGCATCCTCTGCTGAGGCCTGCATTTTCTTGAGCTCGGATTTAGTGATGGGCATATTAGAGAGCGTTTAAAGGAATTTTTAAATAGGCTTTGCCATTGGATTCTGGTTCAGGCAGGTGACCTGCGCGAATATTGACCTGAATAGCGGGCAAGATGAGGGTAGGCATATCTAAGGTGGCATCACGCTTACTGCGCATTTGCACGAACTCATCCTCAGTCACCCCAGTATGCACATGTATATTGGACTTCTTCTCCTCACCCACTGTTGTGCAATAGGCTGCAGGACGATCTTTAGGCGGATAGTCATGGCACATATATAACTTTGTCTCATCGGGATAAGCCAGGACCTTTTGTATCGACTGATATAGGGTCTTAGCACTACCGCCAGGGAAGTCGCAGCGAGCCGTACCAACATCAGGCATAAACAAAGTATCCCCAACAAAGAGGGCATCTCCGATTTCATAAGCCATACAAGCTGGCGTATGCCCAGGTACGTAAAGAGCCTTTAAAGAAAGATCCCCAAATGCCAACGACTCTCCATCTTTTAACAAGTAGTCAAATTGGGATCCATCAATGGTAAACCGGTCATCCAGATTAAAAACACCCTTAAAGACGTTTTGCACACTAGTGATGTGATCACCAATAACGATTTTTCCACCTAACTGACTTTGAATATAAGGCGCTGCTGTTAAATGATCAGCGTGAGCATGGGTTTCTAAAATCCAAGCCAATTGCAATTGCTCACTTTGTATAAAACTAATGACCTCATCAGCAGATCGTGTAGAAGTTCTACCTGATTTAGGGTCGTAGTTCATTACCGAGTCAATGACAACGCATGAGCTTTCCTTACCTGCGTATACGACATAGGTAAAAGTCCAAGTTTCTGGATCAAAAAACGCTTTTACTTCAGCATGGGAGTTTGAGTTCACAATGGCCTTATGTTGACTTGCTGTTTACTGTCGAAAAGATCAAATAATATATTTATTTATATATTATCTTAATATAAAATTAATTGCAATGGACTACACAACACTTATCGGCCCCTCCCTCGGCGTCATCGTAGGCTTATTAATGGGTCTTACTGGTGCTGGAGGCGGTATTTTGTCTGTCCCCCTTTTGGTCTTCGTCTTACATCTGCCTGTTGCTGAGGCAGGGCCAATCTCCCTTACCGCGATAGCACTTGCCGCAGGGGTTGGTGCACTACTGGGACTGAAAAATAAAATATTGCGTTATCGTGCGGCCGGCTTCATGGCTATATTTGGGCTACTTCTTTCCCCGCTCGGTCTTTGGGTTGCGCAAAGGGTTCCCAATGCGCCACTTCTGATTCTTTTTAGCGGCACTCTATTTTTTATCTCAACCCGTTTATTAATTCAGGCTAGAAGAGAAATTCTGAATCTCCCTGCACCGGCAACCAGCCCACCACCGTGCCTTCTCAATCCAGAAGTAGGTAAATTGAATTGGAATATCCCCTGCGCAAGATCCCTGATGCTCTCAGGGGGTTGGGCTGGTTTCTTATCAGGCTTGCTGGGTGTTGGCGGTGGATTTGTGATTGTTCCTGCATTAAAACGTTATACCGATTTGCCTGTGCAATCCATTGTTGCTACCTCCCTGGGTGTACTTGCGATTATCTCTAGCGGGGGCGCAGTTTTTTCAGCGGTCTCCGGTAATTTAAACTTTGCGCTAGCCGCCCCATTTTCTTTGGGGGCCTTATGCGGTCTTCTGATAGGTCGATTGGTAGGTAAAAAACTCAGCGGTCCAAGGTTGCAGCAAATCTTTGCTGTTCTCACCTTTGGAGTTGCCATCGGCCTGACTATCAAAGGCGTCAATGCCTTATGAGAAAACCACTCCAATCCTTTCTCTATATACTGGTAATTAGTCTTTTGGGAGCATTACTGATGTCGATAAACAAACCAAGCTCTTTGTTATCTAGCTCTATAAGTTCAGTTTCTGGGACAGTCAGTAATTTAAACAATGAATTACTCGAATACGTAAATCCTGAAAAGCCAACCCATGACCACTCATCGGTCTACTACAAACGTTTTTTTATTTCTAAATTTAATTTAGGGGATCAAGCAATTGAAGCAAAGTTTTCTTCACCAATGCTGATTGCTGATGGGGATCAAATTACGGTATCTGGGTATCAAAAAGATGGCGCCTTTCAGGTTCTTGCTTACAACAATCAAACTCAGCAAGTGGCTAGTAATGAAAATTGGATCATGCTTGCTTTGGGAGCACTATTCTTCTTCGCAGTAGCAATAGGCTTACTGAATAGTGAGCTGGTTGCCGAAGGTGCCCTTATTCCAAAACTGTTTTTGTTCGGCTTTACTCTGATTGCCATCTACATGGGCTACCGCGCTTTACTCATTCGGGAAGCCGTAAAGTTACTATCTAGCTAAAAGAAAAAGCCCTTATTACTAAGGGCTTTTTTATAACTCGTAGTGTGGATGCCGACTTAGTGACCGCCTGCACCACCCAAGTAAGCCGCTTTCACAGCTGGATCATCTTTAAGTTTCGCAGCAGGACCGTGAGTCGCGATCTTACCGTTCTCTAGTACATAACCGTAATCAGCAACGTTCAAGGCTGCAGCAGCAAACTGCTCCACCAACAACATAGTAACGCCCTGTGATTTTAGGTTAGAGATGATTCTAAAGACTTCCTCAACCAAAATTGGTGCTAGACCCATAGATGGCTCATCCAAGAGAATGATCTCTGGATTCAACATCACGGCACGGGCCATTGCCAACATCTGTTGTTCACCACCAGATAAAGTACCCGCTAATTGATTACGACGCTCTTTGAGGCGCGGGAACATTTCGAGGGACTTTTCTAAGTCATTCTTAATATCACCTTTTGGACGGCTTCCAGTAAAACGTGGAAATGCGCCTAGCAACAAATTATCGTTTACAGACATGGTCGTGAATACACGACGACCTTCAGGACTATGGGCTAAGCCTAAGCGGGCGATTTTATGAGAGTCGTAACCGTCAATTTTTTCACCGCCTAGAGTCACTTCACCGCCAGTTGGCTTAATCATGCCAGTGATTGCGCGCATGGTGGTGGTTTTACCAGCACCGTTTGAGCCAATCAAAGTAATTACTTGACCTTTAGGAACATCAATATTGATGCCATGGAGGACTTTTACTTTGCCGTAGCCTGCTTCAAGATTCTTAATAGATAACATGGTATTTACCGATTCAATATGTTCTAGTGATTAAGTACCCAAGTAGGCATGAATCACCTTCTCGTCTGCCTGAACTTCAGCTGGTTTACCTTCTGCAATCTTCTGACCGAAGTCCAATACAGAAACGGTATCGCATACTGACATCACCACATCCATGTGATGCTCAATCAGGATGAAGGTAATACCGCTATCGCGGATCTTGCGAATAATAGCCAAGAGTTCTTTAATATCAGGCGCTGTTAAACCTGCGGCCGGCTCATCCAACAAGAGTAATTCTGGGTCAAGAGCCAAAGCACGAGCAATCTCAAGCAAACGTTGCTTACCGTATGGCAAGTTACGTGCTTCTTCATTTGCCAAATCAGCTAGGCCAACAAACTTGAGGAGCGCCAAGGCGCGAGCGTGAGCATCAGCCTCTTCTTTCTTGTAACGCGGCAGATTCAAAGCAATCTCCACCATGTTTGACTTGAAGGTGTGATGCAAACCAACCAAAATATTTTGGATAGCTGTCATTTCACCGAAGAGCTGAACGTTTTGGAAAGTACGCGCAATGCCTGATAAGGCAATATCGGATGATGTCTTACCAATAACGCTTTCACCAGCGTAGAGCACGTTACCAGCTGTAGGAATATAAATACCAGTCAATACGTTCATCATCGTGCTCTTACCAGATCCGTTAGGACCGATCAGACCATGAATCGTGCCGCGCTTGACGCTTAAGTCAACATTATTCAAGGCTTTCAAACCGCCGAACTGCATTAATAATGAGTCAACCTTAAGAAGCTCTGCACCGGCGTTCTGCTTACCAACGGCGCTAATAAAGCTGATGGAATCATCCACCACCTCAGCATCACCGCCACGAGTAGTTTTCGCTTTGCCCATGATTGATTGGTAAAAGCTCTTCGCAAAACCAACAATACCGTTCTGCAAGTAATACACCACCAACAAAATCATGAAGCCGAAAATACTCAAGCGCCAGTCAGAGATGGTATTGAGCCAGAATGAGAATGCTGCCAAGCCAACTACGCCAGCGATAGGAATAGCTACACGACGTGGGGTAGTTACCTGCTTGGATAAGGCCAAACCAGCACCAACCACCACAGCAATTGCGATAGCAGAAGCAACGATACGGAACAAGTTAATGTCATCCAAGAGTTTTGGCAATAACACAATAATGGCCGCACCAATCAAAGCACCCAGGCGAGACTTACGTCCACCCATGATGATGCCGAGTAAGAACAGAACAGCTAATTCATTGTTGTAAGTGTTCGGAGAAATATATTGCTCGGAGTAGGCATACAAGCAACCAGCTAAACCAGCGAAGGCCGCGCTAATCACAAATGCAATCACCTTAAAGCGATATACAGATACACCCATACAGTCACAAGCAATTGGACTATCACGCAATGCTTCAAATGCACGACCCACTTGTGACTTCACAAAACGATCTACTACGATCATTGAGAGAATCAAGATGATGCCAACCATCCAGAAGTATTCTGCCTTGGTCATTGGAACGCCCAGTAAATCAGGCTTAGGGATCTTGATACCTAAAGGACCTTCAGTTAACCAGGTCATCTCGTTAATCAGAATCTGCGCAATCGTACCGAAAGCCAAGGTCACCATCGCCAAGTAAGGCCCGATCACTTTCAGAGCTGGCAATGCCAGAATACCGCCGAAAATAGAGGTGACTATGATGGACGCAGGCAAAGTGCCCCAAATAGTCCAACCAAAGTGGAAGTACAAAACACCGGCGGTGTATGAGCCAATACCAAACAGAGCTGCATGCCCCAAGGAAACCTGACCCACATAACCAACCACAATGTCCAAACCATATAACAAGATGGTGTAGATCAGAATTGTTTCAACTAAGTGAATGTAATACGGGTTATGAACAAACAACGGCAGAGCAAACAGTGCTGCAATCGCAATTAAAATGGGTAATAGAGACTTCAATTTCATCATTAAACTTTCTTAATTGCAGATTTGCCGAAAAGACCAGATGGTTTGAATGCCAGCACGAGCAATAGCAAGATCAAACCAGGGACATCCTTGTAACCAGTAGAAATATAAAAACCAGTAGCGGTTTCTACAATACCCAGGATTAACCCACCCACAATAATTCCCATACCGCTAGACAGACCACCAATAATTGCCACAGCGAAAGCTTTTAAGCCCAATGCGCCACCCATGCTCGCACCAGTTAATGTCAATGGTGCAATCAATACTCCAGCAAAGGCTGCAGTCAATGAAGACAATGCATATGAGAAGGTAATTACAACACTGGTGTTAATACCCATCAATCCAGCTGCATCACGGTCGTTTGCAGTAGCAACAACCGCCTTACCGTAAATTGTTTTACGGTTAAAAAATTCTACTAACAACATCATGACCAATGCACCAACCACTACCAAGATTTCCATTGGCAAAATATTCGCCCCAAGGAATTCCATTGGCTCCATTGGCAATGGGGATGGGAATGGCAACGCATCACGACCCCAGATATTTTCTGCCACGTTCTTGAAAATAATACCGAGAGCAATGGTGGACATAATCCAACCAAACTCGGATTTGATTTTGATCGCAGGACGCACGCCGATTAACTCGACAAAGCTACCCTGAATCATGCCGAATAAACAAACCACCGGAATCATCACCCAGTAGTTCATACCAAACATATCAACGCAGGTTAAACCTACTAAAGCTCCAAGCATCAAGGCTTCACCTTGGCCGAAGTTTAATGTGCCTGAAGTAGCAAAAGTGAGCTGAAAACCGAAAGCGATTACAGCATAGATCATCCCCACAGCGATACCGCTTGAGAGGATTTGTGCAAACATGTCCATATGGTTAGCCTAAAAGATACTTAAAACTGTTTTATTAACGAATCCGCCATTGTAAGCAAAACGCCGCCTTTTGGGCGGCGCTTTGCTTTATCAATTGCTGCAGTGCAAAATAAAAATTCTTTTTGCCTGCTTATAAGCTAAATTACTTCTTCTTAGCTACAGCGTCCTCAGCATTCAAGAACTCAACTTTACCGTTCTCAACCACGCCCATGACTACGTCTTTAGCCTTGATTGCCTCATGATCTGTTGCAGAGAATGGCTTGTTATAAGTCATTACTACACCATCAACTGGAGTCTTCAGATCTTGCAATGCTGCCAAAATCTTTGGTCCTTCTGTGCTATTTGCTTGCTTAATAGCGGCTGCCAAAAGGTAAACAGAGTCGTAACCTTGGGCTGCTGATACCGGGGAAGCAATGATGCCATTCTTTGGTTTGAAATCCTTCAGGTATGCATCAACGAAAGCTTTGCGCTTTGGAGTTGTTGCAGGGCTCTGAATGAAAGTCTCTGGCATTGTTGCGCCGTTACCATTTTTACCCGCTGTATCAATAAAACTAGCCATGGACAATGTCCATGAACCAATCATTGGCTTCTTCCAACCCAACTTGGCCATACCGTTAGCAATTTGTGCCAACTCAGGTCCGATTGCGTAAGTCAAAATCACATCTGCACCAGCGTTTTTAGCTTTGAGCAATTGTGAAGTCATATCCACGTCACCGATGTTGAACTTCTCAGTTGCAACAGGAGTTACGCCATATGTCTTTAAGGCTTTTTCCAAGTCTTCACGACCCAACTGACCATAGTTTGTAGAGTCAGCCAAAATCGCTACGCGCTTTAAGCCACGCTTCTCAACCGCTTCTTTAGCGATCATTGGTGCTTGAATGTTGTCAGCAGCAGCATTACGGAAAATATAGTTTTCAGCTGCGTTAGGGAATTGCTTAGTAACAATAGTGCCTGTTGCCACGTTGTTCATTACTGGAATCTTGGCATCCTGGTAGAAGCGTTGTGCAGCTAATGAAACGCCAGTGTTAATAAAGCCAAGAGTAGCAACTACTTTTTCGTTATTAATCAACTCTTGTGCAATTTGTACGCCACGCTCATTTTTTGCTTCGTCATCGCGTTCAACTAAAACGATTTTGTTGCCGTTAATGCCGCCTGCAGCATTAATTTCTTTAGTAGCTAAGCGCACACCATCACGCATACTTACACCCATAGAGGCAGAGCCGCCAGTAAATGGTCCTGAAACACCAAGTTTGATATCGGCAGCGTAAGCACCGGTTGCAAGCATCGCAGTAGCTGCTACTGCAAAAATGTGACGACGAATGTTCATAAAGTCTCCATGACTAAAAATTGCTAATGAAATAAATAATTTTTTATTGGTAAAACACAAACGAACAGTTATCTTACTGTTAATACAAAGGCAAAAAAAGAGCCTTGTATTAGGGTTTTACATTAGCCCTCAGGGCTCAAGAAAAGCGTCTTTTAAGCTTTTGCTCGATATTGGGCCAAAAGAGATTAATCACTAACCCAGTGATCACTAACCCCGCAGCCAGGATCTTCCATAGGGGCAGTGGCTCAGCCAAGAAATAGGCAGCGGCCCCCATGCCAAAAATAGGTACCAGCAAGGGTGCTGGAGCCACAACAGCCGCTGGATGCCTGGAAAGCAGCCAAGCCCAGGCTCCATAGCCAAAAAGGGTATTTGCCCAAGACTGCCACAAAACGCCTGCCCATGCCCCTATAGGAGCAGCGGTTATTGAGTTGCTGATATTGCTCCAACCACCCTCAAAAAAGAATGCCATGGCATACAAAGGGGGAATTGCAAAAACACTGGCCCATACAACATAGGCAAGCATATTGATGGAGCCAGCCTTGCGACTCACGGTATTAGCTACCCCCCATGAGAATCCTGTAAAAACGACCAAAGCCAAACCAAGGAAGGTGGTACTGGCGTCAGTGTGCAAAGCAATAGTGCCTAAACCAGTCATAGCAATCGCCACGGCTAGCATTTGATAAATACGCAAACGCTCTTTAGCAAAGAACATGGCAAAGCCGATTGTGAAAAATACCTGCGTTTGAATCACCAACGAAGCTAAGCCCGGAGAAATGCGGCCGTCAATTGCGAAATACAAAATTCCGAACTGTCCCACCCCTACTGCAACGCCATAAACACAGAGATTGATCCAAGATACTTTGGGAATAGGCAAAAAGAGAGCTAATGGCAGAAAAGCAAATGTGTAGCGTAGTGCCGCGAATAAGAATGGTGGAAACGAATCGAGTGATAACTTAATCACCACAAAGTTCGTACCCCACACCGCCACAATGGCAAGCGCTAGCAATAGATGGCTAGCTGGTAATGAATATGCTTTCTGCGAAGTCTTAGGCACTCGTTAGCAATTCCGCGATGCGCTCAGCCATCATCATGGTAGGAGCAGCGGTATTGCCTGAGGTAATCGTGGGCATGGCAGAGGCATCTACTACGCGTAGATGATGAATACCCCTGACACGTAACTCTGTATCTAGTACTGCTGTTGGATCATCAGCGCGCCCCATTTTGCAAGTCCCTACCGGATGAAAAATTGTTGTACCAATATCGCCTGCAGCTTTTACTAACTCAGCATCGGTTTGGTATTGCATACCAGGCTTGTATTCCTCTGGCATGTAAGGACCAAGGGCGGCTTGCTCCACTATCTTACGAGTCAAGCGTAAAGACTCGGCTGCTACTTTACGATCTTCATCCGTCGATAAATAGTTAGGACTAATGACTGGGGGCGCCTCAGGATCTGTGGAGTTGATATGAACACTACCTCGAGATGTGGGACGTAAATTACAGACGCTTGCAGTGAAGGCATTGAACGAATGCAAATCTTCACCAAACTTTTCTAGAGATAAAGGTTGTACGTGGTACTCCACATTGGCACTCTTTTGCTCTGGTGAGCTATAAGCAAATGCACCTAACTGCGATGGCGCCATTGACATTGGGCCAGAGCGCTTGAGTACATACTCCAAGCCAATCATCATCTTGCCCCAGAGCGTATTGGCTTTGGTATTCAAGGTCTTAATACCGTTGACTTTATAAACCATGCGCAATTGCAAATGATCTTGCAAGTTCTCACCTACTCCTGGCAAGTCTGCTACCACTGGGATACCTAAAGCCTTTAAATGGGCAGCCCCACCAATACCAGAGCGCTCCAAAATTTGCACACTACCAATTGCACCAGCACTTAATAAAACTTCACCGCCTTGCTCAATGGCACAAAGGGCTTCGGTAGTAACGCCATTCTTCTGGTATTCAACACCTAAGCAATTTTTAGTGACAGGATCAATCTTGAGTTTGCTTACTATAGCTTCGGTCACTACAGTGAGATTGCTACGTTTAGCGGCATCTTTTAAAAAAGCCTTGGAAGTATTTAAGCGCCAACCAGCACGCTGACTCACATCAAAGTAACCAACACCAAAGTTATCACCCTGATTAAAGTCATCAGTAGCCGGAATGCCAGCCTCTACAGCAGCCTCTTTAAATCGATCCATAATGGGCCAACGTAAGCGCTGCTTTGAAACGGTCCACTCACCACCTTTACCATGCCACTCATTAGCAGCACCGTGGTAATCCTCAAATGATTTATAACGACGCAAGGCATTTTCCCAGGACCAAGATTCATCACCAGTAGCCTGCACCCAGGACTCATAGTCACGAGCTTGGCCACGCATATAAATCATGCCGTTAATGGATGAGCATCCACCCAAGACGCGTCCACGGGGATATAACAATGAACGACCGTTCAAACCTTTTTCGGCAGCGGTCTTGAAGCGCCAATCTGCTCTGGGGTTATCGATGCAATACAGGTACCCAACCGGAATATGAATCCAGATGTAGTTGTCATTCTTGCCAGCCTCAATCAGCAAGACCTTCTTGTTGGGATTTTCTGTCAAACGTTTGGCTAACATGCAGCCGGCGCTACCTGCCCCAATAATGATGTAGTCGTAAGTGTTTGCTTGAGTCATGTTCTTATTTCAGCGCAGTTTATTCAACTCCATTATTTACCAATACAAAAATTCTGGTATTTCTTGTCATTTTTGTTGATTTGTTATAGAATCAATTTTGATCTAATATTAGATCATGAGAACTACCTATAAAAAAGCATTTGCCCAATTTGTAAAAAAGGCAACCAAGCCATTGCAGTTGGCAATTGAAATCAGGGTCGGTGAGGTTTGCAATAACCCTAGGATTGGTCAACAAAAGCTAGGTGATCTTCATGGAGTTTTTGTTTATAAATTTCGTTTTAATGCGCAGGAATATTTAATGGCTTATCAATTTGATTATTTTGCAAGTGCAATAGAAATTACCTGGATTGAGTTTTGCCAAATCGGAACTCATGAAAATTTTTATACACAATTAAAAAAATCTATTCGATTCAAATGACAAATTCAACCCACTTCAATATAGAAAGTGAGTTTCATATATGACTCAATACATGACTGCAGAGGATCTATTTGCTCACGTGCAAAAAATGCCCTCAAAAGAACGCATCAAATTTTTCTCTTTAATTGCTATAAATGCTTTTCAAGAGGCGGACTACACACATGAGCAAGTATTTGGACACCTCAGAAATGCAACCTTTTCAGCAGAAGAAGCTGCAGAATTTTTAGAAATTTCACTTCCCACCTTGCGTAGATATGTTCAGGCTGGAAGATTAAAGCCTTCATCAGTCATTGGCAGAAGTCAGCTATTTTCCAGTAACGATCTAAAGCTATTGAAGCAGAAAATCAATAAAGATTAATTAAAGTCTAATACCCGTCTAAAATAGCCGTATGCATGTCAATGAAAAGAATCGCACCCCCAAAAAAGACGATTTGGATGAGGGGCCAAGCAAATCCGAACTAAAGCGCCAAATGACTGAGCGCCAGAAATTGGCTGAGGTTTTGGCTGCTCTGAGTAGCGATGCCCTCAAAACCATCCCTCTGGATGAGGCAATTAAAACGGCCATTGCTGAAACGAACAAGATTAAGAGTTTTGAAGCCATCCGTCGTCACAAGCAATACCTTGGCAAGCTCATGCGCTTTTTAGATGAAGGAGAATTAGATGCCATTCAAAAAAGATTGGATGCTATTCAAGGTGTAAGTAAGGCTGAAACTGCCAAGCTACATTTTTTAGAAAGCTATCGTGACAGACTGATTGCCAATGATGAGGCTTTCACGAAGATGATTGAGCAATATCCTGATATGGATATCCAAAATATGCGTACCCTCATTCGAAATGCGCGTCGTGAGAAAGAACAAAATAAGCCACCAAAGGCTTATCGTGAAATCTTTCGGGTTCTCAAAGATATGGGGCTTTAATCTAGACCTTGAGTTTGTTTGCCGGAACTTCTATCCAACGATACACATAATTAGCCGCAATCACGCTAGCTGTCACAACCCCTAGCATCAAAGCTATGGCCAATGCACCACTTTCATGAGCATCTAAACCTAGCGCAATGTAGAGCGTGTTTGCTAATAGGATAAAAGCAAAGTGAATCAGAAAGGCACAATAAGAACGCGGACTACCCCAAGCAATAGCTTTTAGGATCGAATCGTTTTCTCGCTTTACAGGATATTTAGTATCGCCCCATAAGTACAAGGCCAGCGCTACAAACCACGCTAGAAAGTTTCTAAGCCAAATCTCCTGAAATGAAGCACCAGCAATGATGAGGCCAATGAGAATCAAAGCTGCCTTAGCTACACGCCTCACACTAACATCTTGAAAACCACTAGCTAAATAAGCCAAGACACCTAAACCATAAGAGCCAATGAAGTAAATGAAGTAGGCCTCATAGTCACCAGAGCGATTAAAAAACAATAAGGAGCTCACCGCCAGAATGCTAATTAGCCAAATCAGCGCCTGATAACTAGGAAAGGACAAGAACAAGATAGCCAATACGGAATACAGTTGCCAATCAATTGCAATATACCAAGCGCCCGCAGAGATCGAATCTAATCCCAAGATACCCTGAATAAAAAAGAGATGCGCTAAAAATTGTGCGAGTGTTTCTGATTGACCAACAAATTCATCGTTGACCCACAAGCGTGCAATGTATGCGCACACAATCGTGAAAATGAGCGCTACGGCATAAGGTGCCAATAAACGAAGATAGCGATTCAGAATCAGCTTAAGTAAACGGTTGGCGCTAAATGGAGCATTTGCATGTCGACTTAAGGACTGAGAAGCTAAATAGCCCGCCATGACTAAAAAGATTTGTACTGCATAACGACCATACTCAAACAACCAAGTCATCACCCCGGGAAGAGCCCTGCGAGCATCCTCCGCAATCTGCCCGTAACTTGAGAGATGGTGAAGAATAATCATCAAGGCCGCAAAGACCTTCAGAAAATCGATCAGAAAAAGCGATGATTTGTACTTCAAGGTTTATTGATATTCACTTAGACTTGGTCTTACCCATCAAAGAAGCCAGCAAGGGGTTAGCGCTTGCTAGTTCTTTTTTCGATTTTGCCTTCTCTTCTGCGCCCAGCTTAGGGGTCTTAGCAGCATTCTTCATTCCTTGCGCAGTTTTCAAGGCTAAATTCTTATAGAGATCTGTTTTTTTCATAGTCATGATGAAGGCTCCTTACTCCGCTTTCTAAATCAAGTTACTTAGTGAGTTATTTAATCAGTGAGCGCGCTGCTAAACCCATAAATAGCAATGACCAGCCTTGTAACAAGAGCTCAATCGCAATCAATAAGCCAGGCAACCAAAGGCTAGCTTCTGGGTAACCATTCATGATCAACACAGCCATCAAGATAGAAATTGCTGAAGACAGCACCAACCAAAACCATTCACGAAAGTGACGATGCTGAAATGCAGAGATCAATCGTAAAATGCCCGTCACAAAAAAGATTGCTGCTAACCACAGCGTGATTGCTTCAAGCGCCGGGATTGGAAAAGCCCAAGAAAAGATGGCTGCAGCAATATACAGCGCCGCCAAAATGAGTTGTACGCCTACACTTTTCCAACCTTGTGATTTCAAGGCATGAGCGCCTTGCAAAACACCACCAGCAAATAAGAAAATACCTAAAACATTTATTGAAATAAAAGAAAACAAAGTTTGACCTGCGATACCAATCATGCCCAGCACAATGAATAAAATTCCCAGCCCAATTAATGCGCCAGGAACTTTGGCGGCCGCACCCAATACTTTTGTGCGGAGCTCTTGAACCTGAGCATTTGATAATTCGGTCATAAAGGTGCTTTCTGTTTTAAATGGATGTTACTGAATTAAATCGAAATAATGCTTCGGAATTACAAACTGTCTTCTACGGAATCAATAAATTGACGCACTGTTTTATTAAATGCTTCTGGCTGTTCAATATTGGATAAGTGCGCTGCTTCCTCCAGTATCACCATCTTGGAATGCCCTATTAGGCGATGCAAAACAATGCCTTGATCGACGGTACATGCTGGATCATCGCGCCCTGCCAATACCAATGTCGGCGCCTTGATCTTTAAGAGCATTGTACTTTGCGCCATATCCCGGACAGCACTACCGCAAGCCATATAGCCATCAACATTAGTACCCAAAATCATCTGGCGTACTTTTTCAATTTCTTGAGGAGCTCTCTCAATAAAGGGCGCAGTAAACCAGCGCTTAATCGTGCCATCCACTAATCCTGCAATACCTTGAGTGCGGGCAATTTCAAAACGCTCTTCCCACAAACTACGTGGCGGCATTTCTGATGCTGTATTACAAAGACTTAAAGAGAGGATGCGCTCAGGGTAACGTGCACCTAATTGCTGACCAATCATGCCGCCAATCGATAGGCCCATAAAGTGGGCTTTCTGAATGCCAAGGGCATCGAGCAATCCAAGCGCATCATCCGCTAATTGAGCGATAGTGTAAGGACCAGTGCTAAGGCCAGAACCGCCGTGCCCTCTTTTGTCATAGCGCAATACACGATAACGGTCTGCTAATGCAGCGATATTGCCATCCCACATACTGCCGTTTGCCATCAAGCTGTTAGCCACCAATAAAACGGGGGCATCTTTGGGACCATCAAAACGGTAGGCAATATCCACACCATTTACATTAACTATCTGCTGATTCTGCATTTGCGTCATTTATCTCCACCTTATTTCAAGTGCTATTTATCTATTTCTAAGAGCATGGTAGATTATCTAACGAAACTATAAAAATACTAAGGAGACAATATGTTCACAGCACTGAGGCAGGGATACCATGCCCATAAATTTACCAAGCTCGTCCTCACCTTTGGCCTCACCTTAGGTGTCGGTCTTAGCTATGCACAAAACTACCCAAATCGCACAGTCAAAATGATTGTTCCCCTGACTACAGGCTCTGGCGCAGATATTGCTGGACGGGTTGTAGCTAAAAGCCTGGCAGAAACCTGGAAACAATCCGTCATTATCGAGAACCGACCTGGTGCTGGCGGCCTCATTGGTACTGGCGTAGTTGTTAACGCGGAGCCAGATGGATATACCCTATTAGTGCAATCAGCCTCATATGCCGCTAATCCTGCAATTTATAAGAAGCTGCCGTATGACCCGCTCAAGAGTTTGACTGATGTCGCCATCTTAGGACAAACACCTTATGTCATGATTACTGCAGCTGATGGTCCATACCAATCGATTCGGGATCTTGTAATCGCCGCCAAATCCAAGCCTGGCGAAATTACCTTTGCCTCTGCCGGTGTAGGTAGCTCAACTCATCTAGCAGCAGAGTACTTCAATCAAATCATGGGCATCAAACTCGTTCACGTTCCTTACAAAGGATCGCCTGAAGCGATTGCGGATACGATGGCTGGTCGCACTGCCTTTTATATGGCGCCTTTAGATACTGCGATTGGTCAGCTCAAAGGCGGTAAAGTTCGCGCCCTGGGCATTACCAGCAAAATGCGCAATCCAGCGGTACCAGAGATTCCGAGCATTGCTGAACAAGGCTATGCCAATTTTGAAATCGGCTTGTGGTTTGGAGTTTGGGCACCTGCAGCCACTTCTCCTGCAGTTGTGAAAAAGATTAATCAAGATATTAATAAAGCCATGCAAGATCCTGAAGTCAAAACTGCTTACGAGAACAAAGGAATCAAGGCGACTCCAATGAGCCCTGCAGAGTTTGCTAAATTTGTTCGGGAAGAAATGGGCAAGTATCAAAAGATTGCTAAAGAAGCCAATATCGAACCGCAATAGAATCAATTGAATCAAGATCTTTTAGCGCCGCTGTGCCAAGCCCCAGATTACGAAATCCGATCACCGCAGATTGAATTTCCGGCTGGGGCAGTAGACTGCCACGCACATGTCTGTGGCCCAGCAACACAATTTCCGTATGCTAAAGAGCGCATCTACACACCGCCAGATGCCACTCTAGAAAGTTATCAATCACTCTTACAAATGCTTGGAGTTGATCGAGCCGTCTTAGTGCAACCTAGCGTATACGGAACGGATAACCGTGCAATGCTAGCTGCCCTGAAATCTAATCCCCAAAAATTTCGAGGTGTCGTAGTTATCTCAAGCGACCCTAAGGCAGTCAGCGATAAGGAGCTTGCTGACTTACATGCTGCAGGCGTTCGAGGGCTACGTTGCAATATTGTCGATATCGCCGATAAGTCTGCCGGACTTCCGATTGAACAGCTGCGTAACTTAGCCAAGCGCATTGCGCCATTTGCTTGGCATCTTGAGCTCTTGATGCATGTAAATGAATACCCCGATCTTGCCAAGACCTTTGAAGATTTTCCAGTAGATTTAGTATTTGGTCACTTTGGTTATGCACATGCCAAACATGGCATTACCAATCAGGGTTTCCAAGGCCTTCTCGATTTAATGAAACAGGAGCGCACCTGGGTGAAGATGACGGGGCCCTATCGCCTCTGTGATGGCGATCTACCCTATCTGGATATGCGCCCTTTTAATGATGCCGTCATTCAGGCTAACCCCAAGCGCCTCATTTGGGGGAGCGACTGGCCCCATGTCATGGTCAAAAAGCAAATGCCGCATGATGCTGACCTATGTGACCTGCTTGGGAGCTGGGTACAGGATGAAAATCTCAGAAATTCCATACTGGTCGCCAACCCCTGTATCCTGTATGACTTTCCGGCCTTGAATAAGCCAAATGGCTCGAAACCCTAGTTTAAGAGTCATCATTTTTGAATTTAGTAAGAAAGATTGACAGTAAATATGGATAACACATTCACCATTATTTTTGGCATTGTTGCAATGCTCCTGCCGCTAGTTGTAGGACGTATTTTCTGGAAGCGCTTTGATCATTACTTTGGCAAAGGCGATGAGGTCTATATGGATAGCCTGGAATATTTCCTGAAGAAAATTGGTTCAACAATTCTGGTTGCCTTTGTCATCCTCTGGATTGGCATCAGTCTTGTTTTTAACGGTAGCGCCTCGTAAAACATGGGCGATCAATTTAAAACCATTCTGATTAAGGCAAAACTCAACTTTGCTATTTTGGGAAGTATCTTAGTGATTGCAGTCTTGGGGAAATTTACTAACCCAGAACTGACGAACAGTATTTTTGTCACTGCCGATCAATTGGTATCGGAGCTCTATCTTGTTTTCGTTGCGATTACTTTGGGTGCTTTTATTCCTAATTTCAAATACGTAGCATTTGGATCTATTGCTGCCTTTATCGGTGCAGCTGTCTTGATTCAGATGGGTACATTCACCTACCTCACTACCGAGTATTTATTTTCGGTACTCCTGGTAGTGCTTGGCTTTGCTTCTATTGCCAACCTCTACAGGCACTATCGAGAATTTAGGCTCTAAACCCTTTTATAGAGGGGTAATTAGGATTTCTTGATTTTTCATGAAATTTCAAGAATAATCTTGAAAAAGAGGAACTCCCATGGGAAATCTAAATTTAAGCAAATTCTCGTCACAGGCCAACCCTGATGTGTTGAATGGCCTGCATCAGATAGCTAATACAGAAGGTCGAAAGTTTCATGCAGTCTTAGACGAGGCGTTCCGCGACTACCTCAATAAGAAGGGATTTTCAATCAACAGTCGCATAGCAATGTCTCATTTTGCACAAAGCCTTCAAGAATTCGAAGAACTCTACAAAGAGCTTGCTAAGTAGTGCTTTATCTTTCTACCAAAGAAGTCATGTTGATGCATGGCGTCTTAATACATCAGTTCGGCGGTTCGCCAGGTATTAGAGATGTTGCTGCGCTTGAAGCAGCTTTAAATCGTCCGCAATCTGGGTATTACAAAGATACTATTGGTCAGGCTGCCGCACTATTTGAAATTCTAGCTATTAACCATCCCTTTATTGATGGAAATAAAAGGATTGCATTTGCAGTCATGGATACTTTCTTACGATTAAATGGATATCGCATACAAGTAATGCCAAAATCAATACACGTCAAAATTATTGCCATGTTTGAAAATGGGGAATTAAGATTTGACATCGTTGACGCGTGGTTACGCAAAATTTGCAAGCCTTCTTAATCCCCAAAAATAGCTTTTCTACTTGCCTTACTAAAGGCACATCACCACCATGACCAATTGGCATCATGTCTATGGCGCACCTCAAAAAAGGGGTCTGCTAGACCTGCAAGCCAAAGTCTCATCACCCTATTATTTTTTGTGCGACGCCGATGATCATGGGCCTTCCGATACCAGCGAGGTGCTGAACTTGCCATGGTTACCTGAGCGTCTGAATGAAAAACTGCGATTGCTTTGCGTCCAGCAGGTGATTTCGGGCTGTAGTGAACCGTCCGCATCCCATTAAAAAAGGTATCCCAATCTTTTAATACCCAACTATATTCATGCTGTTGATTTTTACGTCTAAAAGTTCTCGACATAACAAACTCCTCATACTGTTATTAATTAGTTACATCATGTCGATCTCCTTAGCAAAAAATTTAAACAATAAAAAACGCAGCCTTTTTAGTGACTGCGTTTATTTTAAAGAGTGATAAAACCACACTCAAATAATTACTACTCGCATCGGTTATTTTTCTAGTGCCCCATAAATAACGGCATTAAGTTGCTCGCGATGAACCTTCCGAATTTCACCAGGAGCTACACCCATCATCACTACTACCATTTGCTCTTTTGGGTCAGCCCAGAACACAGTGCCGTAAGCGCCATTCCAAGTGAAGTCGCCAACGTTGCCGTTGATAGCTGCTAAGCCCCTATCAGTACGGACAGCAACGCCTAAACCAAAGCCATAACCTACACGACCCGGCTCAGTACCGCTGACATTATTCTTAATATCCTTATTGAGATGGTTTGATGTCATAAAAGCAACCGTCTGCGGACCTAGTACGCGCTTGCCCTCGAGACTACCGCCGTTCAATAACATTTGTCCAAAGCGAATATAGTCACCTGCAGTGGAATAAGCGCATGAACCGCCACAATCAAACTTCACTTTTTGAGTAAGGATAGCTACCTTCTGTGGTTTACCAGTTAATGGATCTATCGGCAAAGGCTGTGCTAAACGCGGGCGATCTTTTTCAGCAAGCTCAAAAGTAGTATTAGGCATACCTACCTTATTCCAAATACGCTCCTGCATGACAGCACCTAATGGCTTGCCTGCAATCTTCTCTTCGATAATTCCTAAGACATCAATACCAAAACCATAGTCCCAAGCAGTACCTGGCTCATAGAGTAATGGCGCGCTGGCTAACTTATCAATAAATTCTTGGGAGGTATATTGCAGCGCTGCTGGAGCTGAACCTGCTGGATACATTTTGTGTACTGGAGTTGCACCACGTCCACCATAGGTCAATCCATTGGTATGACGCATTAAATCTTGCACAGTAATCGGATTTTTTGCAGGTACTAAATTGAGTTTGCCATCAGCATCTACTTGACCTACTTTCATATCCTTAAACTCAGGCAACCAATTGGAGATCGGTGCATTTAATGGCAACTTACCTTCTTCATAAAAAGTGAGCGCGCCTACTGAAGCCATTACCTTGGTCATCGACGCCAAATTAAAAATGGCATCGGTAGTCATGGGTTTGTTATTAGCCTTATCTAAATATCCATAAGGTTTAAAGATGCTTAACTTGCCATTTTTGGATACCGCTAAAACAGCGCCCGCCATATTATTAGCGGCGATCTGATCGGCAAAGAAGGCATCAATTCTCTTCAGGCCTTCTTGGCTAAAACCCTGTCCTGGAGTGGCACTAAGTGGTAATGGCGCTTTTGAGGTGTCTGCTGCAAATAGGGTTGCGCTAGCGAATAAACCAGCGATCAGGCTAATTGCCTTTAATTTCTTCATTCCATGACTCCATTTAATTGTTGAGGCCTCTTATGCTTCTGAGGCCATTGAAACAGACTTTCTAAGATTTTCGTCAGTTTTGGCCTTTTAATATCATTTTGAATATATAGAATCAACTTTTAATTATTTGTGGAAATATAAGTCAAATATGACAATAGCTTCCTTATGTATAAATACGATGCTATTGACCAAACTTTAGTGGATCAACGGGTTGCCCAATTTCGGGACCAGGTGGCTAGACGTCTTGATGGCAGCTTAGCCGAGGAAGAGTTTCGTCCACTACGTTTACAAAACGGTCTGTACCACCAACGCCATGCTTACATGTTGCGCGTTGCCATTCCTTATGGCTTATTCAGTGCCCAGCAGTTACGCACGCTAGCAATGATCTCTGAAAAATATGACCGTGGCTATGGTCATTTCACTACGCGTCAGAATATTCAATACAACTGGGTAACCTTAGAAGACACTCCTGATATTTTGGCTGAACTTGCTAAAGTAGAAATGCATGCCATTCAGACCTCAGGTAACTGTATTCGCAATATTACAAGCGATGCTTTTGCTGGTGTTGCTGGTGATGAGTATGTAGATACCCGTCCGATTTGCGAACTCTTGCGTCAATGGTCGACTCTACATCCTGAGTTTGCGCACCTGCCACGTAAGTTTAAATTTGCAATTAATGGCGCTAAAGAAGATCGCACAGTATTACTTTGCCATGATGTGGGCATTGAACTTCAGAGAAATACAGTAGGTGAATTAACTGCTGACATCTATGCTGGTGGCGGGATGGGTCGCACCCCCATCTTAGGATCACTCATTAAGCAAGGTCTTCCTTGGAATGTGCTCCCCAGCTATCTCACTGCCTTACTACGCGTATATAACCGCTTTGGCAGAAGAGACAATCTTTATAAGGCTCGCATCAAGATTTTGGTAAAAGCCCTAGGCCCAGAAGAATTTGCACGCCAAGTTGAAGGTGAGTGGGTTCATATTCAAAATAGTGATGACAACTTCACTCAGGCTGAGTGGGATCGTGTAGCGAAACATTTCACGAAGCCAGCCTACAAGGCTTTACCTGCATTAACAAATGAACAGGTGCTTAACTCTGCTAATGATGCTGAGAAAACTGCATTTGCGCGCTGGCTTGAGCGCAATGTGAAGCCTCACCAAGTTCCAGGTTATGCCAGTGTGATTCTGTCTTTAAAACCGCATGGCACAGTTGCTCCTGGCGATGCCACAACTGCGCAGATGAACGCAATTGCCGATCTATCCGATCAATACAGTTTTGGCGAACTACGCGCTACTCATGAGCAAAACTTAGTCCTAGCTGATGTAGAGCAAGTCAAGTTATACGAACTCTGGCAAGAAGCTAAGAAGCAAAAAGTAGCTCTACCTAATATTGGCTTACTCACTGACATCATTGCTTGTCCTGGTGGTGATTTCTGCTCACTGGCTAACGCTAAGTCATTGCCGATTGCCAAAGCAATTCAAGAACGCTTTGATGATTTAGATTATTTATTTGATTTAGGCGATATCTCACTCAATATTTCTGGTTGTATTAATTCCTGTGGTCATCACCACGTTGGCAATATTGGCGTCCTTGGCGTCGATAAAGATGGTGAAGAGTGGTATCAAATCACCTTGGGTGGCGAACAGGGAAATGATGCAGCTATTGGCAAAGTCATTGGGCCATCTTTCTATGCCGATGAAATCCCAGATGTCATAACTAATGTAATCAATACTTATGCGGAACAACGCAATGCTGACGAGTCCTTTATTGAGGCATATCGTCGCTTAGGAGTCGCCCCGTTCAAAGAGGCTGCCTATAGGGATAAAAAAGAGAATGTGAAGAAAAAAGAAAGTATTGAAAATGCAACTGAAGAAGGTGTGATATGAGTCAACTGAATATCACCTCCCATTCAGAAATTTTGCATTTTCCTAAAGCTGGTAAACCTGCATTAGTCTCTAATGAGTGGCAAGTATGGGCTGGCAGCCAGGACGAAGGTGGTCTGCCTGATCTAGAGCATGGCCTACACAAAGTTTTGGTGCCATTTACTTGGTGGCGTAGTCAGATGAATTCGCATCATCATGAAACGGATATCTTGGCACTTGCCAAGAATGGCCAGATCGGCGTGTGGTTTGCAGCGGATGATGACATTCTCAAACATGTTGATGTTATTTCAGCCGGCCAAAAGGTCTGGCCTTTAGTCGCAGCGCACTTTCCTCTTTTTAGAGATGGTAGAAGTTTTAGTACTGCAGCGCTATTGCGTGATCGCTTTGCTTGGCAAGGTGAAATTCGGGCGATTGGCGATGTATTGATTGATCAGCTCTTACAAGGTGCACGGGTTGGCTTTGATAGTTTTGCCTTACGTCCTGATCAAAAACTTGATGTTGCCTTAAAGCAATTCGATTTGTACAGCGTGACTACACAAAATAGCTGGCGCGATAAACGTGCCACGCTTAGCATCTAGGCACGGTAACTAGAATTTATGACTAATTTACTAAACCAAAAATGCAATGCCTTAGGCAAGGTCTATTTGGTTGGTGCCGGCCCCGGTGCAGTAGATCTCATTACTATGCGTGGTGCCAAGCTTTTAGAAAAAGCAGATATTGTGTTCTACGATGCCTTAGTTGATCCAGCCATGCTAGAGCTCTGCCCTCAAGCAATTCAGGTGGCTGTTGGTAAACGTTGTGGCAAGCTTTCTTCTGCGCAGCAATTTATTAATAAGCGTTTGGTGGATGCCGCTCAGAAACATCAAGTGATTGTGCGCCTCAAGGGTGGCGACCCGATGTTATTTGGTCGCGCTGATGAAGAAATTCAGGCTCTTAAAGAAGCTGGGATTGCTATTGAAGTGGTGCCTGGCATTACTGCAGCCTTAGCTGGTGCAGCGAGTATTCAGCAATCCCTGACCCTGCGTGGTGTATCACGTAGTGTGGCATTCATTACCCTAGCCCAGGGCGCTGAGAATGTCGCTCCTGGACAACCGCTCTCCAATCCAACAGCAGACACCTTGGTGTATTACATGGGCCGCAAAGACGCTGCTCGTATTGCACAGCAACTCATTGAGCAAAGTCCCAATCAAAATAGTGGTACGCCAGTCCAAATCCTAGAAGCCGTGAGTACTACCCGTGAGCGCTTATGGTCCAGCACCCTAGAGGAGTTAGCTGCAGGTAAAGCAGATCAATGGTTTGATAGCAGCTCGCCTGCACTCATCATGATTGGTGAGGCGCTAAAAAATAAATCTCAAGATACTCAAGACTCTCAAGACTCTCAAAATTTAGAGCGCTCTAGCCCCGAAGTCGACTATGGCTTGCAAGACAGCCAAATCCTCGCCAACAGCAGGCGTAGCGCTTAATTGGATATTGGGGAATTTACCCCGGCATTCTTCAAGTAACACCGGGAAATCATTGCGCAGATGTCCACCCTGCCCAAAGAAGACCGGCACTACCGTCAATTTAGTAGCGCCTTTAGCGCACAAGGCAGCGACTGCTTCTTCAAGTGAGGGCTGCATCAATTCTAAGAAAGCAAGTTCAACTGGTGTACCTGGATGCTGCTCCTTCCATAAACCAGCAAGGCGATCAAAAGGCTCACGCCAACGCGCATCACGTGCACCATGCCCAAATAAAATGATGGCTTTCATAGATGGTTATACACTCTCAGTAATAAGATTTAACTGCTATACGATTTAACCAATAGCTTAACCCCATTTCTGAGATTGCATCATCCCCTTATGACTGATCTATTAAGCCAAACGTGGTTCATTGCACTCATGAGCGTAACGCTCATTGGCGCCGTTCTTGCAGCCGTCCATCATGCAGAAGTTATTGCCCATAAAACCGGTGAGCCATTTGGCACTTTGATACTGTCTATCAGCATTACCATTATTGAGGTCTCTCTCATTATCTCCATGATGCTATCAGGCCACGAAGGATCAGAATTCATCGCTAGAGATGCGGTATTTGCGACAGTCATGATTGTCATCAATGGCGTGATTGGTCTGTGCATCTTTATGGGTGGCCTAACTCATCATGAAATGTCCTTTCGAAATGAGGGCACTAATTCAGCCTTAGCGGTTTTAACAGCCTTGGCTACCTTTATTTTAGTAATGCCCACAGTCACGATTAGTACGCCTGGACCTGATTTCACAAAGAGTCAACTCGCCTTTGCAGGTATTGCCTCATTTGCGCTATACATTGCATTTTTATTCTTTCAAACTGTTAGTCACCGGGACTATTACCTTCCCAAAGCAGAAGATAAAAAAATTGATAGTAATGCCCATGCGCACAAGCCCAGCAATCTAAAAACAGTGGTTAGTGCTGTTCTATTAATTTTCTCTCTCATTACTGTTGTAGGATTGGCAGAGCTCTTAAGCCCTGCAATTGAAAGAGGTGTTGCCGCTGCTGGAGCTCCAAAAACCATTGTGGGTATTGCTATTGCCCTTCTAGTACTCCTTCCAGAGGGCTTTGCGGCGGTGAGAGCGGCCCGGGCAAATCGCCTGCAAAGTAGTTTGAATTTGGCTCTAGGTTCAGCCTTAGCCAGTATTGGCTTAACCATTCCAACGGTAGCTGCCATTGCAATCTTCTTTAATCTTCCACTTAGCCTGGGTATTAGCGATCTCAATATAACGCTGATGTATTTGTCACTCTTTATTGGCGCGCTAACACTGGCAATCGGTAGGACTACCCTCCTGCAAGGCATGGTTCACATCATTATCTTCTTGGAATTCTTATTCTTAAGCCTAGTTCCCTAAGTGAAGCCTAGGCAAGTGAGACGCTCAAAGAAACTTAGAAAGAATAGGCAAATTTGATACCTGCTTCAACAGTTGTGTTGGCAGGCTCGTAAGCAGCGAAACGATAGTTAACCCGATTGATCGTAATTGTTTGGGACACTGTATTTGAGTTTTGAACGTTCCAGTAATTGATATAAGGTCCTACTGACCATTCTTTAAATTGATACATGGAAGAGAGGCGTAAACCATAGCCACGATACTGTTGATTAGTCACACCCGGAAGATATGAAGCAGCCTGAGATAGTTGAGAAACTTGGGTTCCCTGAATTAAATAATCGTATTCAAAGTTAGTCTCCAACTTATGAACATCGTTAATCTTCATCCGATGCGTTATACCAATCGGCAGATAAACATAAGTACTGGAGCGATTGTATGAATTTGCTCCGGTAGAAGTTTGACCGCCTTGATTATCAAAGAGATAACGGTAACCAATACCGGTATAAGGAGCTAAAACAAAGCCGCCTAATTCTGAAAAGCTAAAGTCGTAACCGAACAAACCACGCAAGTCGTAATAAGAATATGGGATATTGCTTTCTGTACCGCTACCTGAGTACTTAGCAGAACCATAGGCATAACGGGCATCCGCTTTTGCAAACCAGTCATTGCCAAATGCATAAGTACCCGTGTAATCAATACCTACCAAAGCAGAATTAATCACCACATCTAAGCTCGGCTCTTTGTATTGATAGCCAGAAATAGTAAGACCAAGAGTGTTACCGGTTTGAGTGGCTAGACTTAAGTTAGGTGCTTCTACCTGAGAATACGCACTTTTTGAAGCAAGCACTAAAAGGCTGCTGAGAGCCAATACCGTCAGTTTATTCGCTATTTTCATATTATCTTGAATTATGATGATCTTTAAATGTCAAAAGTTAAACCTATTCTCATTTTCATTATCGCCTCAGTTGGGCTGCATTGGTGGATCTGACCTTATCAATACCTTCGGGATTTATGTCATAAAGTGAAAAACCCCACCTCATTATTTTAGGTGGGGTTTTAACTGTTGAAAGCTAGGGCAGCAGCCCCGCCTCTAATTAGAAACAATTGGAGTGGTGTCAGTCAATCCAGAAGTCTTACGTGGTACTGATTTAATTGCAAGATCGAGCGAATAAGGGCCCAATCCAAAGAAATCAATTGAATTTCTAGTGCCATTATCGAAGTAAGGAGCATACATTCCAACGAATAGCAGATTCTTGGTTAGCCATTTCCAGTGCATAACCGTTCCTTTACTCGAGTCATAAGTAAACGGCGTCTTTAATGTTAGTGTGATTGTTGCTCGGCCAGCAGCGATACTTGGAGTGCGGCTAGTTGAATTATTTTCATCCGTCATTGCAAAGTAGTCCAAGGCATTACCGCTTCTATCCAGATTAATTTCATGCTTAATATTGCTGATAGAGGACTTAGCTGAGCTTATTGTCCAATCAGCCTGTAGCGGATAAGTACCAGTTCCCGTAGTCACACGATTTAACGATGCAATCTCAGTCGGGGTGCAGAAATTCTGTGATGGATTACCGCCAAAGTAGCAGCCCATTGAAAAGTTCTTTTGAACATTACCAAATCCTGTGATTGTCATTACATAACCAACATTTGATAAGGCCATGTTCGATGAGCTAGCCAAGAATCCATTATGGAAGAATGTGATTAGATCAGCAGGTGCACTAGCATCTCTTTTAATGTATTGACGCGCATTGCCACTACCATCTCCAGTTACACCAGAGTTAGTTAAAGGCGTTACCCACCCAGAATATGGGATAGTTAAACCTGCATCGTAGCTAATAACTCTAGATGTATTGCCACCATAGGTTGCAATTTCCTCATCAAGCTTAAATTTATAATTTGAGTCAACGATCAATTTAACCTTAGTATAGGTTGTGCCATCCGTGAGATTGGCAGTTGCATCTCTTACTGGATTAAATCTATTGTTAATGATGTCTACATACTGAGGGGATCCAGGCTCATAAAGAATACTTTCATTATCGTTAGCATCTAGCAGAGCAATCTTATAAATCTTTACCTGAAATTGTTTTGGATTAGTAAAACAGCCATAAAAATTTCCATCCGCAAATACACCATTTGAGTAGTATTGTTTGATGCCTGAATCATTTGCGAGTTTTTTTACCCCCACAGCACAATTAGGGGCACTTTCTAATGTGTCCGAAACCGTATCTACGGTTACTGTTGCAGCAATTGCAATAGTGGTGATAGTAATTAAACTAGCTGAAATGTATTTAATCTTCATTCTTTACCCGCCTCTGCAGTTACACAAACACCATCACACGAATCAACCGCTCCAGCAGCTGAGGTTGTTGTAGCTGTAGAAGTGCTTGTAGAAGAGGAATCTCCACTACTTGAAGAAGTAGTGCTAGAGGTGGAGGTGGAGCTCGAGCCAGAGCCACCACCACAGGAAATTACCGAAAGGCTAATAGCAAAAAACATTGCTATTCGCAGCATTAGTCTAGACATACCTCTTCCCATTAAGATTATTAGTAATGCTAGATACTATCACTACTTTTTATAACTAAAAAGGGTATGAATAAATTATTTTTGGGAAAGGCTACCTTTGCCCCAAAGTAACCCCATCCCTAATTACTTCATAGTGCAAGTGGGGACCAGTTGATCTTCCAGAAGATCCAACCTTAGCAATTGCTTGAGATTGCTTTACATAATCTCCCTGTTTTACCAAGAGCTCCTGTGCATGAGCATATCTAGTCACTACTGCGTTCTTATGCTGGACATCCACTACATAGCCATATTCCTGATCCCAGGCAGCACGTATCACTACACCTTCAGCTGTTGCTAGGATGGGAGTTCCATATGCAGCTGGAAAGTCTGTGCCTTCATGCCAAGCCGTTTGTTGAGTAATGGGGTCGATGCGATAACCAAGACCACTGGAGGCTTGGGGCATGAGCGGTAAGGGTGATGCGGTTGGAATGGAGTTCGATACATCCCAGCTTTGCGTGAGGGACTTTTGAACTTCTTGCACGCGATTGTTGAGTGCAATGGAATCTTGTACTGTGCGATCCAAACGGGCGCCGTACTGCTCACCCTGATTGCCTAAGTTAATAACTACATTCGCTGGACTTAATGGACCGCCTTGCGCATTACCAAGATGTACTACATTGTTGCCATAGTTCGTTGTATTGCTAGCTACATTGATTTGACCATTGGTTTTTAGCAGCTGAATACGTAAGTCATCTAGTTGAGCAAGATTACGCTGGGCTTCATCTAATCGCGCCTGGAGTTCCATCAGCTTAGTCTCGTAGTCATCTTCAGAGTTGGCAATAAAGCGCTTTTCTAGAAGCTCTTTTTTCTCCATTGCATGCAAGATGTCTTTGGTTTCATTAGTGACGTCATTGATAGCCACGTTTGCACCCACGAGTAAAGCCAAGCTCAGTGCGCTACCAAAAACTAAGTGGCGCGCAGTCAGAGAAATTTCTCTTACTTTACTGTGTGGTCCAGTCATGATTAATATTTGCATTTTCTTACCTTACCCCTGAATTCATTTCCAAGATTGGTTGCATCACTGCCATTACGATCCCTAAAACCATTAAGCCCATCGCCAATATTAATAAAGGTTCAAGCAAACTGGTAAATATTTTAGTTTTTTGCTCAGATTCAAGCTCTGCGTTCTCTGCGCCATACTTGAGCATCTCGGCCAATTTGCCGGAAGCCTCGCCAGAGCGGATGAGGTGGATCAAGATTGGTGAGAAGACGCCTTGACTACCTAAAGCCCTCGAGAGGCTGGTACCTTCACGGAGTCTAACCTCAGTTGAATCAATCGCAGCGCGCAGTACCGAGTTACCCAAGGTTCCCCTGGCGCTATGTAAGGCCGTCAAGATAGGTACGTTGGCAGAAACCAACATCGCCATTGTATTAGCAAAGCGCGCTGTTTCAAATCCCAAAAGCAATGGTCCCAGTAGCGGCATATTGAGTAAGGCGCGATCTACCCTTAAGCGAATATCTTCCTTAGCAAGCGCGCGACGTCCGTAAAAGATGCCTGCTGCAATCAGGACTACTAATAGCCAGCCCCAGTTCACCAAAAACTCTGAGAGCCCCAAAATAAAGCGGGTTGAAAAAGGCAATGCCTGCTTTGTACTCTGAAATACTCGTGCTATTTGTGGAACGACATAGGTCATGAGGAATAAGACGATCATGAATGCCACACCGGTCAACATAGCTGGATAAGCCAAAGCGCCCATGGCTTTTTGCTTGAGTGCTTGACGCTTTTCTAAGAACTCAGCCAACTGAGTGAGTACTTGCCCCATCTTGCCAGACTGTTCTGCCGCACCGACAACACCCTGATATAGCGGATCAAATGAGAGTGGCTGGCCAGCGATCGCTTTAGATAATGGCAGACCTGCACGCAACTCAGCAACGACTGCTTGTAAGACTGTTTTGACGTGCGCTTGACTGGCCTCTTCTGCCAGCACGGAGAGCGCTTCATCAATCTGCACACCCGATCTCACCAGAATGGCGACTTGTTTAGTGATGATGGCAAGATCTGCGCGACTGAGAGGCTTATTTTGTGAGAACCATTTATTCCAGAAGTGCTGCTTGCCCCACTCGGTTTCGAGATCAATCGTGACTGGTACCAATTGCTTAGCCATTAAGGCTTGACGTACCGCACGAACGCTCTCGCCCTCTACGCTACCGCGCTCAGTCTTTCCGGCATAGCTGAGGGCTTCAAATCGATAGCGTGGCATGATTCATTAATTTTGGCTTAGTTAATTTGCTTAGTTGAGTTACTTGGTTAGCTTACTTAGTCAATCTCTACTGAGCCAGTAACACGAAGAATCTCTTCTGGCGTCGTTTTACCATCGGCAACCCATCGCTTGCCATCGTCTGCGAGGGTACGCATACCACCCACTAAGGCTTGTTTACGAATATCGCTCTCCGCAGCATGTTGATGAATCAATTCCCGAATCTTCTCATTCGTAGTCATGAGCTCATAAATACCGGCGCGTCCGCTATAACCAGACTCACCGCAGGCTGAACAACCTTTACCACCACAACTTGGGCAAGACATTCGAATGAGTCGCTGACCTAATACACCTAGCAAGGTGGATGAGAGCAAGAAGGGCTCAATACCCATATCAATTAAACGCGTTACTGCTGATGGCGCATCATTAGTATGCAGGGTTGCTAATACTAAGTGGCCAGTCAACGATGCTTGCACTGCAATCTGCGCAGTTTCTAAGTCACGAATCTCACCAATCATCACAATGTCCGGATCTTGACGCAGAATTGCGCGTAAGGCTCTGGCAAAGTTCATATCAATGCGGGAGTTCACCTGAGTTTGACCAATACCATCAAGGTTGTACTCGATCGGATCTTCTACCGTCATGATGTTATTGATCTTATTACGAAGGCGCAGTAACGCACCGTATAAGGTCGTAGTCTTACCGCTACCGGTTGGGCCTGTTACCAACACAATGCCATGTGGCCGATGAATCAGTTGATCAAACTGGTTGAAAGTATCTTCGGCCATACCTAAGGCGCGGAGATCTAAACGATCGTAGTTTTTCTCGAGCAAACGCAATACAACCCGCTCACCATGTGAGGTTGGCAAAGTCGATACGCGCACATCAATCGCACGCCCACCCACTCGCAAAGAGATGCGGCCATCCTGTGGCATGCGTTTCTCAGCAATATCGAGCGATGCCATGATCTTGATACGAGAGACTAATGCAGCATGCAGGTCACGGCGCATATCGACGATGTCACGTAAGTTACCGTCTACCCGAAAACGCACTACTGATTTACGCTCAAAGGCTTCCAAGTGAATATCAGATGCGCCGTCACGACTTGCCTGCTTGAGTAAGCTATTGATCATCCGAATCACTGGAGCATCATCATTCATCTCCAGTAAGTCTTCAGATACTGGCATCTCTTGCAAGAGGCGCGATAGATCAACAGCCTCTTCCACCTCATCGACTACTTGCGAAGCATTGAGATCACCTTCGGCATATGCAGCATTGAGTGCCTCTAATACCTCTTCACTGGTTTGCTCAATACGACGAATAGGGCCAACTAAACGGCAGATCTCTTGTAAAACAGATAGATCCGTCGCAGAGCTATGGATCAGGGTTGGCACACTCTCTTCACCACCTTCGCTTGTACCATTTAAAGCTGCGCCCTTAATCAGCAAAATCTGATTTGCCTTGGCGTAACTAAAAGGGATGCGCGGAAGTTGCTGCATAGCTTCTGAGATTATTTTCTTAGCAAGTCATTACTGAATCGTGATCGGCACTGGAGCGCCAGAAGTCGGAGCAGTAGATGGTCTTACTGGAATCGGTTTGGTTAAGCCAGAAGACGGTAGATTATTTGGCGTCTGATTAACCGGCTTACCTGGCGGAATCAATGGTGGCTCAATATCGGACATCTTCGTCAAATTCTCTTTAGGCAAGAGCATTGGCGCTTGCTTAAATTGATCTTCCGTTTGCTGCACTAAGTTCAAGCGGTTTGTGGTGATATCAGCAGTTTGATCTTTATCGCGCAAGATATATGGACGTATGAAAACCAATAAATTCGTTTTAGTCCGAGTCTTGGAATCAGAGCGGAATAATGCGCCGATAAATGGAATATCTTTTAAGAACGGCACGCCACTAGAGCCATCGTTATATTTATCTTCGATCAAGCCACCAAGCACAATGATCTGACCATCATCGACTAATACGTTTGATTCAATGTTGCGCTTATTTAAAATAATACCGGCAGCAAAACTTTGGTTATAAATAGAAGATACCTCTTGGTAAATCTGCATCTTCACAATGCCATTGTCAGAAACTTGTGGGCGCACACGTAAGGTCAAGCCGACATCTTGACGGCTATAGGTTTGAAATGGCGTAACGGTACTGGTTGAACCTGTTTGCGCATAAGAACCGGTAATGATTGGTACGTTTTGACCAACCACGATACGTGCCTCTTCGTTATCCAAGGTAATTAGGTTTGGTGTTGACAGAATGTTCGTGCCTTGCGTTGTTGCCAAGGCAGTGATCAATGCTGACATGCCATAAGTGCCGTTGAATTTAGTTAGCAAGCCCAAATTCAAACCAGGTGCGGGCGGCACAATAATGCCTGTTGCACTTCCTGGATTGAGAATATTATTTACGTTTGATCCAAGACCAATAATGTTAGAGCCTGCTTGCCCAGCAGCATTGGTGTAGTTAGTACCACCAAAGCCAACGTTCTGATTACCCGAACCAACCAGACCCTGCCACTGGATTCCTAACTCTTCCGCATTGGTGGAACTCACCTCTGCAATGAGTGATTCAATATAGACCTGAGTACGACGACGATCTAACTGCTCAATCACATGGCGCAAGTTGCGATACAAAGGCTCACTTGCAGTAATGATGATGGAATTCGTTGCAGGTTCTGCCTGAATAATGCCACCGGTAGTGGGATTACTAGAGCTGGTAAGGGCTGATGTAGCGGCGGCCGAACCAGTAGCACCTGGAGCTGTATTAGCTTGCTGGTTAGGCTGTTGTTGATTGAGGTTGGCCGCTGGATTGATTGCACCCGGCTGACCTGGAATGCCGCCTACTTGGGCTGACAAACTTGCATCAGCAGCCACAATTGCGCGCAATGTCACTGCCAATTTTGTTGCTTCCGCATTCTTCAGGGGAACTACCCAAATATTGCCGTTGTTAGCAGTGGGTACATCCAGGCGTGCTACTAAAACTCGGATTTGACGAATTCGTTCTGCGCTAGCGCCACGTACCAAAATAGAATTACTTCGTGGCTCAGCCAAAATCATCGTCTTGAGTGAAGGATCTGCGCCACCAGTAGAAGCGGTATCCAGCACCTTACTTAAGATCGTTGCCATATCGGTAGCGATCGCATAGTTGAGCTTGATACTTTGCACATCACTAGAGGTTGGTGCATCAATCGATTCGATCAACTGCCCAATACGCTGAATATTGCTGGCGTAGTCAGTAATGACGATGGTGTTATTTCCAGGGTAGGCATTAATCGTATTGTTGGGTGAAACGAGTGGACGCAATACTGGCAAGAGATTATTGGCAGATTCAAAATTGAGCTTAAAGACACGGGTAATGATCTGGTCGCCCTCTTGCTTGCCTTTGCTTGTAGTTACAGAATTGCTAATGAGTTTGGCATCCGCCTCAGCAACAACACGGTATACGCCATTCACATCTACCAGCGCAAAACCTGATGTGCGCAGCGCTGTAGAGAAAGCATCAATGGCTTTTGCCTTCGTTAGTGGCCGATTGCTTATCAGGTTGATGGTGCCCTTCACTTTTGGGTCAACCAAAATTGTTTGGCCTGTTGCTTTTGCTAAAACACTGGCAACGGATTCAATATCTGCATTTGAAAAAGACAAAGTCACTGCGCCCTCATCAGGTACCGCAATATTGCTACCGGCATTTGGCTTGTTCATCTGAGCGTAAGCCATTGGCAGTAGGATGCTCTCGCCAACCATACAAATCATGACGAATTGCGCGAGTCGCTTTTTGAAAGTAGCTCCAGCTGGATGAACGGTTTGTGTAATAGCGTTTTGCATACTGATTTTCTGTAGAACTACTTTCTTAAAACTTCGTTAAAACTTCAAGCGATAAGTATCGCCATCTTTTTTACCCAACAATGACAACAATCCTATTAAAGATTCTTTTGATTCTGGCGAAGCATTGGCTTCACCAGAAAAATGCATTCCTTTGTCACCACCTTTATTACTAAATTCTCCCTGACCTTTTAATAAAAGCGGGCCACTGCTTGTGGAGAGACTCCAATTCATACCAGTATCAGCAATATTGGCAGAAATCTCATATCCACCCAATGGCTTTACAGGGCTAATGGGGCTAGTTAAGTTACTTATGATAATTCGAATCACCCCTGAAGATGGGGGATTTCCAGATCCAAAACTGACTAAATTAGGCAAATTGATGTCTGTCCAGCGAGCGCCAAGCTCCCCGCGAGGGCGCAAGGTACTCCAAGGGTTACCTAAACCCTCTAAAACATTAGCCGGAAGCTTAATTTCATTGGAGGTAATCTGGGTTTTTCCCAGACCCCAATTGAGCTGTTGAGCCTGCTCTAGAGCAGCAAACTGAATTTCAGTATTACAAGACATAGCAAGCAGCTTACAACTAGTAGACCAATGAAAGCGTTCGGTAACGGACATAGGATCACGGCAACCACCTTCTGTTGCATTGGGCTCAGAAAATGCCAAGGCCGCACTACCTTGCCAAATCGTTCCAATCGGTTGCTGCAGCATCACCCGGCACGCAGTTTGAGATGCAAGAGAACCACTAATCCAACTCACTGGCATTTGGCGAATAATCACAATCAAGCAAGCCAATACTAAAGCAAGCCAAAATAATTTAGGCAACTTAGGATGCGTAAAGTCAAGAACGAGTTTCATATAGAACCACTCATTTATCTTGTCATCCCCGCTTGACCACCATGCTGCACTAACACGCCGCTGATATTGACTACACCGGCACCGGCAGTAGATACAACATTGAGTTGCTCAGGATATAAACGCCAAGTGGTGCGTAACTCATCTAACGCCTCTAGCAATACAGAGAACATCGCATCACTGGATTGAAACTCAATGCGCGGAGGATTATCAGCAGTTAAGCGTAAAACGCTGGGCTTTAAGCCGCGTGAGGTCAACACACCCCGAATTTTTTGCAACTCCATGTCATCCAATAGGGTTACCGTTGCCACCCCGCCACCAACATAAGACGGGGCCTGTGAAGCTGAAGGACTAGAAGATTTTGCTAGCTTAATTAAGCTTTGCAATTGAGACCACTGCGCAGGACGAATATCTAGTTGATCCTGAACCCTCTGACTGTATGGGGCAAGCGCGAAACTATTTAATAGCAATAAAAGCAATACCAGTAAAAGCAATATAAATACATTGCGCTGTTGAATGACAAAATCGCGCGCTAGTAACGGTAGTTTCTGAATATCAAACTGGGTAGTCGATGATGTCATTAGCTCAGAACTTGTAGATTTTTTGCTTAAGCCGCCCTGCACTTCTGAGAGCTTCTCTTTTAATGTTTTAGGTAATGACTTGAGATTTTTCAAGTCCTGCATTGAGTAGTCTTTGCTCAATAGCTCTTTTACTTTCCTTAAGAAAGTAAGCAGCTTTTCGGAGAATTGCTTAGGTGAACGCTGACTCATGATCCCAATCCCGCATAAGGTTCTAAACGATAGCGATTAGGTCCTACCGTTTTAACCATTAACCCTAGGGAACGCGCCTTTTGCGTTACCTCAACATCAGTCCGCTTTATGGAGCCAGGTTTAAATTCAAAATTGATGCCATAGCCATCGTAATCAATCTTTTGCAATACCTCCGACCCAAATGCTGACTTGAGTTGCTGTAGCTTAGCTGCCATCGGCGCAAAGTCCGCATCCGATACCAGGCCTTGACGTCGTTGATCTTGCGTCACTTGCTTGGTAAATGCGGTGATGACAGCGTTGCTGGATGACTCACCAATACCGAGCGCTTTGTCTTGCGTTTTTTCTTGATTGAGTTTAGCAATTGAAGCTGGTGTCAAAGATTGTGCCGCTAATACCTCTAACTGATTACCCCAACGCCAGTTATCCATTACCAACCAACCCATATGACCAAGATATCCAATAACAATGCTGACTATCAAATACTTTGACCACTGTGCAGGCTGACGCCAGATTGCTGGGTCAGTCCAAGTTGCAGTGGTACTCACCGCTTGATTACCATCTACTCGCTGACGCTTTAAATAGCTGGATAAATTGGATAAGCCTTTACCTGTTTCACGCCTAAATGTTTTAGGCAATAAATTTAGAGAATAGTTTGCTGATTTAGACGAGGCGTTCTCTTTTAAGAACTGCTGTGCACTAGGGGCTAACCAATTCCAAGCGAACTCTTCAACTGGAATGCCTTGCAATGCCTTCGGAAGAACTACTCTTTCAACGGCCTGCTCCGATAAGCCTTCGACCCATGCCACACCGAGCTGGGCGCCAGTTCGCTGTGTAAAGATAAGACTTGCTTCAGTACATTGATAAGCAATGGCCGGAGTTTCTGTAGTCTCATTCTCAGAATCGGGAGTGGCGAGTAATAAACATTCCGGAATTAAGCGAACGCGCTGACTAATTAAAGCCTCTAACTGTTTAGTGAGCCATGCAAACCATGCGCGATCAATTAAAGCGATGACTCTGTGCAGCGCAGGCTTGCCCGGTATCGGCGGCAATGCTTGCACTGCTAAGGACTGCGCTCCAGTCAGAACATATTCTTCAATCAGGTTGGGCAGTATTTGTTGTAACTTCTTGGCATTCGCTAGAGGTACTTTAGCTTCAATGAGACGCACATCTATTGTCGGCAACAAAACCAATACTTCATCGGCGTAAGGCATAGATTCAGTAGTGCCAACACCCGTCTCTAAAGAAGAGGTATCAACTTCAAGCAGACACCATTCAAAGCGCTCTGCACAATTGAGCTCAGACGACTCACGTGCTAAATCCTCTGGGGATCCAGTGCTCGATAGAGGCTTGAGTGGGCAGCGTACTATTAATAGACTCAAATGCTTGGTTCTTTGCTTTGTTCTTTGTTCGGCTCTTTAATCTGTTCTTGACTGCTCATTTAGTCAGAAATCACTTTTCCGGTCTTACTCCAGATCACTTGCGTGAAATTCCCGCTGGGTAAGGGGTTTTGAGACCTCTGAATTAATGCAGAACTAACAAATATACCTCTTCCCATGCGTATTTCTGAGCGCGCAAGCCAAAATTGGGAGCGTACGTCCACTAAAGAGGCATCAATCGTTACTCCCTGGCTTGCCCCCATTTTATTTAATAAAGAAGTTATTTCATCTGCCGTTTTCAGGGGGCTACCCGCCCTTTGCTGCACAAATGCCCCTGCCGCCGATCTAGAAAGCCCCGGAATAGCTGCCATCAAGACCTCAGGAGAGGCGGTATTGACGTTAACTGCCGTTAAAATCGGTAAAATTGAGACAAAAGGTCTTATCTGCTCCAAAATCATCGGGCTATAGGAAGGCAGTTTTAGCAAACCCTCAAGATCATAAATCGGCATATCGGTTTGCAAAACGCCTTGGGCAGTTTGTTGGGCTAGATTTTTATCCAAGCCCAAAGCCTCAAGAAGGCGTCCATATCCCTGAACCCCAGAAGCATTGATGGTTTTAAAGCTTTTATCCCATAAATTGGCTAAATTGAACTGACTTTGCGCATCTAGCAACTGACCCTGCAAAGTCACTGCTGCAATCTCATCTGGCACATCAGCATTTTTTAAGAAATCCGCCACCTTACCGTCAGCCAAGGGTAAGGCCCAAGCCTCACCCAAATGATCGATCTGGCTATTACGTTGATCTTCTACCAAAACCAAACGGGCAAAATCAATCGCGGCGCGCTGCAACCACTGTGCTTGTATTTGATCGCGCGCGTTCTCCAAAGTACGAATCTGAATTTGCTGACGCCACATCAGGCCTGCCAAAAGTACTGCAGCTACACCGACCACAATCAGTGCGGTAATCGTTGCTGAACCACGCTCACGACGCGATGAACCTAATAAAGAATTTACGTGCCTCATCACAATGCGCCACCCATCAAACAAGAGCGCGTCATCGGCAAAGCAATATCTTTAATCCACCACTGCATCACAACACCTTGTTGCTCGGGCAATACATTACTTAAAGTAGCAGCGGTATTTGCGCTATTGGCAGCTGGAGTCGAAGCTCCACTAGTCGTATTTGTGGTGACGTTATTAGTATTGGCATTGTTAGGACTGCCAGTTCCGCTAGCACTAATGCCGCCGCCTCCAGCACCACTTACTACAGAAGTCTGCACCCGAAAAGATTGACGTACCACTGAGGGTACTTCGAGACTTAATAGCAAATCGCTGGAACTTAAATCGGGATCACGCGAGATACCAAACCAGAGGGCACCTGCTTCTGATCTTTGCACCAAGGGTTTGCTAGTCCAGCGTTGCAAACCATTGGGACCCATGCCATAACCCGCAATCAACCAAGCATCTACATTGTCAGCACGATAACGGCGTAAGAACCAAATATTTTTAGCCCCAGCTGCTACTGCAGAAACTGCTCCACCATTGGCATTGGCGCCTGCTTGAGAGTTAACCAAACTACTGAGCTCATCACGCACTAAAACCGATTGACAATCTTTTTCGAACTGGCGCACTAGTTGAGAGTAATCAGCATCTTGATTAGCGCGTTGATCAATCACTTCGCGCCCGCGAATCATGGCATCCATACCGCGCCATGCCATCAAACCCACTAAAGCCATGATGGCCAGTGCTACAACGACTTCTAAGAGTGCAAAGCCTTGATCTGTGGAGGTGGTTTTTAACCTAATCATCATGAGTTAAATAAATATGCTAATTTGGCTCTTAAGTCGGTTACTACAGTAGGAAGCTGAACATTACTAAGCATGTTCTTATTGGCAAATGCAAGCCATTGTGTATTTTTTCTTGGATCATTAGCAAACTCCTCAGAGAGCCCCAATGGCAAAGTGACTGGGATCGAAGTTTGTCTTCGTTCCATTGTTGCTGCAAATGCCCTCTTTAATAGATCCCCTTCTAAATCACCGTTGTTAAGCAAAGCCCAAATATCAAAATAATCTTTCAGCCGACTATTTGCCATACCTAAAGTAACTATTGCCTCAAGCTTTTCAGCCACGACCGTATATCGTGGATAAACACGTAGGGTAGGTGCAGGAAAATCTTCCAGCATTACTGGATATTGCGCAAGCTCTGGGGCTGGTGTAACTGCATCTCCATAACCTACATCTACCTGCACAACACATCTAGCACTACCAATAAAGCCATGTAAAACAACTCTAATGCCCGTGTAGTTTGATTCTTTCCGAATTTCTTGCGCCTTGATTGTGGATTCATCAAACCGAATACCATCATCAAATTTAATTGCGCATAAGTCATGAAAAACCTGTATTAAATGAGTCGCATCCTCAAGTCCAAAACCCAACAAATCAATATCCCTGGTTGCGCGCAGCGGAACATCAAACCAAAGATCAAAAAGTAACGCCCCTTTAAGCAAGAAATTATCTACATGCTGAGAAATGCTTAGGCGATATAAAAATCGCTCTAACGCATAGCGCGTCAAAACCAATGACAAATCCTTGCCCTCAGAAACAGCTTTATTTTTTAATCTTGCCTTCACTGAGCCAGCAATATTTTTTTCGCTCACGGCAAACTTTCCAGATAGGGACGCATCACATTCGATACCCGACAGATCACAGCACAGCGCCATAGCTCATCCATATTAATGCGCTTATCCCGCCATGCATCATGCAAAGCTTCTATAGCTACGTCCAGACCCACTTTACTGCGGAATTTAAAACAGTCAGCAATCGTTTTTTCAATACTGGTGACTGCTACTTTCACTACGCCATCAATAACTTTTGTTTCTACCCCGTACCCCAGAGCTTCTTGTGAAAATCGAAAGACTTTCAGTGGAGGGTAATCCATCCTTGGTGTTCTTGCGTTACTAGCAAGAGCTATCCATACTTCATGTGGAGATTGCGTAGTCAACTGATGAAGATGCAAAGCAGTCATCAAGCAAAAGATGGATTTCGGAATCTTGATGGCCACTTCTGCGAGTGTAGAGTGCTCCCTAATATCTTTATCAGGAAGTGTATAAAGCCCTCTACTCAAGCAAGTTATTTTTCCAGCACGAACAAGGCGTGCAAGCTCTACACGAGACAATCCCTTGGATTCCAAATCACGGGATCTAATAATCCCTTGTGACTGAGCATATTGAAGGATGGCTGTTTGGGCATTCATAGCTTTATTGTAACATAATGTATGTACTTATTAATAAGTACATACATTATGTTACTAAATATGATGAAAAACTCACATCACCCCACCCGATGGATTGGAGACCACTGTAGTGAGCCAGGCTAAACGAGGTCCGCTAGCTACTTCAGCACTACTAGAGCTAGACAAGTAGACCGTAACTTCAACCCTTTTAAATGCGGGGTTAGGAGTGCTAAGTACTTTTCTTTGACAAACAAAAATATAACTAGCCTGTGGGCAACTAAAGGTAGTGGTTCCTAATTCGGGCCAAGCGCGATTCATACGCAATTCCATTAGTACATTGTCAGCGCTCCATAAAGCCATGGTTCTTTGTGATACTGCAAGCTGTGTATCTGCGCCATTGGCAATAGCTCGTAAACCAGCAAGCATGGCAATACTTAAAACCGCTAAACCAATTAACACTTCGATCAGCGCAAAGCCATTGCGATCGTGATCATTCCTGCGATTCTGAATAGAAATGTTCACGACTTTACCCAACTAAAACGACCATTACGATTCCGAATTACCACAGCCTGTCGAGTATCTTGAGCGCCACCACCAGTCACTTGCCGTAGTGGAATTTGCAATGCTTGGGTCACTTGCTCGCCACCTAAAGTCAGTTGCAATGGAGCCATCTCCACAGGCTTGTACCAAGATTGTGGCCGATAGACATCCGGCATCAAGATCGATGCATTGTTGATCACCGCATTAGAAGCATTGCCTGATAAAGATTGGCCCATAGGGGTATTAGTAGCAGAGCTACCATTTATATTTGAAATGAAAAATCTCCATCCCAGCGAATCAATTTGGGCAATCATGGGAGTACCAGACATGGCGCTCTCTTCTTGCGCCATATTTAGCGAAGAGACCAATTGATCGAGATTGTCTTTCCAGTAACGCTCATCATGATTGGGAATGGCTAACACTGCTACCCCTAAAACAATTGCCATGATGGCAATGGCGACCATGATCTCAATTAAGGTGAAGCCAGCATCAGCGGCTCTTCTAATCTGGGAGGAGGAGCGCATCAAAGCGTCCTTTAAGCGAATTCGCTCAGATATAACTACAGGCTTACTGCCAATTGCCAATATCGGCATCGTTTCCGGTTCCGCCTGGCTTACCATCCGCACCAAAGCTATACACATCGATTTCACTACGAGTGCCGGGGTTGGCATATTGATATGGATTGCCCCATGGATCTTTTGGAACTGAATCTAAATAACCACCTGTTTTCCAGTTCTGTGGAACAGGTTCAGAAGTTGGTTTGTCTACTAAGGCTTTGATACCTTGCTCGGTAGTTGGATAACGACCGATATCCAAACGATAGAGTTTGAATGCCTGCACGATCGTGCCAACGTCATGTTTGGCGGCAGTGGCACGAGCCTCATCAGGACGCCCCATGATCTTGGGCACAATCAAAGTCGCCAAAATACCAATAATGGCGATGACCACCATAATCTCAATTAAGGTGAAACCAGCCTCTCGGCGCTTCACTCCAGAAGCATAAAAGGAGCGGTTTGAAGGTGATTTTTGGGTAAGCATGAGCGACTTAAAGAAAGACATAAACAGAGCACCTTCAATGATTTAAACTGATTCAAATTTTATAGGTATTTTGTCACTTTGAGCGAATTTATAAAACGTTTGCAAGACCGCCTGAAAGCCAAAAATGTGGCCAAACGGCAGACCCGTGCCGAACTTCACGAGCAAGCAAATTTAAGCAAAAATTTGGCAAGCAAGCAAAGTACTTTCTTTTCTCTTCCCTTTCTTCCTTTAATTGGTAAAAGACTCTTTTCTGGCTTTGCAGGCGTCAGCAATGGCCAGCAAAACACGTCAATACCAACAAGCCTAGCCAAAGGCCTCACCTACCTTTTGATGCTGGCTTGCGCCCTTTCAGTGACTTACTGGCTCATGCGTATTGCCCAAGTGCCAGGCACTCCAAGCGGACCCGCCAATGGCTTTAGCAAGGGATTAACGCTATATTCCAATCAAGATGCATCAGCTGCCTATGGTTTATTTGGCAATAAGCCTTTAGTAACTGAGAATATTTATCTAAGAGGTGTGGTGGCAACCTCTAAGAATAGTGATGGCACCCTCGATGGCTTTGCCATCTTTGAAATTGATGGCAAACCTACGAATGCAATCAGCGTTGGTGAATCAATTGGTAAAGGCTTAAGCCTGCAAAGTATTGGTGATGAATCCGCCACCTTGCTTTATCAAGGTCAAAAGCTCAATTTCAAATTGAGCAAACCTAGCAAAGATAAAAACGATAAATCTGCTGCCAGCCCTACTAATAAAGCCAGCTCCGATAAGAAATAATCCGTATGTATAACGCCCTAGCAAAATCCAAAAGAAGTATTTGCGTGGCTGCCTTATTAGCAACTGCCTATATCAGCTCTACAGGCATTTGTAATGCCCAAAGCTCTACTAGCGGATCTGAGGATTTCGTCTACCTGATCAAACCTGAAAGCAAAAGTCAGCTGTGGATCAATCCCGGCATGGTCTCTTACCACTTTCAAAAAGATCAGAATTTAAACAACGGTAACTGGGGTGCGGGTTTAGAGTACCGCTTTAATACTGTAGCCTCGCTGACTGCAGGACGCTTTTATAACAGTGATCGCGATTACTCCAATTACGCTGGCATGTACTACCAACCCATTGCAATAGGACCCATCAAAATCGGCGCAGTGATTGGCGGCTTTAATGGCTATCCCACCACCAATAATGGCGGTTGGTTTGCAGCAGCCCTACCCGCACTAACTTGGGAAGGCGATTGGGTGGGCGCTAACGTATTTGTCATTCCAACCGTTGGAGATCGGGTGCATGGGGCCATCTCCTTGCAGGTGAAACTCAAGATTTGGGAGTAAGTTCTGCAGAGTAAGAAGGCTTGTACCTCTAACAATAATTCAAGTGCTCCACAATAAAAAATGCCGCCCTAGACTAAGGCGGCATTTTTATTATTTACTTCTGAGCCGGAACTCAATAAGAGCTTATTACTTCGGCTCTACACCATCCACATAAAGAGGGTCAGTGGCTGGTGATCTCCATGGACCCAAGAAATTACTACTTTCTGGAGCATGCGGATCTTTCCAGGCAAATGCAGTTGGCAGTGAAAGATTGGTAGGTGGATTTAGCGCACTACAAGCTGCGGTATCAGTTGAAATCCCGTAGATGAATGAACGACCTAAATACTTCACCAAATACTGAACAGAAGGATCATCCACACGCGTTACCTTACCAGCTGCAGCAGTGGTAAATGGAATATCGTAGTTGCTAGCGTAGAACTGATCGCTACCACTTGAGCAGGATTGCTCAGCGCGAGTGCTCTTGTTATAGCATTTGCTCGGCACCCAAAATTGACCGCCACCGTTATAGGTGATGTTTTGTTGACGACCAGCAAAATCGCCACTAGCCGGTGTGTAAGTTAAGTTAATTTGTTTATCAAACACAGGGCGCTTACCATCGGATTGGCGCACGATGAAACTACGTGACGGCCAATTTGGATTGCTGGTATTGGTATTCCATCTGTAAAAAGTGCCCGCTGTTTCCCAAGCATTATTAGTACAAGTTCCACCTTGCTGGAATGTCCAAGAAGTTGCGTTAGAGGTACTGTTTGGGATATGGAATCCGCCGGGGCCAGAACCATTTTGCTGATTTTGGCAGGCATACGCTGTCAAGTCTGCACCACGAATAAAGAGTGGGCCTACATCACGTTGTGCTGCTGAATCCACCACCAATCCGCTACCGATCTCTACTAAATTGCCTGTAGCGTTGTCCCAACGATAAGACACTGGTAGAAGCGAACCGCTCTGCCCAAAAGTCACTCTAGGCTGTGGGGTGCTAGCACTCAACATGGTTGGGCACTGATTTTGATCACCATAGCAATCGAGAATGGCGCCATCCGCCAAATCAGCTGAACCAGTCTCGGGAACACCTGGATAGATATCCTCATAAACAGTTTGGTAAGCTTTTGCACCATTGGCTACGTTAGGCTGAAGTGGTGTAAGGCCAGTACTCCCCACTCCATAAACCCACTTTCCTACATTGAAATTAACACCAACGTTTGCGTTTGGAATGTTTCCCCAAATTCGCATTTGATTAGCAGCAGTGAGCTGAGCAATCGTAAAATTACCCACCTTTCCAGTATCGTTATCGATAGCCTGTCCATCGGAACCATATTTACCCTCAGATACAAAGCGACTATTGGCGTTATCCCAGTAAACCAAATATCTACCGCTACCTGCTGTGATATCACCAACGTCTCGATTTAACCAAACCTGATAACGAACGCCATTAACCTCAGATAATTCTTTAACAGAGATGGTTGTGCGCTGCATGGATCCCAAAGACTTTTTATAAGTAAAGGCGACATCTTTGGTTGTACGGCCGTTACCATACACAGTTTGCCCATCCGTCAAGGCAGGAATAGCATTTCCGCTACCGTCTTTTTCTGGGAACCAAGGACCCCAGTAACCTACCCAACCAGTTCTAGACCAATCCGTTACAGGACCGGTTGCTAACTTAAGATTGAAACCGCCTGCTAAATCAATAGCATCACCTGTGCTGGAGTTATACAGCCAACCATTCCAGTTATTGAATAAAGGCTGCACTGCATCAATATTACGACTTGTACAAACATCGCTCACACCACTGTTGGTGAGATTGTTAATACCTTTAAGGCGATAGTTATCACCGCTAAAAGCAAATGCGTAAGTCATATCAGTTGGAGTTCTGTCCCAGGCGTTATAGGAACTAAATTGACCGCTACCAGTAACCACTTCTCCACCAGAAACTGTATAGGTCGCCACTCCAGCCACACTATCTTTCAGTACGCCATTTCTAGAAAATTTATTAAACACGGTCATTGTGTCAGGCGTAACAGTGCCATAACCGTAACCCGCATTACAGGATGCCGGATCAGACGCACCACTACCAACGCCTAAAGTATCTTGTCCACAAAAATGCACTGTCCAACGGCCCAGTGGGGGCGCCACACTCGGGCCAGCCGTAACGTCCACATTCACCCAAAAATATTGCGGTGTATAAACTCGTACCCCAGAACTATCATCATCTTGATAACCCTCTAACCACATTTTGACATTCAAGATGCCTGAAGCAGCATCGTATGTTGGGTAAATAGTTGCTTTTTCGTAAGGCGCTGTTGAGGAAGTTGTACTTGAGCCTCCACTATTACTGTCGCACAGACCATATTTAAGCCAAGCAACATAGGGTGTGCCTGCGTTGTACTCAGGATGCATTTTATTCAGAATACAAGACACGACTGAAACCAAGCCAAACGCATTGGTCGTTTGGTCATCGTTGTACTCAACGCGATAATCTTGATAGTAACGTGAACTTTGTGGTGGATTAGCTAATGCCGCATTACTCAATAAAGCACTAGCACCCAACAATACAAGGCCTGCTTTCCAATTTAGACGCATACCGCTCTCCGAAGAAATAATTTTGATGAACTCAATTTGATTAAACCAATCAAATTGTGCAATTTGTTATAAAAAGCAAAAATACAATTAATTAGTTGTTGGTGGAACTGTTGCAACGCCACCAGCCGGCAAGGTAAAACTTTGCGGATTGGATATTGAACCATTATTGGTAACCGTACCGCTACCGCCACTGCTACCGCCACCGCCACAAGCAGTGAGGCCAACAGACACAGTTGCAAGCAAAATGATTGAAGCAAATTTGCTCAAGTACCCCATTGGGAACTTTGTCTTACTTTTCTTAAATTCCATTCTTTTCCTCATTTCTGCGTCTTGGCAATATCATCAGTAACTATATATTGGCATTGTAAGTGGTATCAATTAACTATTACCTAGCAATCACTGCTTTAAATACTTGATTTAAATTTATTACAAGAATTTAGTTATATAACTTAAAACGATAATGTATCACCAAAATATGCAATACATTGCTGAAATCGGGAAAAAATGGGGCGAATCTGGCGCCCTATTTATTGCCGCCTTTCTCAGCAGCTTTTTTCTGCTTTTTATCCTGATTGAGCCCTTTTTAAGCTCTTTTTATCACCTAAAAGAAGGTTTAGAGGGTCCTACGATCCAGGCACATATTCGTAGCGAGGCCCAAAACCCCGAAAATGCAAGTCCCAATGAGCCCCAGAAAGAGGTTTTGACTAGACAAACCAGCGAAAAAGAGGGTCTCTTGCCTCCTAAAACGCCAACAGCAATAGAAACCAGCCCCTCACCACCAGCCATCAATCCCGTTGCCACTCCTGAGATCTTTGCATTTAATGCAGCCCCCAATATCGAAAGCCCTAGCTCTGCACCAATTTTGGGGGGAAGGAGTGGGCTCCGCTCAAAAGCCCCTTCTGCTCCGGGCCCCAAAAAAAATCGGGATAGCATCTCTGATGAAGCGCTAGCAACTTATCGGAATCAAACTGGCCAAGAGGTAGAAAGAAGGCAAGCGCAAGTAGAACTAGCTCAAGTAATGTCTTCACTTGAGACCAATGAAGAATACAGCTGCTCTTCAAAAAATAGCTCTGGAAATGTGCAGTGCCTACCAACAACTCCCAAGGCAGCTTTTCTGGCATGGGTTATTGGGCGCCTTTACCCTAATGAGACTTGTATCAGCGTCCAAGCATCCCAAATGAATGGCTTTAAAAAGCAAGAATGTAGTCGCTAAACAGGATGTAGATTGAATTCAGAAGCGACCCTAGCGCTTTTCAGTCTTGCATAGGCTTTACGGTGCGCTGATTACGAAACAATACAGAGATCAAAAAATATTTAAGTATTTGATTTATAAAGTATTTTCTTACATTTTAAAAGTAAGCTCTGTGACAAACTATCTTTTAATATTTTACTTATAATAATTGGGATCAACACAAGCCACTTTCAAATCGGATTGAATATGAAATCGACCTTTCTTGCAGCCACAGCCCTATTACTCGCTCTAACTTTAAGCGCTTGTGGAGGTGGTGGTAGCTCAACAACCACAGCACTCACCCCAACTACGCAAGCGCCAGTTGCTTCAACAGGTTCAGATACCAGCACAGAACTAGCCAGTAGCGTCTCTATTTCGGGATATCGTTCAGTTTCAATTGCAGCCACCACTACCAATGGTGTTCAAACTGCATCTCTCTTAAACAAGATGAGAACTGCTATTGCAGGATTCTTTATTAAGCCAGCAATTGCACAATCTTCTTCTACCTGCCAAACAGATGCCTATAAATTAGTGGGCGTTGGCGAGGATGGCAGCTTGACCCCCCTCAAAGTGACTCAGGGCACAGACTCTTGTAATGTTGGCTTTAGAGAAATGTTTGACCTGGGTAGCTATGTGATGCTCACGGGTGAAGGCATTTATAAAAATGATCTCACCTGCAATATTGTTTTTGTACAAAAAAGCACTGGTAATCTTTTCTGCGTTGGAGAAAGTCTAGCGTCACGCTATCAAATTGCTACAAACAGTTCTGGCTCAAGCCCTTCTGCTGGTTCCTCAACATCGAATGCAGAAAAAGTACAAACCATTCTTGCAACTGATGGCGCTACTTCATATGCCTTGGTAAATGCGCAATCCACTACTTTTGACTCCAATAACCAAATCAGCGGTATCAAAACAAAAGTATTGCGTTTTGATCTAACAGATTTAACTAATGGCCCAAAAGCAGCCGTTCTTCTTGAGGGATTTCAAAGTAGCTGGTCTTCATACAATACTGCCAGTGAATTTGAGTATTACAGCTTAGATAACTATCGCTTAGCGAAGAATGGTGATGTATTAACCGTGTCCAATAAATCTGTTTGGATTCCGGGAGCCACATCATCCAATAGAAGAAACCTGAAATACTTTTATAACTTCTCATCTGATGGTGCAGACTTTGAAACTGCCACCCTGAAAGATAGTGATGCACTAGTATTGATTAACGCTGCACTTAGCGCCCAAACAGCCAATAACACTGGTTACAGCGTTGCAGGCGGATCTTCTTCAGCAAGCGCTACAACTTATACCTATCTCCAAGTAGCCTGCATGTTTGATGCACCCAATAATGATGGCGGCATCTTAATGACTACCCCATCCAGCTCTTGGATTTCGGGCTATAACAGTAGTACGGGACAGAATACATCTCAATGGACTCAGTCCTCCAGCATTTTCAGAGTAGGTCGCCCAAATTCGAGCAGTGCTGGTAAGCCAGTGATTGAGTACGTCAAGCCAAGCTTGCTTTGTGCGGATAGCAATAGCTACAGTATGTATGGCGGCAATGTAAATACACCCCAAAAGGTTGGTAATACTTGGTTTACTTTGCAGACTACTAGCACCTATAGCTATGGCTATAACAGCAGCACCAATATTTGGGAATCTAGCTATGGCAGTAAAACATCCGTGATTGGCAATAGCCTAGATGCCACTACAAATAATGTAAATAATGATCTTGTTTATGTGATACCTACTTCCTCAGCCAGCGCCAATAACTATGGCTACTACTGGGGCGGCGGCATGAATAACACTAAATTAAGATCTTCTAAAGACTATCTGTACCTCATAAAGCAAGACTTTAGTAATTACACACCTGGCTCATCTTCTGGCATGGTAGTTTCTAGATTTAAGCCACAAGATCAGAGAAATGGTTACACGATCGAAAATATTAGTAACGTGATTGAAGCCGCAAGCAATCTCACAATCACCTCCTTCACGACCACCCAAAAAGATAACGTGGCTGATTTAGTAGCCCGCGACTTATCAAGTGATGAGCTAGATAAGGTCTATGGAACCATTAGTGAAACTGGGGCTTATTCACAAAAACCAATTACAACAACCAGGTATTCAACTGTGGCTATCGTGAAGCTTTGATATAGAGGATTCCAAGAGTAAGCCCGAACGATTCGGGTTTACTTTATTAAATTTTTTCGATGCCAAAGTCAGTGACTTAGGCCCTGAATTGCGATAATTGAATACATCATTATTTCCTTAAGAGGGAAATATCAATAGCAGATAAAACACAGTCGTCATGCGCCTTTAGCCACCGCCCGCCTACAGGTACCCATCGAATTGCATGCTTCTTTTGCATGAGCCACTTATTACCTCTAAAAAAAATTGAGGTGCAAGAGGGAAAGGCATTAATTGGGCCAAATCCAGCAAAATCAATCTGACTAAAACCGGAATCTCTAAGCATCTGGGCAATATTTGGATACCACTCAGTATTATCTAAAACAATCAAGCCATCCTCTGCAAGGCCCTCTAAAGAACTTTGGGCGCATGGATATCTCACGGCACCATCAATTACAACCACATCAAATTTACATGCATGACTATCAATATGTTTCGGGTAAAGCAACTCATTTGACTCCAGCACAACATTAGCATTGCCTGGCAGAATTGAGATAAGACGCTCAAACCAGTCCTTTTCGCGCTCAACAGAGAAAACTAATTTTGCTCTTTTTGCCCACCACAAAGTAGAAGAGCCAGCCCCAAACTCAAAAACTCTTGCCTCACTAAAATCAATGGTGTTCAAAAACTCAATTGCAGGGTAAGTAATCCATGGCAAAGGATTTCCTTCTCTATCTACGCAAATGCCCTGCTCACGACAAGAATGACCCCATGATCGATTAAAAGCAATAAAAAAGCCAATTTGCGCAAGAACCGTCCTGGGAATTAGCTTTTTAATTTTACGAACTAATTTATTCATCAATATCGATCTACGCTCAGGAAAGGAAATTACCACACAAAAAGGCTTACCCCACTACCTTCTTAAAGTAAGCAATCGTTTCTTTAAGACCATCCTCTAGGTTGACCTTAGGCTCCCAACCAAGCTTAGCTTTTGCTAGTTCGATATTTGGCTGGCGCTGCTTAGGGTCATCCGATGGCAGTGGCTGATGAATGATCTTAGACTTGCTACCGGAGAGCTTCAGTATGGTCTGGGCCAACTGCAGCATGGTGAACTCACCTGGATTACCAATGTTTACTGGACCGGTAAAGCCATCTTCGGAGTTCATCATTTTGACCATGACATCGATTAAGTCATCGACATAGCAAAAGCTTCTGGTTTGCTGGCCATCACCATAAATAG
>CALRYF010000001.1:0-747253 GCA_943372325.1 Polynucleobacter meluiroseus | reverse complement strand
CGCTAGCATCAGCACTTCCAGTGGTATCACCTAAAGTAATGGTGCCAGTACCAAAGGCATTGGCTGCTGCCGAGTTACCTCTGAGAGTACCGGCTAAAACAGTGGTACCACCACTGTAGGTATTGGCGCCGGTAAGCGTTAAGGTACCGCTACCTGCTTGAGTCAGCTTACCACTACCGCTAATGGCCTTCGCTACGTTGATGGGATTATTACGGTTAAAAATAAGTGTGCCGTTAGCAGTAACCGTACCACTAGTGCCAATACCTAAAGTACCAGTAGTTCCGCCATTGCCAATTTGTAAGGTAGCGCCAATGCTGATTCTGGTAGTGCCGGTGTGGTTGTTGTTATTTGCACTAAAGATTTGGGTACCACCAGCGATGACAACACTTCCACTGTTACCGCTGCTGATGGCGCCTTGGAGATCACCTGCGGCAGCGGTAATCGTCAGCGTTTTAGCTCCTAAGACAGTAGTACCTGTACCAGTTAAGGCTCTAACACTGGCACCTAAAGTAGTGTTGTTAATAGCAAAGTTACTATTGTTAGTAATACTACTAGAGTCGGCAATTGCGCCAGAGCCAGACAGTGCTAAGGTACCTGCGAAAATGGTCGTGGCGCCGGTGTAAGTATTGGCGCCTGAAAAATTGACTGTTCCAGTGCTAGATTCACGTCCAATCTGAACGGGGCCGGATCCGCTGATAACCCCAGAGTAAATGACGTTGACGCCCGAAGCGCTGGCAAAAGTACCACCATTACTTTCAATAGTAATAACATTAGGGAAGGTCAAACCGCTGCCGGTATTCAGCAAAGTCCCGCCGTTCAATCTGATTGAACCCCAGTAGCCATTAGCTCCTGAATAGTTTAGATTCCCAGGGTTTGAAACAGAAAGTGTGCCTCCGTTAATCTGAGTAGGACCGCTGTAATTGTTAAATGAATTTGAGTAAACAACTGTACCGGTATTGATACTATCGCCAATTTTAAGAAGTGCATCATCATGGGTTTCAGTATGATTTACGCCATTTAATATTTGAGCGCTAATGACTAAAGTTCCATTATTAGCTACTAAGATAGAGTCGCTGTAAGATCCTCCATCGCTATATAAGTTGAGATAGTCAGAGCCTAAAGTTGAAGTACTACTACTAGAGTTTGCGAGTGTTCCTCCATTTAGTGCGACATTAGTTTGACTGATACTGTAACCGTTTAGATCCAGGGTTGCACCCTGGTCTACAAAAATTCGACCGGTACCTGTGAAATTGTTACTACCGATTTTTAAGGTAGCGCCACTCTTGATGGTGGTTTCACCGCTATAGGTGTTAGCACCAGAGAGTATTAAGGTGCCAGTGCCGTTGATAGCGTTAAGCTCCAATTGTCCGCTCCCTTCAATGACTCCCGCTATAGTCGAAGAAGTGTTGCCTTGATTAATAATCAATTTGGCAGAGCTACTGCTCATGGTGATGGTAACGCCACTCGCAGTGCTGATGCCTCCTCCTGCACCTGCAGTTAATGTCAGACTGTTTTCACTGCTCCAGCTCAGATTATTTGCAATGGTGATGTTGCCTACTCCTGAACCTGCGTTACCTGAGTTAGTAGTCAATACGCTTACATTGTTGCTGGCTAGAGCATCTTGCAAAGTCGTGACATTAATATTGGATGTAGCTACTCCGCTGTCAGGGGTGAAAGTCCCACCGCTGTCACTCTGACCTGAATTTTCTGCGGTAGAAATCGTAATGTCAGAAGGATCCAACAGCCAAGTACCCGTCTTGCCATTACGAGATGATGTAGAAACCGATGCGCCATCTACACTCAAGACATCACCCGAAGTCTCAATAAAGCCGCCATTGCCACTTGCGCCTAGCGCCTGTGCAGACAAGCTGCCGGCAACGCTAGCAACATCACCCCAAACCAAAATATTGCCGCCATCACCACCATTTAAAGAGTTAGCCGTAAGGGTACTGTTGGCATCAATGCGGGTAGTAGATGAAGTGGGTACTGCTACAAGAGAAGGCAGCTTAGTTAAGAGTGCTGCAATGGCGATCGTGCCAGGAAGGAGATTTGCTTCAAAGTCGCGACCGATGATGATGTTACCGCCGCCTGTTGTGCCGTTTGCCTCTACTGTGGCAGCAATCAGGGTAGTACTAATAAGACCAGATTGCACAATGGTGCCACCTAGCCCTGCTCCACCATTGGTTTGGATGTAACCGGTATTTTGATAGATGCCTGCAGGTGAGCTAAGCAATATCAAACCACCGGTATCGGCGTTAGCGGCAATGCTTGCTGCAGTATTGAGATAATTGTTGCCAGCGATAAAGATTTGGCCAGCTTGAGAATGAAGAACTACTTCTGAATGACTTGCTGCGTTGTTGGCTGCGTTATTTGCAGCATTAGCAGTAATGACGGTGTTGCGATCTAAAACGGTGTTGCTGGAGAGGATATTGCTTGAGGGTGAGAAATTAACCGCTGCCAATAAAGAAGCAACTTGGGAGTTAATTGATGGAGGTGCCAATGTCGAACCGGAGCCCACATTATTAGCCACCCCAATTTGAATCACTCCACCTTGAATATATCCATCAGCAGAAACTAATCCGCCAGTAAAGGTATTAGTATTTTTAGCAGCCAGGGTAATAGTGCCGCCCTGATTATTTAGGCCGACTGCATCAATAATGCCGGAGTGGTGAATATTGCCATTGACCGAAACAATATTAATCGTTCCGCCATTTTGACCATTTGCTGAAATATAACTAGTATTTTTTATATTGGCATTTGAGTTACCACCGATAAAAATATCACCGCTGGCAATAATATTAATAGCACCGCCGTTAAAGGTGTAAGTATTATTATCAGAATTTAATCCGCCATTGATCTGATCAATACTATTTTCATTATTTCGACGATTACTTGCAGTAATGGTATTAGCAGCATTTAAAGAATTACTGTTATTACTGTTGTTACTATTACTTCCATTGGAATTAATATTCCCTAAAATATTAATAATGGCACCGGCTAAATAGATTTGTGAATTAGATCCACCATTGGTATTAATAGAACCATTGACATTAATGGCTTGTGCTACTGCATACACTGCCCCGGCAGTGATATTGCTATCAATGTGAATTGTTCCACCTTGGGCATTGAGCGTCAGGCTAGTCTGCATGTTGGTGGAATACACATCCGCCCCAGCTAAGAAATGAATCAGCGGTGCGCTACTTTGGGTGCAAGACACTATGGAAGCACATGAAGATAAGGTGGCATCTAAAGTGACATTTGTCGTTAATAAGGCGTTCGATAACACCGCTGCACTGGTAGCATCAATGATGATAGCTAGTGGATCAGTAGTCCAGTTGCCCGTTTTACCGCGGGGCGCAGTGGTATCGACCACCAAGCTAGAGCCGTAATTGACAATGGTTGCTGAGCTCGTATCAATATGACCGCCATTACCCGAGATCAGTCCACCAGTCGCCTTGAGGATGCCAGCTACGTTCGTCGCGATTTTTGACCAAATGGTAATTGATCCACCATTACCCTGTTGCGTTGCAGAGGCATCCACTAAAGCGCCTTTTTCTACCGTCACAATGTTTGCCTCAAGCTGCACTTGAGGCTGAGCTAAAGTGTTATTTTCATTGGGATTTAGATTTGTGCTAGCAGCGTTTGCAATCTGACTTGCGCTAGTCTTGCCAATTAAGATATGACCACCGCCAGTAGCACCGGTTGCGGTAGTTTTTGAGGTGGCATTGAGGTTCACTTCGTTACCAGAAATCGCGATATTGCCGCCATTTTCTTGCGCAGAATTAGCACTGACAACACCACTTTGATTGACTGTTCCGGCCGTTAAAAATACTTTTCCACCGGCAGTCGTAATGGAATCAGAACTAATCGTGCCCGTATTATTAATCACCGATGCTTTTAAGTTAGAAGCGGCATTAGCAGCAATAATAATTTGACCACCCTCTGTTTTAATCGCCCGTTTATTACTAATCAAGCTATTAATCGCAGAAGCATCCACAGTAACGTTAGTTAATTGACTGCCATCAAAAGATAATGTGACTTTAGTGCCAGAAACTAAGGCAATCATATTGGCATTTGAGAAATTGGCAATTAATACACCTTCATTTTTGACTTCAGGTGCCATTAAGGCAATATAGCCATTAATACCGTGCGCAGTAATATTGCCTTTATTTACCACTTTGCCAGATTCACCGCCGGAGAAAGTCATTTTCCCAGACATATAATCAGCATCTTTAATATTCATGGTAGTGGCGACTAAACCACCAGTATTAATTTCTGCACCCCTACCAAATACCACGCCATTGGGATTAACAAAAATCACTTGGCCATTGGCATTCACTGCACCATTAATCATGGATGGCGTTGCGCCATTCACCCGATTTAAAGTGGATGCATTTGCGTTGGGCTGATTAAAGTTCACCGTCGCATTTTTACCGACATTAAAACTATCCCAATTAACCACCGCACGCTGGGTGCTTTGATTAATATTCATGACATTACCCGCTTGGCTAATACTCGCTTGCCCAGCAGCAACTTGGCCATTGGTGGGGAGTGCATTTGCAGCGGGAGCAGCGGGGTTAGCAAGAGCTGCCCCACCATGAACGACGCCAAGACTGACTAAGCCAGTGCTAATGACTGTAGAGATAATTTTTTTACGGGAATTTAGAAGTAGCTTATTCAACCCAACACGAGGATGGGCTTGATAACAACCACTAAGAAAAGGTTGTGCAGAAGTGTCAGCCAACTTTGCAGACAAAGGCAATAAACATATACTTCTAGTTTATTTTTATTGCCGATCTAGGGGGCAATCAACTTCTACGAATTAATCTTTCATTTCTACGAATTAATACGTAGAAAATATCTTTCATTTACTGCAATAAACTTTGTCCGTAGCAAACACCAGTACACCATTCAAATCATTAAAAAGGGATGGTTCCCCTAACCCAAGCCTGAACCGATTTATAGGCGTTGTCCGTATTTAGCTGTTGCCCGGAGGAGTTATATAGAGGGTTGTTGCCAATACGAGCAGCTAAGGAAGCGCTAATTGATGCCCGCTTATAAAAGTACCTCGCTGTAATGCCAGCATCGCCCAATTGATAGTTGTTATTTGCATTGGTCTGGCCCTGCCAACCGCTATAGAGATTGACGTACTGCTGTACAAACCCCAGATCCCCAAAGACACCTGCTTGCCAGTTCTCATTAATGCGATGCATCAGCTCAGTCGAAAAAATAGCACCTTGAGAGCCGCCACCTTGGGAGTTTGGATAGGCTCGCACGCCATAAGCACCGCCCATATAAATTTGTTCTGAAGAATTTAAGTTCTTACTAGCCAATTGACCATATACCGAGTTGGTCCAGGTGGTATTTTTTAAAAAGGAAAGTTCTTGGATATGACTTAGGCTAAAAGTCCACTTAGAGTAAGAGCCAGCAGTTCCCACCCCATTTTGATCGTTTTGGGACTGAGCAAGATCGCGAATGCCTAAACGACCCAAAACGTATCCAGCAGAATAACTTAAGTACCCATTTTCATTGCTGGCCCAATTCCCGCTCACACTCAGATTAGTGGCAGTTATTTGATAACTACTTAAGGTAACAATAGAGGGTGCCGTTTGAACGTTGTTATACCCGCGATTTTCAATACTCAGCTTGGCTGTCGCATTTGCAGTTTGAGTTCGCTGCAAAGCATAGGTCGTATTCGCTTGAATGGTTCCGGCTGACCCTGCTGTTGGTATAGTAGCGTTCCAGCTTGACAACGTCTTGTACTGCAAGTAAGAACTTTGCACTCCGAACTTCCAACCATCATATCCAACAGGAATAATGTAGTTGCCCACGACATAGCCTGAACCTAAAGATTGAATCACATTCAAACTCACTTGATCGCCCAATCCCGAAATGTTATTGAAATTGAGGTTGACAATCGCTTGACCTACGCCAGTACTGGAGCTGCCATAGTTGCTTAATGCCGCATGTCCATCGAACCAAGGTGTATCTCTTACTTTGACACGAAAGTTACTGAAGCCACCCTCACTTCCAGGCTCAAAAGCACCCGCTGCAGCAACGCCTGGTGTCTCATTGAGCAAGAGCATGGCACGCTCAATGGATTGGGTATTAATGTAGGTTTCCCCCTTCACCCCATGGGTGATGTAGGATTCTGCGCGCGCCATTGAAAAACGGGGTTTTGTATTCCCCGCATTATCTGCAGGCTCAACAATCACTGAACCCATCTTGCCCTCTAGTATTTTAATGAGCACCACCCCCTCTTTAATTTCTTGGGGTGGCAGTATTGCCTTAGCAATTCGGTTGCGCAGAGCATAAAAATCTTGAATTGCCGCGGCAGCATCCTCAATCTCGCTAATCTGAAGTGATCGATTGGTCCAGGGCTTTACAACCTGGTCCAACTGTTGATTGGTAAAAAGCGTATTACCCTCAAACTTAAACTGCGTCACTGCAATCTGTGGACCCTTTTTTTCACTTGGAGTACTGGGCTCTGGCTTAACTGGCTGCACGAGAGGCTCCTGCGACTCACGCTGTAACTGCAAATCAAGTTGATTTTGCAAAGCACCAGCATTGGGGGCGACCTGAGAGTAGGCGCCAGAAGATGCCAAGAAAATAGTTGCCGCAATCAGTAGACGGGATGTGCGAGAAAGAGAGGGGAGAGTTGCAAAAATTTTTATAAACACAATCTGAAAAGGAAACTAAGATATTGATTATTAACAATATTATTACTGTTATTATATATTAATAGAAGTTAGGTAAATTGCCATTGATCAATCTATAGCCTCTGGAGATGATTGGTTTTCTGAGACTAAAAAAATAACAAAATATAGGCATTTCCGAATATGAGCTACAGACATGAGATTGATTGGTTATTCAATAGCAACAACCTATCTTCCGAAATAGATTCACCAAATTATCGACTCGCCTTTCCATATCCGCCTGAACTTGCAACGGGGTATTCAGAGCATGTTGAGCTAAATGACGGAATCGTGATTGTCAAAGATGTCCATCAATTCCAACATAAAGGTATTCCGCCTGAAATTAATTTGGGGACATTCAAAGTAGAGCTTCCCTCAAAAACCTTTTTTGCCCATATGATGCACTCAGGGCAGATGAAATGGAAGGGAGGGGGCATACTATCGAGCCAACTATCTTTTTTAAGGGTGCCCGGTATAGATTTAATAGCGTTACAGCAAAATGGTAGCCTTAATCAAACCCTATTCACCAAAGAGGATATTTCTTCATCAGTAGTTCAAGTCCCTGTGAGAGCAATGCAACTCTTATTAGGCGAGGAACAAGCTGAATCATTCTTTGAAAATGCAAACATTTCTCATTTTCCGCATTTAGCTGAAAAGAAAATTCCTCAAAGCATTTCTAAAAAAATTGAAAACTGTACCCCAGACCACCTAGAGGGAAAAAACAGAATTTTGTACGGCCAGTCCATCATTCTTCAATATTTACTAGAGCTCCATCTTCATCTCTCATCCTCTAAAAAAAGTAGCGAAGCTCTAAAAAAGTATAGTTTTAGCGTTGAAGAATTGCACCATGAACTTTTGCAAATCACTGACAATATTCCGTCCTTACAAGAGCTTTCACGAAAATATAAGGTAAGCGGTGCAACACTGAATAAAGAGTTTTTTAACAAATATGATCAGACAATTTATTCATTTTTATCTAACCAAAGGTTAGAGCAGGCCTATGAAGCCTTAATGAATTCAAATATACCGATGAAAACCTTGGCACATAAAATTGGCTACTCTCATGTAAATCATTTTATTACTGCATTTAAGAAAAAATTCGGCAAAACCCCAAACTCGATCCGGAAATCTTCAGAGTAAATTTTTTATAGCACTTTGATGATCTGACTATCGGCAACATACAGCATTGAGGGTAGACCTCCTTAGTTAAGGAGGCATTGTTCCTACGATGAATTTGCCTATAAGCAGATTCCAAGCCTAATTAAATGACATTCAATTTATCGTAATGATTTGTAAATAGAGCAGGCAATGTGAGCAGCCTCCCTTGTTTTAGGCTCTAAAAATGTAGTTTTTTCATCGCTAGCTAACTTTCTAGCCAGCTCATGTAGCCTGACAGTGAATTCTGCGGCGATATCCTTCGCAGAAACTTCACGTATCGGAGTTTGTTTGATCAACATTGATTCGCCCCTCCAAAAAAAATAAATGACAATTTATGTTAGGAAAGATCATCATGATTCTCAAGCTAGAAACTCTACGAATTAATAGATTATTTCAATGGGGAAAATTGATGTCCTTGAGGAGCTGGATAGGGAGTTCATTTTTAACTGTAAAGGGCTGGGTGCAGCTAAATTACCTAAAGATAAAACACTCTTTTTATATCTTTCCCAAGCATTTACCAGACTCAGCACCCCAAGACATTGGCGTTATTGGAGGCACCTTTATTGAAGGCGGCAGTCCAGATAAGCCCAATCTCAAAGAATATGACTCAATGATTGATGAGGCCAATACATTCTTTGGCCTCAATACCTCTTCTCTACCTTGATCTTGCGCGATATTGGGCAGCCGCAACATTCTGAGCGCTAACCTTTGTCTTAAATTCTGCAATCAGCATTTGCTGATGCGCACTGTTTCGCGTCTTTAGCCAGTAGAAGGCACTTAAAAATAAAAACCATAGTGGCAAGATATATAGTGCAATACGGGTGCTATCACTCAGACCCAGAGCAAAGATCACAATCACAAAAAATCCTAAGGCCATATAAGGCGTGATTTTGCTCAGAGGCATTTTAAACTCAGATTCATCATGGGCCTGAGGTAAGCGCTTACGATAGGCAAGATAAGCAAATAAGATCATTGACCAGATATAAATAAAGAGTAAGGCTGCCACACTTCCCACTAACTCAAATGCCCCCATCATGGACTGAGTCATTGTAAGGACGAGAGATACCAGCAGAATAAGTCCTGTTCCTAGAAAAATACCGCCGGTAGGAATTTTGTGGGATGACAATCTCCCAAAAATAGGTGGCGCATGATGATGCTTTGCTAGCCCATACACCATCCGTGAAGTTGCATAGATACCGCTATTACTCGATGAGGTAGCGGAGCTAATGACTACGGCATTGATTATTGAAGCGGCGCTCAGCATCCCCACCAAAGAGAACATGCCGACAAAGGGACTTTGGTCAGGGGAAATATCCCTCCAAGGTGTCACCATCATTAACACCATAACGGTACCAATGTAAAAAATCATAATCCTGACAGGTATCTTATTAATTGCATCTGGCAACATCTTTTTAGGATCTTTTGTTTCGGCCATCATGGTGCCAATGATTTCCATACCAGCAAAAGCAAAGATCGCAGTTTGCAAGCCTCCCAGCAATCCTGAAACCCCATTGGGAAAGAACCCTCCATAGGACCAAAGATTACTAATATGTGCCTTGACCCCACTTGGGGAGACAAAGCTGGTGACGCAGAGATAAAGGCCTAAAACAATGAGGCCAATAATGGCGATCACTTTAATGATCGCCATCCAAAACTCAAGCTCCCCGAATGCCTTAACACTCAGGATATTTAAGGTGAGTAAAAAAACGACAATTGTCAGGGCCGAGATCCAATGCGGCAAGTCAGGCCACCAAAAAGAGATGTAGCCTGTAATGGCAATAATCTCAGCGATTGCTGCCACTATCCAGGCAAACCAATATGACCAACCAACAAAAAAACCAGCAGATGGGCCTAAGATATCTTCAGAAAAATCAACAAAGGATTTGTAATTGAGATTGTAGAGGAGCAATTCTCCCATTGCCCGCATCACAAAATATAAGACGCAACCAATAATCGCATAAATCAAAATAATGCTTGGACCCGCAATGGAAATTGTTTTGCCCGAGCCCATAAAAAGGCCCGTACCAATACAGCCACCAATCGCGATCATTTCTATCTGTCGCTGCCCTAAACCACGCTCTAACTTATGATCAATATTCATATCGATTTCTTCTAATACCAATTGGAAGATTAACTAATCCCTCGTCAGGGACTCAATAGCTTTGATGTTGCCAGCAGAGTGACCAAATTCATTTAGTAAGCTATCACGCTTACCGATTTCAAAATCAGCAAATTCAAAACCAGGTGCTACGGCACAACTGACCAAGCAGTACGCGTTTTCTTGCATGGGTTTGGCAGCAAACCAGGTATTAGCAGGAATAGTAGCCTGTAAGCATTTTGAATCCAGTCCTAATTGAATGGTTTGCAGTGCTTTATGTTGATCAAAGAGATAAATGGCAACATCACAGCCACTATGAAAGTACCAGGTCTCATCTGATTTAATACGGTGCCAAGAAGAAAAGTCATCTCCTGATAGAAGATAGTAAATACTAGTGTAGGCACTCTTTTGCACCAAGCCATCAGCGTTAATAATGGTTGGCGATCGGTACATCTCTTTATAAAAGCCACCCTCAGGATGCGGGAGAAGCTGAAGATCCTCAACGAGGGAATTTACTGTTTGCATGCTTACCTTGCTTTTAGGCGCTAGCTTACTAACAAGCTAGCCCGATATATTTTCACTACAACTTTTAGTTATAGATCATATCCATTTTAGATAACTTTAAGTTCATTCGTGCAACACTCAAACAGGGACTACCGTTACACGCTGCACCATTCCCAAATCAGAGTACTGCAGCATTTGGCTATGCAGAATATAAGGGCCCACAAAGTCATTAAAGCGCATTCTGAATGTTACTGAGGTTGGATTTTCAGGAGTTCCACCAGTTGGTAACGCTACAGTGTCACACCAATAAGGCTTTATGGCTTCGCCATTCACCTTAGTGATATACATGGGGTTGACATGGATATGAAATGCGTGGGCAATGCTATTGCAATTGAAAATTGTCCACTCCTCAACTTCCCCCAGAATCACATTTTGGATGATTGTATTAGAACGCTGCAATTTGTATTCATAAACAGGCATCTTAAAAGGCCTAATATATCTCGAACCCTCAATTGGCTCGCCAGTAATTTTAGAAACTTCTTGTTTTGCTTTGGCTAGATTACTTTTAAATGCCTGTTCAACATTGCTAGCTTTAGCACTAACATCACTAAATGCCTTTTGCCATACCGACTGAGTACTTGCAATAGATTGCAATGATTCATTACCCATCATATTAAAAATAATACTGCGCTTTTTGCCTCCCGAACGAGCAAGCTCCTCATCAGTAATTGGCTTTAAGTAATCAGAAACTGGTAATGGTGTTGCTGGAATTGGAGTTAATAGCTTGTCTTGGTCTTTCGATTTCTTTGACTCAATCACAATCACTTTAGCCAAGATATCACTGGGAAGGATTGCTGTGTGATTGCCCCGAGCAATTTCAAATGGGAGAGATCGCAATAAATAGATCCCCGGCGCACCGGCTTTCACAATCACAGAAGAACGGTTACCCGGAGCGAGCACAATGCCTTTTCCGCCCTTCTGACGGGCATCTGGGAAATCCTGATAAGCACTACTACCCCATCCATCAGTTGTATATTGATGAAGCGTATGGTCATCTAAATTCACATTCAGATAGTTAAATACTTGCGTATTAATCAAACGCCATCGCTGTACTTCACCACTCTCCATCACGATCGTAGGATGTCGTACGCCATTAATCAATACTGGCTGCGCATTGATATATTCTTTATTTCCCGAAGAACTCTTCTCAAGACCAAAACCCGTTGGGTCATTGGCAACTTGTGAGAATTTTTCTAAGCTTCCGTCCTTCACACCATAGTTATCAGGGGTTTGCTTGCTCGCAAAATACGGCGCCTGGAATAGAAAAATGAGTTCTTTTGCCGCAGCCATCTCTGGTAATTCATCTACTGGCCCACGTACCATGATGGCGCCCTGCATCAAACTAGCAGTTTGAATCGCACTTGAACCGTGATATTGCGGATGGTAGTAAAAAGGGCCGGCTGGATGATTACTTGGTAAGTTATAAACATATTGCCGTACATCTCCTTGCGGAATAACGCCACCATAATTGGGATCCACTACATAGTCCCCATATTCAAGCGGTTTTTTATCAGCGTAGATGCCTGGAAACACATGCAAACCATGAGTATGTAGGTTTGTCGTATTTGGCTTCATGTAATTCGTGGGATCACGAAACGCCAAAAATGGTGGATTAACAGGTAAGTTATTCACCAACTTGATGCGTAACTGATCACCACCCTTCACCACTAAGGTAGGACCGGAATAACTTGGAGTTTGACCATCATAACCATAAGCGCGCAACGAGACGGGATCTTGCTGGTTCGGATCCGCACCCGATAACTTAGCATCCCAGTACGATGCTGTTAATGTCACATCAAGCACCCCATTTTTTGCCTCCAACATGGTGGGCTGCACAAAGGTTTGTAAAGGATGCTGAGCATCATCCTCACGACTACATGCCGTAAAGCTTGCTGGAATCACAACTCCTGAAGCCAGACTTATGCTTAATCGCAAGAAGTTACGGCGTGGATTCTGAGGGGGGTTAAATTTAGTCTTAGGCATGGTAACGCTTATGCAATGTCCAAGAATGGAAATGGTGTTGTCTGCTTATCAGCGGCATCTCCTATTTGTTTCGAGGCATTATTACCCCAACCCAATAAATGATTTTTACCTATAGCAATCGAGTGAGACTCACCAGCGGCAATTACTCGCACCCCAGTCAGACGCGGAATCATAGTGGGAGTATTGCGAGATTTCAAATCTCCTAACCCGAGTTGGCCAAAGCCATTCCAACCCCAGGCATATACTTTTCCACTGGAGGATAACGCCAGTGAGTAATGCATGCCAGCTGCAACGGCAATGATTTTTTCTGAAAAAGAAATTAAGTGAGGGCTATCAAGATAAGGATGGCTAGGATTACCAGACTGTCCAAAGTGATTACTACCCCAGCCGTATACCTTGCCTTCAGTAGACAATGCTAATACATGAGTAGAGCCTATGGCAATACTATTAATCTTGGCTGAGAGATTAATTGGCTCAGGAGTATTAACGACATTGAGATGACCAAGTCCTAATTGCCCAGCAGAATTACTCCCCCAACCATATAGCCTGGCATCTTTAGTCAGCGCCAGCATGAAGTTATCTCCAACTGCAATGTCTTGCATTACAGGAATATCAGGAAGCATTGCGGGTGACGCATTAATTTCAGGAGAGGATCGGCCTAATACTCTATCTACATTCAAACCCCCGGTATGCACTCTTCCAGCTTGATCAATGGCAGCAAAAAATAACTGCCCTGCTGCCACTTTACTAATATTGGAAACGTTATTAATAAGGGTGGGTGCTTCTGAAAATACATTCTTATCGCCACCAATGCCTACTTGGCAAAAGCCCCAGATGAAAGCTTGCTGATTAGAGGCGCCTAGACTCATGCCGTAGCCTGCAGAAATATCCGAATAGTAGGATGGCTGGCTCACATACCCAGGTGCAGTACTTTCAGCCCTCTTGCCACAAATATCTACGTAGAAAGGGGTGATGCGGCCTGAGCCTGCACCACCCCATCCCAAAACTTCACCTGACTTCAAGCGGGCTAAGGTTTGGTCCTTACCTCCAGAGATTGCGGTGATTTCATAGCGATCTTTTTGAGTAGTTCCCATTCGTCAATTATAAAATCATTGCGGGTAGGGGACATCCTGATAAAGTGGTAGTTTGGTATCTCGCATAACTATAGATCAGAAACTTCTAAACTAACACCAAAACCCGCAGAGATATCAGAGCAACGGGATAGTTTGCCAACGAATTCTGGCTTGACATCTGCGACTTTGCAGGCTGCAAATACTCACAAAGCTAAAGCCTGATCCTTGCCGCCAGAGTTAGCTACAACTCCTTGGAGGCGAGGCAGGGGAAGGCTCATTTGGATACAAAAATCCTTCCTTCATAAAAGGATTAGTACCGCATGCTCCTGGTGGCGTGTTCGGCGGATTATCCGGTCCAAGCGCTTGATTGTAATTAACCTTACCTCTAAAACAACCAACGGAGAACGGATATTCTCTATTGAGAACATAGTGATAGGTGAGTTTTCTTGTGAATCCTCCTGCACCATTGGGAACGTCAATTTCTGATGTCGTCCCATGACAGATATCTAGGTCTGCATTAGTGAGCTCCTTACCGTCGGCTCCGCGTGGACCAGTAATTGGAAAGCCATCTAATGCAAAGCCATAAACAGGAGACTGCTTACCTTCAGTGCCCTGATCAAAACATTTCCAAGAATAGCTGTGGTAATGGTATTGCTGGTTATAAGGATGGCCATAACAGGCGTCGTTTGGCAATGCATTTAAGGGATTGTAGTAATTACCACTTGAATCATTCGCTTTCTCGACATGCCATGCTGCGCCAGTCAGCGTAATACCCACAATTAAAGAATTAATGGGATAGGCGCCAGTGATTACTGGATTTAATGGCACATAAGAAATCAAGGGGTATGGAGAGATTCCAATGGCAGCCGCATCGGTATAAGTTTGGCCAGTAGCAGGATTAGTACCGCCAGGTAAGGCTGCATAGTAAGGATAGGCGGGATCACTGGACTGGACTGGATAGTTTCCCATCGGCGTAGTGGGCAAGCCGTTACCAACAAATAGTCGGGTACCTGAGCCAGGAGGAAACCCAGTAACATCAAGCTCCGGAATAACCACCATCTGAAAACGACTACCTTCCGAATCAAATACAGTCGCATCATTCGATCCTTGAACAAAAGTAATTTTTGAAAGCGTAATGATGTTTGTACTGGTATCCGTCCAGGGTGTGGCAAGCTGACTTAATGTAGCGGGCATCTTTGCTACACCGGCAAAAATAAAATCAATACATTGAGAATTTTTAGCACAAGTTACGTTGCTGTCTCCATTAACACTCGTAACTAAAGTTGTTATTTCGGATGATGAGGATGAAGATGATCCACCGCCACCACCCCCACCACAAGCAAAAATACCCACAACAGTTGCCGATACCAAGCCTAGAAGGGCTACACGTTTTTTAGTTATCTCTTTAGTTATCTCAATACCCATTGCAGGCCTCTATTAATACGAATGTCTCTTTTATAACCTTAAAGGGGGTTGGAGCACCTTAGGAGAGCGTTCACTTTTTCTGATTGGAATCGCCCTTTAAGCCCAATAATCATGGGGTTTGGTAGACTTATCTCAATCACTCATTTTTCTGTTCACATTTTCAAATGCCTAAAAACTCCGGAATTGACTTTTCAGACGCCAAGCAAGAGCGAGCCAAGAAGACCTTGGATGACTTGCTTCAGGCAGCATATGCAATAGTTGAAGATGCCGACCCTGCTGAATTTACAAGTCGCTCTTTGGCTGACAAAGCCGGTTACTCGCTTGGTACCCTAAGTAAAAGATTGGGGTCAGTTGAAAATGTTTTTTTCTGGGCCATCCAAAAAGGCAGAGAAATTAAATTCAATGAAATCGCGAAAGATATGGATCAGTTCGATCCGAAATTAACTGCGCAGGATTTTGTAGAGACTTTTGTTGCTAAGGCGTTTTCTGGGATCAACGCAGTAACTCCATCAGTCATGCGATTTTATGATCAAAGATTTACCAAAAGAAATGGTCTTAGTACTGATTATTTCGACTATGTTGATGTATTGGTTGAACCGTATCAACAGATGTGCCTAAAAAATCAAAGCAATACTTTCAGGATCATTGCTCAAGATGAGGCGCGCTTGATTTTCAAAGCGATCTTAACGCTGGTAGAAAGACCTTTTGCAAATGGTGATCCAATAATGGGAACACCAGAGCATCGCAGAATTGCAATTGAAGTAATAACTAGGATGCTTGCGAAGTAACTCAGTTACTTAAAGCGCAAAGAACTGCCCTACTTCTAGATTCAGCTCTTTAGCCAGTTCAGCACCAGTCACCTTGCCTGCTGCACCTTTAGCTTTAAGGACTTCAATTTGTCCACCATGACAGCTGACGAAGAATGAATCTAGCGTAATTTGAGTAACTTCACCTGGCTTACCTTTGACGGCACCGAATGTAGCTACTACGTGCTTATGGCAATCGTAGATCTGCACTTTTTGCTCACCGAACTTTGTCCACGCACCAGGCGCAGGATTACATGCACGAATGAGATTGTAAATTTGGTTAATGTGTGTTGCCCAATGAATCTGTGCTGCATCAACACCGAACCAACCCTCGTAGTTGGCTTGTGATTCATCTTGAACGATTTCTTGATGCTTGCCTGCGACTACTAAGTCAGCAGCTTCTAGCAAAGCTTTTACGCCTACCGGGAAAAGATGATCAAAGTAGATTTTTCCTAAAGTGTCATTAGGTCCAATGGCTACTTCTTTTTGCAGAATCACTTCGCCCTCATCCAAACCATCGGATGGACGGAAAATGGTGAGACCTGTTTTCTCTTCACCCAATGCAATTGCCCAATTAATCGCACTTGGTCCACGATACTTAGGAAGCAAAGATGGGTGATATTGAATCGTGCCGTGCTTTGGAATCTTGCAAAGTTCTTGCGGCACAAACTGTAATACATAGGCCATCACACAGATATCAGCGTTGGCATCAATCATGGCTTGAGCTGCCTCTGGACCCTTTAAGGTGGCGAACTGCAAGGGATTTAGGCCCCTTGCTAGCGCTGCTTCTTTTAAGACTTCAGGTTTGCTTGATTTGGGATTATCGGGTGGACAGAAAACAGCAACTACTTCGTCACCGCGATCCAAAAAGGCATCTAAGGCAGCCTTACCAAAATCCGCACTCCCAATCAAAGCAACCCGCATCTTAGATTACCTTGTCGTGACGTAAAGAAATCAACTCATCGGTTGAGTAACCTAATTCACTCAAGATCTCATCTGTATGCTCACCAAGCAATGGTGAACGCGTCACATCGGTTGGGCTATCAGACATCTTGATGGGGTTACCAACTGTGAGGTACTTGCCACGAATCGGATGATCCACTTCCACTACAGTGCCGGTAGCACGTAGTGCAGGCTCTTCAGCGATTTCTTTCATAGACAAAATTGGACCGCATGGAATGTCGTACTTGTTCAAGATATCCATGACTTCAAACTTAGTCTTAGTCATCGTCCATTTTTCAATCTCGCCAAAGATTTCCATCAGGTGTGGCAAGCGTGCCATTGGTGACGCAAAACGCACATCCGTAATCCAATCTTCACGACCAATCACTTTGCAAACTGCCTCCCATACCGGGGCTTGTACGATCACATACATATATGAATTAGGATCAGTCTCCCAGCCCTTGCATTTCACAATCCAACCAGGCTGACCGCCACCAGAGGCATTACCAGCGCGGGGTACAGAGTCACCAAACTCACCATTAGGGAACTGTGGATATTCCTGCATCAGACCAACGCGCTCTAAGCGCTGCTGGTCACGCAACTTCACGCGGCACAAGTTCAATACCGCATCCTGCATCGCTGCCAACACTTTCTGACCACGGCCAGAGTGAGTGCGCTGATACAAGGCAGTAACAATACCTAAAGCCAAATGCAAACCAGTACCGCTGTCACCGATTTGTGCACCTGTCACCATTGGAGGACCATCATCAAAACCAGTAGTGGATGCAGAACCACCAGCACATTGCGCTACGTTCTCATACACTTTGCAATCTTCATAAGGACCAGGACCAAAACCCTTTACAGAGGCCATGATCATCATCGGGTTGAGTTCTTGAATACGCTCCCAAGAAAATCCCATACGATCGAGCGCGCCCGGAGCAAAGTTCTCCACCAAGACATCACACTCTTTAATGAGACGCTCTAGGATTTCTTTACCCTTTTGGGTTTTAGTATTTACAGTGATGGAACGTTTGTTGTGGTTCAACATCGTGAAATACAAACTATCTGCATCCGGAATGTCACGTAACTGACCACGGGTTGCATCACCCTCGCCTGATTTTTCTACTTTGATTACATCCGCACCAAACCAAGCCAATAGCTGAGTACAGGTTGGGCCTGATTGAACGTGCGTAAAGTCGAGGATTTTGACTCCCTCTAGTGCTTTTGCCATGATTAAAGTCCTAATAAGAATAAAAATTTTTGAATTGCAACAATTTTACCAGCGGGATTTAGAGAAGGATGGGGTATGCCTATTTTTTGGGCACATATCTCATTTAAGCCTACTTTAGGGGCATGTTCTGACTATATGCGGCTAAGTTGGAGGATTTTCAAGATCAGAGATACGCTTTTTGAGAGCCCTCTCCTGGGCAAAACGCTCGGTTTCATCCCGAATGATTGCAACGATTCCATTGACCTTCTGCTGCTCATCAAAAAGCATGCCGACTGTAAATGCAATAGAGAGCATGCTGCCGTCTTTATGCAGTGCTGGCACCTTTAATAAGGATGTGCCGTAACGGGTAATCCCAGTTTCCATAGATTTACGGCAACCCTCGTTGTGTCTATGGCGTTGGCGCTCCGGAACAATCAAATCTAAAGTATTACCCAAAGCCTCTGCCTCAGAGTAACCAAAGATACGAGTAGCCGCAGGATTCCACATCACAATTTTTTCATGCGCATCGACAACAATGATTGCATCGCCTACAGATTGCACTAATTGGCTTAAGTCAATATTAGTATTCATAAAATCAGTTTATAACAATTTGGTGCACTGTATTTTTTATATTGTTGTTATTCATTAAGTAATAAAAAAGGCGCTCACGAGGAGCGCCTTAAAGCTACTGCTTATTACAGATATTTATTATTAAACCGCTTTTGCTGCATGCAACTTAGCAATGTCATCAGCGTTGTAACCAAGATCAGACAACACTTCATCAGTGTGCTCACCCAATACTGGTGATGGCTTGACTTCGATTTCCAAATCAGAGAACTTGATTGGGCTACCAATAGTCAAATACTTGCCACGTACTTTGTGGTCAACTTCAACGATAGAGCCACTCTTACGCAAGTCTGGTGAAGCAGCCAATTCTTTCATTGAGAGAACTGGAGCACATGGAATATCGAACTTGCGGAGAATGTCCACAGCTTCGTATTTAGTCTTGTCTTTGAGCCAGTCTTCAATCGTTGCGAAGATATCAAAAATCTTGTCTTGACGCGCTTCTGCAGTCATGTACGCTGGATCAGTTGCCCACTCTGGTTTGCCCAAAGCTTTGGTAATTGGCTCCCAAGCGTGACCTTGAATAGTGAAGTAAATATATGCGTTTGGATCTGTTTCCCAGCCCTTACACTTTAATACCCAGCCTGGCTGACCGCCACCACCAGCATTACCGCCACGTGGCACTACATCAGTAAATGAACCGTGTGGGTACTGTGGATACTCTTCCAAGTAGCCAACTTTGTCCAAACGTTGTTGATCGCGCAACTTCACGCGGCATAAGTTCAATACAGCATCTTGCATTGAGCAAGAAACTTTTTGACCTTTGCCAGTTTTTTGACGCTGCATCAATGCAGTCAAGATACCAATTGCTAAGTGCATACCAGTATTAGAGTCACCCAAAGCTGCAGCAGAAACTGTAGGAGGACCATCCCAGAAACCGGTTGTGGAAGCGGCGCCACCAGCACACTGAGCAACGTTCTCATACACTTTTAAGTCTTCGTATGAGTGGCCATCACTAAAGCCTTTAACAGAAGCCAAAATCATCTTTGGGTTCAACTCTTGAATACGCTTCCAAGAGAATCCCATGCGATCTAAAGCGCCTGGGCCAAAGTTCTCAACCATGACGTCTGAAACCTTGATCATCTTTTCTAAAACTTCTTTACCTTCTTGAGTCTTAGTATCGAGAGTCAAAGAACGCTTATTACCGTTGAGCATAGTGAAGTACAAAGCATCCGCACCAGGAATATCACGCAATTGGCTACGAGTTACGTCGCCAGAGCCTGGACGCTCTACCTTAATAACATCAGCGCCATAAAAGCCCAATAACTGAGTACATGCAGGACCTGCTTGTACGTGGGTGAAGTCAATAATGCGAATACCGTCTAATGGTTTAGTCATGTTTGTTTCTCCTTAAGTATTTCTTATTTGTTGCTTAATTTAATCTAAAAATATTCACTTTTTATTACTAATTTTATTTCTTACCACCTGCAGTAGATGGGTTCAAGTTCGTCAAACGCCCACTCTCAGTACCTGCAGTCTCATCAATCACAGCATTAATGAGGGCTGGTTTACCGGCAGCAATTGCTTCCGTTAAAGCTGCTTCTAGTTCTGCTGGGGTGGTTACGTAATAACCAACACCACCAAATGCTTCAATCATCTTGTCGTAGCGAGCATCTTTTACGAACACGGTAGGTGCAACATCAGCACCACCCGTTGGGTTCACATCAGTACCGCGGTATACACCGTTGTTATTGAAAACAACAGTTGTGATTGGCAAGTTGTAACGGCAAACGGTTTCGAGCTCCATACCGCTAAAGCCAAATGCGCTATCGCCCTCAACTGCTACTGTAGGCAAGCCGCTAGTTACTGCAGCGCCAATGGCATAGCCCATACCGATACCCATAATGCCCCAAGTACCAGAGTCAAAACGCTTACGTGGCTTATACATATCCACGATTGCGCGGCAATAGTCGAGTGTATTAGCACCTTCGTTTACCAAGTTGATATCAGGATTCTTCTTAACCACATCACGAATCACACGCAAGGCGCCATGGAAGTTCATTGGGCTTGCTTCTTTAGCCAATGTCTCTGCCATCTTGGCAGTGTTCTTATCTTTCTTCTCAGTAATCGCAGCGATCCACTCAGCACTTGGCTTAGGAACAGCAGAGATACCTTTTAGCAATTCGGTAACGCATGAGCCGATATCGCCAATCAACGGTGCAGCAATTTGTACGTTACTGTCGACTTCGTTTGCTTGAATATCAATCTGGATAAATTTCTTGGGATCTTTGCCCCAAGTCTTACCTTTACCGTGAGCAAGCAACCAGTTCAAACGCGCACCAACCAATAACACTGCATCAGCTTCGGCTAATACAAATGAACGCGCAGCAGAAGCAGATTGCGGATGATTATCTGGCAACAAACCTTTGGCCATCGACATTGGCAAATAAGGAATGCCTGACTTTTCAACTAAGTCACGAATCTCTTTATCAGCTTGAGCATAAGCAGCGCCTTTACCCAAAAGAATCAATGGACGTTTAGCACCCTTCAATACATCTAATGCGCGGGCAACTGCATCCGCTGCGGGGATTTGGCGTGGAACTGGATCGATTACTTTAAAGATGGATTTCTTGGCTTCGTCAGCAGGCATGGTTTGTGCAAGCAACTGTGCTGGCAAGTCTAAATAAACACCACCTGGACGACCAGACACTGCAGCGCGGATTGCACGAGCAAAACCAATGCCGATATCTTCAATGTGATTAATACGATAAGCTGCTTTGCAATATGGCTTCGCTGCATTGAGCTGATCCATCTCTTCGTAGTCGCCCTGCTGCAAGTCAACGATTTCACGCTCACTAGATCCTGAGATCAAAATCATTGGGAAGCAGTTCACCGTTGCATTTGCGAGTGCTGTCAAACCATTTAAGAAGCCAGGAGCAGAAACTGTCATACAGATACCAGGCTTTTGTGTCATGTAACCAGCAATCGCTGCAGCATTACCTGCATGCTGTTCATGACGGAAGCCGATGAAGCGTAAGCCCTCGGCTTGAGCCAAACGACATAAGTCGGTAATTGGAATACCAACAAGGCCGAAAATCGTATCGAGATCATTTGCCTTCAAGGCGTCAATGACGAGATGAAAGCCATCTGTTAATTGTGTGTTTTGATTATCTGTTGTCATAGCAATGTATATGTGAATTGCCAGAACCCTTTTAGAGTTCGGGCAACTTTAGCTTTCGCTAAGGTCTCCAATTTAGTTATTAATCGCACAACGGGTTTTGTATCCCGCTTAGGCTGAACTGAATATTAGGCTTGGAGCGAGGATTCATCATTGACTTCGGTCAATTTCCCCCTAAATCCTGTAATTACAGAGGACTTAGAACTTAGACAAAAAGCTCTTTATGCTTCGTTTTGAGGCGACTCAAAGTCTCTGGAGAGAGATTGAGGTAGGCAGCCAGCTCTTTTTTAGGGAGTAGCTCAAATAAATCCTCATACTTTCTTAGGAAGCGCTCTACCCGCCCTGGGGCATCGAGCATATGTAGGGTAATCGTATGGGCCATGATTTGACTCATTAGGCGCATCACCTCAAATTCGAAGCTTTCCTTGAGGGGCTTATGCTGCTCAAGGAATTCCGCCCACTTCTTCATGGGCATGCGAGCCACGCGGGCCTTGGTAACGCAGGCAATACTGTAAGGAGCTGCGGTTTTTAAACGCCAAGCTGCATAGCTTGTTTCAATATCTTTTTCGATGGCAAAACGCAGGATCATCTCCTTGGCATCCGCACTAGAAACAATGCGCTTGAGGATGCCATCCAGAACAAAGTATTGCTCCATTTGCTGGTCGCCCTGGCGAAGCAAAATTTCGGATTTCTTGAGGTCAGCAATCTCTAAATGGCGCTCTAAATCCACCATTGCCGCAGGATCTAAGCATTTTAAGACCGAGTTTTGACTCAGCTGTAAACGAATCAGGTTTTTTTCGGGGTGCTTATCTAATGCAGTCATTAATTTTTCATCCAAGAATGGGTATTGTAGGCTCTTTACTTTGGAAACTAGATAAAAACCCTAACTCAGCATGGGATTAGGCTAGAATGGAGAGGTCGTGGTGCTTTGTTGCAATGCAATAAAGTTAAACGGGAAACACTAAACGTGTGCTGCCCCCGCAACGGTAGGTAAATGCCCCTGAATCATTTTAGGGGTCAGGAATCTGACAAAGCCACTGTGCGCGTCAATCGCATGGGAAGGCCAGATTCTGATATTTACTAGCCCGGATACCGGCCAAGACAGGTGGAATTTCGCGGACGGGGACCTTCGCGCGCCGATGACAGCGCCTGGTCCTGGGATCTCGCGCCACATTGACGACTGAACCCCTGCACGAGAAATTCTGTTCGACCCAGCTAACGGGGAGGTTAGCTAGGCATTCGATAACAGAAAGTCAATCATGAAGCAGCAGTTCAGTACAAAATCTATGGCACTTGTTTTAGGTGCTCTCATCAGCATTAATACATTCGCACAAAACAACTCATCATCAGTTTTAGTGAGCGCAAATAATCCGATAGACCCAATTATTGTCACGGCAACCAGAACACCGACCAAAGCTAGTGATGTTCTAGCAGACAATGTTTATATTGGCCCCGAAGAAATTGAACAAGCCGGGCAGACTAGCTTAGTTGAACTACTGCAAAGACAAAAAGGGGTAACGATAGCCAATTACGGTACAGGCGGATCAAACGCTAGCGTTTTCTTAAGAGGTACTACGAATAATCAAACTCTAGTATTGATTGATGGAGTTCGAGTTGACGACACTATCAATGGTGGTACCAATTGGTCAGTCATCCCACTCACCATCATCGATCATATTGAAATCATATTTGGACCTCAAAGCAGTCTTTACGGCTCAGATGCTATTGGTGGTGTGATACAAATTTTCACAAAAAAAGGTGATGGCCCTGTCAAGGTGGGTGCCTCTTTTGGATATGGCAGCTACGGCACCAGCATTAGCGAAGCCAGTATCAATGGATCAACTCAAGGCGATCAGAAAACTCGCTACTCGCTTGCAGCCAGTCAAACCCTCTCGATGGGCTTTAACACGATTGCGCCTAATAATAAGGATGGATATAGCGCATCAGGCAGAACAGGTTACGTCCAAGACAGCATTACTGGTAGGTTGTCGCAGGAGTGGAGCAAAGGTCAAGAGCTTGGCTTGCAATTTCTCAATAGTCGTCTCAATAATCAATTGCCGGGGCTCGACCCTCAACAGTTTTTATATCAACAAATTCAAAACCAAGTTTCTCAATTGGGAACTTATTCCCTTTTCTCAAAAAATCAAGTGATGGAAAACTGGCGTAGCCTTTTGCAATTCTCTGCGCAAACCGGAACAGCATTAACTCATGCGCCGAACACACCAGATAACCCAGCCTATGACAGTACTCTGAACCAAAGACAAAATACATTTACTTGGCAAAACGATTTTGCAATTGGTACTGATGTCTTGCAGGTGTTGGCAGAACGCAAAACCCAAAAGATCTCTAGTACTCAACTCGACTACTACAACGGTGACTTTAATAATTTGACCTCGCCCTATCCTTTCACAAGCTTTAGCCAAAACCGCAGTACAAACTCAGGCGCGATTGCTTATCAACTAAAAAGAGGTGTTCATATAGCCAACCTCTCACTTCGTAATGACAGTATCTCTGGCTATGGTCCGCAAACCACTGGTGCAGCAGCCTACGGATATTTCTTCACAAAGGAATGGCGTGCAAATATTAACTATGGTACTGGCTTTAGAGCGCCAACATTTAATGATCTCTACTTTCCAGGTTATGGAAATACAGCAGTCCTGCCTGAAAAAAGTAAGAACACAGAAGCCGGCATCCATTATGAAAAACCTGGTCTTGATGGGCACGTTGTAGTTTTTAGTAATTCCATTTCCAACCTTATTCAGGTGAGTAACTCGGAAAACTGCCCAGTCGGGACAGGAACGTCTGGCTGCACTTCAAACGTCGCAAGCGCAAAGATTACAGGTGCGACATTGAGCGGACTTGCGCAAATCGCTTCACTCAGCCTCAAGGCATCATATACGCAGCAAAATCCAGTAAATGAAGGTACGAATACAGTTCTTATTAAACAGGCTAAGCAATACGGTAACGTAGCAGCCGAATATCTTTACCTCAAACTCACTACCGGGGTTGGTGCCACCTTCTCCGGACGCAGAGATGACTTTCAGGGTGCCAATACTGGAATGGGCGGCTACACCATCTTTAATCTCTATGCTAACTACAATTTAGAGAAAGATCTGAGCATATTTGCCCGCTGGAATAATGCTTTAAATAAGACCTACCAATTGAGTTATGGCTACAACACCCCAGGCTCAAACGTATTTGTTGGCCTACGTTACGCCATGAAATAAAGCCTTTTTTCAGACTACAATGCCAGTATGAATGAGTCCAACCCTCTTTACTCTGGCAACCCTGCTGCAGACATGGATGCGCTGAGCGCATCCATCAATCGAGTGGCTGAAAAAATTTCTTTGATTCAAGATGCTGTAAAAAATCTTGCTCAAGATCGTGCGCTACAAGAAACTAAGATTGAAGATGCGCAAAAGCGTATTCAACATATCCTGAGCCGCTTACCAGAGCAGAGTGATGGCCGCCAACTGAATTTACTGAGTGAAGCTGTTCCAGCAAATAATCCTGAGGATGATAATGAGCCAACAACGCATTGAAGTCAGCCTCGCTGGCCAGAAGATCACCTTAGCAACCAGCACTGAGCATGAGCCATTATTACGCGCAGCATGCGTCTTGGTAGACGAACAAATTCAACTCGCTATTAGTGGCGGCAACCGCAGTATTGAGCGTGCCAGCATGATGGCGGCACTCAAGATTGCTGGCGATCTTATTACTTTACAAAAAAATCAAACGCAACAAAGCGCCTCCACTAATATGAGCTCCGATGAAGTGACTCGCTTGCAGAGTCAAATTCGTGAGCTTGAAGATCAAGTAGATGCTTTGATGCAAACCCTTTCCCTGCCTGGTTCGCCAAGGCCAATAGTTCCTTGAACCGATGCGCAAGCATCCGGAACGATCTTTACCTTGTGGGCGTGAGCGTTTCGAAAGTTCACAGTACCAACTCAGACTTGGCTACTCCCTGAACCTCTTAATGCACCCGAAGCAGAGTAGCCGTTCCACCTTGAACCTTAGGGTTCAGGATGACGGCCTAGCGGCTAAGGCGGGGAATTCATGTTACTAAGTGATATCGCAATGTTGATGCTTTGCGGTAGCATCTCCGGATTTTTAGCGGGCCTACTCGGCATTGGTGGCGGCATGATTCTCGTGCCATTCATGATCTTGGTTTTTAATCATCAAGGATTTGGTCAAGATGTCATCGTTCACATGGCTATCGCTACCGGCATGGCCACCATCTTATTTACAACCACCTCAGCAATTTGGGCGCACCATAAGCATGGCTCAATTGATTGGAAATTGGTTGCCTCTTTAAGTCCTGGTTTGATTGTCGGCAGCCTCATTGGTGGCAGCGAAATTTTTGAAGCCTTGAATACTTCCTGGCTTTCACTCTTCTTCGCTGTCTTTATTGTTTACACATCGATTCAGATGCTGCTCAATAAAAAACCTAAGCCTGGCAGAGACTTGCCAAGTCCATTGGGTTTATTTGGCTTTGGCTCTTTTGCTGGCGCCCTATCTAGCCTATTAGGTGCTGGTGGCGCCTTTATTACAGTTCCTTTTATGCTCTGGTGCAATGTAAAGCCGCACGTTGCTATGGCCAGCTCTTCAGGTCTTGGGTTTCCAATTGCAGCAGCGGCTACTATTGGCTACATGTACGGTAGTTGGGGGCATCCTAACCTGCCAGCCGGCTCATTTGGATTTGTATATTTGCCGGCAGTGCTTTGTATTGCAGTAGTCAGTGTATTTACAGCGCCGCTCGGTGCAAAAATGGCACGCAAACTCGATGTTGCTCAACTAAAGCGTATTTTTGGAGTGATGTTGCTTATGCTTGCAGCCTTCATGTTCAATGAAAGCCGCAAGGCATTTGGCTTTTAACTAAGCGGTGTACTGCTGACGCAAAATATTCTTTTGCACCTTGCCCATCGCATTACGCGGTAAATCAGCAACGATCTCAACCCGTTTTGGAATCTTAAAGTTCGCAATTTGTGTTTTTAAAGTAGCAATCATTGCTTCGGCATTTAACTTTGCTCCAGCCTTTGGCACTACCACCGCCATCACTGCTTCACCAAAATCAGGATGTGGAATGCCAATCACAGCACTTTCGTCAACGCCAGGCATGTCATCGATAAAGCTTTCGATTTCCTTCGGATAGACGTTATAGCCACCAGAAATAATTAAATCTTTGCTACGCCCAACAATGCATAAATATTCTTTAGGGGCTTTGCCACCATTGGCATCACCACCCCAACGTCCAACGTCACCCGTCTTAAACCAACCGTCTTTAGTAAATTCTTCGGCAGTCTTCTCGGGCATACGCCAGTAGCCCTTAAAAATATTGGGGCCCTTCACCTGAATACCACCAATTTCATCAACCTTACAAGGCTTGTTGTCTTCATTGACAACTCGCACCTTCACGTCAGGTAACGGCAGACCAACAGACCCACCAACTCGCTTACCTTTGTAAGGATTGGAAACCAACATCACTGTCTCGCTCATGCCGTAGCGCTCAAGAATAGGCTGACCAATGACTTCTTTGAATGTGTTAAATGTTTCTGTAAGCAAAGGGGCCGAGCCAGAAACAAATAAACGCATATTGCGTGCCACTGTCTTATTGAAACCTTTGTCAGCCAAGAGGCGTACATAGAATGTCGGTACACCCATCATCACCGTTGACTGTGGCATATGCTTGATCAGTTGCGCTGTATCTAAACGCGGCAACCAAATCATTTTGCTGCCATTAATCAATGCACCATGCGCTGCTACAAATAAGCCATGAACGTGGAATATCGGTAATGCATGAAGTAATACATCACCTTTTTTCCAGCCCCAAAACTTTTGCAATACCTGCGCATTACTACCCAAGTTTTTATGCGTCAGCATTGCGCCTTTACTGCGACCTGTAGTACCAGAGGTATACAAAATAGCTGCAAGATCATCATCTTTAGCGGGAACTGTTTTGAACTGATCACTTAAGCCACCCGCACGCTCCAATAAAGTACCAGTGCGATTCTCATCTAGCGTAAGGACATGCTGAGTGCCGGCTTTAGCAGCAACCTTGGATATCCATGAAAGATTTTTACTGCTGCATACCACTACAGCTGGTTCTGCATTTTCTAGAAAATACTGAATCTCAGCAGACTGATATGCCGTATTCAATGGCAAATAAACATAACCGGCTCGAATGGTTGCCAGATAAAGAAAAAGGGCCTCAGGTGATTTTTCAACCTGTACAGCAACCCTTGATCCTTTTGGCAGCTTAAGACTCACTAGTAAATTGGCTAGCTTTGCAGTAGCCGACTCTAGGTCACCCCAAGAGTAATAAAGACCATCGTGTGTTTCAAGTGCACATGCTTTTTTATCTTTTGGAAAACCTTTTTCCAACAGCGAGTACAAATTCATTCGAACCTCAAATCCAATCTATTTATTACTACAGCCAATTAATCTAACTGGGCGCCGGATTTCTTAACAACTGTAGACCAGCGAGCAACGTCAGCGCTGACCTGCTTACCAAAAGCCTCTCCATAGAGATTTGGCGTATCAGAACCATTCTTCTCCCAAATAGATTTGAGCTTAGGAGTGTTCAACGCTTTTTGAACTTCGACAATCATCTTGTCTACGATTGGCTTAGGAGTGCCCACGGGGGCAAACATCGAGTACCAAGTTGATACAACATAGTCAGGTAAACCTGCTTCTTGGAAAGTCGGCACATTTGGAATAGCAGTTGAGCGCTTGTTTGAAGCAACAGCAATTGCTACCAACTTACCCGCGTTAATCTGGGGAGCGGATGTAGCAAGACCATCGAACTCAAGATCAATCTGACCAGCTAACAAATCGTTCATAGCAGGACCAGCGCCACGATATGGAATGTGGGTTATGAAGGTGCCTGTCTGGATCTTAAATAACTCACCAGCTAGGTGATGCACTGTGCCGCTACCGGCACTAGCAAAGTTATATTTACCAGGGTTTTGCTTCATCAACGCAATGAACTCTTTAGCATTGCGAGCACTGACGCGCTGTGGATTTACCACCAACACTTGAGGTACGTTAGCTAACATGGCCACCGGGATAAAACTCTTCTCAATGTCGTAATCCAAATTCTTATACATGGAAGGTGCAATAGTGTGATGGGTTGCACCAATAAACCAGGTATAGCCATCAGGCGCAGCTTTCGCAGCAACCGAGGCACCAACAGTACCGCCTGCACCACCGCGGTTATCAATAATAAATTGCTTGCCTAGCTGCTCGGTAAGTTGAGCGGCCAATGGCCTTGCAAAAGCATCGGTTCCGCCACCTGCAGGAAACGGGTTTAAAAAAGTGACTGACTTAGCAGGCCACTCTTGAGCAACTACTACCAATGGTGCCGCGCAGACTAGAAAAGCTACGCGCTTGATAATAGCCGCAAGACTTAATTGTTTAAACATTTTCATCTCCTCTACTTGCCACTATTAGTGGCTATATAAGTTATCAATACTGCCCAACCCGAAACAATACTACTTTCTGGATCTTATTGCCCAGTTCACCTACCCAAGCCTAAAGTGAGCCTCTTTGGACTCTTCCTTAGGCCATCTCCTCCTGCATTCTTGACTAGGGAGCCATCAACTTCCCCACCGACCTTGAATAGACAATCTCTCCATTCGCAAATTTCTCATGATTTTCCTCAACACTACCTAAATCGTAGAGATAGTTCACCATCAATCCAGCTGACTGACGTAAGCCTTTGCGCGATAAATCACCAGCCCAGTTCACCAGATGTAGTTTTGCACCATTACCCAAGTGGAATTTAGCCACTGGATTGCCCTTGCGACCCGTTGATCCTAAGCCCAAGTAAATAGATGCCAAACAAAGTAAGGCATCTTGCTCTTTAGGGGAGGCTAAATCAGGATGCCATCCAGCACTTAATTTTTCAGTCCAAGACTGAGTATCTAATTTCAAAGCGCTGAGAGCCTGATCACGAGCTGCTCTTAAATTTGGCTTCAATCTTTCTGCTGGCACATCCTCGCCCAAATTAGCACCCTCGGATACCCAATCCATAAATCCTGGAATAGGCGATAAGGTGACAAAAGTTTTTAGTCCCGGGAATTCAGCATGCAACTGCTCGGCAACACGCTTAATTAAAAAGTTACCCATCGAGACACCGCGAAGACCTGGCTCACAGTTACTAATGGAATAGAAAACAGCCACTTTATATTGTGAGGACTGTTCAACAGTCTCTGCCCTCTTATCCACCAAGGGCGTAATCACCGTCGGGATCTCTGGGAGTAAGGCTACCTCCACGAAGATTAAAGGTTCGCTGGGGAGTTGCGGGTGAAAGAAAGCAAAGCAACGGCGATCGGGTTGTAAGCGACGCCGTAAGTCATCCCAACCATCGATAGCGTGTACTGCCTCATGTTGAATCAGTTTCTCTAAAACTTCAGCAGGTGATTTCCAGTCAACCCGATGCATCTTCAAAAATCCAGGATTAAACCAAGATGAGAGTAGATGACGCATATCAAAGTCTACTGCAGCAAGCTCAGGCTTCTTATCCAAAAGCTGCAACAGATCGCGGCGCATTTGCACTACCGCTGCAGTTCCATGGCCAGCGCGGTTGAGGCGGCGGAATAATTCTTGTCTTGGGGATTCGGATACTTTTTGCAAATAAATATAATTACGTGCTGTAGTTTCAGTTGCATAATTTTGTGCTGCTTTAAGCACAGCATCTACTTGAGGATTTAACTTCTCAAACAGATAAGTAAAAAAAGGAATGTGCTGATCTTTTGCTAACTTGCGATAGTTATTCACCACATCGTCAGCCATGCTGACGGCATTGGATTCGCCCCGCTCAGAAATCAAGCGCTTGATAGCATTATTTGCCTTGGACAGGTTGCGAGCTTTTGCTAGCTTTTCGAGCATGTATTCTTTTCAAAAAGAAAATCAACAAAAAATAGTTCGATCCCAATGTATTACTCAAAACCAGCAAAATCAATTAAGTTAAATGAATATTCATTAACTTAAAGTTAATTATATAAGAATAAGATAAGGGTAAATCAGGAGTTATTGCGACGCAACATACGGGCTTCAGCCGCTATTGCCAATACATTGGGATTGGATTCATTAGCCTGAAGGTACATTAAGCCGATTCTTTGAGTGACCTGATATTTGGGTAATAAAGGGGTAAATTCAATCGCATTGCCCATTAAGGCCTTCACCCTACCTGGTAACAAGGATCTACCAAGATCACCCGAGACCATATTCATGAGAGAGAAAATATCGCCCACCTTCATGATCACGTCGGGCTTAAAGCCTGCCAGCTGAAAAGACTCATAAAAACCTGAGGTGGTGGCAAAGCCATCTTGTAGGGTCAAAAATTTTTCGTGTTGATAATCTAATAGATCTATCTCAGCTTGCGTGGGTTTGTTGCCCTTGGATGAAGCTAAAAATAACTGGTCTTCAAAAAGGGAAACCACCTGGACACCTTCAGGCAGATCTTTTAAAGGGACTGCGATCACAATTGCATCCACACTACCCTCAGACAATCGCTTCATCAGGTCTTCATTGGAACCTAGATAAAGATCGATATCCAAGTCAGGTCTTCGAATTTTTGTACCCATAATAATTCGGGGAATGATGTTGGCAGTCAAAGAGTACATCGAACCCAAACGGATTTCCCCAGTTTTGACCCCCGCTTTTGCGCGCGTTTTTTTGAGGATACGATCTACATCTTCTAATAAATCCGCGCTTGCTTCAGCTAAATAGATGGCTGCAGGCAGCGGTTTTAATTGGCGACCTTCTTTTACAAAGAGCGGGCACCCAATGCCTGACTCAAGTGAGTGCAAGGCTTTATGAATACTGACTGAACTTAAATGCAACTCTTCTGCTGTTTTAGAAAGACTTCCCGTTCTCACAAATGAGCCAAGAATTGCTAATTTACGCAGCGTGAGCTCTTCATTCAGCATAAGTTATTACTTGCTCTTAGATTTAAATGCCGTCATGAGATAGATGCCAAACACAATCATCGGCAAACAGAGCCATTGGCCCATTGATAGACCCAAACCTAGCAGACCTAAGAATGCATCTGGTTCACGCGCATACTCAGCCAAGAAACGACACATGCCGTAACCCAGTAGAAAGAATCCAGAAACCTGACCAACCCGTCTCGATTTACCAGAATAAATCCAGAGAACAATTCCTAGCAATATACCTTCGCCAAGCATTTGATAAATCTGTGAGGGGTGGCGCGGCACAGAATCCACCAATGGAAATACCATAGCCCAAGGTAAATCGGTTGGTCTACCCCATAACTCACCATTAATGAAGTTCCCCAGTCGTCCAAAGGCTAAACCAAAAGGAACCAGTGGTGCCACCAAATCACTCACTACAAAAAAAGTTGTCTTACGTTTTTTTGCAAACCAGTAGAGCGCAACCAGCACCCCGAGTAAGCCACCATGAAAAGACATGCCGCCTTCCCAGATCTTGAAAATATTCAAGGGGTTTGATAAATAAAAGTCGGGCATATAAAACAGGCAGTAGCCCAAGCGCCCACCAAGCACCACACCAAGCACGCCTGCAAAGAGCAAATCCTCCAGGTCTTTATAAGTCCATCCTAAGGCTTGGTAGCGTGGCGCCCGAATACGTATGCGACCTAAAAGTAAAAACTGGCCAAAAGCCAGGAGATACATCAAGCCATACCAATGTATTGCAAAAGAACCAATACGAATTGCTGCAGGATCAAACTGGGGATGAATCAACATAAATACTAACTTTTGGATTGATCAAAGTTATGCAACTCATGACCAAGCTCTCGGTAAGCTTTGTAACGCTCACGCCCAGCCAAACGCTCAGCTTCATTCACGGTAACCACTTCAACGATTCTGGGAAAGCGCGCTACTAACGCTGGCACATCAGCCGGCATGCGCATGCCCAAATGAATCATGACATCAGCATGAGGAATGCTGTTGAGGGCAGCAGAGGCAAAATCATCTGTCAGGATGATGGGTGTCTCTGCAGCAGCTTCATCATCTAAAAAGCAGTGGGGTAAAAAATCAACGCCACTAAACGACCAAAGCAGCTCGTTTAACTTTTGTAACTCTGCCTTCTCACTCACCATCACAATATTGCGGACAGGCTCACCCTCGGGTGTGGCACTCCAAATCTTGCGCGTAAGTCGACAAGCGTATTCCAGCTTGTCACTCACATTGCTATGAAAATCAATTCGCGCCATTCAATATGTACCTAAAGTCCGATGCCGACTTATTTACGCTCAAGCAAGAAATTCACCAATAGCGGTACTGGGCGGCCGGTAGAGCCTTTAGCAGCGCCGCTTTTCCAGGCGGTACCAGCAATATCCAGGTGGGCCCATTTGTATTTCTCGGTAAAGCGCGATAAGAAGCAGGCTGCTGTCACACTACCGGCGGGACGACCGCCAATATTAGCAACATCTGCAAAGTTGGATTTGAGTTGCTCATGATAAGCAGCATCTAAAGGCAGGCGCCATACTGTATCAAGCGAGGCATGACCCGCTTTAGTCAGTTCACTCACTAAATTCTCATCCTCAGAGAACAAACCGCTATGCACATGTCCCAAGGCAATCACACAAGCGCCAGTTAATGTAGCGACGTCGATTACTGCTGCAGGCTTAAACCGTTCTACATAAGTAAGCGCATCACACAGAATTAAGCGGCCCTCTGCATCAGTGTTGAGAATCTCAATGGTTTGCCCAGACATACTCTTGACAATGTCGCCAGGACGAGTTGCTCTACCAGATGGCATGTTCTCGCAGGTGGGAACTACGCCAATCACATTCTTCTTTAAATTCATTAAAGCAACAGAGTACATGGTGCCAATGACTGAAGCCGCACCACACATGTCGTACTTCATTTCATCCATGGCTTCGCCTGGCTTGAGCGAGATACCACCGGTATCAAAAGTAATCCCTTTGCCAACCAAGACAATTGGCGCCTCTCCAGCCTTACCACCCTGATGGCGCATCACAATAAACTGCGGAGGTGTTTCTGAGCCTTTGGCAACGGATAAGAATGAGCCCATACCCAAGGCCTCAATCTGCTTAAGCCCCAGCACTTCAACCTTCAGGCTAGTCTTCTTACTCAAGCCCTGAGCGGCCTTGCCCAAATAGGTTGGTGTACAAATATTCGGCGGAAGATTACCCAGATCTTTTGCCAGGTTCATGCCTTCGACCATGGCTATACCCTGTTCAACTGCAGCCTTCAGTTCCTTGGCGCAAGCATCATTGCCTGCAAAGACTAATTGCTTAAATGTATCCGCCTTGTCTTTGGCCTTGAATTTCATGGTGGGCTGACGCACACCAAAACGATAAGCTTGATCGCCAGCATATTGAACTGTGAGACGTACCTCTTCTGCAATAAAGTCTGCTTTGTGAGCCAGCGCAAAACTGGGGGTAAACCACAACGCGCTCTCAATGGATCCGCCACTTAATATCTTTAATGCCGCACGAGCCACTTTGGAATACGTAGTCAAGCTACGCTCGCTTGCAAGGTGAACATCACCCAAACTCACGAGCAATACCCGTTTCGCCTTCACGCCATTGGTTGACCAGGATTTTTCTGCACGCAGCATGCATACAGAGGCCTGTTTGGAATCCAAATCACCGACAACATTAGCGTGGTTAACCGAGCCTTCGAGCATCAGATCCAACTCCGCCAAAAAACCCACTTTGGCTTTGGCGGTCTTAGTTCCTGAAAAGCTATCCAAATCGGCTTTGGAATAAGCCAAAACCAAGCAGTCGGTGTTTTGACCCAGTAAGGACTTGAGACTAGCTTTCAGGAGTTTTTGGCTCTGAAGGTCGGCTTGAGGGAAAATCTTGGTACTTAGCTGAATTGTCATAATCTATTGCAGTGTTTTGGTCGTTTCAAAAGGAAGGTAATACTAATTTGGGACTTTTATCCATTATCCTCCGACATGAGATGAACTTCCCTTATCAACAGCAATATAAGCCATTTACAGCCACCAATAACCCTATAAATTCAGACCCATATTTTTCATGATTTTTAATCAGGCCCTTCGCCGCGAACTCAGTTTTACGACTGGTGGGGTCTTTTTGGTCTTAGTTACCATCATGGTGACTACTTTGGTGATCCGAATTTTGGGCTATGCAGCCAATGGTGCAGTGAATCCAGAAGATGCACTCGTTTTAATTGCCTTAGCTACCTTGGGATATCTTGCCGTTCTTTTGACAGTCTCCCTATTTGTAGCAACCCTCATTGTTTTAGTGCGCTGGTACAAAGATTCAGAAATGATTGTTTGGTTTGCAAGTGGCTTGAGCGTTACCAATCTCATTCGTCCTATTTTGCAATTTGCTACTCCCCTCATCATCATCATCGCTCTGTTAGCACTTTTCGTTTGGCCCTGGGCAAATCGTGAGTCGACTTTAATTAGTCAGCGCTTTCAACAACGCGATGATGTATCCATGGTGAGCGCTGGCCAATTTAAAGAATCTGCAAAAGCAGAGCGTGTCTTTTTTATCGAAGAGCTTGATGTCGATAAAAGTGAAGTGAAGAATATCTTTGTAGCTGACTCTAAGAATGGTCGCCTGAGTATTGCCGTTTCGTCTACCGGCTATATCCAAAATTCCGAAGGTGGTGAGAAATCCATCGTACTCAATGATGGCAGACGCTATGAGGGGCAACCCACTCAGCCCGATTTTAGGATTCTGGAATTTAATGAGTACAGCACCAAGATACGCAGTAAAGATGCCTTAGCACCTGCACCACGCGATCGCGAGAAAACGGTCACAGAACTCTTAAATGATCCCAATCCCGCCTCTATCAATCCCAATCGCGCTGAGTTACTCTGGCGTATTGGCCTACCTTTGATGGCACTAGGCTTGGTGCTGATTGCCATCCCGCTTGCTTATGTAAATCCACGACTGGGTAACTATACGGCAATGTTCTACGCAGTCTTAATTTATCTGATTTATAGCAACCTCTTAAATCTCACACAGAATTTTGTATCGCAAGGCAAGGTCAGCGTCTTTGTAGCAATCTGGCCCATTCATTTGCTGGCACTTTGTATTGCAATGGTCCTCATTCGCAATCGTATCAACCCTTCTCTGAAGTGGTGGCGTCGCCAATTACCTGCTGCAATGGCTCGCAAGTGAAATTACTCTTCCCCTTCATTTATGAGCGCTATCTAGCCAAGCAAATTTATACCGCTTTTGGTTTTATCTTATTTGCTTTGGTTGCCTTGTTTTTATTCTTTGATATCTTGAGTGAGCTCGGTTCCGTACAAGGTGCTTACACGCTACCTTTAGCACTACTGCACGTTCTCTTAAAAGCCCCAAGTCGCATTTCAGAAATTATCCCTATTGCAGGCCTCATCGGTAGTATCTACGTGTTTGCCATGCTAGCCAGTCAGTCTGAGTTCACGATCTTACGTATTGCCGGACTCGATGTTAAGCGCGGTTTGATTACGCTTACCAAGATCTCTATACCTCTAATTGTGCTAACGCTCATCATGAGTGAATGGATTGGCCCCTATACCGAAGCCAAGTCAGATCAAATTCGTATGAAAGCTATGGGCTCTACCTACTCATCCCAGTTTAGGACTGGTGTTTGGGTGAAAGATCGTCTGCGCGACGAAGATGGTAGTGGTTCAGTTCGTCCTGGGGTGCGCTATGTCAACGTTGGCAAGGTTGACAAGGATAATGAAATTCACAATATCCGCATGTATGAGTTCAATGATTCCTATCATCTCCTCTCCATTCGCAGCGCGGTCTCCGGGAAATTTGATGAAACAGGCGTTTGGGTCTTAAACGATGTAACCGAAACCCGCTTCAAAGAAACAAAACAATCGGATCCCTTAAACCCTGTCTTTTCCGCACAAACCTTGACACATCCAATGCTGACTCTGGAGTCAGAAGTCACGCCACAAATTTTGAGCGTACTGTTAATTAGCCCAGAAAAAATGTCGATCATGAGTTTGGGTCGCTTCATCTCCCATTTGCGCGATAACAAGCAAGATGCTCATCGACACGCCATCGCTTTTTGGAAAAAAGTGATTTACCCCTTCACTATTTTTGTGATGCTCACGCTTGCGCTTCCCTTTGCTTATTTGAAAGTGCGTGCTGGTAGTGTTGGTATCAAAGTCTTTGGCGGCATCATGCTAGGTATGAGCTTTCAACTGTTTAACTCCCTCTTCTCCAATGTTGGACTTTTGGGATCCTGGCCAGCACTTTTAACGGCACTAACACCACCATTGGTGTACTTCCTATTGGCGCTAATTGGACTTCGTTGGGTTTCTAAGGCTTAATACCCAAAAATCATTTAGAATTTGATTCCTATATCTTTGTAGATATATAGATAGGAATCCACATGAATCTTCACCAATTTCGTTTCGTCCGCGAGGCCGTTAGACAAAACTTCAATTTAACGACCGCAGCTAAAGCCCTTTTCACCTCTCAACCCGGGGTTTCCAAAGCGATTATCGAATTAGAGGATGAGTTGGGTGTGGAGATCTTTCGTCGCCATGGCAAACGCATTCGCTCCATGACTGAGCCGGGCAAGCGCATCTTGGTCTCGATTGAGCGCATTCTCGATGAAGTTGAAACACTCAAAAGAGTCGGTAAGGATTTTGCCAGCCAAGATCAAGGTAGTTTTGTGATCGCAACCACCCATACGCAAGCGCGTTACGCACTCCCTAAAGTACTTACTGAATTTACAAAACGCTTTCCTAAAGTAAAGGTCAGCATTCAACAAGGCAGTCCCGGTCAAATTGCCGAACTACTCACTCATGATCGCGCGGATATTGCGATTGCTACTGAAGGTATTGCGAATACCCCTGGCGTACTCGCACTACCTGGTTACCAATGGCATCACGTAATGATGGTGCCACTAAGCCACCCGCTCCTGAATCAAGCCACGTTGACGCTGGAAGAAATTGCTAAGTACCCCATCATCACTTATGACAAAGCATTCGCAGGTCGTAGCAAAATAGATGCTGCTTTTGCGCAAAGAAATATCACTCCTGACATTATTTTGGAAGCGATTGATGCTGATGTGATTAAGACTTATGTAGAAACCGGCATGGGTATCGGCATTGTGGCTGGTCATGCTTATGATCCCGATCGAGATCGCAATCTCAAAGTAATTCCTGCGGGACATTTATTTGGAAACAATGTGACCCATCTTGGTGTAAAGCAAGGCGCCTACCTCAGATCATTTGTTTACACCTTCATTGAGCTCTTCTCCCCAACGCTTACGAAAAAGATCGTTGAGCAGGCAATGAATAACGAATCAGATACGTACGAAATCTAAGTCACGCGCCCTACTGGGCATACCATGCTTGTGGAATGAAGTCATACATATAAATTCCGGCTGAACATGAATTCCCGGGGCAGTTATTACCACCCTGGGAGTTTAAAAAGAGTGCGGTGAATTTCGTAAACTCGCCGTAATAGTTACCCCAAGATCCAAATCCATTTTCTCCGCCACAAAGCGCATTTGGAGTGTATTTCGAAGCAATGCAAGTGCAAGCAGTAGACGGCGCACTTGGATCAGCGCATTGATTTCCACTTGACTGCGATGGATTGGTACCAAAGTAAGACTTCAGTGGTCCAATGTACTGGGCTGAGAAAAGATAAATCACACTTCCGCTCAAACTTTGTGTCTGGCCATACAGTGGATATTGATTAACACTTGGCGGAATAGTTTTGGATGCGCCCCCTTTGACATAGTTAATAGCCTGCATTACCTGCGACGACGGGGTTTGCGTAATGTCAACGTTATCCGTGTAGGCTGAAGTACATAAATCATCATTCAGATTTTGACTAATGGCGCATTGATAAATATTAGCGCCTACAGCACCAATAACAGTGGAGCTTCCGTAAGTAAATTGCGGGCCTGGGAAAAAATCTTTATAGGTGCCATCAGAATTTGCAGACGCATTTCCATAGGTATATGCACAGAGTAAACCAGTACAGGTCTTGCCGGTCGTATATGAGGCTGGTGGGAGAAAGAGTGGGTCCTGGCTGATAACTGTCTCGGGAGCAACAGTCTCGTAATAAGGGCCCTTATTAGAGTAAAGATCGTACACTTCAATAAAATTTAAGTCGACCTTGCCCGCACTTGCTGCAATACCATTGCCAGAAATCCAACCAATGAGAAGAGTGTCATTACGGGCTTGGGTATAAGTCCATTGAATTTGATTTACCGTTTTATCATCTTTCAACCAATTACTTTGCTGGTCATAAACAACACCAGAAATGATGTTGGAGCCAATCAATTGATTTACTGCACTGGCCCAGCAGATTGAAAGTAACATCGCTCTTTGAGCCTGAGCATTGGGGTCTGTAGTAGCCTGAGCTAATGTACAACTCGCAATTGGTTTTTTCAAAGTAGGAATAGACCAATCAAGCCAAGGGCTATTCGATTCCACATCTGGATAAGCCAAAATCTGTACTGCCTTTGATGGGTTATTAATATTGAATTTAGCAATTTGACTTAAAAATTGCATCGAAACGCTTGAAGAATCAATATTAAATACACCATTATTATTGGGCGCGACCACGGATAGCAAAACCCTTGAAATCGGTAACTTAGCCTGGGACTGTGCGCTGGTTAGATTGTTGAGCAAGTCGTTGTAAATAGTGCTTGTTGTTGAACTGGATACAGAAGGTATACCCACCACAACCGTATAGGCACCTTCAATCTCTGGCGCGCTAGCAATGTCAGCCAGCTCTGTGGCTACGCGACCAGTACTGCTGCTGCCCCCGCCTCCTGAGCATGCGCAAATAGAAATCGATGCAAGTAAAGCTACAAATAGTGGGCGCATAAAAGGCTGAAATTGTGGGTGAATGCCCCAGCTTACAAGACAACAGGTGAATAACCAAGAAATTCTCACCTTTCTCATATTCTTATAAAAACAAGATTAATATGAGGTCATGAATACACTTCCGCAGCGCAAGACCCTCATTCAATGCGTGCTTACTGTACTAGCCCCCTTCCTTATTGTTTCATGCGGTGGGGATAGTAGTAGCAGTACTGGAGCTAGCAGTGATGCAGCCACAACGGTTAAGAAACGAGATTTAGTTTCGTATATGTATATAGATGAAACATCGCAACCATTAAAGGGAAATGGCATTTGGAACTACAGTGTTGCGACGGATTATTACTATGGTAGTCAAGCAGCGCCACAGTCGCCATCATTAGCGGTGGACTTAAAGAAAAATCCACAAGCAGGTATTGAATATGTCTTTGCTACATTTATATCGCTTTCCCAGGGATATAACGCGAACAATACTCTGGGTCCCATTCCAGTAATCAATAACCAATGCCCCACCAATAAGCTTATTCCAGTAATTACCTACTATGCACTACCGCAGATAAATCCAGATATGTACAGCGGCGTTCTTGGGGGATGTGTTGCAGGCGAAACTGCTACCAAGTATTACGCTGATATTTTTCCAAATGCGCCACTCAAAGTAGTTCCTGTAGCAGAGTATGCCGATGATAGCTTCCCAAGCTTAATCGCAAACGCAACATCTAATAGCCAGATTAGTCTTTATGCTGACGCACTTGCTAAGCAAATTTTGAATGACAACAGCGCATATGGTTTGGCAATTGATAATGAAAAATCAATTAATAGCTATAACAAAACCTTGATTCCCCCTTCGACAACATTCACTGTGGGACAGAAAAACGAAGAATATTTCTTTGGCGAACTCGCAAGCAAGCTGGCATCAGGAGGTAAATATTTATTTTTATTTGATGCCGCAACAAGTGCCGTGAATTTATATCCAACCAATAAAAATATCGTATTTATGGCACCGCTTTATGACTTAGATAACTCCGACCCTACAGTACTAAGCCCGCCCCCTTACAATCCAGATCTTCTTAGTCAATATAAAAGTTCGTTAACGAGCGTAGCCAATGGGAAGTTAACCACTGCCAATGGTCAATCTGTGATGTTTGTGGTTCCAGCTAGTGCAACAAGTACGATTTGGGATTACGAGATGGCCTATAACTACCCCTTCGGTAACCCCGCTTACACCAGCCCCATCCTGAATATGCCTGACATAACGCCAAATAATTTAAGCAAAAACTGTAGCAGCCCCCCAAGAGACACCAATATTACGGATGTCGTACTTAATGCCCTCATTGATCCATCGAAAACCATTGATGATTTCTTTAGCCCAGCAAACTGTTATCTTTTTACCAATACTCCAAATAGCTTGAATGATTATTTTTCAGCATCCCTACAAGCGATTACTACTGCGAGAGCGCAAAGCAATCAGCAAGCAAATTACTTAGGAGCTGCCATGTATGCATGGCGTATTAGCGGGATGAATGACATCAACGCAATGAAATCTTATCCATCTGCATTTACCACCGTCGGCAAAGCAACTTATTTGCAAGGGCCTCCAGATATTCAAACTGGGAGCTGGGCCACTTTCAATGCATGGGCTCCAAAAAATACTCCAACTAATGAATAGATATTTTTCTTAAGTACCAAGATAGAAAAATACATATAAAGTTTTAAGTTGGTGCTCCAAGATTTAAAGCAGACTTTTGGGGCAATAAAAAACCACTCCATAGAGTGGTTAGCGCTCCGGGACAAAATATCCTAGACTGGTACCCCGCTTGGGGTGGTGCAATTAAATGGTGCCTCGGGGCGGACTCGAACCGCCACGCCTTGCGGCACCGGATTTTGAGTCCGGCACGTCTACCAATTCCATCACCGAGGCAGGTGTTTGCAGTGGAAATTCTGCTTACTTTGCTACTTTCTTACTGCTAAGACATGAGAGTGTAACAAAAAATGCTTATATACCCCCTACCTTGGGTCTAGTACCCTTTAAAATAGCCTCTTCTTGCCAAATTATTAAAAGGACTTACCCGTATGGCCGGCCATTCGAAATGGGCCAATATTCAGCACCGCAAAGGTCGTCAGGACGAAAAACGCGGCAAGATTTGGACCAAACTCATTAAAGAAATTACCGTTGCTGCCAAATTAGGTGGTGGCGACGTTGCTACTAATCCCCGTTTGCGTTTGGCCATTGATAAAGCCAAAGACTCCAATATGCCAAACGATAACGTGCAAAGAGCTATTCAGCGTGGTACCGGCTCACTCGAGGGCGTGAACTACGAAGAGATTCGTTACGAAGGTTATGGCATGAATGGGGCGGCCATCATTGTGGATTGCTTAACGGACAATCGCACTCGTACTGTTGCAGAAGTGCGCCATGCTTTTAATAAGAATGGTGGCAATATGGGTACCGAGGGTTCAGTTGCTTTTTTATTCAAGCACTGTGGACAAATGCTATTCGCACCCGGCACAAGCGAAGATCAACTGATGGAAGTGGCTTTGGATGCTGGCGCTGAAGATGTCATCACGCATGAGGATGGTTCTTTAGAGGTACTCTCCCCTGTGCCCGAATTTTCAAAGGTGCAGGACGCTATTAGTAAAGCAGGTCTTAAGCCTGAGCTTGCAACGGTTGCCATGAGGCCTGAGACTGAGATTGCCTTGGAGGGCGATCAAGCTGATAGCATGCAAAAGTTGTTAGATGCGCTTGAGAATCTGGATGACGTTCAAGAAGTATTTACGAACGCCGCACTTTAACCATTGAAGTTGATTTCTTTTAATTACTTTTCCTAGATAACTACAGACAGCTTGTTATGAAAATTTTACTGATCGGATCTGGCGGACGTGAACATGCGCTTGCTTGGAAGTTAGCCAAATCTCCACAAGTGCAAACAGTGTATGTTGCCCCAGGCAATGGGGGCACAGCTACTGCTAAGCAAACTGCAGCAGGCATTGAGAACTTACCGATCACTGGATTACAAGAATTAGCAGATTTTGCTAAGCGCGAGAAAATTCATCTAACGGTTGTTGGTCCAGAGGCGCCTCTCGCTGCCGGTATTGTTGATGTTTTCCGCAATAACGGCTTACGTATTTTTGGACCAACCCAATTAGCAGCTCAGCTCGAATCTTCCAAAGACTTTTCCAAGGCCTTTATGAAGCGTCACGGTATTCCAACAGCGGATTACCAAACTTTCTCCAATGCAATTCAAGCACATGCCTACATTGACGCTAAAGGCGCTCCGATTGTGATTAAGGCTGATGGCCTTGCTGCCGGCAAAGGCGTAGTAGTTGCCATGACTCTCGCAGAAGCTCATGCTGCTGTTGACATGATGCTAGCTGATAACAAACTAGGGAATGCAGGCGCTCGTGTAGTGATTGAAGAGTTTCTGACTGGTGAAGAAGCAAGCTTTATTGTTTTAGTAGACGGCAAAAATGTTCTTGCCTTAGCAACTAGCCAAGATCACAAGCGCTTACTCGACGCTGACCAAGGGCCTAATACTGGTGGCATGGGAGCTTATTCTCCCGCACCTGTAGTGACCCCAGAAATCCATGCGCGCGCATTACGTGAAGTCATCATGCCAACCGTTAAAGGGATGCAAGCAGATGGCATTCCTTACACAGGCTTCCTATACGCCGGCCTGATGATTACGCCTGATGGCAAGATCAAGACTTTGGAATTTAATTGCCGCATGGGTGACCCTGAAACACAGCCCATCATGGCACGCCTACGGAGTGATCTAGTGAATGCATTGGATCATGCAGTAGATGGCACCTTGAATGAAGTCGAACTAGAATGGGATCGCCGTACTGCACTAGGCGTGGTGCTTGCCGCTCATAATTACCCTGATACCCCACGTGCTGGTGATGTGATTACAGGTATTCCTGCTGATACCGAAGATCAAATCACTTTTCATGCTGGTACCAAATTACAAGATGGCAAAGTAGTGACATCAGGCGGACGAGTGCTGTGCGTTGTTGGCCTCGCAGATACTGTACGCGGTGCTCAGCAAAAAGCTTACGATGCAATTACTCATATACAGTTTGATGGTATGCAATATCGTAAAGATATTGGCTATCGCGCAATTAAATAAACAGTACAGCTAAAAAATATGTCAGATCAACCAACCCAAATCGATATCGCTGCCTTAAAAGATTATTTTTTAGGTCTACAAGATCGCATCACGAGTGCAATGAGTACTTTGGATGGCAAGGCTTTTATAGCTGATGAGTGGCATAAGCCTGAAGATAGTAAGCTCAAAGGCTATGGCCGAACCTGCATCCTAGATGGTGGCAATATTCTAGAAAAAGGTGGGGTTGGCTTCTCACATGTGCGCGGCAATCAAATGCCCCCTTCAGCCTCACATCACCGCCCAGAAGTAGCGGGACGCAGTTTTGAAGCTATGGGGGTTTCATTGGTATTTCACCCCAATAACCCCAAAGTTCCGACCACCCATATGAACGTGCGTTGCTTTATTGCGCAAGCACCTGACAAAGAACCAGTATGGTGGTTTGGTGGTGGCTTTGACCTTACGCCTTATTACGGCGTGGATGAAGACTGCAAGCACTTCCACCAAACAGCTAAAGATGCATTAGATCCCTTTGGCAAAGAACTCCACCCGCGCTTTAAAAAATGGTGTGATGAATACTTTTACTTAAAACATCGAGAAGAACCGCGTGGGATTGGCGGTGTTTTCTTTGATGACTTTAATGAACTTGGATTTGAGCAGAGTTTTGCGATGACGCGCGCAGTAGGTGATGCATTTATCAACGCCTACCTGCCAATCGTAGAAAGACGATATCAAGATAGCTTTACTCCAGAAGAAAAGTCTTTTCAAGAATATCGCCGTGGTCGTTATGTGGAATACAACTTACTCTTTGATAGAGGCACCATTTTTGGTTTGCACTCTGGCGGCCGCACAGAATCGATCTTGATGTCGATGCCTCCAGTAGTGCAATGGTGGTACAACTGGCAGCCACAGCCTGGCACACCTGAAGCCAAACTGTATGACTATTATCTAAAGCCACGCGATTGGTTAGCTTGAGTACTATCCAGAAAATTGGCATCTTAGGCGGGACTTTTGACCCACCCCATATTGGCCATTTAAAATTAGCTACGCATTTTTCCAAGCTGCTCCAATTAGATACGCTGCTTTTTATTCCCAGCGGTGAGCCATGGCAAAAAGGCTCACACATCACGCCGGCGGAGATCCGCCTGCAAATGACAGAAGCAGCTGCGATTGATTTAGCGAAAGCATTTTTGTATTTGAAAATACCAACCCAAATAGGTGTTGACTGTATTGAGATAGAGCGAGAAGGCCCAAGCTATAGCATCGATACTGCTAAATCCCTGCGTGAGCGCTTTGGATCTGAAGCAAGTCTCATTTGGCTGACAGGGGTAGATTCGCTGATCAACCTTCCAACCTGGAATGCTTGGCGTGATCTATTTAAATATATGAACTTTGCAGTAGCCAGCCGACCACATTATGATCTAGAGACTCAAATGAGCACTGAAATCCAAGAGTTGCTGAAAGTACGTCAGATATTAGATCCATCCGCCCTTGAAAATCAGCCAGCTGGCCTCATCTACATTGATGAAGGTTTATCGGTGGACCTTTCCTCTACCGATCTACGGAATCGCCTCAAAACCCCTGCTCGTAGCCACATTGAGTCAGAGCAAATTCCAACCCACACCCTAGAAATTATTACCAATCTGGGCTTGTACCTGTAATCAAGCTAAGATCATCCTAAATAGAAAAATGATTGTCGAGAATATATGGACTTACGTAAATTACAACGCGTCGTAATTGATGCTCTAGAAGATGTTAAAGCGCAAGATATCCGCGTTTATGACACCACCAAATTAAGCGAACTATTTGACCGGGTGATCATCGCCACTGGTTCAAGTAATCGTCAAACCCGTTCTTTGGCAATGTCTGTTAAAGAAGAGGTCAATGCCAAGGGTGGTGAAGTTATTTCCATCGAAGGTCTAGAGACTGGCGAATGGGTATTGGTAGATTGCGGCGATATCGTAGTTCACATTTTACAGCCGATGTTACGTTCTTATTATCAACTGGAAGGTATGTGGGGCGCTAAACCGGTGCGCGTGAAATTGGCTGGCAGCAAAGGTCTTGTCAAAGCCAGCGACTCAGAAGACGACGACGAGTAAGCTCGTCTCACCAGCATCAATGCGCCTCACCATTGTTTCTGTTGGTCATAAGATGCCCGATTGGGTTGCAACTGCAACCCATGATTACATCAAAAGAATGCCTGCGGATTGCAGCATTGAAATTAAAGAAATTAAGCCTGATCTCACGCCAGCCAAAGAAGCCTTAAAAATTGCTGCTGCCATCCCAAAGGGATCTAGAGTGATTGCTTTGGATGAGCGCGGCAAGGATCAAACTACCCAGAACTTAGCGACTCAGCTTGCTAGCTGGCGCCAAGAGGGTTTTGACATCACGTTTTTAATTGGGGGCGCCGATGGCTTGGACCCTAGTTTGAAAACGACAGCTCAAGCGATGTGGCGACTTTCTAGTCTTACACTACCTCATGCAATGGCAAGGGTATTACTAGTCGAGCAACTTTACCGCGCCTGGACTATCCTGCAAGGTCATCCCTACCATCGTGAGTGACGCCTTGTATTCCTTTATATATCTCGCCTCACAAAGTCCGCGTCGCCAAGAACTCTTAAGGCAAATTGGCGTTCGCTTTGAAATGCTTCTATCCTTACCGGATGAAGACAGTGAAAGCATTGAAACGCCACTATTAGAAGAAAAAGCGCGTGTCTATGTAGAGCGCGTCACCCTAGCAAAGAGTGCTGCAGCACTGGTGAGATGGCAAAAAAGTGGCTTACCTTGGGCACCCATTCTTTGTGCTGACACTACCGTCAGCCTACCGAATAGCCTAGATGGTGAAATTTTGGGTAAGCCGATCGATGCAGCCGATGCTGCCCGTATTTTGACTATGCTCAGCGGCAAGACTCATGAAGTGCTGAGTTCAGTTGCCTTGACTGTAAAACCAGATGAAAAGCCAATACAACTAGTGCAAGTTTCCAAGGTACAGTTTGCCGAGCTCACTAGAGAACAAATCAATACTTACATTGCCAGTGGCGAACCCTTTGGTAAGGCAGGGGCATATGGAATCCAAGGGCTAGGCGGGGCTTTTATTCCCTCTATTCAGGGCAGTTATAGCGGTATCATGGGTCTACCGATTTATGAAACCCAACAACTACTAGAAATTGCTGGTCTTACGCGCGTATGAACGAAGAAATACTGATCAATATCACACCGCAAGAAACACGTGTTGCCTTAATTCAGCAAGGCGCAGTGCAAGAGTTGCAAATTGAGCGAACTCGCCAACGTGGCATTGTCGGAAACATCTACCTCGCTAAAGTGGCAAGGGTATTGCCTGGCATGCAATCGGCATTTATTGAGATCGGTCTTGAACGCACTGCCTTTATGCACGTTGCTGATATCACTCAAAATAATCCTCAAGCACAAATTGAAAAGTTATTATTTGAAGGGCAAACACTTCTAGTGCAGGTATTAAAGGATCCCTTGGGGACTAAAGGTGCGCGCCTAACAACGCAACTGAGCATTGCGGGTCGTAATTTGGTTTATCTTCCGCCTGCAGGTAGCGATACCGCAACAGAAAAATATATTGGTGTCTCTCAGCGCATTGATCAACCGGAAGAGCGCGAGGCTATTAAAGCCCGTCTTGCTAGCCTGATGTCTGCTGACGAAAAGGGCGGCATCATTGTCCGCACCAGCGCTCAAGATGCATCAGATACTGAACTTCAACATGACATGCTTTACCTACGAACCACTTGGGAAAACATTCATGCGGCGATGAAGAATAATCCTGCACCTACCCTGCTCTACCAAGATCTCAGCCTGGCTGAGCGGGTATTGCGTGATGTTGCTGGCGAAGAAACCATCCAAATCCGCGTAGATTCTGCTGAAAATTTTGAGAAACTCAAAGCATTTACAACTGCCTATATGCCCAACCTATTGGGCAAATTAACACTGCATCGTGGTGAACGCGCACTATTTGATTTATTTGATGTCGATGCTGAGATTAATAAAGCCCTAGGTCGACGAGTAGACCTCAAGTCTGGTGGCTATCTGATGATTGATCAAACAGAGTCCATGACTACGATTGATGTTAATACTGGTAGCTATGTTGGTGCACGCAATCTCGATGACACCGTTTTTAAGACAAATTTAGAAGCAGCTCAAGCGATTGCTCGCCAGCTCCGTTTACGTAATCTTGGCGGCATCATCATTATTGACTTTATCGACATGGTTGGCAAAGACCATCAAGAATCCGTCTTACATGAACTCAAGCGTAACCTTGAGCGCGATCATGCTCGTACCTCAGTTAGCGACTTTTCTGCTCTGGGTTTGGTAGAGATGACGCGCAAACGTACCCGCGAATCTTTAGCCCATATTACCTGTGAACCCTGTGCCACCTGCCTTGGTAAAGGTGAGATTAAAACTGCACAAACCATCTGTTACGAAATCTTGCGTGAAATTGTGCGTGAGCACCGCCAATTTAATCCACGAGAATTTAGAATTGTGGCTGCACCAGATGTCATTGATCTCTTCTTAGAAGAAGAAAATCAATTCTTGGCGCAATTGGGAGATTTCATTGGTAAGCCAATCACCCTTCAGGCAGAGGGTAGCTTCCGCCAAGAACAATACGATATCGTTCTGAGTTAATTTTTCTTAATTTAAATTACGCGTTTGAGAATTGAATGCGATGTAAGTTCGCATAAAGACCATCTTGCTTAATAAGATCTTCGTGAGAACCATTCTCCACAATCTTGCCATGCTCCAGAACAACAATTCGGTCAGCATGCTCAATGGTTGATAGCCGATGCGCAATTATTAAAGTCGTTCTACCCGCCATTAAGCGATCAAGCGCTTCCTGAACCTGACGCTCTGATTCAGAATCCAATGCAGAAGTTGCCTCATCCAAAATCAGAATTGGGGCGTCTTTATAGATAGCGCGTGCAATTGCCATGCGCTGGCGTTGTCCGCCTGATAAGCGATTGCCGTTATCCCCCACTATCGAATCAATACCTTCTGGTAATTCTTTAATGAGTGCGCTCAAATTAGCAGCTTCTAAAGCTTCTAATACGCGTCCACGATCAATTCCTGCTTGAGAGCCTGAACCATATGCTACGTTTGCAGCAATCGAATCGTTAAACAGAATCACGTCCTGACTAACAAAGGCAATTTGGCGGCGTACATCAGTCAATACAATATCCTCTAGTGGAATACCATCCAAATAAATATGTCCACTAGTAGGCTTAAAAAATCTTGGTAATAAATTCACTAAAGTTGACTTACCGCCACCAGAAGGTCCAACGAAGGCGATCACCTCTCCAGGATTGATGGTGAGACTAATATTACTTAGGGCATCTTGACGACCAGCTTCTTGTTGATAAGAGAAGCCTACATCTTCAAAACGAATACCGCCTTTTGCCTTATCTAAGGGCTGCATATTTTGTTTACGATCTTCATCCTCTTCAAAAGGCTGATCCATTAACCCAAAAATCATCTCGGCAGCAGTCAATCCACGCTGGAGAGGCTGATTAATATCCGCCAAATGCTTTAAAGGCGAAATCACCAACATCATGGCGGTAATAAAGGCAGCAAAGCCACCAACAGTAGTACCTTCGGTAGCTGATTGCATTAAAGCAATCACTAGCACTACGGACAAGGCCATTGAGGCAATTAACTGAGTAATTGGCTGGTTTAAACCTCCAGCTACTGCTGACTTCAAGGCAAATTGACGTAAGCGTTCAGCCTTTTGCATAAAACGCATCGTTTCATAATTTTCTGCGCCATGCACTTTAATAATTTTGTATCCAGCTGCAGCTTCTTCGACAATGTAAGCAAGCTCACTGGTAAGCGCTTGCTGTTCTCTATTCAGCGATCTTAAACGACGATTGATTTTGCTCATGACGAATGCAATTATTGGAAAAATAACTAAAACCACTAATGTTAATTGCCAGTTCAGATAGATCAGGTAACCAAGCAAACCAATTACCGTTAGTGAATCGCGCACCAAGCTAATTAACATGCCGCCCATGATCGAAAGCACACTATTGACTTCAAATACAACGGCATTAATTAAATTTGAGGCTGAGTTTTTTTGAAAGAAGGTAGTTTTGGCATGTAACAGAGTGCGAAACATTTGCTCACGCAACTTCAACAACACAGAGTTAATAACGCGAGTTAATAAATAGTTAGATAAAAATTGAGCCAAACTCCTGACTAAGGCTAAGCCCACCAAGAAGACCGGCACCTGCCATAGCTTGCTATTCAATTGCCCTGTAAATCCTTCATCTAGTAAAGGCTTCATCAGGGCTGGGATGGAGGTCTCCGCACCAGCCACTACGGCCATTGCCAGGAGTGACCCAATAATCAAGCGATAATGGGGCTTCAGATAGGTAATTAAGCGATTTAGGGCTATTCGGTCTTGAGCATTCATATAATGAATTATGCCCACCTTATCAGTCATACTCATCACCCGTAATGAAGAGGCCAATTTAGACGATTGTCTGGCCTCCCTGGAGGGTATCGCCCAACAGATCGTGGTTGTGGATACCAATAGCTCCGACCGCACCCTAGAAATAGCCCAAAGCCATGGAGCAACCATTTCTCAGCCATGTGATTGGCCTGGTTTTGGCCCCCAAAAGAACCGTGCCCTAGACTTAGCTACCGAGGATTGGGTGCTCTCCTTGGATGCTGATGAAAGGCTTACCCCTGCCCTCAAATCCGAAATTCTGACGGCGATTCACCATAGTGCCCACATAGATTGTTTTGCCATTCCCAGGCTGTCCTGGTATTGCGGCCGCTTTATCCGCCACTCTGGCTGGAGCCCCGATTATGTCGATCGCCTATTTAAGCGAGGAACTGCCCGCTTCTCGGATGACCTGGTTCATGAGCGCCTTATTTCCAACGGTCAGGTAGCTAAACTCAAAAATCCGATGTTGCATTACAGCTTTATGAACTACTCCCAAGTACTACAAAAACTCAATCGATATTCAACGGCATCTGCCGAACAAGCATTTGCTAAAGGCAAAACCAGCAGCCCCCTCAAGGCAGTCCTTCATGGAGCTTGGGCATTTTTCCGAACCTATATTCTGCGCGCGGGTTTTCTAGATGGTCCTCAAGGATTTGCATTAGCCATATCTAATGGCCAAGGTACTTACTATCGATATATGAAGTTGTGGCATCTCAATCGGGAAGCCGGTAAATGATTTCGATTTTGCTGGCCACCTATAACTGGCCACAAGCCCTCAAGCTTTGCCTAGAATCGCTTACCACGCAAACTGATCATAACTTTGAAATCATCATTGCTGATGATGGCTCGACCGAGAGCACAAAACTCCTGATTGAGAAAATCAAAACTTCTCACCCGATATCGATCAAGCACCTCTGGCAAGACGATCAAGGCTTTCGGAAAACGAAGATTTTGAACCAAGCGATTGCTGCAGCCCATGGCGACTACTTAGTATTCCTGGATGGTGATTGCATTGTTCAGCCAGACTTTGTGGCGCGACATCGTGAGCTTGCTCAAAAACGATACCTAGTCACCGGTAGCCGAGTCTTACTTAGTGAAAGCCTCACAACAGAATTACTCGCTTGGCCCAATTGGAGTTTTCAGAAATTTAGCTCAAGCTTGTTAAGTAGACGCCTCAATGGCGGTATCAATAAATACTGGCCACTCACAATCAAGCTGGGTGATGGCTCATGGCGCAACTACAAAAAATTTGTTTGGCGCCGAATTAAAGGCTGCAATATGGCGTGCTGGAAAGCGGATGCCGAGGCCATCAATGGCTTTGATGAAACTATGACAGGTTGGGGCCATGAGGATGCAGATTTTGTATTCCGCTTGCAGCATCATGGAATTGGACGTAAATCAGGCTCATGGTCAACTGAGGTGCTGCATCTCTTTCATAAAATTAATGATCAAAGTAATGCCGCTGAGAATGCACGTCGCGTTCGTGAAAAGATTATGGCAAAGGCGCTTTAAGCATTCTGACTGCTATGACTACTTACTCCACTCTCAAACCCAAAAAGGTCTTATTCATTGCCACTCGGCAAATCGGCGATGTTTTAGTAACCACACCGCTAATTAGTAAAGCCAGAGAGTTGTGGCCTGAGGCGGAATTTCATTTCTTGGGATATCGCGGCAAGCTAGAGATGCTGCATGGTAATCCTGACATTGCTGAAGTGATTGAAACCTCTGATCGCCCTGGTTTTGGTGAATACCTCTCACTTTTTAATCGTCTGTTTCAGCGCTATGACTTAGCGATCGTGACCCAACCAAGTGATCGCGCCTACCTGTATGGCCTGATAGCTGCATTTAGAAGGGTTGGCGTACTTGGCGGTCACCCACAAGGTAAGGACGCTCAGGATCAGAAGAAGCAAAGTAAGAGTGAAAAGCAAAATGCGTGGAAGAAATTGATCTGCATGCATACAGTCGATGTAGATTACTTTAATCAGCATGTCATTACTGAGAAGCTGCGCCTACTAGAGCCTTTCTTTAGAGATCCTGCGGAATTGTTTTCTAAGCCAATTGAGGTTACTCCTCCTGCTGGAGAACCATTAACCCCAATTATTGCAGGTGAACTGAAGCAGCCGTATGTCGTAGTGCATCCAGGTCCGCTGACTGCCTACAAACGTTGGCCATTAGCCTATTGGCAAGAACTCATTACTTGGCTAGTTAGAAAGAATTTTCAAGTGGTGTTAAGCGCATCCCCAGCCAAGCAAGATGTACAACTGAATCATGACATTATTTCTTTGCTCGATGATGCAAGTAAAAAACAAGTCATCAACGCCGCGGGCAAGTTATCAATCCCTCAGGCAGGATCTTTAATTCGTAACGCTGCCTTGTATATTGGAGTCGATACCTCGATTACCCATTTGGCAGCAGCTTGTAATACCCCAACTATTACCCTCTTTGGCGCTACCCCGCCAACCAACTTTGGGCCTTGGCCTAATGGCTTTATTGGCGAGCAGCCCTATCAATTGCGCGCCCGCACTCAAACGGTTGGCAATGTCACTATCTTGCAAGGCCCTGGGGAATGCGTGCCCTGCCGCAAAGCAGGTTGTCTAGATAAGGCTGATAGCTATAGCGAATGTTTAGATTTGCTTGAGCCCAAGCAAGTGATTGAAGTGATTGAGAAAATATTGTCCAACTAAAGGCATCATCAACACTAAAAACAGTATCTAGTGATATTGAATTTGGACGGGATCTTTTTGTTTAGAAGCCAAAATTTGATTGAGGCCATGTAAGCAAGCATCATCTGGATAAATTCTGAGCTCTTCTGGAAATTGCATCAAACATGCTCCGCCGCTAGTTGTCACGGCAGCAGTCAACATCAAACCCTTCATACCCTCATTGGATCCTGGCGCAGCTGGAGCATGTCCTCCCAACTTTGGATCTCGCACTCGATTAGCCATCAGGAAAGGGTTAATTTGACTACGGAGCATCTTGATATCGATTGCATTATCAATACACACATGGACATTGCGCGCAAAGCGCATACGTGCACCGGTAATATCCATTACTGCCTCAGACACAATGCGCATGCCGCCTGAGAACTTATCTGGCGTCACGTTCACCTTAGCTACCAAGAGCTCATCTTCTTTTAGCCATGAACGATTCGGCTCATACACTTCACTATATAAGGTAACTTCTATTGCAGCAGTACCGTCATCAATAGTCGCAATCATCATCCGGCCACGTTGGCCAGTCAGCATCCTGGCTGAAGTAATAATGCCTGCTATCAACTGATCTTTACCTTCGGTGACTTTAGATAGTGGTTGACGGATAAAGTGAGCAGTCTCATCACGATAGGCATCAAACATATGTCCAGTTAGACAAAGTCCTAATGCAGTCTTCTCTTCTTGTAAGCGCTTCTTCTCAGACCAGAGTGGCTCACGCACCAACTCTGGAAGATGGCGATTTTCCTCACCAGCCACCTCAAACAAACTCACTTGGTGAATAGATGCCTCGGCTTGTTCAGCAGCTTCAATCGCTCTCGCTAACGATGCGAGCAAGGTAGCGCGAATGTCATACAAGTTTCCGCCTGCAGGAACAGAGTCACGATATAAGCTATCAAAAGCACCGGCGCGCATCAGCGCCTCAATAGCACGACGATTGACTTGCCGGCGATCAACTCGAGCACAGAAATCAAATAAATCTTTAAATGGACCGCCAGTTTCACGGGCTTTGACGATGGATTCAATTGCAGCTTCACCAGTGCCGCGTACTGCGCCTAAACCATAGCGTATATGGCTAATAGCAGAATCAGGGGCAGCATCCGGTGCGCGCAATGGTGTGAACTCATAAACTCCAGTATTGATATCTGGCGAGAACACCCGAATGTTATTAGCCAAGCAATCGTCATACAAAATCTTTACCTTATCGGTGTCATCCATGGCGAGTGATAAGTTGGCTGCCATAAATTCAGCGGGGTAATACGCTTTGAGCCAAGCAGTTTGGTACGCTAAGAGTGCATATGCGGCAGCGTGGGACTTATTAAATCCATAGCCTGCAAAGCGCTCCATGAGGTCATAAATCTCATTTGCCTTTGACTCTGTAATGCCGCCTGCTTTTGCACCATCACTAAAGATCTTGCGATGCTGGGCCATCTCTTCTGGCTTTTTCTTACCCATCGCGCGACGCAACATATCCGCGCCACCTAATGAGTAGCCGCCAATCATCTGCGCCATCTGCATCACCTGCTCTTGGTAGACCATGATGCCGTAGGTCTCACGTAGAACCGGCTCAATACGGGGATCTGGATACTCTACTTTTTGACGACCATGCTTGCGCTCAATAAAGTCTGGGATCAAATCCATTGGGCCTGGACGGTACAAAGCCACCAAGGCAATAATGTCTTCAAAGCGGTCCGGCTTGGCTTCACGCAGCATGCCTTGCATGCCGCGGCTTTCTAGCTGGAACACGGCAACGGTATTAGCACGCTTGAGAACATCAAATGCTTTTTCATCATCGAGCGAAATATCGCCGATGGTCCAGTCTCTACGATCCGCATGCAGCGCTTTAATCCAACGCTCTGCAGCTGCCAAGATGGTGAGGGTAGTGAGGCCCAGGAAGTCGAACTTCACCAAACCAATCGCTTCTACATCATCCTTGTCAAACTGACTAATGACCGAGCTACTGTCCTGATCCTTACTCTCCTGCGTATAGAGAGGACAAAAATCGGTGAGACGACCCGGAGCAATCAATACACCACCCGCATGCATACCGACGTTACGAGTCATTCCCTCTAACTGCTGCGCCAAAGAAAGTAGTTGACGCACTTCATCCTCATTCTTTTCGCGCTCGGCTAACTGTTTCTCTTCCTTCTTAGCCATTTCAATCGTCATGTACTGACCTGGCTTATTGGGCACCAGCTTAGCGATGCCGTCTACGAAGTTATAACCTTGCTCGAGAACGCGCCCCACGTCACGAATCGCCGCCCTCGCAGCCATCGTTCCAAAGGTTGCAATCTGACTAACCGCATCTTTGCCGTACTTATCCTTAACGTACTGAATTACACGATCGCGACCGTGCTGACAGAAGTCAATATCAAAGTCGGGCATTGATACCCGCTCTGGATTAAGAAAGCGCTCAAAGAGTAAGTTGTAACGCAGTGGATCTAAGTCAGTAATGCCGAGTGAGTATGCAACCAATGAACCCGCACCAGATCCACGACCTGGACCTACAGGCACTCCATTATTTTTAGCCCAGTTAATAAAGTCCGCCACGATTAAGAAATAGCCTGGGAAACCCATTTGAGAAATTGTCTTCACTTCAAAAACGAGACGTTCGTGATAGCGCGCCATTTCTTTTTCGCGCTCTTCTACATCTGGGAAATTACGCTCCATGTGGCGCTTCAATCCAATCTCAGACTGTTGCAATAAGTAATCGTCGAGCGTGATACCTGGAGGCGTTGGGAAATCCGGTAAGCGCGGCTGCCCTAAAACTAGTGACAAATTACAGCGCTTGGCAATTTCAACGGAGTTTGCTAAAGCTGCTGGTAAATCAGCAAACCGTTTTTCCATTTCTTCTTGAGTCAAGAAGTACTGTTCATCGTTAAACTTTTTAATCCGACGAGGGTTACCTAGCAACTCTCCTTCGGCAATACAGACTCGAGCTTCATGCGCCGTAAAATCGCTTTTCTGCATGAACTGCACAGGATGGGTGGCTACTACAGGTAAATCAAGCTGGCTAGCAAGATGGCATGCGAGCTGAAGCTGCTTCTCATCTTGAGGATTACCGCCGCGCTGAACCTCAATATAAAAAGACTGAGGGAAAAGTTTTTCATAACGTCTGGCAACAATCTTGGCTTGATCTTCTTGACCACCCAATAATGCTGTTCCAACCTCACCCATGCGTGCGCCAGACAGAGCGATCAATCCGTATGACAAGGTACGTTTAGCCGCTTTATCCTCTGCTTTGGCAGCAGGCTCACTAAACCAGGCAGAATCCACCTCAGCGCGACCACGTGATTGATTATCTAAAGATGCCCTACTGAGTAATTCACATAAATTGAGATAGCCAGAATGATTTTGTACTAGCAGTAATAAACGACAAGGTTGATCCGGATCTTGAGGGTTGCTGATCCAAACATCAGCTCCAGCAATCGGCTTAATGCCACCAGAACGGGCGGCGGTATAGAAGCGCACCAAACCAAATAAATTACTTAAATCAGTAATGGCTAAGGCACCCATCTCATCCTTGACGGCGGCAGCTACTGCATCGTCAATGCGCACGACTCCATCCGTAATTGAAAACTCGGAATGAATGCGAAGATGTACAAAACGGGGTGAAGCCATGAGATGATTTTAGCTGTGTCCAAGCCTAAAAACCCCTCATCCCCAGCCGACGGCTATCGCGGGCGATTTGCCCCTTCGCCAACCGGTCCGCTGCATGCGGGATCGCTGGTTGCCGCCCTGGGAAGCTGGCTAGATGCCCGTAAAAATGGGGGTAAATGGCTCTTGCGAATCGAAGATCTCGATACCCCGCGCTGCGTGCCCGGGGCAGCTGAGCAAATCCAGTCCCAACTGCTCGCCTGCGGCCTTTTTTGGGATGAGGCGATCATCCATCAATCACAGCGCCAGAATGCCTATCAGAAGGCTTTAGAGCGCTTAAATGAGCTCCAATCTCTATATCCCTGTAATTGCTCCAGGCAAACCATTGCCAACGCCCTAGCGAGTGCGGGCATTGAGACCCCTCGCAACCAAGAAATGGTCTATCCCGGCACTTGTCGTCCTGCCACTTTAACCAGTAATCCTGCAGAAACTTTAGGGGATCTGCAAAAGGCTTGGCGTATTGCCCTTCCCCAAAATTGTCATATTGAATTTAAGGATTTAGTACTAGGTTCTCAAAGTCAAAATCTCAGCGCTGAAGTGGGTGATTTTGTCCTACGCAGAAATGATGGCTTATTCACCTACCAACTGGCTGTTGTAGTGGATGATGCCGAACAAGGTATCACGCACATTGTTCGTGGCCAAGATTTATTAAGCAATACCGCCAGACAAATCTATCTACAGGAAATGCTGGGATACAAAAGACCGGAGTATCTGCACCTATCACTAGTGCTCGATGAGCATGGCGAAAAACTCAGCAAACAAACTTTAGCAACACAGATTAATACCCAAGATGAAAAGCATGCGCTGATCGAATTGCGTAAAGCAGCAATACATTTGGGATTGAATAACTTGCCTGAGGGTGGGCATGTCACCATTGCAGAGTGGCTATTGGCTGCCACTCAAGCATGGAAAAGCTAAATAGACTTACTATTTCTGAGCTTTTATTTTTACTTTATTTCTTTTTAAAGCCGCCTAGCAAAGCACCAACAGCTGGCTTAGCAGGCGTGATGCCTACCTTTTTCTCTTCAGGCTTGGCGGTATCGGTAGTGGATGCGGCGCTTGGCTCGTAGGGCTTGTAGAAGAATGGGTCTGACATCTTAGGTGGCGCACTTCTGGAACCACTATAGCTACTAGATGATGGACGGCTCTGCGAAGGCTCACCTTCAGGTAAGGGCTGCACATCCAACTTACGCTTCATCAGTCTTTCGATATCGTCGAGCAAACGCTTCTCACTAGCATCTACCAAAGCAATCGCGTCGCCTTTGCTACCAGCGCGACCAGTACGTCCAATGCGATGAATGAAGTCTTCTGCGTTGTACGGCAATTCGTGATTAATGACACAAGGCATGTCTGGAATATCCAAACCACGCGCAGCCACATCGGTGGCTACTAAGGCTTCGATTGCGCCAGATTTAAATGCATCTAAAGTTAAGGTACGTTCGCCTTGACTCTTATCACCATGAATCGCACCCGCTTTAATACCGTCACGCTCTAGGGCGCGCGAGAGCTTTGCACAACCCAAACGGCTATTGGTAAAGATGATGCATTGACGTGATAGGCCAGCTCGCGTACGCGCCTCTAGCACTTTAACAATCGCACGCTGCTTATCCGCAGAGGACACCATATGTACGACCTGTTTAACAGTATCAGCGGCAGCATTTTGACGAGCTACTTCAACTGTTACCGGTGTACGCAAATAACTTTGTGCCAGCTTTTTGATTTCTGGTGAAAAGGTTGCCGAGAACAAGAGTGTTTGTCTTTGCGCAGGGATTAAATCAATAATGCGCTGCAGATCAGGCAAGAAACCCATATCCAGCATGCGGTCAGCTTCATCCAATACCAAGATCTCTACTTGGGAGAGGTTGGCAACTTTTGAGCCAATGTGATCAAGCAAACGGCCTGGGGTAGCAATCAAGATCTCTACACCATTACGTAGTATCGCTACTTGCTCTTTCATATCCACACCGCCATAGACAACAGCAGCGCGTAAATCAGTATGTTTAGAGTAGCTGGCTGCATTTTCAGCAACCTGCACTGCCAACTCACGGGTTGGCGTTAGAACCAATGCCCGAATTGGATGACGTGCTGGTGAAGCGCTGCTACTAGCATGACGCAAAATCTTTTGAATGATCGGCAATACAAAGGCGGCAGTCTTGCCTGTACCAGTTTGGGCCGCGCCCATCAAGTCGCTGCCCGCTAATACATGCGGTATCGATTGCGCTTGAATCGGAGTAGGAATGGTGTAACCCTGCTCCAGAACTGCTTTTTGAATTTTCGGGTCTAAACCAAAATCAGCAAAAGTGATTGTTGCCGAAGGGGCAGTACTAGGGGCAGCTTCGCTAACCCCTGTAGATGAATTTATTTCAGTATCAGTATTTATCAAGGTAACTTACAAGATGGCAGCAATGCCAGCCTTAGCGGTTTCAGCATCCTCTGCCGATTTAACGCCGGAAACGCCGACTGCGCCGATGGTAAACCCATTTACCTCGATATTGACACCACCTTCTAACATGCCCGATACGTGCGGGGCAGATAAAAAAGCATGGCGACCATTATTAATAATTTCTTCGTATACACGAGTCTCGCGCTTACCCATTGCAGAAGTACGCGCCTTCTCTTGTGCAATATAAGAAGACAAAGGAGCGCAACCATCACGACGAATTAAACCCAACATATGACCACCGTCATCACATACAGCAATCGTTACTGCAAAATTATTTTTAGCAGCATATTGATCAGCTGCATTCAAAATCTTTTGTACGTCAGCTTGAGTTAAGTAAGGTTTAGTTGCAGTCATGTTTAATCTTTCTGTCTCGAATATGGTGTATTTATTTCATGCACTTCTATATAAGTACTTGAATTATAAAGGGTGAAGCGCGATTCCTCATGCAGAATCAGGCTCCACCCCGTCCTAATGCACCCCCATTGCAGCCTGGGGTGCCCTAAGTGCTTCTTATTTAAGGAACTCTTGCGCAGCAACGACTCCGCTGGCCTTGGGTTTGTAACCCATAGAACCCAGACTCATCTCTACTCCACTCAAGGCAGCCATCAAGCTCAATTCATTGCAATCGCCCAAATGGCCGATACGGAATGCCTTACCTTTAATCTTGCCTAAGCCGGTTCCTAAGGAGAGGTTAAATTTCTCTAAAGCATGTTTACGCAATACATCAGCATCCATTCCTTCGGGTGTAGCAATACAAGTCAGCACTGGTGAATAGCAATCCTGATCTTGACACTGAATCTCCAGACCCCAAGCTTTGACTGCTTCACGACACGCTGCAGCTAAACGTTGATGGCGTGCAAAGATGTTATCGAGACCTTCATTCATCATCATGTCCATCGCTTCATGCAAGCCGTACATTAAATTCGTACTTGGAGTCGTTGGCCAAAAGCCGGTTTTATTCGATTCCAGAATTTCATCCCAAGCCCAATAGGCTTTGTACATTTTGTTGTGTTTGCTTGCTTCGATTGCACGTGCTGACAATGCATTAAAACCAATACCCGGTGGCAACATCAAACCTTTTTGTGATCCAGATACAGTGACATCGGCGCCCCACTTGTCATGCTCATAATCAGCAGAGCCCAAGCCAGATACGGTATCCACGATCAACAAAGCAGGATGCTTTAAGGAGTCAATCGCCTTACGAACCGCCTCAATATTAGAGGTAACACCAGTAGATGTTTCGTTATGCACTACGCACACTGCTTTGATTTCGTGTTGCGTATCTTTACGTAAGCGCTCTTCAATCACAGAAGCATCAACACCCCAACGCCAGGTATCTTGTCCAGCTTTACCAACCACTTCAACCTCTAAACCAAGGCGCTTACCAAGAGCACGCCATAAGTTTGCAAATTGGCCAGTTTCATAGAACAGCACTTTGTCGCCAGGGTTGAGTACGTTTACCAACGCACCTTCCCAAGAACCCGTTCCGGATGCGGAATAGATGATGACGGGTTGCTCAGTTTTAAAAATCTTCTTAATGCCATCTAATACCTTCAGACCAAATGCACCAAACTCAGGACCGCGGTGGTCAATCGTTTGATAGCTAATGGCGCGCAATACGCGTGGAGGTACCGGACTTGGACCAGGAATATGCAAAAAATGGCGTCCTGATGCGTGGTTATCAAGTTTCAACATGCTTTGTCTCACTTATGGTGGTTTTATAGATCGTTAGTAGGTGTTTAATTCTGCCGCTAGTGTATGACAATTTTTGAGAAATTTCCATTTTGTATGCAAATTATTTAAAATAAACCTCAAAATAAAGCCTAAAAAAGGTATTTAAAGGCTGTCTTTATGTCAAAAGATGGGTTATTCTTGTTTTTGTATACAAATTAATAGTCCAAGGCTCAAGTGGGGATCAACACATGAATGTCATAGAACAGCCCAATTCACAAAATTTGCATGAAGCGACTTTCGAGGCGCTACGTTCCCTTTTGGTCGAAGGCAAGATCGCCCCTGGCAGCAAACTCAATGAGCGGGAATTAGCTGAGAGTCTGAATGTGTCGCGCACCCCTATCCGGGAGGCGATTCGTCGTCTAGCAGCCGAAGGCTTAGTCGAACTGATTGCCAATCGCGGCGCCATTGCCGTGCAACTTAGCCTTGAAGATGTATTGCATACTTTTGATGTGATTGCAGATTTAGAGGGCTTCTCTGGCGAATTAGCCGCTAACAATATTAGTGATGCCACCCTCTCTGAATTAGAAGCCCTCCAATATGAAATGATGGCTTCGTATGCACGACGTGATCTATCGAGTTACTACAAACTCAATTTACGCATTCATCATCTGATTAATCAGGCCGCCAATAATCCGGTGCTCTCAAAACTATTCACCCAGGTGAATGCTCGTATTGAAGCACTACGTTTTCGCTCTAACCAAAACGGCGTTAAATGGGAGAAGGCTGTAGAAGAACATCAGGAGATGTTAGATGCTCTCAAAGCAAGAGATGGTGCCCGCATGCGCAAAGTCATGATGCAGCACGTTAAAAATAAGCGCGATGTCGTTGCACAACTCATTCAATCAGAGGCTGCAAAAGCATGAACAAACCCCTAGACCTTAAAGAACTCATGGTTGATCAAGCCGCATTAGCCAAGCGCCTGCGCCAAGAGACTTCTGGAGAAGTCATGACGGATAGCGCAAGTCGTGGGCGCTATGCAACCGATGCTTCGATCTACCAAGCGATGCCAGTGGCTATCTTTGTACCGAAGACTGCGCAAGATATTGCGAGTGCTATTCAAATTGCAGCTGAGATGGGTGTGCCAGTATTACCCCGTGGCGGTGGTACTAGTCAGTGTGGTCAAACCACTGGTGCTGCATTAGTAATTGATAACACCAAATATTTCAGGAACGTTCTAGATCTCAATCTAGATAAGGGCTATGTTGAAGTTGAGCCTGGCATCGTACTGGATCACTTAAATAGCTCACTAAAGCAACATGGTCTTTGGTATCCAGTCGATGTCTCTACTGCGGGACAAGCAACGATTGGCGGCATGGCAGGCAACAACTCATGCGGTAGTCGCTCAATTGCATACGGCAATATGGTACATAACGTTTTAGGAATCGATGCTTGGTTAGCTGACGGCAGAATTGCCAACTTCAGTGATTACGCCAGTAGTACTGGAGCTGCAAAGCAATTAGGTGATTTTGTTAAAAACTTAGTCACTACCCTCCAACCAGAAATTGAAGCCCGCTTTCCGAAGGTGCTCAGGCGCGTTGCTGGCTATAACCTCGATATCTTCCATCCACAAAGTGAGTTACCTTACACCCAAGATGGCAGCGTGAATCTTGCCCACTTGTTAGTGGGTAGTGAAGGCACATTAGGCTACTTCAAGTCGCTCAAGCTCAAGCTGGCGCCATTACCGCAGCATAAGGTGCTGGGGATTGTGAACTTTGCGAGCTTTTATAAAGCGATGGATAGCGCCCAGCATATTGTGAAGTTAGGCCCTACCGCCGTGGAATTAGTCGATCGCACCATGATTGATTTGGCACGCAGTAACCCAAGCTTTAAGAAAACGATCGAAACTGCCTTAATTGATCACACCGCAAAAACGCCTGAAGCGATTCTTTTGGTGGAGTTTTCAGGTGAAGCACATGCACCGCTACTAGATAAGATTAAGGCACTGCAAGAACTCATGAGTGACTTGGGTTTACCTGGTTCCGTTGTAGCAATGCCAGATGCAGCCCTGCAAAAGAACTTATGGGAAGTGCGCAAAGCGGGCCTGAACATCATGATGAGCTTAAAAGGGGATGGTAAGCCTGTCAGCTTTATTGAAGATTGCGCTGTACCACTCGAGAGTTTGGCTGACTATACCCAAGCATTGACTGAGGTATTTTCTAAATATGGTTCACGTGGCACTTGGTATGCCCATGCTTCTGTTGGCACTTTGCATGTGCGTCCTATTTTGGATATGCGTAGAGATGGTGCCCAGAAGATGCGTGCCGTTGCTGAAGAAGCTTCTGCCTTAGTACGCAAGTACAAAGGCGCCTATAGTGGGGAGCATGGTGATGGCTTATGCCGTGGTGAATGGATCTCCTGGCAATTTGGTCCAACAATTACCGAAGCCCTCGCAGAAATCAAATACGCTTTTGATCCTAAGGGCTTATTCAATCCAGGCAAGATTGTTAATCCACCCAAGATGGATGACTCTACTAACTTTAGATTTCCGCCGAACTATAAAGTGATTCCACTAAAACCTGTATTAGATTGGTCAGCCTGGAATGTGCAGAACGATCCCGTCACAGAAGCAACAACTGCACCGGGTACTGGTGGGGATCCAGCGCTGGGTTTAGCTAAAGCCGTAGAGATGTGCAATAACAATGGTCATTGCCGCAAGTTTGATGCAGAAGTGATGTGCCCAAGCTATCGCGTCACCCGTGATGAAAAGCACCTCACTCGTGGCAGAGCCAATACTTTACGTCTCGCGCTTTCGAATCAGCTCGATATTAAGGATGAAAGTTCTCCACTAGGTAGCGATGCCATTAAAGAAGTGATGGAACTGTGTGTGAGCTGTAAAGCCTGTCGCCGTGAGTGCCCTACTGGCGTAGATATGGCCAAGATGAAGATTGAGTTTCTCTCTGCCTACAAAAAGCGAGTAGGTCATTCATTAAGGGACTTGGCAGTTGCTTATCTTCCTAAATACGCGAGCACTATTAGTGCTATTCCACTCTTGCCAACTTTGCTGAACTTGCGCAATCACATTAAACCGATTGCAACAATTCAGGAATGGGTGATGGGCATTTCTGCACAAAGAAGCCTGCCTATTTGGAAGAGCAAGAACTTCTGGAACCAGAAAGAAGCTAACACTTACCAATACACGCCAGAGCAATTAGCAAGCAATGTAGATGGTAAAGGTGTTGTTCTCTTAGCCGATACTTTTAACGCCTTCTTCGAAGATGAGAATCTCATCGCAGCATTAAAAGTACTGAAGGCTGCAGGCTATCGCGTGCATATCCCAAATAAGACTAAAAGCAAGAGTCAAAGTAAGAATACAGATAGCACCGCAAAATCAGAAAGTGGCTGCTCCAAAGAATTTTGCTGTGGCAGAACTTATCTTGCAGCCGGTATGGTTGATAAAGCCAAGACTACCTTAGATGAATTAGTCGATCACTTGGCTCCATATGCTGAGAAAAATATCCCCATCATTGGTTTAGAGCCTTCTTGCCTCTTCACCTTAAAGGATGAAGCTTTGGTGATGGGCTTTGGAGAGCGTGCTGTGACGGTATCTAAGCATGCGCAATTGCTTGAAGAATTCTTAGCTAGTGAAGTGAGAGCTGGCAATCTCAAGCTCAATTTAAAAGCAGCTAATAAGTCAGTACTCTTTCATGGTCACTGCCACCAGAAGTCATTTGCAGCTGTTACTCCCGCCATGGAATTGCTCAAACTCATTCCAAATGCAGAACCTAAACTGATTGAATCTTCTTGCTGCGGTATGGCTGGTAGCTTTGGTTATGAAGCCGAGCACATTGAAGTCTCCAAGCAAATGGCTGAGGCGAGCCTCTTACCGAGTATTCGTAAATCACCGGATAGCTGGGTAGTGGCAGATGGTACGAGTTGTCGCCATCAGATTGCCGATGGCACTCAAAGAGAAGCTGTGCATATCGCCAGAATTTTGGCGGCGCATCTGTAAGGACAAAAGAAGATGGGGTGGCGTATTTGTTGTTTACAAAATCAACGAATCACGCCATAACCCACCATCAGTAAAGTACCTGTCAGTAAAGCAGGTACCAAGCGCTTGGCAGGATTAGAAATCATGACGCCGATGGCTAAGGCGCAGATTAAGATGCGTATCCATAAAGGTACGGTCGCCATCAAGCCCAAAGGCATGACGATCAAACGTACTGTGAGTGCAGCAACCATGGCATAAGTTACGGCAGCCAACCAGCGAAAGATTTCACTATCTTGATTAATGCTCTGCGAGAGGAATACTCCGATCGCACGACAGAAGTAAGTACCTAAACAGGCGCCTACTAAGGCAATCCACAAGCCCCAACCAGTCAGGGCGTCATTCATCTGATTGAAGGTATCCATCGCCCCACTCATCCAAGCACTCCGGCCTTCTTGCGCAAGAATTTACGATCGATTAAATAAGCCATGGTGCCTGCCACTAAACCCGCTGTTAACAAGCTGGTATCGCGATCGATAATAAAGAAAATGGGGCCCAAGATACAGCCCAGCATAAGGGCGATTCGGTTAATCCAGGGCTTGACTTCAGTGAAGGTCAGTAAGAAAAACAATGGATTGATAAAAACCAGGCCCAGAGTTATAGCGGGAGGTACCATGCCTGCCAAGTAGTAACCTAATATAGTTCCCGGAATAGAAATCAACCAACATACCAATCCCAGACCAACAAAATAACTCAGGCGGTGTTTCACCTCAATTGCATGAAACTCGCGCATCGAGATTGCCCAGGCAGTCATTGCTAACAAATGTACCGAAGCATAGAGACTGCGATTGCGGTCTTTTTGATGAAACTGCGGAAAGAGTGTCACCGTCATCGTGATGAAACGCGTCGAGGTCAATGTCACGGCTAAAGCAATAGCAAAAACGGAAGAACCTGTAATGGCCATCTCAAGCAAAACTACCTGTCCTGGTAAAGCAAACATAAAGAATGAAGTGAAGGTGGTGAACCACACATCAAAGCCATTGGTTTTGCCCATCGCACCAAAGCCAACCATACCTGCAAAAAGCACCATGGCAGGAGCGCCTGCCGCATCCCGTATGCCAGACCAAAAAGCATTGCTGGGCGTTTTAAAGCGCTGAACCGCAGCCTCCTCTAGCGCGGTTTCGCTAGGATCAATCGAAGGCTGGTTGGAAGATGACATGGATTAATTGTAAGCCCTATAAGTTCTCTAAAACTTCTGGGCCCTCTAGGTCTCTAGGGCCCATTCAATATGTTCCGCGACCAAAGCATCAGCGTCAATAAGGGCATCGCTCAATGCTGAGCGTATTGCACTCTTGTCTACATCGCCTATTTGATCACTCGCGAGTGCATTGCCCATCGCTACTGCCAAATTACGACGCCAACGGCTATAGCCAATTCTACGAATCGCGCTACCTTCATGGCGTTGCTCAAATTCTGCTTCGGTCCAAGACCACAGGTGTAACAGTGAGGCCTGTCCGAGGCCATGGCGCTGTGCAAAGTCTGGCAACTCCGTACGCTTGGCAAATTTATTCCAAGGACAAATGAGTTGGCAATCATCGCAGCCATATACACGATTGCCCATGGCAGATCTAAATTCCACGGGAATTGCTTCTGGGTTTTCAATTGTGAGATAAGAGATGCAACGTCGTGCATCTAATAAATATGGTGCTGTAATAGCCTGCGTAGGACATACATCGATACAAGATGTACAAGTCCCGCAATGTTCTTCGACCTCTTGATCAATCGGCAGTGGTACATCTACCAAAATCTCGCCTAAGAAAAAGGTAGAACCAGATTCTCGATTGAGTAAAAGAGTGTGCTTGCCACGCCAACCCAAACCCGCCTTTCGCGCTAGCTCAACTTCCATGAGTGGCGCTGAATCTGTAAACACGCGATAGCCTAGTTTGCCAATACGCTCTTCGATGAGTTTGGCAAATTCTTGTAAACGATTACGTAGTACCTTGTGGTAGTCGCGCCCACGGGCATACATCGATACCACGGCTTGAGTGGGATCTTTGAGTCGTTGCCACTCGGCATCAATACTAGTATCAGGCGGGAGGTAATTCATGGAAACACAAATGACCCGCACTGTACCGGGCACCAATAGTTCTGGATTAGCGCGTAAATCGGCATGACGCTGCATGTATTCCATATGACCATGGCGCCCCTCTGCCAGCCAGTCATGAAGACGCTCAGTAGCGGGACCTAGATGGGTATCGGTAATACGCAGGCTATCAAATCCCAGCGCCACAGCTTGATCCCCAAGCCAAGCGCGCAGACTGGACTCATCTAAAGACTGGGATTTAAGAGATAAAGACATATGTAATACAGAATGTAGCGCAATAATTGAATAAACTAGGGCAATGACCGGAAATCAGATGCCTTTGGCATCAAAAGCATCTCTAAACCAATATTGTAGGCAGGAAGCGGAAACCACCGCACTTGCTAAATCTTTTGCCGCCAGTCTTGAACAATGGGTTTCCCAAAACCCAGCAGCCCATATGAATATCTCTTTAGAAGGAGATTTGGGCGCTGGTAAAACTACTTTTGCTAGATACCTCATTCAAAGCCTGGGTCATGAGGGCAAAGTAAAGAGTCCTACCTACACTTTGTGTGAGCCCTACCCCATTTCCAAGAACGGTCAAGCATTCACAGTGCATCACTTTGATCTTTACCGCATGCGTGATCCCCTGGAATGGCAAGAAGCAGGATTTGCAGAACTCTTTGATGTGCCGGGATTTTGCTTAATAGAATGGCCTGAAAAAGCAGAGGGCACTTTGCCAGGTTTTGATATTCAGATTCAATTGGAAGCCGGTAATAAAGAAGAGGAACGCTCTATCACAATCCATGCTTTAACAGAGCAAGGCAAGATAGTGCTGAAGGATATTCAAGCCAATCTGCGATGAAGAGTAGTAAAGTAAATCTCTCTCGAAGGCAGCACCTTAAGACCTCTGCGAAGTTCTTAAGCTTTGCACTACTCTTGACCGAAGTGGATATCGCTTGGGGTGCCAAGATATTAGGTGTACGTGTCTGGCCATCAGAGGACTACACCCGCGTTACCCTAGAGTCAGATACGCCGCTACCTATTACGCAACAGATTCTGACAAACCCAGATCGTTTGGTGGTAGATGTACAAGGCTTAGAACTTAACCCCACTCTCAAAGATTTAGTTGCCAAAGTCAAACCAAATGATCCATACATCTCTCAAGTACGGGTGGGACAATTTCAGCCAGGAATAGTACGCTTAGTGTTTGACTTAAAAGAACCAGTCAAACCACAACTCTTCACCTTAGACCCAGTTGCAGAATATAACTACCGAATGGTGTTTGATCTATACCCCACTACGCCACCAGATCCTTTGATGGCCTTAGTGAGAAGTAGTGCCAAGAAAGAAAGTGCGCTCGAGAAATCTAATGAAGAAGTTGATTTGATTGCTCAGTTCGCCACTAAGAAAGAAAAAGAGCTAGCCAAGACTCCTGCACCGCCAGTAGCTCAAGCCATTCCAGAAACGAAGGAACTGCCGGCGCCTGCAAAGTACAAGCGTCTCATTACGATAGCGATTGATCCTGGCCATGGCGGTGAGGATCCTGGCGCTATTGGTGCAGCTGGCTCTCGCGAAAAGAACGTAGTTCTCTCTATTGCCAAGCGACTCCGAGATAAGATTGAAGGTGAAGCCTATATGCGCCCTTTCTTAACCAGAGATGGCGATTACTTTGTACCACTGCATGTCCGAGTACAAAAAGCCAGGCGTGTAGAGGCTGATTTATTTGTATCGATTCATGCGGATGCGTTTATCGAACCAAGAGCAAGGGGAGCGTCTGTGTTTGCACTCTCCCAAATGGGCGCCAGTAGCACGACAGCGCGCTGGATGGCCAACAAAGAAAATGCCTCTGATCTTATTGGCGGCATCAATATCAAGACACAAGATAGGCAAGTTGCCAACTTACTTCTTGATATGTCCACCACTGCGCAGATTAAAGACTCATTACAAGTGGGCAACTCAATCCTGAAGCAAATCGGTGGATTTGCAACCTTACACAAGCCCAAGGTAGAGCAAGCTAGCTTTGCAGTTTTAAGAGCTCCAGACATCCCATCTATCCTCGTAGAAACGGCTTTTATTAGCAATCCCCAAGAAGAGGCTAGGTTGAATGACGAGGGCTATCAAGACCGTATTGCAGAGGCGATTTTGAGAGGAATTAAGGACTATTTTTCCAAAAATCCACCGGTTGCCAGACGAGTCAACTCCTAGGAACTTGTAAGTACAAGGGCTGAGGGGCAGACCCCGTAGACCCAAGGAAGACCAACAAACTTCTTGCTATAATTTATGGCTTAACTGGGTCGGTAGCTCAGTCGGTAGAGCAGCGGACTTTTAATCCGTTGGTCGCGAGTTCGAATCTCGCCCGACCCACCAAGTATTACTAAGCCTCGCTCTGCGGGGCTTTTTCATTCCTAGAGCGCTGAGTTTGGGTGAGTTAGCATCGGTGCGTGAGACCGTTGGTCAATAACTACTTAATAACGGGCCAACGATCCGCTGGTCTTTGAATGTCTACTATAGACCCAAAGCAAATGCCCAAAATAAAACCCGCCGAAGCGGGTTCCATTAAGACTCCTGAATTCGGATTACTTTAAAAATGAAGAAGACAAATCCTGAGCGCCGGCATTATTTATTCCATATGCTTTGAGTGCCTTAACCTCTTTTACATCCTTTAATGCAGCCAAATCTACTACAGCCCAATTCAAGGAATTGTTGATACTACGTATGTAATATTTACCACGTGAAAGATCTTTCATTACAGTGAAATCGGAAACTTCACTTGAAGATTTATTACTACTAGCACCTCCATCGCCTTTGCTTCCTGCGGGATCAACAGTAAGACCGTCAGGACGGTCAAAATTATTCATAATATGGCCAAGTTGATTGATGGCCTGATCCGGTGTTGAACCTTTAGTTACATAGTTTGCGTAAAAAGCGGCTTTAACAAAACGCCCTTGTGAGGTATTTGCTGCAGAAAGGCCTGCTATTGCGTTGCCGGAATCTGCTGTAGCTAATTTCAGTTTTCCCAACTGCCCTGTGTTTTTATCAACATTATTAAATGTATAGTTGTTTAGATTTTCGAGATGCCATGGAAAATTGGGGCCATTCGTTAAGACGCCAACAGGGTTGTCATAGATATTGGCTACGCCATTTGCAAACTCAATCACAATTGCGCCACCGCTTTTATCGTGAATGGCATAGTGAAGTGGGACCGGAAGGTTGTCAAATAATTTAACATCAGGCTGCCAGACTTGAACAGCACCACTAGATAAAACCTTCTTAACTTCATCAACCGTTTTAAAGTTTCCAAGCACCCAAGTACTAAACAGTTGACCAGAAAGAATCTTGGAGTTATCTGAACCCAAAGTCATCGAGGTTGTTGGGGTTATCTCATTTCCAGATAGGCTGAGACCTTGGTCATTAAGACCATCGAGAAATAGCTGCTGCCTAACGCCATAGCCTTTGGAGCTGCCTGCTCCAATAAATGCATATTTTGTATTAAAGGTCATGCCTTGCTGACCTGAAGGGGTTGTTGAATCAATTTTTGTACCTGCAGGCATATACGTTAGCAATGCTGGTGGCCGTGCTGAGTTTTCAAGTGTACGTCCGTGATACACGTTACCATTTGTGTCAGTAATTACAAGGGATGTACAGGCAATTGATTGGCCAACAGAGGCAATCGCAATGGATGCAGCAGTCACAGCACCTATTAACTTATTGAAATTCATAAAATTCCTTGGGGGGGGTTGACGATTAAGTAGAACTTCTAGAACTATACCGAAATCTGATGGTAGTCTTATCAAATGATGCACCATAAATATGACCGTCCGATGTTGGCCGATTTGAGCCGTTTATAGGAATGTAAGTAACCGGGCACTACCCGACCCAAAGCAGATATTCAGGACAATAAAAAACCACTCCGTAGAGTGGCTTGCATGATTCAATAAAACTAATGGCTACTACCTTGCCTGCAAGGCCTCAATAGTTTGCCGTAACTGAGAAGGTGTTGCACTTTCAGTAGGTACAGCCTTGGGGTTAATTGCTTTAATCGTAGTAGCCAATTGACTTGGAGTGGTCGTTGGCGTTGGCACGCAATTAGGACACAATTGACTAACCGTGGTGGTGAGTTGCGATGTTGAGCTTGGGGCTGCGCTAGACACAGCGCCACCACTATCACCACCACAGGCGATCAAGACAAGAGCAGCCCAGCTAATCAAGGCTGTAAGCGATAAAGATTTCATGGGTTAGTTTGTAATCAAAGTAATGGAAGAGCTATCTCCTGCATTACCAGTACAGGTACCATTAAGAGTGGACGCAGAAAGCGTACAGTTCATTGTGTATGTAACCCCCGATGTAACTCCCATCAAAGTCATCATGTAGTTGCTACCGCTGAGAAACATACTCCCCCAGCCAGGAAATGTAACGAGGAGGGGGTCAATACCACTGGGGTCTGTAATTGTTATTGCAGCAGTACCTTGGCCCGCAATCGAATAAGCGTTATTGCCATTACTAGTTATGGTGGCTAGTATTTGTAAAATAGTTACGCTACCGGTCATTTGGCAATTAGGACCAATGCACGCCCCATAAGTGGCAGGAAGAGTTTTGGAGTTGACCTTCACGGTGCCAGAATTCAAACCAGGAGATAAATACCAGTTAAGGGTTCCAATAACCGAAGGTGTAGTCTGAGCAACAGCCCATATTGGACACATCAGAGCTGCAGATACAAATAAGGCGGGTAGTTTTTTCATGGCATTGCTTTCAATCAATGTCGTTAAGAATAGCTCCATATTACCTTTGGATAGCATGACAGTTATAGGTTATGTAGGAGCATCCTCTAAATGACTGCTAATGGCCGATAGCAGCCCCTCAAAAAAATGAGTTTTACCGAGCTTTTCTGTGATAAGTTGAGTTCGCCGGCGTTAAAACAGCTTTTTTAATCCGTTGGTCGCGAGTTCAAATCTCGCCCGACCCACCAGTTATACAAAAGCCACCTTCGGGCGGCTTTTTCTTTATTTAACACCTTGGCCCCGCCTCAGGACCATCCAAGCTAATGCTTATTAAGGACAAAAGATTTAACTATCTTTAGAAAAGTAAGGTTTAGATTAATTCACTCCCAAATTAATACATTGGGGAGGCTTGGATTTAAATGCCTCAGAAGAGTGTATCCGACACCTGAAATGCCCTTAAAAAATCCCAAGTTCCATTCGGAGCCATCTATCTGCCAATCATAATCACCGTTTCTTTTGCGGGCAGCAAGAACATCTATCAATCGCTTTTCTGCTAATGACTTTATTTTCGTATCTTCAAACAACTTCGCTGCTTCCTTTAAAAATTCAATTGAACCTAAGCTGCCACAGCACAGGGAATCCCTTCTTTGAGGCCAGGTTTCGGTAGCACGAGAAATCGCCCTTTGAATATCTTGATGAAGATCATCCTGATTCAATCCAAACCTCATGCTTCCTATACGTGCCAAGCCAATACCAGTCGCACCATTGCACCAAGAACATAAACTTGGCTCGTCATTCAGACCTTGCCTTAGGTCTGGCCAATAGTCTTCCTTGGAGTTATAACTAGCACCCTCCAAGGCAATGCATTCCATTGCAGCAACTGAAAAATCCTTTCTACCCGAAGCCTCCGCTAACGCACTTAATGCATATGCAAAACCAGCAGCGCCATGTGACATGCCATTGACTGGAGCGCTCCCAAGCCCGAAACCAACCCAGGACTGAAATCCTTCCTTACCTACTCGAGGCGTACTAAGTAAGTGCTCTCCACATTCAATAGCTCGATTCAGGACCTCCTTTGAATTGGTTTTGCGATACAGAGCTAGCAAACTCAATATGCCGCCAGCAGAACCGAGCAAAACATCTAATTGACGATCAGCGGAAATGAGCTCAACTGTAAAGAGTTGAGAAGCTAAAATTGCATCATCTGTTATGGACTGATCATCAAGAAATGATCCAATGGTTGATAGCCAATAAACAACTGAGCCTAAGCCACATGCACCCCCCAGTCCAAGAAATCGTGCCTGAATAGTGGCTGTTGGGCCATTAATTTTTTCACGTATTTCCGCTATGGCATTGAGGCACAACACCCGCGCATTTTCATCATTAAATTCTTTATAGTAAGCCGCCAGAAAAAGTGCAATGCCTCCCACTCCATCATATAAAATTGGACCCAATGGCTCTAGTTGACCAACTTCCGAATTCGCGGGCCAGACTAAACCAATCCAATTTGCACTCCCCTCGCCCTTAAAGGCAAGCGCATTGATTTGCTCATAGATAGCATGTAACTCCTCTCTCAAGTCATCTTGAGTTAAGATCTGTTTCTCATTGGAGCCAAGTATCTTTGTCGTGTTTTTGTCATCCGTCAATCTGTTTAATTTAGTAGCACCAGGTAAGAAAAGCGTGCTTAGTTGAATCATTTTGGCTTGCCAAGCAATCTCTTCAGGCGATAAATTAAACCAGCGCTCTTTTGACCTATCAAGGCCAGATTGTCTAGATCCAGTCACTGAGTTACCGTAAATATCAGAAATCTCGTAACCATTACTAAGACTAGTGAAATAGGGAATATTCAAATGAAGTAGTGCAAAGCGCTCCCCAATGTGAAGTGGCCACATCCAGTCTTTTTTTACATCCCACTCACTTAACCTCGTAACGAAATCAGCTTGAGCGCTCCAAGTAATTCCATCACCCATATTTTCATGCTCTTTAAGTCGCTCTACAAGCATGTAATAAAAACGTGTAGTCCGAGGAAGAATACGAATTGGTAATCCAGAAAATTGATCGAGTAAGTAATCGACATCCGAAGAGTCTTTCTTATTCAATAAAAATGTTGCATAGTTTTCAAAACCATTGATGAATTCGGGTAAAAATTTACCAAACTCTGCATACTGAGAATTTAGATGCGGTATGTTAGGAAATGTTTCAGTAAGCTTTTCAGTCTGAATCCAACGCATTCCATTGGTATTGACATTCTTCCATCCAAAAGAAAAAGTGATGCGATTATGTGCATTTACCCCACTCCAATCATATATTTTATTATCCTGCATGCGTACATAAGCGGGTAGCATCCCGATAGATAAAACCGAGTCACTAATTTTTCTTTTGGCTAGGTAAGTCCCCGACGTAGAATCTTCCTTAAATTCTAGATGAGGATGTGAAGGCTGAAGAATCATCTCTAAGTCGATTGGCACAGGATCAGAGCAAGAAGCGATAATGTTTTCGAAATGCATATCACTACCGGCAAAAAGATAAAAAATAAAGAGCCAAGCACCAGAACGCTCGTAGAATAATTTTATGTCCTCCTCTGAGTTACAGGAGTTATGCTCTATAAACTCCATCCACCCGTACCCATCGCCAGCTAATGTTTTGGCTGCTCTTAATTGAACAGGGGGATTCAGAGTATTCAGATGCTCTACAAAATTGAACATTTCAACTTCAAGTCTCACATCTCTTGGCTTATAAACTACCTTGGCTCCGTTATCAAACGTAAGGATTTTTACTGTATGACCAGAATTATGTGCATCTGATAGCCCCCCCTGAATAGCGCACACCTTAGTTAACTTAACGCCTTCGCAGAGATCTTTTTGAATTTGAGCTAAATCGACATCAAGCCGATTAATAAGATTCGCTGTAGTGTCAATCCATTGCCTGACAACAGTGGCAATGAGACGAAGCATTACAGGCTTTTCATTCAATATTTGAATTAACCCTCCTTCTTGCATCGCCTTTATAAAATTTACATAATGCGTGGTATCAATGTCAGCATCAGACGGTAATAATTTTCCATCGAGTGAAAATGTTTTTAGATGATCGACAAATTTAATATAAAGAATTGGGGAAACTAAATCAATTATTTGGCTCAAGAGTGAATGATTAAGATCTTTTAGGGCAGAAATATCAACCCTCAAAAGAGCATCGCCTCTTACTGCATCACACATTTCATTATTTGCCGCAAGGATAATATTTAAAAAAAGATCTTGGAAAGCTGATGGTCTCGATAAGTCGAGCAACTCATCCATATTAGGTAGTTGAGGATTGTTCAAAGCAGCAAAAATCCACTTAGCATCATCAAACCACTCTGCAGAACTTGCATCTTCATTCAGTAGAGAAGCATTTGCAAAACGAGCCAAACAATCTACCACCTGAATATTATCTTTTTTAAGGCGTTCGGCAAATAAATTCCAGTCACCGTTAGTTGAAGACTTACACCAAGAAGATAATTGCAGGGCTGCTTTATCAGCTGAAGACTTTCCCCCAGAAGCAGCTACAAAATTAGAGGATAGAATTTCATCGATCGAGAAAGCTTTTGATAATGTGCCCATCACCCTTTCAGAATGATCTTTACCATTAATTGACATATTAACTTTCTAGTTTTAATCAGATACCTATGTCTGCAAGGACCCAGAATTTTCAGTCAGCTTATACGCAAGCAAGCTGAGGTTTTATTAACTCTTTCTCACTGAATAGCTCTCTTGTTGGTCCATGACCAGTTATGCCCGCTATTTCCATCAGAGTCATGACGGGTTTTATTGAGTCACATTCGTAATAGGGTATTGAATTTTGAATGAGGGCTACATCGTAGGCAATGAATTGAATAGCAGAATCCGGCAAATTAAGTTTGCTTAATAAATTTATATTCAACTGAGTCTGTTTTTCAAGAGACTTACGAGGGTGAAATTGATTGATATACCCAACAATAGCCTGGCCCAAAATAACTCGATCATTTTCAGTAATTACGCCCCAAAGATACTCTAAGAGTTTCTGAAAAAAAACTCTATGGCGCCCTTCGTCATGCAAGTGCTCTCTGTTATAAATGCTAAATGGGTTGTCATCTTGGAAATTTTTTGCCAATACAAAAAAATCTTCTGCCACAATATTCTCTAAAATACAAAGCCAAACAGTTGATGCTATGCCATGCAAACTTGCAGGCAAAGAGAGGGTGAAATATTCAATTGGAGATTGTCTTGGCAGCAATTCAGGTTTATTCATGCTAGGTTCTGATGGAACACTTCGCGCTTTTGCTTTTTTCTTCTCAGAAGGGATGTACCCAGATAGCATCTCAATATCATCAAGCATTTCACGGGCTACGTAGGCATGGTAAAACTCATCAGTAGCAATAGTGATTGCAACTTGCTTAATTGAATTGCTGAGCTCAAACCCCAAATCTCGATTTGCTAACTTAGTACATTGATCGGCAACAAGATCAGTTTCAATATGGGCAACGCCAGAAAGCATATCGCATAGCGATTGCATATAAAACGGATGTAATTGATTATGAGTTAAGGCTTTTATTTCCGCATAGTCAAGGTACGGCTTAATTGGAAATTTAAACTCTATTTTAGAAATTGAGTTTTTATCTAATCGGCTTCTTTGCTGGGTGCGAACAGTTGATTTTTGCTCCCAACTAATCAAATAGCGCTTAGCATAGCTATCGAGTTGGTTAAGACTAAGCATAATTTATCTTGCCGGAATGATTGGTATTGATGACCACCCGAAGGTGGTCAATGCATCTTATAAACAAGAACAACTTGTGCAACTGACGCCAGACCCCTCTTGAGACCAAGTAGTACCAGTTTGCAAACCCGAGGATTCAATATCTTCATCGGTAATTGAAAGTTTTTGAACAACTTCTAATTCAGTGATTTGTAAAATCATGCTATTTCTCCATTGAATTTATCTGAAAGACGGCTAACTAAACTACAGAAAAATACTATCACCAGAAAAAATTGCGCGATATCCTCCGATAGCAGGATGCTTAAGCTGTACAACGCGAGTACAAAAAAGAAGTTTTAGCAAAGCTAATCTTTGCCATACCCACTAGCAATATAAAAGCCAGCCAAGGCTGGCTGATTACTTGATCGACCGATTTAAAATCAGTGCAAGAGTTGTAATTCCTTCGGAGGGAGGATATCAAGAAATTTATCCAGCTACAGCAAAGAATATCGCCCCCTAGTTTTCTGCGCTCAAGGCAATAAGCTCAGATAAAGAACGAAGTCGTAGTTTGTACATCACCTCAGACTTATATTGCTTTGCAGTGGGTAGCGAGATATTGAGATTCTCCATTAACTCTTTATTGCTAAATCCTTGCGAAAGTAGCTGGAAGACTTGGCGCTCACGGGGCGAGAGTATTTTTAACTTCTCATTGAACTCACTGACTCGAATCACACTTTGCATAGCTGCAGAATCTATCTCAATACCTTTGGCAACTACCGCTAATAAGCTCTCTCGTGCAAATGGCTTGAGTAAAAAATCAATTGCCCCATTTTTAAGTGCTGTAATGATTTGTTGGTCCGTGCTCTCGCCACTAATAATGATCATAGGCATAGCACGGCCTAATTCTTTAAGCCTTTCCTGCAATTCAACCCCAGTCATATGTGGCATACGCATATCCGACACCACTACTGCTGGAGCCAAATGCTTGTCATAATTTAAAAACTGTATTGGGTCAGGAAATGGATGAACAACATATCCCACAAACTCAAGAATGCGAGTCAGGTCATCACGTAATTCATCATGATCTTCAATTAAAAAGACATGTTTTGGGGTGTTGTTGGATTTATTTACCACTGTCAGTACTTAGAAAGGATTTCAATAGATGGTGTAATCAATTCTAACTATTATGAAGCTGATTGATATCCTACGAGCGGAGGATATTCTAATTAAACTGGGATTTGTACAGTAAACAAGGCGCCGCCGTCTTGAGGGGATTGCGCATAAATCTTACCGCCCTCAGCCTCCACTACGTGTTTACAAAGCCAAAGGCCTATGCCAGTTCCATTGCTCTTGTTAGTTTGAAATAATTCAAACAAGGATTTCTCTTTGCTCTGATGAATTCCAGGGCCATTATCGAATACTTCCAATTTCACATCAGAAGAAGACTCGGATAGATCAATTGATATCTTCTTATTAGACTGAATAGAGCTATCCAAGGAATCGATTGCATTGGAAATCAGATTGGATAGAACCTGCCTCATAAGAGAATCAGTAACAAATACCTCTTTTGTCGCCTTTAAATTCAAAACCAATTCAATGTGCGACTTCCTTAAGCGGTCTTTATATAAATCAGTAACTTCTAAAACAACCTGATCTAATCTTATTGAATTCTTTTTCTCATGCGGATTTCGGAAAACCTTTTTTAGGCTCACAATTAACTTTGCAGCCTGCTGATTTGCTTCGGCTATACGTTCCAGAGACTGGATTGAATCAGCCTCCCCTTTTCCTCGTTGAATACTGCTAAGAGCCTGATCTGCATTTAATTGAATGCGCGCAAGATGCTGGTTTAATTCATGAGCCAATCCTGCAGCCAAAGCACCCGACTCTACTAACGCATTGGTATTAGCTAAGTTGTTAATCAGAATATCTTTTTCAACCAAAAGATTGGAAATTCTCAAAGCATCAGATTTGGATTGAATCGCTAGGTCTGAGTGACTCTCTACCCACAGCGTAAAAGCCAAAATAAATCCAATTGAACTCAATAAGCCACTTAACAGCCTTGTAATAAATACTGCGGATTGAACATCTGCACCAGTGAACTCAAGCGATGGTAGGAAATTAAAATACGTTATGACTGTTACCAACACTAAATATAGGTTGATCATCAAGAGGCAACAAGCCAATATGATTAAAGATCTTAGCGAATAACTATTGTGATATTCGCCAGAATTTTTCATCAAATAAAGTTCATACAGTAGCCAGATAATTTGAAACATCACCCAAAAGTTTGCGACAGCAGCCCCTTTAAATTCGACTGGCACATGTGGACTGATGCCTGCTACGGAAAGACTGATGAATATGAATAGGATTAAGAAAACCTTAACCGCAGACAGTTGAAAAAAAGACTTTGGAGAAAATGAACGTAGAAATAAAATCAAACCTACCACACTAAAAAATCTTACCGCCTGAGAAATCAGAATAACTGTATTACTCATATCAAACGGTGATAGTCCTGGTGAATCTATCAGCTGCAGGGCAACTATGGATGAACCAATGCTATACAGAAAATTACAGAGCATCCAAATATACAATCGGGAGTCTCTGCCCACCCAAAAAAATGGGATCGCCAAAAACGTGAGAAGCCCGCTGACCATACTGATGGCAAAGAAAGTAAGGAATAGGGCTTGAGAATGCATTTATATGAGCTTAGTGGCGGAGATGCTTTTACTTTAAGGCTATTGGAAGATTAATTCCTACTAAGGAAGGATGTTTTTCTCTCAAGTTATCGCTTTTAATATCGAATCGATATTACTCCTATTCACATGGCTTTTAAAAATCTGATAGCAAAATTAGAATCATGAAAACTCAGATCGTATCAACTCTTTCTGGAATTTTGCTTCTCATTTCTGTAGGGGGTTGCGCATCTGGAGATCCGGTCTATGTAGAGCCGGTAGGCTGGGGGTTTCGACCTCGACCCGTTTTTTTCTATGAGCCGCCTAATGGGCCAGACTTTGTACAACCAGCGCTAGGACCTGAATTTGCGCCACCCCCACCGCCACCTTAATTTATCGGACTACCCGACAATCCGGTGCCGATGCCATTCAACTACAAGCCTTGCCATCTGAAGCCACAAAACTCACCGCTAATGCCACGTCTGAATCTAGGCAGGTTAGGCTAATGCTTTAATGACTGTAAAGCACAATTCTTGCGTCTCTTAATCCGTTGGTCGTAAGTTTGAAAACGAGGTTTCGGTGAAGCTAATCTCGCCCGACCCACCAGCTATACAAAAGCCACCTTCGGGTGGCTTTTCTTTTCTGAAATCTGAAGTTTGTGTGAGTTGGCATCGATAGATATGACAGTTGGTTGCGAACGCTAGACCAGTAATCCATTGGGCCATACTAACTGCTATCGACCCAAAGCAGTCCTCCAAAGAAAAACCACCCGAAGGTGGTTTTAGTATTTCTTGCTTGCCTAGATTAGTATCGACCAGGGCCTGAGATTCTTTGCAAAAATGAATTTAACTTGCAGTTTTAATCTTAAAGCGATCAATATCGTCTCTTAGGGGCGCTAGCAAAAGATTGCTTCTTCTCAATATGTCTAAATGTGATACGACCTTTGCTCAAGTCATAAGTAGAGAGCTCCAAAGAAACCTTATCTCCAGCCAAAATACGGATGTGATTTTTTTTAACTCTTCCTGCTGTATAGGCAATCAGCTTATGGCCATTGTCCAGGGTAACCCGATAACGAGAATCCGGCAGAACTTCGTCAACAAGACCTTCCATTTCAAGCAATTCTTCTTTTGCCATTTAACATCCTTAATAAAATAAAAAGCCCAGACATGCTGGGCTTTGGACCAGGCAAATAATTTTTCCGCCTGGGATTTGCTTCTGATTTAAACAGCTTGAATATTGGCTGCTAACTTGCCTTTAGGGCCAGTAGTAATATCAAAAGTCACTTTTTGACCTTCAGCCAATGACTTAAATCCGTTGCTGTTAATTGCTGAAAAATGGGCAAATAAATCTTCGCCACCGAGTTCAGGGGTAATAAAGCCGAAGCCTTTAGCGTCGTTAAACCACTTTACAGTTCCATTTGCCATATCTGACTATTCCTTAAAAAAATATAAAAGGGGACTATGCCCCGAATGAGGCGAAAGTCAAGAATGGCGGGGGAGATGCTAAGAAGAACTATCGCAGAACTGCGGTATTAATTGCTAGAACAACAACACTATTAGCTTGAAAATCGCTAAACGTATTTTACTCTACTTTAGTCATAAAAGGCTGATTACTAACAAGTTAACTTCATAACTGCCATATTTACAAGTAAAAGCGCTTTGGCAATCCGTTAGTCGCAAGTTCTAATCTAGCCCGACCCACCAAGCATTACTAAGCCTCGCTTCTCGCGGGGCTTTTTCTTATTCTGAACTTGAAGTTTGGGTGATTATGGCAATACAGATAAAGAATTCAGCCCAAGAGGAACTGCGGCATGAGTATTTTGAGCGTTACGAGAAATAGCCTTCGTATCCAAAATAATCAGTAGGCTATTGGGCAATTTAAATGCCCCTTCGATAGCTTCTTGGAACTGCCCAGATAAATGGGTTGGTGGCAATACCAACTCCTGCATATGAAAACCCATGATGTCCCCTATGGAGTCAACCATTAGGGCAATATGATTTTCCTGCACTTTTAAAATGATGCTGAAAGACTTGCATGTTGAATCGGGGATATCAAGATAAGCCCCCATATCTACAGCAGGCATCAGTAATCCGCGTAAATTGAGTATGCCGCGAATCATTTTTGGACTACCCGGTACTTTTGTATATCCTAAATTACGATTGACCTCAATCAACTCCTCAGCAGCTACGCCTAAGGTGTAAGCTCCAACATGAAATACTAAGAATGAACGTTCCATGATTAATTAGGCAGATAGACATCAATTACTTGAGGATATTCACTGGATTCCTCCTGGATATTGTGCATGATAAGCACCTCCTCTAGATCCAATACATTAATCACTTGGTCGTTATAGATGATGCAACCCCTCAACCCTCTTTGAGAGGTAGATAATTCGTGCAACTTTGCAGGAACTTCAATAATATCGGTCACCTGCTTAACTACCAATCCATATAAGCGATCTCGGTACTGGCATGTGAGCACTGGTGGTCGCGAATGATGCATCTGAGCTTCTCTAGCACCACCACTCACATACTGCTCTAGGCGTGCCAAATCCATCAACTGTTCATTGAAATACACCACTTCTCGGTTACCATTTTGTTGAATCTTTTCAGAATCCAATTTGATAATGTGGTCAATCGAATCCAAAGGTAGGGCAATTTTATTGAGCCCCGGAATTTCGAAGAGTAGGACTGAAATCATCTCTACAACTGGCGCTACATAACGCTCTTCCTGCCTGATTGGATTAGCTTGTAAGCGCTCAACCAGACCAGACTTACGAGCAATCCCATCAACATCTAAGATCAGTGCAACTTCACCATTGCCCATAATGGTGGCACCCGCAAAATTAGACATATCCCTGAGCAAATCACCCAAAGGCTTAATCACAATATCTTGGATATTTAATACTTCCTCGACAACGAGGCCAAAAAGTGTGCCATTAAAATTGAGTACTGCAATAAATAACTTTTGATTGGACTTAAGAGGTGCAGAAGTTAAATTTAGTTGCTCATTCAAAAACAATAAAGGAATGAGCTTATCTCTTAATCTGAAAGTTGGCGTCCCATAGAAATCCTCAACCCCATTATTGGGTTGATTTGGAGCAAATCGAACTAGTTCCAAAATACGATTTTGAGGAATCAAAAAGATTTCATCAGCACATCTGACAAATAGTGTTGGCAAGATCGCTAGCGTGAGTGGAATCTTTAATTTGACATGCGTACCTTCATTAGGAATGCTGGTAATTTCAATGCTGCCGCCAATATTCTCGATATTGTTCTTCACAACATCCATACCAACCCCTCTTCCGGAAAGGTTGGTAACCGTTTCACGTGTCGAGAATCCAGGCAGGAAAATTAAATCAATTAATTCCTTATGATTGAGAGCGTGGGCTTTGTCAACACCAATTAATCCACGGGAGATGGCGCGCTGTCTAACGCGCTCATAATCTATGCCAGCACCATCATCAATCACTTCCACAATCACCGTACCATTTTGATGGGCGGCACGAAGGACTAAATAAGCTAACTCAGATTTCCCTTTTTCCAAGCGCACTTCTGGGGACTCAATGCTGTGATCAATGCTATTTCGGATTAAATGGACTAAGGGATCTCGTATGCTATCCAATAAGATGCGGTCCAATTCAGTCTCTGCACCCTCTTGTAAAAGACGTACTTTCTTGCCGCATTCAGCCGCAACATCCCGTACTAGGCGCGGAAATTTATCCCAAATATGAAAGATCGGTTGCATGCGCATTTTCATCATGCGTTCCTGCAACTCTAGAGTCAGTAGGTCAATACTACGAACCGCACTAGTAAAAAGCTTGTCGGAAGATTGTTGAGAAAATGGCAGTAAGCGATTACGGGCCAATACCATCTCACTTGCAATATTCATTAACTTATCTAGAACCTCTGGATTCACCTTAACGGGAACCACAACCTCTTGTCCGGAAGTGCTAGCAAACGGGATTTCTGGGGGCTCTACGGCCTCTACAAACCTCTCCTGAATTAGCTCCTCGGGCACCTCGTCCACAACAGCAGCGGCATTTCTTTCTACCGGGCTCACATTTTCACTTTGAGATAAACCCAGCAATACATTAATCAGCTCCTGATCATCGCCCGCAGGTTCGACATGGCTTGCCTCAACACCCTCAATAATTTTCCGCAGGATGTCATTCATCTCTAAAAGACGGGTGGATTTGTCAAAATCAAGCTCAGCCTGACCGGCACGTATCTTACCCAGCAAGCTCTCTCCCGCGTGGGATAGCTTCTCTAACCGCTTTAATGAGAAAAAGCCGCTACTTCCTTTGAGGGTGTGCAAACCACGAAAAATATTTCCAATGAGCGCTTGATCGCCAGGGTCCTCCTCCAGGCGGACAAAATCCACATCCAATCGATCTATGATTTCCCGCGCCTCTAGGATAAATTCAGCAAGGATTTCGTCGTGGTTTTCCATGTAATCTAATAGTAATGGACATTTAATTGGGCGGGCAGATAGAATGTGGGCTAATGAGATATTAGCTTATATTAGGCAATAATCGTACAAATAAGTCCCATCCGCCAATAGCCTATTTACGCATGAACCTTCTACAGGAAGCCCTACCGAATGTTTCGCACCCTTTTAGATAACTTCAACAAACGATCCACCGTTAAAACCAAGCTTGTAGTGAGTTTTGGTTTAATTCTATTTTTTACAATTATTGTGGGTGGCATCTCAATTTACGGCTATCACGTAATGGGTAAAAGTGCTGATTGGTTATATGTACAGGGCGCGAAAGGCATTGAAGATTCTAAGCAATTACAAATTGAGGCTATTTCATTAGACGTAGAACTCAACCACTTATTACTCTCCTCAACACTGCCAAATAAAGCTGAAGGCCAAGCATTGCGCGAGCAGTCTCTAGCCAATATTGAAAAGCTAAATCAGAACTTAAAAACATTGATCAAACGTGTTGATGAAAATATTATTCGCTCTAAAACAAGAGTTGAATTTAATGAACTAGTTGAAGACTTCGATATTTATTTAATTGCTATTGAGCAAATTGCCCTGCTTGAAAAGAGTTCACCATCTACTGCTACCACCATGTACTTTAGTGAGAAGTTTCAAGGCTTTAAACCACGCATTAATAAGAATTTACAAGACTTTGTAGATGCCAAATTAGAGAGTGCTAGCCTATTCCATCAAGAAGCAGAAGCAGCAAAACATTATGCAATTATCTATACGCTTGTAACCATTACAGTCTCAATCTTATTGAGCATTCTGATTGGCATTCGTTTCAGACAGTCCATTATTGATCCCTTACATAAAACAAAAGAAGCCCTGAATGATTTAGCCGGTTCTCGTCTTAATACCACTATTGAAGGCTTGGATTACGCTGGCGTTGTTGGCCAAATTGCACAGTCAGCCCAAACACTACAAAATAACTTGCGTGGTGCTATTCAGGAAATTAGCAACAATGCATTAATGATTAGTGCGTCCTCTGAAGAATTGGCAGTAGTTAGCGCACAACTCAATGCCAATGCTGAAGAGACCTCCTCTCAAGCCAATGAAGTAGCACAATCATCTGAAATCGTAAGCCAAAATACGCAATCTGTAGCGACCTCAGCAGAAGAATTCAGTACCAGCATTCGCGAGATTTCTATTAATGCAATGGAAGCATCACGGGTTGCTAATCAGGCAGTCACCATTGCAAATAGTACGAATCAGCAAATGTCTAAGCTAAGCAATAGCAGCATTCAAATTGGTGAGGTAGTCGCAGTCATTGCTGACATTGCAGAACAGACTAATCTTCTTGCATTAAATGCCACTATTGAAGCTGCACGAGCTGGTGAATTAGGTAAAGGCTTTGCTGTAGTAGCAAATGAAGTAAAAGAATTAGCGCGCTCTACCGCCAAGGCAACCAACGAAATTGGTCAGTCAATTGACGCCATCCAAGCGGATGCAAAGGGAGCTATTGAATCTATCGCAGAGATTACGCAGATTATTAATAGGATCGATGACATCTCCAGCATCATCGCCACCGCAGTTGAGGAACAAGCTGCTACGGTTGGTGAGATATCACGAAATATCTCTACTTCTGCAGGTAGTTCAGCGAGGATTACAGAAACAGTTGAGGCAGTTGCAATTGCTTCTCGTGGAATCTCCTCAGGATCTTCTGAAATTCAAAACTCTTCCGCTGAATTGGCTCGAGTTGCCGCCAAACTGAAAGATTTAGTATCTAAATTTGAGTGCTAACCCTTCTCAATTGATAGTAAAAAGGCATCTTATAGATGCCTTTTTATTTTGTAGATCAAATACCTTAACTACGTTTTTTTGCCGACTAATAAGTAGGTGCTAATCTCCCCTAAGCCCTTACACTCCATCAGACCGACATTCTCGAAGTCATAGGCATCCTTTAAGGCATCGTAAGTACTTGGCGCAACCTGTACCCGACCATTCCTAGACGTTGACTCCATGCGACTCGCTGTGTTGACCGTATTACCCCACAAATCATACGAGAATTTGGTAAATCCAATCACTCCAGCTACGACTGGCCCTGAATTCATACCGATTCGCATATCTAATTCTGAATTATTTTCTTGGTTAAAAATCTTCAGATCTTCGAACATTCCCAAAGCCATTTCGGCACACAATGCAGCGTGATCTGGGCGCGGAATTGGTAAACCCCCTACCGCCATATAAGCATCACCTATCGTCTTAATTTTTTCCAAGCCTAAAGCCTCTGCTCGTGTATCAAATCGAGTAAATAAATCATTTAATAATTTGACAAGCTCAGTCGGCGTAGTTTTGGATGACATTTTGGTGAAACCCACTAGATCACTAAATAAAATAGTGACGTCGGGGTAACTGCCAGATATATTCTTTTCACCACGCTTAAGACGCTCGGCGATCGGTCTAGGAAGAATATTGAGCATCAACTTTTCAGTCTTCATCTGCTCAAGCTCTAACAGCTGCTTTTCATGGTTAAGCATTTCTAAATGCTTCTGATCTAAGTCGCGCAGTCGCTTTTTCTCAAGCGAGGAGAAAATCCGAGCACGCAATAAAATTGGGTCAAACGGTTTAGGCAAATAATCTTCCGCACCAATTTCAATACATTTAATAGTCTTCTCAAACTGATCCGCTCCAGAGATGACAATGATTGGCAATGCTTTGTGAGTTTCATCCGCCTTCAGCTGCGTGAGCACGCCAAGCCCATCTAACTCTGGCATTTCCATATCAAGCAGCATGAGATCTACCGGTTTAGACCTTACAAATGCAATCGCCTCCACACCATCAGCAGCTTCAGATATATTTTGAAAACCCAAAGAATTTAACTCTCGAATCAAAATCTTTCTCAGCGTGCGACTGTCATCGACCACCAAAACGGATGCAGCCGCATATATCGGGTCAATTGCAATGGCGGGGGAAGTGCTTGGATTTTCCATGTCAGACCTTGGCGAGAATATTGGGTTTGTAATACGAAATCTTGTCTAATGCCACTAATTTATATAGGTCATTTGAATGGATTGATTCTGCAGCACCTAAAATCAAAATACTGTTATCACCACTTAATTGCTTCTGTATCTTGGAGAGCACCTTATCTTTTGCTTCTTGCTTAAAGTAAATAAGGACATTCCTCAGCATAATTAAATCGAACTTAGGATAAAAAGGCCAACTCCCTACAAGATTATGTTGCGAGAAATTAACCATCTGCCGAATACTAGGTAGGATTTGATAAGAGCCATCATTAAGATGTGAAAAATATTTTTTCAAATAATGAGCATCAAGACCGCGATGTGCTTCCATTGAGCTGTAAATACCAGACTTCGCTTTTTTTAAGATGGAGTCAGAGATATCTGTAGCTTGAAGTTCAATATTCCAATCATGGAGTTGCGAAAAATCTTCCTTAAGCATCATTGCTAAGCTATATATCTCCTGACCTGCCGAGCAAGCAGAACTCCATATTCGTAGTGTTTTATCTTTTTTCCGAGCCTCAATCAGCTCTGGAAAAATAGTATTTTTCAAAGCGTCAAATACATGCTTATCTCGAAAGAAAAAGGTTTCGTTGGTAGTGAGCGCTTCAAATGCCTGCCAATGAATTTGACCTATAGGGTTCTGGGTGAGGTATTTAATGAAGGTATATACATCAGGATATCCGCTCTTTGTTGCAAGGGGTAATAGACGAGACTCGAGCAAGTATTGTTTAGTGTCATCCAAAGCGATTCCCACCTCTCGCTCTAGCATGATGTAAAACTGCGGTAAATAGTCTTTAGACATGCTATCGCCCAGCGGGAATTTTTCGGGTTCTAAAAACAATTTCATCGGCAACTTTATCAATTGGCAGAATGCTATCTGCTAACCCGGCTTGAACTACTGCACCAGGCATTCCCCAAATTACACTGGATGCCTCATCTTGTGCGACAACTTGCCCGCCTAACTCCTTGATGAGTTGTGCGCCTTTTAACCCGTCATATCCCATGCCAGTAAGTATGAATACCAGCAATCTATCCCCGTAGACTGCAGCCGCTGACCTAAACAAGACATCGACAGCTGGTCTGCAGGAATTTTCAGGGGGGTCGGTATTGAGATGAATGATGGTCTTTGTGCCTGATCTTGATAGTGTCATATGCAGTCCACCAGGCGCCACATAAACCATGCCAGGTTCAGCAATTTCCCCCTCTTCGCCCTCTTTCACCGTCATGACTCCAATAGAGCTCAATCTGGCAGCCAAAAGGGCCGTGAACTCAGTTGGCATATGCTGAACAATAAAGATGGGCACATTGATCGGCGCATTAAAAGCGCTGAACACTTGCATCAAGGCTTCAGGGCCACCTGTAGAAACGCCAATACAAACCGCTTCAGCAGGCTTTGCCAAGATGCTTGAACTTGCTTTGCTAATCTTGGCTGCTAGGGGATGCTCTGATTTTATGGAAGGAGCAGAAGCTCTTAAAGGCGCAGGTATGGCAGACATTGCAGGCTTCACAAGTTCACCAGCCTGAGCCTCCTTAGCTCTACGCGTCTTCACACGTTTGGCTAGGCCAATAATCTTGGGGATTAATTCAAACTCTAAAATCTTAAATGCGTCATCGATTCCGCCAGCCGTATTGGTGGGCTTACCGACATAATCACTTGCACCCGCTGTCAGTGCCATCACTGCGGCTTGAGCGCCTTTATGGGTTAAGGAGCTAAACATAATGATCGGCAAATACTTATTTTCTTTCCGAATTTCCCGAAGCGCTGTTAAGCCATCCATTTCTGGCATCTCAATGTCTAAGGTCACCACATCTGGGTTACAAGTTTGAATGGCTTCTATTGCCTGTAAACCATTCGCAGCAAAGCCAGCAATCTCAATAGAAGGCTCTTTTTGCAAGGCGCTTGCAATGATTTTGCGCATCACGGCAGAATCATCAACAACTAGAACGCGAACTTTTTCCACGGATTCCTAAACAAGGGAGAGAGTCTAGCTTGGGGCTAGGTCAATATCAAAAATAACATATCAATATTTACTACTATTATTAACTCGCATCAGATTAATCCTTATTGAAAAAGAACTTCAAAATCTTCTTAGCGAGGATTTTGATATTTTTCTCAACTTCTTCTGACTTTAGTGACTCATTAAAGTAAGCCTGATTTGCAGCTTTACGCTTTTCAAGTAGGATCGAGATTTCATCGATCAGCTCGGGAGCATCTTCAAAGATCGGAGTAATATTTGCCTTAGTAATTTCTAGCAGCGTGGAGTTAAACTTTGCTCTAACGTTGGCTGAACGGGGTTCACCGGTCAACAGGGACATCTCGCCCACACAATCTCCAGGCCAAATAGTCGCGACAACTACCTGCTCGCCTTGATCATTCGGAATAGTTACCTCTAAGCCACCTTCCATCAAGATATACATACTATCCGCGTTGTGGCCTTTTTCGATAAGTAAATGATTAGCGCGGCACGTCACAATCTGTGCAGCATCCGATAAGCGGGTAACCTGCTCCAAACTTAACGCCTTCAGAACTCCAAATCGATAGACGTCTTTGAGACGACTATTAATCGTATGGACCAAATCCGAGGAACGGGTTACTTCAACGGTGGAGTTCATATTAATGCCGCCCAACTTTAAGAACCGAGCGGCAGCTAAACTCACCATACCTCTTGAAGCCCTTGGAGTTACAGAGGGATCACACTCATATTGCCAAGTAAACGTGTATGTTCCATTATTAATTTTAGCTAACCGTATGTGATACCAAGGATATCTAGAGTCTGTCTTGGCAAAGTGCTCACCCGCCTGAGTTAATAACTCAATGATCTTATCGACATCATTGCCCGAGTCTAACTCAATCTCAATCATTCGACGAGCGCCCATCTTTTCAGGTTGTCTATTGATATTAACGTAAGCCATGTTAATAAAGCGGCGATTCGGAACCCGAACAATGTATTTAAGAACATTCCTTAGAGTTACCATGCGATGATCAATTTGTACTACTTGGTAGTATTCGCCGCTCTCAAGCTCAATATAATCGCCAATCCTAATTAAGCCTTCCGATTGAATTTGGGTGCTAGCAACAATATCTGCAATGAATTCACGTAACACGTAAGCAATACCAAAACCAGCGGCTCCAGAAGCTGCCAATATTTCACCGGCCGAGTGGTCGTACATCACAATAAAACCAATTAATCCGATTACTACATACGAGGAGATAGTGATAGCCTGAACCAAAATAGCAGGCAGAGGATTACCTTCGGTAACTTGATTGAAGCGAACCACAAAATGGCGGATGGCCATATCTACAGAAAATGCAAAAAGGATAAATTGACCTACTGCAGCAAAATCATCTATTTTTAAATCATGCTTATGAGCTAAATCAGCAATATTCCAAGCCCAAAATGAACCAAACTGCCGATCTAACCAAAAGGCATAGACAAAGTTGGTAATAATCAAAAGCCAAAAGATCGGTTTAGGTAAAGAAAAAATATGGTGCTTGATTTTCATGGTGATGGGGAACGAAGCTGTGAGAGAGAATGATTCAATATTTTGGGCAACCCAACCCTAAAGGAATGGGGACTCATAAACTGCAGACTAGCAAGAAATCTAAGATAACCCAGCTGATTTTGAAGAGCAATCGATTTTTCAGGATAAGGCCCAGCCCACTCCTGAGCGAGCCTGTTAGTCAACTCCCGGCCTCTCATTGGCAGAACGCTAGCAGCTAGATCAGACTCCACTAACAACATCGCAAGACAATCTACGTGAGCGGGAGGGTCAAAGCTGAGGCGCTCCAGTAAAGCGCTATATTGACCATGGTCAGTAGCCATCACCCAAGGCTGTAAAACTTTCAATATCTCATCTACCAGAGGTAATGGGTAGCCCGAATTAGCCAGCAGATCTCTTAACAAATCCAAGCTGTGTTGCTCTAATTGACCAGGTGTGACATTAATCAATCCAGGGTGCCCTAGATCATGAGCGGCTGCTGCCAGTAGTAGCTGCCACTTTTCAAGCGAAGAACTCATCCATGATGGGTTAATGGAGCCCTCCTGGATACATGCCTCCTCATGCATCAGTAAATATGAAAGCATCAAACATACTTCCATCATGTGCTTTTTGGAATGAAAAGAAGGTACGTTGTGAGTCAATGCTAAACGATCAATTTCTTGACCTACAGCCAAAATCATCGATAAATAGGGGTTAGGATCAATACGCCAATCTGCCCATAATTTTGTATGAGTTAATGCCTGCAGAAAAGCATGCATGCTAGTGACATTTTTGTCGATTGCCCATAAAAATGCTTCGATGTCCTTGGTGTCCAAGGCCAAGGATTCTGCATTCAAAAAATGATCGATGGAGGCCTGTAAGTCAAACTGCTGGGTATTCATCTACTTTGCGCCAAGAGGATCTGAAAAAAGTGCACTATGGATCTAGTGTAAACAACTTCTCATAATAGTGAACTGCAGCGATGCAGTCCCTCTGCTTTTCATTCATTGGTCGCAAATTCGAATGTCACCCGACCCCCCAAGTATTGCTGAGCCTGGCTCTGCGGGGCTTTTTTCATTTCTAGGTTAGAGTTTAATAGGCGATAAGTCCTACTAAAATGCGATAACACTGAATATGTCCAATCCACAAAATCCTCAGGATCAATCTAGGCTAATTTCCCTAAGAAATATTGCCCATTATGACCAGAACGCCGTTTCTTATGACAAAGGCACACAAAGCCATGATGTCAGTCAAAATATCAATGCGCTATTAAGGGCCATCAAAACTGAGCCGCCATTTCATATCCTTGATTTTGGGTGTGGTCCAGGAAGAGATCTGCAAACATTAACCACGCTTGGTCATATTGCCGTTGGTCTTGAAGGTAGTCAACAAGCTGCACAAATAGCCAGAACTAAAAGTGCTTGCGAAGTATTGGTCCAGGATTTTTTTAACTTAAAACTTCCAGAAAGTACCTTCGATGGGGTTTTTGCTAATGCCTCACTATTTCATATCCCTAACAAGCTTTTGCCAAAAGTACTAAGTGAGTTATGGACTTGCTTAAAGCCTAATGGAATTCTTTTTAGCTCAAATCCTCGCGGTAACAACCAAGAAAGTTGGTACGGAGATCGCTTTGGCTCTTATCATGATCTTGAGGGCTGGAGATCTTTTATGACAAATGCAAACTTCATCGAAGTTGAGCATTACTATAGGCCAAGTGGACTGCCATTTGAATACCAGCCCTGGCTAGCAAGCGTCTGGAGAAAGTAAGCCTAAAAATTACTGTATCCACTGGGAGGAATCAAGCTGTCGACACCTAGATTTTCAAATCTTAGCACTACTGACTACTACCGAGTGATCTCAAGCTCTGAACAACGAAAAGGAAATGGAAAGTAGCCAAATAGCCTCAAGAACTGTGGCTAATTTTTCACAACAAAAGAGTACAAAACACATAAGACTGCAGCGGAAGCACCTGTGATAATCGCCTCCGCCGAAATAGCAGCTGGATGCACAATAAAATCGGAAGCAGCAGTCGCAATCCCAGTTAAAGCACCTGTCACATAACGATTGTGTAACCAGCTTTTGGACTCCATAAAAGATACCAAAACTAGTACAGCCCCCGTGATGGCACCTGTTCTCAATGCAGTCTCCCAATGAGCCAGAGTCAAGCCACTGAGATCTCCCCGCACCATTACCAATAAACAAGCAGGCGTTGCCTCGGAGAGACGACGAAAGAATATGATGACTTTTTCTTTTATCACTGTTGGTCTTTTTAATTTGGAGATTATGAGCTTATCATAATCACAGAAATAGAGAATTAATGCGATAAAGATGATCGCCCTTGTCTAAGCCGCTTAGACTCCAAGATTTAGCATGCGGCGCCAGGAGGACACATGTCGATATCGCAGAACTTTGAAGGCAGGTGTAAAACAATGCCTAAATTACTGCTTTAGAACAATCTCATTTCTTTTAATCTGTTGGTCGTGAGCTTGAATCTTACACAAGCTATGGCAGACATCATAAATGGCAACTTATTAACTAAATTCTTTATCGGCTTTGATTATTCCTTTTCTGACGCTATCCAGTAATTCTTGATGGTCTTTTCCATTTTGTTTAGCAAATTTCAGCGCCAATTGACTAACAGCCTCATCAAATACATCTGATTTACCAAGGTAACCCGAAATCATTGCTGCATTACTAGACTTCACATGCGATCGCGCTAAGGCTTACCCATAATATTTCGCAAAGCGCTTCAGCGTAGCCAATTTCACCCAAGCTACCAAGTATCAATCCACCTCGCTTCTACGGGATTTATTAGCCTACATAAGCCCTCATTTACTTTAATATGGCACTATCAACAATATCTTGCTTCTCAATTTACAGAAAATCGACTCCATGACACTAATACGCCAATCTAAAAATGTGCTTGCCGCCCTCTTCTTATTGGGATGCCTTGCATCTAATGCTATTGCAGCTGAACTAATCTACTTAAATACCACTGCTGGTACAAACCTACTGCTTAAGTCAGATCTGAATAAACAGTTTTTTTCTATCATGCCGTATGTGGTTACTGAAGAGCATGAAACCTTCTGTGGCCCAGCATCAATCACCTCTGTTCTAAATAGCTTACCAACTACTAAACGTCCAGTACCGCCACAATTTTCACCGTATCATTACTTCACCCAAGATAGTCTTTTCATAGAAGCCACAGAAAAAATAATCTCTAAAGAGAAAGTTGCAACTGGTGGCTTGACCCTAGAGCAACTGCGGCAATTTCTAGAGGTATGGGCGGCTAATCCAGCCATTTACTATGGAAGTACACTCTCACTTCCTCAGTTCAGAAACCTCATTACCTCCACTCTCACCAATCCGAAGCAACGCCTCATTGTCAACTTCGATAGGAAAGGAATAGATCAAATAGGTAGTGGACACTTCTCGCCTATTGGTGCCTATGACTCAAAATCGGACTCCGTACTCATTCTTGATGTCGCTAAATATAAATATCCGCCAGTCTGGGTTAAAACAAGTGACTTATTTGGTGCGATTCAAGGTATCGACTCTACTTCTGGCAAATCTAGGGGCTTGGTACGAATCACCGCCAATTAAAAACAAGCTGCCAGTAATTTAAAAGCCACCCGAGGATGGCTTTTATTGATCTTCAAAATAGCAACTGGCAGGAGTTGCTATTGGCACGCTGACATTATTGTTCCCCGGTAGACTCCCCTATGAAGCATCGGAGGATGTAATTGGCAACATAAACGCGCAATGCCTTAATCCTGCCGCTCCATTACCATCCTCTGCTTTAAAGATTCTCCTTAATTGCAGAATCGTGCTGCTAAACAATAAATGGAATCTCTCGTAGTCGAGAGTAAGGATTGGTAATAAGCAATAATGCCCTGCTGACTGCTTGTCTGCGCTGACTGTAGGGATGTCGGCAAAGGCCTTTGCAGTTCATTTGGCAATATGGTGTTTAGCAGTACTGCTTTCATCGCTGCAGCAGCATTGCTAGTAGAGTAAGTATTATTCATCTCCGATACCCCTCCAGGAGTTGAATAGTCATAGTATTCAAATTGTAAATTCGGATTAGTGGGGTATCCGGTAGACGTACTTAAAATTTCGGTTGTCCCATAAGTCCAATTGTAATAAGTGGCTAATTTTGCCTCTGGTGTAACTAGTGATATGACGTGCCCTGGTGTACGGTAGATACCAGCAAGTCCAGAAGCCGTTCCATAGGGCATTGTTCCAAAGTCCATCCATGCATCAACCATCTCATCAGTTGCAAACAAGGCATAGTCTCTTCCTTTTGCTGTTGCAGACTTTAGCAACGGAAACATATCAAATCTGGTGCTATACAGAGCAGCATTCTCTCCAGTCATCCATGATCTGGAGCCGTTGTAAGCAAAGCTTGTCAACATAATTGGAATATCAACTGAGGAAGTTAATTGGCTTCTAGTAATGTTTGTATCGCCAGTAAACCGGCCTGATGGATCATAAACAACCAGAGGAACTTGCAACACCTCCTTGTATGCCATACAATTTTTACCTGCAATAATTCCATGAGAGCCTGCCATATCGCCATGATCAGCAGTAAATACAATCACGGTATTTTTTAAAACATCTGCAGGAATGGCATTTAATACTGTACCAATATTTTGGTCAAGCACTTGCATCATGAGCGTATAGCAATCTAAGCCACGCTGCCAATAGCTATAAGGACCCTGCCCAATGCCCAAAGCTTCAGGTGTGCCGCTAATTCCAGAACCAGGAGCAATCGGGTTATACAAGTTATAGCGATAGGTAGTATCGGGATAGACTCTTGCAGCAAAACTCGTATTCGAAGAATCTTCAGCAGCCGCTCCAAATTGCATGGCTAACCACTGGCGGCCAACGAGTTGCCAAGTCGGCTTATTGGCATACAAAGAAGCCGTTGATTCCCAATTCGAGGGAACCGCTGGATAGGTATAGCCAGATAGCAAGGTTTTGCCAGTGGCATATTGATTTTGTGCCCAAGTGATCCCAGTTGCGCTGGGTTGTGTAGAGTAATTGGATGCTTGAATGGCGCTCACTGTCTCAGTACCATTTGGAGTAGTGACAGTGGTGCTAACTGGAAATAAAGCGGTAAATGTTTGGTACTCCGTTCCAGCAGGAAAATACTCATGATCATGCGGATTTTGAAATCCTACTGTCAAACAAAACGGTGTGCCGCCTGCTTTTTGTTGACTAAGCCAACTTGCTCCAACGCTGGCAATATAAGCATCATTCAAGAAAGGCGTAGGGTCGGTCCAATTAGGATCACTATAAGTTCCCTGTAAATTACCCGCGTCTAAATCGTACTGGGCGGTTAAGCCGTCAAAGCCGTACTGGTTCATACCACCGCCATCTGAGGCGCTATTCCAGGTATAGGATAAATGCCACTTGCCAGCATATGGCGTAACGTATCCCGCTTCCCTTAATAATTTTCCATAAGTTGGAAATGCAGAATTTAATACCGGTGGTGAGGTACCCACTAATGAGCCCGCAAGTGAGCAGGTATTCCAAGTTTGCTGCGTGTACAGTCCAGTCATCAACACAGATCTAGAAGGTCCACACGCTGCCGACGCAATATTATTATTTGCAAATTTAACCCCACTTTTCCAAATGGTGTAAAGATTTGGCATGAAGGTTTCAATGAATTGATCAGGACTCGTAATTCCAGAAGGTAATTCTTGTGGATAACGCATCTGATCCACCAAAATATAAACAATATTAGGGGTGGTAGTACTGTCTGAGGAGGACGATCCCCCACAACCAGGAATAGTAGCTGCGGCAGTCGCAGCAGCAGCTACTTTTATTAAGTCACGACGGGATTGATTAATTTCAGAACTAGAAATAGGCTCTAGTGAATCATTTTCTAAATGATTATTGCTATTATTTTGAGTCATCTTCAACACCTTCGGGGATTAATAATTTATTTTTAAAGCATCATCGTGAAACCTCATTTCATTATTTATTACTTTTTTGCTACATGAAACCCTCCGATCGGAGGGATAATTTCTAAATCTCTAGATAGCAACAATGGCCAAGTCCGTACATAAATTGGGGCACTTATTCATTGGCCTTGAATGCAACAGGGGCATCTGGTGCCAAAACAATATAGGCTCGTCTCCATGGATTGCCGTCGATTAGCTTCCATGTATGCCCTGTACCAGTTGAATCTTCAGCCAATAAGATATCACCTGGATTGATGATAAAGTGCTCATTATTACGAGTAACAAATTCAAGCGTGCCCGACAATGTGATAACGAGTTGCCTTACAGGATCATTATGCCAATCGTAATGACCACCAGAGGGAGTTTCTTGAAATGCTGCCGTTTGAGCTAAAAACTTTGATGACAAAGTATCGCCGCGATCGTTTTTTAAATTAAGGTCAATAACACCCTCTTCAAAATAAGAGTTATTGTCTTTACCAGTCCAGAGTCGTATGCATCGAATCATTTGATTAATTCCTTTAAGTTATTTTTAATTTTTTAATGCAACTTTATTACCGAGCATTCCTATAAAAATCTAAGAGCACCTACTATGACAACACTTACTTTAAATCAAGCCAATCTCATTGCAGATAAAGCCATAGAACAAGCAGAAACTTTAGGTTTTCAACCTCAAACTGTCGCGATTCTGGATGCCGGTGGACAAATTAAAGTCATTAAACGTTCTGATGGGGCCAGCCTCCTTAGGCCTGAGATCGCATTTGGCAAAGCCTGGGGAGTTCTAGGCATGGGCTTTGGCGGTCGCGATCTAGCAAGACGCGCCGAACAGGCTCCCGCTTTTTTTAACGCATTAATGGCAATGTCGAGTGGACGCATGGTTCCCGTAGCAGGCGGTGTTTTAATTTGTAATGACAAAAAAGAGGTCATTGGGTCAATTGGTATTAGTGGTGATACATCCGATAATGATGAAATTTGTGCGGTAGCTGGAGTAAAGGCTGCTGGCTTAATACCAGATACTGGTGATCCGGCCAAAAACTAAAACAAGCTCTAATCTATCAATCTATCCGCCTTATAAAGTGAATGCACCCAGTTGGCGTATCCCAGCATAGACATGTTAAATCGCTGTGAATCACCATTCATACCATCTAGCTGTGTTTGTATCCTGAAGTTTTCAAAAAAAGGTAAAGAAGTAACTCGAAAAGCCGTATCTACAATTTGAGTTACTTGCTCCGAGTTTGACTGAAGGCCATCCCACCACTGGGAGTTGAAATTTGCCTTATAGGCGTAGTTACTAAGCTCGGACGGAATTACGCTAGCAAAAAACTTTCTTGCCCACCATTTTTGAATATCTCGTCCTTGATGGTTCCGAAGCGATAAGAGCATCTGCTTTATAGGCGATAGCGCAGCTACATCAACATATGGAATGCCTTGCGGAGAAAATACATAATCATTTAGCCAGTCACCCTGCAATATGGGTCCGCGAATTTCATTGGGATTGTCGTGGATAGCATCAATGAGCATGCAGTCAAAGGCGACGCCCTGAAAGAGGTATTGAACGCCATGCCCTTTAAGCATCCTGATAGTATTGGCGCTCTGATTGTGGCCAAGCGAAAAGGAGTTGGGCAAAAAATGGGCTGGGGTCTCCAGTAAGTTACTAAATTGCATTTCGAAAGAATTAGTCAAAATGACATTCTTAAATCTTCTAGTAATCACTTCTTGAATATGTCTTTCGGAACGAAACTTATCAAGATCACTAATAGTTCCAATTAAGACAGGCTCATAACCTAGTTTTGCCAGCATTCCAATGACAATCGAAGAATCTAAGCCACCACTAACTTCTACGGCAATCTTACCCTTAGTATTTTTAAGTAAGCGCTTTGAATTTTTTAGACAAGAGTCAAAGCTTAGGCCCTCTGAAAGTTTGATATTTTTCTTCAGTTTTGTAAAAGTACCATCTTCATATGACCATTTCGTTCTGGCTGGAACAGGATAAATGCCAGATAAAACCGGTTGATACTCATTGAGATGAATTGGTGGGTTTTTTTCATTCTGAAGATGCGCTGCAAAAGATTCATGAGTAAAAACACTTTTAGAGATCTTTTGAGCGGGATCAACAAATCTTTTTTCATTTAAAGAAAAATAGGCTGTCGTATATTTAGGGTTATCAATTATTAAGCTCATCGCTATTCTTAATAGGCATATGCTGCAATGGGCAAATAGTTAATCCAGCTTCGATCCCAAGGATCTGGCTGGTAATCTTTTTCAATAATCCAGGCGTGCAGTCTAGTCTGAGGTAAATCAGCCCCTATCAAAAGGACGCCTGATTTTTTAAACTCTTTAGAACTTTTAGCAACAGCCAAGGTACGATTTAGGCATCCTCCTCGATCAGTAAAAGCTGAGCGATTTTGCTGTGCAAGTGCATGAAAAGCCTGTAAAGAATCATCAAATAGCGGCTGGTAGATTCCTGCATACCGATTTACAAGCCAGTAGTTGATCTTTCGCAAGAAAATAATGCGTTCGTAGAAGTTATCAAGGATCTGTAACTGCTTACCATCTACCGCATAAGACCGCTCAAAATCAGGCGGCTGCAAATTATATGGAAATTGGCGATATTGCAAAGCTTCCAACACTTTATTGGGCAAAGCATCAGACTGAAATTTACCCAAATCATTAGGGCTGACCTGGTGCAAATTACCTGTAAGCGGATGTAAGTACCAGCCTTTATTGCGATGCTCTTGAGCAAGAGAGTAATACTTCATCCATATCTCTAGTTAGTGTCTGCAGTTAAATTAAAAACCACCCGAAGGTGGTTTTTATTAAGTCAATCACTGATACCCATTATAAAGATTAGCCTGTCCATCGCTATAGTCACCTACCCAACTACCCTGAATCTTTTCGGCTGCTGCATACTTTGTATTTTTAGTAAATAAACTTCCAATAATGATTTTTAACATATTCAGTCCTTTTAAGACATACTAATATAAATAAGGATGTGTGAATAAATACTTTCACAGAACTATCTTAAGCTACTGAATTCACAGTAGCAACCCCCCGAATGGAGGGGTAGGCTATTTAATTTAAAAAACCACCCGAAGGTGGTAATTAACGAATAAAGAATGATTTAGGATCAACCCTCAAAGATAAACAAATTAGCCTGTCCATCTCCATCCCAGCCAGTCCAAGTCCCTTGAATCTTTTCGGCTGCCGCATACTTTATATTTTTAGTAAATAAACTTCCAATAATAATTTTTAACATATTTATTCCTTTTAAGACATAGCAATATAAATAAGGATGTGTGAATAAATACTTTCACAATACTATCTTAAGCTACTGAATTCACAGTAGCAACCCCCCGAATGGAGGGATGCTTCAAATACACCTCAGCCAATAGAAATGAGTGAATTCTTAGCAATCGCCATCCGGTATTGCGATGCTCTTGAGCGAGGGAATAAAATTTCATTTGTATCTATTATTTCTTATGACTAATTAATTAAAAACCGCCCGAAGGCGGTTTAGATTTGATGCTCAATTAAGATCCGTAAAACCAAGTTTGATCATAGGCATTACCACCGGTACCTTTAATCTTAGAAGTAGCTGCATACTTCTTGTTTTTTGAATATAAGCTAGCAATAATAATTTTTAACATTTTTTCCTCGCATTGAAATTAATAGAAAGTAGTCTTCTGGAGTCAAAAGAAAATTAATCCCAGCAGTTATAAAGATTGGCCCCTCCATCACCATCCATACCAGTCCAACACCCTTGAATCTTTTCGGCTGCTGCATACTTTGTATTTTTAGTAAATAAACTTCCAATAATGATTTTTAACATATTCATTCCTTTGAAGACATAGCAATATAAATAAGGATATGTGAATAAATACTTTCACAGAACTATCTTAAGCTACTGAATTCACAGTAGCAACCCGCCGAATGGAGGGATACTTCAAATATTCTTCAGCCAATAGAAATGAGTGAATTCTTAAAAAGTTACTTTGAAAATTCTGGCATTGATAGCTGAGTAGGGCTTATGAAGCATGAATCTATTTTCTACCCCCACTCTGAAGACCTATCTTCAGTGCAGGCTATGGAGCAACCCATTGCTTCTGTAGGACCCTCCGAACCATTGGCTCAAATGTCGAAAGAGGCTCGCTTTTGTAGTTGGGATCAAATGAGATTTCATCATACTTGGCACAAAACTCGACTGTTTGTGCATATGCGGGGTCAGATTTGTACTGATCACGCGCATTGGGATTAACGCCTATCTTATCCCCATAAAAATAGGTTTGGAATAGCCCGTGTTGCAGCAACATCCAATAATTATTTCTGGAGATAAAAGGATGCAAGATGGATGCAATCACTTCTCCATGATTAAAGGGTCCCAATGGTTCAGCAATATCATGAAATAGAGCGACCACTATATATTCCTCATCCTTGCCATCACGCATAGCTCTAGTAGCTGTCTGAAGACAATGCTCCTTACGGGTAATGTTATAGGCCGTATCTTTAGATAGATTTTCTAAAAGAGCAAAGAGCTGGTCAGGTAAATTAGCAAGCGTATGCTCATGAACCTCTTTCATAACTGCAAAATCAGCTGCAGTTCCCTGATCCATTCTCATGAAGTGCATCTTATCCATCTGAAACCTTTCAATAAATCGACTTAATAATTTAATTATTCATAAAGACTATAACCTGACTCAGAAAAGTATTCCTTTATTTGTCTATTTATATTTAGCACTGTGTATAGAATGATGAATTAGCTTTTTTGATTTCTAAATATTCTGTAGGCGCTCCACTAACAAATCACTAAAAATCTCAGGCCTGCCCTTAAAGAAGAGATCTACCTTATTTGGTCCAGAGAGCTTTTGACTTAATGCGGTGCGCTCTTCGTGATCCTCTGCTAAACGGACTACTGCATTAATATATTCATCTGTATTTTTAGTGATTAGCCAGTCAGGTAGCCCCAGTCTCTCAAATAAACCCTGGTCGATATGTTCATGAACCTCGGGACCTGTTTTACATACACCCACTAAACCCGCACTTACGGTATCGATGATGCCATTCGTATTGCCGAATGGAAAAGGATTAATAAACAGATCGCATTGACGAATGACCGCCATGTAATCGGCATAAGATTGGTGCGGGTAAACGGTTACCTTATCACCCAAAAACATTCGGATAACGCGCTGCACATTGGGATAAACCAAACCTTGTGCTTGCCCCACTAAAAAATGGAAATGAACCGGGACGCGGGACTTTTCCATAATCTGTTTACAAGCTTGCAAAAAACCAGGGTTGAGCTTCATGGTGGTTGAGCAAACCACAATTTGAACTACCTCAGGGTTTTGTCGAACTTCTTTATGGGCTGGTAAATCCTTAGCCGATGCTGAAGGACGGTACGGCATGCCATCCTTAGGTAGTTTTAATAACTTCTCACTAAAACAGGCTTCATCGCCAACGTAATCCTCTTCTACAACCACATAATCAATCGCATGGGCATGGGTAGTGGCAGGATGACCTAGCGCCATCAACTGCAAAGGTGCTACCCGTAAATTAGCCAGCCACATTGTTAGCGGAAACATTCCAACGCTGGGCATATAACAAACCACCGCTTTACTCTTTTTTGCCTGCTCTTGAATTTGGCGCAACTGGTCAATCATGCTAGCATTTTGGATCGGAATGAACTCATCAAATACTTGCTTAGTGGTCTCATCTAGGCAATTTTCATAACCCATAGCAATCACATGAAAATGGCGACGCGCACTTTCCATCGTGCGTGAATGCGTGCGATAAATAGAATGTGAGCTGCCAAACCACTCCAATACCACCAACATTACCGGCTTTTCACCATTGGGAGCATCTAATGTGATGGGCTCTGGAAAAGTGGAATCAAACACCCCATTTTGTGCCAATTTTCTGCAAATTAAGGCATTAATTGGTTTTTTAATATCGTGCTTGTCTGCACGATCTGCATAACTACAATGCATGTAGAGATCATGGAGTACTCCTAAGGGTAGCTGCTCTATGTCATCCAATTGATCTAATCTACTGGCTAGCCAAGGGAGGATTTCTTCTCGTTTGCTATGCGCTATTGGTGAACCTAAAAAACGCGGGGAAATTAACACCAGACTTAAACCTGCGGCCAATACCTTATCCACTTCCCAGAGCGCATTGAGCTCTAAGTGAACCTCAGAATCCGGTGTAAACAATAAACAAAATTTAAGTAAATCCTCTTTTGCTATTTCTAAGCTCTTTAAGTCAGTATTGCCCTGATTAATATCCAGAGTTCTAATCACATGATCAGCCGTATGAAAAGGTGTAGCAGCAAATAAGGCTGCTAACCAACGATGCAAACTCAAAACGCTTCTTTGCCACTGCTCTGTAATGAAAAGATTCTTATTGGCTAGCAAACACGAGGCAGCAGAAGCAATCCGAGTATAGGTATATTGCTCGGCCTCTTGCTGTGATAGTGCTTGCAAGGGTTGAGCTTCAAATTGCGCCCCTACTCCACCAAAATTTTTGTCCAGCTCTTCTAGTAAAGACATGAGCTCACGCATGCCCATTTCTAGATTGCCACTATAGGCATAAGACTCAAATTTTTCTAATGAAAAAGGCAAAATTAAGATTTCCGGTTATTCATTTACTCAATTAGCTAACTAGTCAACCAATCATCTATTCAGCCGAGGCGATGACGGACACAGCAGGAATAGCGACATCCCCACCAGGACTTACTGTCGCAGTCACAGATCCCGATCCTCCAGTAGATGCACTCTTTTGATCGTCCTTAGCTGATGATCCTGAGCCCCCTTGTGATGATGCAGAAGCAGAAGATGGAGCACTACTAGGCGCTGAATCTGCTTTTGATAAAGCGCTGCCACTTCCTGATCCTGAGTTGCTTAAGCCTTGCAATATAAAACCTGAAGAACTACTTGCTGCAACAACAGTCTGTGCATTTGGATTTGAAAGAATCTCTGCTGAGGTAGTCAAAGTGCTACCACTTGCCATCGTGTAATTGGTGGTATCTACCAGTGAATTGGACAAAGTCACTGGTTTTGGCCCAGGCAATGAATTTAGAAATACCCCCGTAGTAAGTACTCCCGTAGGACCAAAAGCAATCGGTGCAGCTAGACTGCCATCAGCCAATGAAGAATCACCTAACTGCACAGAGCCGGAGCTATTACTTGTAACCGTAGCACTGGTTGAACCATCGAAAGGTTTATTGCTTACGGTACCAGGTTGATTCAAAATCACCTGGGCTCTGGCAATCGTGGCGCTAGTGCTCACAGCACCACTGGTATAGCCGGTGATATTCCATTGTGGTGACTGAGTATTGGTAACTACTAAGGCATTTGTATTGACAGCCTGAACCCCTGCGCTTGCATTATTAAAGAACATGCCACTTGCGCGATAAATATCGCCATCTACTGAACCACCAACTACAGCAGAAGCATTGGTAGTGGTGTCATAGACTTTATTATTGACTGTAACAGTCTGAATGGGAGCCTCTCTGTAATAGTAGTTTTGCGTACCATTTACCGGACTCACATTTGTCGCACTTGCGTTATAGGTTTTATAGTAGACACCCGTACTATTGGCCCCGGTGATATTGGTCTGGTAAGCAGCCGTATTAGGACTACCTGAGAAAATAGCTAAGGTAGCGTTATTGTTAGCATTGATTTTGCCGCCTGTGGTGACATTTCCACCGCTAATATTGCCTGCACCTGACCCAGTACCTGCTAATAATTGAATACTGTTTGCAATATTGATGTTAGCTGATTGATTCAGATTACCAACAGCCGTACTGACGTTGAGGCTTCCATTCGTTTGGGTGATGTTACCCTGCAATAGAACCCCATCAGCAGAGTTGCTAGAGCCCGTAATGTTTAGACTGCCGTTAGCTTGAGTGAGATTGCCATAGTAGCCTACTTGATAAACACCGTAACTGGTGTTGCTTATCCCAGTAATATTCATACTGCCATTGGTTTGAGTTAAATGACCGTTGGAATACATGCCATAGGAGGTATTACTCCTTCCGGTGATATTTAGACTACCGCCATTTTGGGTCAGCGTGTACACATTATCAAAATAAGCTCCAGCGAATGACGAGCTATTTCCAGTGATGTTCATGCTGCCATTATTTTGGATAATATAGCCGCCCGCCTGATAGAACCCGGTGCCTGTGGCGCTGGAGTTACTTGAATTACTTACACCCACAATATTGATAGAGCCGTTATTTTGGGTCAGTACGCCACTAATTAATGCGCCACGGTATGCTTCACTCGTGCCAACAATATTTAAGCTACCGTTATTTTGAGTGAGACTACCAACTTGATAGTAACCAATGCCATTAGAATCCCTGCCATTGCTACCATTACTAGCGCCTGCAATATTGATCGTGCCATTGGTTTGGGTCAGGTTACCAGTAGTATCAGCGACTAAGCTGACGTTGGTAGTACTGTTGGTAGTCACTGTGCCAGATACAGTGCTTGTTGAGCTATTGGACACAGCTGTAGTTGGCATTGCTAGAGTCGAGCTCAACCCACCTACCTGTACACCTGCTCCTGTATTGCTACTACCACTAATATTGAGCGTGCTGCCAGCAAAAGTCACATTGCCAAGATAAGCACCAATGCCTGAAGTACTAGTGCCTGCCAAAGAAGGGCCACTTCCGCTACCGGCAGCGATGAGGTTGAGGTAAGGACCTACTGTAGTACTGCTATTAGTTGTGGTGTTACTACTACCAGCAGTAGTGTTTACAACAGAAGTATTGGTGTTTGTCGTCTGAATAACGCCGCCGAGCTGTACGCCTTGTCCTGTAGTGCTAGTGCCATTGAGATTTAATGAACCAGTGCCAGCGTTATTGAGCGTGACATTACCACCTGCTAGATAAATACCAGAGCCATTAGCTGAATTTCCGGTAAAGGTCACATTTCCATTGCCCAAAAGATTGAGGGTAGTAGAAACGCTTGTATTGGTTGTGGTGTTAGTGGTGTTAGCCCCTGTGGAGACACTGGTGGTATTAGTTTGAGAGCCGGAGAGTCGTACTCCTGATCCCTGTGAGCTAGAGATGGTGCCATTCAGCGCTAAGGTGCCAGCAGTAATATTGAGATTGCTTAGGCCTACTATAGCAATACCTGTACCATTAACTGAATTTCCGTTGATCGTTAAATTACTACCATTAGCAACCGTAAGATTAAAAGCATCTAAGGCATTTGTACTTGTAAGCACGCCATTGGTAAACGTAGAATAGTTACTGGAGTTGGTGGAATTTACTGCAGTAGTCACATTCGTCCACAAACTAGTTGTAGTGTTATAGGTATTGTTAGTACCTAGTGCAGTTTGCACCCCAAGAGCAACGCCACTACTATAATTACTGGTGCCAGTGATGTTCAATGTGCCATTGGTTTGAGTAACGTTTCCATATAATATAACGCCGCTACTTAGATTGCTTGATCCATTTATGTTTATACTTCCATTAGACTGAGTGAGGTCAGATCTGTTGTAAATCAATACTCCATATTCACTAGTTCCAGTTCCAGCGATATTCATGCTGCCATTATTTTTAATAATCTTGCCATAGGTATTCATGGCCACTCCTGCAAGACCAATCCCAGTGATATTCATAACCCCGTTATTTTGGGTTAGAGCGCGTGCCACATTAACAGAATCACCTTGCATGTATATGGCAAGAGATGTATTAGATCTTCCGTCGAAATTTAAATTTCCGTCATTTTGAGTGAAGCTATTTTTAATGAGGAGTCCAAATAAACTCTCCGATGTACCATTGACATTCATCGTGCCACCGTTTTGGATAATATTACCGGTGTCTAAATTAATTCCATTGCCTGCAGTCGAAACCCCGATCAAATTAAGACTTCCTCCATATTGGGTCAGCCGTACTGTGCTACCACCTTGCTGAAAAATTCCATGATTAGCACCCGCACCTGTGCCTGAAATATTCATAATCCCATAATTTTGGGTAATTACCCCTTCCAGAAGAGTACCTCTGTAACCTGTACTACTACCGCTAATATTTAAACTTCCATTATTCTGAGTCAAGTTTGTTACAGTAATTCGGACGCCATAGTTGTTATTGGCACTACTAGTTCCAGTAATATTGATGCTACCGTTGGTTTGAGTCAGGTTGTTATTTAGATTAACGCCAGCTCCAGTGTTTGTGCTTGTTCCCGTAATATTTATACTTCCATTATCTTGAACTAGGAAGCCACTACTGTAATTTATTCCAGTACCTGTGCTATTAAAGTTAGTGCCGGAAATATTCAAGGTGCCATTAGTTTGAGTGACATTGCCAGTCAAATCGACACCACTACCACTTCCATTACCATTAAATCCAGTAACGTTTAAGGTGCCGTTATTTTGGGTCAAATTACCACTGTGATACACCCCATGATAAGAGCCATTGCCTGAACCACTGATGTTGATCTGATCATTGCCATTCAGTGCGACATTACCTGTGATATTGACGCCGTTAAGACTCCTTGCGCTACTGTTACCACTAAGATTAGCTGTTCCACCATTTAAACTAAAGTTGGTGTTATTGATAATGAGGGTGCCATTAGCCGCTGTGGCATTCAATCCTAATTTGCCAGTACCGGTTGCGCATACATTGACCCCATTGAAGGTCAAACTTTGATTGGCAAATAAAGTCAGATTCGAATTACTTGGGTTAGTGACGACTAGGTCAGCGGCTACCGTTAAATTACCCCCGGCAGTGCCACTACTAACTGTCGTGACGGTGACGCTTGTACCGTTCGCCAGGGCATTGGTGATTGAAGTATTCAGTACATTACCAGTAGTATTGGTACCGGTTCCACTCCAAACGTTGCTGGCGTTCGTGACGTTGGTACTGTCTGCTGTATTAATGGTGATATCGGTTGGGTCTATTAACCACTCACCATTCTTACCTTTACTACTGCCCTTCACATTACCAAGCATGGTCAGTGTTTGGCCGGAGGTTTCGACAAAGCCACCATCACCTTCACTACTGCCAATCAAGATATTTGCATTGCTACCAATATAGGTTTGGTTGGCTAAGGGAACTGGCATGAGAGATCCTGCTTTACCCAATTGATCACCGCCAATGATCACTGCGCCACCGCCATTAGCGCCACTAGCATCAATAGTGGAATTACCAAATATGCCAACGCGGTTACCAGCTAGGATAACTGTACCGCCCTTACTACTAGAGTTACTTGCGCTACCTGTACTTCCTGAGTTTGTTGCTGAAATATCGATTGTCGAATCCTCTACCGTCACTTGACTTTGCTTATTAATAGCATTGCCTGACAAAATGATGGTGCCACCCTTACCATTACTACCACTTGCAAGCAGCTTAGAGTTTGCTACTGCAATCTCTTGCGCAGATACGGTGATATTGCCTGCAGGGCCACCTTGGCGTGAGATATCAACCGTAGCAGTATCTAGATTGACTTTACCGTTGGCGCCAGCATCAATCGCTACTGCGCCACCTTGGGCGCTGACTACTCCTGATAAGTTAATGACTGAGTTCAGTAGAGCATTAGTCGCATTAGCATTTAAAACAATCTTGCCATCTTGCGCTTGAATAATTCCGCTACTAGCGATCGATAGACTGTTGGTGTTGTTTGTATTAGCGTTGGTGTTGGCGTTGCTAGTTGGATTGACCGTAAATTGCACTAACTGGCCATTACTTAAACTTAAGGTGGCTTTGTCACCAGCGGTGAGCATTACTTGGCCATTGGGGGCGTTAATGCTGCCAGTATTACGAATCTGATCAGCCGCTAGCACCACAAATCCGGAGCTGGCATTAAGTGAGCCTGCATTACTAATGAGGTTAGACGTGGATGAATTGGCATCACCACTAAACTGGAGATTGCCTGCCATAAAGGCATTGGGAGAAATATCCCTCGTACTGGCTAATAACGCACCCACATTAACCATCGCACCATTACCAAATACGATGCCTTGTGGGTTAACAATAAACACTTGACCATTGGCTGTTAAGGTTCCCAGAATTTGACTGGAACCACCCGTAATACCCACTACCCGATTTAAGACCTGTGAGCTACTAGAGGGCTGAATGAACTGCACAGTATTGCCAGCACCCACATTAAAGGTATTCCAATTAATTACTGCTTTGGAAGAAGTTTGGGTGATCTCCATTTTGTTGGTATTAGGCTGCGCAATCGAAGCAGCGCCACCAACCACCTGCCCACCCGTCGGTAAGTTTTGCGCTTGGGCTTGAGTTTGGGTGGATACCAATTGCAGAGCGGAACCTAGCAACAAGCAAGCACTCAAACTAATGGCTTTAATCGGAAAGAGTGTAAACACTGAATCAATGGCTACAACTTGCGGTGCTTTGACTGGCGTTGAGCCCTTGACATGACCGACAACGATCTCCGCTACGGCAACTAACATGCCACGGGATTTACTAAAGATAAGACGATAGGCTTTTTTATTCATGATTTTAGAGTCTTGCTCATTAGAAGCGGGCTTGGGCTACAAACCAAAATTGAGAATTGCCATTGCCATAGGTGCCGGCAGGGCTCATAGGCAGTCTTTTTGCCCATGAAACACTTAATGAGTATTTATTAAAGTAGTTCCAATCTAATCCAACACCAGCATCGGATGCCACGATGTGATTGGTGAGATTGAGATTGGAATAACCGGTGGCAGCCTGCCAGCCAATATCCGGCCCATGGGTTACCCAGCCATTGGCATAATCAGCAAAAATTACGGGTACAAACTGACCATACTCGGTATTAAATGCTTTGCGCAACTCCAGGGAACTAATCGTGCCTTGATTAATGGAGCCCTGCTCTACGCTATAAGCGCGTAATCCTGAATAGCCACCAATCATCATGCGCTCATAGGCATCTAGATTGGTATTAGCTGCTTGACCTCTGATATTGATGACAGAGTAGATTGAGTGTGCATCGCTGAGGATGATTTTGCCCACCCCCTGAAACGCCAACTTGGTGTAACCACCAACAGTTTCATAGTAGGGTGAAGAAATGCTATTGGCGTCATCCATCACCTGCCCTACCGTCAAGGCAGAACGAAAGAACCAAGTATTTTGACCTAAGAGAATGGAGCGATCCCCTGAGTTGCCATCTAAAGTGAGTTGACCGGATTGCAGAGTTTTGTCGGCTGTAGTAGCGCCGCCTGTTTCTGAACTCGTTGCCACTAAAACCGCATTCAATCCCGCTGTCCAGTTCTGATCTAAACCCCTTAGCAATGGGTAGGCAACACCAAGACTTAATGCATTACCAAAGCCACTCGTATTGTTATAACTGGGCAAAGAAAACTGACTACGTGAGACTGATCCCTGCCAGCGCAGACCATTGGCCGCGAGTGGTCCGCTCACATCAATTGCTCCTGAAACAGAACCTTGATTGGAAACGTTTAGATTGACAGCCAGCACATCACCTACACCAAGTAAATTATTGGCGCTTAACGAAGTGGCTAATCGGTATTGACCAGTAGAGCTAAAGCCCTGATTATCAGCCCCAACAGAGCCTTTAATTTGTGCATCCTTAGCTACTGTGGTCACAGTCAATTGCGTTTGCCCAACTGGCATACCCTGGGAACCAAACTCTAAACCACCAGTTTGTAGCCCAACGGTGTCATAGAGTAACTGTGTCATACGCTCAAATCGAGCTTTAGTGAGGACACAATCATTGCCAACACCATTGGGACACAGATTTTGATCGACTACTACTTGAACCCAGTCGCTATTGACCGAAGAAGAATTTTTAATAACGATCTTCCCGATTTTTCCTAAGAAGATACTAAAATTTAAATCGCCTGTTTTATCAAATGTAGAGCGATCTTTTGAGCTCACGACTATTTGACCAATTAAAAACCCTTTATCACGCAACTCTTTAGTAAGCTCAGTTTCAATTTGAGTGATTCTTGAATTTGCAATCTTTTGATTCAGCAAAGAGGTCCGCAATCCTTGCATGATCTCGTTTACTTGAGGATCTATATTTTTATCCCAGCTAACTGCAGTGACTAGCCTGTCAGCCACAATAGGAACTGCTGAAGATGTTGATTTGGCTATCGGCTCTTGGGGAGCCTGTGATACGCCAACACTGGCGGCACCTTGTGCCCATGCCAATGAAACAGCTCCAAAGCTAATTAAGGCTACAACGAGCGCATTGACCATCCGAACATCCAAAATACTTGTCTTCATCCAAAAAATTTTCGTAGTGAGATTATTGGTGTTGATAAGTCAATACAGATTGACCATCACTGGAAGACATTATTCAGGGGATGAAGGGTATTTCATACCCGTCGAATGGGGGGTATGAAATAATTCTTGGCGCCCAAGAATCTTAAAGAGCAATGACTAATGATCTCGATATTGATGAGCGATTTCTCTAAAAGAATTCTGCTCAGCTAAAAATGCATCCACAATCAATGGGTCAAATTGAATTTCTCGTTTAGAAACAATTTCCTGTACAGCTTCTTCGTGTGTCCATGCTTTCTTATAAACACGCTTACTCACCAATGCATCATACATATCCGCCAGAGACATAATCCGAGCCTCCAGAGGAATTGCTTGGCCAAATAATCCGCGAGGATAGCCACTACCATCCCATTTTTCATGATGTCCGCCAGCAATTTTGATCGCTACGCCTACTAAATCAGCGTCGCCATCACGTCTCACTTCCTCGGTGTCTAGAACAGCCTCCCCAATAGAGGTATGAGTCTTCATCACGACCCACTCTTCCTCTCTGAGGGGGCCATTCTTAAGCAAGATGTTTCTGGTATGCCAACCTTACCAATGTCATGCAAAGGTGCAGCTTTAAACAATAAATCTATAGATTTATCAGAGAGACTTTCGGGGTAATGCCCTTGAGCCTGAAGACGTAAGGCAAGCAATTTGACGTAGTTTTGTGTGCGAATAATGTGATTACCAGTTTCATTATCACGAGCTTTTGCAAGTGCATTTAGAGAGGCCAAAAACTGCGCCTCAGATTTCTCAATTTTTTTATTGGCTACCTCTTCCTTTATTAGATAATTTTCAGTCATTAATTTTTGGTCTTTAGAGGCATTAATTAATGAAAACAGACTAAAAATACCAAGAAATTTAGCGAAAGAGACTACAAATAAAATTGAAGAAAAAATAGGATCAAAGGAACTGCTATTTGAGACATCGCCAATGCCATCTGTTATGTTTAATCCTAAACGCGCTACTAGCACTGTCAAATATAAAATGTGAAGCAATGCCAAGATAGCAGCGATAGTCAGTTGATATCTTTTATATACCTTTAGGCACATAAAGGTAATGACACCATTAAATACAATGCTAGCCAAAACATGGTCTGAGAAAAAGAGAGACGGGTAAAATTCTGGTCTATAAATATTTCTTAAAAAGAAGAAAGTAATGATTAGCGCTAACACCATCATTGCTTTAATAGAAATGGTCCTTATCGATCTATTAGCTCCCAATAAGTTAGCAAAAGAGTAATAGATAAAGATCCAGGACAGAGGAACAAAAAGATCACCAAAAATAATTACTGAATTACTTTGCAAATAGGTCCCCACGCCCATGAAGAATGCTGCAGGGGCGGCAAGGATAAAACCTATCGCACAAGGAAGGGTGTAAACCCTTCTCTCTTTAGGAAATGTATGCCATGTAAAAAGACCAATACCCAATGCAAATACCGCATAGAGTTGAAAAGCAATCAGAGTGGTCACGCTAGAACTAAACGGCATCAAAATTATCCAGGTATATGAGTTTCAATTTAAATATAAAAGCATTGAGCTTCTATTACATTCCTGCAATTTACTGTGCAACCATTCATTCACAACCCTAAGATTTGGGATCTTTATTGTTCAAATACGGAAATTAGTAACCACTTTACAAATACAAATTCATGTGAATTAGATAACTCCTAGACAGCCTAGGAATCCGCTACATTTGTAGTCAGGAATATCAATCCAACGAAAAAGCGCAGTCAAATAAATACATTAGCCCTACTTTGTATTCTTTCACTGCGCTATGGATATAAATGAATATCCGTAATTAGCAACAAATAGTTAGCGGTGTCTCGTATGGACAGGTTTGACCCATCGTCCCTCCTGATCCACCTGCAATTGCCTCTAACCTATCATCACTTACTTCATCCATCTTGATTTCTTCTAGTCCAAGTACTTGTGCTGGCATGTTATTTCTCCAATTCATCAGTTAATCTAGTTGTGAATATATCTTCACAACTAGATTATTTGATATTTTTTGGAGTAGTAGAACCCTCCGATTGGAGGGTATACCTATAAAACTAGGTAGTTCATTGCTTATAAGCCAACTCAAGAAGTTGATAAATTAGAAGCTAGGGATATCAACTCTGCTAGTGAGCGCAGGCGAAGCTTGTACATTACCTCTGATTTATATTCTTTCACTGTTGATAAGGAAATGCCCAAGGCATCAACTAACTCTTTATTGCCAAAACCTTTTGCTAGCAAGTGAAATACCTGCAGCTCGCGGGGAGACAAGCCTTTGAGGGCCTCTTCTAAGCGTGCTTTGCGAATCAGCTCTTGCATGGCAACACTATCTTGTTCAATTGCCTTGGCGACAGTACCTAAAAAAGCTTCACGGCTAAATGGTTTTAATAAAAAATCAAATGCGCCATTTTTAAAAGCTTTGACAATTTGTTCGTCTGAACTCTCACCACTAATGAAAATAATGGGGATCTTATGGCCCTTTTCAATCAGCTCAGCTTGCAACTGAACCCCTGATAACTTGGGCATCCGCATATCGGTAACTAATACCGCAGGTACCAGAGGCTTGAAATCCTCCAAAAACTGCTCAGGATTAGCAAAAGAAAAAACGGTATAGCCGCAAAATTTCAAAGCGCGCTCTAAATCAGAGCGATAGCCTTCATCGTCTTCAACTAAAAAAACATATTTTTTATTGGTATCCATTAATTATTCAATCAATCTATTGAGGTCTAATGAATGCTATTGTGACAAATATAGTCCATTGGTAATACCCTGCGAACGAAGGGTAGCTAAACGGAATTGCTGGGTTTATCACCCCTACTGGGCTCCCAATTTTGCTTAATACCTGAGGGTATGTTGATTATGAAGCTTACGCCGCCGTCTTCTGGCAAATTTTGGTATGTCAGGGATCCTTTATGCCGCTCAATAATATAGCGCGAAAGCCATAACCCAATACCGGTGCCCGAAGATTTTGAAGTTGCAAATAAATTAAATAATTTTGCCCCTTGCTGAGCATTAATCCCCGCACCATTGTCGGTAATCACCAAACAATAATGACCATTCTGATCCAGGCTACTTTGTATTTGAATCAATTTATTCTTTTGCGAGCTGATATCAAGTGCTTCAATCGCATTTGAAAGTAAGTTCACAATTACTTGACGAAATAAAGACTCCCAAATCAATTGTGGTTCAGTCACTTGTAGATCAAGCACAATTTCAATATTTGATTTTTTAATTCGCCCCACATAAAGCGATATAACATCTTTGACTAAATCATCGACGCTACATAATGATGAATCCTCTGCACTATGGTTAAAGAGTTTTTTCAAGCTCACAATTAAGTTAGCTGCCGATTGATTCGCCTTCAGAATATTATCTAGTGGCAACTTTAAACTCTCAGGCTTTACATCAGGCTGATTAATCAATTGTGAAATCTCATCTCGATTGAGGGCAATACGACCTAAAAATTGATTGAGCTCGTGAGCCAAGCCTGCTGATAAAGCGCCACTTTCAATCAAGGTACTTCTATTGGATAAATTTTCAATGAGTACATCTTTTTCTTGCAGCAAACTTTGAATCTGCTCGTCTCTTATCTTGACCTTAATGGCGTTATACGAAAAATTCTCCATCCAGTGCATCAGAATTAATAGCTGAATAAATATAAAGAGGGTGCCCCTCAAAACACGGGAGGAAACATCAAAATGTGAAATATCTAAGCGCGTGAATCCATAAATATAGCCTTGCTGATTGGCTATAAAGATTACCACCATCCAGATCAGAAAAATTCCGATGAATATCAAACTGGTAGAACGAATTAAAGCAAACCAAATGGTTGGGAGCTGCCTGTTACTAATAGTCGCTTCATAAAGCGTCCAACTCAAAAGGCAAAGAATGAAGATATAGACGAAAATTGATCGATCTAAATAGTTTCCACTTTTTCCGACCACCAAAAAGCTCAGGAAAAAAAGAATTAAACATGCCAGACTTGTCAAAATAAAACTCTTGGATACTCTTTGTCGAAGAGCCCTAAAGTAAAGAGGCTGACACAACATTGCAAAGCCAAAAAGAAAGTACCCCACAAAAAATGTCTTTTTGAATTTTGAATCTGGCAGCTCTTCAAAAAAACGGTACGAATCTAAATCATGGCCCAAAAATATAAAAGCGATGACAACTATTGCTGTGCCCAAAAAACCAATCGAACTCGTAAAAGACATGAAATAAAAACTCTGATTTCGTTCAACTCCTTTGGATAGTTGAATACCCGAAATCAACATTGATAACAAGATCAATGAGATTGAAGCGAAATAGAAGGATAGGTACTGGGACATTAATTGGTATTTTAAGACTTATCCTGATCAACCATTCAAGCAAGAATCAAGACGGAAGGACTGTAACGTTAACCCTAATCACTGAAGTCGTCGATACATCTAGATCCCGATAAGCAAATCCAAGAGTAAGCAGTAGGAATGAAATGGCTTGCGAGGGATAGCGGTAACGAGCAATAGACATTGTGATGGAAATTGGGTGTTATTTATCCACAAACTAGTCCATAAATTCCGTCACAATTTACCATAGCACCATAGCATGCGTATCCCCTCTTAAAGCTGAGCTACTTACTGCAAAGTACTTAAGTAAATAGCCACTGCCTCAGCATCAGCATCTGAAAGAGCTTCCTTTTGCATTAATACGCCGCGTGGACGGGCAAAAGTAATCGTCTTTGGAGCCCAGGTATTACCACCCACTTCCATAAACCGTTTTTGGTTAGGGTATCGCCAAACATTTAGTTGCTGAGTTAGGTAGTACGGCTTTTGACCTGCCAGCCTAGGAAAGCTTGCCATACCCTCTCCCTTTGGACCATGGCAAGAATTACACTGAATTACGCCCTGCTCCGGAATTCCCTTTTCGAAAATTACTTTGCCGCGCGCTAATTTAGGGTCACTCACATTGACATTTTTCTCTTTAACAGGCGTCTGCTTAGAAAAGTAATCTGCTAACTCTTGTATCTGCTTATCTGTTAGCGAGCCTGCCATACCCCACATATACTGAACTGCATACAAATTACTCCTACTGCGATCCCGATAATCTTGTAATTGATTTACTAAATAGTCTTTTTGCTGCCCCGCTAGATTCGGGATCATGGGTGATTGAGATTGCCCATTAACGCCATGGCAAGAGGCGCAGACTTGGACAGCGACTACTTTGCCGGCAACTTCATAATCTCCAAGCGTTCTACTTCTTGTGGGATTTTCTAGGGTAGTAACCGGAGGAATGGTGTTGAAGTATGTGCAACCTACCAGGAGCGCTACTGGCAACAGCACCACAATAGAGAACGCTCTAGAAAGAATTCTCATCACATTGCCACCCATAAATAGAGCCAGCTTGCATTATTTGCACTCGCATTGGTTCCCAAACCGTTGTAATTGATTGTTCCGCCGTTGTATTTGGTAAACGCGGTGTACTGATAGGTCAGACGCACATTTTGCAGGGGTTGGTACCAAATAGAAGGTATCCATGCTGTCGAGTTAGGATTTAAATTAGCGCCAGTGACGGCATTAGTACCGTAATAGGCATCACTGCTTCCGGTGATATTCTGAAATGCGATAGCCGCTCCATAGGTAGCGTTGTATACATAGCTCACCTTAGATAGAAAGGAGTTCGTTTTGTTATTAGGATTGCTATATAAAATCCCCGTCGGATCAGAGATGTTTTCTTTGGTATAGCGAGCTTGTGCAGTCACAGTATGAGGGTCAACTAAATATTGATACTGTCCATCTATTGCCCGGTCTTGATACTTTACTGTTCCCGCACCCAAGGCCGGTGCATTTACTGGCCCACTGCAAGCAGGGGCTGAGCCTTGATAAGTACTGCTATCTGCCACCGTATTACAGCTTGAATATTGATTGATATTGGCACCCAAAAATCCAATCATCCAGTTATGACCAGCGTGCTCATCGCTTTGATAAGCAAACCGAAAATACGGATTGAGTCCTTGCAAATAAACAGGTGAGCTATTGGGGTTGCTATTAGATGCAGGATAGGTCATCCAAGAAAGTGCGCCTGCTCCACCTGATTGGTACAAATTGACTTCACCATAGAAATTTCGGTTTATATAGCCGTAGACACCATACCCAGGGTTGTGTATAGAATAGGCAGACAGTCGCGTACTAAATGGCAACCCATAAGTGGAGTAGTTTCTGGTGGAGCCCATATATGGATACATCCACATCGGTGAAGAGTTCCAAACATCGGTAGCGCCAGCGTAGTTATTGAGGGAAGCGCCCCAAATAAAATCTTTGACGATGTCACCGCTATCACCGACATAGTGATCTGCGTAGCGCCAGTCTTGGATGTCTGCTGCAAATTGATTTTGATTGGGGATGCTGCCATTACCGCTGACCTGCTCATTAAATGCGTAATACCACTGACTAAAGGCACCAAAATTATCTGTGATCTTCCCTCCCACATTCAGGAAAAGATAATTGGGCTCTAGCTTGCCACTTTGATTGACCTGACCAGTGCCATTATTTCCATTGGTACTTGTTGCTGCACCACCCACAAACTGAATGGACACAGGAATATCGGTACGCTTTCCTAGCGTGTATGCAGTCAGCTTGAAGTAACGACCATAGGGAGTAAGCTCTGGATACTGGCCACCAGCATGACAGGAAACACAGTTTTGACCAGTTTGCCGAGAAAATAATGGCAATGCATTGGCGGAACCAAAATAAAGCAAGCCTACGAGGGCAAGCAAAAGTCCAGCGAGTATATTTTTTGAGTTAGCAGACATATTCAAAACGTTATTTTAATAATTCTGTCACTCACAATCGCGTAAGGTTCATGAAACATCATTTTTTGGCATGCTTTTCTAAAACAGAATCTGAGATTTTAGAAAATCGATCGAGTCCTTCATAAAGATACCAATCGTATACTGTTTTACAGAATAACCTTGAGGACTGTATTCATTTTTCTACTAGCTCGAAGTCATTAAGATCAAAAAGAGATTCATCGTACTTGGAAAAAACTCAAAAGCATTCTTCGTAGATTAAGAGCCGCTTAGGCTAGGATGATAAGTAGTAGAGGCCATGGTTAGGCTCCTATCTTCCTAAATCTCAACTGCCTATAGATACATTCACATCAAAAACATGTGGTACAGCCTTGTGTATCTGCTCCATATTGGGACCATGAAGCTCCAACAAAGCGACCTGCAGTTGCCTCCAAAGTATCATCAGAAACTTCAACCATGTTTAATTCTTCTAACCCAAGCATTTGTACTGGCATGTTATTTCTCCAAAAAAGAAGTTATTTGTATTTCTATTAGTCACACGTGACACAACCATATGTTTCTGGAGATGACCATTGTGAACCACCAACTAAACCACTGCTTTTTTCTAAAACATCATCACTTACTTCAAGCATAGTGACTTCTTCTAACCCAATCATCTGTACTGGCATGTTATCTCTCCAAAAAAGAAGTTAACTGTGAATATATTTTCACATCTAGATTATTTGATAATTTACGGCGTTGTCATACCCTCCGATTGGGGGGGTGTCGTAGATCCGCATACTGATTAACGGATCTCTAGGGTAGCTTTATCTGCTTATGGTGAAATCCTTAAATCTGTTGCTTGTGCGTTCGAAAACGCAGTTTTAGCATAGTCAATCACGCCCAATCCGCCAAAAATACGATATTCCTTGAATGAAAGCTCCGGGAATTTTGTATTAGAGTTCAACTAATATTTGATTACTATTAAATAGCAGGCGCTCTTTCCCCTACCAATCCCTCCCATTAAAGAACTCTAAAAACATGAACACAGCTCCAAAAATACTAGCATTTGATGTCTTTGGTACTGTAGTGGATTGGCATGGCTCAATTGCAGCTGAGGCCAAAAGAATTAGTCTGCCAGTGGATGCCAACGAATTTGCTACCGCATGGCGCAATGGCTATAAACCTGCAATGGCTAAAGTTCGTTCTGGAATTTTGCCGTGGACAAAGATAGATGACTTGCATCGCATGATTCTGGATGAGGTACTGCAAGAATTTAAGATTACTTCGCTATCTGAATCACAAGTGCAGGATTTAAATCTCATTTGGCATCGCCTGACACCTTGGCTAGATACAGTAGAAGGTCTAACAAGATTAAAAAGTAAATTTACTATCGTTACTTTATCTAATGGCAATCTTGGCCTGCTTGCAGATATGGCTAAGAATGCAGGACTTCCTTGGGACCTCATTCTTTCAGCAGAAGTATTTCGGCACTACAAGCCCGATCCAGAAACTTATCTAGGAGTTGCAGAGATTTTTAATGTTCGCCCTGAAGAGGTAATGCTAGTAGCGGCGCACAAAGATGATCTCGTAGCAGCAAAAGACTGTGGACTGCAAACTGCTTTTATTGAGAGGCCGCTGGAGTTTGGACCCAATTTTGTAAGACAAGACTTACATCGTGAAGCATTTACCAATTACCACGCCAAAGATCTTAATGACCTTGCGATGCAGCTGAACACCTAAAGTCTCTACTCATTCTTTTAACCCAGCAGGTCTAAAGGTATTATTATTTACCTATGACACTAACTGAATTACGCTATATCGTTGCGGTTGCTCGTGAGCGGCACTTTGGAAGAGCTGCAGATGCCTGCTTTGTTTCCCAGCCTACCCTTTCTGTTGCCATCCGAAAGCTAGAGGAAGAACTCAACACCCAAATCTTTGAGCGCACCAACACTGAAGTTGCTATGACCAGTCTGGGCGCCCTCATCGTAGATCAAGCCCAACGAGTACTCGAGGAAGCGAATGCTTTAAAACACCTGGCTAAGCATGGGCAGGATCCCCTCTCTGGACCTCTTCGCTTAGGAGCCATCTATACGATTGCCCCTTATTTGCTACCCAGCTTAGTCAGAGTAGCAAGAGAGCGCCTACCAAACGCCCCGCTATTTTTAGAAGAAAATTTTACAGTTCGTCTGCTGGAAATCCTGCGTCAAGGCGCACTAGACTGTGTTGTCATCGCCGAACCCTTTGCAAGCACGGGACTGAATCAAATTGACTTATACGATGAGCCTTTTTTAGTAGCTGTACCTAAGGGTCATGCCTGGGAAAGCCGCAAGTCGATACCGCATCGTGAACTCAAAGAACAAAACACTTTGCTACTTGGAACCGGACACTGCTTTAGAGATCATGTCCTTGGTGTATGCCCAGAGTTAAACCGCTTAGGATCGGGAGCCACCATTGGAGAGCAACGTAGCTTTGAGGGCTCATCCCTAGAAACTATTCGACAGATGGTAGCTAGCGGTATTGGTATATCCGTACTTCCAAAAACTTCTGCTTCCGATATTGCCGTATCAGATCAACTGATTCGATATATCCCTTTCGAGAATCCCATTCCGACCAGACGCGTTTGCCTTGTCTGGCGGAAGAATTTTCCTCGTGCTGCTGCGATGTATGAGTTAGCTGAAATTATTCGTCAATGCGCATTACCTGGCGTTAACTATATTGACAGCAAACCCCCTACTTCAACTTAAGTCAGATACCAAGGAAGCCAAAGTTTCTGAAGGCAAAGTTTGCACATGCATTGGGTAGCCCTTGTGATCGCAGCCGACCATCATCTGAGCGCCTGCCCTTAAGGCTTTTTTCATATCATCTGTAATATCAAAACGCATGAAATGCACTGCAGAAGTTTTTTCAGCTGTAGAGCGCTCTAAGTCTTCATCGGCAATTGCATAGACCCGAGGCTGGCCTTCAACTTCAATAAAGATCTGGTGCTCAATACCCACCAACTTGGCAAGCGCGACCTTACGGTCTGCCTCATTGGGGTACTCAATCATCATGGTGGCCTTGAAATCAGAACCGCTTGGCACCAACGGATTGTAGGCATTTAACTCATCATCAATACCAGACTCTTCAAAGGTTTTTTCTACCCGTAACATCTCCTGAATTTGATAGCGCATTAAAAATTCGTTCTCAAAAATCAGCGTGACATGCTCACCAAGATGAACAGTTCTGAGACGACGCTCTTTAATTGCTTTCTCACGAAAAACAGGTCGCTCCTTGTGATAAGTCTCAAGACTTAACAAACTATCGCGTGTAATGATTCCCATACTACTTTTTCCTCTATTTGAATGTATTAAATACCGTATGCTTTTGCAAGCAAAGTTAATGGGTGAGCCATTTCTGATTTTGGCAGTCCCAACTCTTCCATGCCTTGCTCAATATGATGACCAGCAAGTTGGCAGTCAGAGCTAATGTAGTTTGGCTCTTCTTCAGCCATTCTCTTAAACACAGGCTTACCAATCTTCATTGCCGTTTCATGAAACTCTTTCTTCACGCCCCAAGTACCAGAGTGTCCTGAGCAACGCTCCACGACATTCACTTCAGTGCCAGGTACCAGCCTGAGCGTTTCAGCAGTCTTTTGTCCGACATTTTGTACGCGGGAGTGGCAAGCCATATGGTAGCTAACATGGCCAAGTTCCTTATTAAAATCTTTCTTCAATAATCCATCAGAATTTCTGGCCATGAAGTATTCAAATGGATCCCACATTGCCTCTTTCACCAATTGCGTATCAACACAATCGGGGAACATCAAAGGCAACTCTTGCTTAAACATCAATGTACAAGAAGGGATAGGCGTCAAGATGGCATATCCTTCGCGCGCTAGCTTCGCAAGCTTAGGAATATTCTTTTCTTTATTTTCAGCAACAGACTCTAAGTCTCCCAACTCAAGCTTAGGCATTCCGCAGCATGCCTCTTTATCGACTAGCTCGTAAGGAATAGCGTTGTGCTTCAAAATCTTAATGAGGTCTTGACCAATTCCTGGCTCGTTGTAATTGATGTAGCAAGTGGCGTATATGGCTACTTTTCCAGGTGTCTTGGCACCATCGATCACTGGCAAATCTTCTGATTTTTGTGCAAGCTGTGGGAATGTCTTCGGCGCATATTCCGGAATCCAAGCATTCTTATCAACTCCTAAGGCACCTTCCATCATTAAGCGTGCTAGCCCAGTGCTATTCACTGCATTGACTGCTTGAGTAACGATCGGAATACCTGCAAAGTGTCCAAGCTTATCTGTAGAAGATAGCAACTTGTCGCGGAAAGTAGCTTTGTCGTCTTTAAAATTGACTGCCTTGGCACGCAACATGAGATGCGGAAAGTCAATATTCCATGGATGCGGCGGAACATAAGGACACTTGGTCATGTAACAAACATCACAGAGATAACACTGATCAACCACTTTTTGGTAATCCGCTTTATCTACCTGCTCCATCTCTAAATCTTCAGTAGCATCCACCAAGTCAAATAAGGTTGGAAACGATCCACATAGACTGACACAGCGACGGCAACCATGGCACAAGTCGAAAACGCGCTCCATCTCAGCCTCAAGATCCGCTTTGTCATAGAACTTTGGGTTTTGCCAATCTAAGGGGTGTCTGGTTGGGGCCTCTAAACTGCCTTCGCGAGTTGTCATGCTTTTCCTCTAATATTTGTACGTATAAGGTGTTAATTCTGAATGTTGCTCAGTTTAGGTCCCTAGCACTCGATAGTAAAATTGTATTAATTAACAATCTTGATAGTTAACACCTAATAAGCTTGATTAGACCCCCTTAGATAGCTCTTTAAAGGCAAATAAAGCAATAGTACGCACTAACATTTTAGGGAAGACACCCCTTTGTTATGGGCCTCAGAAGGTAAAACACCCTAAAAGGGGTATTCAATGTATTTATATTTTATTAATTGATTTTTACTTATCAGTTGTTTTTAGCTATCGAGCTAATACAAAAATATGATTATTCAAATGGGTAGATTTGTTCATAATCAACCGCTGGTGAACTTTACAAAGCTAGAAACTTAGCGAATCACCCAATTTCAACTAATCGATTTTAAGGAGTCAATCATGGCTAAAACCGTAAAAGGTACAAAGACTGAGCAGTCTTTGAAAGAAGCATTTGCTGGTGAATCACAAGCTAACCGTCGTTATTTGTATTTCGCGAACCAAGCTGATATCGCTGGTGCAAACGATGTTGCAGCAGTATTCCGCTCAACAGCTGAAGGTGAAACAGGTCACGCCCATGGTCACATGGAATACTTGATCGAAGGCGGCGCAGGCGAGCCAGGTACTGGTATGCCAGCTAAGACAGTTGCTGAAGCATTGCAAGCAGCTATCGCAGGTGAAACACATGAGTACACTGATATGTACCCAGGTATGGCTAAGACAGCACGCGATGAAGGCTTTGATGAAATCGCTGACTGGTTCGAAACTTTAGCGAAAGCTGAGCGTAGCCACGCTAACAAATTTACTAAGACTTTGGAAGCCCATTTAGCTAACGCTTAATTGACTTCACCTAGTGAGGATCTCTTAGTCAGTAAGAGATCTTAGGTAAATTAAAAGCCCTTGAATGAAAGTTCAGGGGCTTTTTCTTTTGCATATGAGTTCAATTTCCATAAGCAAAGAGATGAATAACTAAAGACCTTTATTTATATCCAGCACGATCTAATAGTCTTTGTGCTGCAACTTGATTCTTACCAATAGCTGCAACAGAAATATTTTCAGCTTTAAATGTTCCCAACAACTTTAACCCTTCATTGTTAATCTTGACTGACTTCACCACAGGCCACTCATTATTTCCATCGGCAAAATATTCTTGAGCAGAGTCACTTGCCAGATATTCTAAAAACTGAATAGCTGCCTGTGGATGAGGCGCATTTTTAGCAACACCGCCACCAGCAATATTGATGTGCGTTCCAGTAGTTTTCTGATTTGGCCAAACAAAACCAATCTTCGATACAAGTTCTTGATCTTCTGGTTTAGTGGACCTTAGCAATCGCACCAAATAATAAGAATTCGTCAGGGCCACACTGCACTCACCAGAAGCTACTGCTTTGATTTGATCAGTATCACCACCTCTTGGTGGTCGCGCCATATTGGCCACCATTCCTTTGGCCCATTCTTCAGTAGCTACTTCACCCCGCCGCTCAATCATGGCGCCAATCAATGACAGCATATAAGGATGTGCGCCAGAGCGCGTACAAACTTTACCCTTATTCATAGGCTCAGCTAACTTCTCGTAAGTATCGACATCCTGTGAATTCACTTTAGCTTTGTTGTAAACCACAAGGCGAGCTCTCGTTGAAAAACCAAACCAAGTAGAACCTTCTGCATCAGGTTTAGATCTTAAATTTGCTGGAATGCGACTGTCCAAATACTTTGATTGGATAGGCTTAAAGAAACCATCAATCTGTGCTCTCCATAATCTGGCAGCGTCCACCATCAAAATGACATCAGCCGAACTATTGGCACCTTCACTTTTGATTCTCTCTGCTAAGGCATTGTCATCCGCTTCTATGCGATTGATTTTGATACCCGTCTTTTTTGTGAAATCGCTATAAAGCGCTTCGTCCGTTTGGTAATGACGAGCAGAATATAAATTTAATTCCTTATCACTTGCTTGTGCTGAGCCAACACACCAGAGTGTTAGTAGGAAAAAAGAGGTGCTGAGGATTTTTGAGAGCTGTTGCTGTGCCATAACGCATAAATGTTCTAAAAGAGATAAATCTCAATTTAACACAAATGCGAATGATTATCAATTAAGATTTAGCAATCACCCTGGATAGCAATAAAACAGGCAAAAGACCTGCTAAAACAATGGTTAAGGAAGGTAAGGCCAGCTCTGCTAAACGCTCATCGGCGGCCAATTGGTAGGTTGCAACCGCTAAGGTATCAAAATTAAAAGGGCGTAATAGTAGGGTTGCTGGCAACTCCTTCATCACATCTACAAAGACAAATAGACCGGCTGTCATGAGGCTACGCTTTAGCAAGGGAATATGTACCCTCCTCAAAATCTGCGGCTTAGATAAGCCAAGCAAAGCGGCTGAACCATCCATTGAGGGAGTAATTCTGGCAAGACCCGCCTCAACACTTTGCAAACTAGAAGATAAAAATCGCACTAAATAGGCATATACCAAGACTAGTACGCTAGCTGACATCCACCAAGCCAGTTGAAATATTTCTAGGAAAGACAGAATGCCTATTGCTAATACCGCACCAGGCAATGCATAGCCAAAACTCAGTAAGCGGTTGACCCAACTCAGTTGTGAATGGACTCGCACTGCATAGGCAAAAAAGACCGCCAGTGCTACTGAGATGACAGCGGTAAGCAAAGAGACAGATACCGAGTTACCCAACCAACCCAAATAGCGTATGTCTACATTAAGTCCCTGTTTAAATAATAGTTGTAAGAGTGCAAACGCAGGCAATAAGAATCCACACAACAAGGTCGCACCGCAAAATACAAAAGCAAAAAAAGCCTTCTTACCGAACAAACGCTTTGTAAGTGATCTCGCTTGAGAGGATGAAGAGTAGCGTAATTTTGAGCGACTACTTTGCTCTACAAAAAAGATTAGCAAAATAAAGCTCAGTAAGCCTAAGGCCAGTTGGACGGCTGCTACACGATCACCAAAAGAGAGCCAGGCCTTAAAAATACCCGTAGCAAAAGTTTGCACGCCAAAATAAGAAACCGCGCCAAAATCAGCCAAGACCTCCATCAAGGCTAATGCCATGCCAGCAAAGATAGCCGGCCTTGCCATGGGAAGTACCAGATTGATAAATCCTTGAAATGGGCTATAGCCCAAAGTTTCAGAAACCTCGATCAGACGTCGACTGCGCTCTAAAAAAGCAGTACGTGTGATGAGATATACATAAGGATATAAACAAAAAGAAAAGGACCAAATTGCCCCAGTCATCGATCTTGGATCAGGAAAAAACCACAAAGCATCTGCACCCAGTAACATACGCAATGCTGTCTGTATGGGGCCGGAGAATTGCAAGAGGTCAACAAAAAGATAGGCCATGACATAAGTAGGTACGGCCAATGGCAGTATTAAGGCCCATTCAAATATCTTTTTTCCGGGAAAGTCATAACTTGCAACGATCCAAGCATTACCTACCCCTAGAACAAATACCCCTACTCCAACACCAAAGATTAATACCAAAGTGGAGGCAATGTATCCGCCCAGAACATAGTTCCATAAATGGCTCAGGGTACTGGTAGCCAATACTTCAAGACCTGCCCCGGTTGGGAAAAGGAATGGCGCCACCAAACCAAATAGTGGTAGAAATAAAAACAGGGCAAGGGGCGCCACAATAGGTTTCATGAATTCGACAATCCGTTTAGACTCTAGCTATGCATTAAACCATTAGCGCTCATGAGAAAATTATAGTAATGAAATCCACGCACGCACTACTTTCCATTCAAGGACTTGCAATTGACTATCCCAGTCAGGATGGCAATCAGAGCGTAAACGCTGTCAAAAACCTGAATCTTGATCTCATGCCTGGTGAGATTGGCTGCCTACTTGGATCCTCTGGTTGCGGAAAATCTACTGTTCTCAGGGCGATTTGTGGTTTTGAGCCACCCAAAGCAGGTGAAATCTTCTTGCGAAACAAGCTTGTTAGCGATTCTTCGATGATTCTACCGCCAGGTCAGAGGCGTATTGGCATGGTCTTTCAGGACTTCGCTCTCTTTCCGCATCTTACCGCACTGGAAAATGTCAGCTTTGGATTGCAACATCTTGCTAGCCAAGAAAGATCAGCCTTTGCGCTGGATTGGCTCAAAAGAGTTTCTCTTGCAGATAAAGCCAATGCTTATCCCCATGAACTCAGTGGTGGCCAACAGCAACGTGTGGCACTTGCCAGAGCAATGGCACCAGAACCTGATTTAGTTCTACTGGATGAACCATTCTCTAGTTTGGATGTTGAATTGCGCGAGCGACTTGCGGGTGAGATGCGTCAAATTCTCAAGGCAAATAATATTACCGCCTTACTAGTAACCCACGATCAAATTGAAGCATTTGCCATTGCTGACAAAGTGGGTGTGATGGCAGATGGCAAAGTACTTCAATGGGATGCACCCTACGAGCTCTATCACCAGCCCGCAACTCGCTATGTAGCTGACTTTATTGGTCGTGGTGTATTTGTCAAAGGCAAGGTCCTAGCTGGGAATAAGGTCAAGATTGAAATCGGTGAACTGCCGCTAGATGAAGATCACAATATAGCCATTGGTCAAGAAATCGATGTATTGGTTCGTGCGGATGATATTCAGCATGATGACCACAGCCCCATGCAAGCAGAGGTGGTGCGCAAAACATTTAGGGGTGCAGATTTTTTATATTCTCTAAAGTTGCAATCTGGAACAGAAGTATTAGCGCTGGTACCAAGTCACCATAACCATGCAGTCGGTGAAAAAATTGGTATCACCCTTGCTTTAGACCACGTGGTTACTTTTTAGAGTGTATCTCTTTTATCCTCACATTCAATCTCGCACCGCATCCAAAAGTAATACTTAAACTAATACAGAAATTTCAATCAGGTTTTGGTCGGGATCTCGGACATAGACTGAATTAATTTTTTGGGTAGCGCCAGTGCGAATGACTGGGCCCTCAATAATTGGCCAAGCCTCTACCTTTAGCTTTTGAATCACTTGATCTAACGGACGATCAGCAATAAAACAAAGATCGAGTGCTCCGGGCGTTGGAATATCCGCCTTAGGCTCAAACTCTTTACCTTTAATGTGCAGATTGATCTTTTGATTGCCGAATTTAAATGCTTTTCGTTCGACCGGTGGGGTGCCGCCAATAAAAGACTCTAACTTCATTCCCATGACACGGGTATAAAAATCGACACACTCTGCCTCTTTGGCAGTAGTCAGTACTAAATGATCTAAATGATCAATCATGCTGATCCCCTGATATTGAATTTATTGAACGCGGCGCAATTCATCAACATAGCTAGGCTCAGGATGAAGTGTGTTGGTAGTCCCGGCCTTGGCAACTTGCCCTGGAACCTCATGCCCAACAATCTTTGGCAACTCTTTGGCAAGTTGTATGAGCTTAGGGATATTCATTCCGGTGTCATACCCCATCGCATCGAGCATATGAATTGCATCTTCACTGGAAACATTCCCGCTTGCACCGGGTGCATATGGACAACCGCCTAAACCACCCAAAGACCCGTCAAAGCGCACAATGCCAGATTGCACAGCAGCCAAGATATTGGCCAAGCCCATACCTCTAGTGTTATGAAAGTGCAATGTCAGTTGCAGATAAGGAAATTGCTTTTGTAAGGCCTCGCACATCTTCTTTACTTGATCTGGATTGGCCATGCCGGTTGTATCGCAAATTGTTAGACCCCTCACGCCAAGGTCTGCAAAGCGCTGTACAAACCCTTCAACTACTGCCTGAGGTACTTCACCCTCCATGGGACAACCAAAGCTAGTTGATAGCGAAACATTAATCGGCGTCCTGCCATCCACGTATCGAATGACTTCCGCTAATCCAGTAAAACTCTTTTCTCGCCCCATTCTCAGATTTGCTAAGTTATGGGTTTCTGAAGTGGACATGACGAGATTAAATTCATCTGCCTTAGACTCAAAAGCGCGCTCAGCACCGCGTAAATTCGGAACCAATACGGTGTACTCAACCCCTGGTATGCGTTTAATACGGCCCATGACTTCCTCAGCATCTCGCAACATCGGAATGGCTTTAGGCGAAGTAAATGAAGTCACTTCAATTTTGGCAAAACCACAGTCACTGAGTTCATCAATTAACCTTACCTTATCGTCTGTTGGAATAAAGTTCGGCTCGATCTGAAAGCCATCTCTGGTAACAACATCATTGAAATAAATTCTGGTCATGGTCTACTTTTTTTATTATTTGGTAAATGCAATGCCGCGCTCTTTTAAAGAGGCGATTTGAGATTCATTTAAACCGATACCCTTTAAGATTTCATCCGTATTCTCACCAATACCTGGAGCTAGAGTCTTAATAGATCCCGGTGTACGTGATAGCTTCGGAATGACTCCCGGCACATCTAACTTAGTACCGTCGCGCATCTGAATCGTTTGAATATTTTCCCGAGCTTTGTAATGGGGATCATTTGCAATATCAGCAACGGTATAAATTCGACCGGCCGGCACCGCAACAGAATCCAATATCTCCAAAGCCTTAGTCGTACTCAGCGATTTTGCCCACTCACCAATCGCTTGATCAAGTTCGACCACCCGCTTTACGCGACCATCGTTATTGCCTAGCTGCGGATCATTTCCTAAATCATCACGGCCGATCACCGTCATCAGGCGCTTAAAAATACTGTCGCCATTACCAGCCACCAATACGTACCCCCCATCAGCACATTGGTAGGCATTGGTTGGTGCAATTCCCGGTAACGCACTACCACCAGCTTGTCGTACTTCACCAAAGGCGCTGTACTCAGGGAGCAAACTTTCCATGCAGTTAAATACCGCCTCATACAGTGCAATATCAATAATCTGACCTTTGCCACTGTTATGTCGCTCTTGGAGAGCCAGTAAAATACCAATCACACCATGCAAAGATGCCAAGGTATCGCCAATGCTAATACCCACGCGGACTGGCACTCTGCCTGGCTCGGCAGTGAGGTGACGCAAGCCCCCCATTGCTTCCGCTACTACACCAAAACCAGGCTTATCCTTATAGGGGCCAGTCTGACCATAGCCACTAATACGCAGAACAATTAATTTGGGATTGATTTCTAGCAATGCTTCTGGATCAAGTCCCCAACCTTCTAAGGTTCCAGGGCGAAAATTTTCAATCAATACATCTGCTTCTTTAACTAATGTTCTAACAATCTCTTGCGCCTCAGCTTGTCTCAAATCCAAAGAGAGTGATTTTTTATTGCGTGATTGCACTTGCCACCAAATAGAGGTGCCATCTTTCAGAAGACGCCAGTTACGTAATGCATCACCAACCTTAGGCGGTTCAATCTTGATGACTTCCGCACCAAAATCAGCCAATGTTTTAGCTGCAAATGGTCCAGCAATGAGTTGCCCCATTTCCACGACTTTTAATTTTGCTAATGGCTCCATCATATCTCTCTCATTCTAGTAGGGTAGAAGCAAAATATCCTCATGAGAACTCCGTTAGAGCGAACTTCGTTACTTAGTTTATGCGTTAGCTCTGCTCTTGATAATGCCTACCTCACCGCTTCTTTCAATGCTAAGAAGTCTCTATTGACCTCTTCATAAGGCATTAATAGATTTGGCAACTCTAAAGAAAGAATGACATACAGCGCTACTCCAATCAACGCTGTATAAAGAATGGCCAATAACCAATCGCTCTCTTTTTTTACGGCCATCGTATAACCAATCAAAAAAGCAGCCACACAAAGCAATCCAAATAAAAATCGCATTACTAGGGTCGATGGATGGGATTTCGTATTAATAATTCCAGCTGCAAAAATTGCAGCCAATTCTTTGACCTGAGGAGATAACAGCTCGGCTATCAGTGCCTGATTCTGAGAAGGGGCATTTGGCGTCGCCAATATTACTTGCTCTTGAATTTTTCTGGTAACCGCCATAATTTTTTGGGACGATAAATCAATATCAGCCATACCTTTAATATCTTTGAATGCAGCCAAGCGAATATCTAATAAATCATCAAGTGATTTTTTTACCATCAACTGATCGCTGGGGGCAAGATATTGAAGTGAGTCATATACCTTATGTAACATTTGTGCTTGAGTTCGAATCTCATCCATTTGCATGGAATTACGTGAAGCAGAGCCTGAGAATGTAAAACCCAAAACTAATGCAGATAAGCCAAAAATAGCAGCAACTAAAGGATCTCTAACAGTAACGCCACCTTCGCTTTGCTTGTTGAGGCGATAGTGACCAAAATACCATCCAAGGATTGTAAAAAGGAGAATGGCTACTACAAAGAGTAATGGGGCAAAGACAACAGCCTGCAAATTTGACTCAAGTATTGGAAGCATTAATTTCTGCCTTTAAGTAGATTTACCCCATTTTAAGCACTCACGCAGTAATCGATAAAAATATATCAAAATTACCATTAATTTAATCTCTAGAAACCCCCAGATTACATAAATTCAGAGCGTATTACTCAAGCATTTATTTAAATGACGCCCACTTTAAATAAGCATAAGATGAAGTTATGACTATTCTGTTTTTATTGCTTTCTCCAGCATTATTTGGGCTTTTTTGGATTTTCCGCTTTCAGATATGCTCTTCACGCCGCAGGCGTTTAGTGGATACCTACGGCATTGATTCCAACAAATTACGGAAGATGAGTTGTAAGGAGGTCAACAAACTCAAGCAGCGCATTCAGGAAATGAAAGATAAAGACGATGCTTATGGTCTTGAATCTGTACTAAGTCCATACAGGCCATAAAAAAATGGTTGTTCATCGATTGCATGTTTCATCAATTAAATAAGTAAATTCAAATTAAAAAGGGTCAAAAAATGAAAGTATTACTACCAGTAGATGGTTCCAAATCCTCGATCAATGCCGTCAAATATGTGGCCAAGCTTGCTAAGAATTCTCGTAGCCCTGTCACTGTGACATTAGTGAGTGTCCATGACGATATTGGCCTGAGCCATGTAAAGCAATTTGTGTCTAAAAGTGTAGTCGATGACTATTTGCGTGAGATCAGCGAAAAAGAATTAAAGCCAGCTCAAAAAATACTGGCCACCGCAGGTATTAAACATAATATGGTTATTAAACGCGGTCATATCTCGGAAGAGATTATTGCAGTAGCCAACAAAGATAAGGTTGACATCATTGTCATGGGTGCTAAAGGACGCAGTGGCTTGTTAGATGTTCTGATTGGCTCAGTAGCACAGCGCGTATCTAGTTCGGCAAAACAACCTGTTTTATTGGTGAAGTAGTTTAGAAATGCTCCTGAATTGGTCGCCACTGGTGACCAATTCAACTTCTTAGATGAAGCCTGCATTAAGCCTGCATCTGCAGGCTATTTTTTCACTAGGCAGATGACTTAGCAATAAAGAATGCTTTGGGGACTTCAGTGCACCACACTACCCCATCACCAATTTGCCCCGTCTGACAAATAGTCACAATTCTGTCCATCAACACTTCAGCAATCTCATCATTACAAACGATCTCGATTCTCACCTTGGCTGAATAGTCAGTGAGCTCATCTTTAATATTGGCTTTATTAGTCTTAGCAGGCGCACTACAACCCTCAACTTTCGCAACAGTCATTCCCGGAAAGCCAGGAGTTTCCATAAGAGCCGTTCTAAGAGCAGGTAACTTATTTGGACGAATTACTGCTTTTACTTCCTTCATGCTTCCACCTCTTTATCTTCAAACCATCTATACAGGACGGGTAGTACCAATAATGTTAAGGCCGTTGAGGTAATTAAACCAGCGATGACTACGGCTGCGAGGGGGCGAGTCACTTCTGAACCCGGCCCTCCGGAGAACAACATTGGAACAAGTGCCAGCATCGCCACCGAGGCAGTCATCATCACCGGTCTAAATCGATGATTACAACCGTGTAGTAGCGCATCTTCCATGCTGTAGCCATCTTCACGCAACTGCTTAATAAAGGAAACTAGCACCACTCCATTAAGCACGGCTATTCCCCACAGATTAATAAAACCGACGGCTGCTGGCACCGAAAGATATTCACCAGTAATGAATAAGCCAAATACACCGCCGATAGATGCAAATGGTAATACCAGAATAATTAAGCTGGCAAGTCTGACAGACTTAAACAGCATAAACAGTAAAAAGAAGATCGCCAGGATTGTGAGTGGAATAATGATCATGAGACGCGCCATCGCTCTTTGCATATTCTCAAACTGACCGCCCCACTGCAAGGTATAGCCCTGAGGTAACTCCACATTCTTGGCAATCAACTCTTGGGCCTCTTGCACAAAACCACCCAGGTCGCGCCCTTCCACATTCACCCCCACAACCAAACGACGTCTTCCAGACTCACGGGAAATTTGAGCAGGCCCCTCTACCAAGGTAATTTCTGCTAAATCTCGCATCAGTACTTGCGCGCCATCAGGTGAATGCAAAATAATATTTTCGATTGCATCAATATTATTTCTGTAAGGACTTGGATAACGTAGGACTAATGGGAAGCGACGCTCCCCCTCATAGATGGTGCTAGCTTGCTTACCGCCAATCGCAGTTTCAATCACCTCATTAACATCAGAAACATTAATGCCATAACGAGCAATAGCATCACGATTAATTTTGATATTAAGATAGTTCTGTCCAGAAGCTTGCTCAATCCGCAAGTCATTACTACCCTTCATCTTGGTCAGAATCTGCCCAATTTGCGAGCCCAGCTTTTGTAAAGCAGCTAGATCCTCTCCAAATATTTTGACTGCCACCTGTGAACGTACACCAGAGACCATTTCGTCTACCCTAGCTGCAATCGGTTGAGAGATGGCCAATTCAATACCAGGAAGTGTTTTAAGCTTTTCTCGAATCTGCTGGGCAATTTCTTCTTGACTGAGATCTCTTTCGCTTTGCGGCTTCAAGGTCACGATCGGATCAGACTCATTGGGTTGACCAGGATCTGCAGGTGACTCCCCCTTACCCAAACGAGAGACCGCCATCTCCACACCGGGAATAGTCATGATGCGTTTAATAGCTTCAAACTCTAACTTAATAGACTCATCTAATGAAATATTTGGTGCGCGCACAATTACTGGAGTAATCGAACCTTCTTGCATCACTGGAATAAATGCTTTACCTAATAATACAAATCCCACCAAGCTGATCCCTAAGGCAATCAAAGAGCGCTTCACGACTAACTTAGGATTTGCCAAACTCCAATGCAACCAACGCTCATAGGGGGCACGCATTTTCTTGACTATCTTCGTATCGTCTTCGCCACCACCCTTCAAGATGTAAGAACACAGAACTGGTGATAAGGTAAAAGACAGAATAAGAGAGATAGTTAAGGCGATGGCAATCGTAATGGCCATCGGCGCAAACATCTTGCCTTCCATGCCTTCTAGCGAGAGTAGAGGCATAAAGACCAAAATGATGATGCCCACACCAAATAGCACTGGCGTACCCACTTCAGTTGCTGCTTCTAAGATGATCCTGTTCTTGGATTCGCCTGACTTGAGTCGCTCGCCCAATTTGGCAAACGTATTCTCAACAACCACTACGGAGCCATCAACCATGATGCCAATCGCAATCGCAAGACCACCTAATGACATGAGATTGGCTGAAATACCATAGCGATTCATGACCAAGAAAGTCAGCAATGGGGTTAGCAACAAGGTAGCAACCACAATCAGCGATGAGCGAACGTCACCCAAGAAGAGGAATAGCAAAATAATGACCAAAATAACGCCTTCAATCAACACCTTGGCAACGTTAAACATGGCAGCATTTACTAAATCAGTACGGTCGTAGAAGGGCACAATCTGCAAACCATCTGGTAGTAATTTACCTTCGTTAATTTCTTCAACTTTTAACTTGATGCGGTTGACTACCTCTCGCGCATTACCGCCACGGATCATTTGAACAATGCCAGCGACACTTTCCGTATAACCATTCTTTATCGCTGCACCTTGACGAATCTCGCTCCCTATAGTGACCTCGGCGACGTTTCTAACATATACCGGGATACCCTTTACTTCTTTGAGAATGATCTTGCCAATATCCTCCGGCTTGGTAATTAAGCCCAAGCCACGAATGAGATAGCGCTCTGCATACGTAGGCAGTTGACCTCCTCCAGAGTTGGCATTATTTCTGGCTAGCGCTTGATAAACTTCTTGCAAGCTAATTTGGTAATGGCGCAAGCGTTCTGGATTCACCAATACTTGATACTCTCTCGCATAGCCCCCCTGCGTATTAATCTCAGCAATACCCGGAATAGATCGCAACATAGGACGAACGATCCAATCCTGTACAGCGCGCCGATCGGAGAGTTCGTCAACAGAAAGTTCCCGTTGTTGATCTGAGGGGTGATCCAGGGTGTACTGATAAACCTCACCCAAGCCTGTCGATGGTGGAGCCAAGACTGGGGTGATGCCTACCGGCATCTTGGAGGCAACTTCAATCAATCTTTCAGTTACCAATTGCCGCGCAAAGTAAATATCGGTTTTTTCAGTAAATACTAAAGTAATCACAGAAATACCATTGCGATTCAAAGAGCGCATCTCTGTCAGACCAGGTAAACCAGTCATACCTAATTCAATCGGGATAGTTACAAAACGCTCAACCTCCTCTGGTGATTTTCCAGGGGCTTCTGCAGCAATTTGAACTTGTACGTTTGTTACATCCGGGAATGCATCAACTGACAATCGTTTGGTTGCCAACAAGCCAGCAACGAATAATACGATGGCAATAATGACCACCAACAAGCGTTGCTTGAGAGAAAGGCGGACGATTCTTTCAATCATCTGACTTAGCCACCACTCAACTGACGCTTACGTTCAGTATTCAAATGATATGCGCCCTCAATAGCGATTTCTTGACCATCTTTCAAACCAGAAATCACAGGGCGAAAGCCTTTACCTTCTGGGCCAAGCTTGACAGATACCATGCGATACGTCTCATCATCCAATTTAATAAAGACATGATCATGATTGTCTTCACGAACAATGGCACCTAAAGGTACTACCAGCTTATCAACCGGCTGACTCTCAATAAGCATGGTTGCTAGCATGCCAGGTTTAATTTGCCCCTCTTTATTAGCAAGCTCCATGCGCACGACAACAGTACGTGTTTGTGGATTAACAATGGAATCCACATGAGCAACCACCCCTTCAATCTCTTGATTGCGCAGTGCTGGAATAATCAAAGATGCTTTTTGACCCTTACGAATTAAGTAAGAGTTACTCTCGGGAACTTCAGAAACAGCCCAAAGCGTGCTGAGGTCTGCAACAGTAAATAAGGCATCTGCTGGCTGTACAACCTGTCCCTTATTAATCTTACGCTCTACAATTTCACCAGGAATAGTGGCAATGACATTATTGATAGACTCAATCACACCGGACTTAGCCAGTCGATCAATGCTGGCTTGATCCATACCTTGTACGCGCAACTGATCATTAGCGGCGCGGAACTCAGCCTTAGCGCTACTTGATTCAGCCTCACGCCTTTGTAATTCTGCCAAAGCAATCACATCTTCTTTATAAAGAATCTTTGCGCGATTCGCCGCTTGATCGGCTAACTGACTTGCGCTCTTCGCCTTTAAATATGCCAACTGAGATTGCGTCAATTCAGTCGAGGTAATTTTGGCCAAAATATCGCCCTGCTTCACAATCTGACCAGGCACAGCCAAAATATCTGAAACTCGTCCGGTCACGTTTGCACCAATACGCGAAAGATTCAGTTCATTGAAATCAATTCGACCTGAAGCGCGTAACTCTTCTACAAATGGCGATACCTGCGCCTTGCCATTGGCAATCATCTTCTGCAGATCTTGGTTGACAATCACCACATTGGGATCTTGCACTGACTTGACTGGAGGTTTTATATCAAAGACGTTGAAGTAATTCAGAATAATGATGAAGACACAAAACCAAGGCAGATAAAACATCCCCCTCTTAAACCAGGGTGGTGTTTTGTCATAGCGGTCACCCACTACAGGCACATACTGTGCAACCCATTCATGTGCTTGTGTATAGAGTTGATTTTGAGTCTGAAGAACCTGACTAACCCATTCTTTTTTATAGAATTTGATCTTTCGAAGCAAAAAGGTTTTCCAGACCCTTACCTTCCTCAGTATTTTTGCTAATTCTGGGCTCATTGCATTCCACTTTCTATCTTCGCCAGCCATTCAGGGCTAGCTCTTAATCTTTGAATCTCTGTTACTACTGAAGCTAAATCAAAACGTGCCTTGATTAAATCATTACGAGCCGCACGGAAAGTTCTCTGCGCATCTAAATATTCCAACATGCCACGTTCACCGTAGCGATAGGACACCTCAGCAATTCGCTGTGCGCTTCCTGCCAGCTGGACAACTTCTTGACTTAATACTTTTACCTGATAGCTGGTCATTTGGTATAGCTTATAAGCCGCTTCCATTTGTTGATCCAGAGTTTGACTTTGAGCGCTTAATAAATTCTTAGCTTTAGAAGCATTTGCTTCTGCCTCAGCTACTTGTCCACCCCTGAAATCCCAAATGGGAATACTTACCTGCAAGCCATAGAGACGATCAGTAAAGTTAGGATCGTTATATTGAGAGGCTTTAAATGCTAAACGCGGTAAGCGAGAATTTTTCTCAAAGCTCAATTTAGATTCAGTAGCCTCCACCTCCGCCTTAGCTTTCTGCATTTCAGGACTTTGAGACTGCACTTCATTTAACAATGTGCTCAATGAAGGTAAGACTTCAACTTTGGGCTGCTCTACCACTACCGTGTAGTCTGCTGGTAATTGATGACCGACTGTTTGACGCAACTGGCTACGTGCTTGCTCTACACGCAACTTACTAGACTCTGCTGCAATTTGTGCATTCAGAAATTCAGTTTGTACTCGAATGAGTTCAAAGCGCGCTGTTTCGCCAACGTCGTAACGGATTTGCATACGATCACGAATCTGCTTAGTCAGGCTCATATCCTCTTCAGCCGCTTTTTGCTCTGCTTCACGGCGCATCAACTCGTAAAAACGTTGCTGCACTCTTGAGATAGTTTCGACTTCAAAAGCAACGCGAGTCGCCTCTGCTGCCCGCAGGTTGGCCTCTGCAGCATTGACTCTGGGGAAACGAGTGTAGGGCATATCTAATGGTTGGGTTACAGCCCAGGATGAAACATTGCCAACCGTTAATGGTCCTGTCACAGATCGTTGCTGACCAGTACTTATCTCAAACTCAGGGTTCGGAATAGCTTTGGCGGTAGATAGCTGCCCTTTAATTGCCTTTGCCTGATCACGCGCTGCCAAGACTTGTGGACTTGACTCGAGGGAAATAGAAATTAGTTCGTTGATAGTGAACGACTTCTTAGGCTGTGCACCGACATTAGCCACCATCAAGGTACTAGCAAAAGCAAAGATCAGCCAACGTTGCCGCAACATACGCCCAACTATTAAAGAGTCTAAAGAGGAATTATCCGGGTGCTTCAATGGGACAGCCAGATCCTGTCCCCATTTTAGGGCATCAAGACGCAAAATAAGGTTTAAGTTAGGAATTTTGGTAAAGAACGTCAATATTTAGCCATTTAGTAATCGCAAATGGTCTTGCCTTGGAAATCACCCACATACCGGGCCTGATGGCCGTACTGACGATATGCGAGACCCATTGCTGGGTAGGCTACTCCCCGTTTATTCATGTATTTAAATCAAAGATAGGTTACAAAACTGGTTTCTAGCTTAAGCATAGACTTGCCTAGATAGGCGTCCATATTTTTGGGCTTTGTGAAAAGCTTTTTGCATGTGTTTATATACTTTTTTTAAGCCCATATCCAAGGCGGTGCGACGATCCCTGGCTGTAAAGCTCACCTCAATCTGACGATGGTCAAAGGTTTGCAGCTCAATGATGCAATTATGGCTGCAGCCATTATTCACCTTGGTCACAGACGAATACCTCACTTTAATTTTTCGCACTAACCAAATAAGTCGCTTGAGTGAAAACTTCACGCGGTTCTCAGTAAACGTTTTAAATTCGGGTTCAAGTGCTTCTTTTGTTTCCAATATGACATCCATCATTTATCTCCTTTTTTGAACATCTTAGAATGAATATAGTGAAGATATTATTCCTAATAAAGCAGATATTTATTGAAAATAATTCTGTTATTTACTGATTATTAGAGTAAAAAAAATGCCCTCACGAAGAGGGCAAAAAGAACAGCAGGATTTACAACGCTTAAATCTAGTCAATAACAGCTGCCATGAGGGCAGTTACTGCGCTAGCACCAACCGCAGGGATACCCCAACGCTCTAGAGTAGATAAAGACTTGCCAGTAATCACCTCAACCGGAATATTGCTGATTTCAAGCAATTTCGCAGTAGTCGAGTTTTCAAACAAGCGACTCAGGGTATTTTTCTTCGCCGTACCAATCACAATGCGATTGCAATCTAAGCGCTGAGCTTCATCGCGTAGTGCCTCGCCTTTATCACCGGTTGCGTAGGAGAAGGAGAAGTTCACACCAGCCTTTTCTAGAAAATCTGCTGCAGACTGAGCAGCCATTTTGGCGCGCTCTTCTTGCCACTCACTAATCGTTTTCTTATTTAAAAATTTACGAATGTGGGTATAAAGCGTTGGTTGCACATTACAAATATGAAAGTGTGCCTGAGGATCTCTGCCATAAGCATTAACTGCATGCTTAAGCGCCATCATTGAATTATTGGACTCATCTACTGGGACAAGAATATTATTCATTACAAAACCTCCTGGGATTTGAGACTGCTCGTTAGGCAGCGTTTGAGATACAACGGGTTCAACTTCAGCTGGCGCAATAGTTTCTTCAAGAGCCTGCTTGCTTCTAATAAAGCCTCCAAATAAAACACCTACTATGACTAGTAATTGAATTGCATAGTCGAATACGGGGTTCTGAAATACCTGCAAATCTCGAACAAAAGGCTCTGAAATCATCATCTTGGCAGCAGTCCATGCCAATACGCCAGCGCCCAAGTAAGTGATTGACGGATAGCGCTCAACCAACTTCAAAATCTGAGTTGAACCCCAAATCACAACTGGAATACTAATCAACAGGCCTAATACCACCAGCAAATAACTACCGTGAGATGCGCCAGCAACAGCCAATACATTATCTAAACCCATTACTGCATCAGCGATTACGATGGTTTTCATTGCGCCCCAAAAACTAGTGGATGCATGATCATTGCCATCTTCACCATCATTAGCTGGAACAAGTAACTTGTATGCAATCCACACTAAAAGCAGGCCCCCAACCAACATCAAGCCCGGAATATTGAGTAGATATACCACTACAAGCGTCATTGCGCTTCGCACCGCAATCGCACCTACTGCGCCCCAGATAATTGCTTTCTTCTGAAGTTCGGCTGGCAAGTTTTTAGCGGCCATCGCAATCACAATAGCGTTATCTCCAGCCAAAACCAGATCAATTACTATGATTGCTAGTAGCGCAGAAAAAAACTCAGGGCTAAATAGTTCCAATTGAATCACCTCTTTTTTACAAAACATTTAAGAATAAGTGCATGAATTTCATGACTTTCCATAGGGTTAATTTAAAAGTATTTGCACTTAGTTAAAAGCAGAGATATATTGATAATAATTTCGTAAAAAACTGAATATGACTAATTCCTACAACTATCGCCACCTCTACTACTTCTGGGTTGTTGCCAAAGAGGGCAGCATGTCTAAAGCAGCGGAGCGCCTAGATATGGCCATCCAAACAATTAGCGCTCAAGTACATGAATTAGAAAAATCGCTTGGATATATGCTCTTTAAGCCAGCTGGTAGGGGAATAACCCTGACAGAATCTGGGTTTGTAGCTTTGGAAATCGCAGATCAAATCTTTTCTATTGGTGAAAAGCTACCAGAGGCAATAAGAGATGCTGCCAAATCCCCAAAAGTAAAAATCACAGTTGGGGTTTCTGATGGTCTACCAAAATTTGTCACCAGGCAACTTCTAGAGCCCATTCTCAAACACAAAGATGTTCAATTAATTGCGCACGAAGGTGAGTTTGATGATCTATTGGCCGACCTTGCCCTGCATCGTTTGGATATTGTTTTAGCCGACCGCCCTGCTCCAAGCAATAAAAATCTGAACGTATATAGCCAGGAATTAACTAAAACAGAAATTGCCTGGTATGTTCCCAAGCAGCTCATTAAAAAATGTAAAGGTAAGTTTCCAGAGTGCTTAAAGGAACTTCCGATACTGCTACCTACCTCACACTCAACTGTCCGTCCATTAATTGACCAATGGCTAAGTAAGTATGACATCACCCCGAATATTGTCGGTGAATTTGAAGATAGCGCATTACTGAAGACCTTTGCTGCTGGCGGTCTAGGCGTCTTTCCCGCCGGAAAACTCATTGAAAAAGATTTAAAGAATACCTATGGCATTGAGTTGCTGGGTAGCTGTAACGATATACACGAATACTTTTATGCGATCCGCTCAGAGAAGAAAATTCAACATCCCCTTGTACAAGCCATCATTCAACAGTAAGAACTTTATTAATCTATGATCAATTTTTTAGACCCTGCTATATTATTTTTCATATTTGGCGTGTTTGCAGGGTCAGTGAAATCCAACCTAGAAATCCCTCCCCAGATTTCTCGATTTCTATCGCTTTACCTGCTGATGGCTTTGGGGCTCAAGGGAGGTTTTGCACTTCATAAGTCTGGATTTACTAGTGAGATTGCATTCTCTCTTGGGCTAGCGGTATTTCTTGCTGTCATTATCCCCATCATTGGCTACTGGATCTTAAGAAGAAAATTAAGCGCCTTTGATGCTGCTGCCATTGCGGCAACTTATGGATCCGTAAGTGCCGTTACTTTTATTACTGCTACACAATATTTAGACCAATTCAATATTGCCTATGGCGGGCATATGGCAGCTGCAATGGCGCTGATGGAGTCGCCAGCCATTATTCTGGCCATAGTCTTAGCTAATAAAGCAAGGGCATCAATTTCCTTGAATCCAGAGGCCAAAACTGCACCTGTAGGTATTTCTAAAATTCTGCATGAATCTTTCACCGATGGCGCCCAGTTGCTTTTATTAGGATCCATGTTGGTAGCTATTGCTAGCGGAGACTCGGGAGAAAAGTTAATGGCCCCATTCTCCATTGACTTATTTAAGGGCATGCTGGCTTTTTTCCTCTTAGATATGGGGCTCATGGCCGCCAGAAACTTTAAAGGCTTAAGAGGTAAACCACCCATCACCTTGCTTTATGCAATTGGCTCGCCACTTTCACATGCGCTCTTGGCGCTAGCACTGTGCAAGTTGATCGGCCTTCCCTTAGGTAATACTATTTTACTAATGGTGCTGGCCTCTAGCGCATCTTATATTGCTGTTCCGGCAGTTCTTAGGCATGCCTTACCTGAAGTCAATCCTGCCTTATATATGGGGATGTCACTGGGCATTACCTTTCCATTTAATATTATTTTAGGTATTCCGCTGTACACAATTATTGCCACAATGCTATTGTAAAAATTTCTAACATTCAGTTTGCAAGCAGATGAACATCTTCTCTAAACGATTAGTGAGTTTATTGACCAAGCATGGTAAGGAGCAAGTGATTGCCGAGGTGTTTGCTGCGCAAGTAGGATGCGTTGTAAAACAAACCGATGCATATGACACTGATTTATTGGGCACATTTACACAAGAGACGGCGCGCTATGGCTCACAGCTAGATGCCGTGCGCAAGAAAGCCTCTATTGGCATGGACCTCCTGCAAGTCGATTTAGGAGTGGCAAATGAAGGTGCATTTATCAATGATCCTTATACCGGAATGATTCCTTGGAATAATGAATTAGTCCTATTGATTGACCAAAAGTATGGACTTGAGATAAGCGGTTTTTCTAGTGCTCCTGCACAAAGTGACCATAGCTATGTCTCCCATTGGGAAGAGCTGAAGAAATTTGCTGATGAAGCACTCTTTCCATCACACTATTTAGTTATTAAACCCACAGATGAATACCATCCACAATCCAAAAAAGGAATTCACACTATTACAGATCTCAAGGAATCTTTTGAGTGGGCAAAAGGCTTATCGTCAAAAGGGATTGTTTATGTAGAGAATGATTTGCGTGCATTTGCCAATCCAAGCAGAATGGAAAATATTCGCAAAGCTACGATAGACCTTGCCAATAAGATGAACTCTTTATGCCCTCAATGCCAAACCCCCGGCTTTTGGATTAAAGATATAAAACGCGGCTTGCCATGCAATGGCTGCGGCCTTCCAACTGATCAAGAAATTGCCAAAATCTGGGGATGCCTCAAATGCGAATACAAAGAAACCGAGGGTATGAAAGTTCTCAAATTTGCCGATCCTTCAAAATGCAATCACTGCAATCCTTGAGCATCTTCCCGCAAACTAATTGCGACTAGTCCACCCAAACAGGGTACTTATGCATCACGCTTTTAAATAATTCAGATTGAAGATATTTAGCCAGCCATTCTTTTGTGGCAGGTATCGGTAGTTGCTCAAATCGCTCTGGATCAACCATTGAGAATTGTCTTATAAACGGAAAGATAGCCACATCTACCCAAGTCATATTGTTAGCAAGTAAATATGAATGTGCTTGCAAGGATTTTTCTAGCGGCAACAGCATTAGCTCCAATGCATCCTTCAGAACCGATTCTGACTCTAGCTCTGGAAATCGATTGGGGTATTTGTATTGATCTAATAAGGTTTTAAATGGCCCATCGCTTGTATCAATCCAAACCTGGGCAATGGCATTATCCGCATCTCCCCAGCCATCTGGATCAGACTTCTTTAATGCCCAACGCATGATGGCAATACTTTGATCCAGAACCAAGTCACCCACACAGAGCACTGGGACAGTTCCCTTGGGCGATACCTGCAACATGGATTGAGGCTTATTACGTAACTCAATCTCACGAAACTCAACATCAATGCCAGCGTATTTGAGAGCCATACGAGCCCGCATGGCATAAGGGCATCTACGATAAGAATACAAAATCACTGGTGAGGAATTTGAGGCTGCTGAATTCATCATCTTAATACTATGGGAGCTTTTTCTTCCGACAGGCATCTGAACAGTACTTTATAGACTCCCAATTCTTTTCCCAGGATTTTCTCCAAGTCATTTCTTTTTTGCAAACTACGCAAATTTTGCTAGGCAGAAAACCTTTATTCCCCTTAAATGATGTTTTCATTTTGATTAGAGATCGTCAAGTTGACTCAGTATTTTCTTGGCATGCAGCGTAATTGCTTTTTGATCTTCATCACTGATTCTTTTCAGATTTGCAGTCATTAACCTGGTTCTTGGACTGGCATCAAATTGTTCCCGATGCTTAATCAAGAAGTTCCAATACAAAGTAGTAACAGGACATGCCTCTGCTCCAAAGCGAACCTCAGGCTTATATTTGCAGGAGCCGCAATAATTACTCATGCGCTTGATATAGGCGCCACTGGCTATATAGGGTTTGCTGGTAAACCTGCCGCCATTAGCGAATAAAGCCATACCTGCAGTATTGGGCAGCTCAATCCATTCAATTGCATCGACATAGATTGCTAAATACCAATCACATACTGCCTGAGGCAGAATTTCTGCCAAGAGGGCAAAGTTACCGGTCACCATTAAGCGCTGAATATGATGGGCATAACCATATTGCAGTGTTTGGCCAATGGCATCTTTCATACAAGCCATCTGCGTTTTGCCAGTCCAATACCATTTTGGTAATGCATTCTGGTGCTCATAATAATTATCCTGCGCCATCTGTGGCATATCGAGGTAATACATCCCCCTTACAAACTCACGCCATCCCAATATCTGCCTAATGAAACCTTCGATAGTCGAGAGGTCTAAAGAATACTTTTTCCAGGCAAGCAAAACTGCATCAACTACCTCGCGAGGATTGAGTAATTTGAGGTTAAGTGCAGATGACAAAATGGAGTGCCAGCCAAATGGCGTATCTGTCCACATAGCGTCTTGATATACGCCAAAGTTTCTTAAACGATACTCAACAAAATAATCGAGAGCTTGCACTGCCTGCTCTCTAGTCACTGGCCAATTAAATGACTCTAGGGATCCTGGGTGCTCTGGATAAGCCTTTGCGACAAATGCTAGCACCTCTTGGGTGATAGCATCCGTTTCAAATGTGGCGGGAGCATCAATGATGCCCGGGCCTTTTTTAGGATAAGGCTTGCGATTATCTTGATCAAAATTCCATTGCCCGCCCTCGGGATTACCATCAGCATCTAACAGAATATTGTGCTTCTTACGCATTAAGCGGTAGAAGTACTCTAGTCGGAGCTCTTTTTTATTGGCAGTCCACTCTATAAACTCCTGACGCGAACAAAAGAAATGATCATCTTCACGCATCTCGAGTTGAATATTGAGATCTTTTACTAAGGCTTCAATTGCCTGCTTTAAGCGCCACTCTCCTGGCTCAACACAAACTAAGTGCTTTACTTTTTTCTGCAGGATCTTCTCTTTGAGGACCTCAATAATTGGAAGCGGAGAAGTAGTGATGTAAGTGAGCGGGTACTCTAGCTTTTCTATTGCAGCTGCAAAATGGCGCATTGCAGAGAGAAATAAAGCAATCTTGGCTTTATGAGTCCAAACATATTGCGCCTCATTAGCCGATTCAATCATGATGATTTCATCTGCTTGAGGATCAAAGTCTCGTAAGGCGCTGCCATTCAAATCAAGCTGATCGCCTAGGATCAGAATTAAGCGCTTGGGGTGCTTCATTTATTTTTGTATTGCGTAGGGCAGTAGGCCCGGGTCACATCGTCACTGCGCAGGGCGCTATGCTTAGTTGCTCGTCCAGTAACCCTCTTTCGCCAGAGTTCGAAAGAGCCCCTCTTAAGCTCTTTGCGCATAATTGCAATTACCTGAGGCTCTCCCAGCCCAAAGGTTTTCTCAATCGCATCAAAGGGCGTACGATCTTCCCAGGCCATTTCAATGAGGCGAGATAGATCTGGTTCTGCGAGAGTTTTAATGGCTGATTTTGGCACTAAGCAATTTTAAGACTTATTTAATAAACTAGCTTGAACCCATTCTTTTACATAGCGATCTCAGAAAACCCATTGCATGCTTGGCAAGATTCGCCAAAAACTGATTGATTTGGATAAGCCAGTCTCGCAACAGACTATGGCAATCATCTGCCCTATTTGCGATCGGCCTATTCCAGATTCACAGAAAGATGCTCACCACCTGGTTCCTAAGTCTAAAGGTGGAAGGACTACAGAATATCTCCATCGCATTTGTCACAAGCAAATTCATGCACTTTTTACCGAAACAGAATTAGCGCAGCAATACCACCATGCTCAGATCCTCAGAGAACATCCGGAGATGATGAAATTTATTCGATGGGTTAAAAATAAGCCCAATGCTTTTTATGAGAAGACACGCAAAAGTTCTCGACTAAAGTAAATTTTTAAAAGTTGATGTGCACTCTTTAAGTGCTAATTCTTGCGTCCAGCATAAATAGGGCATCAGGTTTCCAATGCATTTGTTGCCATTTGGGCGCTGGAGACAAACACCTCTTTGGTGCATATGATTTAGAAGTTGTGCAAAACGGAATATCGTTCTAATTCCTAAAATTTATGATGTGTCATGCGAATTAAAATTACAAAGAGCCTGGTATTGCCAGTCCAAGCACTCGAGACAGAATGCATTCCTGAGGCATTATTTCCTGAGGGAGACTATCTTGCCAACCTTACTCCCGACGGCAAGATTGAGGTAACTAATACCAAAAGAATAAAAGCCTTATTCTCCTTCTCGCAATTTAGGGAAAAAGTGACCTTAGGAGAATTTGTTGTGATGGAGGCTTAATACAGATTTCAGTGGGCTAAATCTAGACTCACTACTACTGCCGCCAATGCTGCAACAGATGCAAAGGCTTTTGAATTCACTCCCTCGATATCAATATCCTCCCAATTAAATTCCAGGGAGAAATGAGCGGACTCCACAATTAACTCGTAACTGCTTGAGACTTTATTGCTCTGACCACCTTTAGGCTCTTCACTGACGGGTACTCTTAAAGATTCAATGGCAGCAATTAATGTACTGACCTCGTTTCCTGTGAGCTCTCTTGCGTGCAGTACATCATCTGTGCGTTTGATGGAAAGCTTGGAGACCTCATCGACCGTCACTTCATATTGATTGAGGCCAAGATCTTCCCAAACAGTTAGTTCTAGTGCAATCGGATATGTTTTCATTGCAACCCCTGTCTATTTAGATGAAGTTTGTTAATTGATCTTACACCCGAGCAGTGAAATTTACGACTTGATTTGGGTATTTGTTTCGCCCTCTAGTTCACCTTCCCATTTAGAGATAACTGCTGTTGCTAGGCCATTACCCAATACATTGGTTGCCGAACGTGCCATATCCAAGAAATGATCCACTCCAAGAATGAGGAGAACCCCAGCCTCTGGCAGATTAAATTGCGATAAAGTCGCAGCAATCACTACCAATGAAGCTCGCGGTACCCCCGCTATTCCCTTAGAGGTAATCATGAGCACCAATAGCATCAGCAGCTGCTGGCTAAGCTCCATTTCTATACCGTATACCTGTGCAATAAAGATTGCAGCAAACGTGCAATACATCATCGAGCCATCTAAGTTAAATGAATACCCCACCGGCAAAACAAAGGAAGCAATTTTGTTTTTACAACCAAAGCGCTCCACTCTTTCTAAAGTCATTGGGTAGGCAGCTTCAGAGCTGGCAGTTGTAAAGGCAAGTAAGGCCGGCTCACGCAGCATCTTTACCAAGGTCCAAGTACGATTTTTGAGCACTAAAGAACTAATTAAAATGATGACGATCCATAGGGTGAAAATCGCAGCATAAAAGCTGAGCATGAACTTTCCATACGTCATCAATATGCTGACACCATTCTCAGCAATGACAGAGGAAACTGCAGCAAATACTGCTATGGGAGCTAGCTTCATGACTGCTGTTGTAATCTTCAGCATGATGTGTGCAAGCATATCTAAATTACGAATGAATTCTTCTGCCCTCGAACCCATACCCGCTGCGCCGACGCCAAAGAAAACAGCAAAGACAACAATCTGTAAGATCTCATTCTTAGCCATTGCATCGAAGATGCTTACCGGGAAAATGTGCCTTACAAACTCTGGGAGATTCAAGCTAGCTTTAGCAAGCCCTGTACTTGCCTCGACTGCAGGCAAGGTTAAATCTACCCCTATACCAGGCTTCAGAATATTCACCATCACTAAGCCGAGCAGCAACGATACGAGTGACATGGAGATAAACCAAGAAAAGGTTTTTAATCCCACCCGACCGATAGTCGAGGCATCGCCCATTTTGGCTATACCTACAACCAAGGTGGCAAATACCAAAGGTGCAATAATCATTTTGATCAAACGCAAAAATACATCCGTCAAAATGGAGATGTAAGTTACGTATTGGTCGGGGAAAGATGATCCTGCACCATATAGATTTACAAGGTACCCTGCCAAAATACCTAAGACCATGGCCCCCAGAATAAAGTTGGTTAGCTTTGCAGAGTTCATGTATGGCCTATTAAATTGGATATATTTGCAGATTCTACCCACCTTTAGAGCCGACCTAATAGCAACTTACAATTAAGATGTGCATTTGAGTCGATAATATTTAGCTGACATACTGCAAAGAAAGTAAATATGCTCCCTTTCATTGAATTAGAAACCACCCCCAACCCGACGGCTGCCGTTATCTGGTTACACGGACTTGGCGCAGATGGCAATGATTTTGTACCGATTATTCCTGAACTAAAGCTCGCTGGCTGTCCTGGTATTCGCTTTGTATTTCCGAGCGCCCCAAGCATGCCAGTTACTGTCAATGGTGGGTATGTGATGCCAGCCTGGTATGACATTATCGGCAGGGATCTCATGGACCAAGAAGATGCTGCCGGTATTCAGAAATCCGCAGCGGCAATAGTTGAATTGATTGAAAACGAGGCTAGTCGCGGCATTGCTTATGACAAGATTGTCCTAGCGGGATTTTCACAAGGCTGCGCCATGGTTTTACATATTGGCCTACGCTTCCCCCATAAGCTAGCAGGGATCATCGCTTTGTCGGGCTATTTGCCGCTGGCGTTAACTGCCAATGTAGAAAAGCACTCGGCTAATGCTCATACTCTGATCTTTATGGCCCATGGAACCTACGATCCAGTAGTTGTGCTTGAGCGCGCTCAAGCATCACATGCCATGCTTGAAAAAATGGGATATCAAGTGGATTGGAATGAATATCCAATGGAGCACTCTGTCAATCATGAGGAGCTCATGGATATTTCACGCTTCTTACAAGAAGTACTAGGCACTAAATAAGTCCATCGGAAATTAACTTGATACTGGCTATTAGCAAAAAGAATCTCACTGTTCGGTAATACCATTTCATTGAAATTCTTTTTGCCAAGTAAAAGCCAAAGTACACTCCTAAAGGAACACAAGGCAACAAGATGATTGAAGTTGCCAACTGCTGATAGTTCAAGAGATCCAAATAAGCATAAGGGCCCAACTTTCCAAAATTAAGGATTGTGAAAAAGATACCCAAGGTCGAGGTATAGACCATGGGTAATAGTTTTTCTCTAAGCATATATACCGTAATTGGGGGCCCACCAATATGCGCAACAAAAGAAGTAAATCCCGAAGTCAGACCCATAGCACGCCCCAGCCATGGATAAGACTTTGTCTCATTTAAATTCATCCTGGACATAGCTAGATTCTGAATTAAAAAAAGTAGTGTAAAGATTCCGATCGAAAGCGTTAATACCTTAGGCGTAATTGCGGTAAAGAAAATCATTCCCAATATCAGCCCAACTATTCCCGATGGAACAATAATTTTAAGGATACGCCAATTAGCATTGCGAATAAAACGACGCAAGCCTACCAAATCAATGGCAATTAAAAGTGGTAAGAGAATGGCTAAAGCCTCATTAATACTAGACTGACTTGCCATCAAAGGCAAAGAAAGAACGCCTAGCCCAGCACCAAAGCCACTCTTGGAAATTCCAACAATGATGACACTAGTTACAGCACACACAAAAAAGATGAATGAATGTGTGTGAAAAGATTGGACCAACGAAGAGATGAGTGAATCAAACATGGCTTGATACTAACAAACGTAGGCGCATCCAAAAGAAATAGGGCCCACTAGGAGCCCTATTGCAAACATCAATTACTATCAAAGCTTTTTATTAAAGCTGTATTGTGCAAATCCTTGTTCGGCGACATTAAACCACTGTGCCTCCATATTTCTGAAGGCGCGATAGTCATCAAAAATCTTTTTGAACTGTGGATTTTTTGCAGATTCTTCTGCATAGGTTTCTTGACTTGCTTTAAAGCAAGCGTCCAAGACCGAAGTATTGAACTTACGTAGTACAGCCCCATTTTGCAAAAGACGTTGTAATGCAGGCGGATTGAGCGCATCGTATTTCGCGCACATATCTACGTGCGCCTCATAGCAAGCCGCCTCCCATGCCGCTTGATAAGAAGGCGGTAATGCATCCCACTGTTTCTTATTCACCAAGAATGAAAGTCCAGCGGCGCCCTCCCAAAAGGCAGGGTAATAATAATTTTTGGCTACTTTTGCTAAGCCTAATTTCTCATCATCATAGGGGCCAACAAATTCAGCAGCATCAATAGTGCCTTTTTCTAAGGCCGAATAAATCTCACCGGCAGGAAGCTGCTGCGGAACAACGCCGAGTTTTGCGAGCACCTGTCCGGCAAAACCAGCAATACGGAATTTCAAACCCTTGAGATCTTCTGGTGATTTAATTTCCTTACGAAACCAACCACCCATTTGCGTGCCAGTTTGACCGCCTAGAAAATTAACGATGTTGTAACTAGCATAGAGCTCACGCATCAACTTCATCCCGTTACCATGAAGCATCCATGCCACTTGCTGTCGAGCGGTCATCCCAAATGGTGCGGCCGTGTCAAAGATGAAAGCGCTATTTTTCCCGAGATAGTAGTAACTCGCAGTATGTCCGCACTCCACAGTGCCGTTTTGCACGGCATCCAAAACCTGAAGGGCTGGTACTACTTCACCCGCCGCGAAAACTTTGACATTAAATTTGCCATCGGTTGCCTTGCGTAAAGCACTAGCAAAAATCTCAGGGGTACCAAACAAGGTATCCAAAGATTTAGGAAAACTCGATACGAGGCGCCAATTTAAAGTGGGTAGACTTTGCGCAATAGAGGGGGAAGCTAAGGCTACAGTACCAGCGCCAATGGTGGCATTCTTTAAAAATGAACGTCTTTGCATCGCAATCCCCTCTTGAGAAATCAATTATCTAAGTTTATTTTCCACCAATCGTCATGGAACCCAGCAAGATTGAACCCATCTCCTTATTTCCATGCATTAATGTATCGCTACCAACCATCTGGATATCCATTAGCATATCGCGCAAATTACCAGCAATGGTTATGCCTTCAACAGGATACTGAATCTCACCGTTTTCCACCCAATAACCAAAAGCACCACGCGAATAGTCACCCGTAACATGATTGACCCCCTGCCCCATCAACTCAGTCACAAATAATCCCGTACCCATTTCTTTTAACAATGCAGGTAATCCGCCTTTGGGAGTTTTCTTGCTTTGCAAAATTAATTGATGTGCTCCACCAGCATTGCCAGTCGTTTTCATACCCAACTTACGCGCAGAATAGGTAGTCAAGAAATAGCCCTCTAAAATTCCCTCAGCTACAACGCTTCGTGCAGCAGTCTTAACGCCCTCCTCATCAAATGGAGCGCTACCAGTCATGGACTTTTGATGCGGATCCTCAAACAAGCTGATGTGTTTAGGCAACACCTGCTTACCCAAACTATCAAGCAAAAAGCTGGAGCGGCGATATAGAGCACTGCCCGAGACCGCCTGCACTAAGGCGCCCAGTAAGCCCGCTGCTAATGGGGCTTCGAAGATCACCGGGCAACGTCGAGTGCTAATTGATTTAGCATTCAAACGCGCTAGCGCTCGCTGAGCAGCATATTTGCCAATTGCGGCGGGATTGGCCAATGCCTCAGGAATCCGAGAGCTAGAGTACCAATCGTCACGTTGCATGTGTGATTTTTTGCCACCTACACTAGCAATTGGAGCGCAAGCAATATAGTGACGAGAAAATGGATAGCCGCCCATAAATCCATGAGAAGTCCCCATCATAAAATGGGCATGATGGGCTGATACTGAAGCTCCATCGCTATTCTGAATTTGCTTACTCACAGAAAAAGCAGCGCCCTCAGCGCTACGTGCAATTTCGACAGCATGTGCAGCATCGATAGTCCAAGGATGGAATAAATCCAAATCCAATGGATTTTTTTCCAAAAGTTCAGCCTCAGCTGGTCCTGCACATACATCTTCTGCCGTATGTTGTGCAATGTGATAAGCGGCATCTACTGCAGCCTTCAAAGATTCCCTGGAGAAATCACTTGTGCTGGCATTGCCCCGTCGATGGCCCAAAAATACCGTTATTCCGACTTGCTTATCTAGACTTTGCTCAATAGTCTCGACCTCGCCTTTGCGGACAGTGACAGAGAGACCCTGCCCTTCTGATACCTCTGCCGTAGCATCGGAGGCGCCTCTTCTTTTGGCTTCTTTGAGTATGAAGGCGATAATTTCTTGGAACTGGTTAGATGTGTATGTAAACATGCCCTAATAATAGCTAGAATAGAAACATGAAGCATACCGAAGCCCTAAAACGAAATAGCCCAAATGAGGTCAAAATTGGCCTGATTTCCATCTCAGATCGGGCCAGTAAAGGCGTCTACCAGGATGAGGGCATTCCCGCCCTACAAACTTGGCTTACCAAGGCCATCAGTAATCCCTGTGTTTTTCATGAGCGCCTGATTGCCGATGAATCCGAAATCATCACCGAAACCATCGTAGAGCTCGTAGATGAACTAGGATGCGACTTAGTCCTCACCACAGGCGGTACGGGCCCATCTAGAAGAGATGTTACCCCTGAGGCTACTCGCGAAGCGGGAACCCGTGAAATGCCCGGTTTTGGCGAACAGATGCGTCAAATTAGCCTGAACTTTGTTCCTACTGCAATTTTGTCCCGACAAACTGCCGTACTCAGGGAAATCGATAGTCATGCTGCTCTGATTATTAACCTGCCTGGGCAGCCAAAAGCCATTGCAGAAACCCTCGAAGGCCTGAAAGATGAAAACGGCAAATCGATTGTTCCGGGTATTTTTGCTGCGGTACCTTATTGCATCGATTTAATCGGTGGCCCGTATATCGAAACCGATGAAACAGTCATTAAAGTCTTCAGACCAAAGAGCGCTATTAAGAAATCTTGAGCTGACTGCCTACTGCGGTAAGGGCACAATAAATTTCTCGCGGTAATACTTTAACTCTTCAATTGACTCTTCGATATCGGCTAAGGCTGTATGAGCCTGATTCTTAGTAAAGCCCTTAACGAGTTCTGGATGCCAGCGCTTACACAATTCTTTTAGCGTAGATACATCAATATTTCGATAATGAAAGTACGCCTCTAACTTAGGCATGTATTTCGCCATGAAACGTCGATCTTGACCAATCGTATTGCCGCACATCGGCGCAATCCCTGCCTTGATATATTTTTTCAGAAAGGCGATGCATTCAGCCTCAACGGTTGCCTCATCTAAGGTAGATGCTTTCACCTTATCAATCAAACCAGAACGACCATGAGTACCCTTATTCCAGGCATCCATCGCATCCAAAACTGCATCCTCTTGATGCACGACCCAAACTGGTGCTGTGGCAATGGTATTGAGATGGGCGTCCGTCACAATAATGGCAATTTCCAGAATCCGCTCAGTTTCTGGGTTTAAGCCTGACATCTCCATATCTACCCAAATGAGGTGTTCGTTTTCTGGTGCAGTCTTGCTGACTGCGGTCGCTGTAGTGTTAGTTTGCTCGCTCATATCTATAATGATCTCATGACATTCACAATTATTTTCCTAATCGCCTTTATCGCCAGTTTTGGCTTACGCCACTGGCTATCCCAACGTCAAATTCGCTATGTGGCGGCCCATCGCGATACCGTACCTGCAGATTTCGCTGAAAAAGTAACTTTAGCCGAACATCAAAAGGCTGCCGACTACACCATCGCTAAATTACGCCTCGGTATATTAGAGAACGGGGTCAGCGCTGTCATTTTAATTGGCTTCACCTTACTGGGTGGATTGCAGATTTTGAACATGGCACTTCTCCAGCTCTTGGGTGAGGGCATTGCTCAGCAAATGGCTCTGCTCATTTCCATTGTGATCATTTCCGGAATACTGGATATTCCATTCTCCTGGTACAAGCAGTTTCATCTTGAAGAGCGCTTTGGGTTTAACCGCATGGGGAAGAAACTGTTTTTCTCCGATATGTTTAAAGGCATCTCCGTAGGCGGCGCTATTGGTGTGCCCCTCCTCTGGGTCATCTTGACCTTGATGGCCAAAGCCGGTGATTTATGGTGGTTATGGGCATGGGTAGTATTGACTATCTTTAGTTTGCTGATGCAGTGGATCTTCCCGACATTTATCGCTCCGCTGTTTAATAAGTTTCAAGCGCTAGAAGAAGGTCCTTTAAAGACGCAGATCGAAGCACTACTAAAGCGCTGTGACTTTGCAAGCCAGGGATTATTTGTGATGGATGGCAGCAAACGCAGTGCGCATGGCAATGCCTTCTTTGCAGGTATGGGCAAAGCAAAGCGCATTGTCTTTTTTGATACCTTAATTGAGAAGCTCAATCCTGGCGAAGTAGAAGCTGTATTAGCGCATGAGCTTGGTCACTTTAAATGCAATCATATTCGTAAGCGTTTATTAGTTTCTTTTGCTTTGAGCTTTGCTATGTTTGCCCTCTTAGGCTGGGTTAGCAATCAAGTCTGGTTCTATACAGACTTAGGCGTAATGCCTAATCTCAATGGCTATAACGGCGGTTTGGCTTTGGCGCTCTTTATGCTGGTATCGCCTGTATTTAGCTTTTTCTTTACGCCGCTATCTAGCTTGGCATCTCGCAAACATGAATATGAAGCCGATGGTTTTGCAGCAGAAAAATCCTCCGCAAAAGATTTGATTACTGCGCTTGTAAAGTTGTACCAAGATAATGCATCGACCTTAACACCTGATCCGATCTATACCGCTTTCTATAGCTCGCATCCGCCTGCCCCTTTGCGCATTGCTAACTTACAACGGTTTAGCTCTTAACGATGGAACAGTTTCATGCGCTACTGATTGCATCCTACGGAAGGCATTATTTAGCGCAGCGTTTGGTAGCGGACTCGGATGGCCATGAATCACCTCATTGCCCACTCATTCAGGTAAGCACCCCCGCCAAGCAACACATTGGCGCTGTAGGGGATCGCATGCTATTAGAGATGACCTCAGCTGATCAAGCACGCATTATTCAACTAGAGCCCCGTGAAAATCTACTTTATCGTTCAGATGCTTTTAAGAGCAAGTTAATTGCATCGAATGTTGATCAGATCTTGGTAGTACTCGCAACCCAGCCTGCCTTCTCACCCGATCTCTTAGGGAGGGCAGTAGTAGCTGCTGAAGCAAATCAAATTGGGCTACATATTTTGCTTAATAAGTGCGACCTTAAAGACAACTTAGAGCATGCTCGCAAAATCATCGCGCCCTACGCACGCATGGGCTATCCAGTCAGTGAAGTCTCTGCCAAATTTGATCCTGCCTCCATTGATTCTTTGCGTACTGCACTGCAAGGTAAGGTCTCGGTATTTGTAGGTCAATCTGGCATGGGCAAGTCCAGCCTACTCAATGCGTGGATACCAAATGCTGCTGCACTCACGCAAGAATATTCAGTGCGCTTAGATACCGGCAAGCACACCACTACTGCCTGTCGTTACTTTGAATTACCTGAGGCATGGGGTAGAGACGAGACGGGTAGGCTTGGTGCACTGATTGATTCACCGGGCTTTCAAGAATTTGGTTTGGCGCACATGTCTGTGAGTGAACTACAGCATGCCTTTAGAGAATTTAAAGATCTCTTAGGAAAATGCCGCTTTCATAATTGCGCGCATTTATCAGAGCCGGATTGCGCAGTACGAGATGCCGTAGATAAAAATGAAATAGCGCCAGAAAGACTGACGCTATTTAGACAGCTGCACTCGGATTCAAAAACAGCTGATGTGCAAATTCAGGGAATTAGCCAAGCCAAAGAGCGATGGTCAGCATTAGCAACAAAGCCATCCAAGCGATAACCAAGCGCCACACCAATCCCACTGCAGAGCGCATCGTACGCTCAGTAGGCTCAAGACCTACTTCATACACTACGGGTTCACCTGCTTCAGCCATGCGTAATGCCTCATCACTATCTGGCTCACTCAAAGGCTCACCCAGACGAACCCCCAATGCGCCACTACCTGCTGCCAAAATCACTGCTGATAGAGAGTCTGACCATTTTTGAGTTAGATAACGCCAGCCATAAACTGCGCCTTCGAAGTTGCCAACAATGGCAAAGCCCATCGCGGTAATGCGCGCAGGCACCCAATCTAATACATAGAAGAAATGACGAGCAGACTCACTTAAATTGAAGTCGCCCCGCTCAGACCATCGTTGAGCTGCAATATCTGCCAAGCGATACAGCACAATACCTGCAGGACCCATAGGCATCATGAACCAAAACAACACGCCAAAGACATGGTGGTGTGAACCGATAATGGCGCGCTCTAGCGCTAAAGAAATAACTTCTGTCTCAGTCAAATGAGAAACATCTAGCTCTGGACCGTACCACTCACCTAAGGCAGCACGAGCAGCGGGTAAATCATGCGCCTCAATTGCTTCGTGTACTGCAGTAAAGGAATGACTGAACTGACGAAAGCCAAAGAACAAATATGCAATAACAATGTTCCAGATGAAGCCCAAAATTGGATAAGTCACCATACAAGTGACGTACACAATAAAAACTAAAAAGGTTGGTAGTACAAAAGCTACCAAGCACGCCATACGAGCACCTACCGGACTTGCTCCATTTTCAGTCTTGCCACCGAACTCAGCAGCAACCCAATCTAACCAGCGAGCACAGGTACGCACAATCCAATGGCTTGGTGTTACCGGGCGATATTGCTCGGCAATAAGGGCGAAGAGAATAGAAAAGAAAGTCATACTTTTAATAAATGATAAAGGTTGCGCAACATTCCTGCAGTAGCACCCCAAATAAAGCGGTTCTCATAAGGCATAGAATAAAAACGACGTCCGCCCTGCTCACTTTGCCACAACCTGACTTGATGATTGGCGGGGTCCAGTAAAAAACTCAAAGGCACTTCAAATACATCAGCCACCTCAAACTCATCCAAGACATATTCTGCCTGAGCCTGGACCAATCCTACTACTGGCGTCACGCTATAGCCAGAAACAGTTAAATACTGGGGTAAGTGGCCAATAATCTCCACTCGCTCAGTATCCAAACCAATTTCCTCCTTGCTTTCACGCAATGCGGTGTCATTGGGACTTTGATCCTCAGGATCCATACGACCCCCTGGAAAACTAATCTGACCGGCATGATCGCGCAAATGATTGGTCCTCTGAGTGAGCAATACTGACAAACCATCCTCTTTTAATAGAAGTGGAATGAGTACCGCTGCTTTAGTGACTTTTCCAGCGGCTTGTCGCTTAGCAATAATGTCTGACGCAATCACGTGACGGTTTTCATCAGTAATCTCTGGCTGCCATTCTGGTGGCGACTGAAAGCGCGCCCTTAATCCGGATGGCAACAGAAATTCTGATGCAACCTTCTTATCTTGAGCACGCACTTCATGAATTGGTACAGCTTGCGCATCAAAACCCGGAGGCGCAGCAACATTCATTACATAGTCTTCAGGGCTTGGCATCTTGGTCATGGTTGTATTTTAAGGCAACAAAAAAGGCGACCGAGGCCGCCTTTTTACTTTAAGCCATTAGTATTTATTCTGCGGCTGGAGCTGCTGCTGCCTTACGGGCAGGAAGCTTCTCTTTAATACGTGCAGACTTACCTGAACGATCACGCAAGTAGTACAACTTCGCGCGACGTACATCACCGCGACGCTTAACTTCGATGCTAGCGATCAATGGTGAGTAAGTTTGGAATGTACGCTCTACACCTTCGCCAGAAGAAATCTTGCGAACGATAAAGCTGGAATTGAGTCCGCGATTGCGTTTTGCAATCACAACACCTTCAAACGCCTGAGTACGCTTACGCGCACCTTCAACAACGTTTACGCCAACAACTACTGTGTCGCCAGGAGCAAAGCTTGGCAAAACCTTGTTAGCACTTAAGCGAGCAATTTCTTCTTGCTCAATTTTTTCGATCAAATTCATTATTAATCCTTAAACATCGTATTAGCGTTTAATCCCGAGATATAAATCAACGGACCTAATAGAGGATGCAGTTAAAACAATTTCACTAAACCAAAAACCAAACTACCTATTCACTACTGCACACTACTGAAAGTATTTACAGCGAGCGAAGAAATTGTTCATCTTCTCGGGTTAGCAACCCTTTGGCTCTAGCCGAATCAATTAAGTCCGGCCTTAACCTGAACGTCAGCTCTAAAGACTTTTGCCGACGCCAATCTGCTATTTTAGCGTGATGTCCGCCCAAAAGCACGTCTGGAACGGATAAATTTTCATATATTTCAGGGCGAGTGTAGTGCGGGTAATCCAAAAGGCCGCTCATAAAGCTATCCTGAGTGGCGGATTCGCCATCTCCAAGTGCCCCTGGGATGAGTCTAATAACCGCATCCATGATCGCCATAGCGGGAATTTCACCCCCAGAAAGCACAAAATCCCCTATAGAAAGCTGTAAATCCACGTTTCGATCGACAAATCTCTGGTCTACAGCCTCATACCGACCACAAATAAAGCTTAAATTACCGTAATTGAGGATATCTGTCGCTATCTTTTGAGAAAAACGCTCACCCTGAGGTGCCAACAAGCAAATGGGGCCACTTTGAATACCTGCTTGCTGATGTGATGCCTTAATTCCGGCGACCGTATCTTCTAAGGGTTTGGCCATCATGACCATGCCGGGGCCCCCGCCATAAGCGCGATCATCTACTGTTTTACGAGGATCTGAGCAAAAGTCTCGAGGATTCCAAAGATGGACACGAGCAAGTGATTGTTCACATGCTCGACCCGTAATACCCCACTGCGTTAAAGCAGAGAACATTTCTGGGAATAAGGTCACAACATCAAAGCGCATATCAGTAATTAATCTTGAAATTTATCTTTGCGTTCTTATTCATTCTGATCGCCAGTCGGACTGCCAATCCACCGTGATCGTTTTGTTTGGTAAATCGACGTTTTGCACTACCTCTTTTACAAACGGAAGCAAATACTGAATTGTCTTTGTTGAGGCGTCACCGATAGCGATAACACCATGAGCACCATTCTCAGTGACATCAATCACTTCACCAAGTGTCTCGCCTTGCAAATTGATTGCATGGCATCCAATCAGATCAACCCAATAATATGAGTCGGTCTCTGCTTTTGGAAAAGCATCACGTGCTACCAAGATCCGAGAGCCTTTTAGTGCCAGCGCTTGATCTCGATCAGTCACCCCCTCTAAAGACATCACCACAGTACCGCTGTGCATCTTGGCACTTTTAACTTTGTACTGGGTCAGAGATGATTGCTCTGCAGACGCAGAAACACCCGCATCCCTACGAGGAATGAGAGATAACCAAACTGATTTAGAAGAGAGAAGTGCTACAGGTTCAGATGAGTGAGGTCTAACCTTCACTTGCCCCTGCAAACCTTGTGCCTCAGAGATGGCGCCAAGTTCAATCAAATCATTTAGGGAAGGCGTACTCATTTGTAAGACACCTTATTTTCCCAAAATAGAACTACTAAAAATTCTGTCACTAAAAGCTTCATCACATCGATGAAGCTTTTAGTAATTGAATATTAAACAGCTGGATTGTTTTTGATCAAACGCACTACTGTTGGGGAAATTTGCGCACCAACACCAGTCCAGTAAGTCAAACGATCTTGAGCAATACGCATTGCTTGCTCAGTCGCGGCTGCTTGTGGATTGAAGTAACCAAGACGCTCGATAAAGTTCGAGTCACGACGGTTGCGCTTATCAGTAGCAACGATGCTGTAAAAAGGGCGCTTCTTAGAACCGCCGCGTGCCAGTCGAATGACGACCATACTTATTCCTTAAAATCTAAAATGAAAACAGGTTGATTACAACCCAATGAAATTTCTACAAAAAACCTTGGGCATCAGCTCACCCAATAAAGATATGGTGGAGCGGAAAACCTCATATTCTAGACGAAAACCCCTACTTCTTCCACCTATTTAAGTGCCTAAGACAGTAGAATAGAGCACACGCTTTAATAAAAATTATATTAAAATCAATAAGTTAGCTATATATGTCCCTTAAATCAAGTCTTTCCGATGCCATCAGAAAGCCCTTAAATTGGCTCTTTCTGACGCTTTATTGCCTAAGTCTTGTATTTTTAAGCGGCTGCGCTAATGTGATTCCGCCTTGTAGCGCGAAAATCAGCCCACCGAGCAGTGAACTCAAAAATACTAAATGGGAGCTCACCCGCTGGAACTTGCCCCCTAATAGCAATGGAGAAGTGCGAGTACGCCAGATTCCGCAAGGCGATGCTAGCAACCCCATCCAAATTATTTTTGATGCGAACGGTCAACGCCTTAGCGGCTCAACAGGATGTAATCGCTTTACCGCATCAATCGATGAAGACGCTCGCGGTTTTTCCCTCAAGCAAATTGCTAGCACCAAGATGGCTTGCAGTCCGCAGCGCATGGAACTAGAGAATGATTTTATCTACCAGCTAAATGACTATCGCAGCATTGTGCGCAATGGCGATCAGTTACTCATGATTGGCACAGATCGCGAAGTATTAAGCTTTACCCAGAAACCCAATACCAATAAATAAGCATTCAATACTTTATTCGTAACATCACTAAAGACTCATGAAAAAATCTAAATTTCTATTTTGCGCACTCGGCTTCTTTTTACCTGGTAGCGGCCTGAATTGCTTCTATCTTCAAGGGCTTAAATCTTTTTGGGCATGGATACAATTGTTCGCACTTATAGGCGGTGTAGCAGGTTGGGTAATTCTCAAAGGTGCACAATTTCATTCAGCACCAGGATGGGTGCTAGTCACTTTTGGTTTCATCGCTATCGAAGCAAGCTGGTTAACCACTATTGCCTTCGGCCTGCGCCTTGATGAAAAATGGGATGCACAATTTAATCCTGGCATAGAGGAGCATCGACGGAGTCGCTCTGGCTGGCCAGTGATATTGACAGTCATCTTCTCCTTAGTATTTGGTGCTGGCGTAATGATGACCTTTTTAGCAGTCTCCTTTGAGCAATTCTTTATCTCGCAAATTCATGAAGCAAAAAAGCTATCCCAATAATTGCAGATAGCTTTAGTTTTGCAAGAGCCGCTCTTCGGAGCGGTTTTTTATTCTCTTCTATAGGGCCCTCTAGAACTGCTCCACTTCCAATGCATTTGTAGAGTGCCCACTTTCCACAATCGACGTTGCCAATGCTTGCGCTTGTGGCATGAGGTTCTCAGCAAAGAAGCGTGCTGTAGCGATCTTAGCGTCATAGAATTTTGGATCACCATCACGTAAACGCTCTGAGGCTAAAAGTGCCTTAGCCATTTGCCAGCCACCGAGAACTAAACCGGATAAACGTAAGTAGGCAAAGCTACCTGCATAAACAGCCTTGATATCGGTCTTTGCATTTGCCACGATGTAAGCGACAGCTTGATCAAATGCAGCACGCGCCAATGTAAGCTGCTTGAGCACTGCTTTAGCATCATCGCTGCCACTTGCAGCCAAGTCTTTTTCTGTAGCAGCAATTATTTGAGAGAGCTCTTTTGCAATCGCCCCACCATCACGTACAGTTTTTCTGCCAACCAAGTCATTTGCCTGAATGGCAGTAGTACCTTCGTAAATCGTCAGGATACGCGCATCACGGTAATGCTGAGCAGCACCAGTTTCTTCGATAAAGCCCATGCCGCCATGCACTTGTATGCCCAAGCTTGCAACCTCAATCGACATTTCTGTAGAAAAGCCTTTAACGATGGGGACTAAAAATTCATAAATAGCTTGATTGGCTTTGCGAACCGCCTCATCCGGTGCAGCATGTTGTGCGTCATATGCAGAAGCTGCATAGTAAGCCAGGGCACGCGATGCTTCGGTATAGGCACGCATCGTCATCAGCATACGCTTCACATCCGGCTGGTGAATGATCGCAACTGGGCCGGATGAGCCTTCTAAGTCGCGGCTTTGTACACGATCTTTTGCATATTGCACCGCCTTTTGATAGGCACGCTCTGCGACTGCAATGCCTTGCATGCCAACGGCAAAGCGAGCGGCATTCATCATGACAAACATATATTCAAGGCCGCGGTTTTCTTCGCCAACTAGATAGCCGACTGCGCCACCATGATCGCCAAATTGCAGAACGGCGGTTGGACTCGCTTTAATACCAAGCTTATGCTCAATCGACACACAGTGCACATCATTACGCTCACCTAATGAGCCATCTTGATTAACTAAAAACTTAGGCACCACAAATAATGAAATACCCTTTACACCCTCTGGCGCATCGGGCGTCCTTGCTAGCACCAAATGGATAATGTTCTTAGCCATGTCGTGCTCACCATAGGTGATATAGATTTTGGTACCGAAAATTTTATATGTGCCATCATCCTCAGGCACAGCTCTCGCACGAACCATTGATAAATCAGAACCCGCTTGCGGCTCAGTCAAACACATAGAGCCAGTCCACTCCCCAGAAATCATCTGTGGAACATATTGCTCCTGCAGTTCTGGGCTAGCAGCTGTTAATAAAGCCTCAATTGCGCCATCAGTCAGCATCGGACATAAAGCAAATGACAGACTGGCTGAGTGAACCATCTCAAAGCAAGCAGTCGCAATCAACTTTGGTAAGCCTTGACCACCGAATTGAGTGGGGTGTACTACACCCTGCCAACCAGCAGCTCCAAATTGCTCAAATGCGTCTTTAAAACCGGGTGTAGTGCTAACTACGCCATCTTTGAGGGAGCTAGGTTTTTGATCGCCCGCCCAATTAAGGGGTGCAACTACATCTTGGTTAAATTTTGCTGACTCTTCCAAAATTGCAGGAGCCAAATCAACGTCGGCACCAGCATCAGCATAAGAAGGATAGGTAACAACATCCGCTAGCCCGGCCAGTTCATTCATAACAAACAACATATCTTTTACTGGCGCTACATATGGCATTACAACTCCTATTTATTCAGATTAACTACTCAGTCAGTCACTCAGTCAGTCACTTAGTCGGCCAACTAACCAAGCGCTTTCGTTAACTCAGGTACAGCAATATTCAAATCAGCTACCAAGCCATAATCAGCAACGCCAAAAATAGGCGCTTCGGGATCTTTGTTAATGGCTACGATGACTTTGGAATCTTTCATACCAGCTAAATGCTGGATGGCGCCAGAGATACCAACGGCGATATAGAGCTGTGGAGCGACGATCTTACCAGTCTGCCCCACTTGATAATCGTTCGGAACATAACCAGCGTCTACCGCTGCGCGTGATGCACCCAGGGCTGCACCTAATGTATCCGCCAATGGCGCGATGAGCTCTTGGTACTTTTCACCAGAACCTAAACCACGACCACCAGAAACAATAATCTTAGCTGCAGTGAGCTCTGGACGATCCGATTTAGTCAGCTCACGACCAATGAAAGAGGATTGCGCTGTACTATCAGCAACTACTGCTTTCTCAATAGCAGCTGAGCCGCCAGTAGCAGCTACTGGATCAAAACCAGTCGTACGGACAGTAATCACTTTTACAGGATCAGTACTTTGTACTGTTGCAATCGCATTACCAGCGTAGATTGGGCGCTCAAATGTGTCTGCAGAGATTACTTTAGTAATGTCGGATAACTGAGCTACGTCGAGTTTGGCGGCAACACGCGGTAGAACATTTTTGCCATTAGCAGTCGCTGGTGCCAAGATGTGACTGTACCCACCAGCGATCGACAAAATTTGTGCAGCTAAAGGCTCGGCCAATTGATCAGCCAAATTGGCTGCATCAATTTGAATCACTTTACGTACACCAGCAATTTGAGCTGCAGCAGAAGCAGCAGTATCTGATTGATTACCAGAAACCAATACATCTACCTCAGGAGAGCACTGCAAAGCAGCTGCTACGGCATTGAGTGTTGCCGCTTTTAAAGATTGATTGTCGTGTTCAGCAATAACAAGAGCGGCCATTTAAATCACCTTCGCTTCATTTTTGAGTTTTTCTACAAGAGCTGCAACATCAGCAACCATCACACCTGCACTTCGCTTGGGCGGCTCTTCTACTTTGAGGGTTTTGAGGCGTGGAGCAATATCCACACCCAAGTCTTCTGGTTTTACGATATCAATCGTCTTTTTCTTGGCCTTCATGATGTTGGGCAAAGTCACATAGCGTGGCTCATTCAAACGTAAGTCAGTAGTAATCACTGCTGGCAATAAAAGCGCAATCGTTTCTAAACCGCCATCTACTTCACGAGTAACTGTAGCTTTGCCATCTGCAACCACAACCTTAGATGCAAAGGTTGCTTGCGGAACATCCATAAGGCTTGCCAACATTTGACCCGTTTGATTGCTATCGTCATCAATCGCCTGTTTACCGAGAATGATGATCTGCGCTTGCTCTTTATCAGAGAGGGCTTTTAGAATCTTAGCCACTGCTAGAGGCTGCAGGTCTATGTCAGTTTCCACAAGAATTGCGCGATCAGCGCCAATAGCTAATGCAGTACGCAATGTTTCTTGACATTGGGTGGCACCAGCAGAAACCACCACTATCTCGGTTGCTACGCCTGCCTCTTTTAAACGTACCGCTTCTTCAACTGCAATCTCATCAAAAGGATTCATACTCATTTTGACATTCGCCAAATCAACGCCAGAATTGTCTGATTTCACCCGAATTTTGACGTTGTAATCAACAACGCGCTTTACAGCTACTAAGATTTTCATTTGGAATACTCAAAAATGGTTAATGATCTATTTTATCCGCCCTGCGGATCAATCCCTAGACATCAATAGCAGTGGCGGATCCAGCCAGCTTGCGCAACTCAAACTTCTGAATCTTGCCTGTCGAGGTTTTTGGCAGCTCACAGAACACAATCGCCCTGGGAACCTTAAAGCCTGCTAAATGTTGCTTGCAGTGGGCAATCATTTCTTCGGCGGTAACCGTTGAACCCGGCTTAATTTCCAGAAAAGCACAAGGTGTCTCGCCCCACTTAGGATCTGGTTTAGCAACGACTGCGGCTGCATTAATTGCGGGGTGGCGATAAAGTACATCCTCCACCTCTACAGAAGAGATGTTTTCTCCTCCAGAAATAATGATGTCTTTACTGCGATCCTTCATCTTCACATAGCCGTCAGGATTCATCACTGCCAAGTCGCCCGAATGAAACCAGCCACCTTCAAATGCTTCTAGGGTTGCTTTTTCGTTCTTTAGGTAACCCTTCATGGCAATGTTGCCCTTGAACATAATTTCACCCATAGTTTCACCATCAGCAGGAACTGGCTGCATCGTTTCTGGATCCAAAACGGAAATGGCCTGTTGCAGGTGATAACGCACTCCTTGACGCGCATTCAAACGCGCACGCTCACCGATATCTAAATCATTCCACTCATCTTGTTTTACACACACAGCTGCTGGACCATACACCTCAGTAAGTCCGTATACGTGGGTTAAGTCAAAGCCCAACTTTTCCATACCCTCAATAATGGATGCTGGTGGTGCAGCACCTGCAATCAAGCCTTTGACACCTGCAGGAACACCGGCTTTTAATTCATCAGGAGCATTAACTAGCAAGTTATGCACAATTGGGGCTGCACAATAGTGAGTCACGCCAAATTCCTTAATAGCGGCAAAGATATGTTGCGCATCCACGCGGCGCAAGCACACATTCACACCAGCGCGAGCAGCAATTGTCCATGGGAAGCACCAGCCATTGCAATGGAACATCGGGAGGGTCCACAAATACACGGGATGCTTATTAATATCCCAGTCGAGCACGTTCGATATAGCATTGGTTGCAGCACCGCGATGGTGGTACACCACGCCCTTAGGGTTGCCAGTGGTACCAGAGGTATAGTTCAAGCAAATCGCCTGCCATTCATCTGCAGGTACCTGCCATGCAAAATTAGGGTCGCCTTCTGACAACAATTGTTCGTAAGTCAGCTTGCCTATCTTTTCGCCAGGCACATCAAATTCTTTTTCTTCTACATCGATTACTAAAAATTCACGTCCAGAATCTTTTTTAGCGATCTCCAGGGCTTTTTTCATCACCGCTGAAAACTCGGGATCAACAATCACTACTTTGGCTTCGCCATGATTGAGCATGAATGCAATTGACTCAGCATCTAGACGAGTATTGAGGGCATTCAATACTGCCCCTGACATTGGGATGCCAAAGTGGGCCTCTACCATCGGAGGTGTGTTTGGCAGCATCACTGCCACCGTATCACCTAAACCAATGCCATGCTTTTGTAACGCGCTAGCGAGGCGAAGGCAACGCTCATAAGTTTGCTTCCAAGTCTGACGTAATTTCCCATGAATCACGGCAGTTTTATTGGGATAAATTTCTGCTGAGCGCTCTAAAAATAAAAGTGGCGTAATGGGTGTGTGGTTAGCTGGATTACGATCCAAGCCTTGTTCATAAATATTTGCCATCTTCAGCTTTCGATTTCTGTTTTACTTAATTACTAATTTTGCTTCATTAAATCTCTGCTAATGCCTTTATGTGAGCCACTACACTTCGGCCTAATGCGGAGAGGTTATAGCCACCTTCTAAGCAACTCACTATGCGGCCTTGCGCATAATCATTGGCGATTTCCTTGAGGCGCTTAGTCATCCAAACATAGTCATCCTCTACGAGACCCATCTGACCCAAATCATCCTCTCGGTGCGCATCAAAGCCTGCTGAAATAATGATGAGCTCAGGCTCAAAATTACGCAAGGCAGGCAACCACTGCTCCTCTACGATTGAACGCACCACATCACCACGAGTGGAGGCAGGCAGAGGTACGTTCACCATATTATCGGCGTGATCAAGCCCACTATAGGGATAGAAAGGATGCTGGAAGAAGCTGCACATCAATACATTAGGGTCATTGAAAAAAGCAGCTTCTGTACCATTGCCGTGATGCACATCAAAGTCAATGATGGCAACGCGTTCAATGCCATAGGTTTCCATGGCGTATCGCGCTGCAATCGCTACGTTATCAAACAAACAAAACCCCATAGAACGCGTTGGCTCTGCATGATGTCCTGGCGGCCTAACCGCGCAAAAAACATTTTCGACCTCACCCTTCATCACCGCATCGACACCTGCAATAGCCGCTCCAGCGGCCCTAAGAGATGCCCTATACGTATGGGGATTCATGATGGTGTCACCATCGAGCATGAAATACCCGCTCTCAGGAGCGCGATCTCGCACAAAAGAAACGTGATCTGGACTATGCACCAGCTCAAGCTGATCCTCGGTTGCCAATGGCGCATCTAAATGATGGACTAAGCGATCGACTCCACTACGGATCAATTGATCGTTAATCGCCTGAATGCGCTCTGGACACTCTGGGTGATGGCTTCCCATCTCATGTTTCAGAAAATCTGGATGAGTTATGTATCCTGTTGTCATTACTCAAATTCCTCAATAGCAAATTTATAATTTTTATAATCTGGTAAAACCTGTTCAACATTCGAAAACCTAATACCGCCCGCATGAACTTTCGCATCTCATTCTTACTTATTGCTCTTGTACTGGCAGGGTGCTCCAGCACGCCAACGCAACCACCACAAGCTATCCAACCCCAACAGCCCATCGTAAACCAGACTGAAGATGCGGTCACTGAGGCACGCTTTAGCCAAAACCTTAATGAACTACTAGGACAAGTATCTCAAGCCCAAGAAATCCCGCTACCAGCCCTAGAAATGGGCTTTCTCGATGTTAAATCGGTTCCCTCTATTCGCAAATTGGTATTACCCCCATCGGGTACTTTTAAGAAAAATTGGCTGGCTTACCGCAAACGTTTTATTGAGCCCGTTCGCTTAAAGGCTGGTAAGGCTTTTTGGGAGCAGAACCAGGCCTTCTTAACTCAAGTCGAGCAAGACTATGGGGTACCTGCAGAGATCATTGTGTCCATTATTGGCATCGAAACCATCTATGGCCGCCAAACTGGCAATTTCCGCGTAAAAGACGTTCTATCCACCCTTGCCTTTAGCTACCCCGACACCCCCAATAAGCTGGCTAGAGAGCAACTATTCAAGGATCAACTCAAAGAACTGATTCTCATGTGCTGGTCCGAGGCAGGCGGCAAGCTGCCCTCCAAAAATGCTAGCCAAGGTGTTAATAGTGCACGCTTTAGCGCCTGCTTAAATCAGAACAGCTCATATGCGGGTGCCATAGGCCTGCCGCAGTTTATGCCGGGAAGCATTCGTAACTTTGCAGTCGATGGCGATGGAGATGGGCAAATTGATCTAAAACGCAGCCCTAAAGATGCTATTGCTAGCGTTGCTAACTTCATGAAGAAGCATGGCTGGCAAACAGGTATGCCGATTTCTTTCCCAGTTCAAGCTAGCGCCATTCCCGCAGCACAAGCATTAGCAGATGGTGAGCCACAACTCAAATACACAGTTCAAGAACTCATTGGGCAAGGCATCCTAAGCAAACAACAAGGTGATCTACAAAGCGGCGGTGTAGAGCCACAAAGTAAAGCCTTCATCGTAGATCTACCCTATCCCGATAAAGATGGCTCTGACCAAGTGCAATATTTTGTAGGCTTAAATAATTTCCTGACGATAGTTCAGTACAACCGCAGCTACTTCTATGCTCAAAGTGTTGCTGAGTTTGCGGAGGCATTGGGATACAAAAACCAAAGCATAGTACCGGTAGAAAGTACGCCAAAGAATAGCGATAACAAGAACGCTTCTGAAAAATCGAAACCCAAGAAAACTAACGCAAAGAAGAAAACAAAATCTACTTAAGCAGGAAAAACTCCAGTAGATAGATAACGATCACCACGGTCGCAAACAATAAAGACGATCGTGGCGTTCTCTACTTGACGCGCAATCCGCAGAGCCACTACCAAAGCACCCCCAGCAGAGATACCGCAGAAGATGCCCTCTTCCACAGCTAAACGACGAGCCATTTCTTCAGCATCAGCCTGCGAGACATATTCGATTGCATCAACGCGATCACCCTGATAAATCTTGGGTAAATACTCTGGCGCCCACTTCCGAATCCCTGGGATTTGTGAACCCTCTTGCGGTTGCGCTCCAATAATCTGAATCGCAGGATTCTTGGACTTGAGGTAGGTGGATACTCCAGTGATGGTTCCTGTTGTACCCATCGCCGATACAAAATGGGTAACCTGACCATCCGTATCTCGCCAGATTTCCGGTCCAGTGGTTTCAATATGTGCTCTCGGATTATCAGGATTAGCAAATTGATCGAGCAATCTACCGCGACCTTCTCTTTGTAATTGCAGTGCGTAATCTCTCGCAAACTCCATGCCGCCAGATGCTGCAGTCAAAATAAGTTCAGCACCATAGGCTGCCATACTTTGACGACGTTCAATGCTTTGATTCTCAGGCATAACTAAAATCATTTTGTATCCCAGCATTGCAGCAGTCATTGCCAAGGCAATACCTGTATTACCGCTAGTTGCTTCAATTAAAGTATCGCCTGGTTTAATTTCTCCACGCTCTTGAGCACGAGAGATCATCGACAGCGCAGGTCGGTCCTTCACCGACCCGGCTGGATTATTTCCCTCCATCTTACCCAAGATCACATTATTGCGATTGTCATTTTCAAGACCAGGAATACGTTGTAAACGTACTAGAGGCGTATTGCCTACAGTCTGGGAAATAGTCAGGTAAGAAGGTTTACTCATAAAGCCATTTTAGCCATAAGCAAGCCTATACACGAAAGGGTTTAATTTCTGCGACCTGCTCCCGTACGCTCCGGCTGATTGCGAGGGCTAGCTTGATTACGCGCATTACGTCGGCTAGAGGCGCTGCCCTCCTTCTTCGTGCGTCCGTTCGGCTCCCGAAACGAGCTGGGGGCTTCAATGGTTAAGCCGTTATCCACCATTTTTTCTACTGACTTCATGCCAATACCACGCACTCGCTTTTGTAGATCATTGGCATCCTGAAAATGGCCGCCATCCAAGCGCTCAGCAATAATCGTTTTTGCTTTGGCTGGACCGATCCCCTTAATGCTCTCCAACTCGGTTTGGGTGGCAGTATTGACATTGATTGGGGATGCACTCGCCATACCAAAGCCAGATCCCAATAATGAAAGGGCAACCGTTGCTGCTCTCAACACATTCCAAACTTTTTCTACGTTTTTCAATTTCGTCATCTTTTCTCCTGAAGTAAATAAAAAATCCACGGACACAAAGTGTGCGTGGATCGTTTACAACGACTTGGATGAAAGAATGTTGACCGCTTTTGGGGGACTACATAGAAATAGGTTAATACCTATCTCATCCTATTATTCCTTTAAGACCTGTGTAGATTGATACTGCAGTAGTGCCTAATGCAACCACAGTACCACCGTACTCTTGGAGGGCTTTCATTAAACCATGTACGTTTTTTAGAGAAGCGCCGCCATCTTTTAAATTCAATGAGGCAACCTTCATCATTGAGCTCACTAAACCTGCTCTGCGAGCCCTCAGCTTTGCTGCATACGAGACTCTGCCAAGTAGCATACCCGTTAAAAAACTAAATGCAATGCTGACTGAATACTCCAGAACTTCCTTCCACTCGAGTAGGTTCTGTGGCAAAACAGGCGTCTTATCAACCAAGCTCGTAATCCAACTCATGCCAATCACTGACGCAATAGCCAAAAAGATTACCCCAATAAACCAAGGAAATAACTTGTATGCATGCTTATTAAATAAAGCATAGGCGAAAGGCAGCGGCAATACGATTGAGATAATCCGCAGATAAACCATCTTCGTGTCGTATACAACCGCAATTAACCAATGCGCTAGGAGCAATAATATTAATGGGACTATTAGATATGTAGCAATATCCAAAATCCACTGCAATGAAGATCTTTTTTCTAGCTTTTGATTTTGATCATCCAGCAACTGCTCCAGCTCAGCAATTCTGAGTTCATAAAGCGCTGGACTAGGGACTGAAGCTAATTGGCCCTCAAGATCAGCGACCTTCGCCATCATCGGTTTGAATAAATACAAATCACGACTACAAGTTTTGCAGACGTAAGCCTCTTCAGAAACCTCTGAAAGGCAGTATGGGCAATTCATTATTTATTTACCACCAAATTCATAACTGAATTTGTTTCGCGACCTTCAGAATCTTTAACAGTTACGCGAATCGTATGCGTGCCTGGAGGAACATCCGCTTTTGCAAAATCAATACCATTAGCTGAAATTGCACTTTTGAGACGAGGTGTGAGATCCACAAAAGGTGACTTCATATACACCACCTTAACGGAGCTTGGATCAATCTTTGCATCGCCACGTGCCTCGAAATTGACCTTGAAATCAAATGGTGCAACTACTGGAGTATCAGCCTCAGGGGATGCTAATTTAATTGCTGGCCCACGAGAAATTCCCCGGGTTGCCAAAGCTCCTGCAGCTGGTGGCATAGCAGCTTCTTTTGCAGTAATTAAAGGTGCAGCGATCGTAAATTGGGAGGCTGCAAATACAAGTAAGGCAAACAGTAATTTAGTGAATTTCATAAAAAACCTTAGATAAAAAAGTTACTCAATAGATAGATCTTAAATCAATCTCCAACCACTACAAACGGGGCCCAGAACAATGGATGGGCATAGGCATACTTCATGCTATTACCTTCTTTCATGCCACCTTGATCAATTTGATTCAGCATGGCCTGCCTTAGAAGCTCAGCCTTACTGGTTCCCTGTGCCTTTTGCTGGTTCTTGAAGAGATCAGTCATCAAGGTCCTGGAAGCCACCGAGTCAACCGGCCAATTGGAGACCAATAATGCTTTGGCACCTGCAAAGAAGAAAGCTCTGCCTAAGCCAGATACTGCCTCAGACCCTGAGCCCTCCCCTGCTGCGGTATTACACGCAGACAACACAACCCAATCCGCATCCAGCTTTAAGGCAATTACCTTATCCATAGTCAATAAACCATCATCCTGATCGCCAGTTACATCAGGTGAAGACATAGCAAGTGCAGGTTGAGTTAAACCATTTAACTCCCCGGGAACTAAACCGTGGGTAGAAAACATAATCACTTTTCGATCCGATAAATCCATCGAAGTAACTTGTTTTACGCTGGCCTGTTTGTGTAAAAAGATGTCTTCAGATTGCGCGCCAACCACTTTGCCAATTTCTTGAATTTCTAAACTAGTGTCTGGTAGGCGTGGTAGAAGAGCTAATTCAGCCGAGCTTACGCCAGCAGTTTTTGGAGCACTCCTTAACTTCAAAGGCATTCCCCGTGTAGCGAGCTGTGTTGCAGATGTTTTTTGAGCACTTTTTTCCTGTGCACTACTAAAGTATGGATCTCCGAAACCAATAAAATTTTTACGATTTGGATTCCCTTCGGGCAAGCTTCGCAGCGCAGTTAATGCAGTAACTGAAGGAATTTGGGCAACCGCAATATCCCTTGTCAGCCAGGGCACAGTCTTATATCCAGAAAAAGCAATTGGGCCAGCCTTTGCTGGCTGAGCAACCGCTTGAGTTACAAGGAGAGAGAGCGGTAACTGACCTAACTCAGCATGTGGGACCACCAACATCACTTTTTTACCTTTAAAACTATTTTCGATGGGCGCCAATAATTCTTGATAAAGCTTAAATGCCAGGGCAACATCAAAGGGGGGTATTTCATCAATTGTTGATACCCCAGGATCTAGGGCTTTACGCAGTTGAGCAACCTGCTTTGCCATTTCCTTGCGGCCTATAGCAAGCTGAGAAAATTGAGGGGGGGCTTGTTTGCTGATCGCCCATACATAGCCAACATTTTCAGCAAAATACCAAGATACAAGCACCTCATCGGCCTTTAAAAGACGTTGGGTTCGCTCAACTGAAGCGGGTTTAGGCTCAACAAGCTCAGCATAGTCTGGAAATTTTTTCTCAATCTCTTTTTTAAGAGAGTCGCGCTGTGCTTTAAAAGTCTCAATATCCGAACGAATTTTTCCTTGAACTGCTGGCAGCTGCTGATCGGGTGATGCAGAGCGTAAACCAGTCAACAATTCAGATAAAGTATTAATTCTTCTTTGAAGGTCTTGCTCCTGTCTTGCAAGATTAGCTAATTGCGGATCCTTAATGCTTGCTCGTGCAGCGCTAGCAGTAAGGGCTCTCTGCACTCCGCTACCTCTAGCAATGTCAGCAATCTGGAAAGCTTGGGCTGCTGCACTTGCTGCTTGATTGGGATCAGCTTTTGCCGTGTTCGCCAATGAAGCTAAATAACTCTCTAAAAGAAAGGTCATGCGTTGTTGTTGTTTAATACTTGTGGTGTCATTCTCAGCATCATTTCGAGCTTGATCAATTAAGATGGGCATGGACAACTTATAAGCAGCATCCGCCTCCGCCCACTTATTTTCTGCCTGCAAGCTTGCAGCATCAAATGCCCGAACCATAGCCAAGCGAGGCGAGTTCTTATCGGCAGACAGTTCTTGTCTTTTGAGCATATCGCTCACCATCTCATTGGCTTGATTAGACTTACCAGTCTTTAACATAGCCAAAACCCAATCAAGATCACCAAATTGATAACTTTTTGCCATCTCTGGATCTGTCTTAATACCAGCAGCCATCTCCTCAAAAACCTGATTAGCCTCTGCGTACTTCCCATCAGCAACAAGTGCAGTGCCTAAAGACCTCTGAGCTAAGGCAAGCGTTGAGTTTGCCCCCGTTGCTCCTGCAGCTTTAACTGTAGCCAGGGATAATCTTGAGAGGAGAACGGCCTCAGCATATCTTCCTTGCTCATTTACGATGGCAGCTAGACTCCTCAGGCCACGTGCAACCTCGATCGAGTTTGAGCCAAAACTGGATAAAGAAAGCGTAATCGATTTACGAGCATAGTACTCAGCATCAATTAATTTTCTCTGTCTTAACAAGACGTTGGCTAAATTTAATTCGCGATTCGAGATCTGCGTGACATAAACACGTGGATTATTTGTAGCATCAGTAGGGGTTCTAACATCATCCCCAACAATATCAATCTTATTAGAGTTACTTTTCACTTTTTGATACTGAGCTTCAAGCAAATGAAGGGTTTTTCTCAGAGAACGCTCACTCTCTAGCCACTGTCCTTGGCCCGAAAAATAAATTCCTCGAGCGCTTTCGTATGAGGATTCCCAAATAGGGCCGTACTCCATATAACCTCGAGAATTTTTTAAACTACTGAGCGTGCTCTCTATAGTATTAAGTGCTTTTTTAGCTTCTTCAAAATTTCCAGTATTCGCATAATATGTAACTAACAGCCTACCCATTGTCATTTGAAAACCATTCAAATTGGGTAAAGCAGACAGTTGATATGCTTGCGCTTTTTTAATGAGAGAAATGGCAGTAGACTGCTTCCCAACCGAACCCTCGAGAACACTCAAATTAATTAAGTCATTCAAATGAAGCCGAGGATTAGTGGATGGATACTGATTGACGGCAATCTCTAGATTTTTTAAAGCTTCGCCAGTATTACCAAGATCCTCAAAGGCTGCCGAACGTCTTGTGTAAAAGTGATTTAATACTTCATTATCTTGTGATGTCGGTGTTGGAAGTGCCACCACCTTTTGCGCCCGCTCTACAACAGCTAAATCTGGCTTGGTTTGCTCCACTAACCTAAGAATGTCTTTGATATCTCTGGGAGGTGCTTTGATATTTTCAATACTGACCTCATCCTTGCCTTGGGATGCAAATGCAAAGTGTGAGAATAAAAATATGCTGCTGCACAGCAACAAAGATTTCAGTAGCAAAGATCTAGGCATGAGATTCCCCTAATTTTTATAAGGGATATATTAACCTACAAATACTAGGGATGTTGTAGGGAGTGCTACCTATAAAGCAGGATTTAACGTGCAAAAAGAATGCTTTACTTGACCTCAAGGGGATTAGCCAAAAAGCCAGAGTTAGCTTCAAGCCACTCAATATATTTTCCTACACCTTGCTCAACATCTAAGAAGGGCTCAGAGTATCCAGCAGCTCTAAGCCTAGTGAGGTCGGCCTGAGTGAAGCACTGATACTTACCTCTGAGTGCATCCGGAAATGGAATGTACTCAATTGCTTTTTCTTTTACCAACTCAGCAAGGCTTGCTGGCTGTGCTTTATCAATCTTACGCATCGCATTAGCTACTGCATGCGCTACATCATTAAATGGTTGAGCACGACCGCTGCCTAAATTGAAGATGCCACTGATTTCCGGGTGATCTAAGAAGAATAGATTTACTTTAACTACATCTTCAACCGAGACGAAGTCACGACTTTGCTCGCCAGGACCATAACCACCATACTCACCAAAAAGTTTTACATGACCATTAGTCTTGTATTGGTGGTATTGGTGAAAGGCTACGGATGCCATACGGCCTTTATGTGATTCACGGGGGCCATACACATTGAAGTAGCGGAAGCCAACCACCTGGGCTGTATTCGCCTTCTCAGCAAAGCGCTTGCGCATCACCTGATCAAATAAGAACTTAGAGTAGCCATAAATATTGAGAGGCTTCTCATGTTCACGGCTCTCTATAAATACATCTGAGCCACCATAGGTTGCAGCAGAAGAGGCATAGAGCAGCTGTACTTTTTGCGCAGTGCAGATATCCAATAAATCCATGGTGTAACGATAATTGTTCGCCATCATGAAAATACCATCGGTTTCCATCGTATCCGAGCAAGCGCCTTCATGAAAGACAGCCTTAACCTTACCAAACTGGCCGCTTCTAAACGCTTCTAGAAATTCATCTTTATCTAGGTAGTCAATGATGTCTAAATCAGCAAGATTGCGATACTTGTCTGCAGGACGAAGATCATCCACAGCAATGATATTTTTTTCACCACGGGCATTGAGCGCCTGAACGATATTGGCGCCAATAAAACCAGCTGCGCCGGTTACGATAATAGTCACTGTAGTTCCTCTGAATTAACGGTTGCAGTTCCGAGCTTACCAACTACGATGCCACCAGCGCGATTTGCAAGTGCCATTGCTTTTTCTAAAGGCCACTTAGCTGCTAAAGCCACAGCCAAGGTAGCAATCACTGTATCTCCAGCACCGGATACATCAAATACCTCACGTGCTTGCGCCTTAACGTGACTCACACCAGCTTCTGTATACAGACTCATGCCATCTTCAGAGCGAGTTAATAGCAGCGCCTGTAGATCAAGCGATTTTCGAAGTGCTTGTGCTTTATTGGTTAAATCTTCTTCGCTTGTCCATTTACCAACCACCTGACGTAACTCACTACGATTTGGTGTTAAGACAGTAGCACCACGGTACTTTTCATAATCTTCGCCTTTAGGGTCAACCAAGATCATCTTATTTTGCGCTCTAGCTTGCTCAATCATATGAGCCACTTGCCCTAAAGCACCTTTACCGTAATCCGACAAAATCACTACATCAGCATCGCCAACGAGTTTCTCGAAGCGTTCTAATTTATGGGCTAGTGCTTTTGCACTCGGAGCTTCCTCAAAATCGAGGCGTATTAATTGTTGCTGACGAGCAATTACGCGTAATTTCACGATCGTTGGAACATCAGCATCAATTTCTAATTGACTATCGACACCACCCGCTTTGAGCAATTCAACGACTCGCTTACCAGGTTCGTCATTACCAACAATACCTAAAATAGTAGCCTTAGCATCCAGTGCAGCCACGTTACGCGCTACGTTGGCAGCGCCGCCAAGACGCTCATCAATCTTACCAACCTGAACTACAGGCACAGGTGCCTCTGGGGAAATACGATTGGTATCGCCAAACCAATAACGATCCAGCATGACATCACCCACCACTAATAAGCGGGCTTTAGAGAACTGCTCTCGGTTGGCTTTTTCCATTTGCATCTACTTTAATTATGTCGCCCAATACCATGGTACTCAATACCTAATTCTTGCATAGAAGCTGGCTCATACAGATTACGGCCATCAAAAATAATAGCGCGCTTGAGTTTTTCCATCACTTGCTCAAAGTCCGGACTTCTAAAGGCTTTCCATTCAGTGACAATCACTAGGGCATCAGCCCCATCTAATGCGCTCATGGGATCATCGACCATAGAGACCTGCTTGAGCCCCTCTGGATTAGATTTGAAGTCTGTTTCTAAAGCATGTTTTGCTTCTGGCATGGATACGGGGTCGTGGGCCACTACTTGGGCGCCACGTTTAACGAGTTCTTGGATGATGACTCTGCTCGGCGCTTCACGCATATCATCCGTATTGGGTTTAAAGGCCAAACCCCACAGCGCAAACTTCATACCTTTAAGATCGCTACCAAAACGCTTTTCGATCTTCTCGACCAAGATGTACTTTTGTAATTCATTAACTGCTTCTACAGCATCGAGGATTTTGAGATCCCTGCCATGCTCTTTAGCAGTCTTGGATAAAGCTGAGACATCTTTAGGAAAGCATGAACCGCCATAACCAGTTCCCGAGTATAAAAAGCCATAACCAATCCGAGAGTCTGAACCGATGCCTTGACGCACTGCTTCGATATCGGCGCCCACCAAGTCAGCCAAGTTAGCCAACTCATTCATAAAAGAGATGCGGGTGGCTAACATTGCATTAGCGGCGTATTTAGTGAGCTCCGCGCTTTTGACATCCATGTAGTAGGTACGTTCATGGTGACGATTAAAGGGGGCGTAGAGCTTGCGCATTTGCTCTTTGGCTCTTAATCCTGCAGGTGTGCTTTCAGTACCGATCACAATCCGGTCGGGACGCATAAAGTCTTCTACGGCTGCGCCTTCCTTGAGAAACTCGGGGTTTGAGACTACCGAACACAGCTCGGCAGATAAACCTCTTTTTTCGAGTTCCTCAGTAATAGCTGCAGATACTTTGTCAGCCGTGCCCACGGGAACTGTTGATTTATCGACAATCACCTTAGGCGTAGTCATATGGCGGCCAATATTACGCGCTGCGGCTACAACATACTGAAGGTCAGCCGAACCATCTTCATCTGGAGGGGTACCAACTGCGATGAACTGAATATCGCCATGCGCTACTGAGGCAGCGATATCGGTAGAGAACTGCAAGCGGCCAGCAGCCCTATTGCGCTCAATCATTTCCTTTAGGCCTGGCTCATAAATAGGCACACCACCAGAATTGAGGATCTCAATCTTTTTGGGATCAACGTCTACACAAAAGACATTATTGCCTTGCTCAGCTAAGCATGCGCCTGTCACTAGACCTACGTAACCGCTACCGATGATGGTGACTTTCAAATGAGCTCCAAAATGTTTGTCTTGATTTGCATCATTACACTATTTATTTATGACGACTAAATTCATTTACATCGAAGGGCCGCTGGGGGCAGTACCTTCACTACGTCTTGGGGAGTATGCCTCCCAATGATTACAGCCAGGACATTGCCAATAAAATCTTCGCGCCCTAAAGCCACAATTGCCACAGGTGTAGCGAGCCAAGCTAGTTGTGCGCTGACGCAACAGATTGAGAATGGATTGCAACTCCAATAACCTCTCAGGATTGGCGCTACCCTCTTCCAATGCAAGACGAGTTTCGGCCAACTTAGATAACGCAATCAATGTTGGTGAATGCTGCATCACATCAGACAACATTGCATTAGCGGCTTGGGGACCCCGAATTTTCATTAAATGCTTGTGCACAATATCCAGTAACTCGCCCGTAGCCTGAGTTTTTAGTAAGTCATAGAGACGATCTAAGCCCTCATCTTCTTTACCAATCGCTGCATGAGCGAGCATCCAGCGATCCGCCAATAAATGCATGTAGGCAGGATGAGAACTAGCAATCAAGGTCCATGCCTCAATTGCTTGAGTGGGTCGATCCATTGCGATCAGATAATCGCCCTGCAAAATCAGAGCACGCGCATGATTGGGCACCGCCTGTAATGCACGCTGTATCGATTGCTCCGCCTCAACCAAGTCTTTGCGGCGCAATGCTTCTTGGCCAAGCTCACAGTGAAATTGTGCAATCTCAGTATGGTGAGATTTACCTTGAAGACTTTCTAGTTCATTTGCAGCGATGATGGCTTTTTTCCAATCATGCTCAACTTGATACATCTCCAACAAACTCTCTTTTGCTGGCTCAGCATACTTCCCATCACCGACCCGATTTAATGATGCCTCAGCTCGATCTAATAATCCCGCCCGCAAAAAATCACGGCCTAGTTCATAGGCTGCATGATCACGATCACGTGGCTTTAAGTCATCACGATTAGCTAAGTGCTGATGCACTCGAATAGCGCGTTCAGTCTCGCCGCGACGACGGAATAAATTACCTAATGAGAAATGGAGTTCAACAGTCTCTGGATCTAACTGCGCAATTTTGACCAAGGTTTCAATTGCTTGATCTGGCTGCTCATTCAACAGAAGGCTTAAACCTTTAAATGTAGAGCGCTGCTGACGCATACGCTCACGCTCATCCATGCGGTTTTCTAGACGCAAATCCCAGCGTGCTGCTAGCCAACCAATGCCAAACATGACTGGCAGGAGCAATAACCAAGCGGTAGCTATCTGAATCATGATGTGCAGAATTTAAATAAAAAAATGGCCCGAATGGACCACTGAGGTTGAGCCTGAATCTTAGGCACCAGAACCCTCTTTGGGGCCCGCCTGCTTCAAAGGCTTGTAATCAACTCGCTCACGCAACTCTTTGCCGGGCTTAAAGTGCGGAACGCGTTTTTCTGGAATCAATACTTTCTCGCCAGACTTTGGATTGCGGCCAGCTCGTGCGGGACGATGGTGAAGTACAAAACTTCCCACACCGCGCAGCTCGATGCGCTTACCCTCAGCCAAAGCATGAGTCATTGTGTCCAGCAAAGTTTTTACCGCTAACTCTACATCCCTAGGTAAAAGCTGCGGAAACTGCTCCGCCAGGCTCTCCACTAGTTCGGAGCGGGTAATTGCTTGTTGCTCTTGATCTGTCATGATCTATCAATAAAAAATCGCCGCTCCCCCAGTGGAAAGCGGCGATATTGATTTAGCCTTGATTGTCCATTTTTGCTTTTAACAAAGCGCCCAAATTGGTTGTGCCAGACTGCGCATCACCTTGGAGCTTGCTCATTGCATCTTGTTGATCAGAGCTGTCTTTTGCTTTAATTGAAAGATTGATAACGCGTGACTTACGATCAATATTAATGATCATGGCAGTAACGCTATCGCCTTCTTTCAATACATTGCGTGCATCTTCAACGCGATCTGTTGAGATCTCAGAAGCACGTAAGTAAGCTTCAACTTCATCAGCTAAGTGAATTGTTGCACCCTTAGCATCAACAGCCTTCACAGTACCAGTTACGAGGCTACCCTTGTCGCTGACAGATGTGTAGTTATTGAATGGGTCGCCAGACAATTGCTTGATACCGAGAGAGATACGCTCTTTCTCAACATCAATTGCCAATACAGTGGCTTCAACTTCATCACCTTTTTTGTATTTCTTAACAGCTTCTTCACCTGGCTCATTCCATGAAAGGTCTGAGAGGTGAACTAAACCGTCGATACCGCCAGGCAAACCAATAAACACGCCAAAGTCAGTAATAGACTTAATTGCGCCAGTTAACTTGTCGCCTTTTTGCTGTACACGTGAGAACTCTTCCCATGGATTCGCTTTGCACTGCTTGATGCCCAAGCTAATACGACGCTTGTCTTCATCAATATCCAGAACCATGACTTCAACTTCGGTTCCTAATGCAGTAGCTTTGCTTGGAGCAACGTTCTTGTTAGTCCAATCCATTTCAGAAACGTGTACTAAACCTTCGATACCAGATTCGATTTCAACGAATGCGCCGTAGTCAGTCAAGTTTGTTACCTTGCCGAATAAACGGGTGTTCGGTGGGTAACGACGAGCGATACCAACCCATGGATCATCACCAAGCTGCTTCACACCGAGTGAAACACGGTTCTTCTCTTGATCGAACTTCAAAATCTTGGCGGTAACTTCTTGACCAACAGTCAACATCTCGCTTGGGTGACGCACACGACGCCATGCCAAGTCAGTGATATGCAAGAGGCCATCGATACCACCGAGGTCAACGAATGCGCCGTAGTCAGTAATGTTCTTAACGAGGCCAGTAACCACTGCGCCTTCTTTAAGGTTAGACATCAACTTAGCACGCTCTTCACCTTGGCTAGCTTCAACCACTGCACGACGTGACAACACTACGTTGTTACGCTTACGGTCAAGCTTGATAACCTTGAACTCCATCGTCTTACCTTCGTAAGGGCTGGTGTCTTTGATTGGACGTGTATCAACGAGTGATCCAGGCAAGAATGCACGGATACCGTTAACCATGACAGTCAAGCCGCCCTTAACCTTACCAGTAACAGTACCGGTAACGATTTCGGCTTGCTCGAGTGCTTTTTCCAAATTCATCCATGAGGCCAAGCGTTTCGCTTTGTCACGGGAAAGGATGGTGTCGCCATAGCCGTTCTCAAGAGCGTCAATAGCAACAGAAACGAAATCGCCAGGAGCTACTTCAATCTCGCCAGCGTCGTTATGAAATTCTTCAACAGGAATAAACGCTTCAGACTTTAAGCCAGCGTTAACAACGACGAAGTTATGGTCGATGCGAAGAACTTCAGCCGAAATAACTTGGCCGGTCTTCATATTCGATCGGGTTAATGATTCTTCAAATAATTCTGCAAATGATTCAGACATGTATATTCACTTTGTGCCGTCAGAAGGCCCGACGGGTTAGGTTAAAAAAGTCTTCAGAAACACGCTAATGAAATGATCGCGTTGTGGAGTTTCTTTGGACACCAAAACTACTGCTTAAAACTAATTACCAGCTAACTTCTAAAAACTTACAAAAAACTAAGCAATCGCAGATTGATACCAATCCAAAACTGTCTTAACTGCTTGATCTATCGATAAATCTGAGGTTTCAAGCACTTTTGCACCATCTGCAACCAACAAGGGTGCGGTGCCTCGACTACTGTCTCTAGCATCACGCTCCTGCAAATCTTGCAGCAAGTCCTCAAGTTTAGCAGAAATTCCCTTAGCTATCAATTGCTTATAGCGACGCTCAGCCCTGGCAGCAGCCGTTGCAGTCAGAAAAACCTTCAAAACTGCATCTGGGAATATGACGCTGGCCATATCCCTGCCATCAGCCACTAGCCCTGGCGATTGCCGAAAACTACGCTGTAGCCCCACCAAAGCAGATCGGACCTCTGGGTGAACCGCCAAAGCAGAAGCTCTTAAACCCATGCTTTCGGTGCGAATAGCATCTGTGACGTTCTCGCTATTGAGCAAAATTTGCCCATTTTTGAATGAAATCAATAACTTAGGGACTAAAAGGCCTAATTCTGGGCCATTTTTAACGTCAATTCCCTGCTTTTCACTAGCCAAAGCCACCAAACGATAGAGGGCACCACTATCCAAATAATGAAAGCCCAGTTTTTCTGCAACCAATGAAGCAACCGTTCCCTTGCCTGAGGCGGTAGGCCCATCGATAGCGATGACTGGTGGGAGACTCATAAAAAGTGAATAGTGGGGCAGTAAGTTAACTGACCACTGTCGCAAACTCAGTGAAGTAAGTAGGAAATGTTTTAGCTACACAATTGGGATCGTTGATCTTGATTGCATTTGGACCAAAGGCTGCAAGAGAGAAGCACATGGCCATGCGATGGTCATCATAAGTGTCAATGCCCTCGCTTGGAGACTTCCAGTCAGATTGTGAGGTGGGAGCTTGAACAACGATGTAGTCAGCACCCTCTTCAACAATAGCGCCCACTTTTTTTAGCTCTTTCGCCATTGCCGCAATACGATCCGTTTCTTTAACACGCCAGCTTGCAATATTATTTAAACGGGTTGGACCTTCTGCAAACAATGCAGCAACAGCAAGCGTCATTGCTGCATCTGGAATTTCAGTGCAATCAATCGTGATGCCATTCAGCTTGCCACTGGCATTTTTAACTCCAGCAACTTCAATCCAATCTTCACCAGCAGTAATCTTTGCACCCATGAGAGTAAGGGCATCGGCAAATGCAACATCCCCCTGAATACTATCCTTGCCGACTCCGAGAACCTTTACAGGGCCGCCACCAATTGCACCCAATGCTAAGAAATAAGATGCTGAAGAGGCATCGCCCTCAACCGATAGCTGACCCGGACTCTTGTATACAGCACCTGATGTTTTCGCTGGAATAACAAACGATTGCATATCAGGGCAAGCAACAGTTACACCAAAACGCGCCATGAGCTTCAAAGTGATATCAATGTATGGACGAGAAATAAGCTCACCAATAACTTCAATGCGAACCGGTTCATTCGCAACCAAAGGCAAGGCCATCAGCAATGCCGTTAAGAATTGGCTTGATACATCACCGCGCACCTTAACAACATCTTTAATTTGAATATCTGCAGCTAAGATTTTGATCGGTGGATAACCTTCTTGTAATTCATAGTCGATCTTTGCGCCCACTTGGCGCAAACCATCCACCAAATCTCGAATAGGCCTCTCATGCATACGAGCAACGCCCGATAGGCGATAGTTACCACCCTGCATTGCTAAGGCTGCAGTGAGTGGACGCATCGCAGTTCCTGCATTGCCCATAAAAAGGTCGGCCTCTTGCACGGGAAACTTGCCACCACAACCCTCCACTACACATACATTGCTTGCTTGATCAGTCACAGATAAACCCAATTGACGTAATGCATTACGCATTATCTGGGTGTCATCGGCATCTAGCAAATTCTTTAAGGTTGTTGTTCCAGAGGAAAGCGCTGCCAGCAATAGCGCACGATTTGAAATACTCTTCGATCCTGGCAAAACAATTGTGCCCTGCGCTTGTTTAAATGGTCCTACGGTGATGTTTGGTAAACCACTCATCAAAGCACATCCAAATCTTGGCGTGCCTTACTGGCTTTATTAAATAACTTCTCTAGTCCAGCGCCATCGTTTTCGGCAATGAGTTTGCGCATGTGATTCACGATCAGTAAATATTGATCCAACTCTTTCAAGATAGCAGTGCGATTACCTAGGCAAATATCACGCCACATTTCTGGACTGGAAGCAGCTATGCGGGTGAAGTCTTTAAAGCCCGCACCTATGTGACTCAGTTTTTGATCGGCATCTTCAGAATTGACTACGCTAGCCATTAAGGCATAAGACAAAATATGAGGAAGATGTGAAACAGCTGCGTAAATCGCATCATGCTGTACAACGCCAATCTTCTTTACCTCAGAGCCAACGGATTCCCAAAAGCCTGTCATTAAACCAATATCTTCTGGTGAGTTTTCTTGCAAAGGACAAATAATGGTTTGTTTGCCTTTAAATAAATCTGCCTTCGCAGCGCTAGCGCCATGTTGCGCACCGCCAGCAATCGGATGAGCCGGTACAAATTGACATGCCTTCTTACCCAATACTTCCTTTGCAGCCAAGATGACGTCGCCCTTAGTACTGCCAGCATCGGTCATCATGGTGCGAGACTCAAGATGTGGCTCAAGCACTTCAAAGGCAGCGCGCATTTGTGCAACTGGTACACAAAGCACAATCACATCGGACTGCTTTGCGGCTTCAACCAAATCGACCACGCCATCAATCGCGCCCATCTTTTGCGCTTGATCTAAATTTTCTTTACTACGACCTACACCCAGCACTTTAGTCACCACACCGGCTTGCTTAAGAGCCAAGCCCAAAGAGGCACCGATCAAACCAACACCGACGATGGTGACGGTGCCGTAATTACTTGCTGGATTAATGATGGTCATGGGTGCTTTGCTTACTTATGCCATGATCGCTTTTAAAGCGTCTATGAATGCTGCATTTTCTTCCGGTAAACCAATTGAAATCCGCAGCCACTGTGGCAAGCCATAGTTACCAACTGGTCGAACAATAATGCCGCGCTTGAGTAACTCTATGTTAATACGCGCACCCGCTTGATCATCATCACCCACTTTGACCAGGACAAAGTTGCCAGCTGAAGGTAAATATTGAAGTTTTAGTTTGTCAAAAGCTTCGGTGAGTTGAGCATAGCCTGCAGAATTAACGTCGAATCCTTGCTGTAAGAATGCTTGGTCTTGAAAGGCCGCAATCGCTGCAGCCTGCGCCAAACTATTGACGTTAAACGGCTGACGAATACGATTTAGTAAATCAGTGAGGTGCGGCTGTGCTACACCATAACCAATACGCAAGCCAGCCAAGCCATACGCCTTAGAGAAGCTGCGCGACAAAATCATATTCGGGAAGCGCTTTACCCAGGCAATCGCATCGTAGCGTTGCTCAGGAGTAAGGTATTCGTTATAAGCCTCATCGAGTACAACCACGACATTTGATGGCACTGCCACTAGAAAATCTTCAATTTCTTTGGCTGTTAAATAACTACCAGTAGGATTATTCGGGTTAGCCACGAATACCAACTTCGCTTTATCACCTGAGGCTTTAATTGCGGCTAACATCGCGGGCAAGTCATGGCCATAAATACTAGTAGCAGCAACTTCAACCGCTTTGGCGCCAACGGCTTGCGTGGCCAAGGGATAAACCGCAAATGCATGTTTGGAGAAAATTACTTCATCGCCAGCTTGCGCTACAGCACGCGCAGCCAATTCTAAAATATCGTTACTACCATTACCCAAGGTAATCCAATCGGTTGGCACGCCTAAACGCTCAGCAAGTACATGCTTTAATTCAAAGCCATTGGAATCTGGATAGCGGCCTAAATCACTTGCTGCTTTGAGCATGGCATCTTTTGCAGACTTAGGCATACCCAATGGATTTTCATTAGAAGCAAGTTTCACAATCTTGCTTTCATCAAGACCATACTCTCGCGCAACTTCACTAATAGGGCGTCCACCTACATAAGGGGCAATCGCGTGAATATGTTTTAAACCAATCTTATTAGTCATTCGAGTTTTGCTAAATTTGTTTACTAGTTTTTATTTGCTTATGAATTTATATATCAAACTAAATTAGGCGGAGTGTGGATAAGAACCCAAGTTCTTATAGAAAGCTGCTACTCCCTTAAGCTCATCCAGCGCCTTCACCACCTTGTCATCATCAGCATGGCCGGAAATATCAATATAAAAGTGATATTCCCAAGTGCCTTTGCGTGCAGGACGAGACTCGAAGCGATTCATAGAAACGCCATGTTTTGCCAAAGGCGCTAACAGGCGGTGCACTGCACCAGGCTGATTATCTACAGAAAGCACTAAGGAGGTTTGATCTTTACCAGTTGGCTGGCAAGCATAGCTACCAACCACTACAAAACGGGTGCGATTATGTGGATCATCCTGAATCTGCGCAGCCACTGCTTGTAAACCATAGGCTTCTTGCGCAGGCTCACCAGCAATCGCTGCCAAGCTTGGATCATGCGCTGCCATACGGGCCGCCTCTGCATTACTGCTAACAGCTTGTCGCTTTAATTGGGGCGCATGTACGCTCAACCATTGCTGACACTGCGCTAATGCCTGCGCATGGGCGCATACCGTTGTGACACCATCTAAGTTACCGCTCTTAGTCAATAAGTGATGGCGAATAGGTAATACCACTTCACCACTAATGCGCATAGAAGAGTCGAGCAATAAATCTAAGGTGCGTGAGATAGCACCTTCACTAGAGTTCTCCACTGGCACCACACCAAATTGCGCTGCGCCCTTTTCTACCGCTTTGAAAACTTCATCCAAGCTTGCGCAAGGTAAGCCAGCAATGGAGTGACCGAAATAGGTTTGCGCTGCTTGCTCAGAAAATGTTCCAACTGGGCCAAGATACGCAATCGTTTGCCGGGCCTCTAGCGCTCTACATGCGGACATTACTTCACGCCAAATAGCCGCAATGCCATCGGGTAATAAAGGTCCAGCATTGATTTCTTGTAAACGCGCGACAACTTGACGCTCGCGCTCTGGGCGAAAGACTGGGGAAGCAAAGCCACCTTTGACATGACCTACCTCTTGCGCTGCTTTTGCGCGCTGAGTCAGCAAATCTAAAATTTGCGCATCTAATGCGTCGATTTTTTCCCGTAAGGGAGCTAAGCGCTGTTCTTCAGTACTCATTAAGCCCGCCTTTCAAAGTCGCGCATAAATTCAACCAAGGCTTTTACACCTTCAATTGGCATTGCGTTATAGATACTGGCACGCATCCCACCTGCAGCTTTATGACCACGCAATGCAACTAAACCAGCTGCATTCGACTGAGCCAAAAACGCTGCATTGAGGTTCTCATCTTTTAAGAAGAAAGTCACGTTCATACGCGAGCGATATGCTTTGGTGATGCGATTTTCATACAAACTACTTTGATCTAAAAAGCTGTAGAGCAAATCTGCTTTTTCTTGATTGCGCTTTTCAATAGCCTTCACGCCCCCCTGCTTCAGCAACCATTTAAAGCCAAGGCCAGCCATGTAGATCGAAAAAGTCGGCGGCGTATTAATCATCGATTGGGTGCCTGCTTGTACAGACCAATCCCAAATCGTTGGTGTAATACCCATGCTATGACCAATTAAATCTTTACGCACGATCACAATCGTTACGCCAGAGGGTCCAATGTTCTTTTGCGCCCCACCAAACCAAACAGCGCACTTATTGATATCCATCTCCTTGGAGAGAATGTTGCTAGAGATGTCCGCAACCAATGGAGTAGTGCCAACATCTGGCACATCTGGGAACTCAACCCCGCCGATCGTCTCATTCGCGCAGTAAAGAACATAAGCGGCATCATTTGATAGCTTCCAAGTGTTTCTGGAAGGAATCGTGTTGTACTTTTCTGCAGCAGATGAAGCAGCTAAATTTGCAGTTCCGTACTTTTGCGCTTCCTTGAATGATTTTTCTGACCAAACACCAGTGACGATGTAATCAGCCTTAGGGCCATTCTTAGCCAAAGGCATGAGGTTCATTGGAATGGCAGCATTTTGACCAAGACCACCGCCTTGCAAGAGCAAGATTTCATAGGTGTCTGGAATACTCATCAAAGTACGAAGGTCTCCAATGACCTCCTCATAGACTTCCATGAACTCTTTGCTACGGTGACTAATTTCCATCACGCTAGTACCGAGTCCGCGCCAATTGAGCATTTCATCGGCAGCCTGCTTCAGCACCTCTTCAGGCAAAGTAGCAGGCCCCGCAGCGAAATTAAAAATGCGGCGGTCAAAAGTCATGATGTTTGCTTTTCGCTATTTCTGTGGTGACGCTTTAAGCATCACCTGCAGCATCAGAATTAGAATCCGTTGCTGGATCAGCAGACACATCACCTTCTTCCGCATCATCAACTTCACCTTCGTCATCAGAGTCGCTCTCAGCAATACGCTGTAAACCGGATAAGCGAGTACCTTCATCGACGTTGATCAAAGTAACACCCTGAGTAGCACGACCCATTTCACGAATTTCAGAAACGCGTGTACGTACTAAAATGCCACCTGTAGTAATCAACATAATTTGATCTTCTGGCGACACCAGGGCAGCTGCAACAACCTTACCGTTACGCTCAGAGGTCTGAATAGCAATCATGCCCTTCGTACCACGACCATGTCGAGTGTATTCAGCGATTGGTGTACGTTTGCCATAACCATTTTCCGTGGCAGTTAACACGCTACTTGGAATAGCAAGGCCATTAGCATCCACTACAGCGGCCTCAGCACCCTCAGCAGCCTCTGCCGGAGCAACCAACATAGCAATCACCTGGTGACCTTCACCTAAATTCATACCGCGCACACCACGTGCTGTTCGACCCATTGGACGAACATCATTCTCATCAAAGCGGACTGCTTTACCGGCATCTGAGAACAACATCACATCATGCTGACCATCAGTAATGGCTGCGCCAACTAAGAAGTCATTCTCGTTAAGGTCAACCGCAATGATTCCGGCCTTACGTGGGTTAGAGAAGTCAGATAAGCGCGTCTTCTTCACTGTACCCAGGCTGGTAGCCATAAAGACGTAATGATCATCTTGATATCCCTTAATTGGGAGAATTACAGTGATCTTTTCACCTTCAATCAACGGGAACATATTGACGATCGGCTTGCCACGTGAAGTACGACTTCCTTGTGGAACTTCCCACACTTTGAGCCAATACATACGACCGCGATCGGAGAAGCACAAAATGATGTCGTGTGTGTTGGCAACGAAGAGCGTATCAATCCAATCTTCATTCTTGGTAGCTGCAGCTTGTTTGCCACGTCCACCGCGTTTTTGTGCACGATACTCACTCAATGGCTGGCTCTTCATGTAACCAGTATTCGAGAGTGTCACTACCATGTCTTGTGGCGTAATCAAGTCTTCTGTGAAGAGTTCAGTTGCATTCATTTCAATAAATGAACGACGTCCTGTATCACCACCGGCAATACCAAATTCAGACTGAACTTCTTTCAACTCAGCTTCAATTACTTGCGTTACGCGCTCTGGCTTTGATAATAAATCGAGCAAGTCAGAAATTTCTGCCATTACTTCTTTGTACTCGTTGACAATCTTATCTTGCTCAAGACCAGTCAAACGTTGTAGACGCATTTGCAAAATTTCTTGCGCTTGACTATCGGAGAGACGATATAAGCCAGTCGTTTGCATGCCGTACTCAGGCAATAATCCTTCAGGGCGATAGGCGTTACGACCGCCTGGTGTATCGGTCTCTGCACGCGCCAACATCTCACGTACCATCGATGAATCCCAAGCTTTACCCATCAGCTCTTGCTTAGCAACCACAGGGTTCGCAGCAGCTTTAATAATCGCAATGAACTCATCAATATTTGCTAATGCAACTGCTAAACCTTCTAAGACATGACCACGATCGCGTGCTTTGCGCAATTCAAAAATTGTTCGACGTGTAACAACTTCACGACGATGTTGCAAGAAGTACTCGAGCATTTGCTTCAGATTCAATAGGCGCGGTTGGTTATCCACCAAGGCCACCATATTCATACCAAAGTTATCTTGTAGCTGAGTGCTCTTATACAAATTATTCAGAACAACTTCAGGCACTTCGCCACGCTTAAGTTCAATCACAACGCGCATACCTGACTTATCTGATTCGTCACGCAAATCAGATATGCCTTCTACTTTTTTCTCATTGACTAACTCGGCAATGCGCTCGAGCAGATTCTTTTTATTGACTTGATATGGCAACTCATCAACGATGATGGCTTGACGCGCGCCCTTATCTAAATCTTCAAAGTGGGTCTTGGCGCGCATCACAACACGGCCTCGGCCAGTGCGGTAACCCTCGCGTACGCCTTGAACGCCATAAATAATGCCGGCGGTCGGGAAATCCGGGGCCGGGATGATCTCAATCAGCTCATCAATCGTGCATTCTGGGTTATGAAGCACATGCAAACAGGCTGTAACCACCTCATCCAGGTTGTGGGGAGGGATATTGGTCGCCATGCCTACAGCAATGCCAGAACTGCCATTTATCAGCAAATTAGGCACTTTGGCAGGCAGAATCAGGGGTTCCTTCTCGCTGCCGTCGTAATTTGGCCCAAAATCGACGGTTTCTTTGTCCAAATCTGCCAAAAGCTCATGGGCAATCTTGCGCAGGCGGATCTCGGTATACCGCATTGCAGCAGCGTTATCGCCGTCAACAGAGCCAAAGTTACCCTGGCCGTCAATCAGCATATAGCGCAGGGAGAAATCCTGAGCCATTCGAACGATGGTGTCATACACCGCAGAATCACCGTGCGGATGGTATTTACCGATTACATCGCCAACTATACGGGCAGATTTTTTGTAAGCTCTGTTCCAATCGTTGTTTAATTCATACATAGCGAATAAGACCCGGCGGTGAACCGGTTTGAGGCCATCACGCACGTCTGGCAGGGCTCTGCCGACGATGACGCTCATTGCGTAGTCCAAATAGGACCGCCGCATTTCGTCTTCGAGGGATATTGGTAGTGTTTCTTTAGCGGCTTGTTCCATCTAGAAATAATATCATTTTGATGACAGGTAGGCCCTATGCTAAGATTCTGTCAGTTTGTACGAAATTGAGATGTGTCGCTTTGCAGTTTTTGCATCAAGGTAGGGCGAATTACATTTAAGTTTGACTTTAATTAAAAAAGAGATTTTTGAGGACTAAAAATGAACAAAACCCTAAGAGTGTTGCTCGCTTCTGTTATTACCGTTTCTGCTTCTGCTGTTTCTGCTCAAACCGTTGATAACTGGGTAAACGGTGACGGTACCCTGAATTGGAAAAACGGCGATGGCACATTGTGCTGGCGCGATAGCAACTGGACACCTGCTACTGCATCTAAAGGTTGTGACGGTGCTTTAGCTCCTAAAGCTGCTGCTCCTGCTTCTGGCGTTAGCCAAAGCAAGATTACTTTGCAAGCTGACACACTGTATGACTTCAACAAGTCTGACTTGAAACCAGAAGGTAAAGCTACTTTGGACAAGATTGCTCGTGATTTGAGCAAGATCAAGTTAGAAGTGATCATCGCTGTTGGTAATACTGATAGCGTTGGTACAGATGCATACAACATGGCCCTCGGTCAGCGTCGTGCGCAATCTGTTAAGGCATACCTCGTAAGCAAGGGTGTTGACGGTAGCCGTATTTACACAGAATCCAAAGGCAAGAGCAATCCAGTTGCAAGCAATGCAACTGCAGAAGGCCGCGCTAAGAACCGCCGTACCGATATCGAAGTTGTTGGTACAGCAGCTGCTAAGTAATACACTTTACTTGTAAAAAAGCCCGCTTCTAGCGGGCTTTTTTATTTCCGCTATATTCATAACTTCTTCAATTGCCTCACAATTAAACTGCCTATATGAACGTCGACCAGTCCGAAATCGCCAAATTCAGTGCCCTAGCCCATCGCTGGTGGGATCCTAATAGCGAATTTAAGCCCTTGCATGCTATCAATCCTTTACGCTTAGGCTGGATAAAGACCTTTGTTAATTTCGAAGGGAAAAAGGCAGTTGATATTGGTTGCGGTGGTGGGATCCTGGCTGAATCAATGGCCCAATCAGGCGCAGAAACTACCGGTATTGATTTATCAGAAAAAGCACTCAAGGTTGCTGAATTGCATGCCTTGGAAGTGGGCGCTAACCTCACTTATCGTGCCATCTCAGCAGAAGCGCTTGCTGATGAGCAAGCTGAGCAATATGACATAGTGACTTGCATGGAGATGCTCGAGCATGTACCCGACCCCGCATCAGTAGTGCGCGCCTGCGCCAAACTTTGCAAACCAGGCGGCACATTATTTTTTAGCACCCTCAATCGCAACCCAAAGTCCTACTTATTTGCCATTATTGGGGCTGAATACATCCTCAAATTACTCCCCAAAGGGACTCACGAATACGCAAAATTCATCAAGCCTTCCGAGCTAGTGGCATTTACTCGTAATGCGGGCCTAGACATGCTTGGTATGAAAGGGTTAACTTACAACCCAATTACTCAGGTTTATCGCCTCAGTGAAGATGTGGACGTGAACTACATGATTGCCGTCAGAAAAATAATTTAAAACGTGAGCAATCTTTCGAGCCCCTATGCAGGCATCTTTTTTGATTTAGATGGCACCTTAGCGGATACTGCGCCCGATTTAGTAGCAGCAATGAATCAATTGCTTCTTGTGCGAAATCTCGAGCCCAAGCCCTATGCCTTGCTTCGCCCTTTTGCGTCGGCTGGCGCCCGTGGATTACTTGAAGGCGCATTTGGCATCAGCCCCGACCACCCCGACTTCATTACTCTGCGCGATGAGTTCTACGGTAACTACGAAAAAGCCTTGCTGGTAGAGAGTAAATTATTTGATGGTGTTGACCATCTGCTAGACCAAATGGATGAGGCAAGACTCCCCTGGGGCATTATCACCAATAAAAGTGAACGCTTTACCAACCCATTAACCGACCTCATGGGCTTACGTCAGCGGGCTGTTTCTACCGTCTCTGGCGATACCACCCCCCACTCAAAACCACATCCTGAACCTATTTTGCATGCCGCTAGATCCTCTAATGTTGATCCTACAAAATCAATTTATGTTGGCGATGACATTAGAGACGTTCTAGCCGGCAAAGCAGCTGGAATGAAGACTGTGGCAGCCGCCTATGGCTATTGCGGCTGTAAAGAGCCTCCTGAGGCCTGGGGCGCAGATTACGTTGTCAATCATCCAACCGAGTTATTGCAAATCATTTTCCCCAATAGGGAATAAAAAGATATTCAGCAATTTAAGGTAGGCGGCCTTAAAATAGGGTTTCCTATGCATGAACTCCGGGGTCGACATGGTTTCGACGTGGATTACAAAGCATCAAGGGCATACCGAGGACCCGTTATCTCGTAAATCAATGGGAATGTAATAACTGCAAACGACGAACGTTTCGCACTAGCCGCTTAATTGCGGTTGCCCCTGAACTGATTCTCTCTTGGGTCAGCTAGCGAAAGCTAGATCAGGGTCATATACAAGAGATAAGATCATTTCATGTCACGGGGAATGATTCGAAAACCTAGTGAATCGTCAGCGAGGAACGTGTCAGTCCGTGCCTAACTGATTAAATCAAACGATATGACTAAGTATGTAGAACTTGTTGTGGAGGATTTGCGGACGCGGGTTCGATTCCCGCCGACTCCACCATTTTGAAGTCTGTAACAGTCCAACGCCACCCACCAGGGTGGCGTTTTTCTTCGCCTAAAAAACATTAATCGCCAGTCATTCAAGATCGCGTATTAATTGAATTGATAACTCATGCCCGCCTGAAAGTTAAGAGGTGCCCCAGCAAAGATTCCATCCGGACTCCTGCTTGAGATGTACCTTTTGTCAAAAATATTGTTGATCACACCAAATACCTTCCAATCTTTATTGATAGCGTAGTTGGCACTCCAATTCACGGTTGTAAATGAGGGAATCTCGCCCAATGTTCCAATTGCATTCTGAGCAACCGTATTTGCTGAGTCAGCATATTGAGTGGATACATAATTCAGACTAACCAAAGTATTAAAGCCATTCTTTTCATAACTAACGCCTAAGTTGGAGGTTAGCTTAGGCGTGTATGGAATACGATTTCCATCCCGCCCCAAAGAATTGGTACCCACAAACTTTGCTACAGGAATATAGGTGGCATTACCGTTAATACCCCAGCCACGCCCAAATGTATAAGCCAAAGCTAGCTCAGCACCCTGATGCAAGCTTTTTCCACCATTAGCTTTAGAAATTCCGGAAGCCAAACTCTGATTCACAATTTGATTGCTAAAGTTCATGCTAAAAACTGCAGAGTCATAAGTAAATCCGCCAGAACGTCCACGTAATCCTAATTCCATATTAGTTGAGCGTTCCGGTGCCAGCTGCTGGTCAACCCCCTTATCATCAATCGCCGTTGCCAATTGCGCTGGCGCAAATCCCTTATAAATACTGCCATATGCCTGTGCTTGGGGTATTAACTGCCAAGTTGCCCCGATCTGTGGAATCGTTTCTACATTCTTGGCGCTACCAGCTTTACCAGTAATGACATTTGAACGAGTTTGGTTATAACTTTCTACGCGCACACCAGGTATCAGAGCAAAGTCTTTTGTTAACAAGAAACGATTCTGCCCATACATCGCCAGTGAGTTTGCCTTATTTTCTTCATGAGAAGAAACTCGACCTGAATAAGCCAAGGTTTTGGAACTTACCAACTGATTGATTTGAGATTCGGTATGTAATCGAATACCGAATTCTGCTTCATTAGAAATACCAAGAGCCTTGTATGCATGATTCAGCCTAGAGTCTAGGCCCAACATTTGAAACTCTCGATTACGACCTACCAAACAATCGGATCCCCCATTGCAGGCCTTAAAAACTGTCGCGTCTTGTGTTCTCTTCACAATACTTTGTCGCCAATAATCACGAGATAACTTGCTCCAGTACAGCAAAGTATTGATTTTGGTATCTGAATTAATTTCAACAGAGTGATTAAGATCTACGGCATTTCTTTGGGTGATAAAACGATCATTCGGCGCAGGATTATCTTTCATACGATTCATGTACTGAGTAGGACGTAGACCTACATAGGAGGTGTTGATATTGTTGTCGTAATGCGTGTATTTCAGACTTAACCATTGATTTTGAGCAATCTCAATTCCACCCTTCATCAAGATGTCATACATCTTGAAACCATTTCCTTGATATCCATTGGATTCAGATTGAATGAAATTGATACCGCCAATTGCCCCATTGGAGGATGATTTCCCCCCAGCCGCAATCTCCGCTAAGCGATAACCATAATTACCCACTTTGCCAGTTAATTTAAAGCCCTCCGAGGGTGTTTTGGTGAGGTAATTTACAACGCCACCAATATTTGAAGGGCCGTACTGGAGCCCGGATGCTCCCTTTAAAACCTCTATTCCGCCGATACGCTCGACAGGCGGACTGTAATACGAGGCATTAGAAATAAATAAACTGGGCTGAATTGGAGCGCCATCCTCCAAAAGCAATACTTTTGAACTGCGGCTCGGATTTAAGCCACGAATCCCAATATTCGGAATAGATCCTAAACCACCCTCATCCCCACGTATATTGACACCCGGAATTGTTTTTAATACGTCCTGCAGTGACTGGGGCTGAAGCTCCTCCATCCGCTTTTGATTAATAACATCAACCGTTCCTGGAATTTTGCTTAGCGCGTTTTCTTCGCGACCAACAATATCAATTCTAGGTAACTCGATATCTTGAGCTTTCACCCAGCTTGTAAAAGAACTTCCATATAGCAATGCTAGCGATGAAATCCAGGCAAGCTTATTTCGAGAACAAAAAATCTCTTGATGCTTCATATACTACCTCCAGTGATAAAAACATAAAATCGCTGGCTATATGCATATGAAAATGCTCTTGCTGGCTAGTAACTTATTTGCTGACTACTTAGTCAAAATGAGCTTGCCTAATTTAGTGATGCGTAATTGATATGAGCGCCCTTCATGCAGAATAAAAATCTGCTTCATCTGACCCAAGAGAGCCTCGCTAGAGATAGTCTTTGGGAAAACATGAGGAGATCGAATGTCATTCGATTCAGAATTTGAGGTATTTTTTTCGTTCAAGCACTAGCCCTCTAAAGTAAATTGAACGGGCGTCTGAAAGCACTGCGATAAAAGGCTAGTGGAATTGAATGCGACGGGGGTAAATCTCCACTGTGCCAAGGCTTTAAGGGCCGAATGATCTAGACTCAGAAAACCTGAGCTCTTGTAGACGTCAACTTCATCGACAATACCCTGCTGGTTAACGCAAAGCCTTACAACAACTAAACCCTGTTCCCCGAGTTTTTTACTTGCTAATGGGTAATGCGGTTTTGGTCTAAATGTAGCCTGTCTAGCTGCACCCCCCGACAAATGACTGGTATCCCCAATACCTTTGAGCGTAGAAGCCTCATCAGCTTGAGTCGAGCTTAGACTTTCTTTGCTAGAGAATGCATTTTTTTGGTGTGTTACCGAGAATTTTTTAGTCATCGATGAGCTAGTAGTTGCACTTGCCAGATGCACCATCAGAACCCCCGGTTTGGATGATTCATTCCCATCAGAGGTTTCTGATAGAAGACCCAATAAAACTAATAGATGAGATATCACTACTCCCGAAACGAGTAAACCATTTCTGGATGGCAGACTACAATGCAAATGACTTCCTTATAAAATAAATGAGAAAAGTTCGAGATCACTTACTGACAAAACTTGCAGTACTGAACTATTGTTCTCAATGATTTTAAGGATGATAGGTTGGATAAACAACCATAACCCCAATGGGGACGGACCTGGTAGGGCTATTTAATGTGTTACTACTTTAAGCTTAAGCGCCAAAGTGAAGTAACTTCCTTTGATCGCGCTGCATGCAATGCATCTGCTTTATCAAATACTTTTTGATGTGTTGGCCTGGTATCTAAGCGCGCGATTAATTTTAAGCCGGCCTCCTCAATCCAATGGAGCAGCCCTTCTCTTGTTCGTAAACCTAAATGCTCTGCTAAGTCTGACAGAATCAGCCATCCTTCACCATGCGGTAGTAAATGATCTTTTAATCCACTTAAAAAACCTTTCAGCATCTGACTCTCAGGGTCATATACCGCATGCTCTAAGGAAGAGCTTGGTCTTGCTGGTAGCCATGGTGGATTACAAACAATGAGTGCTGCATTGCCCTCAGGGAAAAGATTAGTTTTGCAAATATCAATTTGCGAATTCAACATAAGTCGATCAATATTATCTTGGGCACAAGCAATAGATCGATCGCTTAGATCGGTTGCAATGATCTTCTGAATATCGCGCAGCGCTAACACAACGGCTAAAACCCCAGTACCTGTACCCACATCAAAGGCTATAGAGTTTTGTTTAAGCGCTAGGGGTAACGGGGCCTTTAGGACCAAATCAATATACTCACTTCGCACTGGCGAGAAAACACCATAGTGCGGATGAATACGAACCTCCTCGTCATCCCTCGTAAGCACTTGAACACCTGTTTTACGCCACTCATGAGCACTAATCACACCTAATAACTCTCGTAGTGAAATGACATAAGAGCCTACTTGTGGTCCATAGGCCTCTATACAGGCCTGCATCACATTGGGAGCGCGCCTGAGGGAAATGTTGTGATCTGCATTTACCTCTATCAGAATCATTCCAAGAATACGGGCACGCTGTGATTGGGCAAGGCGATGAAGATTAAATGTATCTAGCGCACTTTTGGTTTTTTCTTTTGCGACTCGATCGACTCTAGTAGACTTCTTGGAAGGTTTATCTACCCTGCGAACTAAAGCCTGTAATAGTTGTCGTGCATTCTGAAAATCGCCTTTGTACAACATCGCCGTACCCTCACAGGCTAAGCGATAGGCAATATCAGCAGTCAGTGTGTCATCAGCAATCTGGATCTTTTTATGTCGCGCTATGCCATTTTCAGAATGCCAACGAGCAGAGCACTCCTGTCCGTCCTCAATCCATTGAAGTGTTGTAACTTGACTCACCTAGGCAATCACAAACCGATTATTTTGATAATCATCGATGGCCTGCTCTATCTCGGCACGGGTATTCATTACGAAAGGTCCATATTGAACAATAGGCTCATGCAGTGGCAATGCTGCCAACACGATAAATTGTGCGCCTGCAGGCCCTGACTTTGCTTTTAAGCAGTCACCCTCACCAAGAACTATGGCTGCCTGTCTTGGTACATCGCGCATGGGGCCACCCACCCCCAGATCACCTTCGTACACATAAATAAAGGCATTAAGCGCTTTAGAAATACCCTGCTCAAATTCCGTATTCGGCGGCAAATACACATCTAAAAATAAAGGGGTTGTACTAATCCCCTGAATCGGACCTTGAACCTCTTTAGCCTGCTGATATGTACCAGCAATCACCTTTATAGAGCCGCCATTTTCTAATTCAACTTTAGGAATATCCTCAACCTGGATATCCTGATAGCCTGCTGATTTCATCTTTTCTTTGGCGGGCAAATTAATCCACAGTTGAAAACCCCGCATGGCACCACTAACTTGCTGAGGCATCTCGGAATGAATAATGCCTCGTCCCGCAGTCATCCATTGCACGCCACCTGTCTTAAGATGTCCTTGATTACCTAAATGATCCTCATGCAACATATGACCTTCAAGCATATAAGTCACTGTCTCAAAACCCCGATGCGGATGGGCCGGAAAGCCAGCAACATAGTCGTTGGGATCATTAGAGGAAAATTCATCCAACATTAAGAAAGGATCTAAGCGCACTTGATTCTGTCCGCCAAGGCTGCGACGAAGCTTCACGCCCGCACCATCAGAAGTGGCAATACCAGGAATGATGGTTTGAATATTGCGGATCATAGGAATAGACGTAATAGACGCTGTAGCTTTTAAGCCGGAGGATGATCTTCAGGATTGACGTCGAGTGCTATCAAGAAACGGGACACCATATTGTATGCGGCAATGACTGTTACCAACTCGACCGTATCCGTACTTCCCAGCACCTTTTGCAAACGACCCATCAACTCAGGGTCAACCTTGATATTGCGCGTCATTTGGAAAGTAAGTTCGGCAGCATCGTTTTCTACTGAGGAATACAAGTTTTTAGGAAAATTGGCTTGGCCAATCAGACGCAAGCCTTGAACCTGCTCTTCAGTGCCACCCGCCTTCTTAAACGGAGGTGCATGGTGAAAGAATTCATACTCAGCACCATTGAGTACTGCGACACCACACATTGCTAATTCACGCAACTTAGGATCTAAAGAAAGATTATTCCGAATCTCGCCAATGAAATGATTCCAGCCTTCCGCAATAGGAATGCTATGCAGAAGCATGCGATCTAGATTAATAAACTGACCACCACGTCTATTGCGAATAGCCGCCACAAGCTCAGCGGGTTCTGCCAAATCCATTGGCTGATACGGAATTAAACGTTCTGACATAAATATTGATTACACCTTTTACTGAGCAGTTTCTTTAATATTGTTTTCAATCACGAATTTGCCCCAGATACCAATTTGCTTGCCGATAAACTCTTGCGCAGCTTCAGGTGTGCCACCAACAATTTGAATGCCCTGTGCCTTAAACTTTTCAGCCACTGCTGGTGATTTCAAAGCTTTATTCAAAGCCTTGTTCATGGCATCCACCACTGCTGGAGGAGTTTTACCAGGAGCTAAAACTGCCCACCAAGCAGGAGCACTAAAGCCTGGGAAGCCGCTCTCCGAAATCGTTGGGACATTAGGCATGGATGGCGATCTCTTTGCCGTAGTAATTACCAGTGGAATAACGCCGCCACTATCTACGTGCGGCTTCACTAAAAACTCAGAGCCTATGGCCAATTCAACCTGTCCACCCAAAGCATCTTGCATTAAAGGGCCTCCGCCACGATATGGAATGTGATTCCAATCAAAACCAGCTTGCTTTGCAAGACGTGCGATTGCTAAGTGACCCAAACTACCAACCCCAATAGAGCCATAACTAAATTGCTTGCCAGTTTTAGAAAGATCAACCAACTGCTTAAAGCTGGTGATACCAGATTTTTTACTAGCAACCAATACCATTGGCGATGTTCCAATTAACACTACCGGAGCAATATCCTTAATTGTGTCGTAGGGAAGCTTATCTTTGAGACTTGGATTAACACCATGGGTATCAAATACCACGGCAAAGGTATATCCATCCGGATCAGAGCGTGTCATAGCTGAAGTGCCAATCACACCAGAGGCACCGCCCACATTCTCAACGATCACGTTTTGCTTCAATTCGGACTGCAAAGCAGGGGCTAATACCCGAGCAACCTGATCAACTGAGCCCCCCGGTGGAAATACCGCAATTAAACGAATCGGCTTTTGGGTAGGCCATGCGCCAGCACCCGCATTTTGAGCCAAAGCAAAACCACTCACTCCTAAGGCCATCAAAGAGGCTAATAAGCTGTTTTTAAAGGCTCTTTTGGCTATTTTTACTAAATCCTGCATGGATTTGTCTCCTATAAGTAAGAACTCAAGATTAACACTCCCATAGCCTATTTGCTCGATAATGCTGAAGTAGCCCAGTGAGAGAAAAATGAAGTCGATTCTAAATATTGCCGCCTATTTATTCGTCAGCCTAGACGGCTTGCCAGAATTGCGCACCAAAATGCTGGATGAATGTAATGCTCGGCAACTAAAAGGCACCATCTTATTAACGGGCGAAGGCATCAACATGTTCCTTGCCGGTAAGACGGAAAAACTCCGCGGATTTTTGGATTGGTTGCGTACAGATGCTCGCTTCATACCACTGACAGCAAAAGAGAGTTGGTCAGAAGACCAGCCCTTCAAAAAGATGTTGATTAAATTAAAAAATGAAATCATTCGGATGAATCACCCGATGATTCGCCCCGAAGAGGGTCGAGCCAATTTCATTAGCCCTAAAAAATTACAAGAGTGGTTAGATCGTGGCACTGATGATCTCGGTCGACCCGTAGTAATGGTCGATACCCGTAATGCCTTTGAAGTTGAATACGGTACCTTTGAAAATGCTTTGCACTTCAATATTGAAAAGTTCACCGAGTTTCCTGCAGCAATTAGTGCCCACAAAGAAGAGTTGGCTGATAAAACACTAGTCAGCTTTTGTACTGGGGGGATTCGTTGCGAGAAATCTGGCCTGTATATGCGTGAGATCGGCATGCAACACAGCTACCAATTAGAAGGCGGTATTTTAAAATACTTCGAAGAAGTCGGTTCTGCTCACTATCAGGGAAGCTGCTTTGTCTTTGATGAACGCGAAGCATTAGAGCCTAATCTGGCTTCGATCCCGATAGATCGCTCTATTCGAAAAAAACTAAAAGTCAATACAAACTAAGCAAGATCTGAACTATAAATAGTAAAATGATCCTGAACTAGAAATTAATATCTAACAATAACCCGGACTCGAGACATGTCTAAATTAATCAATCGGCAAAGGCCGATTTTTTTGTCACCCCTACTTTTTATATTAGCGGGATTATTAGTGAGCTTGAGCGCACACGCGCAAAATACATCAACTCCTTATCCAGTTAAGCCTATTAAACTCATTGCGCCTGTAGCGGCTGGTGGTGGCCTAGATAATATCGCACGCTCGCTAGCTGAAAAGCTAGGACGTTCAATTGGCCAAACAGTTATTGTAGAAAATATAGGTGGTGGAGGTGGAACTATTGCCTCACAAGTAACTTCCAAGGCGCCAGCGGATGGCTACACCTTGATGGTTGCCTATGTCGGGACGCATGGCACTAACCCTGCTATCCGAAAAATACCATACGACGCCCTTAAAGACTTCACACCGATTGGCATGATTGGCGCAACACCAAATGTTTTGATCATTAATTCTGAGCTGCCGATTAAAAACTTTAAAGAATTTATAGATTACGCCAAGAAAAATCCAGCTAAATTGAGTTATGGATCAGCCGGTCCAGGAACGCTTACCCATCTCGGCATGGAGCAGTTGAAGTTGGCATCTGGAATATTCATGGTACACATCCCCTACAGAGGGGTAGCTCCTGCATTTACAGACTTATTAGCTGGGCAAACCCAAGCCATGTTTCCCACTTTATTTGCTGCCCTACCCTACATCAATACTAATCGCGTCCGAGGTCTAGCAATCTCTGGAGCCAAGCGAAGTTCAGCGGCACCCAATATACCCACCTTTAAAGAGCTGGGCTATAACGGCTTTGATGGTCAACAATGGTACGGCATTGTAGGTCCAGCAAACTTACCTCCTGCTATCGTAGCTAAGCTAAACGCTGAGATTAATAAAGTTCTTGCTTTGCCAGACTTTTCAGAAAAAATGTCGAGTGAGGCGATGACTTTAATGCCAATGACCCCTCCTCAATTTACTAACTACATCAAAGAGGATATTGCGCGTTGGACCAAGCTAGTAAAAGATCGCAATATGGAAATTGAGTAATTCCTCAAAAATACTTTCAAAAAACTTCATACTAAATTAATAGGAATTTATAGATGTCTCATACAATTACTGCAGCAGCCGATCTTAATGCACCACCAGCCACTAAAATCTTAGCCGAGTTTATAAGTGGCCATCCAAGCAAAGGCTGGTCTAAAGAGGTTGAGCACGAAGCGCATCGCACATTCTTAAATTGGCTTGGATGTGCCATCGGCGCAGCAAATCACGAGAGCGTGGAATCTTCATTAGCTGCCGTCCGTGAATTCCAACCAGCGCCACAAGCGAGCATCCTCGGTCGTAAAGATAAAGTAGATATGGGTGGCGCAGCGCTGATTAATGGCATCAGCTCACATACCTTTGACTTTGATGACACTCACTTAAAAACAGTAATTCATCCTGCAGGTCCAGTAGCATCGGCCATCCTTGCCTTAGGTGAACACATTAATACCAATGGTCGTCAGATTATTGATTCGCTCGTTCTTGGCATTGATGTTGCTTGCCGTGTAGGTAATGCAATGTATCCAGACCACTACCATCGTGGCTGGCATATCACTGGCTCTACTGGCATGCTAGGTTCTGCTGCTGCATGCTCACGCTTGATGGGTCTTGATCTACAAAAAACCACTATGGCTCTTGGTATTGCTGCATCCCAACCAGTTGGCATGCGTGAGCAATTTGGCACAATGACAAAACCATTTCATCCAGGTGGTGCAGCGCGTGCAGGCCAACTTTCTGCATTGCTGGCAAAGCATGGTTTTACTGCAAGCCCGAAAGCGCTTGAGGCTGGTCGCGGCTATATGCAAACCGTATCCACCAAATGTGACTGGTCAGAAATTGATCGTGCACTAGGAAAATCTTTTGAGATTTCTCTAAACACCTACAAACCTTTTGCTTGTGGCATTGTTATTCATCCAGCGATTGATGCTTGCGCTCAATTGCGCGCCCAAGGCGTCAAAGCAGAAGAGGTAGAGCGCATTGATTTGCGCGTTCATCCACTCGTTCTGGAATTAACCGGTAAGAAGACACCTAAGGATGGCTTAGAGGGCAAGTTCAGCGTGTATCACGGTTGTGCTGTCGGCTTAATTTTTGGTCAAGCAGGCGAAGGTGAATATGCTGACGATATCGTAAACCGTCCTGACGTCGTAGCCTTGCGAGCTAAAGTAAATGCCACTACAGATACCTCTATTAGCGAAGCATCTGTTGATGTCAAAGCATTTTTAAAAGATGGGAAAGAAGTTCACATCTTCGTCAAGAATGCAATTGGCTCAGTGGAAAATCCAATGAGTGACGCTAACCTGGAACAAAAGTTCACTAGCTTGGCTGAACCTATTATTGGCAAAGAGAAAACCCGCCAATTGATTTCTGCACTCTGGAAAATAGGGCAAGCACCCGATCTCAAGCAAATCCTGAGTCTCTGCACGCCTGATTAACTTCAACCGAAAGCTTTATATTTATGACCTCACTCCCTAAAATTATTATTCTTGGAGACTACGAACGCGCCCTCCGTCGCTTCTCTAACTGGGATAAGTTAGATCAAAAAGCCCATCTCACAATTCATCATGAGCCCTTACGAGATGAGGCATTGTATGAAGCTGCAAAAGACGCCGATGCGATTGCCATAGTAAGAGATCGCTCACCATTTAATGAAGCAATGATTGCACGCCTACCAAAGCTCAAATTTCTGATGTTTACCGGTGAACGTAATGGCACCCTTGAAGCATCCGCCCTGATTTCTCGCAATATTCCTATTGCTTGCACACCTGGTGGGCCATCCAAAGAAACAACAGCCGAACTGACTTGGGCTTTAATCCTAGGCGCCTCCAAACACTTGATTGACCAAAATAAGCTGATTGCCTCTGGTGGCTGGCGCGATGCCATGTCCTTGCTGCCAATGCTCTCAGGTGAACGCTTAGGCATTATGGGCTTGGGTGCAATAGGCAGTCGTGTAGCGCGGGTTGGTGCTGCCTTTGGCATGGAAGTCGTAGCCTGGAGTCCGCGCATGACCCCAGAAAGAGCTGCCGCCGAGAATGCAAAAGCAGTGAGTCTTGATGAGCTGCTCCAAACATCTAAAGTAGTCTCCATGCACTTAGTTGCAGGCCCCGGAACAAAAGGCTTGATTAGCGCAGACCAACTTGCATTAATGCGTCCAGATTCCATTTTAGTAAACACTTCACGTGCTGCACTGATCAATATGTCGGATCTACAAAAAGCATTGGCTTTAGGTAGACCTGGTCAAGCTGCAGTGGATGTCTTTGACACAGAGCCGTTGCCAGAAAAAGACGCGCTTCGTAACACCCCTAATCTTTTAGTGACGCCGCATCTTGGATTTATTGCTGAACCTATTTTTGCCACCTTCGCAAAAGGAATTACCGAGACACTGGAAGCTTGGCTAGAAAATAAACCTGCACCACACCCTTATAAGCCTCAATAATTTATAAAAATATGTCAACTCTATGAATAGCCTAACGCCATCACAGCTATTCATTAGCTTCAGCAAAATTGGCATATCTGGGTTTGGTGGTGTTCTTCCTTGGGCAAGACGAACTCTGGTAGAGCAAGATAAGATCCTGACATCAGAAGAATTTAGTGCCATCCTTGGTATTTGCCAAATTGTTCCAGGTCCTAATATTGTTAACCTTGCCGTATGTGTTGGCTCCCGATTTGCGGGTGCAAGAGGAGCACTAGCAGCAGTACTAGGCTTAACACTAGGCCCAATCGTCATTGTGCTGCTATTGGCTATGCTCTATCAGCATTACAGCGATCTAGATACAGTTAAAGGGCTTTTGAAAGGCATATCCGCGGTAGGTGTCGGTCTCATTGCCTCAACCGGCTTTAAGATGCTACGCGATGAGTTTCGCTACCCGGCAATGCTATTAGTGGTTTTACTTACGATTCTTTCAGCGACTTATTTTGATCTTGGATTGGGATGGGTAGTTCTCATAGCATCTCCATTAGCAATCTTCTTGGCCTGGAAGAAAGCACACAGAGTGTAGGCATGCTTCTTAGTTTATTTCTCAAGCTTTCGGCATTCTCAATGATTGCATTTGGTGGCGTAAATGCACTCTTGCCAGAACTATTAAATCTGGCTGTCATTCAGGAGCAGTGGATTGATTTGCAAACTTTTTCCGATTACTTTGCTATAGCCCAAGCAGCTCCAGGACCAAACTTTATGACAGTCACTTTATTGGGCTGGCATATTTACGGTGTTATTGGTGCGCTAGTAGCAACCTTTGCAATTGCATGGCCATCTTCAATATTAATTTTTTATTTACAGCGCTTTATCTTGGGCATTCAAGATCCCATCAAAAAGAAAGCAATTCAGTATGCTGCGGCAGCTTTAGCTATTGGACTTGTTCTTTCCTCAGCCTGGGAAATTGCTATTCAAATTAATCATGGGGTTGCAGCCTATGCCTTGACCATTGCTACTATCGGACTTACATTATTTACACGTTGGCATCCGCTTTACCTCATCGTAATTGGTGGTGCTCTTGGCGCCCTGGGACTCATTTAGATCGTTTTATAGGAAAAATATGCGATTCATTCAATACTCTTCAGCTTGCTTACTAGGCCTGCTTACACTTTTTTCATCGGGTGCTTATGCGCAAAGTAATTATCCCAATAAACCAATCAACCTGATCGTGCCCTATGGCGCGGGGGGAAGTGCGGACTCAAGAAGTCGTCAACTCGCCCAAAAAATGAGTATCAGCCTTAAGCAACCCATTGTGATTGATAACAAACCGGGAGCCGGAGGAAATATTGGCACTGAATTTATTGCGCGGGCAGCTCCTGATGGTTACACAATTGGTATGGGTAACTTCGCCCCAATGGCCGTAAACAAAACATTGTTCGGCAATTTACGTTATGACCCTGAGGTAGATTTAACGCCCATCATCTTGATTGAGAAGGGGCCTTTAGTCTTGGTAGTCAATCCAAACTCTCCATATAAAACTGTTCAGGATATTGTTACAGCAGCAAAAGCAAAGCCTGATTTTCTGACATTCTCCTCGGGGGGAATTGGAGGAAGCCATCAACTCTCCGCTGAACTCTTTGAGTTGAATGCTGGCATTCAAATGATTCATGTGCCCTATAAGAGTGGATCAGCAGCCTTAACTGATCTCATGGCAGGCAATGTTGATCTCATGTTTGATCAAATGTATTCGGCAGTGCCTGGTATTAAGGCCGATAAGATTCGTCCGCTAGCAATTACCAGCAAGAAACGCTCACCCTTGCTTCCTAACGTTCCTAGCTTTGCAGAATTGGGCTACCCCAAAGTGGAAGTTCTGAATTGGCAAGGTTTCATTGCCCCCAAAGGCACCCCTAAAGTCATTATTGATAAATTAAATGCTGCTGCCAATGAGGCACTTAAGGATCCCCAACTACGTGAGCTCATGCTTTCACAAGGAAATGAAATTGGTGGGGGCAGCCCTGCAGAATTCGCCGCACTTATCAAATCCGAGAGTGCTAAATGGAGCGCTGTTGTGAAAATAGCGAATATCAAGCCAGAATAAAGAGTAGCTCCAGCATGCTATGGGGGCTTACTGCCCCCTCATTTTATTTGAGCGCTTGGTAAGTAAAAATACCCAAGAAGGTCAGGACGAGCGAGCCTACTAGATTTACGAGAGCCGTACCCAGCGCCCAGGTAAATTCGCCACGCTGCATAAAGCCAACTACTTCAGCTGAAAAGCTTGAAAAAGTAGTGAGACCTCCTAAAAAGCCAGTCACTACAAAGAGTTTCCACTCAGGCGAAAGATCTGGATTGTTGCCAAAGAACGCCACTGCAATACCAACCAAATAGCCACCAACCATATTAGATATAAACGTGCCCAAAGGAAGTGAAGAAGCCACGCCCACAGAAAGGAAGTTAAATGCTGCTCTTAATAAAGCACCAAAGCCTGCGCCAAAAAAGATTGCGAAGATAGGTAGCCACATAATCTGTTCTTTATTGAATTGAAAAACCTAACATGCTAATTGAACTCATCTCGATTCCATCTGTATAAATTGTTACCTGTTCGCCTTCTTGCTGTAAAGCCAAGGTATATAAAGCAGGCCAATAGTGCTCAGCAGTTGGAATTGAGAGATGTGCTGCATCACCATAATGCTCCCAATCAATCAAAGCATCATGATGATTAGCGCGAATTTCTGAAACAAAAAAATTATTGAATGTTGTTGCCCAAGGATAAGGTTTCGCCTCTTCTTGCCAATGGATTGTACGTAAGTTATGCACTACGTTACCGCTCGACAGAATCAAAATGTTTTCATCACGTAAAGGGCTGAGTTGCTTTGCTAGCTCATAGTGCTGGCGTGCTGATATTGAGCCATCAAGACTTAGTTGCACCACCGGCACATTAGCATTTGGATACATGTATTTGAGAACTGACCATGCACCATGATCTATACCCCATTCATTTTCTTCAAGCACCACAGGAACTGTTAACAATTCTTGAACACGGTCCGCTAAAGCAGGGCTACCTGGTGCCGGATACTGAACCTCAAAGAGTGCTTGCGGGAACCCGCCAAAGTCATGAATAGTGCTTGGTTTAGCCATTGCAGTAACCCAAGTGCCTCGGGTTACCCAATGCGCTGAGATGACCAAAATAGCGTCAGGGCGCTTTAATGATTTTCCAAGAGCCGACCATGCTGCTGTAAAGCGGTTTGGCTCTATGGCATACATCGGACTGCCATGGCCAGCAAATATTGCAGGTTGGCGATGGCTAGTCATTAATACCGATTAACCGAATACGTAACCTGTATGAGCTGCAACCAATGCAAACAAAATAGCTAAGCTAGTAGCTGCCGCCAACATGACGATCAAGGTGATGATCTTTTTGTTAACTTCTTCTTTAGATTCGTTATGCCACTCGTTCATGCTAAATCCTCTGTAAACACATTAATGAATGGGGTAATTATCCACTATCGCCCGCGTCCAGCCTTGCGCATCATCCCTTTTCCCCCACCAAAGCCCGCTTGAGGCCTTCCTGCTGGGCCAGAGGGTCCTTTTGGGACAGGTGGACGTGCTGGTGGCTTAGCTGCTACCGCTTTTACTGGGGTTTTTGAATCGGGTTTCTTTTCGTCAGTCACTTTGAGCTCCTATGGATATCATATTGCCATGATTACTGACTATTCTATCCAAGCTATCGCAATTAATGCGATTCCCTTGATTTTTGCCATCACCATCCACGAAGCAGCCCATGGCTATGCTGCCCGCAAATTTGGTGATAACACGGCCTATATGCTTGGTCGAGTCAGCCTAAACCCCGCTAAACACATAGACCCCGTTGGCACCATTCTGATCCCACTGGTTCTAATCCTGACGGGATCCCCCTTCTTGGTAGGTTATGCCAAGCCCGTACCGGTCAATTTTGGGCGCCTTAGAAACCCGAGAATCGACTCCATTTGGGTTGCTCTGGCTGGACCGGGATCTAATTTCATCCAAGCGCTCATTTGGCTAGTGCTTTTAATTGTCTTAGTGAGATTCGGAGTTAATGAGAAATTCCTTATTTCAATGTCCCAAGCAGGTGTCACTTGGAATCTGGGCTTATTGGTCTTTAACCTCTTTCCACTCCCTCCGTTAGATGGGGGCCGCATTCTTTCTAGCCTACTACCTGCTCGTCAATCCATAGCCCTTGGGCGACTCGAGCCATGGGGATTCTTTATTGTGCTTGGCCTCGTGTTTACAGGAATTATTGGTAGCTTCTGGATGACGCCTTTAATGAACTTCTTTGAATGGCTCATTCTCCTGCTAACCAGCCCTCTCAGAATGATTTTTAGTTAGGTAAAAAATAGCTTTCTGGGATATTCTGATCCCAAGCAATTCCCATTGACCGAAGGAGAATATCCATGAAACTACAAAAGTTAATCCTCGCAAGCACTGCAACCGTTTTAGCAATTGGTGCTGGCGTATCGTTTGCGCAATTCCAAAAACCGGAAGATGCAATTAAATACCGTCAAAGCGCATTTACGGTCATGGCGAATTCCTTCGGGAAAATCGGTGCTGTTGTAAAAGGCGAGGCGCCCTACAACAAAGATGAAGTTGCTAAGAATGCAGCAGTTGTTGCAATGATTTCTACTTTGCCATGGCAAGCATTTGGTCCTGGCACTGAGGGCGGAAAAGCACAAGCAGCTATTTGGTCTGATAACGCTAAGTTCAAAGCTGCTTCTGAAAAAATGCAGTTAGCCGTCGCAGATCTAAATAAAGCCGCTCAGTCTGGTGATCTCGAAAGCATCAAGAAATCGTTTGGTGCAGCAGGCGCAAGCTGCAAAAACTGCCATGATGATTTCAAGAAGAAATAATTAATTATTTCTTCTTGAAGCAAGTGATCACTGGGTAATGAAGTAGCCCACTACCACTGCAATAATACTTAACAGCAGCAAAGCCAAACCACGTTGCAACCCTCCATCCTTGGAGGCTCGGCCCAAGTCAGCAGGTGAATATTTTGCCTCTTCGCTTGGGTCAATTTCTTTGTCCCCGTTAATCATTGGTTTGATGAGATCTTCTCCTTTAAATTTCCTGTAATACACAATAGCAGTAATGTGGATGGCAATCAGGGTATAAATCACCACCTGATTAGCCTGATGAATCTGCGAGAACAATGACACTACTGAACTCGATACATATTTAGCGAATGGGCCCTGGAAAGCAATTTCATCATCTACGAATAAGCCTGTCGTCACTTGTATACTTAAAGCAAAGAGCAAAGCAAATACGGATAGCGCTCCTAATGGGTTGTGCCCCAAAACGTGCAGCGATTTTCCACGCAAATAATCGAGCAGTGACTTTGGGCTTGGCAAAAAGGATAGGAAGCGTGCATGGGTTGAGCCAACAAAGCCCCAAATAATTCTGAAGATCAATAAAGTCAAAATGCTGTAGCCGAAATAGGCATGCCATTGAATCAGCTCATCGCTCAACTTGATAGTCGCAAAGCTACCAGCGATACAAATCACCAGCAACCAATGAAATAGCCGAATTGGTAAGTCCCAAACGCGAATGATTTTCTTCATATGCCAAGGATAAAGCAGCTTCTCCCTTAAAATCAGAAGAATTCATGAATCCCGCTAAAGCCTTTAGAACTCTGCTGCTGTACCGTATCGGAGCAACACTTAGCTATCAAATTACGATGGTAGCGGTAGGTTGGCATCTTTACGAAATCACTAATAGCGTCATTTCTCTCGGATTGATAGGTCTAGCAGAGCTCGTGCCTTACTTTGCACTGGCCCTCTACTCTGGGCATGCGGTAGATCACTACTCACGCAAATGGATTGCTGCGATTGCTTGCTGCATTCATATCGCAGTAGGCTTATTTTTAACAGTCATTGCAATAGGCTGGCTCGCGCCTCCAGTACCACTCATTTATACCGCTGTAGCATTTATCGGCGTTGGCCGTGCTTTGTTGAGACCCTCTTATCAAGCGCTTTTTGGGCAGATCATTCCGCGAGATCAATTACCGCGTTATACAGCGTATGCATCCTCTGCATTTCAGATTTGTGTAGTGACAGGGCCAGGTCTAGGTGGACTCATGATTGGTTTTGCTGGCCTCGAGTGGACATATCTTCTTGCTGCCCTCTGTGGCGTAATCGGCTTATATGGAATTACCTTCATTAATGTCGTGCAAGAAAAATCGAGCGACTTATCTGGCCACTTTCTGAAAAGTTTTTTAGAAGGCTTTCATTACGTCAGAAAACATGAGCTTATTTTGAGCATCATGGCACTTGATATGTTTGCAGTTCTTTTTGGAGGTGCAGTCTCCATACTTCCTGCCTTCGTAAAAGAAGTACTCAATGCAGGTCCAGAAACCTTAGGCATTTTGCGCGCTGCACCTGCTGCTGGCGCTGTCATCACTGGCATCTACTTGGCGAGGCGGCCTATTCTGACAGACTCTGGCAAACACCTTCTGATTTCAGTTGCAGGATTTGGAGCAGCGATTATTGCCTTTGGTATTTCCAGCAATTTATGGCTCTGTGCACTTTTCTTGTTTATTTCTGGATGTTTTGACTCTGTCTCAGTAGTCATTCGAGGGAGCATCATGCAGCTCACGACACCCGATCACATGCGCGGAAGGATTAGTGCCATCAATGGTATCTTTATTGGCTCATCGAACGAATTAGGTGCGCTTGAGTCTGGTCTTGCTGCCAGCATGATGGGCTTAGTTCCCTCTATCGTATTTGGGGGAGTAGCAACGATAGCAATCGTCCTCATCACCTATCGTCTTGCGCCACACCTTAGCAAACTTCACCTCAAAGATATCTCTTAAGACAACTTACTTAATTTCAGGCAAGTCTTTTTGAATAATCTTTAAGCCTGCACGTAAGGCATCTTGATAGCGCTCACGCTCGGCTTTAATTGTTTCAGCAGTCCATGTAAAGAAACCTTCGCCAGTTTTCATACCAAACTTGCCGCTCGCAATGCGATCACTTAAGCACTTGGCGATCGTTGCTGAATTATTCAAGGTTGGGTAAATGGTTGCGCCGCCGGCACCATGCACCTCCAAGCCCGCATGATCTCTTTGCATTGCCGGGCCTGCCGCGATATACCGAAAGCCAAAACCAAACCGGACAGCTTTATCAATATCCTCTGGCGTACAGATACCCTCATCCACCATGGCAAAAGCCTCACGCGACAAGGCATGCTGTAGGCGATTCGCCAAAAATCCAGGAAGATCTTTTTTCACAGTGACCGGCACCATGCCACATGCAGTCATCAAACGCGAAAGACTTTCACCAACCATCGGCGAAGTATTCGCACCATAAACTACTTCTACACAAGGCACTAAATGTGCTGGCATGAAGAAATGCAAACCAATCATGCGCGCAGCTGTTTTTAAACCGTCTGCAATTTGGCTAATGGGGAAACTTGTACTGTTGCTCGCCAATACTGCCTCCGGCTTTGCATATTTCTCTAGCTTAGCGAAAAGTTCACGCTTAATGTCCAAGCGCTCTGGTACACACTCAATCACTAAGTCAATATCAGACCAATCTACTTCTTCAAGCGTTCCAGCAACTGAGAGCAAATGAATACGATGCTCATAACCGAGTTCAGTCATGGTATTTGCAAAGTAATCGGGTAAGAGGGCTCGTCTTTCAGTGGTTGGCTCCACCACTTGAACAGCACAGCCACCGCGCGCACAAACAGCGGCAACGTCAGCGCCCATTGTGCCGCCACCGACAATGACTACCTTGGTTTCGGCTGGTGTAAATAACATAAATACTCTCCTAAATGAGGGCGGACTTTTTCTGAAAAATCCTCTTACAATGGGGTCATTATTTCAATAAAAAAGTTAGTGAGACATGATCCCCGTCAATTCGGTACTGCAGGTCGGCCATTTCCCTGAAATTATGCAGGCAGAAATAGACCGGCGCTTAACCCCTACCCACCATCCAGATCCACAGGCCCCCGCTCCTGCCGGAAACTTTCAAGCGATCTTGATTCGCTCCAATACCAAACTTCCTGAAGCACTTGTTACACAGATCCCCAGTATTCGTATGGTGGCTACCTGCGGAGTTGGTTATGACAATCTGCCTTTGGGCTATTTAAAAAAACAAGGCATCAAAGCAAGCAATACCCCAGGCGTCCTGAATGATGCTGTGTGTGAACTTGCCATCGGCATGATGCTTGCTTTGCTACGCCGAATCCCTGAGGCTCAGGAATATGTGAAAACTGCTGCCTGGTCCAAGGCGCCTTTCAGAATAACCACCACCTTAGCTGGTAAGAAAGTAGGGATAGTGGGTATGGGCCGAATTGGACAAGATCTCGCCAAGCGCTTGGAGCCTTTTAAGGTTGAGATCGCCTACTCAGGGCCCAATAAAAAATCTTTGTCTTACCAATATCACCCAGATCTTCAGGATTTAGCCACGTCCTGTGACATCCTGTTTTTGGCTTGCCCAGCCACACCAGAGACCGACAAGATGGTTACCTCTCGTGTTCTTGAAGCCTTAGGGCCTACTGGCTACTTGATTAATATTGCACGCGGAAGCGTTGTAGATGAGGCTGCACTTTTATATGCACTGCAACATAAAAAGATTGCTGGTGCTGCCCTAGATGTTTATGAGAATGAGCCTAATCCAAACGGGGCTTTATTAACCCTAGATAATGTATTGTTAACACCGCACATTGGAAGCGCTACCTCGGAAACACGGATAGCAATGACCAACTTAGCGGTAGATAATTTAGAAGCCTTCTTTAAGCAACAAACACTTCCATCGGAAGTAAATAACTAAAAAACGGAGCCAGTATGACGATTTCCTTGCACCCTTCCACCTTACCTGCGGTGTTATCACCTGTACTCACACCATTCAAGGCAGACGGTAGCCCGGATGCTCCTAAACTATTAAAACAGTGTCAATGGCTAGAAGCTAATGGCGTTGGACAAGCAATTTTCGGCACTAATTCAGAAGCAAATTCGATGTCCGCTCCTCAGAAGATGAGCACATTAACTGCATTGATTGAAGGCGGACTGAATCCAGAGCACCTTATGCCTGGCACTGGCGCCTCCTCTGTTGATGCAACCGTGAGCATGACAATGCACGCACTAAACCATAAGTGTGCAGGCGTGCTGATGCTGCCTCCTTTTTATTACAAAGATGTATCTGATGATGGTCTGTTTGCTTATTTTTCTGAAGTAATTCAAAAAGTAGGCAGTGCTGCTCTGCAAATTTATATCTACAACATTCCACCAGTCACCAAAATTAATTTAAGTCTTTCTTTGCTGGAGCGCCTAGCAAAAGAATATCCCAATACGGTTGTCGGCATGAAAGATAGCTCTGGTGATTGGGCGTATACAGAATCCGTTATCAAATTATTAGCCCCTCATGGTTTCCGCGTGTATGCAGGTAGCGAAGTATTCCTCATGCGCACCTTGCGTGCTGGCGGTGTTGGCTGTATTTCAGCTACCGCTAACGTGAACCCTAAGGCGATTGCTGATTTAGCTGCTCACTGGAGAGAATCCAATGCTGATGAGCGCCAAACAAACCTAGATCAAGTACGCAGCGTGTTTGCGAAGTACCAAATGATTGCTGGTATGAAAACTGCAGTTGCGCATTTCAGCAAAGATCCAGAGTGGCTGAGAGTGCGTCCGCCACTCATGCAATTAACGGCTGATCAACAAGCTCAACTACTGAGTGAGTTGAAAGCAATTAACTTTAGTATGCCGGGTTTGTAATTCAATAACAAAACATAAATAAATAGGAGACACCAATGAAACTCATTAAAGTCCTTGCTTTATCACTCAGTCTTTTGTGCGCAAGCGTCAGCGCTCAAAATATTTCTATCGCAACAGGCGGCACTGGTGGTGTTTACTACCCTATGGGTGGCGGACTTGCCGCTGTGCTATCTAGCAAAGTTCCCGGTATGTCTGCCACAGCAGAAGTCACCGGTGGTTCAGTAGACAATTTGAAGTTGATAGGTACGGGCAAGCCATATGTTGGTTTCTCTATGGCAGATGCTGCCAAGGATGCTACATCGGGCGCAGACAAATTTAAAGATAAGCCTATTGATTTGCGCACTTTACTGATTCTCTACCCTAACTTAATGCACGTTGCGACTGTTGAATCAACAGGTATTAAGACAATGAGTGATCTCAAAGGTAAACGCGTGAGCACTGGCTCTCCAGGTAGCGCAACTGAAGTGATGGCCTTTCGTTTGCTTGAGGCAGCAGGCCTTGATCCTAACAAGGACATCAAGCGCGAACGTTTAAGCGTTGCCGAATCCGTTAATGCCGTAAAAGACCGCAAGATTGATGCGTTTTTCTGGGTTGGTGGCCTACCAACTGCAGCCGTTACAGACTTAGCAAATAGCCCTGGTATGAAAATCGTGATGGTTGATACGTCAGCTGAAGTTCCAGCCATGAATAAAAAATATGGCAATTTGTATTTCCCATCAATCATTACTAAACAAACTTATAGCGGTATGACTAAAGACAACAACGTTGCCGCAGTTGCAAACTTGCTAGTTGTGAATGCAACGATGTCTGATGATGAGGCATACAAAATTACTAAGGCAATTTTTGATAATCAGCTCGACTTGGTTCGCTCACATGCCGAATACAGAAACGTTAAGCTAGATGCTCAAAAAGCAAATGCAACACCAGTTGCTTACCACCCTGGAGCCTTAAAGTACTTTAAGGAAAAAGGCGTTAAAGTAAACTAAGCTAGCATTCGTAGCGAGGGGTGAGTTAATCTCACCCCTTTTGCTTTAAGGCAGTGCATAAATATAAAGAAATGTAGGTTGAGACATGAATCAAAACGTTATCGATAACGAAACCCAAGAAAAATTAGATGCCTTTATCAAGCAGGAAGAGGGCGACTCTAATAATTACAGGGGGCTACTGGCTATATTTATTACCCTAGTTGCAGTAGGCATGTCTTTATTTCATCTTTATGCCGCTTATTCGATTGTTCCCACTCAGCAACTGCGTGTGATCCACGTTGCTTTAGTTTTATTTCTGGTTTTCTTAAGTTTCCCAATTGCCGCTCGCTTCAAAAATCGCCTGATGGTTTGGGACGTGTTATTTGCCCTAGGGTCTGCAGCAATCGCCTTTCATATCCTAAGTGGTGGCGATGACTTCATGGATCGAAATACCGCACCCAATTCTACCGATGTCATGATTGGTATTGGTCTTATTCTGCTAATCCTTGAAAGTGTCAGAAGAACCAATGGCATGGTACTAGTAACAGTCACTGTCTTGTTTTTGCTCTATGCTTTATTTGGTAACTACTTACCAGCCCCATGGACCCACAAAGGCTATGGTCTAGATCGATTAGTGGGTTATATGTATATGACCCTTGAAGGTATTTACGGTACTGCAGTGGACGTCTCTGCAACCCTCATCATTCTTTTCACAATTTTTGGTGCCTTCCTGCAATTTACGGGTGCCGGTAAATTCTTTATTGACTTCTCCTTTGCAGCCATGGGTGGCAAATCCTCTGGTGTCGGCAGAACCATTGTGATGTCCTCATTCCTTTTAGGTGGACCATCAGGATCGGGTGTTGCTACAACCGTTACTGTCGGCTCAGTCGCAGCGCCCATGCTAGAGAAAGTAGGTTACGAAAAAAATGCAGCCGGCGGACTTTTGGCAGCAGGTGGTTTAGGCGCAATCATTTCACCACCAGTATTAGGCGCCGCAGCATTCTTGATTGCTGACTTCCTGAAGATTTCATATTTGGATGTGCTGCTGATGGCAACCATCCCAACCATTCTTTTCTACCTAGGCTTATTTGTTATGGTAGAAATTGATGTGCGCAAATACGGTATGAAGAGCATTCAATTCTCATCTGCCGAAACAGCGTGGCAACTTACTAAAAAATATTGGTTTCACTTCTTCTCCCTCATCTCCATTGTGGTATTCATGCTGATGGGCTTCTCCCCTGTGATGTCGGTCTTTTGGGCAACCGTAGTTTCTGCGCTATCGAGTATGTTGCGCGAAGACACTGCCATCATTCCTTGGTCATGGTTTAAAGGTAAAGAACCCATTATTAAAGGGCTCTATAACTCCAATCTGACTAAGGCTCTGGCCTCTGGCTCTACTGGTGTTTTAGCCATTGCAGCCACCTGTGCTGGCGCAGGCCTGATTGTGGGTACTGTTACGCTTACTGGTCTCGGCCTTAAATTTAGCTCGATTGTGATTCAGTACGCAGGAGGCTCGCTCTTGCTAACTACTATTTTTACAGCCTTAGTCGTTTGGGTAGTTGGTTTAGCCGTTCCTGTTACTGCTTCTTACATTATTTGCGCCGTCATTGCTGCACCAGCTTTAATTAATTTAGGCGTACCTGCATTTGCTGCACATATGTTTATCTTCTATTACGCAGTGCTTTCAGAAGTATCGCCCCCAACCGCACTTTCTCCATTTGCAGCGGCTGCGATTTGTAAAGGCAATCCCTATAAAACGACTTTACAAACGTGGAAGTATGTCGCCCCTGCCATCCTGGTTCCATTCATGTTTGTGTTAGACAAGTCCGGCGTGAGTTTATTGCTGATGGGCTCGACAACCGCATTGGAGCAAGCAGACTGGTCGCAAATTGCTTGGGTTTCCTTCACTGCCGTTGTTGGCATTATCTGTTTAGCAGGTGGACTACAGGGCTGGTTTATCGAGAAAACCAAAGTCTTTGAACGCGTCATCATGGTGGTCTCTGGTGTTGCATTAGCCTACCCCTCTACAGAAGCAGACTTAATTGGTTTCGTTGGCTTTGGCCTAGTGCTAGTGACGCAAACGATTACGCATTTCAAACTGAATCCTAAGTCTTCTTGAGATTGAGCTGAATCGCTTGTTTTTTAGACTAGCGATAGAGCCATGAAAACAATAAAGCCCGCATCTGCGGGCTTTATTGTCTCTACATACTAGAACTGAGAATCTCTTAAGCAATCTTGCTCCATGCAACCTTGCCAGCATACCTCTTCACAGCAGCTTCATCAAATTCAAATCCTAAGCCAGGAGTTTTGTGCAAGATCAAATCTCCATTTTTGAAGGTCAGCTGTTTGTTGATTAATCTACGGAAATTGAGCACTTGATCATCTAAGAAGAATTCAACAAAGCGCGCATTCGGTGTAGCCGCTACCAACGGTGCGTGCAAATCATGCATCCAATGTGGACAAACTATTACCCCCTTTAGATCAGCGTATGCAGAAATTCTTCTCCATTCAGTAATGCCACCGCAGACTGCGGCATCCGATTGTAAAATAGCAGCGCCGCCAGCATCAATCAATTCTCTAAAGCGCCAGCGCCCTGCTTCCATTTCACCGGTGGCAACATTAATCTTAGTTTGACGGGCTAATGCCGCATGCAAATCAATCGCATCAGGTGAGAATGGCTCTTCAATCCAGTAGGGGTTGTAGGCCTCAAAGCGGCGTACATATTCCAATGCTGTTGGCAAATCACGCCAAGCATTATTCGCATCCAAAGTAAGCAGTACATCGTCACCCACGGCTTTGCGAGCTGCTTTTACACGCGCCTCTTCTTCAGACGGGGATAGACGACCTACCTTCATTTTCACCGCTTTAAAGCCCTGCTTTACGTAAGACTCCATTTCTTGGCCTAGCTTGGCAGGCGTTTTACCCTCTAAGTAATATCCCCCGCTGGCATACGCTGGCACACGGTCGTCTACGACTGCTCCCAAATATTGATGCAAAGGGAGGCCAACTGAACGGGCATTTAAATCCCATAAAGCCGTATCTAAAATAGAGATGCCGCGCATGACTGCGCCTGCTCGACCTTGGAGAATGGATTCGTTATACATATCCATCCATAAGCCTTCACTACGGTGACTATTTTGACCAATCAATTTTGGAGCGAGCAACTGCTCTACAGCAATCTTGGCGATGTCTCCACCAGCGCTACCCACATAACAAAAGCCAATGCCTTCATTGCCGTCTTTACCGCGCACCTTTACAAGACAATAGTGACGCTCAGAAACAGTACGCGTAGAAAATGAGGTGACTTTATCTAAAGGCACTGCCACTGAGGCAACTTCGATGGACTCGATAATCGGCATTTAAACTCCTTGATCAAAAATTGATTGTATCGAGGATTTAATTTACCAGCAGGAGTAGGAATAAGGAATAATCTCTTCATTCCATTACTAATTCATACATTAGACAGGTCAAAAATGAGCAAAGTTGTTGTTATCGGAACGGGTACTATGGGGGTTGGGATAGCCGCTGGATTTTTAGCTAGTGGCTCTGATATCGTCATCCTCGGGCGCAGTAAAGAAAAAGCAATAGCCTGTCTCAATTCCACTCAGAGCTGCGCACAGTCAATCAAACCAGACTGGTCTGATCTAAATCCTCAATTACATAGTGGCAGCATTGAGGAGTGGCAAGATTGGGAGGATGTGAATCTCGTTATTGAAACAATCTCAGAACATCTTGAACAAAAGCAAGCAATCTTTACTGCGCTAGATAAACGTGTACCTCCGCATATTCCCATAGGCAGCAATAGCTCCGGCTTTCCAATTAGCGATATTGCAAAAAACCTGCCTACAGCAGCTCGTATGTTTAATACCCACTACTTCATGCCTGCCCATATCGTGCCATTAGTAGAAATTGTTGCTGGGGAAAAATCTGATCTTGCTTTGGCAGAAAAACTCTGTGAGTTTTATCGCGCACATGGCAAGAAGCCTGTCCTCGTTAAGAAAGATATTCCTGGATTTTTAGCAAACCGCATTCAGCATGCCTTAATGCGTGAAGCACTTTCGCTTGTCGAAGCAGGTATTGCCACGCCCGACGATATTGATACTGCAGTGCGTTATAGCTTTGGCTTTCGTTATGCAGCCGTTGGACCCATGACTCAAAAAGAGATCTCTGGCTGGGAAGGGATGACCTTAGCCGCAGAGTTGATTTACCCCTCTCTATCGAACATCACTGCGCCTCCAAGTTGCGTGACAAATTTAGTAAAAAGTGGCAAAACTGGCATTGCCAAAGGTGCAGGATTTAAAACTTGGCCGGCGGATGAGGCGGCGATTATGCGGCAGAACTACGAGAAAAGACTAAAGGCAGCTTTTGCAGTACTTCAGGTTGCACCAGACTAAAACTACACTCACTACATTCAATTTGCTGCAGCACAACATATTTATTCGGGTTTGCTCTCATATTATTAGATAATTAAGAGGTGAATAAAAAAGCATCTTTTGTCTCTCTGTTCGCTAAGGGAGTAATCCTTTTTTCTGGCTACGCCTTTCTTTGCTCGACTCCGGGCTTGATTGATGCAGCCCAAGCCCAGACCACTAACCAAACTCGCCAGAAAGTGGTTGTTCAACCCGCTAAGCAGGTTGGTTTAAAAGATTCACCTAGTACTGGCACAAAAACCAGCAGTATGAGTCTGAACCCATCGCTATTTCAGCGCAAAGCTCCAGATGAGCTCATGCTCGATAGTGATGCCAATTTAGATTACCGAGTTACGCAAGGCTGCTTGAGGCGCAACTTCTACGAAGACAATCTACCTGCCAGCATTGGGATCGATAACCGTCAGTTCAGCGAATTCTTCAAGAATCAAACTAAGACATTTTTTGACCGCATGCGGGGTGATTGCATTCCTTATGCGGTTGCTTTTGGCAGTCGCAATCGCTTCGATTCATTAAGCATTATGAATGGTCCAATCCAAGACAGTAAAACAGAAGTATGGACATTTACACCTTCAGCTGTTGGTGGATTTTTAATTCAGCAAGATTATCTGAAGGATGAATCTAAACGCTTAACAGAGGTTCGCATCCCCTTAAGGGATGTCTTATATGACCCACGCAAAGTAAACGATCAATTACCAGTAGAGCTGGTCTGGGAGCTTAATTCTCTGATCAAGCAAATTTATCCAGAAGAAAATAATTCGCTCGAAAATACTAATAGCGTAGTTCGCTTGATTGTAGACTTTGGCGATCGAGAAAAATGGGCGCAAATTTGGGCGGTAGAAATTATTGATCCTGCAAGTAACGAGGTGTTTGCGAATGCATTTTGGGTGGAGCGTAATAACATTCCTGGAGGCTTTTTTACGGGCTCGGGAGAATCTTTAGAGCGATCTTTCTGGACTAACCCACTAAGCTATCGCCGTATCTCTCGAGGTGTAGGCATGGTCAAGGCCTCCTCCAGTAAACGCACCAAGACTCCTGCGCCAGCAACTAAAGCTGCAGCCCCAACACCAGCACCGGCAGCCGCCAGCAAACAGCGTTATCGCGCCCACATGGGTATCGATTACTCTGCACCAACTGGTACACCAGTATTTAGTGTCGCTAATGGCAGAGTAGCGCATATAGCTTACAGCGGTGCATTTGGAAACTTAATCATTTTGGAACACCCAGGTAATTACCACACATACTATGCTCACTTGAGCAACTACAACGTAGAACTTGAGCTTGGAAATGAAGTAAGACGTGGTTTTGAAATTGGCTATGTAGGATCAACCGGAAGATCAACTGGACCGCATCTTCATTTTGAATTAAGAAAAAATGGTATCTATGTAGATCCTTATGGCCCTAAAACTCAGCTTGATTTATGGTCTATGCGTGATGATGAAAGTGGACAGCTAACGAGAGAGATACTTCTTCTAGGTAGTCCCATCAAATTGAATTAAGTCATTTATTCAAATTTCAATAGATTAATTGCGCTGAAATAAAAAAGGGTCCAGTTGGACCCTTTTGTTTGCAGGTGAGAAAATTATCCCAGAACCAACACTGGCAGTTTTGAGTGGACGATCACTTCGTGCGTCTCGCTACCTAATAAGATGCCTTTAATGCCTGTACGTTTATGAGACGCCATTACGATCACATCTGCTTTTGCCTTGGTGGCACCAGCCAATATTCCCTCAGATAAATTACTGTTGGCAATATGCAAGCTTTTTACCTTCATGCCAGCGCCAAGTGCAGTCACCGCTTTCTTAAACACATTCGTTGCATAAGCCTCGCAAACCTTAGCATGCTCTTTCTGTGAAACACCATAGCCCATAGTGCTATCTGAATACACCATCGGAGGTAATGGATCGGAGACATATACCAAGGTAACTGCAGCGCTATCGGCCTTGGCAAGTGCAGCCACTTTCTTTAAGGATTTTTTGCTGACATCTGATCCATCTACCGGTACCAATAAATGTTTAAACATGTTGACCCCCTTAAATTGAGCTACTAAGTTACTATATCCATCATAATCCTTATTATTAGTCTAAAAGAATAAAGGTAACTAAATTGCTCAAGAATTTTGCTATTTACTTCTCATTTTTATTGATCCTAATCACAATCGACTTGATCTGGCTTTTGGCCGTCGCAAAAAATCTCTACCGCAGCGAGATGGGAGACCTGATGGCCACCGAACCCAAGCTACTTGCAGGACTCGCTTTCTACCTTCTGTATGCACTGGGTGTCTGTATTTTTGTAATCGTTCCAGCACTCTCAAAGCAATCCTGGTTGTATGCATTGCAATATGGAGCCATGTTTGGCTTTTTTTGCTACATGACCTATGACCTCACCAATCTAGCAGTTGTCAGAAACTTTCCAACGCAATTGGCATTTATTGATATTGCTTGGGGTAGTTTTGTAACAGCCCTATGTGCGAGTTTTGCCTACTGGGTTGGCAATCGCATCTCCTAAGTCAGTATTTCTTAAATTACTAAGACATAAAAACGATGTTTTTTCGTCCTCAGCTACTAGACTCATTTGCTGGTTATAACCGCACCCTTTTTACAAAAGATCTTTTTGCTGGAATAACTGTTGGAGTCATTGCGCTTCCCCTGGCAATGGCTTTTGCAATTGCAAGCGGACTAAAGCCTGAGGCTGGCATCTTCACTGCCATTATTGCTGGCGGCCTCATCTCTGTGCTCGGTGGTAGCCGCGTTCAAATTGGCGGTCCAGCTGGCGCCTTCATTGTGATTGTCTACGGCATTGTGGAGCGCTATGGTGTTCCTAATTTATTGCTAGCAACCGCTATGTCGGGAGTATTTTTATTCCTCATGGGTGTGTTTCGCCTTGGCACGCTGGTGCGCTTTATTCCGATCGCGGTCATTATTGGCTTTACTAACGGCATTGCATTTCTGATTGGCTTATCTCAAATTAAAGATTTCTTTGGACTTCAGATTGAAAAAATGCCTGCTCAATTTTTTCAACAAGTTCAAACACTCTACTTGGCAGCGGATACCTTTAATCCAATAGCACTCGGCTTAGCCTGCGGTAGCCTTGCTTTGTTAATCCTCTGGAAGCTATTCAATCATCGCCTGGGATGGCTATCACACCTCCCCGGTACAGTAATGACCATGGTGGTAGCGACAATTATCACTAGCATCCTCAACTTACCAGTAGAGACTATTGGCAGTCGCTTTGGTGGAATTCCATCGGGACTACCCTCTTTCGAGTGGATACATGTCAGCTGGGATAGTGCGCAATATATGGTTGCGCCCGCGCTAACACTTGCCTTATTGGGTGCCATTGAATCCTTACTCTGTGCGCGGATTGCTGATAGCTTAATTCATGATCGTCATAAATCCAATCAAGAACTCATGGCACAAGGCATTGCTAATTTTACGATTCCATTTTTTGGTGGCATGCCAGCAACCGGCACTATTGCTCGCACTGTAACCAATGTCCAAAGTGGTGCGACTACACCTATCTCTGGGATCGTACATGCAGCTACTTTATTGGTCATCGTATTGTTTGCAGCGCCGCTTGCCAAAAATATTCCTTTAGCTAGCCTTGCTGCAATCTTGATGTTTGTTGCCTGGAATATGGGTGAGTGGAGAAAGTTTATTGATCTCAAGCAGTTCCGCCTACCCTATCGCATTACTATTTTGAGTGTATTTATCCTCACGGTTGTTTTAGATCTCACGATTGCAGTGCAGGTAGGCCTGCTATTAGCCTTTATCACCTTCATTTATCGCATATCCAGCCTATCCCGTTGTGAGCTTGCTCTAGCTAGTGATTTTCCAGACTTAAGCAACCAACAAGGAAAGATTGATGCCTATCGCATTTATGGAGCTATCTTCTTTGGAGCAGTCAAACTCTTAGAGAAGATTGAAGTTAATTTACCCTCGCAAACACTCTTACTCGATCTAAAGAATGTTATTTACATCGATACTTCAGGAATGGATACGATTATGGAACTTGCACACCTCTGCGAGATTCGCAACATTCGGTTGATTATCTGCGGCTTAGCACATCAACCATTGGAAATGGCGGAGCGTACTCATTTTATTTCCACGCTACCGCAAGACTCCCTCTATCCAGACCTTAAATCCGGCATAGCAGCGGCAACTGCTTAAGAAATACAGAAGCCGCCTTTTAACAAGGCTTGAGGCAAAACCCAGGCACGATAGAGACCAAAGCCCCCTGCAATGAAAAGCAGTGAAGCAGCCAAGTAACGCACCCAAAGATATTGTCCAAACTGAGTAAGCGCTGCTGAAAATTTAGAGATTAGTAATAAGTTGGGTAATGTTCCCAATCCAAATGCCAGCATCAGGGCAGCCCCGGTGAGAACATCTCCTGATAAAAATGCGAGTGGTAAAACGCTATAAACCAAACCACAAGGCACCAAACCCCAGAGCATGCCGCTAAACCAACGCGAAGGCCCACTAGCCATACGACCTAAATATTTAGCCCAGTAAGTTGCAATTTTAGAGCTCAACCACTTACCTCCGAGTAAACCTTCTGATTTACTGACTCTCAATAGACGGACGCCCATCAAAATTAAGATTAGAGATGTCAATGCAAACAAAGGTCGCTGGATGGGTATGAGGTTTTGCTGCCAAACCACCACCCCTATAGATGCTGCTAGAGCACCCAGGACAACATAGCTTGTAATACGTCCTAAATGCATAATCAACTGCAGGTAAAACAGTTCAGATTTAGCGCGTAAAGGGGTCTCTAGGGCAGCCGGACGCTCAATGGCAGCCGCTATCCCACCGCACATCAAAGCACAGTGCCAGCCGCTCACAAGGGCGCCTAGGAAGACCGCCAGAAGAAGGCTTGAAGTTAGCATTCGCTACCGAAATAGAGTCGAAAAAACGGGGTTCATTGCCTATATAGAATAAACTGTCTATATAGATAGCTCAAATATGAATTACAAGCTTACCGACACCCCGACCAGCAAATGCTCAGTATGCGTTCTGGGCCAGTTTTGCCTTCCGGTTGGGCTCAGCAGCAGTGAAGTGACACAAGTAGACGCCTTGGTTAAGGAACGAGTACACCTGCAAAAAGGTGAGAACCTTTACCGCCATGGTGATCCCCTAAGCTCTGTCTATAGCGTTCGGTTCGGCACCCTCAAAACAGAGTTTTGTCTTCAAGATGGTCGTCAACAGGTGATTGGTTTTCACCTTCCTGGCGAGATCTTAGGTTTAGATGGCATTGGTGAAGGTCATTACCAATCTGACGCGATTGCACTGGAAGAAAGTGAAGTCTGCATCATTCGTTATGAAGCCTTTGAAGATTTAGCACGCCATATTCCTGCGCTACAAAACCAGTTCCATAAAATCATGAGTCGTGAGTTGACGCAAGATCAGCGTCACCTACTCTCACTTGGCACCATGCGCGCAGAAGAAAGATTGGCTGCATTTTTACTAAGTCTTTCACAACGCCTAGCAGCACGTGGCTATCTTAATAATGAGTTTGATTTACGAATGAGTCGAAATGATATTGGCAGCTATCTAGGTATTCAGATTGAGACGGTCAGTCGTATGCTTTCACGCTTTGCAGAGTCAGGGCTAATTCAAATCAAACAACGCCACATCAAACTGATTGATATGAATGGCTTATATGAGCTAGCCGGAATCCCTAACCCCGATAGAACGCACTGCATCAGCGCAGAGATCGCCGTAAAACAACTCTAAAGGCTAAATCAAGCCGCGATCAATGTCTTTATTGTCGGGGGCTTCGATGCCAGGCAGAATGTAGGCCGTAAGCGCACTAGAAATCGCACAAAACGTCCAAAGCACAAAAAACCCGATCGTGTAAATACCCTCATCCGAGATCTCTGGGTGGTATCCAAAGAATAAAAGATCCTGTGGATGAATAATAGTAAACAGTAAGCCTTCTGCCATCCCAGCCACCAAAAAGGAAGGCCATAAAATCCAGATCAACAAGCGGTATTTCATTTTTTTGCCTGCGTATCTGGTTGCACATCTTTTAGCTGCTCTACTTTTAAGCCTTGCTTCTGCACACCATCACGCAAAGGTTTATCAGCTTGATAATTAATCGCCAAGTAAATGGTAATGATGCAACCAATCATCGCTACCGCCGGGCCACTGATTAATAACCACGGCCAAAGTTGCTTGAACCAAGGTTTAGTAGTTTGCTGTTCTGTCATATACATTATCTCCATTGCTACTGGCTTAACGAGGAATAATAAAAGTCGATTTTTCATCGCGAGTTCTAGTAACTTCCTTATCACCCACCAACTCTTGTGCAGTGATATCAAAATGAATTGGATAATTTCCTGAAGTATTGTTACCAATAGTAGTGCTGACTTTAATAGGCAGCAACTGATTACTCGCTGGCGCAACCTCAATTTCTTGAATTTCATTACCTTGCGAATTTAAGATCTTTAAATCATCTAGGCCTGTAGCTTTCACCCTTACCTTCATTGCATGCTCAGACGCATTCATGATCTGAATGCGATAAATATTCTCAATACGAACACCCTCTACCTCACGAGCTAAGGCACCACGATCGCGCATGATATCCACCCTTAATGGGTTGCGCGTCACCAAGGAGAAGAGAAAAGCGCATGTTAATACCGTAATAAGAGCGGTATAAATCAATACTCGAGGACGCAAAATATGGCGAATTGCACTTTGATTCGATTCTTTATCCTCAATGGCACGTTCAGTCGTATAACGAATCAAGCCTTTGGGATAGTCGACTTTTTCCATTACCTGATCGCAGGCATCAATACATGCTCCACAACCAATACACATATATTGCAAGCCATCACGAATATCAATCCCAGTAGGGCAAACCTGAACACAAATACTGCAATCAACACAATCCCCTAGGCCAAGAGACGTGTGGTCTGCAGACTTGCTGCGACTACCCCTGGGTTCCCCACGCACTTTGTCATAGGTCACCAGGAAGGTATCTTTATCAACCATCACGCTTTGGAAGCGGGCATATGGGCACATATATTTACAAACTTGTTCTCGCATAAAGCCTGCGTTACCCCAAGTTGCAAAACTATAAAAGCATAGCCAGAAGGTTTGCCATGGTCCAAGAGAGAGATGAAGTAGTGAAGCACCCAAGGTTTCAATGGGCGTGAAATAGCCAATGAAAGTAAAGCCTGTCCAGAAGGCAATTAATAGCCACAGGAAATGTTTTGTGATCTTCAGGCGCCATTTACGAAAACCCCAAGGCCAATCCTCACCATCTAAGCGAATACGTGCAAAACGATCACCCTCCACCCTACGCTCGATCCACATAAAGATTTCGGTATAGACGGTCTGCGGACAGGCATAGCCGCAAAATAAACGACCTGCAACCGCGGTAAAGAGAAACAGAGCTAGCGCTGACAGAATTAATAAGAGCGTGAGATAAATCACGTCTTGTGGCCAAAGAACGAGGCCGAAGATATAAAACTTACGTTGAATTAAATCAAAGAGGACTGCTTGGCGGTCATTCCAACTTAACCATGGCAAGCCGTAAAACAGTAGCTGTGTTGCGAAGACCAATACAAAGCGCCAGCGGGCAAAGAGCCCTGATACTGAACGCGGATAAATCTTTCGCCGGACCTCGTAAAGAGACTCCTCAATAACTTCTATCGGAATAGGTTTTCCACCCAGCGGAATATCAGACACTAAATACTTTTTTACTTAGCTGCTACTGGTTGCTTATTATTAGATAGGCCCCATACATACGCTGTTAGGAGATGAATTTTTTCTGGGCTCAATACTTTATCTTGTGATGGCATCATGCCCATACGACCTTTAGTAAGCGTTTCAATAATAGTCGCCTCTGAACCGCCATATAACCAAGTTTTATCGGTTAAGTTTGGCGCACCTATTGCAATGTTGCCTTTACCATCAGCGCCATGGCATGCAACGCAATTGGAATTGAAAATTTCAGCGCCACGTTCCGACTTAAGCTTATCAGCAGGCAATCCCGAAAGGCTACGCACATAGTTTGTTACATCTACTATTTGCTTCTCATCTAGTTGCGGGAAAGGAGGCATAACACCTGCTCTGCCATTAATCAGTGTTGTTTTAATATTTTCAGGTGAACCGCCATAAAGCCAATCACCATCAGTCAAGTTCGGGAAACCTTTAGAACCACCAGCATCAGAACCGTGGCATTGAGCACAGGAATTTAAAAATAGGCGCTGACCCATTTCTCTAGCTTTTGGATCGGCCGCAACTTGTTCAATATCCATGGTGACGTATTTAGCATAGACGGGCTTTAACTCCTCATTAGCAGTAGTCATGGACTTCATAAGTGAGCCATCAGTGCTATAACCCAGCACACCAGGGAAAGAGCCAAGGCCAGGGAAGAGAACTAAATAAACCAGTGCAAATACGCAGAATATTAAATACATCCAAGCCCACCAACGTGGGAGCGGATTATTGAGTTCGCGTAAGTCGCCATCCCACACATGGCCAGTATCAGCTACTGCACCATCGGCCGTATGTACTACCTTGGCTTTTCGTTGCGAAGCTAATAACCATATGCACCAAACAATGCCTACTAATGAAACCAGTGCGATGTAGTTACTCCAACCGCCGTTAAAAAAGTCACTCATGATTTATCCTTGCTGAATTCATCCGGAAGATCAAATGGAAGCTCTGCTGATTCCTGATTTGCTTCTTTTCTGCCAGGGGACCAGGCCCACCAGACAATGCCTATAAAAAAAATAAGTCCAATTACTGTAGAAAAGGCTGAGAGATAGGGTGTGATATGTTCCATTTGATTGATATCGCTCTAATTAAAATCTCGGTCTTTATTTAGTTACTGCTTCATCAACAATAATGTAGCGACGTGAGATGCCAAGTCCCTGAAGATAAGCAATCAAAGCATCCTCTTCTGTTTTACCCTCCAACTCTTTAGGTGCATTCGCAATCATTTCATCGGTGTATGGAATACCCAAACGACGCATTGCCTGCATATGAGCTTGAATTGATGAGGTTTCGGCAGCATTTTTTGCTAACCATGGATAACCTGGCATATTCGACTCCGGTACCACATCTCGGGGATTGCGTAAATGTATGCGATGCCAATCATCAGAGTAACGCGCACCTACACGAGCTAAATCTGGGCCTGTACGCTTACTACCCCATAAGAATGGACGGTCATATACAGACTCACCAGCCAAAGAGTAAGGACCGTAACGCTCAACTTCGGAACGCAAGGTGCGAATCTGCTGCGAATGACAGCCAACGCAGCCTTCACGTTGATAGATATCACGACCAGCTAAGCGCAACGCTGTATAAGGCTCCACACCAGGACTTGGCTCTGTTGTAGTGTGCTGGAAAAATAAAGGAACGATTTGAACTAAACCGGCAATCGACACTACGATAATTGTTGCAATAATTAGCCAGCCAACATTTTTCTCCAAGGTTCCATGGGAAAAGAATTTATTTTCGCTAGACATTTTCTTCCCCTCTTAATGTTCGGCAACTGCCATTGGAATTGGCGCATTTACAAAAGTTTTACCCTGTACAGTTTTGAAGACGTTGTATGCCATCAAGAACATGCCACTCAGGTAGCACAAACCGCCTAATAAACGAATCATGTAGAAAGGATAGGTTGCTTTGACAGACTCAACGAAGCTATATGTCAAGGTTCCATCTGGCTCAAATGCCCTCCACATCAAACCTTGCATAACGCCAGCAATCCACATGGCGGCAATGTACAAAACAACACCAATCGTAGCGATCCAGAAATGCAATTCAATCCACTTGGTGCTGTACATCTCTTTTTGCCCAACTAAACGTGGAATCAAATAGTAGAGGGATCCAATCGTAATCATGGCAACCCAGCCCAACGCACCAGAGTGAACGTGACCGATAGTCCAGTCTGTGTAATGAGATAAGCTATTCACTGTCTTGATAGACATCATGGAGCCTTCAAAAGTAGACATGCCGTAGAAGGAAAGCGCCACTACCAAGAATTTTAAAATCGGGTCACGACGGAGTTTGTACCATGCACCAGACAATGTCATGATGCCGTTAATCATGCCGCCCCAAGATGGCGCTAACAAGATTAAAGAGAATACAGTTCCGAGAGACTGAGTCCAGTCAGGCAAAGAGGTATGCTGTAAATGGTGAGGACCCGCCCACATATAAGTAAAGTTTAAAGCCCAGAAGTGAACAATAGATAAGCGATAGGAGTAGATTGGACGCTCAGCCTGTTTTGGAATGAAGTAGTACATCATCCCTAAGAAGCTCGTAGTTAAGAAGAAGCCTACCGCATTATGACCATACCACCACTGCACCATCGCATCTTGTACGCCAGCATATGCTGAATATGACTTCCAAAATGTCGCAGGCATTTCCAAGTTATTGAAAATATGCAGAATAGCAATTGTCAAAATATATGCGCCAAAGAACCAGTTAGAAACATAAATATGTTTCGTCTTGCGCTTCATAATGGTCCCAAAGAAAACTACTGCATAAGCCACCCAAACAAGGGTAATCAGGATATCAATTGGCCACTCAAGTTCGGCATACTCTTTTGATGTTGAATAGCCCAAGGGTAATGTCACAGCCGCTAAAACAATAACAACTTGCCAACCCCAAAAAGTAAAAGCTGCTAGCTTGTCACAAAACAAACGTGCTTGGCTTGTGCGCTGCACGATGTAATAGGATGTTGCAAATAAAGCCGAGCCGCCGAATGCAAATATCACCGCATTGGTATGTAGGGGGCGTAAACGGCCATAGCTCAACCAAGGAATATTAAAAGTAATTTCAGGCCAAATGAGCTGAGCTGCAAGGATCACTCCTACGAGCATGCCAACAATTCCCCACAGCACAGTTACGATGGCAAATTGGCTGACAACCTTGTAATTAAAGGTATCTTGATTACTCCCCACGGTAAGTCCCATGGTTTCTCCTTTTGTGTGACCAAACAACGACATAATCCAAATAGACTGGATTAATTATCAAAGTAAGGGCATAAGGGGAATTTGATCTATATCAAAAAGGGTAGGGCTAATTCAGACTAAGCAAGCAGATTGCCTATTTATCTTGGGTCATTTAGATAAATGACTATTTTCTAGAGTGTTTACTAACTTCTTTCGACTCCGGAGCGTCATCATCCATCAAAATAGCATGGCCAGGGCCGTCCAAATCGTCAAATTGCCCACTTTTAATGGACCAACGCAGAATCCAGACTAAAAGCCCAACCAGAACCAGAGATAAGGGGATGAGGAGAAATAAACTTTCCATCCCTATAGTCTAAGCTTTTCGCAATCGCCAAGCATTTAAAGTCACTGCGAGCGAAGAAAGCGACATGCCGATTCCAGCAACCCAGGGGTTGACTAACCCCATCATTGCGGCAGGAATGGCTAATAAGTTATATGCCAAAGCCCACCATAAATTTTGTTTAATGATGGTTTGAGTTTTATCAGCGAGTAATAAAGTTTTAGCTAAAGGCTCTAGTGAGACTGCTGTCAGGATTGCATCGGCACCAGCAGCAGCTAAAGGCGCGCCTGCACCAACTGCAATAGAAATATCAGCTCTAGCAAGCAAAGGGGCATCGTTCACACCATCGCCAATTGCCCAGACAAAACGATTTTCTTTTTGCAGACGCTCGATATATTCATATTTATCCTCGGGCGTACAGCCACCTTGGCAATGATCAATGCCGACATGCTGAGCCCACCATTCAACAGTGGCACGATCATCCCCAGAGACCAAATGCACTGTAATATTTTTGGACTTTACTACTTTTAAAAACTGTTCCAGTCCTGGTCTCGGAGTGTCCAAAAAAACAAAGCTAGCTATTAAGCCTTGCGCATCTGCTAAATGCACTTGACCATATTGCCCAAGCCCTGCATCCTGCTCTAGACCTAACCACAAAGCACTTCCTAGTCGATAGGCGCCAGAGCTTAAGCCTTTACCTAACTGATTTATCACGGGCTCACTTAATAGAGGCAAGGATATATTCTCAGCCTCAGCAGCGCGCATCAAAGACAGCGCCAATGGATGTCTTTGACCAAACTCTAGCGCTGCAGCTAAAGCTAATGCATCTTCGCGACGATAGCCTGAGCGTAAATGAATAATTTCTTGCAGCTCTGGCTGACCCATTGTTAATGTACCTGTTTTATCCAGCACTAAATCCGTTGCCTTCACCAAACCTTCCATCACATGACCGCGAACGATGAGCAAACCCAATTTTGTAACAGCGCCTTGTGCTGCAGCCATTGCGGTCGGCACTGCTAGCGATAATGCGCAAGGACAACTAGCAACTAATACAGAAACTAAAACAGTCCATGCATGACTTGGATCAAAATAGAGCCAGATAGCTGAAGAAGCAAATGCCCCAAATAATAGGAAAGCTACAAAATACCCCGTCCACTTTTCAGCGAGACTGACCATCACTGGTTTAGAGAGTAAGGCTTGATCCAATAGGGAAGCAATGCCGGCGATACGAGTAGCTTGCCCCACGGATTCAATTCTCATCAACAATGGATTCAGAATATTGTGAGTACCGGCATAAATGCGATCCCCAATTTTTTTATCAACAGGCTTAGATTCGCCAGTAAGCAAGGATTCATCCAATGCGCTAGCGTTCTCAATCAAGACGCCATCAGCCGGAACCACCTCTCCAGGAGAAACTCGCAAAACCTCACCCGGATTGCAATTAACAACGGGCACAAGCTCAATCTCTCGTGAAACTGGGTAATTCAATACACGCTCACAGGTAGCGGGTAATTGCTTTGCCAAAGCCTCTGCTCCACCTTGGGCATCTTGCCGAGCCAGCAATTCCACATATCTTGCGGCTAAGATAAAAGCGACAAACATTGTGATGGAATCAAAATAGCTATGGCCTGCACCAGTGACTAAATTGATCGTACCTGCGGTAAATGCCAAAGCAAGAGCCAAGGCGATCGGCACATCCATTCCCAGCATATGCGTTTGTCTACACGACTCTACACTTCGCCATGCTGCTTGGAAAATAGGGCCTGCTGAATACACCATTACAGGTACAGTTAAAGCCCAACCACTCCAGCCCAACAGAACTTCAAATTCAGGGGTGATGTCTGCACCAACATAGGTTGGCCACGCATACATCATGACCTGCATCATACCCAGCATCGCCACACCAAGACGCAGCAGTAAGCTACGCTTTTCTTTCTTTGCTCGATCTAAAGATTGAGAGGGTTCAAATGGCCAAGCCTCATAACCAATCCGTTCAATTTCAAAAAGCAATCTAGCTAAACTCGTTTTCTCTGGTGAATAACGCACCATTACTTTTTGTGTAACGTAATTAATTTGCACATCTTGCACGCCTACGTGACGACGTAAGTGCTGTTCGCATAACCAAACACAAGCAGCACAACGAATTTTTTCTAGACGTAGTGTTGTCTCAAGCCCGCCTATCTGATCGCAGGAGCGCGTAAAGCGTCCTTGTAATGAAGGATCATCATAAGGTTTGAGCTTCTCCGGTATCTCATTACTAGCTAAATAGGCTGCTGGCTTATCGCCTGACTGTGATCGTCTAGCGTAAAAAACTTCCAAACCTTCACCATGAATGGTTTGCGCAATCGCCATACAACCAGGGCAACAAAATGCACGCTGTTCGGTACCTAGTTCTGCCTTAATTAAATCGCTCGGAAGAATTTGGCTTGAGCAGTGATAGCAAACTAGAGAATCTTTTTTATGCATCTGATCACTCATGTACGTGCTTTGTTACCCCATCCTCTTCGACGTTCATAGATTACAAACAGCACACCCCATACCACCACCGCAACATAAGCCCATATCCAGGCTACTTGTGAAGTACGAGATCCAGAGATATCTAAGACAAATCCAAATATTGCGGGGCCAAGCAAGCCGCCGCCAAAACCCATTAATGAATGGAGGCCCATGGCAGCACCCTTGATATTTTCCTGGGCACTCACCACCAAGCCTGCAGTTAGTGTTGCTGAATCTGCCATGATGAAAATAGCATGTCCGATAGCTAGAGCGACAATCAGCCACCAGGATTGGCCAGTTGAACAAGCGAATGCAATACCAAATGCAGCGCTTGTTAGCATTACTATACAAACCCATTTTTGACGTCCTACTTTTAAAGCAATTTCATTACCTAATATAGATGCAGGTACGCCAAAGAAATTAATTACCCCGGCTAAAGTAGTCACAGCCAGAACAAAGGATTCACCAGAAGCAATTGTGCAAAAAGCAAAAAAGGCCACAATCCAACTTCTAGAGGCAAAGAGCTCTATTGAATGCGCGGTATAACCAAAAATAAATCCGGAAGCATTCTTATCCTGCAAGACTAATTTCCATTTGCTTACTGGAAAAATATCATGCAGACGAATATTGATAGACCCCTGCCATTTCTCATGCTGTAGAGCTGGAATGAGCAATAACACAATCAGAAAGGCGGCAAATGGACCCAAAGCAATGAGGCTAAATACATAATGCCAACCCAACATACTCAAAATCCAGCCTGAACATAAATATGAAAGCCCAGTCCCAATACCAAAGAAAGCGGTATAAAACGAAATATGTCGAGTTAACTCTCCAGTCTGAATACGATCAGACAAAATTTTCAGGCCTGGCATATAAGTACCGGCAAGACCAGCACCGTTTAGCGCCATAAAAAATAACGCTGTCCAAAAGTTATAAGCTAATAAGCCCATACCTAAAAGACCAAGAGTTGCAGTTAGCCCACCGACTAGATAAACCTTACGCGCATCAACACGATCCGTTAAGGCAGTAGCCAATGGAACGGCGAGCATATAACCAAAGAAAAGTGCACTAGCGATTAGGCCCGATTGCAGATTGCTCAGATGCCACTCTTCCTGCAAAGTGGTCAAGACAACCGGATAGCAAGCAAAGCCTAATAAAGCACAGGTTTGTGCCAAGAGCATAAGAGGGGTATAGCCAGCTGAGCGAAAGTGCATAAAAGTTAGTAGAAAAGTGAACTTATTCTACTCGCCCAGACGGAAATGGCCAGCTACGCTTTGGGAAATAAAAATAGGCTATTGCTGACTACGATTAGGTGAGTCCTGAAAACCGTTAGAGCGGTAAGTAAGCACTAGGGTATCTCGATAGCCATAATTTGCTAAAGGCTGAATTGGCGTGGATTCATGAATCATGCGTTGATCATTCATCAACAATACAGACCAAGGCTCTGTAAGCGTAAAGCGCAAACCTGCCGAACCAGTAGCATCAAATATTCGGGTTTCACCACCCTTAATACCCGAGCGACCCAATAAGAAGACAGCTACAAAATCGACACCATCACGATGGGCCCCTTCGGGAGTAGGTCGTCCAATTCCATCGGTGGTATCAATCCGAAATTGATGCGCCTCAACAAACCAAGTATTCACAGGCTTAAGACTATTTAATATCTTTGCGAGTCCAAGTAGGAGTGCCTGCCAAGCAGGATTTTCCAATAATCCCGCTTGAATCGGTTCAAACCAGCGCTCAATACCACCATGCAGAGCGTTGTAATCTACTGACTGCCAATGCGCACGATGCGGCACCAAAGTAAGGTCATCGCCTTTAATTTGATAACTTGCATGACGACGAAAACGATAGCGACCACCATCCTTTAGATACGGATCCCGTGGCAAGTTTTCCCAAAACTGAATCAGACTTTGAAGACTAGATAACTCCACATGACTAAATTGAGCAACAGTCTTTGCATCTACAACTGCGAAGCCGTCATTGCGCAAAGCCTCGTCAATTTGCTTTAGAGGGGTTAGTGGCGGCGCAAGACTGGTAATTGTCATAGATCTATTTTAGGCCAAGTATCAAGCGTTTGCTCTTTTATTGAACCAAGCTCAAGCGAGTACGCACCTCTCCCACATGCCCTTTAAGATCATATAACTCTTTAGCATCCAACATAGAAACCTTGAGATTACCCACTCGTCTTTCAATATCTGTAAGGTCTTTAAAGTTTTTCTCCTTCAGATCTGGGTTTTGAGAGTTTCGCTCAATGACCTTAAGCTCTTCATAGACTTGGGCTAACTTCAAGCGCAAGAAGAAATTTTTAGTAGAGGGAATATAAGTAAATAATGGGATCAGAATGACCAGCAATGGAATAACGATCTTAACAAAGCGCCCTGCCCAAACCGCTGTCCAGAACGGTAAATGGCGATGCAAGAATGAAGGGCCATCTTTTAGATAAATCTCGGCATCCACATGCAACGGAAAATCTAAGCCAGTACTAGAGGGAAACTCACCAACTTTTTGTAAGCGTGAATAAGATTTTAAAATATCGTAAGAAGCGCTAAGCATGAGCGAAACTAATGCTGGACTAACAGTATCATGAGCCACTAAGGTAGCTGTAGCAGCCATTACTTGGATATCTTGACGAGGCTGATCATATTGAATACTCAACAAGCCTCTAGGCACAGTGACTTTAGTGAGGTAAGTCAGATTGCGGGTATAGGCATCTGCTTGATCAAAGTTCATCAAGCGAATACCTGGAATAGAGTAAAACTTCTGCAAAATAGGCGCTTCAGCTGCAGCCACAATAAATACAGCATCTAACTCACCGTTACTGAGCTTGGCTATAGCATCGTCAGGCTTGAGTCTTTCTGCACCAATCTCTTTATCACCGATCCCGCTTGCCTGCAATAAATTGTTAGTGAGGGCTAAAGTACCGCTACCATCATTGCCAATGGAAACTCGCTTACCTTTGAGCTGACTCAATATTTTGAGTTGGCCACCATCATTCTTGAAAGCACCCTCGCGATACCAAACCCAAATGGGCTCATAAAACATTCCTGCAATAGAAACTAATTTTGGGTATTGAGTAAGATTTGCAATGCCGCCTTGTACCATCGCAAAGTCGATCCCAGAATTTGGGTCTTTTAGAAGCGCTAAGTTATCCAGAGTTCCGCCAGTCGAGCGAACTTGCAGATCTACGCCCTCACTAGAGAGCTCCGCTTTGAGGCGCTCACCAAATTGATAGTAAAGCCCCGTAGGAAATCCGGTAGCCATTTCAATCGACTTTGGTGGTGGCGGAACTAAGATCCACAGTACGCCAAAAATCAGCGCTAACAGTGCAAAAAAGGATCCCATCAGAGCTAAGGGATTATAAATTTGTCTTTTGATGAAATTCATTAAAGTCTCTATTGTTTTTTTGCATTATGCCCCGAGCATCTCAATCGGAAAAGGTTTCAAAACGGATCGTATAAATCACGATAAGATGGTGCTTTTTAGAAGCCCCAAAAACCATTATGAATTCAGCAAAAACCAAGGTTGCCCTTGTAACTGGTGCCGGAACTGGCATTGGAAAGGCTGCCGCTAAGGCCCTTCTGAAGGGGGGTTATCACGTGGCACTTACGGGACGCAATCTAGATAGGCTAGAGAACGCTATAACTGACATTGGCGGCAATCAAAGCAACTGTCTTGCGGTTTCTTGCGATGTAGGAAAACCGGAAGAGGTCAAGAAACTATTCTCAGCACTAAAAAACCAATTTGGCCGTATTGACGTGCTCTTTAATAATGCTGGTATGGGTGCACCTGCTATTCCTATGGAAGAGCTAAGTTATGAGCAGTGGATGAATGTGGTGAATGCCAATCTCTGTGGCGCATTCTTATGCTCTCAAGAAGCGATTCGAATGATGAAAGCGCAATCCCCACAAGGCGGCAGAATTATCAATAATGGCTCGATCTCTGCCCATGCACCGCGTCCGATGTCAGCCCCCTATACCGCCACGAAACATGCCATTAGCGGACTTACCAAAACTATCGCCCTAGATGGACGCCCCTTCAATATTGCTTGTGGTCAAATCGACATTGGTAATGCAGCTACAGAGATGACTGAGCGTATGGCTGCCGGAATTATGCAAGCAGATCAGTCTATTAAGGTAGAGCCGCGTATGGATGTTGATCACGTTGGTGAAGCCGTCTTGCACATGGCGCAACTCCCACTCGAGAGCAACATTCTCTCCATGACCATTATGGCAACCAATATGCCATTTGTTGGTAGAGGCTAAGAGCTTACTGACGCACCTGGTCTATCAGGAGACGAGCATTTTTAGTGCCAACCTGAATGGTTTGCGCATTAGAGATTAAATCCCCGGCCTCAGGCTTAGCCATGCCAGTCTTTGAGATACGCACCTCGATACTTGCTTCAGATAATTGAGAAAGAGGCGCTGCAGGATTCATAGCTAAGGCATCATTCAAAGTAAAGCTCATCGGGAAATCCGTTGCAGGCACTCTTAAGACAGCCACCGGCATACGCTCTCCAGGTTTGCGGGCAATCACCATCACGATATCGCCAGACTTAATTTTGGATTTGAGTTCAGGAGATAACTCAATCTTGCCGCTGATCTCTTTTCCGGAAGTAATAGCAGGAGCTGAAGCAGGAGCCGAATTCGGGAGACCGCCCTTAGAGCGCGCCTCAGCAATAGAGCCTTTGATCGCTCGTGCTTCATCGGTATCGGGGGGTATTTGTTGAGCGAGCTTTTCCCAGGTCTGAACAGCAGCTTTGTAATTGCCAGCATTAAAGGAAGCTGTACCAGAGAGCCAAAGTGCCAGTAAGTTATTAGGGTCTAGTTTTAAGGCCTGATTAATTAATTGCAGAGGCTTGCCAGCAAAACTACCATTAGCGTTCGCAGCCAAAGTATCTGCATAGTCTGCTAATAATTGCGGATCAGAATCAATGAAGTTACCAGTACGTGCATATGCTTTAGCAGCGTCTTCATTGCGCCCCATCATTCGATAAGAGCGCGCCAGCATTGCCCAGCCTTGTAAATTGGTCGGGTCTTGTTCCATCTTAGCGGCAAATTCTGCCACCATTTTTTCAACACCCTCTTGACTTACCTGCTGCTCAGAACCTCTTTGAGATATGCGAACAACATCGCCCAAATAAAAATACAGTACCGAGGATAGCAAGACAATGAATATACAAAGTCCGATAGCTGTCTTCTTGGAGGAGCCAGCAACCTCTCGATCATCCTCCACAATTGTGTCTTGAAAAAGACGTTGACGCATTTCTGTATGAGCAATCTCATAGTCTGCAGCTGTGATGACACCAGCAGCACGTTCAGCTTCTAGCTTTTCTAACTCTTCTCGATAAATGGTAGCGTTCATCTGGCGACGCGATATCGCACTACCCTTTGCCGGAAAAATATAGGGGCGAAGCAGCAACACCAAGACCAGTATCAGGAGTAAAAAAGCGGGGATCAAAAAGCTAGTCACTAAATTCATCCCACTTTCTTATCGCTTGCGTTTAATAATGCATCGATTTTCTGATTATCCGCATCAGTCAAGATCACATTCGAAATACTACTATTACGACGACGCAAATAAGTTAATAGCCCTGCAATACCGATAGCCAAAATAACAAATGGCCCAATCCAAAGCAGCCAAGTAATTGGCTTGACTGGTGGGCGATACAGCACAAAATCGCCATAACGCTCAACCATAAAGTTACGAATTTGGTCGTCGCTCTTACCTTCTTTAATCAGAATCCGAATTTCACGACGTAAATCATTTGCTAAATCAGAACGTGAGCCAGCTAAAGATTCATTCTGGCATACCAAGCAGCGCATTTCTTCCGAAATAGTGATCAGGCGTTGCTCTGTTACTGGATCTTCTGCCAATGGAGTCGCCTCACTAGCAATAGCACCACCAAAACTGAAGACACAAATGATTGTTAAAAAGAGATGCTTCATGATTTCTTCAATTCACTTAGCACAGGGTAAATTTTTTGATTCAATATATTCATTGTGAGCGGACCAATATGCTTGAAGCGAATGACTCCAGCCTTATCGATGATGTAAGTCTCAGGAACACCATACACACCATAATCAATTCCAACCCGACCATTGGCATCAAAGGCGGAGAGTAAATAGGGGTTGCCTTGTTTTGCTAACATTGCCAAGGCATCCTCACGCTTGTCTTTGTAATCCAAACCAATCACTGGCGCCTCTTGGGATTTGGCAAGCTCGACCAAAACGGGGTGCTCTTCACGGCATGCTACGCACCAAGATGCCCAAACATTCAGAACCCAAACTTGCCCCTTCATGCTTGCCGGTGAAAACGTTTTACTGCTATCGGCTAGTTGAGCTACCTCAAAAGCAGGCGCTACTTTATTGATCAATGGAGAGGGAATTTCTTGTGGATCACGATTTAATCCAATAGCCAAGAAGACTACTAAACCAATAAACAATATCAGCGGAATTAAAAACTTTGTCTTCATGCCAATTTATTCTTTAACTTCATTCGATAACGCTTATCCGATATGGCTAGCACTCCACCTAAGGCCATCAATAAGCAGCCACCCCAAATCCAGTCAACAAAAGGCTTGTAGTAAACGCGAACAGCCCAAGATTGATCCCCTAACTCTTCGCCTAGGGAGACGTAAATATCACGCGTCAGTCCGGCATCAATCGCTGCTTCAGTCATCGGCATCGTCGATGAAAAATAGCTTCTCTTCTCAGGATAGAGGGTTGTTTCTACGCTGCCATTCTTGGACAACAAAAATGATCCGCGCATTGCTTGATAATTTGGGCCACGAGCAGCATTAACGCCCTGCAACTGAATCTGGTAGCCACCAACACTGACAGTATCACCTGCAGCCATACGTACGTCTTTTTCTTCCTGATAAGCACCTACCATCGTGACCCCGATGACAAACACCGCAATACCTAAATGCGCAACCTGCATGCCAATGAAAGAACGGGTTGGTTTACCTGCTTTAGCTTGACGCACAATTTGCAAGCAACCGGATGCGATTACCCAAAATGCCAACATGAAGCCCATGCCTGCTAGCCAAGTAAATTCACCCATGACCAACGGAATGCTGACGCCTGCAATTAAAGCAACTAGACCAGCAAGCCATAAACGTTTAATGATCGTGAGTAAGTTACTTTCTTTCCAGCTTGTCCATGGACCAATTCCCATGAGCACCAGTAAAGGCACCATGATCGGTACAAAAACACTATTGAAGTATGGGGGGCCTACCGAAATCTTCCCTAGCTGCAAAGCATCAATAAGTAATGGGTAGAGCGTTCCTAGCAAGACAGACCCAGCAGAAACTACCAAAAAGACGTTTCCAAGCAAGATAAATGTTTCTCGAGAGCTCAGACTAAATTTACCGCCCATCGAACTCTTAGGGGCACGCCATGCATACAGCAATAAAGAAGAGCCCACCACTAACGACAAAAAGATCAGGATAAATACACCCCGTTTTGGATCGGTTGCAAATGCATGTACTGAAGTTAATACACCAGAGCGAACCAAGAATGTTCCCAACAGAGACAATGAGAATGCAGTAATCGCCAGGAGTACGGTCCAGCTCTTAAAACCACCCCGCTTTTCAGTCACTGCTAAAGAATGTAATAAAGCAGTGCCTACGAGCCAAGGAATAAATGAGGCATTCTCAACAGGATCCCAGAACCACCAACCACCCCAACCCAATTCGTAATAAGCCCACCATGAACCGAGCGCAATACCCAGCGTGAGGAAAACCCAAGCAGCAGTAGTCCAAGGACGTGACCAACGCGCCCACGCTGCATCTAATCTACCGGACAATAATGAAGCGATCGCAAAAGCAAATGCTACCGAGAAACCAACGTATCCCATATAGAGCATTGGTGGATGAAACACCAAACCTGGATCTTGCAATAGCGGATTTAAGGATCGACCATCTTGAGCGGCAGGCAATAAGCGCTCAAACGGATTTGAAGTAGTCAAAATAAAGAGTAGCAGGCCACTACTAACTAAGCCTAAGACACCGATCACTCGAGCTACCATGAAGTCATCTAAGGCTTTAGAGAGTTGTGCAACCAAAATCGTCCAGGTGGCAAGCAAGAAAACCCACAATAAGAGCGAGCCCTCATGGCCGCCCCATACCGCACCCAAGCGATACATCAGCGGCATTTGTGAATTCGAGTGCTCCGCTACGTAAAGCACAGAAAAATCATTAGAGTAAAAACTCCAGGCCAATATACAAAAAGAAATCGCAAGTAAGAAGAAAGCTGTTTGCGCAGCTGGCCTGGCTAATACCAGCCAGTCACGACGACCAAATTGAGCGCCCAGCAAAGGTAACACCCCTTGAACAAAGGTGACACAGAGCGCTAGAACTAATGCGTAATGCCCAAACTCAGGAATCATTTATTGTTTCCATTTTTTTGAGCTTGATCTAAGGCATGTTTAGCCTCAGGAGGCATGTAGTTTTCATCATGCTTTGCCAATACTTCACTGGCAATAAATTCACCATTCGCATTCATGCGGCCTTGAATGACTGCGCCCTTACCCTCTTTAAATAAATCAGGCAGGATGCCAGTATATGCAACCGGAATATCTTTAACGAGATCGGTAATTTCAAAATGCACTGTCAAACCATCACGCTTGACTGACCCATCCTTTACCATTCCACCAATTCGGAAAGCTTGACCTTGGGGCGCCTTACCGGCCGCAACTTCACTTGGCGTGACGTATAAAGCGATATTGCTATTCAGTGTGTTCAAGATTAAAAGTGCGGCTACACCAATGGCAATCAGAGCAGCAATAATAATTAATGCACGTTTATGTCTAGGCTTCACTTACTAATCTCTTTATCAAACTGCTCTGCTAATTTTTCTTGCTTTAGCCTGCGCACGATAGCCCTAAAACGAGCTCGTACAAGTAACGGCTCAAGTATCAAAACCAGTAAACAAGCACCAAAACTACTCCACACATACAGTGCGTAGCCACCCATGGCAAAAAACTCAGAAGGACTATTCCACATCAGTTTTTCTCCTGATTTGATTGTCTCACCCAATCCGTATGGGCTTCACGCTCCAAAATGATTGCCCTCACTCGCATTAAGGTGACTGCAATGGTGTACATCCAAAAGCAAAGGGCCATCAAGAGCATGCCCCACAGCATGGTTTGAGCCATAGAGGGAGATTTGGTGAGAGAAACGGAAGCGCCTTGATGCAGGGTATTCCACCATTTCACTGAGAAATAAATAATAGGCACGTTGACAACACCCACCAAGGCCAAGATGGCGCTTGCCTTATCAGCCCGTCGCGGGTCATCGATTGAGGCCCGTAAGGCAATAAAGCCTAAGTACAGAAATAGGAGGATCAACTCTGAGGTAAGGCGCGCATCCCAAACCCACCAAGTACCCCACATCGGCTTACCCCAAAATGCCCCAGTCCATAAAGATAAAAAGGCCATCCAAGCCCCAATCGGAGCAAGTGCCTGCGCCATCATGGCAGATAGGCGGGTATTAAAAACCAGCCCAATTCCTGCCCATAGGGCCATCACCAAATAGATAAACATCGACATCCATGAGGCAGGCACATGGACAAAGATAATGCGATAGCCCTGCCCTTGGACGGCATCTACCGGCGCAACAAAAAAGCTGATCCACAGGCCAGCAATACCAAATATAAAAGTCAAGGCCCAAAAGAAAGGGATGAGCTTTCCTGCCACCGGATAAAAAGTGCTTGGGCTAGATAACTTAAACCAGTTAACCAAGCGATTATTAGAGAAATTATTTGGTGGATTCATTCAATTGCAATCTTTATAGCAGCACTACTTACCCAAGGAACAAATGCTAAAGCCAAAATCAATAATGCACCCAATAAGGAAAAATATCCCGATACATCTAATCCCACGCTATTTGCATAAACAGCTCCGGCACCAAAAATGAGTACAGGGATATATAAAGGCAGGATTAACAAGCTCAACAACACACTTCCTCCCCTAACCCCTAAAGTCAATGCGGCACCAATGGAGCCCAGCAAGGATAGCACCGGCGTGCCCAATAATAAGGTTCCCATTAAGACATACAAAGAGCTGGCATCGAGGTCAAACTGAATACCAATAATCGGAGCTAAAAGCACGAGCGGTAGTCCACAAACAATCCAGTGGGCAATGATTTTTCCAGCAACCAGCAGCGCCATAGGCTGGGGTGATAAAGCTAGCTGCTCTAAGGATCCGTCTTGATAGTCAGCCGCAAACATGCGATGCAAGCCCAACAAAGTAGATAACAAAGCTGCAACCCAAAGAACACCAGGAGCAATCTTCCGCAGTAACGCTGTGTCAGCACCAATACCCAATGGAAACAAACTCGTAACTACCACGAAGAAAAATAGGGCTGTTAACACCTCACTCTTACGGCGCATTACCAACAGTAAATCACGGTGAATAATCGCGAACAAGGCATTCATAGATCGAGCACCCTCACATGCGGGAGGCTTACTTCTTGGTGGCTCGTTAATACCACCAAGCCACCTTGTTCTAGATGCTCGGCAATGAGTCCTTGCAATGCTTGCACCGCATGAGTATCCAGCGCATTGAATGGCTCATCTAAGACCCACAACTTAGCTTGACTTGTCAGCATCCGAGCCATTAAGACACGACGCTTCTGACCTGCAGACAAACAATTAACAGGTAAGTGCTCCCGGCCGCGCAATCCAAAACGCCAGAGAGCGGCTAACGCTTTATCGTCAGGCAAATGAATATCATCTAAGGCAGCGTAGAGTTGTAGATTTTCCAGTGCAGTGAGATCTTCCTTTAAAGCATCACGATGCCCCAGAAAAAGAAGGGCACGATGATAGTCAGATGACTCTTTGGTTATGGAAAGAGCATTCCAGAGCACCTCTCCAGAATCGGGTTTAGATAATCCCGTCAAAAGTCTTAAGAGGCTGGTTTTTCCAACGCCATTCTCACCGCGAACATGCAAACAATCTCCATTAGAGACTGTGAAATTGAGGTCTTGAAATAATTGTCTTTCACCACGCACACAAGTCAGAGCACGAGCTTCGAGCATCAAAGGTGTCTGACTGGAGGAGGTGGAAGTATCAACTGTCATGAGGATCTATGGTTTGAATCAAACCACCTCAGGGATTGTCCATAAGCCTATTGGGGCTGTCAAACAAGAAAAGGTGGAATTAAGGGAATAATCCCTTTTAATTCAATTACTTATGAAATTATAAACCCAGTCAGCTCAGAAAGAAAAAACCACCCGCAGGTAGTTTTTTCCATTAAATCAGTTACTTAGCTTAATTTAGACGCTGAGTGATTTCGGCAATTCGTTGTCCGTAGAGTCTTGCGGTCTCCAAATCCCCCGTATTTACCTCGTCAGCACTCGCATCTGAAGGCGTTTGCATCATGGCTCCAGCTGATGAACCAACATAGTTAATGTCATCACGCTTGGCAGCTTTCGAATTCGAAGGCATTAATCCAGTGCCTACCCATACACCAGAATGCTGCATGGCCAAGGTAAAGAAATAATGCAATGTTGAATGCTTATCACCATTCATGGTGGCCGAGTTGGTGAAGCCACCAAATACTTTATCTTTCCATTGCTGAGAGAACCATTGTTTCGAAGTGGCATCGGCAAACTTTTTAAATTGCCAGCTCACTGTGCCCATATAAGTTGGTGAACCAAAAACAATCGCTTGCGCCGCGTTTAAAGTGTCCCACTGTGCATCAGTGATATTCCCCTCTGCATCAATTGCCACCAATGTAGCGTTCGCACCTTTTGCAACTGCTTCCGCCTGTTTGACTGTGTGGCCGTAGCCACTATGAAATACCACTGCAATTTTTGACATACTCTTCTCCTTTAAATATATATCTTCTAAGGTGTTTGATAAATGGGGGCGGCAGATAAGCCTTGTACCTGATACTGCTGAATCAAATCAGTCACCAAACCGCTGCGAATGAAATCCTCTACACAAGCACTTAAAAATTCAAGTGCTTCGAGATTCGATTTCTTAGTAGCAATTGCTTGCTGAATACCAGTGAATTGACCATCTAATATCCGAAAGCCTGGCGCTTTTTGAGCAATAGCAACTAAGCCTGTCTTGAGACCAGCCAATGCATCTAGGCGGTCGCTCATAAACAGCTCATTACTCGCTTGCAGGCTTGGTGCATGAACTAGGGTGGCATGCTTTAAATTGCGCTGCAACCAATGATCGTATGCACTTTTATGGAAAGAGGCGATACGAATACCTGGCTGGTCTACTTGGGTAACATCCCAAATGGATGAATCTTCGGGAACTAAATAGGTAGCCTCCAGCTCTACATAAGCAGGCGTAAAGGTGACTTTTTCTGCACGTGCTGGATCAGAACCCACTAAAACAATGCCGCATCTTCCGCTAGCTGCAGCATCAACTACCTCCTCTTGGGTTTTATAGCCGGTTAAATCCAAGGGCACATCCAAGCGCTTTGCTACTGCGCGACAAATATCAGGCGCTATCCCAGTAGGCTCGCCTGTGGAACTTCGGCCGGTGACTAGCAAGAAATTACCCAGATATACGGCAGCAGAGAGAACTCCTTGAGGAGCCAGTTGAGCTATTACGGCAGAAGAAATTGAACTCAAGTAAATCCTTTAGGTTTATTAATTAGGTGACTATAGATCAAATTAAATAATTACTCTCAAGACGCAATATGAAATTTAGCATGGCACTATTTCCAGAACAAGGACATCTTTTGCGAAGAATCAGCCTTAATAGCAAGCATCCTCTTTTGGATGACTCCGAGGTAATCCGCCTCAAGCACATAGTCGCCGGGAACAAGATTGATTAGCATATAAGGGCCATCAGCTAGCGCTTCAAAAATAACTTGTTTTTTGGCATTCAGTACCTTGATAGTTGCACCAGCAATCCAGATGCCTCTACCATTTTCAATTTGAGATAACTCTAGCGTTACAGGCCATTCTTTTGCCTCAGTAAGAATTGCATCGGTCTCGCCTTGACCAATGCCCCCAGTAATATAAGAAATCCCTTGTGAATATTTTGTATCCGGAATTTGTGCCAGAGCCATAGAACCTAGCAATAGCAGTTGAGTAGAAATAATGATTTTTAAAAGTGTTTTCATTCTTCCATACTACGTCTCATTGACTGAATAAAAAAGCCCCGTATTAACGGGGCTTATGTGCGCTAGAACACTTTAGATCAAGGCGTCATCACAATGGCACCGGATACTTTTCGTCCTTCAGCTGCGCGATGTGCATCTGCAGCCTGTTCTAATGAAAACTTAGCACCGATTTGAACTTTGACTTGTCCTTTAGCAATAGCATCAAATACTGCCTGGGCATTTTCTTTTAATAAAGCAGCAGTAGCGTTATGCGGAAATACTGAAGGTCTTGTTAAAAATAGGCAGCCCTTCTTATTCAGAATTTCTAGTTGAATATCTGGTGCCGGTCCTGAAGCAGCGCCAAACAAGGCAACCGTTCCAAAAGGAGCCGCACAATCCAAAGAACCCAAGAAAGTGGTTTTAGCCACAGAGTCATACACCACATTGGCTTTTTTGCCGCCAGTGGCCTTAATAACTTCTTCAACCCAGTTAGGCTGAGAGTAATCAACCACTGCATCACAGCCTGCCTCTTTAGCAGCCGCAAACTTTGCTGGCGATCCAACAGTGCCAACCACAAATGCACCCAATGCTTTTGCCCAGCCAGCCAGAATTTGACCAACGCCGCCTGCAGCTGCATGCACTAGCACTACATCACCGGCTTTGACTTTATAAGTCTTCTGCACCAAATATTGCGCAGTCATCGCTTTAAAGAAAACTGCAGCAGCGACTTCATCCGAAATATTGCTTGGTAACAAAACCAATTTATCAGCTGCAACATTACGTGCACTCGCATATGCGCCAATACCAGCATTCATATAAACAACACGGTCACCCACTTTAAAGTCAACAACACCTTCCCCAACCGCTTCAACAACGCCAGCGGCTTCATGACCCAATCCAGTTGGCATCTCTAAGGGATAAACACCTGAGCGCTGATAAACGTCAATGAAATTAAATCCAATTGCCGTTTGACGAATCTGTACTTCTCCTTTTGCAGGAGGCGGCAATTCTTTATCAATTACCTTAATTACATCTGCGCTACCTAGCGCATCAAGACTAACCACTCGTGCTTTTGTCACATGTCACCTATATCGTATTTATAAAAAACTCATACTACAGTAAGAGCGCCGGAAGATTCCTCTTCAATCACCGCCCAAGTACTATCACCCAACTTCTTTACTGCCATTGAATATGTCCAGCCATCTGGAATACCGCAACTCCACTCCTTTGGACCATTCTGAATTAAGACATTGATACTATTTCTAGTGTCGTAGTACAGGTGGTAAATTTTTCCATGGATAGGATTAAAACTAAATTTAGCGCTATGCACCATCTCGGTAGCATCTAACCTTGCTTGCAAGGCTTTAGCTTGCTTCATTAAAACTTCAGCTTGCTCCATGATGCGGTCATACTCTAGTTTGGCATTCTGACGCGCTACATTAACAGCCTTGTCTTTTTCTTCCGTGACTTTAATAGGCGCAAAGACAGGGGCACCTACTTCCATTGGATATTCAATCCCTGCATGACGCGCTGGATCGGTATCTTCGATTCTCATGAAATGCCCTGTGTCTCTTAATGTATGTAAAAAATGATTACTTAATCAAACCGCAAGCAATTCGTGGTCCAGAATTTCCAGCAGGCTGGGATTTATAGTCATCCGGATCGCGATGCACAACAACTGAACGGCCAATAATTCCGGTTGGGCCTGTGTTTACGGCAAACCCATGTAACTTGGCGCTATAGGTAGCATTACCATTTGCATCGGATTTAATGTTCGGCATATCTCCGGCGTGATTCATGCCGCTGTTTGGCATGCCATGTGCTTTTGTGTCAGGATTAAAGTGGCCACCAGTACTCATTGCATCTGGAGCTGAGCAATCACCTTTTTCATGGACATGAAACCCTTGTTCAGCATTAGGCTTTAAACCAGAAAATTTACCGCTAACAAGCACATCACTTCCTTGCCAAGTAAATGTCACTTCACCCTTAGTTTGCGATCCTGAGCGAGAATCTAAAGTAGCGCTAGCCTTTTGCCCAGTTCCTTGCTCCATCGATTGACAAGCTACTAAAGAAAAAATTCCTACGGCAGATAGCGCAATCGAAACTTGCTTTAATTTCAGATTCATTCGGATCTCCTTGATTTAGGCGCTCAGCAGCACCTTTCAAGAAAGTGTGACACAAAATCAGTGCTTTTGCTTAGCGTTTATAGAAGCTTAGAGTTACCTCGCCTAGCTCAATGCCAAACTTGCTCATCTTGGCCTTATTGAGCATCACTTTAGGGGTCACTAGATACATCCAATCATTAAATTGAACGTTGTAGATGGTGCCATCCACCGGTAAAGCGAGGGTATAGGTCCAATTTAAGGCATTTCCAGCCAATTGGCCTTGGGCATCTCCGACTACGTCATCCGCCCTGCCAATAAAGTTGCCTGGGGATTGCTCGGTTAAGGTCCAGATGCGTTTTTGCTTTGTGCCATCAGAGTACTCAAAGCTTTCATCCAATACGCCCACTTTTTTACCCTCAACTACTGTCCAATTTGCTTTGATCAAAACAGTAAAGCGCTTCTTTACCTCACCACTGCGATCTGTAAAGATGCCATAGGCATCGATCGTTCCGGAGAAGTATTCACTGAGATCCAAAGTTGGCTTCTCAGCAGCATATTGAGAAACCTGAGGCGAAGAACAAGAAATCAATAAAAAGCCGCAAATTACAGTGCCTATAAAGCGCGTAAAAAAAGATTTCATAAATTAACAAGCCTCATTGAAAAGGGGTGGTGGACAGGTCTGCCCCAGCAATTCTGCTCTTAGTTTTGGAGAGCTTGTTTTAGGATCCAGCCAAATTCCAAAAAATGCTTTTGAAAACTCAGGCCCAGCGATTTGACCAATTTGCTTGCCATCGAAATAGAAAATTGTCCCTTGCTTTGCAGAGTAGAGTGCCGTCAAAGTTTGCCCCGACTCTACATTCGGCATAAAAGCGTTTAATTCCTTCCCCCAAACTGCTGCTTGGCTATCAGAAATACCAATGCGCTTCATTTCATCAACGCTCCGACTAGTAATAGAGCTACCAGAGAAGGATTTTTGATAACGCAGATTTAAAGCAAAATCAGAGGAGGCCAAGGACCCCATACGATAAAAAGCGGCATCATAAATATGCAAACCCCACCAAGTAAGTTGACCACTACCTTGCAGTTTTGGGGCACTTAAATAGGGTGGTACTACCAGCGGATTCCGAGCAAAGCTCGCCGGAATGAATGGGCTTAATAAAGCAGCTATAAGAAGCAATCGGATGATCTTCATGGTGCTTTTGATTTCACTAAACGTAATGCTGCGGGTCCAAAAAGACTAGAAATGGCATGTCTATTTTTGGCAAAGAAAAGATAGGCTAATTTCAGAAATGGTTGCAAAGGTTTTCTTGAAAAAACCCAGGCTAAACGGGGTAAGTTAGCGCGGCGATAAGCCTCCGGAAATACCGAAACCCCTTGAATTAATTTGCCGCTAGCAAACTGACCATACATCGCAGCTAAGGCAGCCTCACAGGAGACACCAATCTTTTGTGGGTCAAACTGTTCTGAATTGATATCGACAAAGTCCAAAAGATTCGCTTGATTTCGTCCAGACAGAAAAAGAATCTCGGCTTGACACAAAGGACAGGCGCCATCGTAAAACAAGGTGAACTTTTCTAGCTGACTCATAGTTAAGCAAGTTTACGGCTAATTCAATAAACTAGTTGTCACACAAACTTTAAGGTTGCTATGCAAAAAGAAATTGCGTTAAATGTATTTGGTGAACCCCTAATACCCTGCTCTTTTGACCCCTTAACCGGGTTTTTTAGAGATGGCTGCTGCAAAACCAATGAAGAAGATGTGGGTAGTCACTTAGTATGCGCAATTGTGACCAATGAGTTTTTGCAATTTAGCCTGCAAAAGGGCAATGACCTCATTACCCCAAGACCGGAGTATCTGTTTCCAGGTTTGGTAGCAGGTGATCAATGGTGCTTGTGTATCAATCGCTGGGTGGAGGCATTGAATTCCCACTGTGCTCCATTCATCAAACTCGAAAGCACCCATAGCAAAGCACTAGAGACAGTACCTTTAAATATTCTGAAGGAATACGCGAGAGAGACATGAGAGAAGCGTGAAGGCCTTTTATACAGACCATTTTGTCTTACCCCTTCCAGAGGGTCATCGCTTCCCAATGGAAAAGTATTCTCGCTTACGCGATTTAGTGAGCGCACAAGTAGGCATTGAACTTGTGGAGGCACCGCCTGCTACGGATACTCAAATCCTGTATGCCCATGAGCCCAGTTATCTCATTAAAGTGATTGAGGGCAAGTTATCTGCCCAAGAGCAAAGAGAAATCGGCTTTCCTTGGAGCGAAAAAATGGTGGAGCGCTCTCGTCGTTCAGCCGGCGCCACAGTAGCTGCAGCTAAAACTGCCTTACGAGAAGGTATTGCTGCTAATTTAGCGGGTGGCACACACCACGCCTATCGAGATGCTGGCAGTGGCTTTTGTGTATTCAATGATTCTGCGATCGCGGCGCGCACCCTCCAAAAAGAGATTAGCCTATCTCTCAAAATTGCGGTGATTGATTTAGATGTTCACCAAGGTAATGGCACTGCAGCGATTTTAAAAAATGATGATTCCATTTTTACGCTCTCTATTCATGGGGAGAAGAACTTTCCATTCAAGAAGGAAGAAAGTGATCTTGACTTGGGTCTAGCCGATGGCTGCAATGACAAAACCTATTTACATACCTTGGGCGAATGCCTAGATCAACTCGATTCACGCTTTAAGGCAGATTTCCTGATCTTCTTAGCTGGTGCTGACCCTCATGAGGGTGATAGGCTTGGTAGATTACAAATTAGCAAAGAAGGTATGCGCTTACGAGACGAAATGGTGTTTCAGTATGCGCTAGACCGCCAGGTAGGAATTGCATTTTCAATGGCGGGCGGCTACGGTAAAGAAATTGAATCTACTGTAGATATTCATTTTCAGACCATTAAAACCGCCCTGCAGTTTCAGAAGCAGTACTAGTAATTCTAAATCTTTAGCCCTTCTTTTTTGAGGCGCCTTTTGGGCTAGCAAGATTGCTGACACTCTCCATATTCTTCTCAAAATTGGTAAAGGAGTCAGCCATTGTGGAGCGGATCAATTCAAAATTTTGCAGAGCCGTGTTGAATGAGGTTTTAAATACCGACACATAGGCCTCGCTTCCATTTGGCGCGTTATCCGTTGCCTCATTCACGAAGTGGATTAAATCTGCTTTAGATTGTTGAATCATCGTTTCAGCAATATCAGCCAGCTCCTGATTACCGCTTTTGAGCACTTGAAGCAATTGGTTGTGATATTGAGTAATCTCTTTAGCAGCATCTTGTAAGACCTCGGCATGAACATACTCATAAGCTGCGCGAGGATCTTGGTTTTTCATTAGCTCAGATACCCTATTCTGAATCATGGCAGCTAATTCTTGAGTGGCCTGCTGATTAATTTGCGCTATTGCCTGAGCACTCTCAATGGCAACACGTCCAGCAGCCTTAGTCGCATCAACAGCCCTTTGTTGTCCTGGTAGCGCATTCATATCAAATGGTTTTTTGCTCATATCAGCCTTTCAGATAGGTGGGGATATATACCAATCTACTCTCGTTAAGGCGGGTTTCTATAGAGAAATACCAGTAGAAGTAGTAAATAAGATAGCCTCAATACACTAATGCTTGTATTACGCAGGCAAGTAAAACACCCGCCGAAGCGGGTGTGAAAAGTAAGGCAATGGTTGTAAAGCGAACTAGTTTAGGTTCACTGGCTTGCCATCAATCCAAGTACCTTTTACCTTGATATTACGGATATCAGCAGGAGGTGTTTGACGTGGGTTCTTCTCCAGAATCACCAAGTCAGCTTGCTTACCAACCTCAAGACTACCTACAATATTGTCAGCAAAAACTTGATAAGCTGCATCAATCGTTACAGCGCGAATGGCATCATCCACTGAAACAGCTTGATCCGGTCCCAATGCCTTCTGAGGCGGCAACTGCCACAAGCGTGTTACCTCTTCACTAATGTAGTTTAAAGGGCCAACTGGTGAAACTGGCGTATCACTATGCAAGGTAAATTTGCCACCAGCACGCTTAAAGTCTCCAGCCGGATCAATACGCTTAGCGCGCTCTGCCCCAATGATGTGGTTATTAAATGCTGCCCCCCAATAGTCAACGTGACCAATCGTAAAGCTTGGAATGACGCCCAGCTTAACCGCTTTTTTCACTTGAGACTCATTGTTTACTGTGAAATGCTCAATGCGTAAACGACGATCTTGCGGCTTTGGATTATTAGCCAATAATTTTGAGTAGGTGGCTAAAGTTTGATCAATTGCTTTATCGCCATTGGCATGAGTAGAAATCTGCCAGCCTTGATCAAAAAAAGCTTTGGCAGAGGCATAAATTTCTGCATCTTTGAAATCAAGCTCGCCACTCCATTTGGAATTCTCAGGATATGAATACGGCTTATTTAAAGCAGCTGTAAGTCCCTGGGTAGAGCCATCAGAGATATATTTGATACCAATAAAGCGTAATTGGTCATCGCCCTCATTTGGCTTAATTGAAGTTTTTCCGGTAGGAATAGACTCGCTAAACAAATATCCACGAATACGAATAGGCGATGCATTCTTTGCAAAAATACCTTTATATATGGCAACTTCTTTTTCAACGCCGAAGTTACCGCCAACACTCATTTCAGATGCAGTAGTTACGCCTGTAGAAGCAATCTTCTTCATAGTGCCTTGAATGGCGCCTAATAATTGAGCCTCTGTTGGAGCCGGCATTTTTGCCATGAACGCCAAATATGAAGGCGGCTCAATCAATTTACCAGTGAGATTGCCTTTTGCGTCTTTGACATAAACACCGCCGCCAGAGGGATTGGGTGTTTTATTGGTAACGCCGGCAAGTTCTAAAGCCTTGTGATTAACGTAACCAATATGACCAGATTGATTCACAATAAACACTGGTACGTCTTTAGAGACCTTATCTAAATCGTCAGCAGTAAGCTCAGCCATAAAAGGTGTAGTGCGAGATGGATCTACACCAAAACCAAAAAGCCATCCACCAGCAGGGACATCCTTAAGGGCTACCTTCATCTTCTGAATTAAGGTCTCCTTGGTGTCATAAGGCAAAGAAAAGTTGCTGAGATTTAAACCTAAACCCTCAAATACTGAGGTCACAATAATATGCACGTGTGGCTCAACAAAACCTGGCATTAATGTTTGACCTTTAAGATCAATTACCTTAGTGGTGCCGGCCTGCCACTCTTTAGTAACCGCATCCTTACTTCCTACTGCCACAATCTTGCCATTCTGAACTGCAAGCGCTTGCACTTCTTCATTCTTGGCATTCACAGTAACAATGGGGCCGCCATAAAAAATGGTATCGGCATTGCCTTTAGCAAAGACAACGGCACAATGTGCCACTAATAAAATAGAGAGTAGCTTAGGCAATGCTTGCATATTTTCCTTAGAGTTTTTGATTGATTACTTCAAGATAACCAGTGTTGCAGTTGCGCGAGCACCCCAACCAGAGGGACCACCTGGAGTATTGCTGACGTAATAGATTGGACCTGCGCCAAAAGAAAATGGTATGCCATCAATTACCACCAACTTAGAAACACCTGCATACAGTGGATTGGTAGTACGGCGTGAATCATAGTTGTACTGGGCTTCCATATTGGCCGTATAAGTCCAAGCAGATTTTGTTGTGTATGCAAGAAATGGCTGGCCATACAAATTGTTTTGCGTTCCAAATGCTGGGTTACCGCCAACGTTCCAGGACTGGTAACCTAGCAAACCATACGTCCATGGGCCATCACGATTAAGAACTACAGCAGTTACACCAGCGCCAGTTTGCTGTGAGCCAAATTTACCGCTATTGCCTGATGGTGATTGAGCATAAGGGCCAATACCCCAAATCCAAGAAGAGTTGGTATTAGGTGCATAGAATGATTCTAGAGTAACGCTGGCAATGCCGTAACCCGAAAATGTGCGACCCGGCGCATATTCAACACTGGTTTCTCTTACACCAGCCACAATTGGACGCACAATAAAAACATCGCCGCCACCTAAATTAAATGGGGCTACCGGTTGGAACAAGAGTGTTTGTTCAGAGCCACCTTGATTTAGCCCAACACCACGACTGAACTCATACTGCAATGGCACTGAGATCATGTTCGCAATCGGGTTAGCCAATTTTTTAGCAATTTCTACGCTATCTACTGCCGGTTTAGCGGTAACACTAACCGCACCAGATTTCTCTGCGGCTACCGTGCCTGCACGTGCAGGAATTTCTTGAGCGAAAGCAGAAGTAAAGGTAGCTGAAACAATCACTGCAGCGATCGCTGTTTTGAAATTAAATTTCATGGAGGATTTCTTATTTAATGATAATTAAAACTTAAAGGTCACGGCCAACTGCGGACCCTTAAAAGTAGTCTTTTGCAATAGGCCATCACCCTTCATATCGTAGTACATGTAACGATAGGCAAGAGATGCATCAATATCCTTACCAAAGGTTTTTCCTACACCGATGATGCCTTGCCAAGTGATATTAGTAGTACCGCCGCCGCTACCAACATCACCATAAAAAGGAACATACCAACTAGAGTCAGCAATACGATAACGACCCTTCAAACCGATAATTGGGTCGGTGGTGGAAACTGATTTGGAATCCACCGAATTTTTAGATAGTCCAAAAGCAGACAAATCAACAGAAACAGTTGCCGTTGCCATAATGCTGCGAACACCTAACAAACCATCCACATAAGCATTTTTATCATTGAGCAAAGTGTAGGTGGCTGCAGCAGTAATCATATTTTGTTGCAAAGTGATTTTATCTGCGACTCCAACTGGCACTGCGCCTACAGGCGTTTTCACAGAGACACTTGAACTACCTGTAGTTTGTAATGTTGCCGATACAATGTCGCCAAAAACACCCCAATTACCATAATGTGCTTCTGCAGTAATCATGCCGCCTGACTTCAAATCTCCCAGCACATTGCTTGAAGATAGCTTCGCAGTATTGAGATAACGATCGTTGTAAGAGAGTGTTGAAGAAACACTAGGAGCCCATAAATAGGGTGTTACTTCAAAGCGCCACGCATTAGAAATTTTCGGAAGTGGTGAGGCACTCTCATTTGCATACGCCACGTTCATGGCTGCCAAGAGGGCAGATGACGCCATTAAGGTTGTGAGGATTTTTTTGTTCATATAGAGTGTCTATTAGGTATAGGGTTAGTAATTGGAAAATATAGGTAAATTGGTATTAAATTTGGAGGCAATTATAGACTTTAAGGTAAGCAATAACCGACTTAAATACTAAAAGTTGTATGAAATCTTGGCATAAGATGACCAGTCGTATTGGCGGTAGCTTTGTACCACTTGTTTACTACCGCCTACTGCAAATACCCAATGTTTAGAGAGTCGATGGGTCACCATGGCATCAATCGGCACAAACCACCCTCCACCTGCAGAGTTGTAGACCGCACCGTTTTCATCCCAAAAGCGCAGCATGGTGTTTGGCGATAACTGTAGACCAAGGGTTGGAAATATTTGCAGATTTCTAGCCAAAGCTGGCTGACTGGGATTCACGCTAGGGCTGTTATTTTTAGTATCAAAGCCATACATATAGCGAAACAAGGGTGAAAAATCCGTCACATGCAAGATGCTATCGACATCCGGCTGAAAGGACCATCCTAGTTGAGGACCAACTGCCCACTGTCCGTTATTGCCAAATGGGAAAATGACACGCCCGCCGACTAACGCACCCAGAGATTTTAGAAAACCAAGATCTTGCCCCCAGACTGTGAGCATAGTGTTACCTGAGCTGTATTGCCCTGAGTTGTTAGAAGAGGAAATCGAATTAAAGTTGGCCACATAAGAAGTATCTAGACGTATACGTCCACGCCAATCACCTATCGCCAGAGGGTTGTAATACCGTAACTTGAGTGTATTTTGGTAGTTATCGCTACCGTCATAGTTGTGATAGGCCCAAAACTCCAATACCTTGCTGTCCGTCAACTGCTGAGAATCATTATCGAATTTCGAAATTGGCACCAGCAAATACTCGGCGTATGTGACCGAAGTAAATAAAGTAAAGAGGAGTGATAAAAAATATTTCATGAAAGGCAATGCCACCCTTGGGTGGCATTTATTGAGGCTTAACTTTTAAATACTTACGACTTATGGCTTAACAATGTGCCATACATTGTTGACGTTATCACCAGTCTTATCTCCAGGATTCTTATCTTTAACAAAGAAGTACAGGGGCTTACCTTTATAGGTCAACTGTTTCTGACCATTGCTACGAGTAATCGAGGAAAAATCCCCAGAGAGCATAATCCCTGGCTCTACATAGACAGGAGGCCAATTATCAGCACAAGTCGAAACACACTCTGACTTACCTGAACCAGCCTGGTCTTTATCAAAGGTGTACATAGTTTTGCCGTAACTGCTTGTAAAAATACCATTTGTTACTTTTACAAAATCCGCTGATGATGTTTTGATATCAGGCGCTGAGCAAGCAGCTAAGAGCATTGCAACAGTTGCTGCCGCACAAATTTTCAATAATTGTTTCATTTTGATTCCTTATATGTGGGCTATGAATTAATTACCTGGACCAACCAAGGTAACTTCAATACGACGATTCTGTGCACGTCCCTCTGGAGTTGCATTAGAAGCAACAGGATTAGATTCACCCATACCTTGCGCAGAAATTAAATTCTGACTAACACCCTTGCGAATAAGGTAGTCAACTACGTTATCAGCCCGCTTAGATGACAAATCAAGATTGGTTGTAATACCTTGATTGCGTAACTCAGCACCAATTGAAATATTGTCTGTATAGCCACGTACTACTACTTTAGTATTTTTAAAGCCAGATAATGTTGGCGCCATCTTAGCCAAAACTTGCTCAGCTTTAGCGTTCAAACGATAACCACCCTCTGGGAACAGAATTTTGTCGCGAATCGTAATACGTAACTCGCCCTGTAGTTGACGAATTTCTACTTCATCCCCCTGATAGGCCTGCTGAAGTTGGCTGTAAGCCTGATCCAATTGGTTGTATTTACTCTGAGTTACACATGCGCTTAAGAGTGCAAGTGCCGCAATAGATATGGCTAAAAATCCTGATTTCATGAAACGCATGTAATTTCTCCGGGGGGGTTAAAAATGAAGCTGTGGGGATCATTGTAGATACTAGAAGCACTATAGCAAAAAGGGGGCTAGGCCCCCTTTTTTCTTATTTGCTTAGCGTTTCATGCCTAATACTGACTACTCAGACTGACCTGACCTAGGAGCTTGCCATGGCCAGCGGCCATCGATCTCCAAGGTTAATGACCAGCTTAAGAAGCAACGAATTAACACAATGGCGCCTAATACGGCCACACTAGTCATGGTTGGGCTAATTGCTACAGTGCGGATCACATCGCCAGCAACTAACACTTCAAGACCCAATATGAGCGATCGCACTATCTGAATCCGAAAAGTTTTATAGGCTATATCTGCAGTCTGTGTAATTAAACCCTTGGCAAAACAGAAGAGGCCCCATAAAACACCAAGAGCGACTACCGCGACCCCGAGGGCATCCATCACGTCGCTTACAGCCCGAATAATTTCAATTTGATTCATGTTGAAGTCTTTTAATTTTAAGTAAGCTCATATTAACTTGTTCGAGAGCACTTAGCACTGGGTCCCGATATAAATTACACTGATCTATCTATTTACTTTATTGAATCCAAGGGAAATACAATGAGCTTGATTGAAAGACTGCAGTGGCGCTACGCAACGAAAAAAATGGATCCCACAAAATCCGTTCCCCTTGAAAAAGTAGAGAAAATTTTAGAGGCTATTCGCTTAACTGCTAGCTCCAGTGGCTTTCAGCCCTACGAAATACTAGTCATCACCAATAAAGCGATCCGTGAAAAGATAAAAGTGATTGCCTGGGATCAAGCACAAATTATCGACTCCTCTCATCTGCTTGTGTTTGCCGCTTGGGATACCTACACAGCAGATCGCATTAACCAAGCATTTGATATGACTGAAAAGATTCGCAACTTCAAAAGTGAGGCGGGTGATATCTACCGTCAAAAGCTACTCAGTACCTACCCCATAAAAGATGCTGAAACCAATTACAACCATGCTGCAAAGCAAGCTTATATAGGGCTAGGCACAGCCCTTATTGCTGCAGCCTATGAGGAGGTAGATTGCACTCCAATGGAAGGCTTTGACCCGGTAGCCTTAGATGAAATTTTGGGTCTCAAGGCAAAAGGTTTGCGTAGCGTTGTCATGCTGCCTCTGGGTTACAGAAATGCAAATGAAGACTGGTTGATCAATCTCAAGAAAGTAAGAAAGCCTAAGGAAAGCCTTATTACTTGGATCGAGTAAGAAATACAAGATATTGGAAATAAAAAAAGCCACCCGAGGGTGGCTTTTTAACAGTAATACTAACTAGCTAATTAAGCAGCTTTACGGCTTTTAGCTGGCTTAGCAACAGCGTATTGACCTTGCATGTTTGCAAAAGCAGCATCAACACTCTTCTCAAAGTTAGCAAATGCGTCAGTAGCAGTTGCACGAACTTGATCGAACTGTTGGAGTGATGCTTCAAATGCATTTTTGTATGCAGAAACAAAAGCCTCAGAACCAGCAGGAGCTGTCTTAGTAGCTTCGTTAACAAGCTTAACTAAATCAGCACGTGCATCATCAATAGAAGCGTCAACCAATTGAGCAACTTCTTTGTTACCGTTGCGAACTACTTGGTTTACTTTAGCCTGGTAAGCAGCAGCATACTTAGCAGCTTCTTGAGCAGCTTCAGGCTGAGCTAACTTAGCTAATTGCTGTGCATCTTTAATAGCTAACAATTGTGTGCTTGCATCTTGGGCAACTTCTAAAGCATCTTTAGCAGCAGCTTGGTTGATTGCAGCTAATTCTTGTGCGCTATCAACAGCAACTTGTGCCAAATGTTTAGCGTTTTCGATTGCTTTAGCTTGTGCGTTAGCGAACTGATCGTTTAATTGAGTTTGAAACATGATTTATCCTTAATTTGTTAGATAGGTTTTTTATTGCGATGCACCATTTTAAAATCCCTATTTACCAAAAGCAAGATATTTTTGTTGCAAAGCAACATATATCTAGAAAAACCTCATTTAAAGCCTTGAAATGGGGTTTTAGCACGGGTAAAAATACCCAATTTTTTGCATGAATGCCCTATGAGTTGGAAATTCTCATCCAATCAGCCTAGGGGTATTGAGGGTTTTACCGTCTTATTTTTATCAAATTAGCCCACAGGCCATGATGCTAGGCATGCTACAAATCAATAAACCCGCCGAAGCGGGTTTATTGATTACTTAGAGGTCCATGTTCAGTACCTCAAGATATTAATTTACAGGCACCACCATTTTCGGTTTATTCAGCTTGGTGTACTTGATTTCTTTAGCGTTGACATCCATCTTTTTGAGGTCATAGCTATAAACGTTAGTGTTCTCATACATCTTCACGTTATAGGTCATCTCTTTATTATTCGCCACAACACTCCACTCGGTTACTTCATATCCACCTAGACCGCCACCGTAGGGATTACTTGCAGGTAATGTTACTGAGCCAGGAGGAATATCAAAGCTACCAAGAATATGCCATGCTGCTGCGGCTGCTTGAGTAGTTGTAAAGTTTGTAGGAACTGAGCTCGAGAGAAATACAGCACGAATAAAACGACTCGGGCTTAAGAAGTCGCCCGGGAGACCATGCAGACCATTACCTGAACTAGGTGCTGCAAATGTTGCACCATTGATGACTAGAGGCGGCTTTTCTACTTTAGAGAGATTGGCATAATTGCCAATATTATTGAGATGATCTTGGAATGGAGGATCATTGGTTAACACACCCACTGGATTGTCGGTGATGGTTAATTGCCCTTTCATGTACTCAACCACAATACTTTTTCCATTGGCATCATGGAATGTGTAATGCACTGGGGGAGTCTGATTTCCATAAACAGGCAACTTAGCGCCATTGACTTTAATCTTTTGCAGTCCAGCCTTGATTTCATCAACTGTTGCAAAGTTTGTTAAAACATAAGTGAGCACCTGAACTGAATTAATGCTCTCATTTGAGTTTGCTGCAGTAACGGCCTGATAGCCAGCACTATTTGGGAAATTCAGTAATCCCCCAATCAAACCTTTTTCGTTCATACCATCAACATACTCTGGTAGACCCAATGCATTCATACCGGCAACGGCATATTTAGTATTCCAGCTAAGGCCTGATCCATACTTACCATCTACCCCAATACCTTTTAAGGCATAACCTCTAGGAATCGTGGTGAGTTGCGAAGCAAGCGGCATACCAAATTCCATGCTCCGCCCATAAGCATAACCACCATCATTGCCTTTTAATAAGAAGCTCGTGCAAGCATTACTAACTATTGGGGCAAAAGCCATGGTAGCTGACACAGAAGCGGCTACCATCTTTTTAATCATTTTTTGCTTCACTACTATCTCCTTAATGAATGGATGAATTTAATAACAATATTACCCTAATTGATATAACGGATTTGCGAACTGATTTACTTGCTACCACTTGAAATAGCCTGAGTAGCGCGCGCCTGATGTAACTTCTTATAGCTATCCATTAGGCGATGATGTCTATCAAGCCCCTCTAGCTGCAGACTGGTTGGTGTTAATCCATAAAAATGCACACTGCCATCGATTGATCCCAATACGGCATTCATCCTGGCATCACCAAACATCCTGCGGAAGTTGGCCTCGTAGTTATCTATCTCTAAATCAGCATTGAGCAGAACTTCTAATGCCGCATCTAATGCTTGATAGAACAATTTACGCTCGACGGTATTGTCGTTGTACTGCAGAAAGGCGCCTACTAATTCTTGGGCCTCATCAAATTGCTGTAATGCAAGATGAATCAAGAGCTTTAGCTCTAGTACAGTAAGTTGACCCCAAACAGTATTCTCATCAAACTCAATGCCGATCAGTGTGGCGATATCACCATAATCATCGAGCTCGTTATTCTCTAAACGATCTAGGAGCGAAGCTAAGTCAGCCTTATCTAGATTCAATAAATTCAGAATATCCTTACGAAATAACAGTGCCTTGTTCGTGTTATCCCATACTAGATCTTCCACTGGATACACTTCGGAGTAACCTGGCACTAAGATGCGGCAAGCGATCGCACCAAGCTGATCGTATACAGCAACATAAGATTCTTTACCAATATCTTTCAGAATGCCAAACAAGGTATCAGCTTCCTGAACATTAGAGTTCTCACCTTTGCTAGTGAAATCCCACTCAACAAATTCGTAGTCTGACTTTGCGCTAAAGAAACGCCACGAGACAATGCCGCTCGAGTCAATGAAGTGTTCAACAAAGTTATTGGGTTCAGTCACTGCCTCACTTGCAAAGGTCGGTGGCGGTAAATCATTTAAGCCCTCTAAGCTTCGTCCCTGCAATAATTCAGTCAAGCTTCTTTCTAGTGCTACCTCAAGACTGGGGTGTGCCCCAAAAGAGGCAAATACTCCCCCAGTTCTAGGATTCATCAAAGTGACGCACATGACCGGATAAATTCCACCCAGTGAAGCATCTTTGACTAATACTGGAAAGCCCTGCTCCTCCAAACTCTGAATGCCCGCCAGGATACTGGGATATTTGGCCAACACTTCCTGCGGTACATCTGGCAAGGCAATCTCGCCCTCCAGAATTTCACGCTTCACTGCTCTTTCAAAAATCTCTGATAAGCACTGCACCTGTGCTTCAGCCAAGGTATTACCAGCACTCATACCATTGCTAACAAACAGATTTTCAATCAGGTTGGTCGGGAAATAAACGACTGCACCATCAGACTGACGTACATAAGGCAAAGAGCAGATTCCACGCTCTGTATTTCCAGAATTTGTATCCATTAGATGTGAAGCACGTAACTCACCCTCTGGGTTATAGATTGCTAGGCAGTAGTCATCTAGAATTTCTGTAGGCACAGAATCTTTCTTGCCAGGCTTGAACCACCGCTCATTTGGATAGTGCACAAATTCTGCGTTAGCAATGTCCTCACCCCAATATGCGCCAGCATAGAAATGGTTATTACTCAAGCGCTCGATGTACTCACCCAAAGCAGAAGCTAATGCACTCTCTTTAGTAGAGCCTTTGCCGTTGGTAAAGCACATGGGCGAATGGGCGTCCCGAATATGCAAGGACCAGACATTCGGAATCAAGTTACGCCATGAGGCGATTTCAATCTTGATACCGAGGTTCGCCAGCAATCCAGACATATTGGCAATCGTTTGCTCTAAGGGTAGATCTTTGCCAGCAATATAGGTGGCACCTCCAGCAGCGGGCTTGAGAGATAACAAACTCTGTGCATCAGCATCTAGATTTGCCACTTCCTCAATCACAAACTCCGGCCCTTCCTGCACTACCTTCTTCACTGTGCAACGCTCGATTGAGCGCAAGATACCTTGTCGATCAGTTGCCGAAATATCAGCGGGTAATTCAACCTGGATTTTAAAGATTTGTTTGTAACGATTCGCTGGATCAACAATATTGTTCTGAGAGAGTCGAATATTTTCAGTGGAGATATTGCGAGTTTCACAGTACAACTTGACAAAGTAAGCCGCACATAAAGCAGATGAAGCGAGGAAATAATCAAATGGGCCAGGCGCTGAGCCATCACCCTTATATCGAATGGGCTGGTCTGAGACTACCGTAAAGTCGTCGAACTTTGCTTCAAGGCGAAGCTTATCGAGAAAGTTGACTTTAATTTCCATAGGGAGAAATCCAAAATAGTACAAATGAGGGCATGGACTCCATTATCCATCGCAATCCTGATCTACAGGCTACAGGGCTAGACTAGCCACTTTTGACGGTATATACCTGCGGGGTCATGATCCTGGGTTTGCTTTTTTACATTAAAAGGCCTACCCCCTCTCGGGTCTGTTCCTTTGCCAGCGATATAGAGCCAGTTACCCTGATTACTATAGACGTCGTAATCAATCAGTTGTGACTCGAACCATGCAGCACCAGCCTGCCAGTCGCCCTTCATGTCATAGATCCAATAACTTGCAACCACTTGGCGCATACGATTGGATAGATAGCCAGTCTGTTGTAATTCACGCATACCAGCATCGATGAGTGATTCCCCGGTGTTACCCGATGACCATTGTAAAAATTGCTCACTATCAAACAGATTGCTTGGGATCTTGCTTAAGCCATTGGAGTAATAGAGTCTTTTGCCATATTTAAAATGCAGAAAGCGAAAATAATCTCGCCAAAGCAACTCAAACCACAGCCAATACGTTCCATCGTTTGCACCATAGCAGGTCTCATATTCAGATAACTGCTGTGCAATAGACCTCGCTGAGCAACAACCAGAAGATAACCAGAGGGAAAACTTACTGGAGTAATCCATGCCAATCAGCTGATTACGGGTTTGCTTATAAGCATCTGGAAGACGACGTGCAAAGTACTGCTGAATATGGATGTGGGCACTGCGTTCCCCACCCTGAAATTGACTATCACTTGGTTCAGCACTTCCAATGCCAAATTCAATTGAGGGTATGTTGGTAATTGCTAATGGTGGGATGCTCTCTGGTGCATTTATGGGATTAGCAAATCTCAATTGATGTTTTTCAACTTGCTGACGGAATTGTGTAAAGATATCCGGCATCTCTTGCAATGAAAATGGCAGCGATTGGGGATCCAACATACTGGATTGCCAAACTGTAGCTATTTCGAAACCCGACTTCGCCAATGCAGTTACTTGCGCTAACTCTTCAGGCGCCTCAATCTGTTCGCAATAGATATTGCTGACATCCGTCTGCGTTCTCAGCTTCTCAAACACCTCTAATACGTTGCCATGAAGCACCAGTAAATCCGATCCTAATGACCTGAGTTGCTTTCTCAAGTCATCCAAAGACTCCTCTAAAAATATTATGCGATTTTGACTCGCCCTCGAGAAACCCCAGGCTGTCTCTTCCTCATTATTGGGGGAGTGAATATAAACTGGCAGAAGGCAGTCAACCTCCTTACAGGCCTGAACAAAGGCTGGGTTATCGCCTAAGCGCAAATCATTTCTGAACCAGTAGATCGCAGACTTCACTATTGCCCGCCGATCGTCATCACTTGATTTTTATAAGTCCCTGACAGAGCCTTTTTAACGATCTTGTAGATATCTAGATCAAATTCTGCCTCACCCGAATCGGCTAACTCATAAAGTTCATCTTGATTAATGGCAGTACCTAAGTAACACCATTTATCGACCACAATCATTTCACCACCCTCTTTAATGGCAATCGCTCCAGCATACGGCCACACCTTGACTTTAAAGAGCTCCATCGCTGTTTTTAACTGTAAGTTATGCAAGTCAATAGAGCTAAGGTTAATGCAAGCGCCACCACATTGCTTCACTTGATAACCAAAGCAAGATTTACCTTCGATTCTTTTTTCAAGACCAAGCAATGCTTCACATAAATGGTATTTTTTTGCGATTGCTTTCAAATAAGAATGTGCCTCACGCTTGCTATAAAACAAACCATATAAATTCTCTTGTAAGCCCGGAGCCAAATGATGATGAGTTACTAGAGAGGGCGTCAGCACACCAAGAGAATCTGACTCCAAACTCCAAGCGCAGAGATCCTTAGACCTGCGCAGCTTGATATTCATCGCAGGCATACGCTCTTTAATTAATCTGGACTCGAGAATTAAGGCGCTCAGCTCTCCACTCGTTTCGATCCAATCAATGTCGCGCACCTGTAAAGACAGCTTCATTTCTTTGCGCTGCGTTAAAGCTCCCTGAAAGTGGCCCATCACCCTACTACGCAAGGAGATACTTTTACCTATGTAAAGGGGGATTTTATTTTCTCCATAGAAAATATAGCAGCCAGGCGCATCTGGAATAGAGTCAATCAGTTTCTGATCAATATTGGGAGGCAAGCTGGCATTACCAATGAGCTGGTTCATCACCTCATTTAATTTCTTTTGCCCAAATTGAGATTCGCAGATACGCCAAAATTGCAGCAACAAATCAGCATCACCTAGAGCGCGATGCCTGGCACTCACTTTTAGTCCATGAGCACTAATGATGGTATCGAGATTATGTCGAGGCTGATCTGGAAAGAGAAGTCTTGATAGCTTTACGGTGCACAATACTTTCGGTTTGAAATCAATACCTAAGCGTTTAAAAGAAGCTTTGATAAAGCCATAATCAAAGCGAGCATTATGGGCAACAAATATTTTTCCCTCTAGCTCTTTTTTTAGTTCCTCAGCAAGCTCAGAAAAACAAGGCTTTCCCTCAACCATGCTTGGAGAAATACCAGTCAGCCTTTGAATATTTTGCGGAATAAAGGTTTGAGGATCAATCAAGCTTTCCCAAACACGAACCTCTCCATTGGATAGCGTTTTGATCCCAATTTCTGTAATGCGATCACGGTCAAAATGAGACCCCGTGGTCTCAATATCAACAAATGCTAAATCTGGAAACAGGTGACCCTCTCTAGATAGACTAACAGTCTTAGCCAGGTTTAATTAGAAGATGGGCTTCTATTGAGGTAGTCAGCGAAACTAAAAATAGAGTTTGGACCACGCGGAATTGCTTCAACTTTTTTAAATGAGGTCTTAAGCACTCGTTGAGCCTCACCTTTTTTCTTACTTTCTGCTTGCTCACTTTTTAGAGACTCGACTGGCAGATATGACTTACGCTCAGGCGCAGTCTGAATTTCACTAAATCGTGGAATGTAATCTTTAATGGCAGAAGCTAATGTGACATTAGAGATGCAACTCATCATATAAGTCTCCAGCGACTGATAAAGATCTTTGGCAATGTCTGAGACTTCCACTTTTCTCTTTTTAATTTTGTTCATTGCTAGAACAATGTCTTTAATAGTGATGACGCGAGGATCCATGGACAACTGGTAACCACCAGATCGTCCCTTGACGGCAATCACCAGCCCTGACTCTCTAAGGGGGCGCAATAATAGCTCGATACGGCTGACAGATAATTGCTGCCTTTTGGCTATTTCTGGAGCAGGCACGAGCTGTCCATTAATGGAGTGACTAGCGATATCAACCAGGGTATTCAGTGCAACTTTGACTGCTTTTGTGACTTCCATGATTTTTGACAGAAAAGTGAGATTGAGGCTAGTATGAAACGAATCTAAACATTGTGCTGCAACGCATTAATTAACCCTTTTTAACTCATGGTTGAAGTGATCAGAACCCAGTATTCATTTGCTTATCGACTGCTGAAATTTTCTTCCAATCTTCTTGCTGGTGGTGTGATTGCTCAAGCAATTGGATGTGTGTTGGCTTATACATCCATGAGCGATTCGCAGGCAGCGGGAATGCTCGCCCATCTCATCATGCAGCATCTTGCTTATTATTTTTTGGGTTGCGGATTCCTAATTCTCAGCCTTGCAAATATATTAATTAAAAGAGGAGGCCCTTCTCTGAAGGTTATCCGCCTACCCTCACTGGTTTTAATGCTTGCAGTTGCGCTTGCTAATTTTCTACTCATCCCTAGGATGGACTATTTGCAAGAAACTGCACTATTAGAGGGCATGCCAGTCATGCTTTCGCCTTTAGCCAATTACTTTGAAATATTGAGTTACTTATTACTCCTATTGGTATTAGCGCAGATTGTTTCTAGCACCTTAGTAGCATGGCGTTTAAGCGCTCTTCAGTCATCCCAAGTGGATTCGAACCGCAGCAATTAAGGGTATCTGCTGCTCTAGTCGCAAGAACTGCCCAAGCTCTACCCTAAGATTAGATTGGCTGATGTGAAATACCTTTGCCCCCTCAAGCGGCGGCTCTATTTTGGCCCACTGGGAATTAAACTCATACACGCTCTCTCTATAGCCAATAAATTTTTTGACAACCAACCGTTTACCGTCAATCTCAATCGTTTCAGAATCGAGTGCATGTCTACAGTAGATTAGAAATCCGAGCGTTACCGCACATAACTCTAGAGCCGTAAATATGGGGATCATCCATACCCCAGCCAAAAAGAAACCGGCTGCCACTATCAGCGATAGGCATACCAGCACGATATAGAACTGCAAGAGCTGCTTGGGAGTCAACGCGCAGTTTCTGCGCATTTGCCAACGTTTCATATGAAGCTATGGAGAGATTAATTATTTTTACTACGATCCTGGGACTTTGCTATCTGATCTGCACTTCTTTGCTGAAAATCTACCATCGTATGGTAACCCATTTGATAGCAAGGGCAATGCTTACCCAAGATCCAGCGGGCAAGTTTAATTCGTAGTTTTTGGATCATTTGGATCTCCTAGTAGTGAACCTCGAATGTAATCGGAAATGCTATTTATTGCTGAGGCTAAGCCAAAACTAGAGGGTGAATAAACACGAACAGGGCTTCAGCAAAAATCATTCAAATCCATTACATTGATTACATGACCGATTCCAGCCCCTCTTCTAGAAAAATCCCTCTATTCCCCTTGGGTACCGTTCTATTTCCGGACGGTGTCATTGCCCTCAAGATCTTTGAGGCCCGCTATCTAGACATGATTAAGCAATGCCTGCGTGAAAAAACGGAGTTTGGGGTAATCAGCATCCTGAAAGATAAGGGAGATGAAGATGCATCCCCTACCTTTTCAGAAATCGGGACTTTAGCTCAAATTGAAGACTTTGATCCAGTGCAGCCTGCCTTATATATGACTAAGTCATTTGGCACACAGCGCTTCAAACTATTAAATAGTAGTCAAGAATCAAATGGTCTATGGCTTGGCGAAGTTGAGCTCTTAGATAATGATCCCGCCACGCCTATCTCCAAAGAGCACCAAGGAGTAGCGAAGTTATTAAATGAAATCATTTCAGTGATTCAAAGTGAAGATCTCCTAGGTGATGCGCCCTTTAAGAAACCATTCAGAGTGGATGACTGTGGCTGGGTCTCCAATCGCCTAGCAGAGTTACTGCCAATCTCTTTAGCTCAGAAAAACCATTTGCTAGCGCAAACCAATCCTAGAATCAGACTAGATCTGATCACGGAAATTATTGAAGATGATGATTTAAGAAATATCCTGCTGCACTAAGGCCATGCTTGAAGATTTGATTCGCAAAAGTATTAGAGAGATGGTGGGTGGTGGCGGACCGCCAATAGCTTTTCTAACACCAAAGGGTGATCGTGGTTTATTTGGCCCAGAATCCATTGCTTGGAAAGTGCATGCGGACTTTATTTCCATGATGATCGGCGGCATTAGTTCACTCATTCTTCAAGCCCTACACCCACAGGCACTCGCCGGAGTTTGGGATCACTCTAGTTTTAGAAAGGATCTCAAAGGTAGGCTCGGTAGAACAGCCTTCTTTATCGCAGCTACCACCTATGGCTCTACTGAGATGGCTAATTCAGTAATTGAGAAGGTAAATCACATACATACCAAAATCACTGGCTTTGATGAGTTTGATAAGCCGTATTCTGCTACAGACCCTCACTTGTTGGCTTGGGTACATCTCACCGAAACACATAGTTTTATGCAAGCTTTCGAGGACTATCGCAAAGAAAAGCTCAGCCCATTCGAAAAGGATCAATACTTTAGAGAAATGAAAACTCTAGGCGAAAGAATGGGCGCCCTTCATTTACCAAGTACTTACTCAAGTACAGATAGCGCCATAAAAGGCTATATTCCAGAACTGTATTTTGGAGAGCGCGCAAAAAGTATCCTCGACTTACTAGAGTACTTTCCGAGCAATCTCACTGCAAAGCCCTTTATTAAGCTCATTACCCGTGCAGGCTTTCTCAATCTTCCGGATTGGGTTTACCCGCTAATTAACAGACCAACTCCAAGCTTGCTGGAGCGCCTAGCAGTTAAAAAGAGTATCGATTTAGTCGCAATTCCTGTGCGTGAGGCTCTAAAGGATGGGGTCGCCGCACACTCTCTACGTAGAGTTTACGGATAATTTATTGAGAAAGACATCATGATTACTGCTTATCTAATCTCCGGCATGGTTGGCATCATGCTTTTCTTTACTATAGTCGTTGCACCCACTGTTTTTAAGGTGCTACCCGTCGAATGGTCCAGTACATACGTTCGAAACTTTTTTCCAAAGTACTACGCATGTTTAGGCTTGATTACGGCAGCCGCTATTTTTACAGCGCCCGACGGAACCAGCAAGGTCTTACTTGCAATCTGCACCCTACTGTTTGCCTTTACCCTTTCTTATCTCACGAAAAGAATTAATGAAGCTAAAGATCAGGGGCAACATCGGCGTTTTCAGCTTTTACATGGGGCAAGTGTTGTGATCAACTTGTTTCAGTTAATTACCTTCATCTATCTTTTGGTCAGACTATCATGAATCCACGTAGCATTGCCGCTCTAGGGATGCTCACATTAGCATTCATGGGATTTGCTAGCGCTCAGACTAAGCAAGACAAACAAGTGGGCCCAAGTTATATAGAAAGCTGCACCCAACAACAAGTACAACTACATCAAAAGGTCAAAGAGATTTCAGCAGAACACTTTCGATCCTTTTGTGAATGCACCTCTCAACAGCTAATCAATAGCTTGAGTGCTTCACAATTAAATGAGCTGAATAAAAGCAATAAAAGACCTGCTTGGTTTAAATCTGCAGAAGATTTGGCAAATAAGAGTTGCCTGCAGAGTGTGCCTAAGATTCAGGCTTAGATTTAGACTGGTCAGAGCCTGAGTCATCAGCGCTCTTGGTCTTGATTGGCAAATTAAGACTAGGGGCAGCCATTTTTTCACCGTCCCAAACTTGTCCACACCAACATTCGCCTGCATCACTGATGATGCAAACGCCGGAGCCGCAGCAACGTTTATCTGGAGCTTTCATAAACCTGTCTTCTCAAGAAATTGAAATTAAGACTATTCTAGAGTTTTTATCTCGCCCGTGCTTGACCCCGAATTCTGCAAATGATGCAAAGCCAATTATTTGAACCCAGCCCCAGTGAAAGCGCACGGAACTTACTGCCTAAGGATGGCTGCGCTCATTACTTTCCAGGGGTCTATTCTGAAGCCAAGTCGACTCAATTCATCAGTCAGTTGCAGGCATCCCTGCAATGGGAGTCAGATCAACTACTCATGTTTGGTAAATTGGTAACAATGCGTCGCAAGGTTGCCTGGGTTGGTGACCCAAACTGCTCCTATACCTACTCTGGGGTAAAAAAGAGTCCTCAAAGCTGGACCCCCGAACTTCTATTGATTAAATCTCGGCTAGAAGAGATTGCAAAAGCAGAGTTTAATTCCTGCCTACTCAATCTTTACCATGATGGTGAGGATGGCATGGGCTGGCATAGCGACAATGAAAGAGAACTGGACCCCCATTCTCCAATTGCTTCACTGAGCCTGGGAGCACAACGCAAGTTTGCCTTACGCCATAAAAAAGATCAGGAAACTATTTCTCTCTTTTTAGAAAATGGAAGCGCCTTGATCATGTATGCACCCACCCAGGAACACTGGCAGCATGCTTTGCTCAAAACCAAGAGGGTCTCTGAAGCACGTATTAATCTGACATTTAGAAAAATCAATCTTTGCGATGAATGATCCTAAGTCAAAAGCGACTGTAGCTATCATTGGTGCAGGTATAGCTGGCCTGAGCTGCGCAACGAGATTACAAGCCCTAGGCTATCAGGTTAAGCTATATGAAAAGAGTCATGGACCGAGTGGTCGGATGAGCACCCGCAATAGCGAGGGCTGGTCAGCAGATCATGGGGCTCAATATTTCACAGCCAGAAATCCACTATTTATTGAAGAACTCAACACCTGGATCAAAGCAGGCGTAGTGGCTGTCTGGCAACCCCGCCTAAATGTATATGAGGCAAACCATTGGCAAAAGAGTACTTCACAAGATAGTCGCTATGTAGGAGTACCTGCCATGAACTCACCAGGTCAATATTTAGCAAAGAACTTATCGATTGAATTTAATCAGACTATCAGCAAGATATTCAGACAAGAGGGCAAATGGATTCTTCATAGTGTTGAGGGTGGCACCATGACACAATCATTTGACTATTTAGTGCTAGCACTCCCTGCTCCGCAAGTAAGATCACTTGTCGAGTCAGTAGATCACTCTCTTGCAGCACTAAGTTCTAGTCTCAATATGCAAGGCTGCTGGACAGTAATGGTTAGACCTCCCAGAGCATTAGATATGCCCTTTGATGCCGCTTTTATCAATGATGAAATCATCAGCTGGATGGCTAGAAATAACTCTAAACCCGGACGCACTGGCCAGGAGTCTTGGACAATTCATGCAAATCCTCAATGGAGTCAGCAATGGCTAGAGCTAGAAAAAGAAGAGGCGAGTAGGCAGATCATAGAGTACGCAGAAAAGCTCGGTCTACACTGTCAGAATGCTGAAATTTCCATTCACCGCTGGCGCTATGCGAGTGGAGCAATAAATCTAGAGAATGGCTCTATGTTTAATGAAGTAAACAAACTAGGCATATGTGGAGATTGGCTTAATGGCGGACGAGTCGAGGGCGCATGGTTAAGTGGTTATCAATTAGCAACTGCAATCAGCACATCAGAAAAATATTAAATCAATAAAGGTACACCCCATGTCACAAAAAGCATCCATCGAACTCAAAGGCCTTAAGCTTCATACCCAAATTGGCACCTATAAAGCCGGCGATATCATTCCAGATAGCCATATCTTAGATCTCACGCTTTGGATTGATTCAAGTCTGGTATTGATAGCTGAAGATAAGATGAGCGCTGTTTTTGATTACGACCCCCTTGTTGCGGAGATTACACGGTTGGCTGGTGATGGTCATTACGAAACTCAAGAGAGGCTGATGACAAGAATCGTTGAGGCCTGCGCCCACTATCCTCAAATTCAAGCACTAGAAATCGGCCTTAGAAAATCGCCCGTGAATAACAACTCTGGCTCACTGGGTGTTAGATTAAGTGTTGACCAGATGGCCTTATCAAAATTAAGAGGTTAATTCAGCTCCAACCTCTTAGTGAGAATTGATATCAGTGCTGTAACTAGCTTACTTATTACTAGCTTCGCCCAGCAAATGCCCCGTCTTCACAAAAATGGTGCAGCCCTCTTTACTAAAAGGCTGATGCAAACTCATATGCGGACTTCTAATCCATGAGCCAGCTGGATAGCGTCCATGCTCATCCTCAAAGACACCATCTACAACAAAGATTTCTTCGCCGCCATAATGTTTATGGGGATTGAAATAAGTTTGCGGCGCCCAGCGAACTAATGTCGATCCAGTACCCTGCTGCATCAATGGCATTACATGAAGACCTGGAACCATGCCCTGATACCAAGGGGCAGTTTTAGTATCGATGACCTCTCGCACTACTTGATCTCTACCAAGATGTCGCAACTTCACGAAAAGCGTACAGCCAGATTCACTAAATGGCGCATGTGAAGATCCCGGAGGATTCATGATGTAAGTTCCCGATGGGTAATCACCGGTCTCATCACTAAATACGCCATCCAAAACAAATATCTCCTCACCCAATTCATGGGTGTGGGTTTGAAATTGGGATCCTGGTTGATAGCGAACAATAGAAGTAGCTTTTGCCACTTCATCACCTATACGATCTAGCATGCGTCTTTCAACCCCAGACTCAGGACTGGGGACCCACGGCAAATCATGATGATTTAGAACAACCCGTTGACTGTAATCAGCATTAATATTCATTTATTGCAATTCAGATATCAAGATATCCCTAAGCATAGCAAGCAAATAGGATCAATGCTGGGCAACTCAATTTGCAGCGCACATTCTTACGCGATCTGAGCTAAAGTTCCAGATGAACCGAATTTATCTAACAGCTTCCAAAGGGCTTCATGAGCTTACTTCCAAAACCATTTAATGCCCTCGTCATTGGAGCATCAGGAACGATAGGATCTAGCTTCGTACAGCTGCTTGAAAATAATCCGTTCTGTTCTAGCGTGATTGGCATTCATCGAAATTCAGAACATGCAATTGATTTTAATCGCCCCGAGACGATTGAGGCCTCAGCAAAAAGCCTCGCTGGGCTTGGTCCATTCCAGCTCATAATCAATACGATTGGTGTACTTCACTCAGAGCAATGGATGCCTGAAAAGAAATTAGATGATTTAAATTCCATCCAACTAGCAGAAATGTTCAGTACCAATACCATTGGCCCCGCCTTAACGATCAAGCACTTTTCTAAACTCTTAGATCCTAAGCATAGCGTTATGGCAACCCTGTCCGCTAAGGTTGGCAGCATTGAAGATAACCGTCTTGGTGGTTGGTATAGCTATAGAGCCTCTAAAGCTGCGCTCAATATGATCATTAAGACAGCTTCTATTGAATTTGCCAGAACTAAGCCAAACGTGGCCCTTATTGCACTTCATCCAGGCACTGTTAAATCCAATTTGTCACAACCTTTTCGTGGTCAACAAATCGGCAGAGATCCTCTGGAAGCAGTGGGTGATATGTTCCATGTCCTGGAGAATGTCAGCAAAGAAGATTCAGGCAGCTTTTTGACCTATTCAGGTGAAAAACTACCTTGGTAGGAAATCGTGGCTCTTCCATCCTGCTGAGCCTCTATGGCTTCAGCATAAAAGCTAAGGGTGCCCATAACTACTGATTAGTCGGTGACTTGCACACCCTTCCAAAAAGCAACGTATCCAGTAACGTTACTTGCGGCTGATTTGGGTTCAGGATAGTACCAAGCTGCATCCTTATTAGATTCGCCGTTAACCTCTAAGTCGTAATAACTAGCGGTACCTTTCCAAGAGCACACTGTATTTTTTGCTGACTCTTTAAAAAACTGCATATTTAAGCTTGAGGGCGGAAAGTAATGATTTCCTTCAACCACAACAGTGTCACCTGAACTAGCCAAAACTTCATTATTCCAAATTGCTTTCATAGCATCTCCTTGTATGGATTTAGCATAAAGCAAATCTCATCTTTATGTTGTATAAAGACTGACTACTTTAGCGAATATTGCCATCAAAAATTCATGCAAATACCCATCAATTCAGACAGTAAGCCTATGATCCAAAATGACTTTATGCATGAGATCGAGATCGGCTTGCTAGCGCCATCTGCCTGGATTTCTCCGAAGTTTTTATATGACCCTTTAGGCTCACATCTCTTTACAGCAATTACATTACTACCTGAGTACTATCCAACTAATACTGAAAAAAATATCTTTACCGAATACCAAGATCAAATTACCGCTGCAGTCGGTATCGGTGGCAATCTGATTGACTTGGGCGCCGGCAATTGTCATAAGGCAGAATCCCTGTTTAATTCTTTAAAACCATCAAGCTATCTTGCGATTGATTTTTCAGTTGAATATCTGCAAGACGCATTAGCAAAGATTCAGGGTAAGTATCCGCATATTCAGATGCAATGTATGGGGATGGATTTTTCTAAGCAACTGTCAATACCAGACTCCATTACCAAGACTAAAAGAACTTTCTTTTATCCAGGATCTAGCATTGGTAATTTTCTGCAGTCAGAAGCACTGAATCTACTTAGTCAAATTAAACAGCAAGCTCATGACGGTAGTTTATTAATCGGCGTTGATTTGATGAAAGAGGACTCTGTTCTGTTGGCGGCATATGATGACCCTCTAAAAGTTACTGCCGCTTTTAATCTCAACATTCTGAGATCAATTAACTCGCATTTAGGCTCTAATTTTAGAGTCGAGCAATTCCGCCATATAGTTAAAATTAATCATGCAGAAAATAGAGTCGAACTCTATCTAGAGGCCCTTGAGGACTTAAGTGTTATGTGGCCAGGCAACTCTAGGACATTCAAAAAAGGTGAGTTAATCCATACGGAGAATTCTCACAAGTACACTATTGAATCCATCAAAGAATTATTGAAAAATGCAGGGTTTGAAAAGACTCAAATCTGGACGGATCCAAACGACTACTTCGCAGTCATTTATGCCCAATAAAACACCCCATCCATCCTATTCACCCAATGAATTATTGGAGCAATTTCGTTTATCCCGAAAGTACTCTACAGACCTCATCCTGAATCTGAGCCCTGAAGACTGTCAAGCACAGTCCATGGAAGATGCCAGCCCCGCAAAGTGGCATTTGGCACATGTCACCTGGTTTTATGAGGTAATGGTTCTCAAGCCTTTTGAAGAAAACTTCACCTATTGGAATCCAGAGTTTGCTGTTTTATTTAACAGCTATTACAACGGTGTTGGAGATAAGCATCCACGTAGTAAAAGGGGATTATTAACCCGGCCATCTCTAGAGGAAGTACTTGAATGGCGTCAAACTATCGAAGCAAGAGTGACTAAACTCTTAAAAGAAAAAACTTCTGCAGAGCTACTATGGTTAATCCAGCTTGGAATAAACCACGAGCAACAACATCAAGAGCTGCTCTTAACGGATATTACTCACCTTTTCTCCCAGAGCGCACTACTCCCTGCCTACTACCCCCACTCTCAAGGTAAGCCGGCATCATCAATAGAGAAGCCATTTCAATGGCTGCGAGGAACTGATGGTGTAGTCAATATTGGCCACGAAGGTAATGGATTTCATTTTGATAATGAAGGGCCTAAACATTCAGCCCTCAATCAGACTCATTCAGTTGGTAATCGACTGGTGAGCAATGCAGAGTGGCTGCAATTTATAGAAGATGGTGGCTATCAAAATTTCCGCTGGTGGCTAGATGCGGGATGGGCATGGCTTCAGACAGAACAGATCTCGACTCCACTCTATTGGAGCAAGGATGAACAAAATCAGCGTTTACGCTTTTCCCTTTCTGGAAATTCACCGCTCGATATGCATGCACCAGTAGCGAATATCAGTTACTTTGAAGCAGATGCTTTTGCGCGCTGGGCTAGCCAAAACCTCACTGGCTTTGCTGGAGCACGTTTACCTACTGAGTTTGAATGGGAAGCCTTTGCGAGATTAAATACTAAGGAGATCAACGATCTCTTTGACAAAGTATGGCAATGGACTAGTAGTAACTACAACCCTTATCCGGGCTATCAGCCATGGGGTGGAATCGCAGGTGAATACAACGGCAAATTCATGGTTAATCAAATGGTTCTCAGAGGGAGTTCTGCATACACCTCTCCGGGGCATTCGAGATTGACGTATCGTAATTTTTTCCCGACCCATGCACGGTGGCAAATGACGGGTTTGAGGCTTGCTAAAGATGGCCTTTGATTTTGATGTCCCCACCAGTCGGCTAGAAACTGATTCTATTCGTTGGGATGGCTTTGATAGCAAAAGAGTATTGCCGCTATGGGTAGCGGATATGGATTTCAAATCGCCTCCTTGTGTCATAGAGGCGCTTGAGAAAAGAGTTCAGCAGGGAATTTACGGCTATACCCATAGCCCCCATCAAATGAATGCGCTGATTGCTGACTATCTCAAAGAACATTACCAATGGCAGGTTGATCCAGACTGGATTGTGATTCTGCCTAGCGTTGTTTCTGGTCTCTACACCGCTGTCCAGCAGCTTACTCAAAGCGATGAAAGCGTTTTAATTCCGAATCCCATTTACCATCACTTACGTCTTGCTTGCTCTAGCGTTAATAGAGCATTTCAAGAAATGTCACTTGAATTACAAGATGGGCGTTGGGTATTGCCAAGCAAGGAATTACCAAACCTCATTAGCAATAAGACAAGATTAGCTTTGTTCTGTAATCCGCAAAATCCTGGCTCGACAGTATTCACTAAAGAAGAGTTAAAAGACTTTGGAGATTTTTGTGTCCAGAACAATTTATGGATTTGCTCTGATGAAATCCATGCGGGTCTTGTGCTCGATGAAAATAAGAAACATATTCCCCTTGCCAGCATCAGCAAAGCAATTTCAGAGAAGACTATTACATTAATGTCTTTAAATAAGACCTTTAACTTCCCTGGAATCGGTCTTGCTTGGGCTGTAGCAGAAAATCCAACTCTACGAAAAGCAATGCAGTTTGGACTTCATCAAACTATTGCGCCACCATCTTTATTGGCCTATACGGCAACTATGGCTGCAATTGCGGAAGGCGAGCCTTGGAGAACCGAATTAATCCAATACTTGAGAGGCAATCGAGATTTGATTCAAGCAAGACTAGGTCGCATTGCGGGATTGGGCCTGGACAGTATGGAAGGCAGCTATTTAAGTTGGATTGACTGCACCAAACTCGATCATCCAGATCCCTACCAGCTTTTCCTAAATGCAGGCTTAGCTACGTCTCCAGGAAGTCAATTTGGTCAAAAGCAGTTTGTTCGACTGAACTTTGGAACACAGCGCGCTAGGCTCATTGAAGCTCTAAATATTATTGAGTCCTGCGCAAGCATTTGAGAACCACAAGCTACAAGTAGTTCATAGCCCTGGATTTGCCCTGATTTTCTTTACCTGCGCGGCAGTCACATTCGCTGATGCAGAATTATCCCAACTGGTTCTGACGTAGTTGGCTATTGTGGCAATTTCATCATCCGTTAATCTTGATGCAAAAGCAGGCATTGGTATATAACCATTTCTAGCATTCACGCCACGAATGACAACCTTGATGATGTCTGCTCCATCTGGCGCAAGAATTGCTGGATTTCCATCTAGAGGTGGAATGACATTCATAATCCCTCTACCAGTACTCTGATGACACCCACTGCAGTTATCAATGTACAGGCGTGCGCCCTCAACTTTATTCGTATCAGGCTTGCGCTGATCGGCCATCAAGCTGGAATTTGCTGGCAAGCTTTTAAGGTAGGTTGCCATCGCTATTAAGTCAGCCTCTTTGAGGTGCCTAGTGCTGTTATGAACCACTTCCTCCATGGGTCCAAAGGCAGTAGTTTTGCCAGGATTTTTTCCTGTTTTGAGATAGCTGGCGATATCTTGCGTAGACCAATTACCTAAACCCGTAATTGGAGCAGAGGTCAGATTTAAAGCATACCAACCATCGATAACTGCCCCAGTAAATTCCTTGGATGGCTTGATTGCTCCCATGAGGTTGCGCGGGGAGTGGCATTCACTACAGTGCTCCAATCCCTCAACTAAATAAGCACCTCTATTCCAGACATCAGATTGCTTAGGGTCTGGCTTAAAAAATCCTCGCTTGAAAAATAGCTCCCGCCATACCAGCATTGAGGCGCGAATATTAAATGGAAAGTCGAGCTGATTCACATTCACTGCATTACTAACTGGCTTTACAGTACGTAAATAATCATAAATTGCATCAACATCTGCTCGCGTCACTTTGGTATAGGAAGTAAAAGGCATTGCAGGGTATAAATCTTGACCTTTTTTATTGATCCCATCATGCAAGGCTCGAGCAAAATCATCCTTACTCCAAGATCCAATTCCAGTTTCTACATCCGGCGTGATATTGGGACTCAGTAGATATCCAAAAGGGGTTTGCATTTTTAAACCGCCAGCATAAGGTTTGCCACCGGGTGCAGTGTGACAGGATATGCAGTCACCTGCTAAAGCTAGATACTCGCCATTCTTATCGGAAGATTGTGCTATTGCCGAGAAGGTAGTAAAGCCTAGAATGCAAATAGCTAATATGAAGAGCCGAACAATACTGACTGGCATCACCATACGAACGGAGGATTGAATACTTTTAGGAATTTTTATTTTCTAGACAATCTAATTAATTGAAAAAAGTTTTAAGCAAACAATCATTAATGACAATGTATTATATAAATCAGATTAAGGCAATAAACATGACTTCCTCTTAAATGAGAATTAATCTTAATAACTCCATTAAATTATTCTCAAGGTGAATCTTTTAATCAACACGTAACTTTACTTAATGTAGTGGCAGTTTAAATTTGGAAAACTGATGAAAAATAACCGCAGACAATTTATGATCCTTACCGCTACTGGTGCTGCAACATTCGCTTTGAATGGAAAAGTACAAGCTCAAGTCATGCTCACTTCTAACGATCCTCAAGCAATGGCACTGGGCTATGTGACTGACCACCTAAAAGCAGATAAAGCGAAGTTCCCTAATTTCGTTGAAGGATCACGCTGCGGTATATGCATACTTTATCAAGGGGCTCCTAATTCTGCCTCTGGCCCCTGCTCTCTATATCCAGGAAAACAAGTGGCTAGTAATGGCTGGTGTTCTGCATTCCAGAAGAAAGCCTAAAAACTCTCAAAAAAAAGACCACTTCGGTGGTCTTTTTAATTCCTCAGTAGTGAGTTTCAAAAGCTTTCTTAATAGGACTTAGACTTACTACCAAAGAGCAAATCTAAGTAAGGGTTCAAGTAATTAACTGCTTAGAAAACTCTTCGAAAAAATCATCAGCAATTTTTTTAGCTGACGCACTAATTAATCTTCCACCTATCTGCCCAAGCTTTCCTCCTATTGAGGCTTCACATGAATATATGACACTTGTACCACCCTCTGCCGTATGTAACTCAACTTTAGATTTCCCTTTTGCGAATCCAGCAGCACCCCCGGATCCATTAAAGTTCATAGTGCAGGATTGACCTGGAACTACATCACTTAAAAGTAATATTCCTGAGAATCGAGCCTTTACAGGTCCAATTTTAAACATCACGGTAGCTGCTACCTCTTCTGGTGAAAGGCGTTCGATTTTTTCACAACCAGGAATAGAGCTCTTTAATACATCAATATCATTAAGACCCAACCATACTAAATCTATACTAGTAGGAACAAATTTTTCTCCGCTAAGCTCCATATCGCTCCAACTTTCTTAAGTCGTCTGAATCATAGTTTTTAATACGCGGGATGAAATTTTCCAAACTCCAGCTTCCTTAATAAAAGTATCGTGGTACTCAGAAACACTCTCTGGACTAGAGCAATTAACTGGTGGTATTGGGGGGGAGCCATCATCGCTACGATACCTAAATACCGTTGCATATGATGTTGCAATAGCGTCTGTTTCCGACATCATTTTTACCTGAATATTTGACAGGATATGACGTGTAAATAAACTTACTGGTCTTTTCTTATACATTTCTGCAAGCGAGGCACTGCCGACATAAACTTCACCATCTCTACTAAAGCTTCCATTTGATGTATACAAATCAACAATTTGATTATGAGGGCCATGATCAGTTAACCAGGCAACCTCCAAAATTAAGCTTTCACACTCTTTAGCTAGCAGCATTTCCCTAAGGGCGTCCATTTTTTCTCCTGAATTACTTAAATAAGCGCATGATTGCAGAAATATCCTCATCCGAAAACCCGCGTTTAACTAGCTCTCGATAAGATTTGCTTGCTACCTCTGTACCTGGTAACTCTAAATTAAGACTTTTAGCTGATTCCAAAGCTAATCTAATGTCTTTTGCCAGCATATCAATTGAAAATCCAAAGTCATATTTTTCAATAAGCATATCCTTGCCACGATTTTCCATTTGCCATGAACGGCCAGATCCCCCTAATAAAACATTCAGTATTTTCTGGGGATCTAGTTTTGCATGCTCTATTAATGCAAATGCCTCTACTAAGCTCTGCATAATTCCAGCTATACAAATTTGATTAGCAGATTTTGTAACTTGCCCTGCCCCAGACGCTCCTACATAATGAATTGATTTTGAGTAGGCTTCTAAAAGGGGGGCAACTCCAGCTAAGGCTGCCTCATTTCCACCAACCATCACTGTTAGAGTTCCCTTTGCAGCGCCTGGTTTACCACCAGAGACGGGTGCATCTAAATAATGAAAGCCGTGATTATTAGCATACGCATCTAACTCTTTTGCGATACTTGGAGAGGCACTCGTATGATCAATATAGACTGAGTTTGGTTGCATATTTGAAAATGCACCATCCTGTCCCAATGTCACCTCTCTAACAGCAGCATCATCACTGACACAGGCAGCAACTATAGAGCATCCTTTAACTGCTTTTGAAGGGGTATCTGTAAATTGGCCGCCATACTCCTGAGACCACTTTTGAGCCACATGTATATTCCGATTAAATACTGTGACGTCATGCCCTGCCTGCTGAATACGTCCAGCGATCAGGTATCCCATTTTTCCAAGGCCAATAAAAGCAATTTTCATTCTGCCTTAACCCCCGCTACTTTTACTACTTTTGTCCATTTTGCAATCTCTTTCGTTAGATACTCTTTAGTTTCTGCAGGGGTAGATGGCCAAGATTCTGCACCCTGCTTTTCTAGTGAATTTTTTACTTCGGGCATCTGTAATACTTTATTGAGCTCTTTATTCAATAAAATTACCACTTCTTTTGGTGTGCCTCTAGGAGCATATAAAGCATTCCAATTATCAGCATCAAAATTTACAAGACCAGACTCTTGCATAGTTGGAATCTCTGGTGCTGCCTGCGACCTCTTGGCTGAGGTGACAGCTAGACCTTGGAGTTGCCCTGATTTTACAAAAGGTAAGGCTGGAGGCATTCCTGCAAAAAATATATCTACTTCACTAGCTAATACAGCTTGCGTTGCTGGCGCGCCCCCTTTATATGGAATATGGGTCATCTTGATACCAGCCATCATTTGATAAAGTTCAGCGGCCAATTGTTGTGGACTTCCGTTGCCAACGGATGCGTAATTAACTTTATCAGGATTAGCTTTTGCAAACTTCGTTAAATCGGCTACCGAATTTACTTGTAATTTTGGAGAAGCTATAAGAATTAGTGGGACCGAAGCAACCATTCCAACTGGATCCAACTCTTTCTCCGGATTAACGGCTACTTTTCCTAAAATTGCTGGGCTAATCGCTAATGAAACAGTAGCCAAGAGCAAGCTATATCCATCAGGATCCGCCTTAGAGACAACTTGTGCAGCGATATTTCCAGTTGCTCCAGGTCTATTTTCCACTATGACAGGTTGACCTAATTTTTCAGATAGTTTTTGACCTACTAAGCGGGCAATAATATCTGGCGCTCCGCCAGGAGCAAATCCAACATAAATTTTGATCGGCCTTAGGGGATAATTTACAGACTGTGCAAAGGCGAAATTTATGGTGAAAAAATAGCTGGCAATCACTACTAATAATTTAGAAAAGAAATTGCTACTAGACAATACTGTTCTCATAGATTACTCCTTATTAAATTTATAAATCTTTTGAATAATATTTTGCGGTGTTATTGGAATGAGATTTAACTGAACATTAAATACTGAGAGTGCGTCATTAACGGCATTCAAAACTGCAGCGGAAGCTCCGGCAACACCAGCCTCACCAGCACCTTTTGCACCAAGATCTGATGTTTTAGTAGGTGTACAAGTATGTGCAATTTCGATATCTGGCATCTCAAAAGCCATTGGCACCAGATAATCCATGAAATTTCCATTAGTTAGCTGACCGTCTTCGTTATAAATGCAATGCTCATATAAGGCGGCACCAATTCCCTGTATCACCCCACCCCGTATTTGCTCGTCAACTAAAAGTGGATTGATAGCCACTCCGCAATCTTCAACAACCCAATGCTTCAATAATTTAATTTCGCCTATTTCAGGATCTACCTCAATATATGAGGCTTGAATTCCATTGGTGCATATCCCATCGTAAGTCTTTTGTGAATAACTTCTAGTAATACTTAATTCGGGCGCCTTCTTGCTTGGATACTTTTCTGGCTGAAAATACACTATTCGAGCTAAGTCTTCCAGGGAAACAACTTGAGTACCCACTCCCAACTCAACAACATAAGATTTATAGAGGCCAAGCTTTGCAATATCTAATTTGAATAATTGAGAGGCAATATCAAGAATATTATTTTTTAATGCAAGTGCTGTTTGATAAATTGCCTCGCCACCTATACCCGTTCCGCGAGAACCCCAGTTATCACCGCCAAAAGGCGCTATATCGGTATCACCCAAGCTCACTCGAACCCGATCAAAGGTGACACCCAAAACGTCAGCAACAATTTGAGCAGCAATTGTTGCCGCCCCCTGACCAAACTCATTAATACTAGCAGTGCAGAATAAAGTGCCATCAGGCATTAGTCTGACTGTAGATGCATCCTGTGCTGCAATTGATACTCCGCCTTTGCCATACGTATTTGAGGATGGATTAGACATCTCTAGGAAACTGGCAAATCCTATACCTCTGTAGATCCCCTTTTCACGTAATACCTTTTGCTCTGAGCGAAGCTCTGCGTAGCCCATCATTTCAAGAAGCTTATCCAATGCTTCATGCTGAGAAAGACTTTCTAAGGTTGGGCCAGACTTGAGTTTTTTAGGGAAAGAATCTTGAGGTATGTAATTTATTTGACGTAATGTAGCGGGGTCAATGCCTAGGCTTTGGGCTCCACGATCTATTAATCCCTCAGTTACCAAGCAAGCTACTGGATGGCCAACTGATCTATATTGCCCATACATAGATTTATTTTGATATGCCACACGTGTTCGGGCTTTATAGTGAGGGACATCATATGCACCCCCTACTAAATTGATGATTTGGCGAGCCTCATTGATGCTACCTCGCGGGTAGCCTGTAAACGCCCCCATTGACTGCAAATCATCCATCTCAATGGCCTGAATTTTTCCATCCTCAGAAAATGCCATTCTTGCCCAAACTCGATGATCCCGAGAGTGGTAATCGGATAAAAAGGACTCTAGGCGATCGGCAATAAACTTTATTGGTCTTTTTAACTTAATTGCCAATGCAATTGCTGTCATCTCATCGCCATAAACATGAATTTTTAAGCCAAAGCTACCTCCAACATCTGGTGCAATGATGCGAACTTGAGATTCAGGAATAGAAAATAAGTGGGAAATAGCCCAATGCATCATATGCGGCACTTGGGTTGAGTGAGTAATGATTAACTGCTTATCTGAAGAACGATAATCTGCCAAGATTGAGCGAGGCTCTAAAGTCACGTGAGTATGTCTACTAGTTGTAAAATTTTCCTCGACCACGGTATGCGCAGAGTTAAAAATATCTTCAATTCCTTCGCAATCAATCTTTCTTTCCCAGCATAAATTACTACCTAATGCAGGATGAATCAGCGGACTATCTTCTAAAAGCGCCTCTTCCTCATTCACTACTGGGGGTAACTCCTCCCAATCAATAGAAACTAATTCAGCAGCATCCTCTGCCTGAGCTCTAGTTTCAGCCACCACTGCAATCACTGGATGTCCATGCCAATAAACCTTATCTACCGCTAAGGGAGTTTGGAATACAGCCCTCATACCCTCTAAGTGCTTTAACAAACCCTGGTAAGGCTGGCAATACTGAGAAATATCAGATGCTTTAACTATTTCAATAACGCCTGGATAAGTCTTTGCTAATTCAAAATCAATACTAAGAATTTTGGCGTGAGCATAAGGGCTACGGACAAAGACGACATGTGCCATCTTTAATGCTTGAATATCATCTACGTAAGTACCTTGACCAGAAATCAATCGACGGATCTCCTTACGAGGGATTGACTTTCCAATGTAAGATGAGGAATCTATCTCTATTGGAGAGTTGCGCTTCTGATTACTCATTTGAAGTGGCTTCGTTAAAGCAAAATTCAACAGCATTAACAATGGCTTGATATCCAGTGCACCGGCAATAATTTCCTGATATTTGCTCTCTGATTTCCTCCCTGGATGGCTTTACAGGCCTAGTCAATAGCTCGCCAGCCGTTAGCAACATTGCAGGTGAACAGAATCCGCATTGAGCAGCATTGCAAACCTGAAAAGCATCGACTAATTGATTGAGTCGACCGCTCTCACAAGCCCCTTCGACTGTCTCTATGACAGAATCATTGGCTTGGACTGCCAAAACTAAGCATCCCCGCACTAACTGTCCATTCATTAATATAGTGCAGGCACCACAAATACCATGTTCACATCCTAAATGAGCTCCAGTTAAGCCAAGATCTTCTCTTAAAAAATCAACTAGATGCTTTCTAGCAGCAACAGCAGCATTTACTAAAGAACCATTAACTATTAGCTTGATGTTGATAATCTCTAGTGGTTCATTCATCTCTACTCACCTCAATTAATTCTATTAGTGATCTTTTTAATAAAATCTTCATAAGATGCATTTTGGTGTTTTCATCGTGATAAGTATCGCCAAAAGGCTGGATATCTTCATCGATATAGTTCAGAGCCTGATTAATAAATTCAACGTTAATTTCTTTATTTAATAAATAATCTGAGACAGCACTTGAAACAACAGGCTTATCAGCAATAGCAAAATAAACAATCCGTATTTCGGAACATACTTTTTTCTTAAATTGCGCGCGTAATCCCAACCCAACAGTTGCGTAATCCCCTTTTCGCCTAGCAATCTCTTTAAATACATATTTCTCACCTAAGAAAGGTTTTTGGAATTCCGCACGAACAAGAATTTCTTGGGGCTTCAAAGCAGTCTCATATAGGCCAAGAAAAAAATCATCTGCTGATATCCGCCTTTCGCCTACTGATGATCTAACAACCAGGGTAGCTGTGTGAGCAAGAACCATGGCAGGAGTTTCTGATGCTGCATCAGCAAAGGCAACACTGCCCCCAAACGTACCCCGAGACCTTACTGCCTTATGGGCTACATGGGGTAAAGCCATATAAAGTAGAGGGGCGTAGGAAGCAATTAAGCTCGAGTTCTCAACTTCGCAATGCCGAACTAAAGCCCCAACATGAAGTTCATTGTTCACTTCTTTTATCTGCTTGAGTTCATTTAACTGAGAAATATCAATTAAAACCTCTGGAGCGGACAAACGCATATTTAAACTTGGCAACAAACTTTGTCCACCAGCCAAAATTTTGGCATTATCGCCATACCGGTCTAGTAACTCAAAAGTTGCCTCGATAGAGTCTGGTCGAACATAACGGAAAGATGGAGACTTCAATCTATTCTTAGCTTAGGTTGTTAATGTCATCAATTATGAAAAAATTTCCAGCATTTTCTTTTCCGGATCTATACGCAAATGATCACCATTTTTTAAAATACTCAGTAAGTCCTCAGACCAACCTTCTGTAACTGTTAGGCCCGCAAGAACTGCACCTTGCACCATAACTGGATTTAACTTTCCGAATACAAGAGCCTTAGGTGAAATATTTTTATAGATCAAATCGAAAAATGCCCAGCCGCCAGCGACTCCACCCTTCACTGTAGGTATTACAAGAATCTTGTTGTGAATAGATTCACCTTCAACACTATGGCCTATTCTTGAAATAATTCCCGAGATACGATCTAAGTCATATCGAGGACTAAAACCCTCTCGCATAACTAGCACCTCACCCTCTATTGAGGGGCCATGTGCCCTCTTTACATTAATTGATCTTTTCATTTCAAGACTCCGGTGCATGCAATGTCCACACAATCAGCAGTCCGGCGAAGTACCGTGTTGAATTTATGCGCAGTAATTGTATTTACTATTTTTCCAGAATTTGAGATTAAGTTTGTCCAGTCATTCTCTTTGCGAATCTCACTCAATCTTTGGAGAATGTAGAAGCAGACTCCTTGGAGTATTTGAACACCGGCTGCCTCTAATTCAGCTATGTAGCCTAGTCTTAAAGCATCGCTATAGACGGCATGATTTGTAGTAATCACTACCGACATACCTTTATGAACTTTTCTTCCCTTAAATAAGTTCGCTAAAGTTTGTATTTCAAAAAGGGAGAGCTGGGGCCCTGAAAATACAACAATATTATTAGCACCGTCTTTGTATTTATAGGCGGAATAAATAGCTTCGATATCAGCATTTTTAACTGTCATAGTCTCTTTAGGCAAATCACCTTTAAAGGCCTCAGACAGTGTTCGAGCTTCTGGCGTTATTCCAACCATATGGAACATCGCAAGAGAGCCGTAGCTTGCCAACGATGCACCAAGGTGCTTTAACGAATCAGAAAAGGGTATTTGTTTAATCCCATCAAAAACAGGTACAGCAAAATAGTCTTGATGAGGATGGCCTACTATTTTTCCTAAAGCGCCCCAATCTGCAAAATCATTTAACTCTGCATCGACATTCACTAAGAATGTACCCTTTCTGCATTCATCCAAATGAAATCCATATGCAGGAGTTCTACCAGTTAAAGCGGCTGCAAAACTTGCCTTACCGCCCTCATAATTCGTTCGAGCACCTAAGACTGAGTTCGCATAAATAACTGTTCCAGTATCGCCCCACGCGACATGTTCACCCAGCTTTGGTTGGTAAACGGTTTGATAATTAATACAAGTATCGGTTGGGGCAATATTCATATCCTTAAGATATCCGATAAGCTTTCTTTCTTTTTGCACTTCGATTTCATCAGCGCGTAAATTATCAAAGTCTCCAAAATGCATACACCTTGCGTTACTAGAGGTTGGTACTCTACATTTAGCTTCACTACTCGACATTTTTTCTAAAATTCCTAAACCCCCATCGCCCATTACCTCGATATCGCCCATAACATGAGCATTGGTAATGGGTACAAATTCTTTTGCATCAAAGAAGCTTCCAACCTCAATTTGAAATTCAATTGATTCTTTGACAGCCTCACCATGATCTCCTCTCAACATGGCAAGCTCTAAGTCATTTAATTTCATTGTCCCAACGTTATTAGCTTTAAACATTTCCATTATGAATATTTAGTCGGCCTTAGCACCAGACTCCTTTACTAATTTCCCATATTTTTGGGTTTCTGATTGAACAAATGCTGCAAAATCTTTAGAGCTTAAAAAAGATGGTGTAGCTCCTTGAGCGCTCAGCGTTTCATCAAAGGACTTATCGCTTATAACTCTTTCTATATCTCTGGAAAGCTGATTAATAATTTTGCTATTTGTTTTTGCTGGTACAAAAATTCCCTGCCAGTTTTCTATATTGAATCCAATAAATCCAGACTCAGAAATAGTCGGCACATTTGGTAGTAAAGGCGATCTCTTTTGTGTGGTGACGCCCAAAGCTCTTAATTTTCCAGAATTTATATGGGGCAAGGCTGGTGGTAATCCAGCAAAGAATAAATCGACCTGACCTCCAAGAAGATCAGTAATTGCCGGCGCCCCTCCTTTGTAAGGGATATGGGTCATCGACACACTAGCCATTGATTTAAATAATTCTCCAGCTAAATGCTGCGGTCCCCCAGTTCCAGAAGAGGCAAAATTTACCGCCCCATTTCTTAACTTAATGTATTGAATTAGCTCTTGAATACTCTTGATGGGCGATTGAGAGTTAACAACAAGAACCAAAGGTGCAGATGCTACTTTTGCTACAGGCACTAGGTCGGTTGCAGAGTCATATGGCATTTGACTATACAAGGATGGGTTGATTGCAACTTCCGCAGGAGAGGCTAGAAGTAAGGTGTATCCATCAGGGGTTGATTTAGCCACAATATCGGCGCCAATATTGCCCCCTGCCCCTGGCTTATTTTCAACAAGAACTTGCTGCCCCCAGATCGCGGTTAACCTCATGGCTAGCGCTCGACCAACCAAGTCTGTTGCACCACCAGGAGCAAATGGAACAATTAGCCTGACAGGTTTATCGGGATATTGGGCAAGCGCATTATGAGCAAAGCCCAGTAAAACTGCCAGAATGAATGTCTTCAAGAATTTAATTTCCAAAATTCACCTCGTCTAATGATTTTTCACTCTAAATGAAAAATATATTCTTAGATAATCATATTTTTCATGTTAGTGATAACTTTTTGATATCACACTAAAATATCAATATGACCAAAAAACCATCATTAACCACAGCCCTAATGCCCGAATTAAAAGGTTTGAAAATCAAACACTTGGAGGTTTTTAATGCGGTGGTTGACAATCAAACACTGAGAAAAGCTGCGGAAGCCATTCATATAACTCAACCCTCAGCAACCAAACTTATCCAAGAGCTTGAAAGTATGCTTGGCGCCCAACTTTTTACCAGGAACCGGAAAGGGATGTGGTTAACGCAGTATGGAGAAGTATTAAAAAGGCATACCTCCACCCTAATGGCCGATTTAGCAGAAATGCGCAGAGAGATAACGCAATTGCAAAAGGGGGAAGTGGGGCAAATTCGCCTTGGCTTTGTACCCTCTTTTAATCCCGAACTACTTTCTCAAACGATCTTAAGTGGATTGACAAAATTTCCAGAAATTCAAATGCGGACTTTTGAAGGTTCAACCAATGAATTGCTGGCTAGCATGGAAAGAAATGAATTAGATCTAATTCTTGGAAGGATATTGAATATAAAAATTGCAAATCAATATATGATGCATCCCATTTATAAAGAATCATTTGCAATTGTTTGTGGGGATAAAAGTTTTCATAGCAGTAAATCAAATATTAATTGGGAGCAACTTTCAAAAGGGCAATGGATACTTCCAGCTTTGCAAACACCTTTTAGGGAGATGATTGATAATCTATTTACTCAACATGGCGCTCTAAGACCTAATGTTGTAGTTGAATCTAGTAGCTTTGAAAAAATTCAGAAACTTATTATCAATACCGAGCTTCTAGGAATCTTGCCAACTAGCCTTGCATTACAAGGACAAAAAAATAATGCACTGAAAATTTTGAAACCCAACCTAGGTAAAAATTTCGCACCTATTAGCTTAATTTATCGAAAAGATATAAAAATTTCTCCAGTTGTACAAAAATTTATTGAACTTATATTGAGTTCATCTATAGCCCAGAATAGGTTAGATTAATTTTATCTAGCTACATATTAGAAAAAAATAAAATAATAAATTCGATTCTCTACTTAAAGTATCTTTCAATTTTTCTGGAGCTACTGCAATCTTATAGACAGCTAATGTTCTATCTTCTTGAATACGTTTCTGCTGATGCAATTGCGTTATCGCCGTTTCCGCCTACGCTTGTACCACCCACCATCAAGACATCGCCATTTAGTAAACGCGCTTCAGCATGACGCCAGCGAGGCACTGTCATTGATCCAGTATAAGAAAAGGTACTCGTAACTGGATCATAAAGCTCTGCTGAAGATAGCACTTGCCCCGTTCCTGGATTGTATCCGCCAGCGATAAGAACCTTGCCATCAATCAACAGCGTAGATGTTTGTCGGCCAGTTGGAGTATTTAATGACCCCGTGTAAGAAAAAGTACCAGTTTGCGTGCTGTATAAGCTAGCGGATGCAAGAACAACACTATCAGTACCATATCCACCTACAATCAGTACTTTTCCATCTAATAAAAGATTAGCCGTTGGAAAGCGCCGGGGTGTACCCATTGAGCCTGTCACGCTAAACATGCCAGTAGCTGGATCATAAATTTCAGGCGCATCTACATTGCTTCCGTTGTAGCCACCCGCTATTAGTACTTTACCGTTATTGAGCAAGGTTGCTGTTGCGTTTCGACGCGCGGTGGTCATAGATCCAGTCGGAGAGAAGGATCCAGTAGCGGGGTCATAAATTTCTGCGCTGGTGAGAGCGCAACAATTACTATCAACACTATACCCACCCACAACCAGAACCTTGCCATTCTCTAATAAGGTTGCAGTGGGATTAACACGTGCAGTGCTCATATTGCTTGTTGTGATCCAAGTAGCACTTACTGGATCGTAAATCTCAACAGAGTCAATGCCAGTCCCAGATACACCTTCACCTCCGGCTACAAAAATACGCCCATCTAAAAGCCGCACAGAGGCTGCTGCATAGCGAGGATTTGACATGGATCCAGTTGCACTAAATGTCCTTGTTGTAGGATCATAAAGATCAGCAGAGTCAACAGCGATTGCTCCGGATCCCACACCGCCCGCCACAAGTACCCGACCATCTGTCAATAAATTTGCCGTTGGCATAGAGCGTGGAGATGACATCATGCCAGTTGCTGTGAATGTGCCTCTAGCACCAGATGAGGTCGCAGAATCACCACTACCGCCGCAAGAAACCATAACCACAGCGATGCAAGTAAATAGAACTATTGAGAAAATCTTTTTCATCTGTAAGTATCCATGAAAATTCAGGTGAGGGATTTATCAAATAGATAAATTCACTCTATTGATATTACCAAAATCCATGCACAACTTGGTACTTCATAGCCTCACTATTAGATTTATATATCTGTTGGCATTGCAATGGAGGATGCGTGACGATTGCTTGCTAAGTGGTTAGCACTACTAATTGGTCAAGCAATAGTTCAGGCTAAGAACAAAGGATTATGAAAGGAGGCCCCCCAAAAGCAGCATCAGATCACTCTGCGGGCTAATAATCTAGCGCCTTATTACTTCAAAGTACTTTAGAAAAAAATTATGACTTATCAAAAGCCTTAGATATCCTCTTAAAGAAAACATCAATGCCATCTTCGTCATATGGAATAAACCCAGAAAACATTACTGAATTATCTCTAGATGAGGCAAGCAACTTCCCTCTAAATGAATCCAAAAATTGAGCTGTTCTGATCGATTTATAAACAATTATTGGGCATGGCAAACCATCAATCCTTCCAATAATTTCTGTCTCTTTTGCGTTATTGAGATTGTTCAACCAAGTATTCTCATCCACCATGGTGGCATCGATGGCACCGCTAATAACTTGATCTATTTGATTTTGCCAATTCCCTGGGCTTACAGGGATGTTCTGTACACTTCCAAAAAAATCTTGAAAGTGAAAACCATTATCACTGAGATGAATTGCAGGTGCAAAATAACTTGAGGTGCAATATTGATTGATTCTGCCATAGGTTCTCCCCCTCAAGCCGGAGAGATCTTTTATATTAGACCCTCGCTTTACGATGAGCACCGAGGAAGTAGTAGGTGAGCCACTCTTCCCGGTAGTGGCCGATACTAATCCATGAATATCTTGGATTTTCCGTACCTGATATAAACAAACAACGGGAATATACGCAAAAATATTACTATCATTTTCAAGATTTTGACTAATCGATTCAATATTATTGGTGCCAAATACATTGCACTGACCTTGCATGAAAAAGTCCTGCCATGTGTCTTGTCCAATTGGAAATCCAAGATTACTGTCATGAATAAATTTCATTGAAACCCCAAATTAATTAAATGTAATAAATTCTACAAGGCACTATCAAAACTATCTGATATTCACCTCATGCCAATTTTCACCACCTAAAGAGTCGCCTAGATAGGACCACAAAGTCCAAATGGCTTTGAGCCGCCTATTGGAGTGGCAGTGAATAATGCATGGAGATTTCTGGCTCACTTAATGACACAGGAAGAAAAACGACTTAGGAATCTCTCCCTAAGTCGTTGATATTGCTGGTGGGCCCACCAGGACTTGAACCTGGGACCAAAGGATTAGCACTTCGTTGCTCCAAAGTACTTTCTAGAGGAATAGGCGTTACTTAAAGCAACGCCAAGAATAAAACCCTAGAAGTGGCACTCATTACCAATCCCCAATAGAAGGCTACTGCTGCTCAATTTGAGCCGTAGCGGCAATCTTTTGATATCGAGAAATCTCTTCCTTGACATACTTATTAAATTCTTCAGCCGAAATTACCTTGGGGTCAATGCCCACTTTAGAGTATGCCTCTCGTACTTCGGGGTCCTGCAAAGCTTTGGCAATATCACCATTAATTTTATTCACCACAACAGCTGGAGTTCCGTTCGGAGCCCACAATCCAAACCATAAACTCATATCAAAATTAGGAAACCCTTGCTCAGCAATTGTAGGGATCTCAGGCGCAGCAGAAGATCGAGATTTGCTCGCGATACCAAGAGCCAGTAATTTTCCACCTTTAATTTGACCCAAAGCAGTACTTAGCGAAGCCATGCAAAATGCAATCCTTCCTGACATTACCTCTTGTATAGCTTCAGGACCGCCTTTTAATGGGATATGGTTCATTTTTATCCCAGCAGCTTGAATAAAATATTCAGCAGCAAAGTGGGTGGAACTTCCCACCCCCACGGAGGCAAAGGGAATCTCACCAGGTTTTGCCCTGGCTGCGGACACAATATCTTTAATAGATTTATATGGGCCATCTGGCGATGTCACTAAAACATATGGCGTATCGCCTAAATAGCTAACATTCACAGGGGGCTTACTATATTCGTAAGGTAACTTCTTATAAGTTGCAGGGTTGGTTGCAAAAGTTACAGATTGAAAGAGTAGTGTTTGACCATTCGCTTCTGCATTAACAACTGCTGCTGTACCTATTAAGCCGCCAGCACCAGGTTTATTTTCAACTACTACTGGTTGCTGCCAGACTTTAGTCAAATACTTAGCAATGATTCTAGCTGCTGTATCAGCTCCCGATCCGGGAGTTAAAGGAACTACCAACTTAACAGGACCAGAAGGAAAAGTTTGAGCATTTACTTGAGTCAAACTCATCACCATGCAGATAATGAAAGTAATTAACTTATTCACCGTTTTCACTCCTGATCTTGTATTGAATTTCTTAGGATGCCAATATTTTCTATTTCAATTTCACAGATATCACCGGGTTTCATAAAAACAGGTGGTGTTCTTGCGTAGCCCACTCCTGCAGGTGTTCCGGTAATAACTACATCACCAGGTTCTAATGTCATACATTCAGTAATGAGCACAATGGTTTCAGCAACATCCCACAGAAAGTCTTTAGTGTTTGCATTTTGCATTACCGATCCGTTTAACCGGGATTGAATCTGAAGGCCGTGTGCGCCCTTAGGCAACTCATCTGGCGTTACTAACCATGGGCCAAATCCACCGGTCTGATCAAAGTTTTTACCAATAGTCCATTGGGTGGTTTTACGCTGATAGTCGCGCATACTACCGTCATTAAAAATGCTATAGCCAGCTATGCAGTCAAGGGCATTTTCTCTATTTAAATTACGCGCTCTTTTGCCCACCACAAATGCAAGCTCTGCCTCGTAATCCAATTTATCAGAAACTCTGGGTCGGATTAGCGGGGCTTCATGGGAGGTAAGCGAGCTAGGGCCACGCATAAAGAAGCTGGGATACTCAGGCCGTGCATTACCACCCTCCTTGGCATGATCAGCATAGTTCAGCCCCATACAAACAATCTTTCCAGGTCGGTCAATCAAAATATCAAACTGAACATCGGAGAGATTTCTAATAACCGCCTTGGAATTTGAAAGCGCCCCTTTAGCTAGCTCTAGATCTGGATCCATTGCAATCAAACTACCTAAGTCCGCTGGGATGCTGGCATCGGTTGCGCATAAATCCACAAATTCATTTGAATCTTTTTTGCGGAGGACTCCAATGCTTTTTTTATTGCTTTGGTCGTGATAACTAAATAGTCTCATAGCTTCTTTCTAAATTACTCTTTCTTAAGCCCTGCAGATTGAACAACCGGCCTTAAGCTAACAAGCTCTTTGGCAATAAATGAGGTGGCCGCAACACCAGTGACATTACTAATCGGTTGAATCGATATTGAATTTAATTTATCCAGTAATTCAGGATTTTTTAAGGCCTTAGTTGTCGCCAAAATTAAAGCGTTAGTAATATCAGGTGATAAACCCTGGGGTGCAGAGACAATATTCCATAAGGCAGCTTGGAAATCTTTTAAACCAGTCACTTCGTTAACAGTTGGTACATCAGGAATCAAAGGGGACCTTTTGGAAGCGGCTATTGCAACAATCTTTAGCTTTCCAGCTCTATGTTGATTGATTAATGACCCCAATGTATCAACCGTCATATTTACTTGGTTACCTATCAAGGCGGGAATAGATTGGGCGCTACCTCTAAATGGTATGTGCTGAATATCTAAACCCCCTAATTCATATTTCAATCTTTCACCAACAATATGTAAATAAGTTCCCTCACCCGCCGATCCATATTGCAACTTTCCTGGATTGATGCGCGCATATTCAACTAGCTCTTTAAAACCCCCTTTAGTCACCGGGCTAACTGCAAATACAATCGGCGCATCTCCCACTACTGCAATTTGTGTGAAGTCCCTAATAGAGTCATACTGAGGCTTAGCGTTAATAAGGTTATATAGAACATGGGTTGATGCTGTACCAAATAGCAATGTGTATCCATCTGGCGTACTATTTTTTACCTCTAAGCTCCCAATGGCACCACTCGCCCCACTTTTGTTATCAACAACTACAGGCTTTCCTAATTGTGTTGATAAGGCCTGCGCATACTGCCGAGCAAATTGATCCGTTGGACCACCTGCAGGAAAGGGAACAACCAATCGAATTGGCTTAACGGGGTAGTTATTTGACTGTTGAGCATGAGCTGAGATAAATCCAGCGCACAAAGTCAAAACAAATAAGATAAATTTAAACAGCTTCATGATTAAACCTCAGAGTTGATTTTCATTCCAGTTATCGGCAGCTGCCGGCGGCTCAGGCACAAAGCCTGCTAATTTAATTGCCTCAATTGCGCAATACTCATCTTTATCTGAGGCATCTCCACTAATACCAACGGCGCCAATTGCAATTCCTTGTTTATTCACTATCAATACACCCCCAGGCGTTGGAATAAATCTTCCGCCGGATGCCGCTGAGAGCGCCGCTTGAAATGTCGGCCGATTTGCCAATCTATCTCGAATTTGCCGAGTAGCCATACCCATGCCCAACGAACCCCAAGCCTTGCCAATAGCAATGTCATACCTCAATATGCCGCAACCATCTTCTCGCTTGAAGGCAACAACATTCCCACCAGAATCAAGCACGACAACTGCCAAAGGCAGCAATCCATTAGTCGCCCTCAGCTTTAGGGCATGAGTAATTATTTGATCTGCATCACTCAACGCTAAGCTTGAATGTACTGAAATAAGCTTTTCAGCCACGATTGCCACCCCCTATTAATATCGATATTTTTATATTATCATAATAATATCGATATTTTTAAGATTACAAACTTCGTGATAACCCCAACAAAAAAAGCTTCCTATATCAACGCCATACAAGGAATAACTCGCGCCAGCGCGGTCTATGACCGACTGAAGGCCGATATCTTGCAAGGTCGTTTCACTGCCGATCAAAAGCTCAAAATTGAAGAGTTATCAAGCTTTTACGAAACGGGAGCCAGTCCGCTGCGTGAGGCATTGAATAGACTTTCAGCAGAAGGTCTCGTTTCAAGAAGCGATCAACGAGGTTTTAATGTTGCACCCCTCCGATGGGAAGAGCTCGATACGCTAACAGAAACGAGGTGCTTTATTGAGGGGAGAGCACTAGAAGAATCAATTACTCATCGCACCGAAGAGTGGGAAGACAAGTTAGTTCTATTGATTCATAAGCTCTCAAAGAAACCAAGATCATCTGAAGCAGATCAACATAGCGCTAATCCAGAATGGGAGCTACTTCACAAGGAGTTTCACAAAACATTATTAGAAAACGCACCGTCTAGATGGATTAAGGAATTTAGTGAAACGCTTGGGACTGAAAGTTATCGCTATAGACAGGTTGCGGCCAGCAAAAACTTTGGTGAACGTGACCACCATGCAGAACATGTAGGAATATTTAAAGCGGCTATTAGTGGTGATATTGATTTAGCAAAGAAATTACTCTTTGAACACTACAGAAAAACTTCAACCTTAACTGGGCGTGGCGCAAGAAGCCTTAAACTCATGAAGTAAAAGTCATCCTCTATGCACACCACAATCCACAAGTAGTTCATTGCTCCAATGGCAGACCTATATGTTTATTGGGTTTGCGCTGGAAAATGTATGGAGATTACTTACACACTTAGTGGCACAAAAAAGAAAAACGACTTAGGAATCTCTCCCTAAGTCGTTAATATTGCTGGTGGGCCCACCAGGACTTGAACCTGGGACCAAAGGATTATGAGAGCAGAAGACCAAGGTAGACCAATATAAACAGGGGGTCTGCTGGTGGTCAGCGTCGGTGTGTAAGCAAATGTGTAAGCAAATTCGGGGGTTGAAAGGAAGTACGGGGGGACTCTTTGGTTTTGAAAACCACAGGATTTTTGGAGCAACCATATAGTACTTTGTTGCTCCAAAGTGCTTTTGAACGATTTGAAAGCTTACTTTAAGTAACGATCGAAAAAAAACCACCCGAAGGTGGTTTCTTGGACACTTTGTATATCAATAAGTTTTATATGAAAGATACTTTCCTGAGAGCACCACCTGAACGCGATCCCCTTTAGGATCTGACTCACGCTGAATATCCATTGAGAAATCAATTGCGCTCATGATACCGTCGCCAAATTCCTCATGAATGAGTTCTTTGATTGTTGTACCGTAAACACTCACAATTTCATACCAACGATAGATTAGTGGATCCGTTGGAACGGCGGTAGGCAATGATCCCTTGTAGGGAACAATTTGTAACCATGCCATTTCTTCATCAGTTAATTCGAATAACTTTCCAGCCGTTTCGGCCTGCGCTTTTGTAAAGGTCATTTGACCCAAGCATCCAGCAGTAACCCACTCTTTTGACTCACCAATGGCCTGAGCTATGTCACTCCACTTCATTCCTTTTCGCACTTTCGCTTCAATGATTTTTTGCGTAACTACTGAACGATCCATCTTTTTCTCCTAAGTTTTAAGTTTAAATTTATTGAGTAACTGGGGTTTGTAGGCCTGGGCATACCAATACCGGTTGATAGCCATCTAATTCTCCAGCAGAGCCTTTGACCTGTAAATCTTTTGATCGATTTACTAAAAAATCAACCAAGTGATTTCTCATCGGGTAATACATCGGATCATGATGCAAGCTTGCACGTTTGCGATCCTTAGGCAAAGTATTAATTACAATTTCTGCAATACGAGCATTAGGCCCATTGCTCATGAGCATGATTTTGTCTGAGAGCAAGATTGCCTCATCTACATCATGAGTAATCATGAAAACGGTTTGCTTGGTCTCGCTACAAATTTTGAGTAGCTCATCCTGGATCACTCCACGCGTTAGAGCATCTAATGCACCAAATGGCTCATCTAATAAAAGCATTTTTGGTTCAATTGCAAAAGCCCTAGCAATTCCAACTCTTTGCTTCATACCCCCAGATAACTCAGAGGGCTTTTTGTTTTCAGCATTGACGAGTCCAACCATTGCCAAATACTTTTTAGAATGATCAATGATTTGCTGCTTTGACCAATCTGGGTACTTTGATTTGACAGCGAAAGAAACATTTTGGAGAACTGTCATCCAAGGCATTAATGCATGCCCTTGAAATACGACACCACGATCAAGACTAGGCCCATTAATTTCTCGGCCGAGCATATAGGCATAACCACTTGTGGCATCCTCAAGACCAGCTAGAACGTTCAAGATAGTTGTCTTGCCACAGCCTGAATGGCCGATGATACAAACAAACTCTCCACGCTCAATTTCAAAATTAATCTGCTCAAATACCGGTGGTGTATTCGCCTTGTATGACTTACTAAGACTCTCGACTTTTAAAAATGCTTTTTCAATCTGCATAGGAAACCGCCTTCTGTAATCTTGCAAATGCCATATCTAAAATCATGCCAACAAGTCCAATCATGACAATTGCAAAAATAACACTGGAGATAGATAAGTTATTCCATTCATTCCATAAGAAATAGCCAATTCCTGTGCCGCCAACAAGCATTTCTGCTGCAACAATCACGAGCCATGCAATACCCATTGAGATCCGCATACCAGTTAGGATTGTTGGCGCTGCCGCAGGCAATATCACCAAGAAAGCTTTTCTCAAAGGAGAAACTTCTAGAGTTTTAGTGACGTTTAATAATTCTTTACGAACATTAGCGACACCAAATGCAGTGTTCAATAGCATTGGCCATACAGAACAAATAAAGATGACAAAGATGCCGGAGATAGATGAGTCTTTTATCGTATACAAAGCTATTGGCATCCATGCCAAAGGAGAAATAGGCTTTAGAACTTGTATAAACGGATTAAATGCCTCATATGCTAAGGGTGACATCCCGATTAAAAATCCAAAAGGAATGGCAACTAACATTGCAAGCAAAAAGCCTAGTCCCACCCGAGCCAACGAATAGGCTAGCTGAATACCGATGCCCTTATCATTAGGGCCATTGTCATAAAAAGGACTTGAGAGTTGCTTGTAGAATGTTTCGCCCATCTGAGTGAGAGTGGGAAACCCTGATTTTTCTACTGAAACTCCACCACCCTGTCCCATTAAGGCTTGGTATTCACTGGACCCCGTAATAGCTACAGGAGTAGAAACTACTTTTGGAACAGTCGCAAGATGCCAAAGCAATAATGCAAAAATCAAGATGGCAACCGAAAGTATCGCTCCGCGAACCTTAATTGATAGTTTTTTCATTAATCTGCTTATGCCTTATTTGCCGTAAAAGATTTTAGGTAGGCTTCCGGCTTACTTGGATCAAACTCTTTCCCCATAATCTTATCTTTCTTATATCCCGCTTTTGCCAAAGGTGGAATAGCGATACCAGTCTCTCCCATGTACTTCTTGGCATCAGTCAATAAGAATACTTTTTCGGAGATATCTTTGTAGTTAACATCACCCTTGACATAACCCCAGCGTTGCATTTGGGTGAGCATCCAGGTTGCCATCGAATACCAAGGAATTGGATTGAAATCGATGCGATCAGGAACATTTTGAACATTGCCAAGACCATCGGCAAATTTTCCAGTCAATACTTGCATCACAACCGTCTCTGGTTGATTTAAGTAATTGGCAGGCGAAATCACTTTTGCAATTAGAGGTCTATTGGCCGGGTCGCGTGCCATCGTTGAGGCATTTAAGACCGCACGATATAAGGCTGCAAATGTATTTGGATTCTTCTTAATAAAATCTTCAGATGTTCCAAATGCACAGCAAGGGTGTCCATCCCAAATCTCTTTAGTCAAGATGTGGATAAAGCCAACTTCATCATAAACTGCGCGCTGATTAAATGGATCAGGCCCTAGGAACCCATCAATATTGCCAGCACGTAAGTTGGCAACCATCTCCGGAGGTGGTGTGACGCGAATCTGAATATCTTTATCTGGATCTAGTCCAGCTTGTGCAACGTAATAGCGTAACAAGAAGTTATGCATCGAATATTCGAATGGAACTGCAAACTTCATACCCTTCCATTTCTTCGGATCACGATTATCTTTGTGTTTATTCGCCAAAGTAATAGCCTGTCCATTCACATTCTGAATGGTTGCAACGCGCATTTGACTTGGATCAGAACCCAATCCCATAGACATAGCGAGTGGCATTGGGGATAAAAAGTGTGAAGCATCATGCTCTTTATTGAGCATCTTGTCACGAATTAAAGCCCAACCTGCAGTCTTGTTGAGCGTGACATTAAGACCTTGTTTCTTATAGAAACCCAGGGGGTCAGCCATGATCAGAGGAGTTGCACAAGTAATTGCAATGAATCCAATCTTCAGATCAGGTTTTTCTAAAGGCGCCTTTTCTTGAGCCATTGCTTGCAAGGCTCCAACTGGCAAAAATCCTGAAAGTGCACTCATTGCACCGCCAGTACCAACAGCCTTTAAGAATGCGCGGCGGCGACTTTCTTGAGGGAACAATGCCTTGACAAGACTGGCCTCAACAAAATCGGCACTCATTTTTTCTTCATCAACTCGTGCTGACAAATCAAGAGCATGCTCGGCATCAGATGCATGACGACCACAACTACAACGGCTACTAAACAATGGTCTATCAGGATCAAACGGGCGATATGAATTCATTTGTGTCTCCTAAAGGTTTTGATAATTAAAAATATGCAAAAAGATTGATAGGTCATTTTTAACAACCCGCTTTAGTCAAGCTACACAGCAATGCACCAAACCACATCTTGTGAGCATGATTAGCACCAAAATAGTGATCACTGAATTCAGGTCCAAAAAGAGCTTAAACGGATTGTAAAAATCGAATTAATGCGCTTAGGGCACTAATTCAACATTTAGGGATGCCCCAAAAGTGGGCATCTGTTGAAATAGATTCTCTAATTCATAAATATGAATGTTTATATTGGCTCCATCCCATTACCTTAAATACACTGGAAAGTAGAGCTAGCTGCATGGATCAAAAATTACCCTTGCCACCATTTACTAAAGAAACAGCGATTCAAAAAATCCGCATGGCTGAAGATGCCTGGAATACGCGAGACCCAGAAAAGGTTGCGCTAGTGTATACAGAAGATACTCTTTGGCGGAATCGCGCTGAATTTCCAAAAGGTCGTGAGCAAGTGAAAGAATTTCTACGTCGTAAATGGTCTAAAGAATTGGACTATAGGTTAATTAAAGAGCTTTGGGCATTCACAGATAATCGTATTGCAGTTCGCTTTGCATATGAATGCCATGATGACTCGGGTAACTGGACAAGAAGCTTTGGTAATGAAAACTGGGAATTCAATGAGAATGGTTTCATGATGCGTCGCTTTGCTAGCATCAATGATTTGCCAATTAAAGAATCTGATAGAAAATTCTTTTGGCCCTTAGGAAGAAGGCCGGATGATCATCCTGCACTGAGCGATTTTGGTTTTTAATTACCAAAACCCAATCAATCACATCATCTAAAAGTAGTTCATTGTTTTAACAGTTGATCCATACATCTATTGGGATTGCTGTGAAATATGTATGGAAATTGCTTACACATTTCGTGGCACAAAAAGAAAAACGGCTTAGGAATCTCTCCCTAAGTCGTTAATATTGCTGGTGGGCCCACCAGGACTTGAACCTGGGACCAAAGGATTATGAGAGCAGACACTCAAAGAAAACCACTAGGATTTCAAGAGGTTACGTCGCTTGTTTATCGGTGTGTGAGTATTTGTGTGACTACATTAATAAGATCATAGCAAACACCATCTCACTCTTGAGTTTTCAAAATTAAATGCTGTGGAGCAATAACTTATATGGCTGAATGCTCTGGTAGTCATAATCCGTGTAATGGCATTAGAGCTACTCCACTCAATATTTAAAGGCTTTTACAGACTAGGCTCTTATGCATAAAGGTAAAGCGACATGATGAACTAGAATTTTCATAAGATTGCATACAAATTATTGGTAATCTTAAGCACTAACATCAGAAATTAAGTGATAAAAAATTTCTAAGAACTTTTTAAGTTTCCTCTAACCCAAAGGGGTTTATGGGATCGTCTGAAGGCACGAAATCCCCCCACTTAAACAAACCACTAGCCCTCACTACAATTTCATCTTTGTATTTAATAAGGCCCTGAACAAATAGCAAATTACTTGTGGACCGAAGTGGTTCACAAGTACCCTCTATCCAAGATCCTAAATTTACAGGCGCTAGAAAATCTAGTTGCAAGCTAATAGTTGGAGTAAACCTTCGATTCATGCCAAGGGCATACATGGCGCCATAAGGCAGCAACATGTCGGCAAATGAAGATAACATGCCGCCATGGCAAATGTTACGTGGATTACAGTGACGCTGTTCTATCATCATTCCCATAACGAATTGCTTATTGCGTAAAGCAGCATATAGCGGTCCATTATGAGATATAAATAATCCACCCACATTAATTTCTTTAAAACCTGATGGAGCTTGATTATTGGTAGTCATATCAGCGTATCAGATGACCCGGTAGCCTATCTGCCGGCTAACATTCTGACTGCTGTATAGGTTAGGACCAAAACATTATCTTGATTAAAAACATTAATTAATGATGTAACAATTGCACGATTATTTTTAGAAGTTGGACGAATACCAATGACCTTTACGACTGCCCAAACCGAGTCGCCAACAAAAGTTGGGGCAACTGCCTTTTGAACGAGTTCAAGCATTGCCAAGCCAGTGCCCTGAATCATTGATTGGAAAAGCAGGCCTTCAATTAAGCAATAAGTAAGAGCCGCAGGAACAACCCTGCCAGTAATTGCCCCTGTCTGACTGCTGAAATCTTTATCAATAAAGATTGCTTCAACCATGCCTGTAGTATTGATAAAGTTGACCAAGTCAGTCTCAGTAACAGTTCTTCGGAATGTCCTAAATTCCTGATCTACAGCAATATCTTGCCAATAAAATCCTTGCCCTACGCAAGGTAAATTCATTACGTTTTCGGGCACTTTACCATCTGCATTTAATTGCGGAGTCGTAGTCATTTTTGTATTTCCTGTTGGATAGATTTTATTTCGAAAAACTCTTTAAAACCATAAAGCCCATATTCCCTTCCATTTCCAGACTGTTTATAGCCGCCAAATGGCGCCAGAGTATTAAAAGGGGCCCCATTAATATCAACTTGACCGGTTCGCATATGACGCGCAAATTGCATTGCTCGATCATAATCATTTGACCAAACAGCCCCTCCTAATCCATAAATGGTATTGTTTGCAATCTTCAGAGCCTCCTCCTCATCTTTGTAGGTAATGATCGACAGGACAGGGCCAAATATTTCTTCTTGCGCAACAGTATCGTTTGGCTTGACCTTACCAAGTACAGTTGGTTGTACAAAATTTCCACTTAATAATTCATTTGGTATTTCAGCCTCACCAACAATAACTTCTGCACCCTCTTTTTTTGCTGTAGTAATGTAATTTCTAATGCGATCTTTCTGGGCATATGAAATCACAGGGCCAAGACGGGTCCCTTCTGCAAAGGGATCACCAATCTTCATCTTCTCGACTGCCGCCAGGACGATAGTCTTTGCTTCATCATATTTATTCTCGGGAATCAATAAACGCGTGTGAGCTAAGCAGGTTTGTCCAGAATTTAAAAAGCAAGAATTTAAAGTTCCTTTAATTGCCCTTGCTAAATCGGCATCATCTAAAACAACTGAACTCGATTTTCCACCTAACTCTAGGGCCACACGCTTAATAGATTGTGACGCTATGGCACCTACTAGCTTCCCAGCTCTAGTAGATCCCGTAAAGGAAACCATATCGACCTTGGGATTCGATACCAATGCCTCTCCCACATCTTCACCATTGCCCATTAATAAATTAAATACCCCGGGAGGGAATCCTGCTTCATGAATGATTTGAGCCAAAGCAATTGCATTTAATGGAGCTAATTCGGACGGCTTGAGGACAACAGTACACCCAGCAGCCAAGGCGGGGGCAATCTTGTGGGTAATTTGTATCAACGGGAAATTCCATGGAGTAATGCAAGCAACAACTCCTATTGGGTCATGAACAAGTAAGGAGTTCCCAACTGACTCTTCATACTTAAATTCTCTAGCAATTTGGGCGTAATGCTTCCAGCTGGCTATAGCATTTCCAACTTGAATTATTTTTGAAAGCTTGAGAGGCATACCAACTTCACTGGTAATCATCTCGGCAAATAAATCACTTTTGGCTAACAAAAGTTCAGCGACTCGGTCGATTAAATCAGCGCGCTCAATCGAAGTCTTTCTAGACCATTCAGGAAATGCTTGATAAGCAGCATCAACCGCCATATTTACATCAACTGTATCACCGGCTGGAATATTCGCTAGCACCCCACCTGTAGTGGGATTCAATACAGGAATGGTTAGCACAGAATTTGAATCTAACCATTTCCCATCAATATAAATTTGATTATTCATTTTTAACCAGCTTCATATTTAGTTAGCTACTCGAATAAGTTTTGCGTACACCTTGCGTTAGGGATGGAATTTTTAACCCTATGCCTTGCAAGTCTTCGACAATCATCTTAACGAATATCCCTCGTACATTATTATTGGAAGCCGTTTTTAAGCCTGCTTCAAAATATGCATTTTCATTAGAAGAGTCATCGGCTCCGAATGCATCTAGAGCATATGGGAAGCATTGGTCTAAAGCCTCTTGCCCTAAAGATTGAATCTCCCAAGGAGCGATATCTTTAATACGGCTAAGCCAAGTTTCTGCAAGACGCTCTTGTTCGTCATAGTGCACTCCAGACCAAACAGCCAATGGAATCACAGAAGAACCAAATGTTGCCAAGGTTGCGGCTTGTGTCACGCGCGCTGCCACTAACTGTTGCACAGCAATTCCAGCCCAAGAGCCAGGTAATTTCTGCTTTAAGAATTCAACCTTATTTTTGCTGCCTGTAAGCGTACGCTCGGCTTCATCCGCCAATGGATTCGGATCGACCTTTAGCTTGCGTAACATTTTGGCTATAGCTAGACCAGCGGCGCGATCTGCCGACATCTGCAATGCCACCTCATGCTTTAACTTAGGGGTTGGCGCAACAAACACAGCCATTTCATTTTGACGTGCATATTTAGCAGCAAGCCATCCAGAAAGCAACCGTATTGCAAGTTTGTGTCGGTCAGTCGGCAAATCGTCCACCTCAAGAAACATATCAAAGGCATTTACTTCTTCAGCAGGGTAATCTGACCGAATGCCCTTCCATCTTGCAGCGGGGATCTTTAAATTTAGCGCCTTTAAATCGCGTTCAAGTGATTCAACCCAGAGTGCGCGAGACTGGTTATTGGTTAATGTTTTAATTCCTAGGTCAAGGTAGCGTTTCTCATTTGGGGTACCAACACCACCAAAAATATCTAAGCAAGATGGGTAAAACTTATCTACTGCTTCTTGGCAGCCTTGCGAACTTCCCTCTTCAACTAAACGCTTTGCGTAACTTACCCCCATTTTGGTATGGCCTAGGGCTTCATCAACATAATTTTTCGCATTCCATACTGCTAGAGGAATAAAGCTAGAACCCAAACCACCAATTGACTGAATGCCGCCAGTTCGCTCGGCCAAAACGCGAGTCATAGAGCGCTCAACCCAATCTTTCATTTGAATTTTGAAGTAATCTAATTTCCGATCACCCTCCATCACAGATGATTCTGCTTGCTTAATCAATGGTGCAGGATCAACGCCCATATCTTCCAATACTTGGGCCACGCCAAGTCCATGAGCTTTTTCTTGAGCTATCTGAAAATCAAGCCAAGTTTTATCTTCCACTGTTGGGCAAATTGAACCAGAGCGGTCAGGTGCATCTGCATACTCTGATTGCAATTGAACCGTAAGCATTTTTACGATCATCGCTTTAGCATCATCTGATAATTCACTGCCTTTGCGGAATAACTGACGTTCTTTAATATTCTTTGTTGGTTTCATCTATAACTCTCCTCAAATAATCAATTTAATTAATTCCAATGAATTAGCGACCCTTAAATTTAGGCGGTCGTTTTTCAAGCATTGCCGCTCTACCCTCTAGGCGATCTTCTGTTGCTCGCAGCAATCCGCCCAAATATGCCTCTAAACGAATTCCTTCTGCAATCGGTAAATCCAACCCTTTAAGGATGACTTCACGACCATATTTAATTGCGAGTGGGGCTTTAGCGGCAAGCTTGCCAGCCCAAGTACGGGCCTCTTCCATTAAAGCCTCAGGCGGTAAAACACGGTTGACTAAATTAAGCCGCAATGCAGTCATAGCATCAATTCGTTCCCCCATTAATACCAATTCCATTGCGACGGATGGGCCTGCCAGCTGAGCAATCCTCTGGGTTGCTCCACCCGCTGGAATAGATCCAAAAGTGATCTCAGGCATCGCAAAGAATGCCGCTTCTGAAGCTAAACGAAAATCGCAAGCCAAGGCCAATTCAAAGCCTCCACCTAAAGCAAAGCCATTCACGGCTGCAATAGAGGGCTTTCCGGTATTGGCAAGTGCCACCCGAAAATCGCCCCACCATCTAGACTCAACTGAATCAATCACGCTTTCATCTACGCTGCCATCCTTAAGATCGGCTCCAGCTGAAAATGCTCGGCCTGCGCCTGTAATAATGATGACTCGTAATTCAGAGCTATCTCTAAACGCATTGAAAACAGATTGGAGCTCATCTCTGCATAACGCATTCATGGCGTTTAATTGATCAGGTCGATTCAGGGATAACTCAAGAATCTTATCTTTTATAGAAACCGATATAGTTTCATAGTTGGTGTTTAGGGTCATTGCTCCTCCTGGTTAATTAATTCTTCTCGCTCTAAAACAATATTTCTTACTCTTTTTTTATCAACCTTGCCACTTGCGTTACGCGGAAGCTCGGTCGTGATAAAAATATTTTTGGGCAATTTATAGGCTGCTAACTTTTGCCTACAAAATTCCATCAAATCTAATTTGATATCAGCCAAATTAGGATCTTTTAAGGTAACTACAGCCGTTATTGCTTCGTCCCATTCAGGGTGCGGTATGCCAAACACGATAACGTCAACGACTTGATCATGTTCGGCGAGAGCATTCTCAACTTCTGCTGGCTGAACCGACATCCCTCCAGTATTAATAATTTCCCGAGTGCGGCCATCAAGATAGAGGATTCCATTTTCATCAAGATGCCCAGTATCACCAGTATGAAACCAGCCATCTTCGGCAATCGACTGCCGAGCACTTTCTATGTCGCCTAGATAGCACGTAAATGCAGTTGGAGTAAATATTTCAATCTCACCCGTGGATCCGAGCGGCATTTCAATTCCACTCTCGCTCACAATCCGAATGCCGGCGCCTAGCAAGGGATAGCCTACGCAATTGGCATTAATCGATCGCGATGGATCATTGGGTAAGTATTCAAAAGAAGCAATATTGCTTGCTTCAGTCATTCCATAAGTTACTTCAAATGGTATCTGAGGAAATTTTTTAAAAATTTCATTCCTAATTGACTCCGGTAGATGGCCGGCAGTCCATTGCAATTTTTTTATATGACGTAAATTGCAGTTATTTTCTTCGAGATATTGAAGCATTTTTTTAGCAAAAATTGTTGGGTGCACATATAAATGCGTCACATGATATTTTTGCACTTCTTCCATAATGCATTCAACTGAAGTATTACTCGGAATGATGAGTGAGCCGCCGGCAATTAAGATAGCAAAGGGGCCTGTCAGTGAGCCGCCTGTATGCGCCATTGGTGCCCTAGCAAGCAATATATCTTCTGAAGACAAGGTTCGCGCCAGCATACCTAGGCCCCAAACAACGCTTTGATTCGATCTAACGATTCCTTTAGGTTGCCCAGTGCTTCCAGCAGTGAAATAGATCGCACAGGGATCATCAAGGCCTAGATTAATAGGCGCCTCAAGTTGTGGTGTTACCCGAATCATCTCTTCCAGCGCTCGTATTTTCAGTTTTTCATTACTCTGATCAGTAATGATGGTCATTTCAGGAAAACGTTTTCTGATTTCTTCAGATATGCTGACCTGATCTTTACTGTGACTAATGATCCCCGATGCCATCGATGTACTAATAATTGTTACAAGTTCATTTTTTGTGGCAAGTGGATTGATGGGAATCACAACTGCGCCAGATCGAACAATGCCCCACCATGCCTCGATAAACTGGATGCCATTGGGTGCCATGAGAACCACACGGTCGCCAGGACGAAGACCAGCATTAATCAGACCTTGTGCAATTCTGCTCGTACGGTCATCTAATTGTGAATATGTCCTCACCTCATTGGTAGAGCGTAGTGCAATTTTTCCCCCAAAACGGCGGGCAGAAGCTACAAAAAGACTAGCTGCATTTAGCTGATTTTGTGAATTAAGGCGCATCTATGGGGTTTTTTATTAACATATTAGGTAGCATGCTAACTTAATCTGATAAGAATTAAATAAGGCTAAACCCTGATATACAAATATATGGTTAGCGAGCTAACTTTATTACAGCTTAATACTAGGAGATAAGCCATGCAAAAGAAACTTTCAATCTGGTCAGCAATGGTTTCAATTTTTTTACTCTCGTCCGAGCTAAGCGCGCAAAATTATCCTAATAAACCAATAAAAATGGTGGTGCCCTATGCCGCAGGAGGTTCAGCCGATATATTGGCAAGGCCTATATCGATCGCAATGGGCCAGGCATTGGGACAAACTGTCTTCACAGAATTGAAGCCTGGCGCAGGTGGGAATATTGGAGCTGAGTTAGTTTCTAAAAGTGCACCAGATGGATATACCTTATTATTTGCATCGCTAAGTCTTTCGACTAGCGTGAGTTTTGCGAAACTCAATTTTGATCCTAGATCTGATTTAAAACCTATAGCAGGCATTGCCACATTACCCAGCCTACTATTGGTTTCTGGAAAATCAAATATCAAAAATTTCGATGATTTAATTAATGAAGCAAAAAAAAGTAATGTTAACTTTGGATCTGCAGGCCCAACTACAGGAAGCCATTTATTTGGGGAGCTTATTAAAAGCAGATCAAAAACCAATATGGCTCACATTCCATATAAAGGTAGTGGTGCTGCCTACCCTGATCTAATCGCCGGAAGAATTACTTTCATGTTTGATGTTATGGGATCTGCGCTACCCCAAGTTAATTCAGGCCAAGTAAGAGCTATTGCAGTAACTTCCACGAAAAGATCAAGTACCTTGCCGGATGTGCCAACCTTGAATGAATTGGGCTATCCAGGATTTGATGTAGGAACCTGGTTTGGGATATTTGCTCCATCTGCCACTCCTGCTCCAATCCAAAATAAGCTCGAAGAAGCAGTCTTGACTGCATTAAACACACCCGAAGTCATGAATCAACTTTCTTCAGTAATGGCTGAGCCAATACCAAGAAAAGGAACTGACTTTGGCCGTTGGTATATAGAGGACACTGAAAAATGGGCAAAGCTGGCCAAGGAAGGAACGGTTAAGATATCTGATTAATTTTGCAAAATAGCTTATGCCACTGTCAAACCCAAATGCATTAAATCTTCTCTATAATCGCCCAGGTTTCTTACTAAGACGCGCCCACCAAATATCAATCTCAATTTTTGAACAAGAATGTCAAGGTATCAAACTGACGCCAGTTCAATATGGTATCTTGACTGTTCTTCATACCCTCCCAGGGATTGACCAATCTCACTTAGCTCGAAAATTGGGACTTGATAAGGTGACCACTCTTAGAGTACTAAGAGACCTAGAAAGCAGAAGTCTTATTACAAGATCTGAACACCCTTCTGATAAAAGAAGTTACTCGCTTACCCTCTCTTCTGATGGTCAAATCTTACTTAAAGAGTCTCAAAAACATGTTAATAAGGCTTATATGAAACTGGTCTCTGGGTTAACGGAGCCTGAACTGACGACACTACTTCAACTTCTTAAAAAGTTTAATTCTTCGCTCGATGCCCATGCAAGAACTAGTTTTCACCCAACTGAGTAATCTTAAATTAAGGTTTTGTTGCACTTAGAAAAGAGTAAAAATTTCGCAGCATGGCCGCAGTAGCACCCCATATAAAGTAATTTTCAAATGCAATAGAGTAGAAGTGTCTACGACCCTGGTCGCTCTCCCATGATCTCAAAATAAAATTTCTAGGATTCAATAGATATTTCATGGGGATTTCCAAAATACTTTTCACCTCATTAGAATCTAGCTTGTATGTGGATTCTGAATTAATAAGAGCCACAACTGGGGTAACTCGATATCCCGAAATTGTGCAATATTCAGGGAAAGAACCAAGCACCTCAATATCCTCCTCTTTGATGCCAACCTCTTCTTCGGCCTCCCGTTTTGCAGTACTAACCAAACATTGATCTGTATTTGAGAACCTCCCACCAGGAAAGCTGATCTGTCCAGGATGTGAAGATAGATGTTGAGATCGCTCTGTCAAAAGAATCATAGGCTCATTTTTTCGAAAAATAATAGGCATCAAAATAGCTGCCCGAGCCTCAATACCATCTAGCTCTTTTTTTTCGATTATGGAGCTCGCTTTAATGTGCCTATTCTCATCGGTCTCTTCTGGCGTCCAAGGAATATCTAAAGAAAATCGAGCCCTAAGTTGCTCGGGCATGAGCATCGAATCAATCAAAATAGGATCTAACTCAAAACGCCGGCGTATTACAGATTTTTGCGGATCAAAACGCCCTGGTGAAGCTAGACTCATCAAGCCAACCAAGTAATAAATTGACTGGGATCTTCCCTTGGCGCCTGGTATTCGTTTACTTTGTCCGATTTATCGATATATCCAAGTGCCATCCCGCAAACTAATAGCTCATTGGGTCCGCTACCTATGATTGGAAGAATAACTTTTTCATATTCATTCCAAGCTGCCTGCGGACAGGTATCTAGGCCGAATTCTTTTGCAGCCAACATAATATTTTGCAGGTACATTCCGTAATCCAAAAAAGAACCTCGGCCCAAACTTCTATCTATAGTAAAAAATAATCCTACAGGCGCTCCAAAAAAAGTGAAGTTCTTCAAAAATTGAGCATGCATATTAGCTTTATCGCCCTTTTGAATACCTAGCAGGCTATATAAACCCCAGCCATTTTCTCTTCTCCGGTCTATATAAGGGCTTACCCATTCCTCTGGGTAGTAGCTGTACCAAGATTTAAAATTCTCTATAAGTTGTGGTTCATGTTTAATAGATTCATATACTTGGCATACCTCTTGAGTGAGATTTTTCAATTTTTCACCCTGCAAAACATAAACATGCCAAGGTTGAGTATTTGATCCTGAAGGTGCTCGACTAGATATTTTTAATATCTCCAGAATTATTTCATTTGATATTGGTTTGGCGAGAAAAGCTCTAGTAGATCTTCTCTGATTGATTGCCTCTAGTACATTCATAGCTAAAATTTTTATTCAAATATACATATCAAACAATATACTTTGCTATCAATATATGTCAAATGACTCTATATAGTTGGTGCGCTGCAAGATAAATAATCTCATTAAAATACTTCCGCATAACAACCCAGCGTTACTTTAAGTAACGCTCAAAAGGCAAACCCCCACCATTGCTGATGAGGGTTTGCTTTTCTGGTGGGCCCACCAGGACTTGAACCTGGGACCAAAGGATTATGAGTCCTCTGCTCTAACCAACTGAGCTATGGGCCCGTTAGTCTTTGGATCAATCTTCTTCGAGGAAGGTCTTGAGCTTGTCGCTGCGACTTGGATGACGCATTTTGCGCAGAGCCTTAGCTTCAATCTGACGAATACGCTCACGAGTAACGTCAAACTGCTTACCAACCTCTTCGAGAGTGTGATCAGTGCTCATCTCAACACCAAAGCGCATACGCAATACTTTTGCTTCACGTGGTGTTAATGAGTCCAAAACATCCTTCACAACATCACGCATTGATTCATGCAATGCAGCTTCAGCGGGAGCCAATGTATTACCGTCCTCAATAAAGTCACCTAAATGAGAATCTTCGTCATCACCAATTGGTGTCTCCATAGAGATAGGCTCTTTAGCAATCTTCATGATCTTACGAATCTTATCTTCCGGAATCTCCATCTTTAGCGCCAAGGTTGCAGCATCTGGCTCATGACCAGTTTCTTGCAAGATCTGACGACTGATACGGTTCATCTTGTTGATCGTCTCAATCATGTGAACTGGAATACGGATCGTACGCGCTTGGTCAGCAATAGAACGGGTAATTGCCTGACGAATCCACCAAGTTGCATAAGTAGAGAACTTATAACCGCGACGGTATTCAAACTTATCTACCGCCTTCATCAAGCCGATATTGCCCTCTTGAATCAGGTCCAAGAACTGCAAGCCGCGATTGGTGTATTTCTTAGCAATGGAGATCACCAAACGTAAGTTGGCTACAGTCATCTCACGCTTCGCTTCACGAGCTCGCTTCTCGCCCGCGATCATTTGCTTGTTCACTTCTTTCAACTCAGGCAACGGAATGACAACATTCTTCTGTATATCGATCAACTTCTGCTGAAGTTCCTGAATTGCTGGAACGTTACGCTGCAAGAGCGCGCCATAAGGCTTGTTCTCTTTGAGTAACTTATCAGTCCAGGTTAAATTCATGGACATCTTCGGGAAGTCTTTTAATACTTCACCACGGTTGACGCCAACCTTATCTACCAACAAGCTAACGATGCCACGCTCCAGCTTCCATACTTGGTCGACTTGTGAGCGCATGGTGTCACATAACTTCTCGACACTCTTCGCTGTTAAGCGGAAACCGAGTAATTCAGCACGAATTGCATCCTGCGCCTTCATGTAGGCTGGGCAGTTATAACCTTCTTTATCAAATGCGCGACGCATCTTATCTGCTTGCGTACGAACAATTGCAAACTTCTCTAAAGAAATCTGCTTCAACTCTTCTAACTGCTTCGCATTCGCAGTTGCAGCGCCACCGCCACCACTGCCTTCGTCCTCTTCGCCCTCTTCGCTCTCTTCAGCGTCAGGATCAATTTCTGGCTCTTCAGGTCCAAGCTTGATATCTTCTGCGTTTGGATCAACCAAGCCATCAACAAACTGGTCAATCTCCATCTCGCCACTAGCGATCTTGTCAACGTTGCTCAGAATCTCAGCAATGGTTACAGGGCAAGCAGCCAAAGCCATCACCATGTCTTTGAGTCCGGCTTCAATCTTCTTCGCAATAACGATCTCGCCTTCGCGAGTCAACAAATCAACCGTACCCATCTCACGCATGTACATACGTACCGGATCAGTAGTGCGCCCGAATTCTGAATCGACTGTAGATAAGGCGGCTTCAGCCTCTTCTTCAGCCTCTTCTTCAGACGCTGCAGCTGAAGCGTTGTCAGACAAAATTAATGTTTCTGCATCAGGCGCTTGTTCGTAAACAGTAATACCAATATCGTTCAGTAAGCTGATCAAAGTCTCTAATGCATCTGCATCAGATAACTCATCAGACATGACGTCGTTCATTTCACCATGGGTTAAGTAACCCTTGGACATACCCATCTTGATCAAAGTCTTCAAGCGAGCACGACGTAATTCTTGTTGCTCTTCTGTACCTAACTGTTGTGCAGCGAATTCTTTTAGGAGCGCTTTCTCTTTAGCCTTACGCTCACGTGCCTTTTGGCGATCCGTCAATACTGGTTCTGCATTTTCTGTAGGGGCATCCGCCTTAGCTTTACGGCCGCGCTTCTTTTCTTCCTCAACCACTGGAGCTTCGAGTTCAGCAACTTTGGCTTTTTTACCCTTAGCTTCTTTGGTTTCTTTTGGTTCTTTAACTGGTTCGGCTTTAGCAGGCGCAGCTTTACCTTTTTTTACTGGCTCGACTTTAACTTCTGCTTTAGTCGCTTTTGCAGGAGTCTTAGCGACTGGCTTAGTCGCTGCTTTAGCTGCTGGCTTTGCAGCAGCTTTTACTGGTTTTGCTGGTGCTTTTGCTGCTGACTTGGCTGCTGACTTCGCAGCAGCTTTTACTGGCTTGGCCGGAGTTTTTGCTTTGGCTACCGGCTTAGCTGGTGCTTTTGCTGCTGGCTTGGCTGCAGGCTTAGCGGCAGCCTTCACTGGCTTGGCCGGAGTTTTTGCTTTGGCTACTGGTTTAGCTGGTGCTTTTGCTGACTTAGCTGGTGACTTAGCTGGTGACTTAGCTGCCAGCTTAGCAGCGGCTTTCACTGGCTTGGCCGGAGCTTTTGCTTTGGCTACCGGCTTAGCGGCAGCCTTTACTGGTTTTGCTGGAGCTTTCGCTTTTGGAGCTGGTTTTTTGGTCTTGGTATTCGGCATTTATTAGCACTTACTCACATAACTGTTGTTGATATCGACTGATGAAACACAGCCCCGCGTAACTCACTTACTCACTTACCCCAAATTTCATCAAAATAAAGCGCAAGTGGCTGAATTAAATCGGTTTTTTCTTGGGAACAGAGGATTATAGTCGATTACGACTTTTTGAACCCCATTCTTCCTTAAAAGATGGGGTAATTTCAGAGGATTTCTAGGGGTGTTTACAGAAATTCTTAGGAGAATTTCAGCTTTTCACCCAATTCCCGATAGCGTGCCTTATCTTGCTCGGAAGCGGTGCTTCCAGCGATCTTTTGGGCAATTTCAGTCATCTCTTGCTTCAGGTGGATTAATTCCAGCTTTTTGAATGCCCCTTCCAGATCAGCAGTAGCACCTTCGAGCTCTACATCGGATCCCATCACACGATTTCTGAGAACTTCATACAAAGGGGCTAACTCACTACGCGAGAGTTGATCCTGGAACATCGCAAACGCGCCTGCACCTGCGATTGCTGGTTTGTTACCTTCACCCGGAATGAGCTCAACCAAATCACACTGCGCCAAAAGATCTTTCATCAGCGCATGGGCTTTTACAGATCGTTGTTCTGCTGCCTTTAATGCAAGCTCGCGTTTATTCGCATCTAAGGCTTTTCCCAAATGCGGAAACTGAATAATCACTCGCAACATTTGCTCTGCTAAATCTGTTGGCGCCTTAGGTGGTTCAATGTTTTGGGTGGCAACTCGTTTTGCAGATCCCTTGGATGCTTGCCATGGAGCACCTTGTCGATTACTTGAGAAATTATTTTGATTGCCTTGATTACCTTGCCCACTTTGCGCCCGTGCTTGCATTGGCTGATAAGTGGTTTGACGAACTGGTGCAGCTGCCACCGTTAATCCACAGAATGCCTCTAACTCTGCCGGCGTTGAGTTAGTCCGAATCGCTAACTCACGCAAGATTTGAGTACGTAATGCAATTGGTGGCATGGAAAGTAAGAGTGGCTTAGCGGCATGATGCGTATGGGCTCGACCTTCAGGAGTGGTTAACTCATGATCTTGGCTGACTACCTTAAAGAAGAAGCTGGAGATAGACATCGCCTCTTTGATGACCTTCTCAAAGGCGGGTGCTCCATAGGCCCGCACATAACTATCGGGATCATGTTCAGTAGGCAAGAATAAGAAACGAATTTCTTTATCGTCAGACATCAAAGGTAAGCAGGCTTCTAGCGCACGCTGCGCTGCTCGTTGGCCAGCGGAGTCGCCATCAAAGGAGAACACGACTTTATCAGTTTGACGCAATAGCATGCGTACATGGTTTGCAGTACATGCTGTTCCTAGAGTAGCAACTGCATTTGGAAAACCCAATTGCGCTAAAGCAACGACATCCATGTAGCCTTCACAAACGAGAACATATTCTTGTCCACGAATCGCCTGTCTTGCTTCAAATAATCCATAAAGGGTATTACCTTTGGAGAACAATGGTGTCTCAGGAGAATTTAAATACTTGGGCTCACCTTGATCCAAAATACGTCCACCAAAGCCAATTGTTTGACCTTTGGGATTACGAATTGGGAACATGATGCGATCACGAAAACGGTCATAGCGCTTAATTGGCGCACCTTCAGACTGTTCACCCTGAATCAGCAAGCCGCCTTCCACCAAGGTCTTTGCTATTTCGTCATTGGAGTAGGTGCCAAACACCGCTTCCAGACCCTGCCAGCCGTCAGGCGCATAGCCTAGGGCATAGCGCTTTGCAATCTCACCAGTTAGGCCGCGGCCTTTGAGATATTCAACTGCCCGGGTATTGCCTTTCAGTTGCTGGCGATACCAATCTGCAGCTGAACTCATGACTTCACTCAAAGCCATGGCTTGCTGCTGTCTTGCTACATCATTCGCAGTACGTTCTTCACGCGGTACATCTAAACCAGCGGAACGCGCAAGATCTTCAATAGCATCTACATAACCAAGACCTGAGTATTCCATGAGAAAGCTAATAGCTGATCCATGAGCACCACAACCAAAGCAGTGATAAAACTGTTTAGTTGGGGATACTGAAAATGAAGGAGACTTCTCTGAATGAAAGGGGCACAAACCCTGAAAGTTCGCGCCCGCTTTTTTTAACTTAACGTGTTGCCCAACCACATCAACGATATCAACCCGATTTAAAAGATCGGCAATGAAGGATTGTGGGATGAGTGCCATATGGCGAGTATGAAACTGTTTATCTTTTTTGAATACTTACTTGGCGAGTGCGGCTTTTACCAAACCAGAAACCTTACCCATATCTGCTTTACCGGCCAATTGACCCTTCAGTACGCCAATGACCTTGCCCATATCTTGTGGACCGGCAGCGCCAGTAGAAGCAACGGCAGCTGCCACTGCAGCTTCAACCTCAGCATCAGATAACTGCGCAGGTAAGTAGGCTTGCAATATCACCATCTCAGCTGCCTCAATCGCCACCAAATCGTCACGATTCGCTTTTTCAAACTGAGAAATAGAGTCTTTGCGTTGCTTGATCATTTTTTCAACAGTGGCAATCACGCCAGCATCATCAACCACAATGCGCTCGTCGACTTCACGTTGCTTAATCGCTGCCAATAAAAGACGAATGGTTCCTAGGCGCTCAACTTCTTTTGCGCGCATAGCGTTTTTCATATCTTCGGTAATTTGATCTTTTAGGCTCATGACTTAATTCCTGATGTTGAATATAGAACGGTTATCTATTGGCGTTTGTAATGGTGATGCAAAAAAGCAAAAACCCGCTGCGTTTCACCGTCAGCGGGTTTCAAAGCCTCTCGGTGAGGAGAGCTTTTAAATTCTATTAGTAAAGCTTTTTAGGCAACATCTGGCTGCGAATACGCTTGTAATGGCGCTTAGCAGCTGCAGCCTTCTTGCGCTTACGCTCAGCCGTTGGCTTCTCGTAGAACTCGCGGGCACGCAAGTCTGTCAAAAGGCCATTCTTTTCAATAGTGCGCTTGAAACGGCGCAATGCCACTTCAAATGGTTCGTTTTCGCGGAGGCGGACTGTAGTCATACTTATTTAACTCGTATATGCTCGATAGATATCGAAAAATTAACTGAATTGCGATTCTAGCACGACCAAAGCAAAAAATGATTGTTTTAGGAATAGAAACTTCTTGTGACGAGACCGGGGTGGCTTTATACAACACCAGGCCTTGGGAAGGGGGTAAACCGGCCTTCCAGGGCATACTGGGCCAAGGTTTGCACTCCCAAATCTCCATGCACCGGGACTATGGGGGTGTTGTCCCTGAATTAGCCTCCCGAGACCATATTCGTCGAGTTTTACCCCTTTTAGACCAGTCTTTAGCCCAATCTGACCTTAAATTGGCTGATATTGATGCTGTCGCCTTCACTCAGGGGCCTGGATTAGCTGGCGCCCTCCTGGTAGGAAGCGCTTTTGCTAAATCCCTCGCCCAAGGACTCAATGTGCCTTCCATTGGGGTGCATCACCTTGAAGGACACCTACTTTCCCCGCTTTTGGGTCAAACAGCCCCCCAATTTCCATTTATTGCTCTTTTGGTATCGGGTGGCCATACCCAACTCATGAAAGTTTCTGGCATTGGGCAATATGAATTGCTGGGTGAAACCTTAGACGATGCAGCAGGAGAGGCATTTGATAAAACAGCCAAATTACTCGGCTTAGATTACCCAGGCGGCGCCGCAATTTCTAAATTAGCAGAGCAAGGTCGTCCTGGGATATTTGATTTACCAAAACCAATGTTGCATTCTGGTGATTTAGATTTCTCCTTCTCAGGACTAAAGACTGCAGTTCTCAATCAGACTAAAAAGTTTGCAGAAAAAAATATTTCCAACTCTACTGAAGTAGCGCAATTTCATGCAGACCTGGCTAGAAGTTTTGTTGACTCCATCGTGGCAGTACTTATCAGCAAATCAGAGAAGGCAATCAAGCAAACGGGCTGCAAGCATTTAGTACTCGCTGGGGGTGTGGGAGCAAATTTACAGTTACGGACCGCACTCAATCAGAAAGCAAAGATGAATGGTTTTGAAGTGCACTATCCCCCACTTGAGCTTTGTACTGACAATGGAGTAATGATTGCCTTTGCAGGAGCACTACGTTTGTTATTAGAAAATAATGGCTCCACAACTTCTGGAGCCTTTGATATCAAACCCCGTTGGGATTTACAAAGCAACAATCTAAAATAAATTATTTCTTGCGGCTTATTTGTTGTGGCTAATTCTGGCGAATGCGCTGTGATTATGGATGGATTCGAAGTTCTCAGCCTCGACCACAAAAGACTGTATACGCTGATCTGCCTTGAGGTTGCCAGCTACATCGCGCACTAAATCCTCTACAAACTTCGGATTGCTGTAAGAGCGCTCGGTAACCCACTTTTCATCAGGACGCTTGAGTAAACCCCATAGCTCACTAGATGCTTCGCTCTCTGCAGCAGTTACCAAATCCTCTACAGTCATTCTGGTTTCTGTGTCCAACACTACTGACATAGTCACATGCGAGCGTTGATTATGCGCACCAAAATCTGAAATCTCTTTGGAGCAAGGGCATAAACTCATTACCGGAACTTGAGCGCGTAAGCTTAATTTCACATCAGTGTTGCCATTTAAATTCTGTTTGGCAGTAGCCATCCAGGTCACTTCGTAATCCATCAAGCTCTCAACGCCAGAAACTGGGGCAGCTTTTTTAACGAAGTGCGTATAAGTAAATTGCACATGACCTTCTTTGGCATCTAGCAATGGCAACATCTCGCGCACCATCGCAACTACAGAAGTGCTGTCAACAGCAATATCTTGTTTTTGTAGTAAAGCCATAAAGCGCGACATGTGTGTGCCTTTCACATGTGCAGGTAAAGCAACATCCATCTCAAAAGTGCCAACCGACGGAAAGTTTCCTGTCTCGCTACGAATCATCAGTGGATGACGCACGCCACGAATACCCACTTGCTCAATTGGCAGAGCGCGTTCATCCCGAGCAGACTGCACATCAGGCATTGCACTAGGCTTCAAAAAAGCGGGGTTCATGTCATTCATGGCTCTATTTTCAGGCAAAACTGGCTTATTTGCCTACAAGCACTGAATTTATCGTCAATATTGCTGGAAAACGTTGTTTGATGGAGTTGGCGATACCTTCTACATCTAGACCACACTTGGTCATCAGCAAACTGTAGTCACCATGCTCAATAAATTGATCGGGAAGACCTAATTGTAAGAGGGGCTTAGAAATACCAAGATTCGATAGTGCCTCTAAACAAGCACTACCAGCACCACCCGCAATAGAGCCATCTTCAATCGTTACAAAGTAATCGTGGTCAGCTGCGAGAGATTGAATTAAATCAACATCCAATGGTTTAACAAAGCGCATATTAGCAACCGTTGCATCAATACCTTCCGCCACTTCTAGCGCGGAATAAAGCAAGGTACCAAATGCCAATATCGCTACACGCTGACCCACGGGTGCAGTGGATTTGCGACGAACTTCACCTTTACCCATTGGTAAGGTACGTAATTCTTTAGAGGGAATCGTGCCAACACCTGCGCCACGTGGATAGCGCACTGCGCTTGGATGAGGCTGATGAAAAGCAGTTGTTAGTAAGTCACGGCACTCGGCTTCATCCGCTGGCGTCATGACCAGCATGTTCGGAATGCAACGTAAATAGGGGATGTCATATGCGCCAGCATGTGTGGCGCCATCAGCGCCAACGAGGCCGGCACGATCTAATGCAAACAACACTGGTAAATCTTGTAAGGCCACATCATGAATGAGCTGGTCATACGCTCGCTGCAAGAAAGTAGAGTAAATGGCTACGACTGGCTTCATTCCTTCACATGCCATGCCCGCTGCAAATGTCACTGCATGTTGCTCGGCAATACCTACATCGTAGTAACGCTCTGGGAAATTCTTTTCAAATTCGATTAAGCCGGAACCTTCGCGCATCGCTGGAGTAATACCCACCAACAAAGGATCAGCGTGTGCCATATCGCATAACCATTCACCAAATACTTGCGTAAAGGTTTTCTTACTAGCAACCGCTTTTTTGACGCCCTCTTCTGGGTTAAATTTACTCGGGCCGTGATACAGCACTGGATCTGCTTCAGCTAACTCATAGCCGTGGCCTTTTTTAGTAACGACGTGCAAGAATTGCGGGCCATGGCCATCTAAGGCGAGGCGGCGTACGTTCTGCAACATCGGAATGAGGGCATCCAAATCATGGCCATCAATCGGACCGAAATAGTTAAAGCCAAACTCTTCGAAAATCGTTGATGGAGAAACCATACCCTTGGCATGATCCTCAAGGCGCTTAGCAAACTCACGTAAGGGTGGGGCTATCGATAACACGCTATCAATCCCTTTTTTGGTCGCAGAATAAATATTGCCACTCAGTAATCTAGCCAGATGGCGATTCAGCGCGCCCACTGCGGGCGAAATCGACATATCGTTGTCATTCAAAATAACAACCAAAGGTAGATCGTCATACACGCCGGCATTATTCATAGCCTCGAAAGCCATGCCGCCTGTCATAGCACTATCGCCAATGACAGCTACGGCAACATGTCTCTCACCCTTAGCCTGGAAAGCGCGCGCCATACCCATTGCCGCAGAAATACTGGTAGATGAATGACCAGTTCCAAAAGCATCAAACTCACTTTCAGAGCGATGCGGAAAACCTGATAGACCTTGGTACTGACGTAAGGTATTCATACGCTCACGACGACCCGTCAAAATCTTGTGCGGATAACTTTGATGACCTACGTCCCAAACAATACGATCGTCAGGGGTATCAAATACATAATGCAAAGCAATGGACAGCTCCACCGTTCCCAGATTTGAAGACAGATGTCCGCCCGTTTTAGAAACGGAGTCCAAGACAAACTCACGCAATTCATTGGCTAAAGCAGGCAGCTCTTCACGTGTGAGTTTTTTGAGATCGTCAGGGGAGTTAATAGAATGTAAAGTCATTGAATCTAAATAATCTGTACTAATGAATTTCTCTTGAATTTCTTTTACTTGCCGCGATTGACAACCAAAAGAGCCAAATCTTTTAATGCTTGTGCCTGAGCTCCAAAACTATCCAGGCTAGCAATTGCAACTTCTTGCAGCTCCTTAGCCTGTTTCTGAGCATAGTCTAAACCCATCAAGGTCACATAGGTTGGCTTATTCGCCGCAGCGTCTTTACCGGCGGTTTTACCTAAAGTTTGACTATCGGCAGTCGCATCCAGCACATCATCCACAATCTGAAAAGCTAATCCCAGCGCTTTTGAATATGTCTGGAGATGCGCCATTTGCGCTGGGTTGAGTTGTGCAGCAATACCACCTAGCTCCACGGCGCAGGACAACAAAGCACCCGTCTTCATGGCATGCATTTGCTTTAAGCCTGGTAGATCTAATTTTTTACCAACGCTCTCTAAATCAATTGCCTGGCCACCAGCCATGCCGCGTGAACCAGAGGCAGAAGCCAAAGAAGTAATCATTTTCAGGCGAACCTGCGCATCACAATTTGCGCTTGCAAGAATCTCAAAAGCACGCGTTTGTAATGCATCACCCACTAAAAGTGCAGTGGCTTCATCAAAAGCTTTATGAACGGTTGGGCGACCACGGCGTAAATCATCGTCATCCATACATGGCAAATCATCGTGCACCAAGGAATAAGCATGAATCAACTCAATCGCAACTGCGGCCGCATCAAGGGCAATAGCCTCTGCATTTTCTTGCTCGCCAAGTTGCCCCGCAGCGTATACCAACAATGGACGTATACGCTTACCGCCACCCTGGGCTGCATAACGCATTGCTTCATGCAAACGCATAGGCGTAGTTTGCGCAGAATCCAGCAAGCGCTCTAAGGCGGACTCAGTTCGCTCAGAGTGAGAAGCGAGCCACTCCTGAAATTGAAAAGCGCTCTTCAATTAAGCCTCGAATACTCGAACTTGCTGCTCAACCTGCGCCAACATTCCTTGGCAGTGCTTCAATAAAGCAGCACCACGTTGATACGCCAACAAGGTTTCTTCTAAGGAAAATTTGCCAGACTCCATATCGGAAATAAGCTTCTCAAGCTCTTTTACGGCTTCCTCATAGCGCAAGGCGGGGTCAATTTGGACCTCAAGACCGGGTTTTTGACTCTCTGACTTCTTGGCTGGCATAAGCTGGTTTCCTTGGCATATCTCACACAGATAGCCCTACATATTAATGCGAGAAGCCCCTTGGATGGGTATAATCCATCCCTTCCTTTCCAATATCGATCCGTCGATGGTTGGATTGGTTATTCCGCTTAGCTTCGGCTGACGTTTTCGGGGGTGGGGAGAATGACTAATCTGGCTACCGCGCAGAATCTTGCGCCGTCCAATCTACAACTGCCGGTTTCGGCATATTTTGACGCTGATTTGTATCAGCGGGAAATTGAACTGCTTTTTAAGCAGGGGCCTGGCTATGTTGGCCACGAACTTATGGTCCCCGAATTGGGCTCCTATCAAACCTTAAGAGCAGAAAACGAAGGTCGCATCCTCGTTCGCAATGAATCTGGCGTAGAACTACTTTCCAATGTTTGTCGCCATCGTCAAGCACTAATGCTCAATGGTAGCGGCAAAGCCGACAATATTGTTTGCCCATTACATCGTTGGACCTATGATTTAGGTGGCAACTTATTAGGTGCCCCACACTTTGAAGATAAGCCCTGTTTAAATCTTGGTAAATCTCCAATACAAAATTGGCAAGGCTTATTGTTTGAAGGCCCACGTGATGTGCGTGCTGATCTTGCTAAGCTGGGCGTTGCTGATGATCTGAAATTTGATGGTTATGTTCTAGATCATGTTGAAGTTCATGATTGCAACTACAACTGGAAAACATTCATCGAGGTGTATCTCGAGGACTATCACGTGGTGCCATTTCATCCAGGCTTAGGTAAGTTTGTTTCTTGTGAAGATCTTCATTGGGAATTCGGCGATTGGCATAGCGTCCAAACGGTTGGTATTCATAAGGATTTGCAAAAGCCGGGTTCGCCAACCTATCGCGACTGGCATGAGGCGGTACTGCGTCAATTTGACGGCAAAGCACCACGCCATGGGGCTATCTGGCTCACCTACTATCCTAATGTGATGGTGGAGTGGTATCCGGGCGTACTCTGTGTATCCACCCTTCATCCAATGGGCGTCAACAAAACGCGCAATATTGTGGAGTTCTACTACCCAGAAGAAATTGCTTTATTTGAGCGTGAATTTGTTGAAGCAGAGCGTGCGGCTTATATGGAAACTTGCATTGAGGATGATGAAATCGCCGAACGTATGGACCAAGGTCGTGCAGCGCTGCTTGCCCGTGGTATTAATGAGGTAGGTCCGTACCAAAGCCCGATGGAAGATGGCATGCAACATTTTCATGAATGGTATCGCCGTGTCATGAACTTTGAAGGCGCATAATTAAAACAGGCTTTACAGTATTAGTAATTTCTAGTTTCATTAATACTATTTATTAATCATTCTCACCACTTAAGATAGGAAGCATCATGACTCCTCTAATCTCAGCAAACCAGTTAGAAGAAATCATTAATAGCGGTGAGGATGTGTTGCTCTGCGATTGCCGCTTTGATTTAGTAGATCCATTGATCGGCAAAAAATCTTATGAAGAAAGTCATATTCCAGGCGCGATCTATGTCGATCTAGACAAAGACCTCTCAGGGCCAAAGACTGGAACTAATGGCCGTCACCCTCTTCCTAACCCTGAAGCCTGGGCAAAAACCAAAGCCCGTTTAGGCATCAGCCCAAATACCTTAGTGGTTGCGTATGACAAACAGGGCTCTGTGTATGCTAGCCGCTTATGGTGGATGCTCAAAGCTACAGGGCATGCTAATGTGCGGGTCCTAGATGGTGGTTTGGACGCTTGGAATGGTCCTATGGGCACCATTCCAAGAACGCCCACTCCAAGCTCCGAAGTAATTGGAGTGATGCCTTATACAGGACTCGTTCTGGTGGATGAGGTGGTTAATAATCTCGAGTCTCAGAAATACAAAATTGTTGATGCGCGTACCGAAGATCGTTTTCATGGTCAGAATGAAACTCTAGATCCAGTTGGCGGACATATCCCTGGTGCAATGAACCGCTTCTTTAAAAATAATCTCAATAAGACTGCCTTTAAAACCCCAGAACAATTGTTCAAGGAGTTTTCAGAATGTCTTGGTCCTATAAAAGCGTCAGAAGTCATTCATTCATGTGGATCCGGGGTCACTGCCTGCCATAATCTTCTGGCAATGGAGCTCGCTGGATTTAAAGGTTCACGTCTATATGCGGGGAGCTGGAGTGAGTGGTCTGCAGACCCTAAACGGCCTGTTGAGCTCTAAGCTCATTTCACCTGCACTAATGCAGCAAGGATAGTAGGATCACAAATCCTACACCACAGGCAATCAAGACTGTTTGACGCAAAGACTCTACCCAATGGGGGCGACGGTGCATTTGCGGAATGAGGTCGCTCACCGCAATATAAATAAAACTACTAGATGCAATTACCAACAAGTATGGCATTACTGTGTTCGCATGCTCTAGGAAGAAATACGCCAGCACGCCACCGACTACTGCTGCTAAACCACAGATAAGGTTGTATAGCAAAGCTCGAGCGCGGGAGAATCCAGCATTGAGCAAAACAATAAAATCACCAATCTCTTGCGGAATCTCATGTGCAATGATGGCGATAGCAGTGAAGATGCCGACTTGATAATCAGCCATAAAGGCTGCAGCTATCAAGATGCCATCCACAAAATTATGTATGCCATCCCCAACCAAGATCATCCAACCACTACGTCCTGCATTTTCGGCATCATGACCATGATGGTGATGGTGGCCATCGCCTTCATGGTGATGATCATGACGTAATAAAGCGATCTTCTCAAGCAAGAAAAAGCCCAGTAGCCCGGCCAGTAAAGTAGCAAATAGGAACTGAGGGTTTGCGCCTTCCATGCTAAATGCTTCAGGCAATGAGTGCAGCAGTGCTGTTGCCAACAAAATACCCACTGACAAGCTCACCATGTTGTTGACCATCTTAGACAGCACGGCCAACGAGCAGCTTGCGGCCACTAAAACGCTAGCAGTACCTGCTAGCGCAGTAACCAAGAGTATGGTTTGTAAAACAGTCATCGGGCTTACGCTACTCCATTTTTCTTAAACCAAGCAAGACACTTTTCCCAGCCGTCTTTTGCAGGGCCTTCGCGATAAGTAGCGCGATAGTCTGCATGGAATGCATGTGGGGCATCTGGATAAACTTCAATCATTGATGCTTTAGCAGCAGGATTTTTAGGGGCAGCTTGCGCCAGAGCGGCACGCATTTGCTCTACGCTCTCCAAAGAAATCCCAGTATCAGCGGCGCCGTATAAACCAAGTACTGGCGCCTTTAAATCAGCAGCAATATCTACAGGATGACGGGGATTGCCCTCAGTCTTCTCACCAATTAAACGACCATACCAAGCAACGCCTGCGCGCACTTGCGGCAATGTTGCAGATAACCATGTAATACGTCCACCCCAACAAAAACCAGTAACACCAACCCGCTTGAGATCGCCACCATTTTTGCCAGCCCATACCAAGGCAGCCTGTAGGTCAATCAACACCTGAGCATCGGGAGTCTTAGCGACAATATTTTTTTGAATCTCGGCCACTGTTCCATAAGAATTTGGATCACCGGCACGAATGAATTTCTCTGGGGCAATCGCAAGATATCCAAGTTTGGCAAAGCGTCTTGTCACATCCGCAATGTATTCATGTACACCAAAAATTTCACTAACTACTATGACGATGGGCAAGGGTCCCTTCGCTTTTTCAGGTCTTGATACATAGGCTGGCATCTGAAAGCTACCAACTGGGATCATCTCTTCGCCCGCCTTAAGACCTTTAAAATCAGTTTCGATGGCAGCAGCCATCACAGGCTCAGACGCCGCTACAAATCCAACGCCAATTGCGCTTGCACCTAGTGCAGATGTCTTCATAAAATTGCGACGGCTGTTTTGAATATCTTTACTCATTGATTTTGTCTCCTCGCTTCTGCATTTAATGGTTGATCAACTAATACTTAATGCGCTTCTTCCCAATTATCGCCAATCCCGATACTAACTACCAAAGGCACCTTGAGATCAGCCACATGGCACATTAAATCCGGTAACTTAGCCTGTAGTAGCTCAATTTCATCCAAAGGCACGTCAAATACCAATTCATCATGGACTTGAAGCAGCATTTTGGTTTTTAACTGCTCTTTTTCTAGCCAATCTTCTACGGCAATCATTGCCAGCTTGATCAAGTCTGCAGCAGTACCTTGCATCGGAGCATTAATTGCTGCACGTTCAGCGCCCTGACGGCGCGGACCATTAGAACCCTTAATCTCTGGTAACCAAAGACGACGGCCAAAAACAGTTTCCACATACCCATTCTCTCTGGCTTCGAGACGTGTGCGTTCCATGTATTGGGCAACACCTGGATAGCGATCGAAGTATTTGGCAATGTAATTTTGCGCAGCAGATCGCTCGATACCTAAGTTACCCGCCAAGCCAAAAGCACTCATGCCATAGATCAAACCAAAGTTAATCACTTTGGCATAACGGCGCTGCTCAGAATTGACATCATCTAAGGGAATGCCGAAGATTTCTGCTGCAGTTGCCTGATGAACGTCCCGACCTTCTCTGAAGGCAGCTAATAAATTTTCATCTTCAGCAATATGCGCCATGATGCGTAACTCAATTTGTGAGTAGTCCGCAGACAAGAGCTTGCAGCCCTCGGCTGGAATAAATGCTTCTCGAATACGACGACCCTCTTCTGTGCGCACCGGAATGTTTTGCAAGTTTGGATCGCTAGATGCTAAGCGGCCTGTCACTGCAGTAGCTTGTGAAAAGTTGGTATGGACACGCCCTGTTTTAGGATCAGCCATACGGGGGAGCTTCTCAATATACGTAGACATCAATTTCGCCAAACTACGGTAATCCAGAATACGTGCCGGTAGCGGATAGTCTTCTGCTAATTTTTGCAGCACTTCTTCATCAGTAGAGGGCGCGCCCGATGGGGTCTTTTTAATGACCGGGAGCTCAAGCTGCCCAAATAGGATTTCCGCAATTTGTTTGGGCGATTGAATGTTAAAAGGTTGACCAGCTAACTTGTGAATCTCACCCTCTAACTCTAGAAGACGCTTACCTACTTGCTGCCCCTGCTTTGCCAGCAGTGCGGAATCAATCCGAATCCCATTGCGCTCCATAATGCCGAGTACCCGCATTGCAGGCATTTCCACATTTTCATAGATATAGAGTAGCCCTGGACTTTCCTGAATCTGCGGCCATAACTCCAAATGGAGGCGCAAGGTAATGTCAGCATCTTCCGCTGCATAGTTTGTCGCAATCTGCAGATCTACTTGATCAAAACCAATCTGATGAACACCTTTGCCACAAACCTCTTCATAGCGAATGGTTTTCATACCCAAGTGACGTTCAGCCAGACTGTCCATATTGTGTGGCATATGTGACTCAAGTACATATGATTCAAGCAAGGTATCAAATGCAACGCCTTTTAATGTGATGCCATAGTTTGCAAAGATATGAGCGTCGTACTTGAGGTTTTGCCCGACCTTTAAATGAGTTGCACCTTCTAACCAAGACTTCATACGGGTGAGCACTACATCACGCTCAAGCTGCGCTTCACCATTACGATGCGCCACTGGAATGTAGCAAGCTTCACCTGGCTTGACTGATAAAGAGATACCAACGAGTTCTGCCGCAAGTGCATCGAGACTAGTGGTTTCTGTATCCACTGCCGTCAGTTCAGAAGACTCAATCTTTTTAAGCCATTTATCTAAACCTGCTTCATCGACAACACATTCATAGTGGAGTTCGATTGCATCTTGAGAGTCACGAGTGGCTTGCGACAAATCTTTAGTTGGCGCGCTCGCAATCACACGAGACTTTTTTTCTTCCTGTACTGTATTTACAGAGGACTCAATTGGGCTACCCGCTAAATCAAAAGTCGCTCCTGCTTCCTTATCCTGTGGGCTAGTGAGCTGCTTCTCCACATCGCGCAACCAGGTCTTAAAGGCGTAACGCTCAAACAACTCGCGGAGTAATGGCGCATCTTCAGACTTAGCATGCAAGTCATCTAAGCCAGGTAAATGTGGCGATAGATCACAATCCGTTTTTACCGTAATGAGTTGACGAGCTTGCGGCAACCAAGGAAGGGTAGCGCGTAAGTTTTCACCAACGACGCCTTTGACTTGGTCGGCATTTGCCATCAAGTTATCCAGATTGCCAAATTCCGCTAACCATTTGTTGGCTGTCTTTGGTCCTGCCTTAGGAACACCCGGTACGTTATCTACGGTATCGCCGATGATGGACAAATAATCGACGATCAATTCTGGTGGAACGCCAAACTTTTCTTTTACGCCTTCAATGTCTAGTTTTTCATTCGTCATCGTATTGATGAGGGAGACTGAAGGATTTACTAGTTGCGCCAAATCTTTGTCGCCAGTGGAAATGATGGTTTCCCAACCTGCTTGAGTTGCTTGGCAGGCCAAAGTACCAATCACATCATCAGCCTCTACACCGGAAACCATTAACACTGGCCAACCTAAGGCCTTGACCATGGCGTGGATAGGCTCGATCTGCTTGACTAAATCCTCAGGCATGGGTGAGCGATGAGCCTTATATTCCGAGTACATCTCATCTCGGAAAGTCTTGCCTTTAGCATCAAAAACACAGGCGATATGGTCAGCCTTGAGCTCGGAGCGAGCTCGGCGCATCATATTCACCATGCCATAGATAGCACCAGTGGGCTCTCCAGCCCCATTTCTGAGGTCTGGCATGGCGTGGAAGGCGCGATAGAGGTAGCTAGAGCCATCTACCAACAAGAGTCTATGTTTAGTCATACCGCAATCGTACAATCTAGTTGTGAATTGCCTACAGGTCTGGTTAAGGAACCGTCCGAGAGTAGGCTTAAAAAGGTGAAAAAATGCATTATTTAACGAACTTAATTAGCCGCTCAATGAGTCAAAGCCAAGTCCTAATGAGCGTTTTAGTGCTTTTTGGACTTTTTGCTGCCACTGCAGCCCAGGCTCAGAATAACAGCCAAGCGCTAAGTCCATCCGAATTAAACCGTATTAACAATCAACCGCTTGCTCCGGCAGTCAGCGCATCCGGTGTGATCAATACTCCAGAACAACGCAAACCAAACTATCAGTACAAAGATAAAAATGGCACCACCATTACCGAGTACAAGGATGTAAATTCTCCAACACAGGTTGATGTCAAAACGCCCTATACCAGCTATGAAATGGCGCCTCCAACATCAGTGATGCCTGGGCCACCAAAAGAAACAGATCTCATTAGCGTGCCTAGCATTAGCATCCCACTTAGATAAATTTTTTAATTCAGTTCATGGCCGTCTTTACTCCAATCGAGCTTGAGGATATTTCTCAATGGATTTCTCAAGACTTTGATATTGGGCAGGCTACTGAAATTCGCGGCATTCATGGTGGCATTGAGAACTCTAACTTTTTCTTAGACACCATCCAGGATGGAAAAAAGCAGGAGTATGTTTTAACTATCTTTGAAAGATTGTCGGCAGAGCAACTCCCCTTTTACCTAGAGTTAATGCGCCATTTGGCGAATAAGGGCGTGCCTGTTCCCAAACCTATTGAAAATAAGCAGGGAGAAATCTTATTCACCCTCAAAGGTAAGCCAGCAGCCATAGTTACCAAGTTGCCAGGCCTTTCTAGACTTCAACCACAAGCCAATCATTGCGCTTTGGTTGGCGAGATGCTTGCCAAGATGCATTTGGCTGGAAAAGATTTTGTGAAGACGCAAGAAAATCTTCGTAGTCTTGCTTGGTGGCAAAAAACAATCCCTCAAGTACTGCCTCACTTGAGCACTTCCCAAAAAGAATTACTGACCCATGAGCTAAAAATTCAAGAAGAGTTCTTTTCTTCTGGTACTTACGATGGGTTACCGCAGGGCGCAAGTCATTGTGATCTCTTTCGTGACAATGTCTTGTTTGATCCCAAAGGATCTAATACGTCTGACGATCAATTAGGTGGCTTCTTTGACTTTTACTTCGCTGGCACTGATAAATGGTTATTTGATGTTGCCGTTACTGCAAACGATTGGTGTCTTGCTGAAAACAAACAAGATTTAGATCCTGTACGTTTAGAGGCATTCATGCAGGCCTATCAAACCGTACGCCCTTTTACCAAAGAAGAGCAGGCAAGCTGGCCACTCATGTTGCGTGCGGCAGCCTTACGCTTTTGGGTTTCCAGGCTATGGGACTTCTATCTCCCTCGGGATGCCCAGATGTTGACGCCTCACGACCCTTCACACTTTGAACACATTCTTTTAAGTCGACGCTCACTATGAAACTGAATTCTGCAGTACCGAAGGATGGTTACACCTGGATTAGGCAAGGTATTTGGCTTTTCAAACAAAATCCTTTGGGCTTCTTGATGCTCGTCTTTATGTACATATTTGCTGCGCAACTGGCAGTGATCATTCCGGTGGTTGGTGTTTTTATCGTACTTCTTCTCACGCCAACCCTCTCTGTTGGTTTTATGACTGCTTGTCGCCAGGCGATTCAAAAAGAGCGTATTAGACCCATGGTGTATTTAATCGCACTGAAGTCTAGCCCTGAGATTCGCAAAAGAATTTTGCAATTAGGTTTGGTGTATGCGGTCATGATATTGATAATGAGTTTTATCTTAAGTCTTTTAGTTGACTTTGAATTACTGCTCCCATTGATGACTAGTGATAAACCTATTACGCCTGAAGCATTGCGTCAGGTTTATCTCGTTCTTTTCTATGGCGCAATGCTGTATGTACCAGTTGCTATGCTGATGTGGTTCTCACCAATATTGGTAGCATGGGCAGATATGCCCGTCGCTCAGGCATTATTTTCAAGCGCTTTAGCTTGCTGGACTAATAAGGCGGCATTCTTTTTGTATCTGTCGATTTGGAGCGCCATCCTAATTGCTATTCCACTAATGGTAGGAATGCTGTTTGATGCAATCAATTTAGGTCAAGCAGCCTCATTCGTCATTGCCCCGATTTCAATGGCGGGCTTGACTGTGATGCACTGCTCTTTCTATGCGACCTGGAAAGCGTGCTTTGCAGAAGATGAAGTGGCGTTGCCTGTTAATTGATTCATTGACCGATGAATTAGTCAATCGCAGCAAGCTTCGCAATACTGAGTTGTAGCCACTTAATACCGTGGCGCTTGAAGTTCACTTGCGCTCGCGCATCAGCATCTACACCCTCTAGACCAGTCACGCGCCCTTCACCAAACTTAGTATGAAATACATTCTGCCCAATGGTGAATGGATAATTTCCACGTGGTGGCGAAGCTAATCTTTTCACCTCCATGGAGGCTGAGCCAACTCGCTTAGCGGGGCCCTGTCGCTCAGAACCTGAATCAAAAAAGTCATTGGATTCATATTCGCGCTGACGGGTATAGCCATCTTGCCAAGTTGAGCCCGACCTTGAATTACCCCCGCCCCAACGAGCATCTCTTGCCTTAGGGGTAAGCCACTTCAATGAATCCGATGGGAGCTCTTCCAAGAAGCGGGAAGGCATGTTGTAGCGCACCTGGCCATGCAGCATGCGTGATTGGGTATGTGAGAGGTATAGACGTTCCTTGGCACGCGTAATTGCCACGTACATCAGACGGCGCTCTTCTTCCAAGCCGTTCTGCTCATTTACGCTGTTTTCGTGAGGAAACAAACCCTCCTCAAGACCAGTAATAAACACTGAAGTGAACTCTAGACCTTTGGCCGAATGGACCGTCATGAGTTGCACGGCATCTTGACCAGCCTGGGCTTGGTTATCTCCCGCCTCTAATGAGGCATGTGATAAGAAAGCAGCTAAAGGTGAAACTTCCACAACGCCTGGGGCATTTTCACCAGGCAACATTGCCGCTGCCGCATCCTGCCCATAACCTTCTTCCGCAATAAATGCAGTAGCCGCATTAATCAATTCTTGTAAGTTCTCTACACGATCTTGTCCTTCGCGCTCTGAGAGGTAATGCTGAATCAAGCCGCTATGCTGAATCACAAACTCAACAGTTTCTGGCAAGGTATTGTGACGAGTAGCTTCGCGCATATGATCTACTAAACGTACAAATCCACCGAGTGCTGCACCTGCTTTACCTTCTAAAGAAGACGCCGCTAGATACAAAGAACATTGCTGTGCTCTGGCAGCATCTTGCAATGCTTCAATAGACCTTGCACCAATTCCTCGGGTTGGAAAATTCACCACTCGGGAGAATGAAGTGTCATCATTCGGATTCTCGAGTAAACGCAAGTACGCTAGCGCATGTTTAATTTCAGCGCGCTCAAAGAAGCGCAAGCCACCATATACGCGATACGGAATAGCTGCTGAAAATAAGGCATGTTCAATAATGCGTGACTGGGCATTACTGCGATAGAGCAAAGCCACTTCGGTGCGCTTGATGCCGCTATTTACCAAAGCTTTGATCTCATCCACTAGCCACGCAGCTTCGGCATGATCACTTGGAGCCTCATAGATACGGACTGGCTCGCCATGACCAGCATCGGTGCGCAGGTTTTTACCAAGACGCTCAGAGTTATTCGCAATCAAGTGATTAGCGGTATCTAGAATATGACCATGCGAGCGATAATTCTGCTCCAGCTTCACCATCAGAGGGTGGTATTGCTTTTCATAGAGACGCATGTTTTCTACATCAGCACCACGAAACGCATAAATACTTTGGTCATCATCGCCTACTGCAAAAACAGAACTGCTGCCCATACCACTGACATTAATGCGGCTAGCATCATGACCAGACAACAATTTGAGCCAGGCATATTGCAACGCGTTGGTATCTTGAAACTCATCAATCAAAATATGGCGGAAGCGCTCTTGATAATGAGTACGTATGGCCTCACTGTGCTTAAGTAATTCATAGCTACGCAACAAGAGCTCAGCAAAATCGACTACGCCCTCACGCTGGCACTGCTCATCGTAAGCTGCGTAAAGCTGGGCCATCTTGGCCTGAAAGTCGTCACCAATTGCTAAATCTTTTGCGCGCTGACCACGTTCTTTGGCATGCGCAATAAAGTACTGCAATTGTTTGGCAGGATACTTTTCATCATCCACCTTTAAACCTTTTAAAAGGCGCTTAATCGCTGAAAGTTGATCTTGGGTATCCAGAATTTGAAAAGTCGACGGTAAACCTGCTTCTTTATGGTGTGCCCGTAACAAACGGTTACATAGTCCATGAAAGGTGCCAATCCACATCCCGCGTGTATTAATCGGCAGCATGGCGCTTAGACGAAGCATCATCTCTTTAGCAGCCTTATTGGTGAAGGTCACCGCTAGGACGCCAATAGGGGATACCTGGCCGGTCTGAATCAACCAGGCTATACGGGTGGTGAGGACGCGGGTCTTGCCGCTCCCTGCCCCAGCCAATATCAAGGCTGACTGGGCTTGGCCATTTTCATTTACGGGCGGGAGGGTCACTGCCTCGCGCTGTTCTGGATTGAGGTTCGCGAGCAAGTCTGAGTACATCAGCCCAATTATAATTTGCCTCTTATGCCAAATGCCTCAAATACCCCTAATTCACCAGCGGCCAGCTCAGCAGACGAGCTCGCTAAATCCTATGAACCCGCCCCGATAGAGGCCTACTGGGGTCCAGAGTGGGAACGCCGAGGTATAGCCGAATCCACCATGGATGAAGGCAAGGGTGATTTTTCTATTCAGCTACCCCCTCCTAATGTGACCGGCACCCTGCACATGGGTCATGCCTTTAATCAAACCATCATGGATGGCTTAATACGTCATGCGCGCATGTCAGGTAAAAATACCTTATGGGTACCTGGAACCGATCATGCTGGAATCGCCACTCAAATTGTTGTTGAGCGTCAACTCGATGCGCAAAAAGTATCTCGTCATGACTTAGGGCGTGAAAAGTTTTTAGAAAAAGTATGGGAGTGGAAAGAAACTTCCGGCAACACAATTACCAGACAAATTCGTCGTCTTGGTGCTTCGATCGATTGGGGTAAAGAATATTTCACAATGGACAGCAAAATGTCCAAAGCCGTGGTGGAAGTTTTTGTTCGCCTACATGAGCAAGGTTTGATCTATCGCGGCAAACGTTTAGTGAACTGGGATCCTGTTTTAGGTACCGCAGTCTCTGACCTAGAAGTGGTGAGTGAAGAAGAAGATGGCTCAATGTGGCACATCCGCTATCCACTGACCGATGGCTCTGGCCATCTCACCGTCGCTACAACCCGCCCAGAAACCCTATTGGGTGACGTCGCCGTCATGGTGAACCCAGAGGACGAGCGCTACAAACATCTCATTGGCAAGTCGGTCAATCTGCCTTTGTGCGATCGTCAAATCCCGATCATTGCGGATGACTATGTTGACTTGAACTTTGGTACTGGCGTCGTAAAAGTAACGCCAGCACATGACTTTAATGACTACGCAGTTGGTCAACGCCATCAATTACCAATGATCAGCATCCTGACCTTGGATGCCAAAATTAATGAAAATGCGCCAGCCGCCTATCAAGGCATGGAACGTTTTGCAGCGCGCAAGCAAGTGGTTGCAGATTTAGATACCGCCGGCTTATTAGAAAAAGTTCATCCGCATAAATTAATGGTGCCACGTGGTGATCGCACGCAAACCATTATTGAGCCGATGCTGACTGACCAATGGTTTGTGGCAATGTCTAAACCCAGCCCAGATAATCAATACCAACCAGGTTCATCGATTGCTGGTGCAGCATTAGATGCAGTAACTAAGGGTGACATCAAACTTGTTCCTGAGAATTGGATCAATACCTACACTCAGTGGCTCAGCAATATTCAGGACTGGTGTATCTCTCGTCAACTCTGGTGGGGTCATCAAATTCCCGCTTGGTATGGCAATGATGGGCAGATTTTTGTAGGGCGCTCCGAAGAAGAAGTTAAAGCGAAGGCAGCTGCTGCTGGCTACACAGGCAAACTCAATCGTGACCCAGATGTTCTCGATACCTGGTTTAGCTCTGCTCTCGTACCATTTAGCTCATTAGGCTGGCCAGAACAAACGCCTGCTTTAAATCACTTCCTACCCTCATCCGTCTTAGTTACAGGCTTTGACATCATCTTCTTCTGGGTAGCCCGCATGGTGATGATGACTTGCCACTTCACTGGCAAGGTACCTTTTCATACGGTCTATGTTCATGGCTTAGTTCGTGATGCTGAAGGCCAGAAGATGAGTAAGTCCAAAGGCAATACTTTGGATCCAATTGATTTGATTGATGGCATTCAGATTGAAGAGTTGGTCGGCAAAAGAACTACTGGCCTCATGAATCCGAAGCAAGCTGAGAGTATTAGCAAGAAAACCAAGAAAGAGTTTCCGGATGGCATTCCGGCATTTGGCACCGATGCCTTGCGCTTTACTTTTGCATCACTAGCTTCACTTGGACGCAATATCAACTTTGATCAGAAGCGCTGTGAAGGCTATCGTAATTTCTGTAACAAACTGTGGAATGCCACTCGCTTTGTTCTGATGAACTGCCCTGGTGGTGATGAAGAGAATGGTTTTGCTCCTTGTGATAATCAATGTGGTCCTGATGGATACCTAGATTTCTCACCTGCAGATAAGTGGATTGTTTCGCAGCTGCAAAGAACTGAGGCTGAGGTAGCTAAAGGTTTTGAGAGCTATCGCTTTGACAATATTGCCAGCAGTATTTACCAATTTGTTTGGGACGAGTATTGCGACTGGTACCTAGAACTTGCAAAGGTTCAGTTACAGACCGGCACACCAGCTCAGCAACGGGCTACACGTCGGACGTTATTGCGTGTTCTGGAAACTATCTTGCGCATGGCCCATCCACTGATTCCGTTTATTACTGAAACCCTTTGGCAAACTGTTGGCCCTAAATCTGGAAAAGAATTAGCTCAGCAAGCCAAACAAACCATTGCACTGCAACCTTACCCCGTTGCTCAACTCGAAAAGATTGATGAGAAGAGTGAAGCATGGGTAGCGCAGATCAAAGCGATTGTGGATGCTTGCCGCAACTTGCGTGGTGAAATGCAAGTTCCACCCGGTCAAAAAGTGCCGCTCTGGATTTTTGGACCACAGGCATTCCTAGAAAAAGCGACCCCTTATTTAATGGCGCTTGCCAAGTTAACTGAAGTCAAAATCTATAGCGATGAATCTGCTTTAGAAAAAGACGCTCCTGGAGCTCCTATCGCCCTAGTAGGTGATATCAAACTCTTGCTGAAGATTGAAGTGGATGTTGGCGCAGAACGCATTCGTCTCGGTAAAGAAATTGAGCGTTTAGCCAACGAAATCAGTAAAGCCAAGGGTAAGCTGACCAATGAAAGCTTTGTGGCTAGGGCTCCAGCCGAGGTTGTTGCCCAAGAAAAACAACGGCTTGCTGGCTTTGAGCAAAATCATGAGAAGCTTGTTGCACAATTAGAGCGTCTTAAATAAAAAAATAAGAACGGACCATTTATGTCAATCCATTTCGGATCCAAAAAAGTCACTAAGGCTGTATTTCCAGTAGCAGGATTTGGTACGCGCTTTTTACCTGCTACCAAAGCCAGTCCAAAAGAGATGCTCAATGTGGTGGACAAGCCACTGATTCAATATGCAGTGGACGAAGCAGTTGCTGCTGGCATTACAGAATTGATTTTTGTTACGGGCCGCAGCAAACGTGCGATCGAAGACCATTTTGACAAAGCTTATGAATTAGAAGCAGCCTTGGAAGCTAAAGACAAACAGGATCTCCTCAAACTGGTTCGAAGTGTTAAACCTGACAATGTAGATTGCATCTATATCAGACAAGCCGAGCCCCTAGGCTTAGGTCATGCGGTTCTCTGTGCTGCTCGAGTTGTAGGCGATGAACCATTTGCAGTCATCCTAGCTGACGACCTTTTAGACGGACATCCTCCAGTACTCTCACAAATGCTGAAAGTCTATGAAGAGAAAATGGGATCTGTATTAGCAGTGGAGAAAATTGATCCGGCTAAAAGTAGTTCATATGGAATAGTCTCCGGCGATGAAGTCAGCAAAGGCATCTATCGCCTCAATGGCATCGTAGAAAAACCAAAGCCAGCAGACGCGCCGTCCGACCTCGCAGTGGTTGGTCGTTACGTACTCTCAGCAAAGATTTTTGATCATATCCGTAACGTGAAACCTGGTGCAGGTGGCGAAATTCAACTGACTGATGCGATTGCCGCTTTACTGAAAGATGATCCTGTCTTTGCTTATGAATATGATGGCGTACGCTATGACTGCGGTAGCAAGTTGGGTTACCTTAAAGCTTCTGTAGACTTTGCTCTACGTCACCAAGAAGTTGGTGCTGAATTTGCTGAATACCTAAGAAGCTGGTCTTTAAAGTAAGTTCTCTTTCGTGGAAATAAAAAAGGCAGAGAGTAGTCTCTGCCTTTTTGTTTTATCGCTTACCTGGAACTCCGGGTACCAGACCTCTTTCTTATCTACGTTATCTACGCTTCATAAAGAAAACCAGTACATCACCTTCAGTAGTGCTGGCGAGTAATTCATTGCCTGTTTGTTTTGCAAATGCAGGAAAGTCATGGGCTGCACCAGCATCAGTTGCCTTGATCTTCAATACTTCGCCTGACTGCATGGTTGCCAAAGCCTTCTTGGTACGCAAAATGGGTAACGGGCAGTTCATGCCAATGGCATCTACTTCCGCATTAAAGGCAATATTGACTGGTTCACTCATTTGCTTGCCACCCAGTCTTTAACCCCTGCTAAAGCTACGCCAAGCTTACTAGGATCCGTACCGCCAGCCATCGCCATTTCTGGTTTACCGCCACCCTTGCCACCCACTTGCTGAGCTACGAAGTTCACGAGATCACCTGCCTTCACCTTAGCAATCGAATCAGCCGTCACTCCAGCGATCAAACTTACCTTGTCGCCTTGAACTGAGGCCAGTACGATGACGGCAGTCTTGAGCTTTGCTTTGAGAGCGTCCATTGTTTCACGCAATACGCCAGCATCAGCACCATCAAGACGAGCAGCCAACACTTTGATGCCATTGACATCAATGGCTTGACCAGCCAACTCATCGCCCTGGCTAGCTGCCAACTTAGAGTTCACTTTTTCTAATTCACGTTCAGCCTGACGCAGACTTTCTTGAAGTTGCGTAACGCGATTTACCAGGTCTCCTGGGTGCGTTTTGAGAATTGCTGCAGCTTCATTAATCTTGTCTTCCAAACCTTGCAGGAAGTGAAGCGCGTTATTGCCTGTGACTGCCTCAACACGGCGAATGCCAGCAGCGACGCCACCCTCAGAAACAATCTTCAAACTACCTATATCGCCAGTGCGTCCTACGTGCGTGCCACCACACAGCTCTTTAGAAGAGCCAATCTCTAAAACACGAACCTCATCACCATACTTCTCGCCAAAGAGCATCATGGCGCCAGTCTTTTGCGCATCATCCAAAGACATGACTTTGCCTGAGGTTGCTGTGTTTTCTAGAATTTCTTGATTGACAATATCCTCAATGCGACGAATCTGCTCAGCAGTAATAGGCGCATTGTGCGTAAAGTCAAAACGAGTCTTGTTGGCATCGACCAAAGAACCTTTTTGCTGAACATGGTCACCTAACACCTCACGTAATGCTTTGTGCAAAATGTGCGTAGCACTATGGTTGCGCATCGTATCGGTTCTTTGTTGGGTGTCTACCAAGGCATTAATGGAGTCACCTACCTTGAGCTCACCCTCAAGAACTTCGCCCTGATGACCAAATACATCGGCCTGGATCTTAAAGGTATCTTCCACTGCAAACCGAATACTGTCGTTGCGAAGCTCGCCCTTATCACCAACCTGACCACCAGATTCAGCATAGAAAGGGGTATTGTCCAAAACGATCACAGCTGCATCGCCTGCTTTGACGGATGGAACTGCTGAACCATCAACATACAGGGCGCTTACTTTTGCACCATCATGTTTTAAGGTGTCATAACCATGAAATTGCGTTGGCGTGCCTTTGTAATCTAGACCTTGGGCTACTTTGAACTTACCGGCAGCTCTTGCTTGATCACGTTGCTTTTGCATCGCTACTTCAAAACCATCGGCATCGACTGTAACGCCACGCTCACGACATACATCAGCCGTTAAATCCAATGGGAAACCAAATGTGTCGTGTAAGCGGAATGCAGTTTCACCATCGACTACTTTTGCCCCGTCAGCTAAAGCAGCATCCAAAATTTCCATGCCATTGGCAATAGTCTGAAAGAAGCGTTCTTCTTCTTGTTTAAGGACTTCACTGACTTTATCTTGTGCGGCACGCAATTCTGGATAAGCATCACCCATTTCTTTTACGAGTGCAGGCACTATTTGATAGAAGAATGGTTTGCGTGCGCCTAACTTATAGCCATGACGAATTGCGCGACGTGCTATACGACGTAATACATACCCACGACCTGCATTACCAGGAATGACACCATCCACCACAATAAAACTACAGGCACGGATGTGGTCAGCGATCACCTTGAGTGAAGGGCTGGCTGCATCACAGTTCTCACCACCTGCAGCATCTACAGCCTCCTTGGAAGCCTTGAGCAGATTAACGAAGAGATCAATCTCATAATTGGAGTGAACATGCTGCAAGACCGCTGCAATCCGCTCTAATCCCATGCCTGTATCCACACTAGGCTTGGGTAGCGGATGCATTACGCCCGCCTCATCGCGGTTGAACTGCATAAAAACGTTATTCCAGATTTCGATGAAACGATCACCATCTTCATCTGGACTTCCGGGAGGACCGCCAGCAATGTGATCGCCGTGGTCGTAAAAAATTTCAGTACAAGGACCGCATGGGCCAGTATCACCCATCATCCAAAAATTATCGGATGCATAACGGGCACCCTTGTTATCACCAATGCGAATAATGCGATCTGCAGGAACGCCGATTTGCTTATTCCAGATCTCAAAAGCCTCATCATCTTCCGCATACACGGTGACTAAGAGTTTTTCCTTGGGTAGCTTGAATACTTGGGTTAATAAATCCCAAGCAAATTGAATGGCATCCTTCTTGAAATAATCCCCAAAGGAGAAATTTCCCAGCATTTCAAAAAAGGTGTGATGGCGAGCGGTATAGCCCACATTATCCAAATCATTGTGCTTGCCACCGGCTCGGATGCACTTTTGGGCAGTCGTAGCTCGGCTGTAGGGACGCTTATCAAAGCCCAAAAACACGTCTTTGAACTGGTTCATTCCAGCATTGGTAAATAGCAGAGTCGGGTCATCCCCTGGCACTACTGGGCTAGATGGGACAATTTGGTGGCCTTTTTGGGCGAAGAAGTCCAGGTAAGCCTGGCGAATTTGGGAGACTTTCATGGCAATAATTATCGCATTGGCACCGCTCTAGGGCAAACCCTAGACAAGATACCCTGTTCCTGCCTTACAATCGCACAACATCAATAAATAGATCGGCAATTAAGTCGATTAATAAGGAGCACAACTTGAAAATTCGCAATCAACGGGATTTTGGGGCTGGGATCATGTATATGGTCATTGGCCTCTTCTTCGCAATCGTTGCCACTAGATACCCAATGGGTACTGCAGCCAAAATGGGGCCAGGCTACTTCCCGTTCTATTTAGGTGTCTTGATGTTCTTATTGGGACTTTTAGTAGCTGTCAAAGCCTTTGGCGCTAAAGCAGCAATTGAATCCATCCCTAAATTTAATTGGCGCATTATTGCCCAGATCACAGGTGCAGTCGTACTCTATGGCCTCCTGCTCCCGCGTCTTGGCTTCTTAATTGCTGTAGTGGTCTTAGTTTTTGTTGCCGCTAGTGCGAGCAAAGAATTTACCTGGAAAGGCACAGCAATTAACGCTGCCTTCTTAGTGACATTTACTTATTCAGTGTTTGTATTGGGTCTGAAGCTTCAGTTCCCACTCTTTCCTGCATTTCTACAACAATAACGAAACGGGACTCTGAAAAATGGATTTATTCACTAACTTAGCTCTCGGTTTCGATACCGCGTTCACATTACAAAACCTAATGTACTGCCTGATAGGCTGTATCTTGGGAACCTTGATTGGCGTATTACCAGGCCTTGGTCCGATCGCAACGATCGCGATGCTTTTGCCCGCAACCTATGCACTTCCTCCAATCGCCGCTTTGATTATGTTGGCTGGTATTTATTACGGCTCACAGTATGGTGGTTCTACAACTGCAATTTTGCTGAACATTCCGGGGGAGACGTCCTCGGTGGTGACGGCGATCGACGGCTATCAAATGGCTCGAAACGGTCGCGCTGGTGTTGCACTGTTTACTGCTGGTATGGGTTCATTCTTTGCAGGTTGCGTAGCAACTTTAGTATTGGCTGCTTTTGCTGCACCACTTTCCCAGCTTGCATTTAAGTTCGGTCCCGCGGAGTACTTCTCCTTAATGGTCTTAGGTTTGATCGGTGCAGTGGTGCTGGCATCGGGTTCCTTGATCAAAGCGATTGGCATGATCATCTTGGGCCTCCTGATGGGCTTGATTGGTACTGACGTTAACTCTGGCGTTTCACGCTATGCGTTCGATATCCCTGAGTTGAGTGATGGTATCGGCTTCGTTGCAGTAGCCATGGGTGTATTCGGTTTTGCCGAGATCATGGGCAACCTTGAGAAGACCGGTGATGATGAGGGCTTCCTCAATAAGCTCACCAGCATGGTTCCAAGTAAGACTGACATAAAGCGGATGATCCCATCGATCTTGCGCGGCACTACTATCGGCTCCATCCTCGGTATCTTGCCAGGTGGCGGTGCCGCTTTAGCAGCTTTCGGCGCTTACTCTGTTGAAAAGAAATCTTCTAAGTACAGCCATGAATTTGGTAAAGGTGCGATTGAGGGTGTTGCCGGTCCTGAGGCAGCTAACAATGCTGCTGCTCAAACCTCATTCATTCCATTGTTGACATTAGGTATCCCACCAAATGCCGTGATGGCTTTGATGGTTGGTGCGATGACCATTCACAACATTCAGCCAGGCCCCCAAGTAATGACCAGCAACCCTGCTTTGTTCTGGGGTCTGATTGCTTCCATGTGGATTGGTAACGTGATGTTGATCCTTTTGAACTTGCCTTTGATTGGCATCTGGGTCAAGCTTTTGAAGATTCCTTATCGCTTTCTGTACCCAGCCATCTTGGTGTTCTGCTGTATTGGTGTGTACACCGTAAACAACACTGTGTTTGACGTTTATGTAACCGCTGCTTTTGGCTTAATTGGTTATCTCTTCTTCAAGTTGGGTTGCGAACCTCCTCCATTGCTTTTGGGCTTCGTGCTCGGACCCATGATGGAAGAGAACTTCCGCCGCGCCTTATTGCTATCTCGTGGCGATTTCACAACCTTCTTAACCCGACCACTGTCCTTAGGCTTGCTCATTGCAGCAGCCCTCTTGGTTGTGATCGTAGCTCTACCAGCGGTGAAGAAAACTCGCGAAGAGGCCTTCGTGGAGGATTAATTCCCCACACCTCAACGGAAATGAGCCCGCAGCAGTTTGCGGGCTTTTTCTTTATGTCTCAGGGCTTTTCTCTACAATGTGGCTATGTCCCAAGATAGCAAACCCTCTAAAATAAATACTGGCGCATTAGCCGAACCGTCTAATTTCTTACGCCAGATCATTGACCATGATTTAGCAAGTGGTGCCTTTTCACAGCGCACCAATTTAGCTGGCGAGCCTATTCCATCGATCATTACCCGTTTTCCGCCCGAGCCAAATGGCTATCTTCATATTGGTCACGCTAAAAGCATTTGTCTAAATTTTGGCTTGGCTGCTGATTACAACAATCAAGCTGGTGGTGCGCGCTGCAATATGCGCTTAGATGACACAAACCCAGTTAAAGAAGATGTGGAATATGCTGACAGCATTTTGGATGCGGTGAAGTGGTTAGGATTTGACTGGGGCACTCATCTTTATCATGCGAGCGATTACTTCGACAAACTATATGAGTTTGCCGAGATTTTGATTCAGAATGGCAAGGCCTATGTTGATAGTCAAAGTGCTGATGACATTCACGCTAATCGCGGCAATTTTGGCCAAGCTGGAAAAAATAGTCCGTATCGCGATCGCAGCGCAGAAGAAAATTTAAAGCTATTCCGAGATATGCGAGATGGTAAGTTCAAAGATGGTGAACATGTTCTGCGTCTGAAGATTGACATGGCGCATCCAAATATCGTGATGCGTGATCCCGTGGTTTATCGTATCCGCCATACAGATCATCACCGTACTGGTAGCAAATGGTGTATTTATCCTCTCTATGACTTCACACATTGCATCTCTGATGCACTAGAAAATGTCTCCCACTCCATATGTACATTGGAGTTTGAGAACAATCGTCCACTCTACGACTGGATCGTAAATACCCTCAAAGAGTTGGGTGTGTTTAAAGATCCAGTACCGCATCAATATGAATTTGCCCGTTTAAATCTGACATACACCATCACTAGCAAACGTAAGTTATTGCAGTTGGTTGAAGAAAAACATGTTGCAGGTTGGGATGACCCGCGGATGCCAACCATCGTCGGCATCCGTCGCCGTGGCTACACCCCAGAAAGCATTCGTTTATTTTGTGAGCGTATTGGTGTATCGAAGGCAGATAGCTGGATCGATATGAGTACACTTGATCAAGCCTTACGCGATGATCTCGAAACAAAAGCGCCCCGTGCTACTGCAGTATTAAAACCACTCAAGTTGGTGGTTGAAAACTTTGACGCCTCAACAAAAGAGGCTTGCTGTGCCCCACGCCACCCAAATCATCCTGAATGGGGTAATCGAGAATTTAATTTCACACGCGAGTTGTGGATTGAAGCAGATGACTTTATGCAAGAGCCTATTAAAGGATTCTTCAGACTCTATCCGCCTATTGGGGACCAACCTGGTAGTCGCGTCCGTTTACGACATGGGTTTGTAGTCGAGTGCACTGGCTTTGAAACGGATGCACAGGGTAATGTCACCCAGGTTAATGTCACGCACTTCCCCGATAGTAAGAGCGGTACAGCTGGCTCCAATAACTACAAGGTTAAGGGTAATATTCATTGGATTAGCGCTGCAGAGGCTATTCCAGCTGAAGTGCGCCTTTATGATCACCTCTTTAGCGATCCCCATCCCGACAGTGGCGATAAGAATTTCTTAGACGCCATTAATCCCAATTCTATGCAAACGATTACTGCTTATTTAGAGCCTTGCCTGCAAGATGTGAAAGCGGAAGATCGTTTTCAGTTTGAACGTCACGGCTACTTTATTGCTGACAAGAATGACTCTAAATCTGGCAAGCCGGTATTTAACCGTACCGTTGGCCTCAAGGATTCTTGGAAATAGTTTTTAGAAAATGTCCCACGCTGGGATAGCGTAGTGGTGTTTTGAGTTCATGCAAACGAGTGTTAGTCACTCTGCGTGATTCACGCATAAAAGACCATAGCATCGGACTCACAATTTTTTGCAGCTCACTGCCAGGTAATCGGACTGGCCTTTCTAATCCAAAGGCATCTGCTACTTCATCAAAATAATCACCCATTTTGGTTTCACCACCATCGCAGGTATTGATGATGCGCTGCGGCTTACCGTGATAAACCGCTGCACATACTAACCTCGCTAAATCATCACTATGAATGTGATTGGAATAAGCATCTTCTTCAGGTAGCAATGCTGGCGTTTTCGCTTGCAAGCGCTCAATCGGCAGACGGTCGACAGCATATATTCCTGGGACACGCAGAATAGTTAAAACTACTCCATGAGCTGGTGCCCATAACCGAAGTGTCTGCTCAGCGTCCACCCTTCTTTGGGCGCGCTCACTTTGGGGGCTTACTGGAGTTGCCTCACTTACTTGACCGCCCTGATGATTGCCATACACACCTGTAGTGCTGATATAGATGAAGCGCCTGACGATATTCGAGCCTTGGGCTAAAATTCTGAGTAGGTTGCGGGTTCGGCAATCACGATTTCCACTATTTTGAGGTGGTGCCAGATGAATAACGGTTTGAGCTAAACCATTCAGGCGCCACAATGACTCTGGATGATCCAGATTACCCAAAATGGGGATCGCGCCAACCTCCCTCAACTCCTGAAAACGATTTTGTTGAGATGTGAGTGCAAATACACGATGGCTTCGTGAAAGCTGCCGGGCTACCCGAAGACCAATATCTCCGCAGCCAATAATCAGGACAGAAGGTTTACCAAAAGATTGCATAAGTAACATCGTAACGATTTATTGAAAGGAATGAGAGTGTCTTATCAAGTCACGCTCAAAACGAGCGGCAAACAATTTACTGTTAATCCAGATGAAAACCTCCTGGAGGCCGCCCTACGTCAAGGCATCAACCTGCCTTATGGTTGCAAAAATGGGGCTTGCGGCTCCTGTAAGGGCAAAGTCATAGAGGGCCAAGTCACCCATGGTCAACATAGTGAAAGCGCCTTAAGCAAGGCTGATGAAACAGCCGGCGGTATTCTGTTTTGCTGCTCCCATCCCCAATCTAACCTGCTTATCGAAGCACGTGAAGTCCAGGGGGCTGGTGATATCGCCATTCGGAAGATGCCTTGCCGCGTCAATTCTATTAGTAAGCCCAGTGAAGATGTTGCCATTCTAAAACTTCAATTACCTGCGGCTGAGCGCTTCCAATTCCTGGCTGGGCAGTATTTAGAGTTTCTCCTTAAAGATGGTCAACGTCGCGCTTATTCAATTGCCAACGCACCCGAACAAGAGGGTCCACTTGAATTACATCTTCGCCACTTACCGGGCGGCGTGTTTACTGACTTTGTCTTTGGTGCCGTTACGCCGGCCTTAAAAGAAAAAGATATTCTGCGCTTTGAAGGGCCATTGGGTAGCTTCTTCTTAAGAGAAGACTCCAAGAAACCCATCATCTTTGTTGCTGCAGGCACGGGCTTTGCCCCAATCAAATCGATCATCGAGCAAATGCAGGCGAAGAAAATGAACCGTCCGATCCAGCTTTACTGGGGAGGGCGACGTCCCAACGACTTGTATTTAGATACTTTGTGTAAATCCTGGGAAAAGGAAATCCCCGACTTCAAGTACATTCCCGTGATTTCAGATGGATTAGCTGAAGATGCTTGGCAGGGTCGTACTGGGTTTGTGCACCAGGCTGTCATGGCAGACCATGCCAGTATGAAGGACTTTCAGGTCTATGTCTGCGGCGCGCCAGTCATGGTGAATGCCGCCAGAAATGACTTTTCATCTAAATGTCATCTACCTGAGGAAGAATTCTTTGCAGACTCCTTTACCAGCGCAGCGGATTTAGCGACTGCCTAAGAACTACAAAAGTCCATTCAGCGAGATAATAGAACCCTTACTTATATTTATTAATCGAAGCAGACCAGTATGAATAAACCAGCCCAGACTATTGATACCCACTCAGTCATGTTTATTACGCCTCGTCCAGAGGTCACCATGGTTGAAGGTAAGGGCTCATGGCTAACTGACAATAACGGCAAGCGCTATTTAGATTTCTTGCAAGGCTGGGCCGTGAACTGTTTAGGTCACTGCAATCCAGGAATGATTGAAGCTCTCAATGCACAAGCAAAGAAACTGATCAATCCTAGTCCAGCGTTCTATAACGATCCAATGATTGGTTTATCGAATTTACTGACTCAAAATAGTTGCTTTAACAAGGTCTTCTTTGCGAATAGTGGCGCAGAAGCTAACGAAGGCGCCATTAAGCTCGCTCGTAAATGGGGTCAACTCAATAAATCTGGCGCCTTTGAAATCATCACCTTTGATCATAGTTTTCATGGGCGCACATTAGCAACGATGAGCGCTTCTGGAAAACCAAACTGGGATACGATGTTTGCCCCTCAGGTCGCGGGCTTTCCTAAAGCAGATTTAAATGATCTAGAGTCTGTTAAAAAACTGGTAACTGACAAAACAGTAGCGGTCATGCTGGAGCCCGTGCAAGGCGAAGGCGGCGTCATTCCAACCACCCAAGAATTTATGCGTGAGCTACGTAAGTTCACCAAAGAAAATAATATCTTGTTGATTGCCGATGAAGTGCAAGCTGGCTGTGGACGTACAGGCATGCTCTTTGCCTACCAAAACTATGGCATTGAGCCAGACATCATGACCTTAGGTAAAGGTATTGGTGGTGGCGTCCCTCTAGCGGCCCTATTGGCAACCGATGCAGTAGCTTGCTTTGTGCCAGGTGATCAGGGCGGCACCTACAACGGCAACCCGCTCATGACTGCAGTTGGTATTAGCGTGATTGAGCAACTCTTGGCTCCAGGCTTTCTAGAGAATGTCAAAGCTAAAGGTGAATTACTTAAATCCGAGTTACTCAAGCTTTGCGCAGAATTTAATCTAGAGGGCGAGCGTGGTGAAGGCTTATTACGCGCCCTGATGCTTGGCAAAGATATTGGTCCAAAACTGGTTGAGCTAGCGCGTGATCGTAGCCCAGAAGGCCTACTGATTAACTCACCAAGACCAAACTTGTTACGCTTTATGCCAGCTTTAAACGTATCTGATGATGAGATTCGTCAGATGTGTAATATGCTGCGCGAATTACTTAAAGAAGTAGCCTAAAAGATCTCGCCTGCCTATTCACCCAGGTAGGCAGTTCTTACCCTCGGATCTTCTAGCAAGTCTTTTCCAGATCCGCTCAGAGTGATTAAGCCACTCTCCATGACGTAGGCACGATCTGCCATCTGCAAAGCAAGGCGGGCATTCTGTTCCACCAGCAAAATAGTCATTCCACTAGAAGATAGACTGCGAACCACATCAAAAATGGTTTCAACCATGATGGGCGAGAGACCCATTGAAGGCTCATCCAGCAAAAGCAACTTTGGCTCAGCCATCATTGCCCTTCCCATGGCAACCATTTGCTGCTCGCCACCAGAGAGGGTGCCAGCTAACTGAGACAAGCGCTCTTTCAACCTCGGAAAATACGAATACACCTCTTCAAGCTTGCGCTCGATTTCTTTGGGGTCTGACTTTAAGTAGGCGCCCATTTGGAGGTTTTCTAAAATGGTCATGCGTTTAAATACGCCCCGACCCTCTGGAACCATACCCAATCCCAAGCGAACTAATTCATATGCGGGCTGTTTTTTAGTGGTGTGGTTTGCAAAATCAATCTCGCCAGCGGCAGGAGTTAATAAACCTGCAATAGCTTTTAAGCTCGAGCTCTTACCAGCGCCATTGGCACCAATTAAAGCAACGAGCTCGCCTTGATTAACGTGCAGATCAATTCCCTTAACGGCGTTAATTCCACCGTAAGAAACCTGGAGATCTTTTACATTCAGTAAGGCGCTCATCAAACCGCCCCCTGTCCAAGATAGGCTCTAATCACCTCAGGATGAACGCGCACATCTGCAGGTTTCCCAGCAGCAATCACCTTGCCATAATCCAGTACCGTCAAGCTGTCACAAATCCCCATAACTAAACTCACATCATGTTCAATCAGCAGAATCGTTTTGCCATCAGCGCGGATACGCAATAATAATTCGCGAAGCTCCAATTTCTCGGTCGCATTCATACCAGCGGCGGGCTCATCCAGCGCCAAGAGTTTAGGCTCAGTGGCTAAAGCCCTTGCTATCTCAAGACGACGCTGGTGGCCATACGAGAGGTTGCGCGCTTCCATTTGGGTATAGTCACTGAGACCAACATAGGCCAATAGCTTGTCGGCCTTATCTCGTATCGCACGCTCCTCACGCTTAGTAGATGGAAAGCGAAAGATTGCGCCTAGAAGACCAGCATGAGTGCGGCAGTGGCAACCCACCATCACATTTTCAAGAACAGACATTTCACCAAAGAGGCGAATATTTTGAAAGGTTCTTGCTAGGCCAGACTTAGTTACCTCGGATACCGATTCGGGAAAATACGATTTACCGTCAAATAAAAAAATCCCTGAATCGGCTGGATATAAGCCAGTAATCACATTAAAGAAAGTGGTCTTGCCTGCTCCATTGGGTCCGATCAAACCAACAATAGCTCCATGCGCGACCTGCAAGCCGACAGAGTCTAGAGCTTGAACCCCGCCAAAGCGTTTCGAAACATCTGTAACATCTAGTAGGAGGCGTTCTGAACTCGTCATTACTTTGCCCCACTCTTTTGCCAAATACCGCCTGGTCGATAGAGCATGATCAAAATCAAGGCCAAGCCATAAATTAATTGACGGATGATTTCTACATCAATGATCACATGGCCAAATAAAAACTGCTGCACTGGTTGGGCGATGCCGCGCAAGACTTCTGGAAATACTGCCAACAAAACCGCACCCAAGATTACTCCTGGAATATGGCCGATACCGCCAAGAACCACCATAGCCAAAACGACGATGGACTCCCAAAGCGTAAATGATTCTGGAGAAACAAAGCCCTGAAAGGCGGCAAACAACACCCCAGCTACGCCAGCAAATGAAGCGCCAATAGCAAAAGCCAGTAGTTTCATATTGCGGGTATTGATACCCATAGCCTTGGCAGCAATCTCATCTTCACGAATCGCAATCCAGGCCCGACCTATACGAGAATCTTGCAAATGCAAGCATACGATTGCCACTGCAATTGCTAACACTAGAAAGAGATAAAACACTAAATACAAGCCAGGGATTTGTATGAAACCTAGATCAAGAGGCTTGCTAAATGGGATACCAAATAATTGCAGTGGATCAATCCCAGAAATTCCCTTGGGACCATTAGTGAGGTTTAATGGCCGATCTAAGTTATTCATAAAGATGCGAATAATTTCACCAAAGCCTAAAGTGACGATTGCCAAATAATCACCGCGTAACTGCAGGGTTGGTAAGCCCAAGATCAGTCCAAATAAGGCAGCCAAGATAATGGAGAACACTGCAACCATCCAAGGTGAAAAATGCATTCCTTCCGGAAAGCTTGCTGCAATCGATGCAAACTGAGTTGGTAAGTGGGGGGAGGCTAATAAAGCAAAGCTGTACGCACCTAGCGCATAAAAGGCGATGTAACCCAAATCCAGTAGGCCTGCAAAACCGACAACCACATTCAAACCTAGGGCTAAAACGATATAGAGCAAAGCAAAGTCGAGTACGCGGACCCAGTAGTTACCACCACCTGCACCAACTACCCAAGGCAAGAGCAGTAAAGCAATAAGCCCAAGCCACAGATAGGTGGTACGACTAAGGCGATTTACGAGAAGACTCTTAAGCACGATCCGAAACCTTCTCACCCAACAAACCTGTAGGCCGCAATACCAGTACCAAGATCAATACCAAGAATGCGAAGATATCCTGATAGTTAGAGCCAAAGACCCCACCAGTCAGCTCACCAATATATCCAGCACCCAAGGATTCAATTAAACCTAAGAGCAAACCGCCCAACATGGCGCCCTTTAAATTTCCAATACCACCGAGTACTGCAGCGGTAAAAGCTTTAAGACCGGGAATAAATCCCATATAAAAATGAACATTGCCATAGTTACTGGCAATCATGATGCCAGCCAAGCCTGCTAATGCGCCGCCCAACATAAAGGTAATCGAGATCACGCGATTTGGGTTGACGCCCATGAGCGCAGCAATTTGCGTTTGCTCAGCTGTAGCCCGCATCGCTCTACCCAGTTTTGTTTTTTCAACCAAAAATAATAGGCCAGCCATTACCATCAAGGCTACTGCAATGATCGCAATTTCTTTACCAGTAATGGTGGCGCCGCTTCCAAACAAATCTATTGGAACCGAAGGCAATAACTGTGGATAGGTCATGGGGTTACGTGACCAAATCATCATCGCAATCGTTTGTAACAGAATAGACATGCCAATAGCAGAGATCAGCGGGGCTAAGCGAGGCGCATTGCGCAGGGGACGATAAGCAATACGCTCAATCCAATAACTCAATCCAGCGCATACGGCCATAGTCACCGGTAACACAATCAATAGCGTAAGCCATCCCGGTAAGCCGCTGGTTAAATTGAGAATCAAGCCCAAGAGCGACAACGAGACCATGGCACCAATCATCAAGACTTCGCCATGTGCAAAATTAATAATGCCCAGTACACCATAGACCATGGTGTATCCCAGCGCAATTAAGGCATAGATGCTGCCAAGCACCAAGCCGTTAATAATCTGCTGAAGAAGAATGTCCATTGGGATTAAGGATTTATTGAGCCTGCATAAAAAAATAGCACCGCAGAAGCGGCGCTATTTTTATCGGAGTGTCATTACATCTTAATGACTTCGACCACTGTTTTCTTTTTGTCTTTGAAGTCATACAAAGTAATTACGCCCTCTTTCATATCACCCTTGTTATCAAAAGCAATATTGCCTACTAAGCCTTGCATTTTAGTATCAGGCATAACAGCCAAAATCTTGGCAGGATCAGTTGAGTTTGCACGCTTCATTGAATCCACCAAGACATAGACAGCGTCATAGGTGAAAGGTGCATAAATTTGTACATCAGAATTGAAGCGCTCTTTATAACGCTTCTGGAAGTCAGCGCCTTGAGCCATCTTTGAGAGAGCCATGCCTGCTTCAGAGCAAGTCACATTAACAACAGCCTCGCCAGCTAATTCAGCAAGCTTCTCTGTACACATACCATCACCGCCAACCACCTTAGCCTTAATTCCTAATTCAGCAGCTTGTTTAGTTAATGGGCCGCCAGTAGCATCCATGCCACCGTACATGATGACATCAGGCTTGCTGCCTTTAATCTTAGTGAGAATTGCTTTGAAATCCGTTGCCTTGTTATTGCTCGCTTCACGAGTAACTACCTTCACACCAGAAGCTTTAACTGTTTTCTCAAACTCATCAGCCAGACCTTTGCCATACTGGGTTGAGTCATCAATGATCGCAACCGTTTTTGCTTTCAAGTTATTAACAACATAATTAGCTAATGCAGGGCCCTGTTGCGCATCAGTAGCCACTAGGCGATAGGTTGTCTTAAAGCCCTGCTTGGTGTAATCAGGGTTAGTTGCAGATGGGGAGATTTGGGTGATTCCTGCATCGCTATAAATACGTGACGCTGGGATGCTGGTTCCAGAATTGAGATGGCCTACGACACCCGCTACTTTGGCATCAACTAATTTTTGTGCCACTTGCGTAGCCGTCTTAGGATCCTCAGCATCATCCTCGGGGACTAAGGTCAGAACTACTTTTTTTCCATCAATCGTTAAGCCTGCTTTATTAATCTCTTCAAGCGCTAAGCGGGCACCGTTCTCATTATCTTTACCTAAGTGCGCAATGGGTCCAGTTAAAGGAGCCACGTGACCGATCTTCACCTCAATACCATCTGCTGGAGCTGCAGCAGACTTTTCGCCACCCTTGCCGCAAGCAGCCAATAGCAAAGCTGCTGCTGCCAAAGCAAGGGTATTTTTTGCAAAACTAATTTGTGATTTGTTCATGTACAGCTCCTCTGTGATGAATGGATACTTCAACCAACTAAATTTTTCGGGAGGGAAAATGTAACGTCCTCAACCACACCATCGAGTGCACGGACACTTCTAGGTCCAAACTCTTGAATTCGAGTAACGATGGCTTGCGCAAGACTCTCTGGCGCTGATGCACCTGCAGTTAAACCAATCCGTTTTTTACCAACAAACCATTCTGGCTTGAGTTGCTCTGGAGCATCCACCATGTAGGACGGAACACCGAGCTTTTCAGAAAGTTCACGCAGACGATTAGAGTTTGAGCTTGTCGCACTACCCACCACAATAACTACCTCAACCTGAGGTGCCATGAATTTCACAGCATCCTGACGATTCTGTGTGGCATAACAAATATCTTGTTTGCGAGGCTGAACAATGCTGGGGAACTTTTTAGTTAATGCTTCGACAATTTCCTTAGTCTCATCTACTGAGAGCGTTGTCTGGGTAACAAATGCAATCTTCTCATCGGCCGGGAATACTAAAGAATCGAGATCACCAACTTTTTCGATTAAGAAAATGCCTTCTTTAACCTGCCCCATGGTTCCCTCAACTTCAGGATGTCCTGCATGACCAATCATCAAAACAGTAAAGCCATCTTTGCACATTTTGACCACTTCAAGATGCACCTTGGTGACCAAAGGACATGTAGCGTCATATACCTGCAGCCCTCGCATCTCAGCATCCTTACGCACTTCCTGAGAAACACCGTGCGCACTAAAGACAACGATGCCGCCTTTAGGCACTTCATGCAATTCTTCCACAAATACAGCGCCCATATCGCGCAACTCATTCACTACATATGCATTGTGAACAATCTCGTGTCGCACGTATATTGGTGCGCCGAAACGATTGAGCGCCTCTTTCACAATATTAATAGCACGGTCTACACCTGCGCAAAATCCACGCGGTTGAGCCATCAAAATTTCTGGTGTATTGGAAGTGTTCATGATTTACAGAATAGCCACAATTTCTGCTTCAAAGGTCACAGACCTTCCGGCAAGAGGATGATTAAAGTCAAACCAGGCGCCTTCATCATTGATCGATTGCAGAACACCTGCATATTGTGCGCCGCCCGGTGCATTGAACTCAATGACATCGCCGGGATTAAATTCTGTGTCGTCATCACGACCTTCTTTCAGTGCTTTCAAAGAAACCCACTGCACCAGCTCTTCTTTACGTTCACCAAAACTTTCTTCAGGAGCAAGTAGCGCACTTTTTTTCTCACCAACACCTAAACCGAGTAAGACACTTTCAAAGCAAGGAGCAAATTGTCCAGATCCCATCAAAACCGTCGCAGGACGATCAATAAAAGTGTTGATGTAATCCTCCCCGCTAGGCAAAGTGAGCCGATAGTTGAGAGTCAAATAGGAATGGGGCAAAACAGTAAGCTTGGTCATAAGGTGATTGTATCTAGGCCTGCGCTAGCTGTGCACTCCCCCATTACAGGTTGGCCCAAAAATGAGCAGCCCCGAGAAAAGTTGCGCTTGAGTGGTGCGGCGGCCCTTTCAGATGCGGAGCTGCTTGCCATCTTTTTGCGGGTTGGGGTAAGGGGTAAAAGTGCGGTTGCCCTAGCCAAAGACCTACTCCATCATTTTGGCAGCCTTCCTAAGCTTTTAGCCAGCTCGTCCCATGAATTCACCCGCATTCATGGGGTGGGACTATCAAAATGGTCGCAAATTCAAGCGGCTTATGAGCTGGTTAAACGCAGCCTAGAGGATGGTCTAAGCCAAGATCCGATCTTTTCATCACCCAACCATGTCAGAGAGTTCTTGCAGGCCAAAATTGGACGTCTTCCCCACGAGGTCTTTCTATGCCTCTACTTAGACTCCCGCCTTCATCTCATTGAATGTGAAGAGCTTTTTAGAGGGTCTATTACCCAAACAGCCATCTACCCGCGCGAAATCCTAAAAGAGGCCCTCGCCAAAAATGCTAGCGCCCTGATCGTGGCCCACAACCACCCCAGCGGCAACCCCTTACCTAGCTCCGCTGATCAGGAACTCACCAAGGTGCTAGCAAATGCCTTGCAAATGGTAGATATTCAGCTCTTGGACCATTGCATTGTGAGTGGCAGTGGTTTTTTCTCTTTTTCTGACTCTGGTCTTATGAACAATAGCAATAAAAGATAGTAAATACTAACTTATAAGCTTTTTTGCATCTATTTGCCCGCCTCAAGTCAAAATCACTTTGAAGAAAGTCTCATTTAGGTCTAGCCCAAAATAGGCTGAGACTGATACAATCTTCTTTTTTCGCAATTAATGGAGTTATGTCATGGCAAAAGTTTGCCAAGTCACTGGGAAGAAGCCGATGGTTGGCAACAATGTATCCCATGCAAACAATAAAACGAAGCGTCGCTTTTTGCCGAATTTGCAAAATCGTCGTTTCTGGGTTGAATCTGAAAACCGCTGGATTAGCTTGCGCTTAACCAATGCTGGTTTGCGCGTTATCGACAAGAACGGCATTGATGCTGTGTTGTCTGATCTGCGTGCACGTGGCGAAATTTAAGGAGCGCACAAATGGCTAAAGGCGGCAGAGAAAAAATCAAGTTAGAGTCATCAGCAGGTACTGGTCACTTCTACACTACTTCAAAAAACAAGCGTACTAAGCCTGAGAAAATGGAGATCATGAAGTTTGATCCAACTATTCGCAAGCACGTTGCTTACAAAGAAACAAAGTTGAAGTAATCTTTACTTCAAGCAATAAAAAAACCCGCTACATCAGCGGGTTTTTTTATTGCCTGCAAATTATTACTTCAAGCGTAGCGACGCAATCTCAATGAGAACTCACGCAGACTCGTTAGACCACTGTCTTCAGCGCGCTGACACCATGCGTGTAACTGAGAAACCAATTGCTCTCTACTTGCGCTCGAACGGCTCCAAATGGCTTGCAAATCACGGCGCATCTCAATCATCTTGCGCAACTGAGCATTGCTGGCCATTAATTCTTCTAGCTTAGCTTTTTCTTGCTCAGTCAAACGTGATTCGTCTTTAGCCAACCAAGTGCGCGCATCAGTTAAATGAGCGGCTAGTACCTGCATATGCTGCACTTCGTTATTAAAAAAGCTGCGTAATGTTTTACTGTAGCGCGCCATGATTTCATAACGATTGGCAATGATGGCTTCCAAAGTATTTTGATCGGCTGGGCGCAAATCACTCAACACTGGTTTTGGTGGAACCTTTTTCACAGTAGCCAGTCCAAATGTACTCATGATTTGGATATACATCCAACCAATATCAAACTCGTACCATTTGTTAGACAGCTTAGCGCTCGTTGCAAACGTGTGGTGATTGTTGTGCAATTCTTCTCCGCCAATCAAAATACCCCAAGGCACAATATTTCTGGATGCATCTTCGTTGTCAAAATTACGATAACCCCAGTAGTGCCCAATGCCGTTAATTACTCCGGCTGCAGTAATTGGAATCCACAACATTTGCACGGCCCAAACGGTTAGACCAATCGCACCAAATAAAAACACGTCAAGGATGAGCATGATGGCAACACCCTGCCAAGAAAACTTGGAATAGACATTGTGCTCAACCCAATCATCTGGTGTGCCGTGACCAAACTTATCTAAAGTTTCTTGGTTAGCGGCTTCTTTTTTATAAAGCTCTGCGCCACGTGAGAGAACAGTATTGATTCCCAAGACTTGCGGACTATGCGGATCATCAACCGTTTCACATTTAGCATGGTGCTTGCGATGAATGGCAGCCCATTCTTTGGTCACCATACCCGTTGTTAGCCAAAGCCAAAAACGGAAAAAATGCGAGGCGATAGGATGCAGATCTAAAGCGCGGTGTGCCTGGCAACGGTGCAAGAAAATAGTCACCGCAGCAATCGTAATGTGGGTTGCTACCAGGGTGAAAACAACAATCTGCCACCAGGACCAATCTAAATATCCATTGGCGAGCCAGTGGAGGAACGAATCAAAACCTGAAGCTGTATTCAAAAGGGAATCCCTAATTAAGTCTAAAACTCTATTTTAGTTCTTTAGGGGTCTTCTTGTTTTTGACCTTAGTCTCTTTTTGAGCGTCTTTTTCTGAATCAGGGGCTGGCGCAGCAGCTTTCTTTTGGAAAACTGCTCCAAAGAAGCCATCCGTTCCATGAATATGTGGCCATAACTGCCACCAAGGATTATCTGCACTGCACCCTAAAGGCAATTTATCCTTTGGAAACAATGGCTTAAGAACCTCTGCCGCTGGTACAACCTCAAATTGCAGGTGTTTTGCCAGAAAATCCTCAGCAATAGCTTGATTCTCTTGAGGTAAGAGGCTGCAAGTTGCATAAACCAGGCGGCCACCTGGTTTTAGTAGGCGGGCTGCAGAGGCCAAAATGTTCATTTGCTTTTGGTTCAGTTCCAACACCCCGGTTGGGGTTTGGCGCCACTTGAGGTCAGGATTGCGTCGTAATGTACCCATGCCACTGCAAGGGGCATCAACTAGAACACGATCAATCTTTCCGGCTAAGCGTTTGATCTTGGAGTCATTCTCACTATCAATCCACACTGGATGAACGTTTGAAAGGCCACTACGCGCCTGCCTTGGCTTCAAATTCGCTAAACGACGCTCAGATGTATCCAAAGCATACAAACGCCCTGTAGAGCGCATCAGCGCCCCAATTGCTAAAGTCTTGCCGCCTGCGCCAGCACAAAAGTCCACAACCATCTCGCCGCGCTTAGGCGCCAGTAAATAAGCCAAGAGCTGACTACCCTCATCTTGCACCTCAAACATACCGGCTTTAAAGCCAGCAGTATTTTGTAGCGCTGGCTTACCCATAATGCGCACACCATCGGGTGCATATGGAGTTGGGATGGCTTGATAGCGGCCACCCAAAGCATTCATCTGCGCGAGTAATTCTTCGCGATTGGTTTTCATGGTGTTGGCACGCAAGTCTAAAAGAGCTGGATGCATTAATGACTTTGCTAACTCTTCACGAGTATCTTCACCAGGATATTGACCAAATGCGTCCCACAACCATTCAGGCAAATTGTTGCGTACTAACGGATTTAAAGCTGCAGGATCCACCGTTGCAAAACGTTGCAACCATTCATACTCGCCAGTCTTCAATACGTGTGCCAAGTCGGCAATCGCACTCTCCGCACGATTAGCAGAACCCAATCCGCCTTCAGACAGCGCAGACATCAAACCCAATAGGGCTAAGCGTCTAGCTTGAGAGCCTTCGCCACTTGAGGCAAATTGAGAGAACTCATTTTTACGACGCAAAATAGCAAACGCACTCTCCGCAATCAAAGCACGGTCACGATTTCCGAGTTGTTTCTCTTCTCTGAAATAACGACTGACTACTCGGTCGGCTGGCTGCTCAAAACTGAGTAACTCTGGAAGCAAGCGCTCTAAATGAATCGCATGCTGCGGTAATGCTTTTGCATTAGAGAAATTCTTCTGACCCTCTGGTGCAATTAAATTGCCGCTGGCATTACGACGCTCTGGGCGACGCAAAGGATCTTTCGATTTTGTCGCGTAACTTTTGTGGGGGGCTAGTCTGCTGCCAGATCTGCGGGGTGGACGTTCTGCACTCATAATTTAAAAAATTGCGACTCCGGGGGTTGTAACTTCACTTGATTACCTTCTATTCGCAATCGTCCATCAAGGAACCATTTTACGGCCCGCGGGTAAATTTGATGCTCAGCGCTTAAAACACGGGCAGCGAGGGTGCCAGGATCGTCACCCTCCAGAACTGGAACCGAGGCCTGACAAATGATTGGTCCTTCGTCGACGCCTTCATTGACAAAGTGAACGGTGGCACCATGCTCCTTCACTCCAGCCTCTAAAGCCCGCTCATGGGTATGCAAACCCGGAAAAGCCGGCAGCAAAGCGGGATGGATATTAATCAGACGACCCTCAAAATGGCGAATAAATCCTGTGGTCAGGATTCTCATAAAACCCGCAAGAACTACCAAATCAGCCCCCAAAGCGTCAATTTGTGCAATCAATGCCGCATCAAAGGATTCACGGGTGGCATGCTCTTTATGCTCAATGGCATAGGCTGGAATACCCTGCGAGCGAGCAAAATCAAGGCCTTTAGCCGCTGAGTGATTCGCTATAACCCCGGCAAATGTGACTGGCCATTGCTCTTTTTGAGCCGTTTTGAAGATGGCCTCGAAATTAGATCCGCGGCCTGAGATTAAGGTAACGATAGAAGGCATGCCCACAATATAATTGATGGCTACCCTGAAAGCGATTTTGTGAACGTATTCCGCGGCCCCACCCACTTTTCTGCAGGACCAGCATGTGCCCTAAGCATCGGTAATTTTGATGGCGTGCACAGGGGTCATCGCGCCCTGCTTAAAGAGCTTGTTGATGGCGCCAAGGATCGTGGGCTAGTCAGCTGTGTGATGACCTTTGAACCGCATCCAAAAGAATTCTTTGCTCCGGAACAAGCGCCAGCCCGCATTCTGAATTTGCGCGATAAATTAGCAGCACTGGTTGACATCGGAATTGACCGTGTCGTTGTAGAGCACTTCAATGCAGCTTTTGCCAGACTTTCGCCAGAAGAATTTGTATCAGAAATTATTGTCAAACGTTTAAATGCCAAATGGATTTTGATTGGTGATGATTTTTGCTATGGTGCTAAACGTGCAGGTAACTTCGCCAGCCTGAAAGCCGCTGGTGAAAAGTATGGCTTTGAAGTCTCCAGCATCCAAACCGTTCAAGAAAATGGTGAACGTATATCTAGCTCTGCTCTACGTGCAGCTCTTGCAAACGGCAATATGACACTGGCAGAAAATTTATTGGGGCGTCCTTACGGCATTTCTGGTCATGTGATTCATGGTCAACAACTAGGTCGTCAGTTGGGCTTCCCAACATTGAATCTTGCAGTAGCTAGCCACTTACATCATCGCAAGCCAGCAACAACTGGGATCTTTACTGCTCAGGTTCTAGGCTTAAGTGAGAAACCCCTTCCAGCCGTTGCTAGCCTTGGCGTTAGACCAACAGTAGAAGATGAAGGCAGAGTATTGCTTGAGACTCATATCTTTGATTACAACAAAGATGTTTACGGAAAAATTATTACTGTAGAGCTCTTAGAAAAAATTCGTGATGAGGCAAAGTATCCAGACCTCGAAACCCTTACACAAGCGATTGCAGCAGATGCAACGCATGCCAGAAATTATTTCCAGAAAAAAGCTTATGTCTGAAAAAGAAAACTCTTATCCCGTCAATCTACTAGACACCTCCTTTCCAATGCGGGGAGATTTAGCGAAGCGTGAACCCCAATGGGTTGCAGGATGGCAAAAGAATAAGCTCTACGAAAAAATTCGTGCAGCTCATGCCAATCAACCTAAGTTCATTTTGCATGATGGCCCTCCATATGCGAATGGTGATATTCATATTGGTCATGCGGTAAATAAGATTCTGAAAGACATGATCGTAAAGTCTCGCTGGTTGATGGGCTTTGACTCTGTCTATGTACCTGGCTGGGATTGTCATGGCATGCCGATTGAAATTCAGATTGAAAAAGAATTTGGTAAAAATCTACCGACCGCTGAAGTGCAATCTAAAGCCCGTGCTTATGCTCACGTTCAAGTAGAAAAGCAAAAGAAAGACTTTGAGCGCCTTGGTGTATTGGGGGACTGGAACAATCCTTATCTCACCATGAACTTCCGCAATGAGGCTGATGAAATTCGCGCCCTTGGGAAGATTTGGGAAAAAGGTTACGTCTTCCGCGGCTTAAAACCAGTGAACTGGTGTTTTGACTGCGGCTCCGCACTTGCTGAAGCGGAAGTGGAATATCAAGATAAAACAGATCCAACGGTTGATGTTGGTTTTGCATTTGATGATGCGCAGCGCCCTCAGCTAGCCAAAGCATTTGGACTTGCAGAGCTGCCAAATAAACCAGGCCAGATTGTGATCTGGACAACAACACCTTGGACCATTCCTGCTAACCAAGCCATGAATGTGCATCCAGAACTGACTTATGCATTGGTTGATGTGGGTGATAAGTTATTAATCCTTGCAAAAGATCGCGTTGAAACTTGCTTGCAAGACTATGGTCTGGAAGGCAAAGTAATTGCTACTTGCACTGGTACTCAATTAGCAAATATTTCTTTCTGGCATCCGCTCGCGTCCTTGCATGAAGGCTATAAGCGCCTCTCGCCAATTTACCCGGCTGAATATGTCACGCTAGATACCGGCACAGGCATTGTTCACTCTGCGCCAGCCTATGGCGAAGAAGACTTTAAATCTTGCAAAGCAAATCAACTGGCTGATAAAGATATTCTCAATCCAGTAATGGGTAATGGTGTGTATGCATCCTGGTTACCACTCTTCGCGAATGAATATATTTGGAAAGCCAATCCTAAGATTGTGGAAGCGATGCGGGAAGCGGGCAGTCTTTTGCGCGACAAAACTTATACCCACTCTTACATGCATTGCTGGCGTCATAAGTCGCCAATCATTTACCGAGCAACCTCGCAATGGTTTGCTAGCATGGACAAGAAGCCATCTGATGGCAAGACCAGCTTACGTGAGACAGCCTTGGCTGGTATTGAAAGCACTGAGTTTTTCCCTGCATGGGGCAAGCAACGCTTAAACAGCATGATTGCCAATCGCCCTGATTGGACTTTGTCACGCCAGCGTCAATGGGGTGTACCGATGGCTTTCTTTGTTCATAAAGAAAGTGGTGAGCCACACCCGCGCACTGTTGAGCTACTTGAAGAGGTCGCCAAGCGTGTAGAAAAAGAAGGTATTGAAGCTTGGCAAAAATTAGAAGTTACAGAACTTCTTGGTGAAGAAGCTGCCCAATACGAAAAGAATAAAGATACTCTGGATGTTTGGTTTGATTCTGGCACAACCCACTGGCATGTCATTCGTGGCTCACATCGTAATGAATTACTCACTGCTGATGCAGAGACCCCAAATGGGCGCCTAGCAGACCTATACCTAGAGGGATCAGACCAGCATCGTGGTTGGTTCCATTCTTCACTGCTCACTGGCGCCATGCTCGATGGTAAACCGCCCTATAAAGCACTCCTGACCCATGGCTTCACTGTTGATGGCCAAGGACGCAAGATGAGTAAATCTGTAGGGAATGTGATCGCCCCTCAGCAAGTAGCAGATAAGCTGGGTGCAGAAATTATTCGCTTGTGGGTTGCTTCTACTGACTACTCTGGTGAAATGACGATCTCAGATGAGATTTTGAAGCGCGTCACCGAAAGCTATCGCCGTATTCGCAATACCTTACGTTTTCTGCTTGCCAACCTGTCTGATTTTGATCCCAGCAAGCACACAATGCCTGTTGATCAATGGCTTGAAATTGATCGCTATGCGGTTGCTCTTGCCAATCAATTACAAAATGATGTGGAAGCACATTACAAGGCATATGAGTTCCAGCCAGCTGTTGCAAGGATGTTGAGTTTTTGCTCTGAGGATTTAGGCGGCTTCTATTTGGATATCCTCAAGGACCGTCTTTATACGAGCGCGCCCGACTCTCCCGACCGTCGTGCCGCTCAGAATGCTTTATTTAACATCACTCGCAATCTCTTGAAGTGGTTGTCGCCATTCCTGTCCTTTACTGCAGAAGAAGCCTGGAAAGATTTTCCGCATGGCTCAGGAGACAAACCAACAGAATCGATCTTCATGGAAGAGTTTGGCGAGTTCCCACAAATTGCCCATGCTGATGAATTACTCGCAAAATGGAATCGTATTCGGGAAATTCGCTCAGAAGTTACTAAGGCGATTGAGGTGGAGCGTGAGGCAGGCAATGTAGGCTCCTCATTACAAGCCGAGCTCACAATTAAATTAGGTGATGTCGACTTTGCTATCTTGCATTCACTCGAAGATGATTTACGCTTTGTCACGATTACTTCTAGCGCCAATATCGAGCTGAGTAATGCAGGCTTAGAAGTCTTAGTGCGCGGCAGCCAATACAAAAAATGTGGTCGCTGCTGGCATCACACCAAGGATGTAGGCAGCAATGCCGACCATCCAGAATTATGTGGTCGCTGTATCACTAATTTATTTGGTGATGGTGATCATCGTCTGTTTGCATAAGAATCCTCTTCATGAAAAGTCTCGCCCTACTCCGTTATCTCGCAATCGCAACTATCGTGCTATTACTGGATCAATTGAGTAAATGGTCAGCACTCAGTAATTTACAAATGGGTGTACCTGAACCCGTTCTTCCTTTTTTAAATTGGTTGCTACTTTTTAATCCAGGCGCAGCATTTTCATTTTTGGCACAGAGCTCTGGTTGGCAACGTTGGTTCTTTACGATTATTGGTCTAGCAGCATCCGTCTATATTCTGTGGCTTCTTTATAAAAGCCAAAGCGACAAACTGCTCTGTATAGCCCTAAGCCTAATCTTAGGTGGTGCCCTAGGCAACGTCCTAGATCGCATCATGTATGGCGCAGTAGTCGACTTTATTGATGTGTACTACGGCAACTGGCATTGGCCTGCTTTCAATATTGCTGACAGCGCCATCTGTGTTGGAGCAGCCCTTATCATTTGGGGTGAACTACGCAAGTCATTTGGCAAATCCGCCCAATCCCATTAAGCTGGCGCCATGCAATCACTTTTAAACAAGAAGATCGTTCTCGGTATCTCTGGCGGCATTGCCGCCTATAAAGCCCCGGAGCTTGCACGCCAACTCATGCAAGAGGGCGCATCAGTACAAGTGGTCATGACCGAAGCGGCACAGCAATTTGTGACACCAGTAACCATGCAAGCTCTCACCGGCAACCCAGTTTACTTAAGTCAGTGGGATAGCACTATCCCGAATAATATGGCGCATATTGAGTTATCACGCGCTGCGGATGCTATTTTGATTGCCCCAGCAAGCGCTGATCTGATGGCAAAACTTTCTTTAGGCTTAGCGGATGATCTGTTGACTACGCTTTGCCTTGCAAGAGATTGTCCTCTGTTGTTAACTCCAGCAATGAACAAGCAAATGTGGGAGCATGCTGCCACCCAAAGAAGCGCGCAACGACTTGCCGATGATGGCGTCAGCCTTCTAGGACCAGCGAGTGGTTTTCAGGCATGTGGCGAAGTAGGCATGGGCAGAATGCTCGAACCCGCTGAAATTACCGAACAAGTGATTGCCTTCTTTCAGAAAAAATCTTTAGCAGGCAAGAAAGTACTCATTACTGCCGGCCCTACATTTGAAGCGATTGACCCAGTACGCGGCATCACTAACCACAGCTCTGGCAAGATGGGTTTTGCAATTGCACGTGCTGCAGTTGAGGCAGGCGCTCAAGTCCATTTAATTGCTGGGCCTTGCGATCTTGAAACCCCACTTCTTGCGACTGGGCACATTACACGTACTAATGTAGTCAGCGCCAAAGAAATGCATGCAGCTACTCTGGCTAATACCGACTGTGACATCTTCTTTGCAGTGGCAGCCGTTGCAGACTGGGGTGTTGCCAAACCCGCCAAAGAAAAAATGAAGCGCCAAGGCAATCAAGCGCCAAACCTCGAATTTGTAGCAAACCCAGACATTCTTTTGGATGTTGCCAAATCAGTTACAACTAAAGGTGGCAAGCCCCACCCTTACTGCGTAGGTTTTGCAGCAGAATCCACCGATCTAGAAAAACATGCTGATGAAAAGCGCAAACGCAAGGGCATTCCAATGATTGTGGGCAATATTGGTCCAGACACCTTTGGTAGTGACCTGAACCAATTGCTTGTTATAGATGCTAGCGGCAGTAAAAAAATTGCTAAAGCAGAAAAACTGCAGCTTGCACGCCAACTGATTCAGTTAGTTGCCAAGAAAATTTAATTCCCCCGTTTTAGGAAATTCCATGCAATCACTCCAAGTCAAAATTCTCGATGAACGCATGCGCGATCAGCTGCCAACGTATGGCACTCCTGGTAGCGCTGGTTTAGATCTCCGCGCTTGCATTGATGAAGCGATTGAAATTACTCCCGGCCAGACTGTACTCATCCCCACAGGTCTAGCAATCTTTGTCGAAGATCCACGTTATGCCGCATTTATTCTGCCGCGCTCCGGCTTAGGCCATAAGCATGGCATCGTACTTGGAAACTTAGTAGGCTTAATTGATTCTGACTACCAAGGTCAATTGATGGTGAGCACCTGGAACCGTGGTTCTACTGCATTCAAACTAGAGCCAATGGAGCGCCTTGCTCAGCTAGTGGTCATGCCCGTACAACAAGTAGAACTCAAGGTAGTGGAGGAGTTCACCGAGAGCAGTCGTGGAGCTGGTGGCTTTGGTAGTACCGGAAGAGCCTGAGGTACCCGCACCTATTTTTCAGCGCTTATCTTATTGAGATTAAACACAACTATTACCCATCATTTTGGGCATTATTTAGACCGACTAGCCCCTCACTCTTTTTATTTAGAGGGCAAGCTATTTGGGGCCTATCGAGTGCCTAAGGGATGAAACTCTAGAAGAAAGCAAGCTCAGACAATTTTTTGAAAATGTCCGCTAACGACCCAAAGCAGACATTACACACAATAAATAACCACTCCGTAGAGTGGTTATTGATACAGCATAAACACTACCCAAAAGAATGCTTAACTTACGTTAGCAGGGCCAGGCACTTGTAGGGACCATAGTTGCCGCAGCCTTCCCGCAACTACTTAACTCCAATGCATCATCAATTGTTTCTACCATTTGCACTTCTTCTAATTCAATCATTTGTACTGACATGTTTATTTCTCCGATAGGTTGTGGGCTATCCACAGCATCAATTTAGCATAAGTATTAAAGAAGTTATAGTTTAAGTGAGCACTAATTTGCGGACTGATAGCCATTAGGTATTCCATCGCTTTGAGATGACCGCTATTGGCCGTTAAGCGACATTCAGTTGTAAGCTCTTTACTCTAACCAAACCGCTCAAACTGACCTCAGATTAGCAATCTTTAACCGATTGATTTAGTTAAATATTTGATTCACTCTTGAATGGCTTGGTAATTGAAATAAAAAAGCCACCCTTAGGTGGCTTTTCTTTTACGCAGATATTACTTACTTACGAATATGCGCTTTGCGAGCAGCATCTTGGGACATGCCAGCGCCAGCACCTTCACGAGACTCTTTTTCCGCAGTAATTTCTTTACGGCGCTCTTTGCAAGAACCGGCAATCTCTTGCAATGCCTTACGAGCACGAGCTGCAGAAGCTTTAATACCTTTACCTTGAAACTTTTCATGTTCAGCTTTGTAAGTTTCAAAAGCTTCTAGTAATTTATCGTGATGGGACATATCTTCCTTTGTGGTTTGTATTTAGTTAAATCAATGGGTTAATTAAATTTCTTCAGCCGGAGCTACATCAGCCTTGGCTCGCTTTCCTGGTAATACCGGGGTTTCAAAGTTCAGCAAAACTTTACCGTCAGCATCAATATCGACATCCACATGGCCACCTTGCGCTAACTTGCCGAAGAGAAGCTCATCTGCAAGTGCCTTACGCACCGTATCCTGAATAATGCGCTGCATCGGACGCGCACCCATCAATGGATCAAAGCCATGCTTAGCCAAATGCGCTCTTAAAGCAGAACTGAAAGTCGCATCTACCTTCTTCTCATGCAGCTGCTCTTCTAATTGCATTAAGAACTTATCAACCACACGCATGATGATAGATTCATCAAGCGCTCTGAAGGAGACTATTGCATCTAAGCGATTACGGAACTCCGGTGTAAAGAATTTTTTGATATCCGCCATCTCATCACCAGACTCACGTGCATTGGTGAAGCCGATGGTTGATTTCTGCATCGCCTCAGCACCAGCATTTGTAGTCATGATAATGATCACATTACGGAAATCAGTCTTGCGACCATTGTTATCGGTCAAGGTACCGTGATCCATCACTTGCAAGAGAATATTGAAAATGTCTGGATGGGCTTTTTCGATCTCATCAAGCAAGAGAACGCAATGTGGTTTCTTACTCACAGCCTCAGTCAGTAGACCGCCTTGATCAAATCCTACATAGCCAGGAGGCGCACCAATCAATCGGCTTACCGCATGACGCTCCATGTATTCCGACATATCAAAGCGCAAGAGCTCAATTCCAAGGATATAAGCAAGTTGCTTGGCTACCTCAGTCTTGCCAACGCCAGTTGGACCGGAGAATAAGAATGATCCAATTGGTCTATCAATCTTGCCAAGACCAGCTCGAGTCATCTTAATAGCGCTAGCCAAAGCTTCAATCGCAGGATCTTGCCCAAACACCACGCTCTTAATATCGCGGTCCAAAGTCTGCAACTTGCTGCGATCGTCCACAGTAACGGACTGTGGCGGTATACGCGCAATCTTCGCTACGATCTCTTCGATCTCTGGGCGACCAATCGTTTTCTTCTGCTTAGACTTCGGCAAAATACGCTGAGCTGCACCCGCCTCATCGATCACATCAATTGCCTTGTCAGGCAAATGACGATCATTAATATAACGAGCAGAAAGTTCGGCAGCTGCAACTAAAGCACCGGCTGCATATTTCACGCTATGGTGTTCCTCAAAACGAGACTTCAAGCCACGCAGAATTTGTACAGTTTGATCAACTGTTGGCTCTACAACATCCACCTTTTGGAAGCGACGAGAGAGTGCAGCATCTTTTTCGAAGATCCCACGATACTCTGTAAAGGTAGTTGCACCAATACACTTCAGTTGACCGTTAGACAAGGCAGGCTTCAACAAGTTACTGGCATCTAATGTTCCACCTGAAGCTGCACCCGCACCAATTAAGGTATGAATCTCATCAATAAATAAAACACCATGAGTATGGTCCTTGAGTGATTTGAGAACACTCTTCAAGCGTTGCTCAAAATCACCGCGGTATTTAGTGCCAGCTAAAAGAGCACCCATATCTAAGGAGTAAACCGTGGCATTAGCCAAGATATCAGGCACATCACCCTTAACGATTCTCCAAGCTAAGCCCTCAGCAATCGCTGTTTTACCTACACCAGCCTCACCTACCAAAAGCGGGTTGTTCTTACGGCGACGGCACAGCACCTGAATCACACGCTCTACCTCGCTCTCACGCCCAATCAATGGATCAATCTTACCTTGACGGGCCAGGGCATTGAGGTTCTGGGTGTACTGCTCAAGAGGACTTTCTTTGCCGGAAGAGGCGGATTCCTCGTTCTCCTGCGTGGATTCAACAGGCTTCACCTGCTCAGACTGATCTTTTCGTACACCATGGCTGATGAAGTTCACAACGTCCAAGCGTGTAACGCCCTGCTGCTGCAAGAAATAAACAGCATGCGAATCTTTTTCACCAAAGATAGCAACCAATACATTTGCACCAGTCACTTCTTTTTTACCATTTGATGTAGATTGCACATGCATGATGGCGCGTTGAATGACCCGCTGAAATCCTAGCGTCGGCTGTGTATCAACTTCATCATTGCCAGGTACGACAGGTGTGTTGTCGTTAATAAAATTTTTCAGTTGCGCACGCAGCTCTGCGATATTGACTGCGCAGGCCTTGAGGACCTCTACCGCAGTAGCGTTATCCAGCAAGGCTGCAAGCAAATGTTCGACAGTAATAAACTCATGTCGCGATGCCCTTGCGTCAACAAACGCCATGTGTAAACTTACTTCTAATTCTTGGGCAATCATGCTTCCTCCATAGTGCACTGTAGTGGATGACCCGCTTCACGGGAGAGTTCTATAACTTGATGCACTTTTGTGGCAGCAACATCGCGGGTAAACACCCCGCAAACACCTTTGCCAACTAGATGCACTTGCAACATGATGCGTGTAGCTGTTTCATGATCTTTATTAAAATACTCCTGAATCACCATCACCACAAATTCCATTGGCGTGTAATCGTCATTCAATAGTAAAACTTTATACATCGATGGCGCTTTTACTTGCTCAGCCTGTTTTTCAAGAAGAATAGTGTCCTCGGCATATGGAATGCCTGGGTTGCCAGTAGTGGGATTTTTTGGTGCGCGACTCATGAGAAACATTCTAAACACAGATATCGAAACTTTAATTTAATAGGGTTTTGTTGCGAAAACCACGCAAAAAGGACCTTTAAACCTATATTGGGGCGTTTTTCGATAAAAAAAGGGGTAATTACTAAGGGTTAAGCACATATAACTCCTTGACACCCCTCCAAAAAGGGCAAACAATCAGGGTGTAGGCTTCAAGAGAAGTTCTATTTAGGCGTGTTGTGGATTGAGACTGATTAAAAAGTATTTACCCTCATCACGGTTGTTTTAAGTTTATGTAATGGAGTTCGCATGGCGACCGGAATTGTTAAGTGGTTCAATGATGCAAAAGGTTTTGGCTTTATCAAACCTGATGATGGTGAAGAAGAGTTGTTCGCGCATTTCAGCGCAATTACTATGCCTGGGTTCAAAACCCTCAAGGAAAACCAAAAGGTAACGTTTGACATTACCCAAGGCCCTAAAGGCAAGCAAGCTACCAATATCCAAGCGGCTTAATAGTCCTTAGATCATTATTAAAAACCCAGGACTTGTTCCTGGGTTTTTTTTCGCCTGCAATTTGCCTCAATTAAAATGAACCGTATGCACATTTCAAAAAATATTACTAGCAAGCTGATTGCCGCCATTGTTTTATTAAGCCCAAGCCTGATGTATGCGCAGGTCAATGCCGGCTTACCTACTGTGGAATTAAAGACAGGTATTTACCGCATACAAGCTGAACTGGCTGATACACCCAAGGCCAGAGAGGTTGGTCTCATGAATCGCACCAGCATGCCAACAAACTCCGGAATGCTTTTTGTCTTTGAGCAAAAGGCTGGTCATTGCTTCTGGATGAACAATACTAAGATCCCACTGTCGATTGCATTCATTGCAGATGATGGCAAGATTGTGAACATTGAAGAGATGCAAGCGGAGACTACTAACAACCACTGCCCTAAAGCAGCAGTGCGTTATGCATTAGAGATGAATAAACAATGGTTCTCTGAGCGCGTGATTGTGCCGGGGACTGTTGTGACTGGTTTGCCGAAGAAATAGTACTCTTGGAGCATAAGAAATAAAAAACGCAGACCTCGGTCTGCGTTTTCTTTACCAGCCACTGAAGTTATTCAAAGTGACAAACGTAATGGACTGGTTGCTCAGCACGAATAATAAAGTAGCCACCCTTTTCTACTTCCCAGCTTTGGCCTGCCTTGAACTCTTGCTCTGGGGCACCATTAATACTGACAAAAGCATTGCCATCAACTACTTCCATAATTTCTTTAGTGCTTAGATCAAAACGTAAAGTGCTGGGCAACACCACTCCAACTGACTTACGCACGCCATTTGGGAGGGTCACGGTATGTGAAACACACTTGCCATCAAAAAATACATTGGCTTTTTTACCTACGGAAACTTGATCAAATTGCATTGAATTTCTTTCTATTCTGTTTAGTTCTAGTCTTTTACTTACTTTACTTTTCGTTATTTCTGAGCACGCTTGCGTCTAGCTGTTTCAGCAATTCTCATACGCAATGCATTGAGCTTGATAAAGCCACCAGCATCCGCTTGGTTATAGGCACCACCATCATCATCAAAAGTGGCGATGTTCTGATCAAACAAAGTATTGGCTGAATCGCGTGAAATCACAGATACAGAACCTTTGTAGAGTTTTAGGCGCACAACACCATTAACAGTCTGTTGCGTATGATCAATCAAGGTCTGCAGAGCCAACCTCTCTGGCGCCCACCACAAGCCGTTGTAAATCAAGCTTGCATAGCGTGGCATCAGATCATCTTTGAGGTGAGCCACTTCACGATCTAAGGTAATACTCTCAATGCCGCGGTGCGCCTTCAATAAAATGGTGCCGCCAGGAGTTTCATAGCAACCACGGCTCTTCATGCCAACAAAACGGTTTTCTACGAGGTCGAGGCGACCGATGCCATGTTTGCCGCCAATACGGTTTAACTCAGCCAACAACTCATGTGGTTTGTAGGCTTTGCCATCAATCGCTACTGGGTCACCTGCTTTAAATTCAATTTCAATAATTTCTGCTGCGTCCGGAGCTTTCTCTGGAGAAACTGTCCAACGCCACATAGACTCTTCAGCTTCTGCGTTTGGATTCTCGAGGTGACGGCCTTCATAACTAATGTGTAACAAGTTGGCATCCATTGAATAGGGTGATCCGCCTTGCTTATGCTTCATCTCTACTGGGATGCCATGCTTTTCTGCGTAAGCCATTAACTTTTCACGTGAGAGAAGATCCCATTCACGCCAAGGGGCAATCACTTTGATTCCTGGCTCTAAAGCGTAGTAGCCTAACTCAAAGCGCACCTGGTCATTTCCTTTGCCAGTAGCTCCGTGCGATACAGAATCAGCACCAGTTAAGCGGGCAATTTCGATTTGGCGCTTAGCGATTAATGGGCGTGCAATAGATGTACCTAATAAATATTCACCTTCGTAAATCGTGTTCGCACGGAACATCGGAAATACAAAGTCGCGCACAAACTCTTCACGTAAGTCATCAATAAAAATGTTTTCTGGCTTAATACCAAATTGCAGCGCCTTAGCGCGTGCCGGTTCCAACTCTTCACCCTGACCCAGGTCAGCGGTAAAAGTAACGATCTCACAACCGTAAGTATCTTGAAGCCATTTCAAGATCACGCTTGTATCAAGGCCACCGGAGTAAGCTAAGACTGCTTTTTTAATATCAGACATGTTTTCTTATTCAATCAAAAAATAAATTAAAACGTATTACAAAAAATTAATTGCTTAGTCCAAACGACCGCAAAGCAAATACTCCATCAAAGCCTTTTGAACATGCAAACGATTTTCGGCCTCTTCCCACACAGCACTTTGCGGACCATCAATCACCCCCGCAGAAACTTCTTCGCCACGATGGGCAGGTAAGCAATGCATAAATAAAGCATCTGGTTTAGCCAGGGCCATCAGTTCTTCATCAACCATCCAGTCTTGGAAAGCATGCATGCGTGAAGTATTTTCAGCTTCATAGCCCATGCTGGTCCAAACATCGGTGGTAACCAAGTCAGCGCCTTGGCAAGCCTCTTTAGGATCGGCACAAATAGTCAAATGTTTTGCAGCATTTGGCGTCAAACGTGCTGGATCTAATTGATAGCCCTCTGGGGCAGAGAAGCGCAACTGGAAGTCTAAGCACTCAGCAGCTTGAAGCCAGGTGTAAGCCATATTGTTTCCGTCACCCACCCAAGCTACTGTCTTTCCCTGAATCGGACCACGAGCCTCTACAAGAGTAAAAATATCGGCTAGGACTTGGCAAGGATGAAATTCATTTGTCAGGCCATTAATTACAGGTACGCGTGAGTTAGAAGCAAAGCGCTCAATGATGTCCTGACCAAAGGTGCGAATCATGATGATGTCGGTCATTCTTGAAATCACTTGTGCTGCATCCTCTACAGGCTCACCACGCCCCAACTGAGTATCTCGGGTGTTTAGGTATACCGCGTGACCGCCAAGCTGATGAATACCAGCCTCAAAGGACAGGCGGGTACGAGTGGAGTGCTTCTCAAAAATCATCGCCAGAGTACGATCATGGAGAGGATGCCATGTCTCATAACTCTTGAATTTAGCCTTAAGCCAGGCCGAACGCTTGAGCAAATAGTCATACTCTTCACGCGTCAGATCGGAAAACTGCAGATAGTGCTTTACCTTACCAGGCACTTGAGGCTTTGCCAGGGATGTCATAGTTGAGCTTTCTACTAAAGTTTTGGCTTGCATTTTTTTCTTCAAACATTCAGCTGCACGAAAATAGATCTTAAAGTCATCTTAAGGCCAACTCAGGCTGTTAAGCTAGAGGGCTTAGTAATACTATTTCTTACAACCATCATTACGCGAACTTGAACCACAAAAAGCTTTTCATTCAAGGCATTACCACTTCTGGCAAACCATTTCGGCCCAGCGATTGGGCGGAGCGTCTGTGCGGGGTGATGGCTACTTTTCGCCCTCCCGGTGATTCCGGGGACCCTCGCTTCACTTATTCGCCCTATGTCAGACCAGTGCTTATTGCAAAAGTGAAATGCGTTGTTATTGATACTAGACTGAGGGACCTAGATCCTCGAGCGCTAGACTTTGTCATGAACTTTGCCAAAGACAACAGCCTACCGATTGAAGAGGCATGTGAGTTCAACCCCACAACAGCCCCAGCCCAGCCTTAAAAACAAAAACCCGCTCTGATGAGGAGCGGGCTTAGGTCGAAACTACTTCGACCAGCCTAAAACTAAAACTGTATTACGCTGCCATCGCCTTGATAGCTGCAGACAAACGTGACTTCTGACGAGCTGCAGTATTTTTGTGGGCAATCTTTTTATCAGCAATCTTGTCGATTGTTGCTTGAGTTGCTGAGAACACTTTCGCTGCAGCAGCTTTGTCGCCAGTTTCAATCGCTTTACGAACTGCCTTGATGGAAGTGCGGAGCTTTGAACGCAAACTGGAGTTATGTTCGTTTTGTTTTACTGCTTGGCGTGCACGCTTGCGCGCTTGTGCTGTATTGGCCATCTTTAAACCTTGCCTCTATAAATTGCAAAATGCGATTAGTTAAAAATCTTGCGGACTTGCTAGATTCATAAGCAAGCTCGCCAAAACCCAAGATTTTACCTTAAAGGGGCAAAAAAGCCCAGCCGACCGATAAATAGGTGAAAATCGGCTCATGAACCTGCTTTCTGCCGCCGCTAAGGTCAGCTCCCTAACCATGCTATCCCGTATTACGGGCTTGCTGCGGGAGACCCTGATTGCCCGTAGTTTCGGGGCCTCTGAGTGGACAGATGCCTTTAATGTGGCTTTTAGACTACCCAATTTACTGCGCCGACTATTTGCCGAAGGGGCCTTTTCTCAGGCTTTTGTACCCATTTTGGGAGAAATCTCCAGCAAAGGGGACCAAAAACAGGCCCAAATCCTCGTAAATGCGGTCGCTACCCTCTTATTTTGGGCTTTACTGCTGACGGTACTGATGGGCGTCATCGGCGCTCCAGTGCTCATTTTGATCATTGCCACGGGATTTGAAGGTGGCCCAGCCTATGAGGCCAGCGTAGTGATGGCCCGCATCATGTTCCCTTATATCGGCCTGATTTCAATGGTTTCGCTCTCCGCTGGCATTTTGAATACATTCCAGCGTTTTGCAATTCCTGCCTTCACCCCAGTTTTACTCAATTTGGCATTGATCGGTAGTGCGCTATTTTTAGCGCCCTATCTTGAGCAACCTATTTATGCCTTGAGTATCGGCGTTCTCATCGGTGGCGTTTTACAGCTAGTCATTCAAGTTCCTGCGCTAAAGCGGATTGGCTTATTACCTCGCATAGGTTTGTTGCCGGGCGCCATTAAAACGGCCATCGCCAATCCCGATGCCAGACGGGTTTTACGCTTGATGGGGCCGGCAGTATTTGCAGTATCTGTGGCTCAAATCTCCCTCATCATTAATACCAATATTGCCTCGCGCCTGCAGACCGGAAGTGTTTCTTGGTTGTCATATGCAGACCGTCTGATGGAATTTCCAACTGCGCTGCTGGGAGTGGCGTTAGGCACCGTGCTTCTTCCCAGCCTCAGCAAAGCCAATGCTAAAAATGACTTAGTCCATGCTGGAGAACTTTTGATCTGGGGATTACAGCTCACATTTTTACTGGCAGCACCTTGCGCGCTTGCACTCTTTATTTTTGGTGAACCTTTAGCTGCTGTTTTGTATCACTACGGTAAATTCAATGCACTGGATGTCTTGATGACGCAACGTGCATTAGCGGCTTATGGAGTTGGGCTGATTGGCTTAATTCTGGTGAAGATTTTGGCGCCGGGCTTTTATTCCCGTCAAGATATTCGCACCCCAGTCAAAATTGGCTTGTTTGTTTTAGTCGCCACCCAGCTAGCCAACCTCGTCTTTGTGCCCTGGCTTGGTCATGCTGGACTTGCCCTTTCTGTCGGCACCGGTGCATGCCTGAATGCTGCTTTGCTGTGGATTGGCCTGCATCGACGTGGTGCCCTACCAAGCTTTGCTTGGGCAAAGTACCTGGGTCAATTACTCCTTGCCCTCATACCCTTCACCGCGGTACTTTTTTATGCTGCAGGCGCGCATAACTGGATTGCACTTCAAGCCGAACCATGGCTTCGTATTGGCTTACTTGCAGCATGGCTAGCTATTGCTGCCATTATTTACTTCGCATCCCTAGGTTTAGTCGGAATTCGCTGGCAAAAATTCTTACGTCATGCAAAATAGCCCTTATGCCAACACAACAACTCGACTATTTCACCTCACTAGTTGCTGAAGATAAGCACTTCCCTTTAACGGAGGCTGCGATCGCTGTCGCGCAGCATGCGTATCCTGATTTAGATGTTCAAGGCGTTCTGGATCAACTCGATCAATTGGGAAATAAATTGAAGTCCCGCGTGACACCAGATACATCTCCGATGCAGCGCTTACAAATTCTGAAGCATTTCTTTTATACCGAGTTAGGGTTTGGTCCGAACCCAAATGATTTTTATGCGCCTGAAAATTCCTACCTGCATTACGTACTAGAGAATCGTAGAGGTATTCCAATTTCATTGGCCATTCTGATGATAGAACTCGGAAACCAGATTGGCTTAAAGATTCGCGGTGTTTCTTTTCCCAATCACTTCATGATGCGCATTTCCTTGCAACAAGGTGAAGTGATCATGGATCCACTCACTGGCGAATCCCTCTCCAAACAACAATTGCAGGAAATGCTCGATCCCTACCTTGATGCCAAAGGCTATCGAGGTGAACTCAGCTTGCCGCTCAATATTTTCTTGCGGGCCTCTAGCCCACGTGAGATTTTGTCGCGCTTCTTGAGAAACCTCAAAATGATTTACTCGGAGAATGAGCGATGGGAGCGCCTATTGGGCATTCAAGAGCGCTTAGTGATCTTGTTGCCAGACTCTATCGAGGAGATTCGAGACCGTGGCTTGATCTTTGCTCAGCTAGAATATTTACGCCCAGCTTTAGCAGATATGCATCGCTACCTTAGCGAAGTGCCAGAAGCTGAAGATGCTAGTGATATTCGCGAGCATATCGCCACACTCGAAAGCCAAACTAAGCTGCACTAAAGCCAAAGTGCTTTGGCTGTAGCTGCCTGTTGTTTTTTAGATCTTCTTACGCTGAAAAATTTTATAGAGGGCTGCCAATACAACAGGCACTGCAGCGGCGCCTATACCAACTAAAACGATCACATTGAGATTTTGACGAATGATGGGGATATTGCCAAAGAAATATCCTGCCACCACTAAGCCAACCACCCAAAGCACGGCACCTGTGATGTTGAAAAACTGAAAGCGTGAGAAGTTCATCTCAGATACCCCAGCAATAAATGGTGCAAAGGTTCTAAAGATTGGCAAAAAGCGCGCGAGGATAATCGTCTTACCGCCATGCTTTTCATAAAAAGCTTGGGTCTTCAATAATGCGCCCTGATCAATCCAGCGAGATTTACTGCTAAAAACCCTTTTACCGATCCACCGGCCAATGAAATAGTTCACAGTGTTACCGGCTATTGCGGCAATTAACAAACCAATACATAAAGTCCAAATATTGAAGTGCTCCGTAGCGCAGTAAGCACCTGCAATAAACAAGAGCGAATCCCCTGGTAAAAATGGTGCAACCACCAAGCCGGTTTCTGCAAAAACTATGGCAAACAATAAGCCATAGGCCCAAGGACCATATTGCTGAATCACCACATCAAGATGCTTATCAATATGCAGCAATAAATCGCCGAGTTGCAAAAGGGTATCCATCAAATCGCTCTCTAACTAATAGGTTGTTGCGGATATTAACAGGCTCTTATAATTGGGCATGCAATCTGAACCCTACATTCAGCCTGCGCATACTCCAGACGAGCTTCCGATACTTTGTATTGTTGGGCCCACTGGTGCAGGCAAAACCCACCTGGCCATGTCTTTGGCTCAGTACGCGAGATCCATTGGCCTAACCATTGAACTCATTAGCATGGACTCTGCATTGGTCTATCGCGGTTTAGATATTGGTAGTGCTAAACCAACTAAGGCAGAGCAGGCTGCTGTTATTCATCACCTGATCGATATTATCGAGCCTACTGAAGTCTATTCTGCCGCTCGCTTTGCCAAGGACGCAAAACGTCTCTGTGCAGAGATTCGGGAGCGCGGCAATATTCCAGTGATTGTGGGCGGAACCATTTTGTATTGGCGTGCTTGGGCACATGGCCTCTCCTCACTGCCGCCAGCCAATCCTGATATTCGAGCTAAGTTAGACGAAGAAGGCAAAGTGGTTGGTTGGCCAGCAATGCATGCCAAGCTTGCAATAGTCGATCCCGAAACTGCAAATCGCCTAAAACCAAATGACTCTCAACGAGTGCAGCGCGCATTAGAAGTTTTTGAAATCACTGGCAAACCCATGTCAGTATTACTAGCCGATTCACCTAGCCAAGATGGCAGAGAAGGTTCTGCTATTCCACCATGGATTAATTTAGTTTCACTCGAACCAAGTGATCGCAAACGATTACATCTCAACTTAGAAAAACGCTTTGATGAAATGCTCGCTGCTGGATTAATGGATGAAGTCAAAACGCTCCGAACCAATACGGCTCTTCACGCTGATCTTCCAGCCATTCGTTCAGTGGGTTATCGCCAAGCTTGGGAATTTCTGAATGGGGAAATTGATGCTGAACAGATGCGCTATAAAGCATTGGCAGCAACTAGACAACTTGGGAAGCGGCAGCTCACTTGGCTGCGCGCAATTGAAGGAAGAAATACGTTCGACCCCTTTAATCCCGAAGAGCTAAAGGCAGCCTTGGAGTACTGCAAGAAGAGTTTAGTTCGCTAAATAGATGGCTTAAATAACGATTGTTTGTGGCGCGTCTTTTGGGCGCTCAACCACTTCACCAACTGTCCAAGCCTTCAGACCTTCAGCAGTTAATGACTTAATCGCAGTATCGACTTGATCGGGTGACACGATCACTACCATACCAATACCGCAGTTAAATACACGAACCATTTCTGCATCAGCAACGCCGCCCTTCATTTGTAACCAACGGAAGAGTTCTGGCATCTGCCAGCTATCACGATGTAAAACTGCTTGCGTATTTTCTGGGAGTACACGAGGTACGTTATCTACTAAGCCGCCACCTGTAATGTGCGCCATGCCTTTGACATTGATCTCAGAGATCAACTTCAACAGCGGTTTCACATAAATTTCTGTTGGTGCCATCACTACATCACCCAATGAACGACCACCTAAGTCATCACTTGGCTTTGCACCAGCACGTTCAATAATTTTGCGCACTAAAGAGTAACCATTCGAATGTGCGCCACTTGAACCAATAGCCAGGATTGCATCACCCGGCACAATCGTTGCGCCGGTAATGATTTTGGATTTTTCAACTGCGCCCACTGCAAACCCAGCCAAGTCATATTCACCTGGTGGGTACATACCTGGCATTTCAGCAGTCTCTCCACCGATCAATGCGCAACCGGATAATTCACATCCTTTAGCGATACCACCAACAACCGTTGCTGCTGTATCGACAGTCAACTTACCGCAAGCAAAGTAATCTAAAAAGAAAAGGGGTTCCGCCCCTTGAACCAGAATGTCATTCACGCTCATGGCCACCAAGTCCTGACCGATGGTTTCATGGCGATTCCACTCAAATGCCAACCTGAGCTTAGTACCCACACCATCCGTGCCGGACACCAAAACTGGCTCTTTATAGCGCTTAGGTACCTCAAAAAGGGCCCCAAAGCCGCCAATTCCAGCCAAAACACCTTCACGCATGGTTTTCTTGGCAAGCGGCTTGATACGATCCACTAAGGCGTCCCCAGCGTCAATGTCGACGCCAGCATCACGATAGGAAAGGCCTTTTGAGGAAGAATTAGTAGGTGAGGTCATATCAGCGTTGGAATATTAGTAAAAAGTGCTACTGGATCAGTAGAATCATTGAATTCTAGAGGATTACTCGTCATGGCTGAAATTTTTACCCCTTTTCTGGCTGCATTCATCCTAGCCTACATCCTGCGGCCTGCTTTTCTATGGCTGGAGGGTCGTCGATTGCCAGCAGCTGCAGCCGCTGGTCTAACAGTAATACTTGGTTTAGGGGTGCTTATAGCGATTTTGACTCTCTTTATTGGACTGCTCAGAACTGAAATTCCACTCATCAAAGAACAATTACCAGAATGGATCGCTAACACTCAGGCTTGGCTTGGACCTAAATTAGCAGAACTTAATCTCAATGTTGATTGGGGCGCCTTAAAAACAACAGTCTCACAAAAAATTTCAACCCACATTAGCGATCATGCGGACTCACTAATGACCAGAACTCTTGAAACTGTCCTCATGTCTGGTAGCTCAGTCATTACGGGATTTGTTAATTCCATTTTGATTGTGTTTGTGATGTTTTATCTATTGATCGATTGGGATCACTTCTTTGGCTTAGTTAAAAACATAGTTCCAGTCAGAGCACAAGAGACAGTTCATCACCTTGCAATGCATACCGATGGATTACTTTCTCAATATTTACGCGGAATGATCATCGTTATTTCAATCATGTCTGTTTTCTACAGCGCTGGTCTAAGCTTGATTGGTATTAAAGGTTCTGTAGCTCTAGGCGTCTTTACAGCGCTCATGATTGTGATTCCTTATATCGGCATTGCTCTGGGCTTAACTCTTGCAACTCTCTCTGCAATTTTGCAGTTCGGTATTGGCAGTGAACTCATTGGGGTGCTTATACTATTTGGCATAGGACAACTTCTCGAAGGGTTTTTCTTAACCCCCCGCCTAGTTGGGGAGCGTATTGGACTTCACCCTGTTGCGGTTCTTTTTGCCTTATTGCTATTTGGGAATATTTTTGGCTTTTTCGGAGTGCTTTTAGCACTACCTATTAGCGCAGTAAGCTTGGTATTAGTGCAGTACCTCTGGTCGGTATATTCACAAAGCTCCTGGTATCAAAAGTAAATTTGGTAGTAATGAATACACCCTCACTTCCAAAACAATTTGCGCTTGATATCGGCCACTCACCTAAAGCGAGTTTAGAAAACTACCTTCCTGGAAAAGATCTTGCCTTAATCTCTACCCTGCAAGATATAGAGCGCTCTTGGGAAAGTGGTGATGCTCACGGCTCTACCAACCCCTTAAATCAGCGCTGGATTTATTGGTGGGGGCCCGAAGGTTCTGGACGCAGCCATTTACTTAATGCCATAGGCAATGCCGCCGAACAAATCGGGTTAGAACATATTGCACTCACCCCATTCGAACCAACATCTTGGGTGCGCTTAGAGGAAAAGATGGTGACGCTTTCTGACTGTGCCACGCCTTCAGTCATTACCGTGGATGATGTCGATTGCCTGGATGATCGTCTCGTTGGATCCCTTTTTCGCATTCTGAATGGTGTTCAAGGAAGCAAAGCAATTCATATTTTTATGGCGGGCAATGCCGCGCCAGCCAATTTAAAGCTGCGGGAAGACCTGCGAACCCGTCTAGGCTGGGGTTTGATCTTTCAGACGCAGCTTTTGGATGATGATGAGAAAATACAGGCATTAGAGGAAGCGGCAAAAGCGCGAGGGCTGGTTTTATCGCCAGATGTGTTGCCTTGGTTATTCAGCCGGTTTTATCGAGATATGCCCAGCTTAATGGCCTTGATTGATGCTTTAGACGCCTACTCGCTAGAAACAAAACGTGCTGTAACCTTACCGCTTGTTCGTGAGCTCTTACAGCCTAAATAATTTATTCAATATTTCATTCGTGACCCAGTTAGCCCTCTTCGATTTAGACCATACTCTTTTGCCCTGCGATAGCGATTATGAATGGGGCCAATTTTTGGCGCGGATTGGTGTAGTGGACGGCGAATACTACGCCCGAAAAAACGAGCGCTTTTATCAAGACTACAAAGAGGGCAAGCTCAATATTGATGAATTTTTACGTTTTGCTTTGAAGCCGCTTTCTGAGCATTCTCGCGCACAACTCAAAGAGTGGCATGACGCGTTTATGAAAGAAGTCATCAACGGTCAGCTCCGCCAAGAAGCAATTGATCTTGTAAAACGCCATCAAGATGCTGGCGATCTCTGTTGCGTGGTTACTGCCACTAACAGCTTTGTTACGCGCCCTATCGTAGAAAGTTTTGGCATTGAGCACCTGATTGCTACAGAGCCAGCCACAGCAGAAGATCACCCCTTGGCTAATTACACCGGTGAGGTCAAAGGCATTCCGAATTTTCGTGAGGGCAAGATTCTGAATTTACATCGGTGGCTAGCAACCCAAAAACTGTCTCTAGACACCCTACCTTATAGCTACTTTTATTCTGACTCGATAAATGATCTTCCCTTGCTTGAAAAGGTAAGTCATCCGGTTGCCACTAACCCAGATGATCGCCTTCGCAATGAAGCCATGCAGCGTAACTGGCCTACTCTTGAATTGTTTGCATGATCACTAAATTTATTAAACGTATTTTGCGGCGTGATCCAATGGATAGGCACACGCAGGCAAACAATACTGGCGCTCCAAAACGCATTCCTAAAAAATCACATCGAATTGATCCGCACTTACTTTCCAAGAATGCAGTGAAAGTAACTCATACATTGCAACAAGCAGGCTATGAGGCATTTATCGTAGGAGGTGCTGTTAGAGATCTTGCCCTGGGCATCAGCCCAAAAGATTTTGATGTTGCTACCAATGCTACGCCAGATCAAGTGCAAAGACTCTTTCGCAAGGCACGCCTGATTGGCCGCCGCTTTCAGATTGTGCATGTGACATTTTTTGGTAAAGGTCATCCTGAAATTATCGAAGTATCAACCTTCAGAGCCTTGCTTGATAATGCTGGAGACCACGTAGCAGAGAGTGGTCGAATCCTACGCGATAACGTGTGGGGCTCGCAGGGTGAAGATGCCGCTAGACGTGATTTCACCATCAATGCGATGTACTACGACCCATCCTCGGAAACCGTTCTTGACTATCACGGCGGTATGGCAGACATGCAAAAGAAAACCTTGCGCATGATTGGCGATCCAGCAAAACGTTATCGTGAAGATCCCGTGCGCATGCTCAGAGCAGTTCGTTTTGCAGCCAAAACTGGTTTTGCATTAGATAGCGCCACCCGTGCACCAATTGCAAAACTAGGCGCCCTGTTAAACGATGTTCCCTCAGCCAGACTCTTTGATGAAATCCTCAAACTCTTGATGTCTGGCTACTCCTGGGCAGCTATCCAGGGCCTGAAGGATGCTGGACTACATCATGGCCTACTGCCACTACTGGATCACATTCTGGATAAGGGCGAAGATTCCAAGGGGGCTAATGACTTTGTAAAACTTGCTTTAGCCAATACCGATGATCGCATCCAATCAGGTAAAAGTGTTTCTGCTGGATTTTTATTTGCCACCCTGCTTTGGCCAGACCTACTAAAAAATTGGGCAGCCAACTCTGCTAAAGGGATGGCAAATATTCCTGCTTTGCATGATGCAATGGATGAAACTATTGCCACCCAAAGTAGCGGCATGGTCATTCAACGCCGCTTTGAGAGTGATATGCGTGAGATTTGGTCTATGCAGCCCCGCTTTGAGAGGCGCGTAGGTCGCTACCCCTACCGCCTGATTGAATCCCCTCGTTTTAGAGCGGGTTATGACTTTATGTTGCTACGCTGCGCAACCGGGGAGCTTAATCCAGCCATCGGCCAATGGTGGACTGACTTCATTGAGGCTGATCCCACTGGGCAAGATGAGCTTATGGCCAGTGTCAAAAATGAATCCGGCAATAGTTCAAGCCCTGCCAAAAGACGGCGTCGTAGAAAGCCAAAATTGGCACTACCCCCGGAGAGTGCAGCAAGCTAAGCAGACTTAGAGAAATTTCAGTAAAGTAGATTCATCTCTTGTTGGGAAACTTATGGCTCGGGCATTTATCGGATTTGGCGGCAACATCGGCGATACGCGTCAGCTCATTACTGATGCGATTGTTTGTTTGGCCTTGCGCTCTGAGCTACAAATTCTGGCAAAAAGTTGTTTTTATCAAAGTGCGCCGGTTGAAGCAACTGGTGGTGACTACATTAATGCTGTGATTGAAGTTGAGACTGAACTTAGTCCCTACGGTCTTTTGCATGTATGCCAAACTATTGAACAAGAGTTTGGTCGTGAGCGTCCATACACAAATGCGCCCCGAACCCTTGACCTCGATATTCTCTCTTTTGAGGGGGTTACTCAGAATGAAACTGAGTTGATATTGCCTCACCCAAGAATTATTGAACGCTCGTTTGTACTTCTCCCTCTCTTAGAAATAGCTCCCAATTTCTTTTTGCCAGATCTAGGCGAACTGAAGACTTATCTACCAAAAGTAGCCCACCAAAGAATTGAAAAACTCCCTTGCAGGAACTGTAATTGCGGGGAAAAAGCCGTTTATAGCCAAACGGCTCATTAATTCATTAAACTCTCGCCATGGGTTACTTACAAGGCGACAAGCCAATCACAATTACCAAGCTCCTCGCAATGCATGCTGAGGGTGAAAAAATTGCCATGCTTACGGCATATGACTCAACGATGTCTGCGCTTTTGAATCGTTGCGGCCTTGAAACTATTCTCATTGGTGATTCGCTAGGTAATGTCATTCAAGGGTATTCCAGCACAACCCCCGTTACCGTAGAGCAAATGGCGTATCACACTGAATGTGTGGCACGCGCTAATACTCAGGCCTTTCTGATTGCTGATCTTCCGTTTGCGAGCTATGGCAATCCAGTGCAAGCATTAGAGTCATCCGCGCAACTAATGCGCGCTGGCGCGGATATGGTCAAACTTGAAGGTGGTGGCGATTGGCAAGTTGAAGTGATTCGTCACCTGGTAGAACGTAGTGTTCCAGTCTGTGCGCACTTAGGTTTATTGCCACAATCAGTGCACATCCTAGGCGGTTATAAAGTACAAGGCAAATCAAAAGATGCAGCCACCATCATGCTTGAACAAGCGCTTGCTTGTCAGGAAGCTGGGGCGCAAATGGTGGTGCTAGAAGCGATCCCTTCATCATTGGGTGAAAGGATTACTGCTGAGCTCCATATCCCAACGATTGGCATTGGTGCAGGACCAGATTGCTCTGGTCAAGTATTAGTTCTACAGGATATGTTGGGCATTAGCCCAGGCAAGGCGCCTAAGTTTGTCAAAAACTTCATGGAAGGTCACCACTCGGTTGAAGCCGCTGTGAAGGCCTACATCCGAGAAGTGAAGTCCGGAAAATTCCCCGGACCCGAATACGGCTTTGCCGGCTAATTAACTAAAGAAACTCTTTACACCGTCAAACCAACCCTTTTGTTGAGGGCTATGTTTGTCGCCACCTGACTTGAGACTGTCGTCAAACTTTTGCAGTAATTTCTTTTGCTCATCAGTCAGTTTCACAGGCGTTTCCACTAGAACGTGAACAAAGAGATCGCCCACTAAAGCTGAACGTAAACCCTTAATTCCTTTGTTTCGCAAGCGGAATGTCTTACCGGTTTGCGTTCCCTCTGGAATCGGAAACTCAACGCGTCCAGCAAGAGTTGGCACCTCGATATCGCCGCCAATAGTTGCAGTTGCAAAAGAGATTGGCATTTGTACATGCAAATCACTGCCATCACGCTCAAATACTTTATGAGGCTTTACACGTACCTCTACATAGAGATCGCCTGATGGCCCGCCATTGATGCCAGGCTCACCATTACCAACTGAGCGAACGCGCATGCCATCATCAATACCTGCTGGTATTTTGATTTCCAAGGTTTTTTGTTCTTTATGTTTCCCTGTACCGTGGCACGTTTTGCATGGCTTAGGAATGTACTCACCCGTGCCGCGGCACTTAGGACAAGTTTGCTGCATGGAAAAGAAGCCTTGTTGTACGCGCACCTGGCCATGTCCACCGCAGGTTGTACAGGTTTCTGCTTTTGTTCCCGGCTCTGCGCCTGTGCCATGACAGGGCTTGCAATTACTCCAGCTGGGTACACGAATTTGAGTTGTATACCCTTCAGCTGCCTGCTCAAGAGTAATGTCCATGTTGTAGCGTAAATCAGCGCCTTTGTAGACTTGCGGACCAGACTGACGGCCGCCACCTTGACCAAAAATATCACCAAAAATATCACCAAAAGCATCTGCAAATCCGCCGCCAGCAAAACCCCCTCCGCCAAAACCACCACCCATGGACGGATCAACGCCAGCGTGACCATACTGGTCATAAGCAGCGCGCTTATTAGGATCTGTTAATGTTTCGTAAGCTTCTTTAACTTCTTTAAATTGGGCTTCAGCCGTTTTGCTATCGGGATTGCGATCAGGGTGATGTTTCATAGCCATCTTGCGATAAGCCTTTTTCAGCTCATCATCACTGGCGCCTTTTGCTACGCCAAGCACTTCATAAAAATCGCGTTTACTTTTAGGCACGGCCTATTCCTCTCAACAACCTGAATGACACAAGTCGGCTCGAGGCCGACTTGTTATTTAAGTGCATCAAAACTACGTTAACGAATGTTTGATTTCAGAATTACTTCTTATCATCAACCTCTTTAAAGTCAGCATCAACAACATCCGCATCAGGGGCTGCACCTGGGGCTGCACCACCAGGAGCTGCGCCAGCAGCAGCGCCACCAGCTTTGGCTTGTTCAGCAGCCATCACTTTTTCACCTAACTTCTGACTTGCCTTGCCCAGGGCTTCCGTTTTGGCTTCAATGGCTTCTTTATCACTACCTTTAATAGCTTCATCTAAATCTTTGAGCGCTGCTTCAATCGCTTCTTTTTCAGCAGCCTCTAAGCTAGCCCCGTGCTCTTCCAGGGCTTTCTTAGTAGAGTGAGCCAAAGCATCAGCAGTGTTGCGCGCAGTTACCAACTCAAGCGCTTTCTTGTCTTCAGCAGCATTAGCCTCAGCATCCTTTACCATGCGTTGAATTTCTTCCTCGGTCAAGCCAGAGTTCGCCTTGATAGTGATCTTGTTCTCTTTGCCAGTGGTCTTATCTTTTGCTGTTACATGCAAAATACCGTTGGCATCAATATCAAAGGTCACTTCAATTTGTGGCATACCGCGCTGTGCAGGAGCAATACCTTCGAGGTTAAATTCACCCAGCAACTTATTTGCAGCAGCCATCTCGCGCTCCCCTTGGAAACACTTAATGGTTACCGCAGGCTGGTTATCTTCAGCAGTAGAGTAAACCTGTGAATGCTTAGTCGGAATCGTAGTGTTCTTAGGAATCATCTTGGTCATTACGCCGCCAAGGGTCTCGATACCCAATGACAATGGAGTAACGTCTAACAGCAATACGTCTTTACGGTCGCCCGACAATACGGAACCTTGAATCGCAGCACCAACAGCAACTGCTTCATCTGGGTTAACGTCTTTGCGTGGCTCTTTACCAAAGATTTCTTTAACTTTGTCTTGAACTGCAGGCATACGAGTTTGACCGCCGACCAAAATCACATCGTCGATATCTGCTACATTTACGCCGGCATCTTTAATCGCAGTTAAGCAAGGGCCAGCAGTGCGATTGATCAATTCTTCTACCAACGACTCCAATTTGGCACGGGTTAACTTCAAGTTCAAATGCTTAGGACCGCTAGCGTCAGCTGTCACATAAGGTAGATTGATCTCGGTTTGTTGTGCAGATGACAATTCGATCTTGGCTTTTTCAGCAGCGTCTTTTAAACGTTGTAATGCCAAAACGTCTTTGCTCAAATCAACGCCTTGTTCTTTCTTGAACTCAGCGATGATCCAATCGATGATGCGTTGGTCAAAGTCTTCGCCGCCCAAGAAGGTATCGCCGTTAGTGGATAGAACTTCAAACTGCTTCTCTCCATCAACGTTGGCAATCTCAATGATGGATACGTCGAATGTACCGCCACCCAAGTCATATACAGCGATCTTACGATCAACTTTGTCTTGCTTATCTAAGCCAAATGCCAAAGCGGCAGCAGTAGGCTCGTTGATGATGCGCTTAACATCCAAACCAGCAATACGGCCAGCATCTTTAGTGGCTTGACGTTGACTGTCATTGAAGTAAGCAGGCACAGTAATCACGGCTTCTGTTACTTCTTCACCGAGATAGTCCTCGGCAGTTTTTTTCATCTTGCGCAAGATTTCAGCGGACACTTGTTGTGGCGCCATTTTCTTGTCGCGTGCTGCAACCCATGCATCACCGTTATCAGCAGCAATGATTGAATAAGGCATCAAACCGATATCTTTTTGTACTTCAGGATCAGTAAATTTACGACCCATCAAACGCTTCACTGCATAGATGGTGTTTTTAGGATTGGTTACTGACTGGCGTTTTGCAGGCGCACCAACCAGCACTTCACCATCTTCAACGTAAGCGATGATGGATGGCGTTGTACGAGCGCCTTCGGCATTCTCGACAACCTTAGGTGCATTGTTTTCAACGACTGAAACGCATGAATTCGTGGTTCCTAAGTCGATTCCGATAATCTTTCCCATAATTGCTCCAAAAAATTAAGTTGTTTGTTGTACTAATGAATATTTCGATACCCAATAAGTGGGGTCTAAAAAAGGGATTTCAAGGGGATAAAGGGCAAAAAAGGCAGAAATCTGCCTTTTTTATGCCTTTTTAGGGCTTGGGCCCTGATTTATTCGGTTTATTTGGGGGCGCTAACGGTCACCAAAGCAGGTCTTAAAACCCGATCGGCTACGGTATAGCCACGCTGTAGGACAGAAACCACGGTATTGGATTCTTGCTCGGATGGTACTGATGCAATAGCCTGATGATGGTGCGGATCAAATTTATCCCCTACCGCAGGGTTAATTTCTGTCATGCGGCCTTTTTCAAAGGCGGAAAGTAATTGCTTGAGGGTAATCTCCAGGCCTTCTTTAAATGCCTTGGCATCACAAGCATCGGTACTTAATGCCGCATAGAGACTATCTGTCACTGGCACTAGATGCTCTGCAAAACTTTCAATCGCAAACTTGTGCGCTTTAGCGATATCTTCTACAGCACGGCGACGGATATTTTCACCTTCAGCCTTGGCGCGTAAGAAATTATCTTGCAGCTCACCAATCTTTTGATTGAGCTCGGCAATCTCTTGTTCAGGCGTTTTTACCGCTGGAGTTTCTGTTGCATTTTCTGCAACTGGCTCTGCAGCAGAGTTCTCTTGTTCTGGTGATGGGTTTTGATTTTCTTGTGTCATAGATACTGTTTTACTTTTCTGTAGAGATCGCTATTACTAAGCCATATTGGGGCAACTAACTCAATTTCAAGACTTCATTCTTTCGGCTAGCTCAGCCCTTTCACTTCGCTTAGCCAATTCCGCTTCAGACTCCACGCCTAAGGACCAGCCTTGTATGTGGTGATGGGCAATCTCGCTTAAAGCGTCAATCCACTTGGGATTGCTGTTCAGACAGGGAATATAACGGTAGTCCTTGCCGCCATGCTCCAAGAAGATTTCACGAGCCTCCATTGCAATTTCCTCAAGCGTTTCCAAACAATCTGCTGGAAACCCTGGGCAAAAAATATCGATGCGCTGACAACCCTCTTTAGCTAACTTTTCAATCGTTGGTGCCGTATAGGGCTTTAACCACTCTGCCTTACCAAAGCGCGACTGAAAAGTCACAATATATTGACCAGGCTCTAAACCTAAAGATTCGCCAAGTAAACGACCTGTTTTCAAGCACTCACAATGATAGGGGTCACCCTTCATTAAATTGCGTTTTGGCAGACCATGAAAAGACATCACAAAGCAGTCGCCTTTTGCAAAATCTGGCCGGCCATCTTTATCCCAACTGCTCAAAACTTGATCACGTAGCGCAGCAATATAAGCAGGATTGTCGTGATAGTGCTTCACTAAACGCAACTCAGGTTGATCGCGCCAAGTACTTAAGACGCGAAAAACTTCATCAAAACTAGACGCCGTTGTAGTGGCGGAGTATTGGGGATACAAAGGCAAGAGTAATAAGCGCTCCATGCCCTGGGCCTTCAAATTCTCAAGGACAGCTTGCGTGGATGGCTGACCATAACGCATGGCTATATCCACCAAAACAGTATGTCCCTCATGCGCAAATTTTTCGCCTAACTCAATAGCCTGTAAGCGCGAGTAATGCATCAAAGGGGAGCCTAATTTTGGCAGCCAAATAGTGGCATATTTTTTAGCAGATGCACTACTGCGGATTGGCAAAATAATGCCGTTCAATATCCACCACCAAATAATGTGAGGAATTTCGACTACGCGCGGATCCGAAAGAAATTCCTTTAAATAAGCACGCACTGCTTTGGGTGTTGGTGCAGATGGCGTACCTAAGTTCAGCAGCAAGACTGCTGTTTTGGATGCGCGAAGGTGGGGGTTTTGATTCAAAGTGATATTTCTCGATTAAATAAGCAATTCTTTGCTAAGTATATTTCTTTATGAGCTAAGCGCACCCGATAGTAATTTTGAGGTGATATCCACAATTGGAATGACTCTGTCGTATGCCATACGGGTTGGTCCAATAACGCCAAGCGTTCCTACTATTTGGCCATCTACGCTATATGGAGCGCTGATAACAGCGAGATCTTCATAGGGCAATAAGTCACTTTCACCACCAATAAAGATTTGAATACCATCTGCATGACTTGATACATCAAGCAATTGCATGAGAACCGATTTTTGCTCCAACATATCGAACATCTTGCGCAACTTATCCAGATTGGAACTCAAGTCCCCAACATTGAGGAGACGTCGCTCACCCGAGAGCACCATATCGCCACGTCCCATATCGTAATCAGCAACGCCGCTTTGCAAAGCCAAAGCCATCAACCCAGAAATATCTGCACGCAAATTATCTAAATCAGATTTGAGATGCATGCGCACTTGATCAAAGCTTTTTCCTGCAAACTGGGCATTAATAAAGTTGCCCGCCTCAATCAGTTGGCTAGGCGTGTAATCCTGAGTTGTTGGCAATATGCGGTTTTGCACATCACCTTCTGGTGTAACCATAATCAGCAAAATCTTGCCTTCACCCAAACGTAAGAACTCAATATGCTTAAAAACCTGGGCTCGTTTAGGTGTCATGACGACTCCAGCAAAATGAGTCAAGTTCGACAAAATCTGGGCTGCTGAGTTCAACACCCTTTGAGGAGAATCTGGCAAAAGGCCCTTTTCAACCTCTCGAGCTGCCATCTCTTCCAGCGGGCGCACGGTAACCATAGTGTCCACAAAAAGGCGATACCCCCGCGGGGTTGGAATGCGGCCAGCAGAAGTATGAGGACTGGTCACCAAACCCATATCCTCCAAATCCGCCATGACATTGCGGATGGTGGCTGCGGAGAGGTCCAGACCTGAGAATCTGGATAGCGTTCGCGAGCCAATAGGCTGTCCCTCCTCGATATAGCGCTCGATGAGGGTTTTTAGTAGGGCGCGGGAACGTTCATCCATGTTGGAAGGGATTTTATGCCTATGGTTTAATCGTTATATGTTAAGCCCATCCCCAGATTCCACCAAGAAGGCATTTAGCCGGGTTGCACTTGTCGGCAAATACCAGGCAGACGGTATAGAGGAGCACCTTCAAGATCTATGCAAGCTCTTGAAGGGCCTGGGTTGCGAGGTATTTTTAGAGGCAGCTACCGCCCAACATGTGGGTTTAAAAGACATTCCCACCAAAACTGCCGAGAATTTTGCTGGGGCAATTGATTTGGTAGTGGTTTTAGGGGGTGATGGGACGATGCTGGGTATCGGCCGCCAACTGGCGGGCAGCAATGTGCCACTGGTAGGCATCAACATGGGACGCCTGGGTTACATGACGGATATTCCCATTCAGTCGGTGCAAGCCATCCTTCCCAAAATTATTGCCGGTGACTATGAAGCAGATACCCGCACGTTGCTGGATGCCTCAGTTCTACGTAATGGCAAAGAAATCAATCGCGGCTTAGCACTCAATGACGTGGTTGTAAATCGTTCTGGCATTTCTGGGATGGTGGAGTTGGCCGTGCATGTCAATGGCTCATTTATGTACAACCAACGCTCTGATGGTTTGATCGTATCTACTCCCACTGGCTCTACTGCTTACGCTCTTTCAGCCGGCGGGCCGATTTTGCATCCCCACGTTGCGGGCATTTTATTGGCTCCTATTGCACCACACTCACTTTCTAATCGTCCGATTGTCTTGCCACAAGATAGCGTCACTGTGATTGAAGTGGTTAATGGACTTGAGGTGATTGTGAATTTTGATATGCAATCACAAACCAACTTACAAAGTGGTGACAAGATTGAAGTACGTCAATCCGATAAAACAATCGCCCTTTTACACCCTAGCAATCACAGCGACTACAAAACTTTGCGTGAGAAATTGCATTGGAATGAGTACCCGTCGACATTTTGATGTCGAGTTTTTTGCTACGCTAATACATGCTTCAAACCATCTCCCTCCGTGACTTTGTCATTGTTGACCAGCTAGAGCTAGATTTCTCTAGCGGCTTTACAGTACTCACTGGTGAAACTGGCGCCGGTAAATCGATTCTGCTTGATGCCCTTGGCTTAGTCCTAGGCGAACGCGCTGACAGCAGTCAAATTCGGGAAGGTAGTAACCGCGCGGAAATTTCCGCACTCTTTCGGATTGAACCCGAGCTGGTGCAATCTTTTAACCAGTGGCTCGATGCACAAGGATTCCCGCTAGAGGATGATGGCCTAAGCTTATTACTGAAAAGAACAGTGGAAAGTAGCGGACGAAGTCGTGCCTTTATCAACGGCAGTGTTGCGACACTGGTGCAATTGCGCGAAGCCGGTGATCAGCTCGTCGATATTCATGGTCAACATGCACATCAGCTTTTATTAAAAGGGGGTGCTCAGCGTGAGCTCCTTGATCGTCATGCTGGCTTACTCCCACTTGCTACAGAGGTAGCGCAAACATACAAAACTGTAGCGGACTCTCGTCGCCTTCTGCAGCAGGCCGAAAATGCAGGGCAAGATGTTGAACGTGAGCGGGAGCGTCTTGAGTGGCAACTCGAGGAATTAACCGAACTCTCGCCACAAGAAGGTGAATGGTTAACTATCCAGAGCGAGCATGCCCGCCTAGCCAATGGCGCAAAGCTGATCGGTGGCTGCCAAGAAGCAATCGAAGTTTTGAGTGATGCTGATAACTCTCTTGAATCCACCCTCTCAAAAGTTTGCGTTACTGTAAGTGCGCTCGCTGAGCACGACCCAGCACTTGGTGAAATTAATCAAGCCCTAGAGTCAGCCAGTATTCAACTGGATGAAGCCATTCATGGACTCAATCGCTATTTGCAAAAGATTGACTTAGATCCAGCTAGGCTTGCTCAAGTAGAAGAACGTATGCAAGCACTACACAGTACAGCCAAAAAATATCGTGCTGAAGTAGATGAGCTGCCCGCATTACTGCAAACTACTAATGAGCGACTGGATGCTTTAACTGCATCCCAAAATATTGAAGCATTACGAGAGAAAGTTGCACAGGAAGAGGCTATCTATCTCAAGCTTGCTAAACAACTTTCACAAAAACGCAGCAAGGCGGCGACTGACCTTGGAAAATTGGTAACCGATGCAATGCAAGATTTATCCATGGCAGGCGGTCGCCTGGAGATTGCATTGGCCCCTCTTAGTGAGGGTGGCTCTCATGGTCTTGAGCAGATTGAGTTTTTAGTTGCAGGTCATGCTGGCAGTACTCCACGAGCGCTCGCAAAAGTAGCCTCTGGCGGTGAGTTGGCCCGCATTAGCTTAGCAATCAGTGTGATCACCAGCAAAGCCTCGTTTACACCAACACTTATTTTCGATGAAGTAGATGCAGGTATTGGTGGCGCCGTGGCTGAAACTGTTGGAAAACTCTTGCATCAATTGGGCCAATCACACCAAATTTTATGCGTCACCCACTTACCGCAGGTTGCCGCTCAAGGCAACCATCACCTTAAGGTGAGCAAGTCACAAACGGGTGAAAAGACAGTGTCCCAGGTTCAGATTTTGGGCAGGGCTGAACGCGTTGAAGAGGTTGCACGCATGCTTGGTGGCGCTACTATTACTGACACCACACGTCGTCATGCTCGTGAGTTGCTAGAGCAAAACTAAACCCCACCTTTTAACTAATGTTAGAGGGTGCCTGAAAGATCTCCAACCAAAGTGCCTGCACAGCGTTTCTTGCCGCAATAAGCGCAGGCTCATTTTCTAAATGGATGCGTGTTTTTTCTGCACCATCTAGACGTAAACGATGTTGACGAGCCCTCAATAATCGATAAGCATTGCCAACAGATTGTGCAGCCTCATGAGAAATTAAGCCCATATCACCAGCGATACGTAATAAGGCAATATTACCCAAATTGCCTATTAGCTCAGAGTGTTTATGCGCATAAGCCAGTACTAAAAACTGCACAATAAATTCAATATCAACCATACCCCCGGCGTCATGCTTTAAGTCAAACTCAACATTGGCGTTCGGATGTCCCGCATGCACCTTACGACGCATTTCTAGGATCTCAAATCGCAAGTGATCGATATCTCGCTGCTGACCCAATACTTCAGAGCGAACCGAGTCAAAAAATGTACCTACGCTCGGACTACCAGCAGAGAAGCGCGCTCGAGTTAGGGCTTGATGCTCCCATACCCAGGCAGCGTTATCACCTTCACGTAACTGATATTTTTTAAAGGCCTCAGCGTTAGTAACCAAGAATCCTGCAGAACCATTAGGACGAAGTCGGGTGTCAATTTCAAATAAGCTACCTGTTGAGGTAAATGCTGTCAGCCAATTAATCATCCGCTTTGCAAGCAGGGCATAAATTTCTTGCGCAGCATAATCTGACTCATCTGCCTGATATAAAAATACAATATCTAAGTCAGAGGCATAGCCCAATTCTTTACCGCCCAACTTTCCATAAGAAATAATTGCAAATGGCGGATTAGATTCGGCGGGAAGGTCAAACTTTTTAGCCACACTAGGCCAAACACGTTCAAAGGTAGTCTGCAGAATTAAATCTGCTAATGCAGACAGATGATCACTTACCCGCTCTACTGGAAGTGCTTGTTGCACACCAATACCCAAATCCGTTAATAGCGTAATAAATGTTTCGTTGTGATGGGTAACCCGCAAAATATCCATCGCCTGTTCAGAGCCATCACCCTCAGACATCACATCGTCAAGCTGCATATTGAGATTGGCACGTACTTCTTGCCAATATTGTTGAGGGTCCTCAATTAAAGCTCTCTCTGATTGTGCATTCAACAAGTGATCCAATAAGTGAGGATGGCGTGTTAGGTATTGAGCGCCCCATTGGGATGCTTTGAGTAAGTCCAGAACATTAGATAGGGCTCTAGGATACTCAGCCAAAATCGATAGATAGGCACTACGTCTGGCAATTGCCTCCAGTAAATCAAAGAAACGCAATAGTGTTTTATCGCCGTGCGCTGATAAAGAGCCTTCAATCTGCAAACTCTCTGCTGCCTTGCACATTAAGTTATCAAAAATTAAGCGACTTTTTTCCGGCAATAGCTTTTGTTTTGGACTATCTATCCATGCCTGCCAACGACTATATGAATCTGGGAAAATTATCTGGTCAGGCGCCCAGCCCTGAGCCAAGGGCGCTATCTCGAGACGAGCACTATCGTCTAGTGAAAAAGCCTTTTCAAATAGCTGCGCAACATTGTTTTGATGCTGCTCTAGTTCAGCCATCAAAGCATTCACTTGAGCATTTTGGCCTTGCATCGAGATCGCCAATCGTAAACGCGCTTCCTCATCCTCAGGTAAATAGTGTGTTTGCTGGTCATCCCATACCTGAATACGATGCTCTAATCGCCTTAAGTAAATATAAGATGCCTGCAAAGACTCCACCTCATGAGCAGGCAGGATGCCACACTGCTTAATGAGCTCCAAGACTTCCATAGTGGGCCGCAATCTAAAGCGAGGATCTGTTCCACCCCGCATCAGCTGAAACATCTGCGCTAAAAACTCAATCTCTCGAATACCGCCGCGCCCCAACTTTATATCCCGTGAACGACCTTGATGACCTGAGGATCTTTTTTCTGCCTCAGCCTGAATCTGCGCGTGTAAATCACGAATGGCGGCAATCACACCGTAATCTAAATGTCGGCGATACACAAAAGGTCGAATGAGTTGATCAAGCTCTTTTTGACAGTGGGCAAAATCGGAAGAATCCGGTAGGGGTGCAATCAACCGACCTTTAATCCAAGCATAGCGCTCCCACTCCCTACCCTGCACTATTAGATACTCCTCCAACATATCCAGACTACATACCAAGGGCCCAGAATCTCCATTAGGGCGGAGGCGCATATCCACGCGAAATACAAATCCATTGGCATCATGCTCAGCGAGCAGCTTGATCAAGCGCTTACCCATCCGCGTAAACCACTCGTGATTCGATAAACTTTTCGGACCGCCAGTCGTCTCACCCTCATGCTCATATAGAAAAATTAAATCAATATCTGAGGAGAGATTTAATTCAAGGCCGCCTAACTTACCCATTCCAACAACCATCAGTGGCATCTCAGATTGTGTTGACTTACTCCAAGGCAAGCCAAAACGATTTTTGAGATCCTCGCGCGTAAAAGCAATGGCTGCCGACACTGCGAATTCAGCAAAATGACTGAGTGCTTGGGTAACCTCTCGGAGGTCAGCTAGACCATTTAAATCCCGAAATGCTATCCACAGCATCAAACGCTGTCTGGCCATGCGTATATTGGCCATCCATAGAGACTCATCCAACTCATCGACCTGGTAGCCCACACCACAGTCTTTGAGTAGCTCTTTAATGCCCTGTACGTCGACTTTTTTCTGCCCCTGAATACGCAGCCATTCAAGCCATTCGGGACGAGCACTGAGCCAACGTCGAGCGTAAGTCGAGTGCTGGCGCAAAAAATCGATTTGTTGGGAAAAGTCGTCCATTCCCCCATCTTAATCCGACCTCAAGATCTGACCCCATGACGCAAGCCAGAAGATTGGCGATCAAGCTAAGGCTGACGGATAATAGAGCTCATGCTGCAAAAGTTAATCCCGCCTCGCCTCAAGAGCGTACTTGCCAAACGTCCTCCAGGTTCGGATAGGTCCTGGCGCAAGCGTGCCCTGATTTTGGCTGGCTTTGTAGCCGTCCTTTTTGTGATTGGGCATGTAGGAGTGCGCTTCATCCTTTGGCCTCAAATTGAGAAATCTAAAGCATCGGTTGAAAAGCTTATTAGCGCTCGCATTGGTGCTGAAGTTTCAATGGAATCTCTCCATGTTTCGTGGACCGGTATTAGGCCTGATTTTGAAATTGAAGGTTTACGCTTTAACGGGCCTGATAAATTAAAGCCACTCTTATTTATTCATAAAATTAATGGTCAATTAAGTTGGTCATCTTTTTATCATCTTGCACCGTTTTTCCATGAACTGAAGATTGAGAATGCTGAAATTTATGCACAACGCAATAGTAAAGGTGCAATTACTATTGCTGGTATCTCTATCGATGGAAATTCAAATAACTATTCCACAGAGAATTGGCTCTTGGCTCAGAATGAAATTCGCCTCAGTGATGTCACATTATTTTGGGATGACCAACTTAAGAAAAGACCAATCTCTTCGATAGCTATTCAAAGTCTCTCTCTTAGCAATGGCATTCGCAGCCATCAAGGATCGTTAAGAGCGACCACGCCTTGGACCAAAGGCCCGCTTACGCTTGATATGGATTTAGTCCACCATCTTGGCGGCCAAGCTGGTAACTGGCGTGACTGGATTGGAACTATCTCCTGGAATCTAAATGAGATACAACTCACTCAAATAAGCAATGACTTTTCCCTTCCGATCAATACGCTTGAGGGAATTCTGAACTCCAATGGAAAGCTAAAAATTGATAACGGCAAGCCTGATGGCGGAGAAATTTATTTAGCTGCCGATAACCTTACCATTCAGCTATCCAAAGATGAAGATGCTATTGCTCTTGGAAGATTAGAAACTAACTTAGTACAAGAAACTGACAACGGGCTCATATCCATTACAACTAAGACATTTTCTTGGCGTGATGTCGATAGCGCCAAATCGACCCCGCTAGAGAATTTGAGTCCTATGACCTTCCGCTGGAGACCACCAGCAGATGGTGGCGAGATTAAAGAATTTGGATTTTCCTCTCCAAAGATTTTGGTGGAAGACATTGCCTTATTTGCTCTCAACCTACCACTATCGAAAAAAGTACATCAATGGATTAAAGCTTCAAAGGCCGATGGTGAGCTACAGAATCTAGAGATCAATTGGTCGGAAAGTAAGTCACCCCTATCAGCACTATCAGCCCTTAATATTCCTGGCGGATGGTTTAAGTCCAACAAACTAGACTTTACTGTCAGCGGAAAATTAATCGACTTGAGTTTTGTTGGCATCAATAAGACCATGCCTTCTGTCTCAAAGCTTTCTGGCCTTGTGACGGCCGATCAGAGCAAGGGAAGTTTTTCTATTAAGTCTACCGACCTCGAGCTTGAGGTGAAGGACTTATTAGTAGACCCCAAAATCAAACTAGATCAAGCCAGCGGTCAAATATCTTGGTCCAAACAAAAAGGAAGCTGGGTTATTAATGCAAAACAGCTTGCACTAAACAATCCTGAGATTTCAACAACACTAAACATAAATTACATCATTGGTGCAGACAAAAATCCTGACTTTATGACTCTTGATATGGATTTTGCACAGGCTAATTTAAAAACTGCCTATCGTTATCTGCCGGTCGGGATGGGAAGCGAAGCTAAATCCTATTTAAGTAAAGCTTTTGATGCAGGCGTAATTCAAAAGGGACGACTACATATTAAGGGTGACCCCAATGAAGTACCATTTCCTAAGCCAGGTTCAGGAGAATTCACACTCAACTTGCCTATCACCGGTGCAACCTTCAGTCCTGTGCCAGCCCAATCAACTGTGCAAGGTATTTGGCCCGCCTTCAACAAGGTCAATGGCGTTATCAATATGCAAAATGCCAACTTTACGGTTGATATTGATCAGGCGAGTTACAAACAAGTTGCTCTTAGCAAGTTTCATGCCGAAATTCCTAACGTTAGCGCAAAGCAATTATTGCTGACAGTCAATGGGGAGGCGCAGGGAGACGCGCCGCAATTGCTTGACTATCTATTTGCATCACCCGTCGGAAAAAAACAAATTGCACTGGAGCGGAATCTCAAGATAGCTGGGCCCACTAACTTGAGTTTGGGTCTCAAGATTCCATTAACGGGCAGTGGAGACACCGATACTGACATTCGGTTGAGCTTCCCAGGGAACAGAGTTCAATGGGCTGGCATACCGCCCTTCGAAAACCTCAAGGGGAAAATTCGTATTACGGAAGCAAATCCTGAATTCGAAGATATCACCGCCAATTTTTTAGGGGGGGCCATCAAAATCTCAAGCGCAACACCAAATCAAGGCGGCCAAAGTTATAAAGTTTCGGGTGATATTGGCGCCAGCTTTATTAAAAACTATTTTGCAAATGACTCATCGGTACAGGTATTACCAATCTTGCAAGCATTGAGCGGTGTAGCTCGCTATCAAGGTGTAATCAATTTCATCAAAGGCAATAGCGAAACGAATTTAAAGATTGATATGCGTGATTGGGCAAGCGCTGCTCCCGCCCCCCTGAAAAAGCAGATGGGAGCCCCCATGTCAGGGCAATTAACCCTAAAATCTTTTTCAAAACCTACGTCCAATTCAAGTCGCTTTACATGGGACGGAAAAATTGGTGATGCCTACTTTATTCAAGGCGAGCTTGGTAGCGACGATACCGCTCGCCATGCTATTGGGATTGGTACTGTGGCCGTACTACCAGCACAAGGATTTCAACTCAACCTATCCAGTCCAGAACTTAATCTCGATACATGGCAAGATTTTTTAGAGGGTCAGAAAAAGAAACCGGTGCCCTCTAAAGTAGAAAGTACCCCAGCTAGCAATATTCAAGTCGCTGCACAAGTAAAAAAACTCATTTTGTTTGACCGAAAATGGCAAGATCTCAACTTTTCCGCAAACAATAAAAATTCTTCTTGGCAAATGCGTATGAGTTCCCCCTCTATCGCTGGCCAGCTGCAATATACAGAAGCCAATAATGCGCAACCAAGCGGCCTCATCAGCGGGCGTTTAACACGCCTACAGTTTTCTGAGAAGGAAAGTGCTCCAGTAGAGCCCCCAAATTCCGCACAGAATAATGTCCCTATAAAAGCCAAGATCAGTCCAAACGCAGTTCCTAGTCTTGACCTGGTGATTGATGAATTGGTTTGGCTGAAAGGGCAACTCGGCCAAATGAAACTTAAGACTAAAACTAGCAATAATGTTTTAGTGATTGAATCGCTACAGATGAGTAATGCACAAGGCAATGGCTCACTTTCCGGAAAATGGTCTGCTGGTAATCAAAATGAAGCTGACCACACCAATCTCAGTGGCGAATTAAATATCAAAGATGCTGGACAGATTATTGCGCATTGGAGTGATCAAAAATCAATTGAAGGCGGTCAGGGGAAGTTAGCAATGACCATGGATTGGGATGGCCCTCCTTTTAACCCTAAATATGACACTCTGGCAGGCAAGGCAACTTTAAATCTTGAAAATGGTCGTTTTTTAGAGGTCAACACTAGTGGCGCTAAGTTGCTCGACGTCCTTAGTCTGCAAAGTTTGTTTAGATTTGCAACGCTTGACCTTAAGGGAAGTCTTGGCAATATTGTAACCAAGGGCACTCCATTTAATACTCTCGACGCTTCTTTTGATGTCAACGCCGGTGTGGCGCAAACAAAACAATTCGCGATGGGCTTAGATCAAGCTCGGGTTGCAATGACTGGGCAAATTAATATCCCCAAAAAGACACAAGATTTACGTGTCACTATCTTCCCAACTATTGATGCTACTGCTGGCTCCTTAGCTGCTTTTGCTATCAACCCTATTGTTGGGCTAGGCGCATTAGTTGGACAGTACCTTATTACAAGCCAAATAAACCGTAATTTTCAGTCTGATTATTTGGTGCAAGGTTCTTGGGATAGCCCAGAAGTGATTCCATTGGATCAAAAGGGTCAACCAATTGATACTAAAACTTTAAATACGATTCGTAGCAAAGACTTACTCAAAGAACAAAGCAAACCAGATGCGAGCGGTTCCGGACCACAAAGCAACCCAAGTAATTCTGGTAATCCCACTAAAACATCAAACTAATCCATCATGAGTACATCAGTAAGTAGTGCTGAACTTAAGATTGCTTCCGTTCAGATGGTCTCCACTCCTGATTTACGGGAGAACCTTTCTACGGCGAGTAGACTAGTCGCTGCTGCTGCTGCAGATGGCGCTCAACTGGCTGTCTTGCCAGAATATTTTTGCCTGATGGGTCTTAAGGACACTGATAAAGTGCGGGTTCGAGAAGGATTCGGGAATGGTCCTATTCAAGAGCAACTTTGCCAGATTGCCAAAGAGAATAATCTTTACTTGGTTGCCGGCACCATTCCTTTGGAGGGAAAAGATCCCAATAAGGTGCTGAATACAACCTTGGTATTTGATCCTCATGGCCAGCAAATTTCTCGCTACGACAAAATCCATTTATTTGGCTTTCAAACAGCGAGTGAGCGCTATCAGGAATCTGAAACCATTGAAGCTGGTCATGAGCCTGGCCTCCTAAAGATTTCTATCAATGGCAATGATTGGACATTTGGTTTGAGTATTTGTTATGACTTACGCTTTCCGGAACTTTATCGCACCCTTGGTCAGGTAGATTGCCACATCATTCCGGCCGCCTTTACCTATACCACTGGGAAAGATCACTGGGAAATTCTCTTGCGCGCGCGAGCCATTGAAAATCAATGCTATGTTCTCGCTTCTGCCCAAGGAGGGAAGCATCAAAATCAGCGTCGTACCTGGGGTAATACCATGCTGATTGACCCATGGGGCGAGATCCTGGCCAATCTTCCTGAAGGAGAGGGCTTTATTTCAGGGGTTTTGTGCAAAGATAAATTAAACGAGGTACGCTCTAAGTTACCCGCACTTGCGCATCGTAAGCTTTAGAGAAAGATTTGCCGAATCACATGAATGCACCAGAAGCACTATTTCCTGCCAATTGGACCAAAGCCAAAAAACAAGCAGACCTCATCAAACTAGCTAAATCTATTCTGCTTGAGCCAACTGGGCTATCAGAGCAAGACTTACACCATACCTTTGGCAATCTATTTACCCATCGCCTTGACGATGCAGATCTCTACTTTCAACATACACGTAGCGAAAGTTGGAGTCTTGAAGAGGGTATCGTTAAATCAGGGAGTTTTAGTATTGATCAAGGTGTTGGTGTGCGCGCAATCTATGGCGATAAGACTGCTTTTGCCTACTCAGATGAAATTAACTTAGAAGCCTTAAGTAAAGCGGCAAAAGCCACGCGCGTAATTGGCCCTGAAGGTGGCAAGCAAGCGGTTGCTAGCAAACTATTTAATCCCGTATCGAATAAGCTTTACTCAGACATGAATCCTTTGGATTCCCTGCAGCCCAAAGAAAAAATTGCGCTACTAGAAAGTATTGAGCGTCGCGCCAAAGCGCGTGATCCACGCATCATTCAAGTCATGGCTAGTTTGGCTGGTGAATTTGATGTCGTTTTGGTGGTGCGTGCAGATGGCTTATTAGCTGCCGATGTTCGGCCATTAGTGCGCGTTTCTGTTCATGTCATCGCTGAGCAAAATGGTCGTCGCGAATCTGGATCCTCTGGCGGTGGCGCACGTCATGATTACCTCTACTTTGATACAGAACTGATTAATCGTTATGTGGATGAAGCAGTTGATGGCGCCCTGGTGAACCTGGAATCACGCCCTGCGCCAGCAGGACCGATGACAGTAGTGATGGGACCTGGTTGGCCTGGCGTTCTATTGCATGAGGCTGTGGGTCATGGTCTTGAGGGTGACTTTAATCGCAAGGGGTCTTCTGCTTTTGCCGGTCGTATTGGGCAGCGGGTTGCAGCCAAGGGCGTCACCGTTGTGGATGATGGCACCCTATCCGGGCGAAGAGGTTCTTTAAATATTGATGATGAAGGCACGCCTACGCAATGCACCACTCTCATTGAGGACGGCATTTTGAAGGGTTATATTCAAGATAGTCTGAATGCACGCCTCATGAATATGCCTCTCACCGGCAATGGTCGGCGTGAAAGTTTTGCCTCCCTACCAATGCCTCGCATGACGAATACCTATATGTTGGCTGGTAAAGATGATCCTCAAGAGATTGTGGCCAGCATTAAGCGTGGTTTATATGCTGTCAATTTTGGTGGTGGTCAGGTAGACATCACCAGCGGGAAATTTGTTTTTTCTGCTTCAGAGGCTTACTGGGTTGAAAACGGCAAAATCCAATATCCCGTTAAAGGTGCCACCATTATCGGTAGCGGACCAGAATCCCTAAAACAGGTGTCCATGATCGGAAATGACCTTAAATTAGATGGTGGTATCGGGGTTTGTGGCAAAGAAGGGCAAAGCGTTCCGGTCGGGGTTGGACAGCCTACCTTGAGGATTGATAGTCTGACTGTAGGTGGGACTGCCTGATATTGACTAATTACGGCTTAAAATAGCCGGATGAGCCAACAAAATACGAATCCCGCTAATTGGTACTCCGCTGTTGATAAGACTTCGGATACCGACGATCAACGCATTGACAAGATTTCTGTTCTGCCACCGCCAGAGCATTTAATCCGCTTCTTTCCAATCGCAGGAACACCAACAGAAGCTTTAATCAGCAAAACTCGCAAAAAGATCCGCGACATTATTCATGGAAATGATGATCGCTTACTCGTCATCATCGGACCATGCTCTATTCATGATCCCAAAGCTGCGCTGGAATATTGTCAACGCCTCTTAGCAGAGCGTGAGCGCTTTGCTGGCGAATTAGAAATTGTGATGCGTGTGTATTTTGAAAAGCCACGCACTACTGTAGGCTGGAAAGGTTTGATCAACGACCCTTACTTAGATGAAAGCTATCGCATTGAAGAAGGCTTACGCCTTGCTCGTCAAGTGCTGATGGAAATCAATCGTCTCGGTATGCCAGCTGGTAGCGAATTCTTGGACGTAATTTCTCCACAATATATTGCTGACCTTATTTCTTGGGGTGCAATTGGTGCACGCACTACCGAGAGTCAAGTTCATCGTGAACTCGCCTCTGGTTTATCTGCCCCTATCGGATTTAAAAATGGTACTGATGGCAATATCAAAATTGCTACTGATGCGATTCAGGCTGCAGGTCGCCCACACCACTTCTTATCTATTCATAAGAATGGTCAAGTATCCGTTGTGGAGACCAAGGGTAATAAAGATTGTCACGTTATTTTGCGCGGTGGTAAAGAGCCTAACTATGAGGCGCAGTTTGTGCAAGCTGCCTGCTCCGAGCTAGAGGGAGCAAAGCTTCCAGCTAGCTTGATGGTTGACTTATCGCACGCTAATTCAAGTAAGAAGCATGAGCGCCAAATCGTGGTTGCTGATGATGTAGCGCAGCAAATAGAATCTGGCTCACATCAGATTTTTGGTGTGATGATTGAAAGTCACTTAAATGACGGAGCTCAGAAATTTACACCCGGCAAAGATGATCCAAGTAAATTGGAATACGGGCGCAGTATTACCGATGCTTGCATTAACTGGGATGACTCAGTGCAAGTCTTGGAGCGTCTTGCCACTGCCGTTAAAAAACGTAGAAGCCTGAAAAAGAAATAGGTTCTAAGCACTACAAAAAAAGAGACTAACTTATTTAGTCTCTTTTTTTTCATGCTTCCAAAGCACATCAGATCCACCAGCTGCGCGATTGAGAATACGTGAAAGCACAAACAGTAAATCAGATAAGCGATTGACGTACTGACGTGGGGAATCATACAAAGGCTCCTCCCAACCCAGCCGCACAATCGAACGCTCCGCTCTTCGACATACTGTGCGACAAACATGTGCTTGTGCAGCTACACGAGTCCCGCCTGGCAAAATGAATTCAGTCAAAGGTGGCAATTGTTTGTTGTACTTTTCAAGCCAAACATCTAATTGCGCAACATGCTCAGGCTTGAGTAGCTTGTAATTGGGAATGCAGAGCTCACCGCCTAAATCAAATAAATCGTGCTGAACTTGTAAAAGAAGTTCCTGTAATTCGGCGGCAATTACTGCCGGGATATCCTCAGTCATCAAAACACCGATTTGTGAGTTCAGCTCATCGACATCTCCCATAGCGCAGATCCGCAGGTGATCCTTCTCCACGCGACTCCCGTCACCCAAGCCTGTCATCCCTGCATCACCCGTTCTAGTGGCGATTTTTGATAATCGATTTCCCATGAGCTTAATTATAGGTAAATGGCTAAAATGATTCCTATGAATATGGTGACCCCACCCCCCGATTTAGCCGCTATTAGCGCCCTTCAGTCCAAATTGGTTAAGGCATTGCGCCCAATCCTGCCGGAACACGCCCTTTTATGGGAGCCGGAGGACACCATTCCTTATGAATGTGATGGTTTGGCAGCCTATCGAAGGATGCCTTTGGCGGTAGTCTTGCCAGAAACAGAAGAACAAGTCGCTCAAATTCTGAAGATTTGCTATGCAATGCAAATTCCAGTTGTGCCTCGCGGATCTGGAACGGGCTTATCTGGTGGTGCAATGCCTCTTTCCCAGGGATTGGTTCTGTCTTTGGCTAAGCTCAAAAAGATTCTCAGTATTGACCCATTTACTAGGACTGCAGTGGTTCAACCTGGCGTACGCAATCTTGCTATCTCTGAAGCAGTGGCACATCTTGGTTTGTACTATGCGCCAGATCCCTCTTCTCAAATTGCCTGCTCTATTGGCGGTAACGTCAATGAAAACTCTGGTGGTGTGCATTGTCTTAAGTACGGCCTGACTCTACACAATGTTCTGCGTGTGCGCGGCATCCTGATGAATGGTGAAATTGTTGAATTTGGAGGTTTAGCGCCTGATGCACCCGGCCTAGATTTACTCGCAATCATGATGGGCAGCGAAGGTATGCTTGCTGTCGTTACTGAAGTCACTGTCAAGTTGGTGGCAAAACCAAAATTGGCTCGCGTCATCATGGCTAGTTTTGATGATATTGAAAAAGGTGGTAACGCAGTAGCTGCCATTATTGCTGCTGGCATTATTCCTGCTGGCTTAGAAATGATGGATAAGGCAACTACTCGTGCTGTCGAAGAGTTTGTACACGCAGGCTATGACCTCGATGCCACAGCTATTTTGCTCTGTGAATCCGATGGCACCCCAGAAGAGGTTGCAGAAGAAATTGAGCGCATGACCAAGGTTCTCGAGGAGGCTGGTGCAAGCGGTATTCAGATCTCTAAAGATGAAAGCGAGCGCTTAAAGTTTTGGAGCGGTCGTAAGAATGCATTCCCGGCTGCAGGTCGCTTGGCCCCAGACTACTATTGTATGGATGGCACCATTCCCCGTCGTCACATTGCTACATTACTGAAGCGTATTCAGGTTATGGAAGAAAAGTACGGCCTTGGTTGCTTAAATGTGTTTCATGCGGGCGATGGCAATATGCACCCGCTGATTTTATTTAATGGTGCCGATCAAGAAGAATGGCATCGTGCAGAAGAATTCGGCACTGAAATTTTAGAGGCCTGCGTAGAGCTTGGTGGAACCATTACCGGAGAGCATGGTGTTGGCATTGAAAAAATTAATTCGATGTGTGTGCAGTTTGGTGAAGGTGAACGTGAATCCTTTTGGGGCGTGAAGAGTGCCTTTGATCCAGAGAAACTTCTCAATCCAGACAAGGCCATTCCCACGTTGAGTCGTTGTGCAGAATATGGTCGCATGCGTATTAGCGGTGGTCAATTGCCTCACCCCGAATTGGAGCGCTTTTAATGGGTCATTCCAATTCACAGATCAATGCATTTAGCGAACAGATTCTGAATGCAGCTCAGAATAAAACCCCTCTTTCGATTGAGGGTGGCGGTACAAAATCTTGGTACGGCAACACGAATAACTATGCCAAGCTCGATACACGCACTTATTCGGGTATTTTGGAATACCAACCAGAGGAGCTGGTCATCACTGCGTGTGCTGGTACACCACTTAAAGAAATTGAAGCAGCCCTCAAAGAAAAAAATCAGATGTTCGCCTTTGAGCCTCCTCACTTTGGAGAGCATGCCACTTTTGGTGGGGCGATTGCGGCTGGCCTTGCTGGGCCTGGCCGAATTACGGTTGGTAATTTCCGTGACTTTGTCTTAGGTGCGCGCATCCTCGATGGCAAGGGTCAAGATCTGTCGTTTGGTGGCAAGGTGATGAAGAACGTTGCGGGCTATGACGTTTCTCGTTTGCTACCCGGCTCTTTGGGAACGCTTGCACTCTTACTGGAAGCCTCAGTAAAAGTGTTACCAAAGCCTGCTGCTACAGCTACCTTACGTTGCCAGATTTCTCAAGATAAGGCCTTGAAAGTCCTCAATGAATGGGCTGGTCAACCACTACCCTTATCGGCAAGCTGTTGGATTGGTTCTGCTCAAGGCGGCGATGGAGAGTTAACCTTCCGTCTCGCAGGCGCAGCGGCAGCTGTGAAAGCCGCTATCCCCCTGATGAGTTCTTTGGTAATGGCTACTGAAATCAGCGAAGAAGTTGCAGAGCATTTCTGGAATGATTTACGTGAGCAAAAGCTATCCACCTTTGCCAATTTGGGTGCTGACCAAACGCTCTGTCGTTTAGCGCTACCAGCAGCTTGCGGACCATTGAATATTGCTGGCGCCGCTGATGAAATCACTCTAGAGTGGCATGGCCAACAGCGCTGGATTAAGGCGCCAGGTGATGAAGCAACTTTCAAAGCCATCAAGGCATTAGCAAATTCTCACGGTGGGCATGCAAGTCGCTTTAGACAGGGCGCTACTGTGGACCCCAGTTATCAACGCTTTACTTTGCTTTCAGAGCAAGCGCATTCCAAGGCCCTTGAAGCAGTGCAAGAACGCCTAAGATCAGCCTTTGATCCTGCAGGTGTATTCGCAACTAAACGTCTTCCATAAGTCTTTATATGCAAACTCAACTCGCCCCTCAATTTGCCAATACACCTGAAGGTATAGAGGCAGCCCACATACTGGGCAAATGTGTTCACTGCGGTTTTTGTACTGCTACCTGCCCAACCTACCAACTACTTGGCGATGAGTTAGACGGTCCGCGCGGACGGATTTATCTCATCAAGCAAATCGCCGAAGGTCAAGCGCCCACTGAAAAAACCCGCTTACATCTGGATCGCTGCTTAACCTGTCGTAATTGCGAGAGCACCTGTCCTAGTGGGGTGCAATACGGCAAATTGGTAGACATTGGTCGCAAATGGGCCGAGGAAAATACTCCAGAGCGTCCACTGGGTCAGAGATTTACACGCTGGGCTTTAAAAGAAGGCTTAACTACGCCCGCTTTATTTAATTCAGCAATGGCTTTAGGCCGCCTCGTTCGACCATTAATGCCTAGCGGTATTCAGCGCAAGATTCCGCTAACTATTAATAAGGCATTGAATCGCTCGACTGACGCTTATAAAAGACCTACCGCAGTTCATCAACGCAAAATGGTCTTACTCGAAGGCTGCGTCCAACCAGGTATGCTGCCCAACATCAACTCAGCAACGGCACGTGTACTCAATGCCTTAAAGATTCAATTGATAAGTGCACCTAGTGCTACATGCTGTGGAGCACTACGCTATCACCTCAATGATCAAGCGGGTGGTTTAGAGAGCGCCAAGCAAAATATTGATGCATGGTGGCCTTTGGTTGAAAGTGGTATCGAAGCGATTGTGATGACTGCATCTGGCTGTGGTGTCATGGTCAAAGACTATGGCCATCTTTTTGCTAATGACCCAAGCTACGCAGCCAAAGCCAAGAAGATTTCAGAGCTAACAAAGGATATCTCTGAGATTCTTCCTTCACTAGAAAATGAATTAGTACAACTAGTCGGAACAGACCCTAAGCCTGGCGTGGTATACCACCCACCATGCACTTTGCAACACGGCCAACAAATTCGAGGCAAGGTTGAGGGACTGCTCACCAGCATTGGTATTGGCGTACGTTTATGCGCTGATAGTCATCTTTGCTGCGGGTCTGCGGGCACTTATTCTGTTACCCAGCCAGAATTATCTGAACAACTTCGTAAAAATAAACTAAATCACTTAAATGCTGCATGCGAAGAATCTGGCGCAGAAGTCATTGTCTCTGGAAATATTGGCTGCATTACCCATTTACAGCAAGATGACACTCCAGTAGTGCATTGGATCGAGATGGTAGATCAATTGATTAGCAAACCTTCTAAGGCCTCATGAATTCCATTGTTGTAAATCTGATGCAAGTCAGAGCACGAATTGAACTTGCTTCTTTAGCAGCAAAGCGTGAGCCTGAAGATATTGAACTTCTTGCAGTTAGCAAGACTTTCCCAGCCTCAGCGGTTGAGGAAGCAATGCATGCCGGTCAATCCGCCTTTGGTGAAAATTACGTCCAAGAGGCAGTTGAGAAAATAATTAAACTGGAAAAACTACGTCCTTGGTTGGTCTGGCATTTCATTGGACCGCTACAAAGCAATAAAACGAGAGACGTAGCGGAGCACTTTGATTGGGTTCACAGTGTGGATCGCCTCAAAATTGCTGAGCGCCTATCAAGTCAACGGGGTGAATTTCCTGACCTACCGCCCTTACAGGTTTGCGTCCAACTCAATGTCAGCGAGGAAGAGAGTAAAAGCGGCACCTCCCTGACTGAAGCAGAAGATCTTTGTAATGCCATCACTTCTTTGCCTAATTTAGTTCTGAGGGGTTTGATGGCCATTCCTGAACCGAGCTCAGATCCTATTGTGCAAGGTCAGGCTTTTGCTGCCGTGCAAGATTGTTTTAAGCAGATTCAAGCTGCTCATGCCAACGAACTGGGATACCAATTCTTTGACACCCTGTCGATGGGCATGTCTGATGATTTAGAGGCTGCCATTGCTGAAGGTAGCACTATGGTTCGTGTTGGCACGGCTATTTTTGGGAAGCGCGATAAGATTAGCAAATGAGTTTAAATATAACTGCACAAAATAATAGCAATGCCCACATTACCTTTATTGGTGGCGGCAATATGGGACGCGCCCTCATCAGTGGCCTCCTTGCCAGTGGGTTTGAACCCAACCAGATCTCTGTTGTAGAGGCAAATGCTGCAACTGCCCTCAAGTTACATGCGGATTTTGGTGTTCAAGGCATTGGTGCTTTGGAGCAAATCGCTTTTGACTTCTCCAAAAATAATGTCGTTGTCATGGCGATCAAGCCTCAAGACTTCAACGTAGTTGCTAAAGGATTGGCAGCTAAACTAAAGCATGCCACTGCACCAGGGCCATTGATTTTGAGCATTGCTGCAGGTATTCGCTTAAAAGATATGAGTCGTTGGTTAGACCACACGCGTTGTGTGCGCGCTATGCCCAATACCCCCGCCTTGATTGGCAAAGGAATTACAGGTCTTTTTGCAGATGCTGCAGTCGATTCATCTGACCGTGTACTAGCTGAGACTATCTGTAATGCCGTAGGACAAGCCGTTTGGGTCAAGGAAGAAAAACTGATGGATGCCGTGACTGCCGTTTCTGGTAGCGGCCCCGCTTATGTGTTTGCTTTTCTAGAAGCCATGCAGTCTGCTGGTGAAAAACTCGGTCTTGATGCAGAGACAGCTCGCAAATTGGCTTACGCAACCCTTGAGGGTGCTACACAACTAGCCCACAACTCTGATGAGCATGCTGGCGTTCTACGTGAGAGAGTTACTTCTAAAGGTGGCACCACCGCTGCAGCCCTAGATGTTATGAAACAGCAGGGTTGGCATGAGATTTTAGAAAAAGCGATTGATGCAGCCAATCAACGTGGTAAAGCCATGGGAGACGAATTGGGTCAGAGCTAGGAAATAACTAGTTCAGACTCAGACCCAACACAATTCCTAGAAATAAAAAGCCACCCAGCCAGTTGTTGTGGCGAAATGCTTTAAAGCAATTCTCACGATTGCGAGTTGACACCAATTTCACGTGGTAGATTGCACACGCCAAGGCTGGGAACCAGCCCAATAAAAAATAATTACTTAAGTTAGCCAACTGCGCCACCCATATCTGACTGATAAACAGCACTCCATAGCTCAGTGCAATGGCAACTACGTCATACTGGCCAAAAGTAATAGCAGATGTTCTAAGGCCTAAACGCAAGTCATCATCGCGATCAACCATCGCATAGGCAGTGTCATAGGCGATCGCCCAAAAAATATTACCGATAAATAAGATCCATGCCTCTACAGGAATGAAATCCAGGGTGGCTGCATACGCCATTGGAATACCAAAGCCAAAAGCAATGCCCAAGACAGCTTGAGGCATAGCAAAAAAACGTTTAGTAAAGGGGTAAATAAATGCAATGAGTAAGGCCAACACTGAAAGCTGTTTTGTAAAGATATTCAAGGGTTGAATCAGTAAAAAGGCAATCAAGGCCAATATGCCAGCAACTGCAACCGCTTCTTTGCCAGAAATTTTTCCACTAGTAACCGGACGGTTCTGTGTTCTTTTGACATGGCGATCAAAATCTTGATCAGCATAGTCATTGATTGCACAGCCTGAGCTACGCATCAAAAATGTTCCCATGGTGAAAATGAATAAAATTGATACATCTGGCATCCCACTGCTTGCCAACCAAAGAGCCCAGAGCGTGGGCCATAAAAGCAATAGAGTCCCAATCGGTTTATCTAACCTAATTAAATACCCATAGGAAATAAAGCGCTCTTTTAAAGTCATAAAGTAATTATCAAGCCTTTAGAAATTCTGCGCGAGATCCCAGCCAGCGCTCTAAATGGCGCTCTACCAAATCAGCGTGCTCTGCGAGTAAGCGTTCTGCTGCCTGTTGGGCTAATTCAATTAACCAGGCATCCCGCTGTAAATCTACAAAGCGTAGCATCGCATCGCCTGACTGCTTGGCTCCAAGCAACTCACCTGGACCACGGAGCGATAAATCACGCTCCGCGATGACAAAGCCATCTGATGTCTCGCGCAAAGTTTGTAGGCGCTCCTTAGCAGCCATTGAAAGTGGCTCGGCATACATCAAAATACAGACTGAATCCGCAGATCCCCTCCCCACACGACCACGCAGTTGATGAATTTGGGCATAGCCAAAACGCTCAGCATGCTCAATCACCATCAGGGCTGCATTCGGTACATCAACCCCCACCTCAATAACTGTTGTAGCCACTAGAAGCTGAATCTCATTTGCCTTAAAGGCGGCCATGACCGCGGCTTTTTCTTCGGCTTTAAGTCTGCCATGCACTAAGCCAACTTTAAAGTCAGGTAAAGCTTGTGTGAGCTGCTCAAAACTCTCAACTGCTGTCTGCAACTGCAGCACTTCAGATTCTTCAATGAGTGGGCAAACCCAATACGCCTGCAATCCCTTCGAGAGCCAACTATGTAAACCATCAATCACTTCATCACGGCGACTCGCCTTAACAACTTTAGTGGTGATTGGTTTACGGCCAGGGGGCAACTCATCAATCACTGAGACATCTAAGTCGGCATAGTAGGTCATCGCTAAAGTACGTGGGATTGGCGTGGCTGACATCATCAACTGGTGGCAATAAAACAATTCTGAACCAACACGTTGTTGAATTTCTAAACGCTGTCTTACACCAAAGCGATGTTGCTCATCAATGACTGCTAAACCCAACTTAGCAAAACTCACACTCTCCTGAATCAGTGCGTGCGTGCCAACAATCAATTGGGCTTGCCCATTCTCAATTGCTTCTTGTGCCAGTCTTTTGTCTTTAGCTTTCAAACTTCCAGATAGCCAAGCAATCTTGACTCCTAATGGTTCAAACCATTCTTTCATTTTGAGGTAATGCTGTTCTGCCAGGATCTCGGTGGGAGCCATGATGGCAGCCTGATAGCCATGGTCCATGACCCGAGCGGCAGCTAAGGCAGCAACAACCGTCTTACCGCTACCTACATCACCCTGTAAGAGTCGATTCATCGGAAAAGATTTAGACAGATCATTACTAATTTCAGACCAAACGCGATCTTGAGCCTTAGTTAACTTGAACGGTAAAACTTGTAGCAGCCCCTCTTCAAGACTTTGTTTCTCTTCTTTTTTACCTTGAGCTTTACCCTTGTCTTTTATAAAACTTGGAGCATGGCGCTCTCGACGAATCGCATGTGCGCGCTTTAACGATATTTGCTGAGCCAGTAACTCTTCAAACTGAACGCGCCTCCACGCGGGGTGAGTGCGTTCTAGAAGTGATTGTGTATTGGCATCTGCAGGTGGTTGGTGCAAATAGGTAATAGCTGCTTGCAAATTGGGCCAGTCATTACTAGGTAGCAATTCTGCCATCAGTTTTTTGGGTAAGAACTCAGCCAAACTATCTCGTAGACTTGGATCGCGCAAGGCTTGCGATACTGCCTTACGAATGATGGTTTGTGAAACTCCGACACTGGCTGGATAGACCGGGGTCAAACTAGCAGGCAAAGGTGCATCTGGAGCTAGCGCTCGCACAGTAGGGTGCACCATCTCTGGACCCTGAAACCCTTCGCGAACTTCACCGCGCACCCGAATATTTACTCCTACCGCCATCTGCTTTTGCTGACTTGGGTAGAAATTCAGAAAGCGCAGATTTAAGGTCTCAGTCTCATCCTCAATAGTGACTACCATTTGCCTTCTGGGTCGAAATAAGACCTGATTGCGGATCACTACCCCCTGGGTCTGCGCTGAATTAAATCTACCTTGGTGAATAGCCTCCTCGATCGTGAGAAGCTCAGTCTCATCCTCATAACGGGATGGCAAGTGCAAAGCAAGGGCCATAGGGCTGTCTAAACCCATCTTTTGGAGTGTGCTTGGTGCTTGTTTAGTAGTCATCGTTAAAATCTAATACCTGATGGTAATGCTATGCAACTTTCCGACTTTAATTACGAACTCCCGCCCGATCTAATCGCCCAACATCCTTTGGCGAATAGAACCGATAGCCGCCTCTTAGAGCTTAGGGCTGACGGGATGAATCACGTCCAATTGGTAGACCGTCAGTTTAAGGACATTCTTAGCCTTGTGAAGTCTGGGGACTTATTAGTTTTCAATGACACCAAAGTCATCCCAGCAAGACTCCATGGCAAAAAAGAAACTGGCGGCATCGTTGAATTACTCATTGAGCGGATTAGCGGCGAAAAGCAGGCTTGGGTACAAATCAGAGCGTCTAAGGTACCCAAGACTGGCAGCATCGTACATATCTACAATAAAGCAGGCGAGACCTCTCCAGTTGAGATGATTGGGTATGACGGACGTTTTTATGAAGTCCGCTTTCCAGAAGATGTTTTTTCTTTGCTGGAAGACTTTGGCGAGCTCCCCCTCCCCCCTTACATTGCGCACCAACCCGATGGTGAAGATGCGCAGCGCTACCAAACAGTAGTCGCTAAAAATCCAGGCGCAGTAGCTGCCCCGACAGCAGGCTTACACTTTGATGAAACGATTTTGCAAAAGCTGAAGGCATTAGGCGTACAACAAGCATCGGTTACCCTGCATGTTGGTGCTGGCACATTTACTCCAGTACGGGAAGAGGACCTCTCAAAGCATAAGATGCACTACGAGTGGTATTCCATTCCACAGGTAACATTGCAAGCAATTGAGGCTACCCAGAAAAATGGCGGAAGAGTTATTGCGGTAGGTACTACCAGTATGCGTGCACTGGAGAGCTACGCAGCGAATGGGCAAAGTAGTGGTGAAACTAACCTCTTTATTACTCCTGGCTATCAATTTAAAACGGTAGATTGCCTGTTAACCAACTTTCATCTGCCAAAATCTACCTTATTGATGCTGGTAAGTGCATTTGCGGGAGTGGATAACATTCGTGCTGCTTATCAACATGCCATTCATCAGAGGTATCGTTTCTTTAGTTATGGAGATGCGATGTTTCTTTGCCGACTCGAGAATACAAAGTTATGACCAAACCTGTTCACTTCAATATCCTGGCACGCGACTCACAGAGCCCTGCCCGCCTTGGTCAGCTTGATCTCCCACACGGGAGCGTGCAAACGCCGATCTTCATGCCAGTGGGCACTTATGGCACGGTAAAAGCCATGACACCACGCGATCTTAATGAAGCAAAAGCACAGATTATTTTAGGCAATACTTTTCATCTTTGGCTGCGTCCAGGATTGGATATTGTTAAAAAACATGGTGGCTTACATCGCTTTATGGGCTGGGACAAACCCATCCTGACTGACTCAGGTGGCTTTCAGGTATTTAGTTTAGGAGCATTACGTAAGATTTCTGAAGAGGGCGTGACCTTTGCATCACCGATCAATGGCGACAAATTATTTATGTCTCCAGAAGTATCGATGGAAATTCAGGCGGTACTGAATAGCGATATCGCCATGCAATTTGATGAATGCACGCCCTATGAAATCAAAGGCCAACCTACTTCTGAAAAAACCGCACGCGCTTCATTAGAGATGTCACTACGATGGGGTGATCGCTCGCTCAAACGTTTTCGTGATCTTAATACTGGCAATGGACTCTTTGGCATCGTCCAAGGCGGCATGTTTGAGAACCTGCGTGAATTTTCCTTAGACGCCGTTAGTCAACAAGGTTTTGATGGCATTGCCATTGGCGGACTCTCGGTTGGTGAACCAAAACCTGAGTTTGAACGGATTTTGAATTTCACTGCACCAAAGCTGCCAGAAAATATGCCTCACTATTTGATGGGTGTAGGCACTCCAGAAGACCTGATCTTGGGGGTTAGCCTAGGGATTGATATGTTCGATTGTGTAATGCCTACCCGCAATGCCCGTAATGGATGGCTTTTTACCCGCTTTGGCGATCTCAAGCTCAGAAATTCTGGGTACAAAGATGATGATCGCCCGGTTGATCCTACCTGCGCCTGCTATACCTGCCAAAATTTCACTAGATCCTACTTAAATCACCTCCAAAAAGCGAATGAGATCCTGGGCTCCCAGCTCAATACCATCCACAACCTGTCTTACTACCTCCAACTCATGACCGAGGTTCGCGAGGCTCTCGGCAAAGACCGCTTTAGCGCTTATCGTGAGGAATTTCACAGTAATCGCCAGCGCGGCGTTGAGCCTGGACAGGACTAATAGCCCTACAGGGGGCACAACCCCCTGCAAATCACCTCCAAAGCCCCACACAGTTTAGAATTGCGGGTTACGGCTTTAGTTTTAAAGGCCGAAAAATAACGCAGTTTTTAATTGGTAATTAACGGAGGTTTTCTATGTGGATTAGTAATGCTTTTGCCCAAGCTCCAGCAGCGGGCGCAGATTCTGGTGGCTTAATGAGCTTCCTCCCATTGGTTTTGATGTTTGCAGTTTTGTACTTCATCATGATTCGCCCACAAATGAAGCGTCAAAAAGAAACTAAAGCAATGCTTGAGTCTTTAGGCGTTGGCGATGAAGTGGTCACTGTTGGCGGCATCATGGGTAAAGTAACAGCACTAAAAGACCAAGTGGTTACCGTTGAAATTTCTGCAGGCACTGAAGTACAAATGCAAAAAGGCGCTATCACTACAGTATTGCCAAAAGGCACCCTGAAGTCTGCTTAATGCATCCGCTTAATTTGTTCGCTTAAAAGTATCTCAATATGAATCGCTACCCTCTCTGGAAATATCTAGTCATTGTCGTTGCATTATTAATCGGCGGACTATATTCATTACCTAATTTTTATGGTGAGGCTCCAGCGGTTCAAGTCTCGTCTGCCAAACCAACCATCAAGGTTGATTTGGCAACACAGGCTAGAGTGGAAAAGATTCTGGCTGAATCCGACATTAATAACACGGGCATCTTCTTTGAAGCCGTCGGCAATGTTGGCTCCATTAAGGTTCGTTTTAGCAATACTGACATTCAGTTACGTGCACGCGACCTCTTGCAGCAAAAATTGAATACCGATCAAAACGATGCCAATTACACCGTTGCATTAAATCTACTATCAAATACACCAGGATGGCTTAGTGCAATCAATGCATTGCCAATGCCTTTGGGTCTTGACTTGCGTGGTGGTGTGTATTTTCTCCTTCAAGTCGATATGAAGGGCGCCGTTCAAAAAAAGGTTATTTCTTTAGCGACGGATATTCGCAGTCAATTACGTGACAAGAGCATTCGCCATCAAGGCATTGAGCGCGGTGATGATTTCATCTCAATCAACTTTGGCAGTACTGCTGATGCTGAAGCAGCTCGCACATTGCTAACAACCAGTCAACCAGATCTTATTTGGCAAGTGAAGCCTACTGGTCTCTCCCCTAAGGTAGTTGGTGAATTTAAACCAGTTGCATTGAAAGAAATTCAAGATAACGCAGTTAAACAAAATATTGTCACTCTCAACAAGCGCGTCAATGAATTGGCTGTAAAAGAGCCAGTGATTCAGCAACAGGGCGCTGAACGCATTGTGGTCCAGCTACCTGGCGTGCAAGATACAGCGCGCGCCAAGGATATTATTGGTCGCACTGCAACACTCGAGTCTCGCTTAGCTGATCCGCTTGTTTCTACTATCGCCTTAGGTGAAACGCCACCACCAGGCATGGATACTTTCCGCTTTGGTGAAAACCGTTTGGGTGTATTTAAAAAATCAGTCATCTTCAGCGGTGATCGCATTACTGATGCAAGCGCTGGCTTTGATCAAAACCAACGTCCTGCTGTAAACATATCGCTTGATGCTGCCGGCGGTCGCGTCATGCAAGAAGTCACTCGAGAAAACATTGGTAAACCGATGGGCATGATCCTCTTTGAAAAGGGCAAAGGTGAAGTGCTGACGATTGCCACAATTCAAAGCGAATTTGGTTCTAAGTTCCAGATTACAGGGCAACCAACCACTGAGAGTGCTAATGACCTTGCCCTCCTTTTGCGTGCAGGCTCCTTAGCTGCGCCAATGGAAATTATTGAAGAACGCACTATTGGACCAAGCTTAGGCGCGGAAAATATTGAGAAGGGCTTTACATCCCTCTTAATTGGCTTTGGTGCAATTGCAATTTTTATGATGGCTTATTACTTATTGTTCGGCACATTCTCCGTTGTAGCTTTAGCGGTGAACTTGCTCTTGCTCATCTCAATATTGTCGATGCTGCAAGCCACGCTGACCTTACCAGGTATCGCAGCGATGGCATTAGCTCTGGGTATGGCGATTGACTCAAATGTCTTGATCAACGAACGTATTCGAGAAGAATTACGCAACGGCGCAGCACCACAAACTGCTATTGCCGTAGGTTTCGATAAGGCCTGGGCAACCATTTTGGACTCCAACGTAACGACTTTGATTGCTGGTCTCGCATTGCTGGCCTTTGGTTCAGGCCCTATCAAAGGATTCGCAGTAGTTCACTGCTTGGGTATTTTGACTTCAATGTTCTCGGCTGTCTTCTTCTCACGGGGCCTTGTTAACCTCTGGTACGGCAGGCATAAGAAGATTCAAAAACTCGCTATCGGCCAAGTTTGGCGCGCACAGGAGAAATAAGCCATGGAATTTTTCCGGATCAAAAAAGATATTCCCTTTATGCGCCATGCATTGGTGCTTAATGCGTTTTCTTTAATCACTTTTTTAGCAGCAGTCTTTTTCCTATGGCATAGCGGCTTACATCTCTCTATCGAATTTACTGGTGGTACGGTGATGGAGGTTAGCTATCCACAAACTGCTCCTTTGGACTCTATTCGCTCCAAAGTTGAGAAACTCGGCTACGCAGATACTCAGATTCAGAACTTTGGTAGTTCACGCGATGTAATGATTCGCCTACCATTGCAAAAAGATGCTGAAGGGAAACTCATCTCTTCAGCCGATCAAAGTACTGCAGTGATGCAAGTGCTGGATCCTGCAGCGACTGGTGTCAAACTTCAGCGCGTTGAATTTGTTGGTCCGCAGGTTGGCCGCGAGCTAGCGATTGATGGCTTCATGGCTTTGCTATTTGTAATTATTGGCATTGTGGTTTACCTCTCATTTCGCTTTGAGTGGAAGTTTGCAGTTGCCGGCATTATTGCGAACTTGCATGACATTGTCATCATCTTGGGTTTCTTTGCCTTCTTCCAGTGGGAGTTTTCGCTCTCGGTATTGGCGGCTGTATTAGCGGTTTTAGGCTACTCAGTTAATGAATCCGTGGTGATCTTTGACCGTATTCGTGAGAACTTCCGTAAATACCGCAAGATGACTACCCGTGAAGTGATTGATAACGCAATTACTAGCACTATCAGCCGTACAGTCATTACTCACGGCAGTACTGAAATGATGGTTTTAGCAATGCTGATTTTTGGCGGCCCAACCCTCTTCTACTTTGCACTAGCGCTGACCATTGGTATTTTGTTTGGTATTTACTCTTCAGTTTTCGTTGCTGCAGCATTAGCAATGTGGCTTGGTGTTACACGTGAAGATTTAGTAAAGGGTGATAAAAAGCCGGATGATGAGGCTCGCAAAGATGATCCTAACTACGGAGCGCGGGTTTAAGCCAATAATTTAGTTTGTTTGATCTAGGGCAGCTAAGATTTTATTAGTTGCGCCTTGATGTTCAATTGAGTAAGTCTTGGCTGCCGCGCTCATCTTTAATAACTCGGCAGTATTCAAAAGCAACCCTTTCAAAGACTCCATCAAGGCAATTGACTCGCCCAAAAGTAAATCGCCTTGAATACGCTTAGCAGCGCCAGCTTGAATAGCGTCTAAAGCAGCCTGCTGAAAGTTATAGGTATGCTCACCTAACAAAACAGGGCACCCAGCAGCACAAGCTTCAATCAGATTCTGTCCGCCAAAAGGTAGTAGGCTGCCACCCATCAATACGAGGTTTGAGGCACTGTAATACATTGGCATCTCACCCATTGAATCACCCAAAATAATATCTAAACCCGCACACTCAGTGGGAATACCAGCCCACTCACTTCTCCGGCGAAACTTAAATGCAACATTATTAATTTGATCTGCGACTTCCGTGAATCGTTCTGGATGACGCGGGACTAAACATAGCAAAGGAGGAGTTTCAAAGGCATGACTTAAAAGTAAATCTTTCCATGCTTTGAGAATCAAGGCCTCCTCCCCATCACGAGTACTAGCGGCGCAGACCATCAAACGCTTACTAGCATGCAAGTCCTGCTGCCACTCTTTTCCTAGAGCAAGTAATTGAGGATTAAGCGGGACATCAAACTTCAGGTTGCCGACAATCCGCACATTTTTAACGCCTAAACTTTTGTAACGCTCGGCATCAAACTCTGTTTGCGCCAAGATGCCTGCAAATGCTTGAAATAATGCACGCCCTGCATTACCAAATCGATTTACACGTCGAGCACTGCGCTCAGATAAACGGGCATTCACTAAAAACAAGGGCAAACCAATTTCTTTACAGCGAAACACTATTGTTGGCCAGGCTTCTGTTTCCATAAACAGGCCAAACTTAGGCTTAAATGTTTTTAAGAAATGTTCTACTGACCAGCAGAGATCGTATGGTAAATAGACTTGACGAATTTGCCCAGCAGCAATCTCTTTGGCAAATAATTGCTTTCCGGTGCGGCGCCCATTGAGAGTCATATGCGTAAGCAAAATAGATTCGCCGCTGGCCAAGTAGGCCTCGATCAATGGTTGAGCAGCGCGAGTTTCACCTACCGACACAGCATGAATCCAAATTGATCCCTGAATAATGGGTTTGCCATAGCCAAAACCCAGGCGTTCAGGAATATGATGCAAGTAAGAGAATGCGTGACGTGCGCGCCAAGCTAGTCGTACAAATGCCAATGGCAGCAAGAGATGCCATAGCAATTGGTAAGCAGCAAACCAGAACCAGGGACGTGCCCCATATTCCGAATTGGTAGTCAAACTCACTTTTTGAGACGTTCGGTCAACTCGACCGCCTTACCTAAGTAAGAAGATGGTGTCATCTCCAGCAAACGTGCTTTAGCATCCTCTGGAATCTTCAAGCCACGGATGAAGGTTTGTAAATCGGCTTGATTGATACCTTTACCACGCGTCAGTTCTTTTAACTGCTCGTAAGGATTTTCAATACCGTAACGGCGCATTACAGTTTGCACCGGCTCAGCCAATACTTCCCAGCAAGCATCTAAGTCAGCAGCAATTGCAGCGTGGTTTACCTCTAACTTACCAAGACCGCGCAAGGCGCTGTCATAAGCCAATACGCTGTGGCCAAAGGCTGGGCCCAAGTTACGCAAGACAGTGGAATCAGTGAGGTCACGCTGCCAACGCGAAATCGGCAATTTCTCAGCAAGATGACGCAGCAAGGCATTGGCTACACCCAAGTTACCTTCAGAGTTTTCAAAATCAATTGGGTTTACTTTATGCGGCATAGTAGATGAACCAATTTCACCTGCTTTCGTGCGCTGCTTGAAATACCCTACAGAGATATAAGCCCAGAAGTCACGGTCCATGTCCAAGAGAATCGTATTAGCACGTGCAATCGCATCAAAGAGCTGCGCCATACCATCGTGAGGCTCGATCTGAATAGTGTATGGATTGAAAGTCAAACCGAGTCGCTTCTCAACAACATTCTTAGAGAAATTTTCCCAATCAAAATCAGGATAAGCAGATAAGTGAGCGTTGTAATTGCCAACCGCACCATTCATCTTGCCAAGCAAAGGTACTGCAGCAATAGAGTCGATTGCACGTTCTAGTCGCTTGGCAATATTGGCAATCTCCTTACCCAAGGTGCTTGGTGAGGCTGGTTGGCCATGAGTACGAGATAACAACGGCACTTTGGCATTCTCAAGCGCGAGCTCCGTCAACACTGAGAGCACTTTTCTGAGCTGGGGCAAGAGCACTTCATCCCGCGCACCACGCAACATCAAACCATGTGAAGTGTTATTAATATCTTCTGAGGTACAAGCAAAGTGAATGAACTCACTAGCTTTTAATAAATCTGGGCGACCTGCTACTTTTTCTTTTAAGAAATACTCAACCGCTTTAACATCATGATTAGTTACCGCTTCGATATCTTTAATACGCTGTGCATCGGCATCTGAAAAATTTTCTGGCAGCGAGAGTAAAAAAGCTTCGTCCGCCGCATTAATCTTAGGCACATCCGGGAGGTCGGCAGCAGCTAAAGCCAAAAGCCAATGAATCTCCACAAAAACACGTTGACGCATAAAAGCAGCCTCGGAAAGCCAAGGGCGCAAAGCATCCAGTTTTCCGGCATAACGACCGTCAAGAGGGGAAAGAGCATTTAAGGTGGAAAGCGGCTGACTCACGAATATTGCCTTTGCATTGAATATGTCAATAAAGCCTGATTTTAATGCGTTCTAGGGTTCAGCAAACCCCTAATAGGATGGCTATACTTAAGCCTATGAAACTTATCGGATCACTTACTAGCCCCTATGTACGTAAAGTACGCATTGTTTTCAACGAGAAAAAGGTCGATGTTGACCTTGAATTGGAGAATGTCTGGGCTGCAGACACCAAAATTAGTGCCACTAACCCCCTAGGGAAGGTTCCCTGCCTTATTCCTGATGATGGGGTGGCTATCTACGACTCTCGGGTCATCGCCGAATATGCGGATGCCTTGAGCCCAGTAAGCAGACTGATCCCTACTGATAACCGCGAACGTGCAGCGGTGAAAACCTGGGAAGCATTAGCCGATGGAATTATGGATGCGGGTATTTTGGCTCGTTTAGAGCGTACTTTGCGCCCCCCAGAGCAACAAAGCCAAACTTGGTTTGATCGCCAAATGGGCAAAATTGATGCTGCTCTTCGTCAAATGTCAGAGGAGCTAGGTGAGAATACTTGGTGTCATGGCAATCAAATGACCTTAGCGGATATCGCTGTTGGTTGCGCAATCGGATATTTACTGTTTCGCTTTCCAGAAATCAAGTGGCAAGCGCAATATCCAAACTTAGATCGCCTCCATCAAAAATTATTGCAACGGCCTTCATTCGCTGAAACTGTACCGCCTGCTGCTTAATTTTTTTCTTGTTTAGTTTAGGCGGAAATAATTCCGCCACCTAAGCAAATATCTCCGTCATAGAGAACGGCAGATTGACCAGGTGTAACTGCCCACTGCGCATCTTGAAAGCTTAATTCAAAACCCTGCGCTTCAGTATCGCCAATCAAAGTACACGCGGAATCTGCTTGACGATAACGTGTCTTAGCCGAATAGTTTCCGGCGGTTGGCTTAGAGCCAGATACCCAACTTGCATCCATAGCAGACAGCCTGTGAGCCAATAACCACGGGTGCTCGTGGCCTTGCGCGACATATAGCGTGTTATTTGGAATGTCTTTGCGCGCGACATACCAAGCATCGCCGTTGCCATCTTGACTGCCACCCAAGCCAATACCCTTGCGTTGACCTAAGGTAAAAAAAGCTAAACCCATATGCTCGCCAACGATTTTGCCCTCTGGCGTTTTAATCGGGCCAGGCACGCGCGGTAAATAGCGGTTCAAAAATTCTCTGAAAGGACGTTCGCCAATAAAGCAAATTCCGGTAGAGTCTTTCTTCTTTGCATTATGCAAGCCAATTTGCTCTGCAATTTTTCGGACTTCTGTTTTCGGAATCTCTCCGAGTGGAAACATCACATTTTCTAATTGTTGCTGTGTTAAACGATGCAAAAAGTAACTTTGATCTTTACTTGCATCGACTGCTTTTAATAGTTGTACTTTGCCACCCTCATGACGCACACGCGCATAGTGGCCGGTAGCAATCGCATCAGCACCCAAACTCATGGCGTGATCTAAGAAGGCTTTGAACTTAATTTCAGCGTTACATAAAACATCGGGATTTGGTGTTCGCCCTGCAGCGTATTCGCGTAAGAAATCAGCAAAAACACGCTCACGATATTCAGCGGCAAAATTAACCGCCTCCACGTCAATGCCGATCATATCGGCCACTGACACCACATCTAGCCAGTCCTGACGGGCTGAGCAGTACTCATCGTTATCGTCATCTTCCCAATTCTTCATAAAAAGGCCAATAACTTCAAAGCCTTGATCTTTAAGCATCCAGGCGGCAACCGACGAATCTACCCCTCCAGACATGCCAATTACGACCTTCTTGGGCTTTTTAAAGGGGGTTTGGGGACAATTAGGCTGGCTCATCAAAAAAATGCGAAAATACTACTGACAGATAAACCCCATTGTAGAAGCCTCAACCAGACTTCGCATGATTTTAGGCAAAACCACAGCCGGCAGACCTGGGGACCCATTAAGTAGGTAAAACCTACCCTGTTTATCTATAAAATAGACTTCTTTATAAATTTTGCTTTTGGAGACATGCCATGCGCATAGGAGTGCCACTGGAAACAAGACCCGGGGAAACTCGAGTAGCAGCTACACCAGAAACCGTGAAAAAACTCATCGGTCAAGGTCATACTGTCGTTATTCAAAAAGATGCCGGTTTAAAAGCCAGTCAACCAGACTCTGTGTATGAAGCAGTAGGTGCGACCATTGGTAGTGCTGCAGATGCATTTGGTGCCGAGATTGTTCTAAAGGTTCGCGCGCCTGAGGCGGCTGAACTCAAACAGATTAAATCCGGCGCAGTACTTCTTGGCATGCTCGATCCATTCGATAACGATATGATTGCAGCGATGGCCGCGCAAGGCCTTACTGCATTCTCATTGGAAGCTGCACCACGTACAACCCGCGCTCAAAGCATGGACGTTTTGTCTTCGCAAGCCAATATTGCTGGATACAAAGCCGTCATGGTTGCTGCAAATGAATATCAACGCTTTATGCCGATGCTGATGACAGCTGCGGGTACCGTCAAAGCAGCTAGGGTATTGATCTTGGGTGCTGGTGTTGCTGGCTTGCAAGCGATTGCTACCGCAAAGCGTTTAGGTGCCGTGATTGAAGCATCTGACGTACGCCCTGCTGCCAAAGAGCAAATCGAATCTTTGGGCGCCAAGTTTGTTGATGTTCCCTATGAAACTGATGAAGAGCGTGAAATCGCTAAAGGCGTTGGTGGCTATGCCCGTCCAATGCCAGAAGCCTGGATGAAACGTCAAGCAGCTTTAGTTGCAGAGCGTGCGCAGCAGGCTGATATCGTTATTACTACCGCATTAATTCCTGGACGCAAGCCGCCAGTTCTATTGCATAGCGACACTGTTGCTAATATGAAGCCGGGTTCAATCGTGATTGACCTAGCTGCAGGCAAAGGCGACAACGGTTCAGGCAACTGTCCATTGACTCAGGCAGATAAAGTAGTTGATATCAATGGCGTGAAAATTGTTGGTTACACCAATTTAGCCAGCATGGTTGGAGCGGATGCTTCAGCACTCTATTCACGCAACTTACTCGACTTCATGAAACTCATTGTGGATAAAGAAGCTAAGTTAGTTATCCCGAGTGATGATGACATCGTTACCGCTTGCTTAATGTGTCGTGATGGCCAAGCCATCCGCAAAAACTAATAGTAAAAATACTAAGGAAATACTATGGATCTCGCTGCCTTTCAAAGCATCCTCACCGTTCAAAACATTACCGTGTTTGTACTGGCCATTTTTGTTGGCTACCACGTCGTTTGGAACGTTACCCCAGCATTACATACGCCTTTAATGGCGGTGACAAATGCAATCTCCGGCATCATCATTGTTGGCGCACTTCTTCAAACTGAAGTGATCGGTGGTGATGAAATTACTCTTACCAGCATCATTGGTGCAGTAGCGGTATTCCTTGCCTCTATCAATATTTTTGGTGGCTTTATGGTCACCCGTCGCATGCTTGAAATGTTCAAGAAAAAAGCTCCTAAAGCTGATGCGGCTGGAACTAAATAAACCCAGAACAAGACCTATACAGAGACCAAAACTATGTCAAACATAACCGCCATTTCTTATCTCATCTCATCGGTGTTGTTCATCCTCGCTTTGCGTGGCCTATCTTCACCAACCACTTCACGCCAAGGCAATACCTTCGGCATGATTGGTATGTTGTTAGCAGTCATCACCACTTTCTTTATTCCCGATTTCAAGCCAGTCATCTCGCTCATCGGCGTTGCTGTTGTAGCAGGCGCGATCATTGGAACGATTGCTGCCAAGCGTGTGGAAATGACCAAGATGCCTGAGTTGGTTGCTTTAATGCACTCCTTTGTAGGCCTCTCTGCAGTATTAATTGCCATTGCTGCTGTATTTAATCCAGCTCAAGCCCATACTGGTGCACAGAAGATTGAACTCTTCATAGGTGCTTTCATTGGTGCAATCACCTTTACCGCGTCTGTTATTGCTTTTGGTAAGTTATCAGGCAAGGTAAGTGGTAAGCCAGTTACTTTCTCTGGTCAGCACTTACTCAACTTGATCTTAGCAATTTCGATGATTGGTGCAGGCGCTGCTTATTACATGGGTGACAGTCACGCTGCCTTCTTGGCCATGTGTGCTATTGCTTTGGTATTGGGCGTGACATTGATTATTCCAATCGGTGGCGCAGATATGCCAGTGGTTGTATCTATGCTCAATAGTTATTCTGGTTGGGCTGCTGCAGGTATTGGCTTCACCTTAAATAACCCCGTATTGATCATTGCCGGCGCTTGCGTAGGTTCTTCTGGCGCAATCCTGTCTTACATTATGTGTAAGGCGATGAATCGCTCTATCGTTGCCGTTTTACTTGGTGGTTTCGGTGCTGAGGCTGCTGCAGGCGGCGATGATGATGGCGCCCCTAAAAATTACAAGACAGGTTCGCCTGAGGATGCTGCCTTCCTCATGGAAAATGCTGACACGGTCATTATTGTTCCTGGTTATGGCTTAGCAGTTGCACGCGCTCAACACGCCTTGAAAGAGTTAACTGAAAAATTAACGCATCATGGCGTGACAGTGAAGTATGCGATTCATCCAGTGGCCGGTCGTATGCCTGGTCATATGAACGTACTCTTGGCTGAAGCTGAAGTTCCCTATGATCAAGTATTCGAAATGGAAGATATCAATAGTGACTTTGGTCAAGCCGATGTGGTGTTGGTTCTGGGTGCTAACGACGTGGTGAATCCTGCAGCACGTACCCCAGGCAGCCCAATCTTCGGTATGCCAATCTTAGAAGCATTTAAAGCAAAAACCATCATTGTCAATAAGCGCTCGATGGCAGCTGGTTATGCCGGCTTAGATAACGAACTCTTCTATATGGATAAAACCATGATGGTCTTCGGTGATGCGAAGAAGGTCGTTGAAGACATGGTCAAGGCAGTGGAATAAAGTCGGATAGCCTTACCTAGTAAAGCTTGAAGGCGGAAAAGAATGTGAAAGGCCTCAATCTGTACTACACGAGGGATAGAAAAGGCAACATATTAGGAATAGACACGGGAAATGGCAAGCCCGTGTCTATCGCAAAGGCCAGCAGCCCGTAATTAAGTCGCCGAAATCAAAAAAATGTTGAAGCTTGCTAGGTAATTCAATGATGGCCTACTTGTGAGTTTACATAGTTAGATCCAAAACACCAAAAAATTAGATCTTCCAGTGCATTAAATCCACCAACTAAATAACAATATGGTCTGGTTGTAAATCGTTTTGGTAACGCTCATACATTTTGATATAAACATCCTCAAGATTTTTGGTAAATAGCGCGGTATCAAATAAGGGCGCAGTCATTCGGTTTTCAGCCAACTTCAAGTTAATATCTGCCAGTTTTTGAGGGTTCGTAGCTAACTCAATTGCCAAGGCCTCATATTCTTCTTGGGTATTGGTAATCAGTTCAGGTAATCGAATAGCATTTAATAAACTTGCCGCTACACGGCTAGCAAAGGATTGACCCATTAAAGTAAGCACTGGCAATCCAGTCCATAGAGCATCGCTAGTAGTGGTGTGGGCATTGCAGGGGAAGGTATCTAAAAAGAGATCGGCCTGACGATGACGAGCCAAATGCTCTGATAAAGGAAACCGCTCAGCAAATACTAGTCTATGAGCTGCAACGCCCTGTTTTTCAGCTTCTTTTTTGAGATTATCGGCTGCCCAAGCATTGTCTTGAAAAAGCCATAAAACACTGCCATCTACCGACTTTAATATGCGCATCCAACTAGCAAAAGTTGCGGGTAGTATCTTGAAATTATTGTTAAAGCAACAAAAGACAAAGCCATTCTCAGGCAGCCCTAACTCTTGCCTTGTAAATTGCTTTTCTGCAATTAAACGCTTTCGATCATTTACCTGATAGCTATTGGGTAAATAGGCTACCTTTTCTGCATAGTAAGCTTGAAACTCATTTGGAATGAGGGTCTGATCAGCAATGATGTAATCCATGTAATCAGCGCCCATAGTCCCGGGATAACCCAAGTAATTTACCTGGATTGGAGCTGCGCGATGGGCAAAGATTCCTGTTCTTGCGTCTTTAGTAAAGCCCTTTAAGTCAACAGCTATGTCTATCTTTAAGTCTCTACTTAATTGGGCGATTTCCTTGTCTGAATTATTAACAACCTCAATAAACTGGTCAAATGATTTCTCTAGTCGTTGACGCATCTCATCGTTTTTTGTTGGGCCAAATGAGAAACCAATTAATTCAAATTGATTTTTATCATGTAACTCAAAAAGTTCAGCCATCAAATGCCCAGTAGCATGATTATGAAAATCTGCTGAAAAGTAGCCCACTCGGATTTTATGTGCCTTTGGAAGCTTAGGAATCGGGCCCAAAACAGAAGTAGATAGGTATTTAGATTGAATAAAAATCTCAGATGATTTCTTATGCAATAAAGCATCATCACTTAAAGCTAGTAGCGGGAAGGGTTGAAAAGCTTTCTCATTTGTCATTACCTTTTGGGGAATACTGCCCACAGAATCTGATATGCCCGACCAACTGCATATACTCATCCTCACATGAAGTGAATCTCCATGTAGCCAGTCAATATCAGGCTTCAGACTCAGGGCTGTATCGTAGTGGGCAATAGCTTCTTCATAATGCTTGAGTTCATGAAGGGTCACACCTTTATCAGACCAAGCTTCGTGATAGTCAGGCTTCAGACTCAGGGCTGTATCGTAGTGGGCAATAGCCTCATCAAATCGCTTGAGTTCATGCAGAGTCACGCCTTTATTAGTCCACGCTTCGTGATAATCAGGCTTCAGACTCAGGGCTTTATCATAGTGAGTAATAGCTTCTTCATAACGCTTAAGGCCATTTAAAGCAACCGCCCTATTAGCCCATACCTCCGGTATATTCGAATTTATGCTCAAGGCTTTATCAGCAAATTTGAGTGCCTCATCGTATTGCTTTAGCTCTTTTAAAACTACACTTTTATTTACTATCGCTTCGAAAAAATTGGCATTTATGGAAAGTACCTGATTTAAGATGTCCAAAGCTTCTTGATTCATACTCAGGCGAGAAAGGCTCACGCCGTAATTAAGCAACGCTTCAATGTTATTTGGGGCAAGTTCAATAGCCTTTTTATGGTAGGGCAAAGCCTCATGATTAACCCCAGCGTCTTGAAATACTTTTGCCAAATCATAGTGAAGCGATGCATCTTTCGGATCTATTTTTATAGCCCTCTGCAGCAACTCTATAGCCTCTTGATGATTGGACTGCATGGCTCTAATACCACCCAAAATATGAAGAACAGTTACATTCTTAGGATCCCCTTGCAAAACACTTCTTAATATTGAATCAGCTGTATCTATATTTCCACCCTGAAGGGCTTGGAAAGCTTGTTGAAGCATTGATTGAAGTTGGGGATTCATTGGAATATTTTATAGCGACAATATGTCTTTTGAAGATAGGGTCAAAAAACATCATTCATCCAAAAATCTAGTTAGCCGTGAAAAATAAGGTCAATTATTATCTAGATAGGTCCCAACCCTCAACTCTTGAAATAAATAAGCGCCTTCGGGCCGTTTTTTATTACACTAATAAACAAAATCCTTAATATAGTTTCATCACCTTACAAGAGCTTGGTATGCCAAATTTCGTTGAGAATCACCTCAATATTGTTAAATATGCGCCACTAATATTTTTTGCCTCTATCCTGGCGTTCTTATTGATAGGCTGGCTTTTAGGAAAGTACCGTTTACGCACCTCTGATAAGGTCATTGTTCGAGACTCTCTAGCATCTGCCATCTTTGGGTTATCGGCACTGGTTCTCGGTTTTACATTCTCAGGCGCAAGTGACCATTTCGATAAACGTATTAGCCTCATGCGTGCTCAAGCAGATGCTATTACCCAAATTTATCAGTCCAGTAAGTACCTCAATCCTAAAGATCAAATGGACGTACGTAGCTCCCTAAAAGAAATTCTGGCAGATCGTCTTGCGCTTTATCAAGACGTTCACTCATTCGCAGAGCTCAATGCAAACATAGCTCGCTTAGGGAATAAGCGCAATGAGTTAAATGAATTAATGATGCTTAGCATTCCTCGCGCACCATCAAATAATAGAGAATTAGCTGACAAGATCTTAAGGCCTCAAACAGAACAACTCATGGAAGTTTTACGAGATGGCATGTTAAATGCCAGAAATCATCCGCCCCCCATTCTTGAGCGTTTCTTATTTGCACTGCTATCGTTTGGCGCACTTTTGAGCGGTTATGCCATGGCAGTTAAAAATGAAGAAGATTGGTTTTTAACTTTCATTTACCTGGGTTTGATGGGATTTGCTCTGTATGTCATCTTCGCATTAGAGTTTCCAAATGAGCTCTTTCCCTATGAGTCATTTAATGCCGACTTATTGCGAACGCAAAAACTGTTGCAATAAGCCCTTGTAGATACCTACTTTCTTTGATAGCTATTGGATAAATTGTCCTGCAACACATAGGCAATACCATTAGCTACCAAAGAAAGGTCTTGATCTAACACGCGACTTCGGTAACTCCAGCCAGCAGGTAATTTCAGTTGCTCACTTAAGACTGGCAGATCTTTCATGCTTAGAGCTGGATTTACAATTTGTGAGTAGGACTGCATCACATATATATCTCCGGCAGGTGAAGTCAGCTCATAAACGGCGCTACCAGTCCTGTAAATAAAATTGGTAGTACGGTCGACTTCATTTGGAGAAAAATGCTTGCCCCCAAAAAGTTGCATCATTAGACTCAAATCCAAGGTTGCTCGCAAATTCATCTCAATGCCGCCAAAAGATTCTTTCACATTATTCACAGTATTACCTGCAGCCTGAATCTCATCCATCACCCAATAACGTGGTCCATTTAATATAACAAGTGAGGCATCAAAAGTTTTGGCAATTGAGTCTTTAGATAAGTCTTTCCATTGCGCCTCAGGACACAAATTAAGACCCTGAGTATTAAAAACCTTCATCTCAAGTTTGAGCCAATCGCGCTTGCCAATCAGGACCTCGCAATAACGCTGATTACGCAGATTAGACACACTTTTTTGATAAACGGGTTCAGACTTGGCAGATTGAGCAGCCACGCCGCTGGCGCCTAAGAAAAAGCCTATGAAGGCTAAAAACATATATTTACAGGGATTTGCCCGATTGCGACTAGTCATATTGACGCCAATTCCAGAGCTGAAGTTCGATATAGCTTACACCTAAATAAAAACGCCTGGTCTTTTGAACCAGGCGCTCCTACTTCTACAGCTAGATTGCTGAGGAAATGAACAGCTATTACATCATGCCGCCCATACCGCCCATGCCGCCCATACCGCCCATATCAGGCATACCACCAGCACCAGACTCATCTTTAGGTGCTTCGGAAATCGCACAATCGGTAGTCAACAACAAGCCAGCAACAGAAGCAGCATTTACTAATGCAGTTTTTGTAACCTTAGTTGGGTCAATAACGCCTTGTGCAACGAGGTCACCGTATTCACCGGTAGCTGCGTTGTAGCCGTTATTTCCTTTGCTTTCTTGAACAGCGTTAACCACAACACCTGCATCTTCGCCAGCATTGCTAACGATGGTACGCAATGGCTCTTGCATAGCGCGCAATACGATGCTGATACCAGCGTCTTGGTCAGCGTTATCGCCTTTTAAGCCCTTGATACCCTGCATTGCACGAATCAAGGCAACACCACCACCAGGAACAATGCCTTCTTCAACAGCTGCACGCGTTGCATGTAATGCATCGTCAACACGGGCTTTCTTCTCTTTCATTTCTACTTCAGTAGCAGCGCCAACACGAATCACCGCAACACCGCCAGCCAGCTTGGCTACACGCTCTTGCAATTTTTCTTTGTCATAGTCGCTAGTCGCTTCTTCGATCTGAACACGAATGTTCTTCACGCGAGCTTCAATCGCTTTAGCATCTCCAGCACCGTCAATAATGATGGTGTTCTCTTTGCCTACTTCGATACGCTTCGCTTGACCTAAATGCTCAAGAGTTGTTTTCTCGAGGGTCAGGCCGATTTCTTCAGCAATCACTGTACCGCCAGTCAAAATCGCAATATCTTCCAACATAGCTTTACGACGGTCGCCAAATCCTGGAGCCTTAACAGCACAGGTTTTGATGATGCCGCGGATATTGTTTACAACTAAAGTTGCCAAGGCTTCGCCTTCAACATCTTCCGCAATAATCAATAGTGGACGACCAGACTTCGCTACTTGCTCGAGCACTGGCAACAAATCACGGATGTTAGCAATCTTCTTGTCAAACAAGAGAACGTATGGGCTTTCCAATACAGCAACTTGTTTCTCTGGCTGATTAATAAAGTATGGAGAGAGGTAACCGCGGTCAAACTGCATACCTTCAACTACTTCCAACTCATCTTCCAAAGACTTACCATCTTCAACAGTAATAACGCCTTCTTTACCCACTTTTTCCATTGCTTCTGCAATGCGCTGACCAATACTATGATCGCTGTTTGCAGAAATAGAGCCTACTTGAGCGATTTCTTTTGTGGTTGTGCAAGGCTTGCTAATTTTTGCGAGCTCTGCAATTGCGGCTGTAACTGCTTTGTCGATACCGCGCTTCAAATCCATTGGATTGTGGCCTGAAACTACATACTTCATACCTTCACGAACGATAGACTGAGCCAAAACAGTAGCGGTAGTTGTACCGTCACCAGCGATGTCAGCAGTTTTGGAAGCGACTTCCTTAACCATCTGTGCGCCCATATTCTGGAGCTTATCTTTGAGTTCGATTTCTTTTGCTACTGACACGCCATCCTTAGTAATTGTTGGTCCACCGAATGAACGCTCAATCACCACATTGCGACCTTTTGGTCCCAAGGTTGTTTTAACTGCATTAGCAAGAATGTTGACGCCTTCGACCATTTTGGTACGGGCGCTATCTCCAAATACAACGTCTTTTGCTGCCATGATTAAATTCCTCTCTTAAGTACCGAAATTACTTCTGAACAACGGCCATGATGTCGTCTTCACGCATCACGATGAGTTCTTCGCTGTCGACTTTTACTGTTTGGCCGGCATATTTGCCGAATAACACGCGATCGCCTACTTTGACGTCAGGTGCGTTTAATTTGCCGCTATCGTCGCGCTTGCCTGGGCCTACTGCCAATACTTCACCTTGATCCGGTTTTTCAGCAGCAGCATCAGGAATAATGATTCCGGAAGCAGTTTTTGATTCTTGATCTAAACGCTTGATGATTACGCGATCATGTAAGGGACGCAAATTCATCTCTTCTCCTATGTTAGTAAGTGTTAACTAATTAAATAAACTATATAAATCAGTGCTTTATAATCTCTTCACGCGGAAACTATAGATAATTTACTAGAAATCACCTTTTTAGCACTCGCGTGTAGGGAGTGCTGATTATATAGGTCTGATTCCTAGAATTTCAAGGGCAGATCCCCATAAATTCCTTAAGGATTTAGCCTCTTTTTATAATATGGACAGGCTGGTAGGGAGATTCCTACAGATAAATCAGCCTAAAGCCCTTACCGCTCCAATCCGTCCTGCCTAGACTGGATAGTCACCGATTGGAGAATGCTGATGAGCCCGAAATCCCGGCTGTACACGCTTGTAAAGGCATGGAAGAACAAACCCTTCCAAGAAGTACGAGACGCCTGTGGCGACCCTTGGCTTGGCCTAAGTAGCCAAGCCCTCGAAGAACACCAATCCTGGTCTAAGCGACAAGCGATTAGTCATGAACCCATTTTTAACTGCAAGGGCACAAAACTGACAGGATCTTTATTTAGACCACTTCTGAACGCATCTGACATGCAATTGCTGCGTCTTTTCATGGAAGGCCTGGACACGATTGCGTATTGGTATCGCAGCGGTCGCTTTATCCCTGGAATTCTGCCAGTGCCTACCCATGCCATAGCGTCAAGTGGGTATGTGGATGCGATGAGTGAGCTCATTTTGAATTCACGTCTGCCGGTGGGCCTAGTGATCATTGGCATTCAATCGATTCCTGGACCTGACGTTTCTGATGCATGTAAAGAAGGTTTATTGCGCTTGCGACGGCTTGGCGTCTTGCTACAGTTCCTCAATTTTTCAGGAAGTATTCAAGAGTTGCATTGGATTACAGAAATGCAATTGGAAGGTGTGCATCTTGATATGAGTCAACTTCGTGAACGTGAGCTGACAAGTGATGTTCTATCTCAGTTACGAAAGTCACCCTATTCACCAACTCAAATTTATGCCGGGAATATTGGATTGGTCAAAGATCTAGAAAATGCTTCTACTCTCGTTGCCGACCATTCATATGGCGGTCTCATGATGTCGCCAGTCAGCCGCCATCAAATGCTTCAGATCAACGACAGCCGTATCGCAAAAGCCATTTTTTCGCTGCACCCTCATCAACACCCAAACCAAAACGGAGATAAGTAATGAGAAAACGCGTGATGTTGGTAGATGACCATCCAGCAATGCTGATGGCTCTAAAAAGTATGTTGCAAGACCAGTTGTTATTTGAAATCGCAGGCCAAGCTCAGAATGGCGAAGAGTGCCTCAGATCGATGAAAGAAGTAAACCCAAATATGGTGATTCTGGATCTCGATATGCCCAAAACAGATGGCTTTGATGTCATTCGGCGCATTGGACTAATGTATCCCGATGTACGGATGCTCGTGCTTTCTAGTATGGATGAGGCAGTTTATGGCGGTCGAGTTCGCTCCTTAGGTGGGCATGGTTTTGTAAATAAAACTGCTGGAGCAGATGTCATTCTGGCCGCCTGCGTTGCTATCTCTCAAGGTTATAACTTTTTTACCCATGGAAAAAATGGTAATAGCTCATTAAGTGATAACGATAAGTTGGCACTGATTTCTGATCGCGAGCTACAGGTCATGAAATATCTCGGCAAAGGCAATACGAATCAACAGATTTCTGACATGTTGCATATCAGCAATAAGACAGTAGCTACATATAAAACTAGAGTGTTTGACAAACTAGGGATTAACAATATTGCCGACCTGATTTTGTTCTGTCGCATGAATAATATTATCGAAAGCTAAGAAGGCATGCATCGATCCATCACCCGCATTGCCCTCTTCGCTTTATTTAATAGTGTATTTGGCAATTCGTATGCAAATTTACTCGGCTCAGTGGAGCAAAGGTGGATCGATGCACATCCAGTAGTACGTTTTAGTATTCATGAGAAATATGCTCCTTATTTAGAGGTCAACGAAAGAGGAGAAGCAGGGGTATTTCATGGCTTACTTAGCAAACTCAGTGAATTCACTCAACAACAGTATTTACCAAGGTGGCGCAAGAGCGATCAGGAAGCAATAAAACAAATTGCGAATGGTGAGGTTGATTTCATCATTGATCCACCCGCATTAAATGATGAATATCTTCAGTTTGGATCCCTATCAGAGGCAATTTTTTGGGGTCATGATGCGATTGTGACAAAACGATCGAAAAACGACACGCCTATTGAACCAATCAATATCGCCTATTTTGATCGTGGTTTTGAAAATTCCCCAATCCCATCCAATACTCAAGTAGATATTTCTAGCTCTACTGAGAAATTAGCTATTGCTCTTTTAAAAAACGATATTGAAGCACTCGTCTTACCACTTCGCCTAGCCCAACAACTCATTCATAAGCTAAATGGCAATCAACTACAGGTGGATGGCCTTTACAGCCGAGAGCCATTTGAATACCGTTGGTTTGTTCCCCATCAACACCAGGCTTTACATGGTGTGCTTGGGAGCTTTCTGGGCAGTCTAGATCCAGTCGGTTCGCGCCAACTATTTAATCTCAACACAAACACTCTTGAGGCAGACAGTCCCAACATATCCAGTTTCATGCCTTGGCTCACCGTTCTGGGAACGCTACTACTAGGCTCTTTCCTAATCTGGCGCATGTATCAAAAGTACTCTCTACAAAAACAAGAGGCGCAACAACTAATGTCATCCAAAGAGCAGGCTGAAAATGCGAATGCAGCAAAGTCTGCTTTTTTAGCAACCATGAGTCATGAAATCCGTACACCCATGAATGCTATTTTGGGGGTGCAAGAGTTACTACTAAACAGCCCGCTCCCAAAAAATGAAAGGACCCTTCTAAAGAGTGCTCATTCCTCAGCAGAATGTCTATTAGGAATCTTGAATCAGGTCCTAGATCTCTCGAAAATTGAAGCTGGTAAGCTCACATTGAATATTGAGCCCTGCAATCTCAATACTTTGATTGATGATATTGATTCTGCATTTACAACAGTTGCTCAAAAACAAGGCCTGAAGCTTCATACATCCAAAGATAAGCGTATTGCTGAAGTTTTGTTACTGGATGCTCTTCGCTTGCGTCAAATATTACAGAACCTCATTAGTAATGCTATTAAATTTACTGATCATGGAGAAATCTATTTCTCTATTAGCGTGTTGGCAGATGACCATGCTGGTCAATTGATTGAATTTAGGGTGATTGACACTGGAGTTGGTATGGGCCAAGAGGAAATTACAATTGCATTACAGGCCTTTGAGCAAATACCCGGTAACGCTGAACAGCCAAATGGAACTGGCCTTGGCTTAACCATCACCAATCATTTGGTCACATCCATGAACAGCCAGCTCCATTTTGAGAGTGCGCCAGGCTTTGGTAGTAACATTCATTTTTGCCTTGCTTTCCCCCGCACCAGTATTGCAGCAAGCAGATCCTCAGCATCCAAAAATACCAAGCAAACTAGGAAGCTAGTCTCTAAGCACAGTCAAGATAATGAACTTCAATTACAAGCATTAGTGGTTGAAGATCATCCCGCAAGTCGTCAAATCATTTCCCTCCAACTTCAAGCTCTGGGAATTGAGGCCTCAGTTTGTGATAATGCTACTAGCGCAATTGATCTTATTCAAAAAAAGTATTTTGATATTCTCCTAACAGATCAATCCATTCCCGGAATGCAGGGCTCTGATCTTGCCAAATACTTACGTGATGCAGGATATCAAGATCTCATTATTATCGGCATTACCGCTGATATTTATGCTCTAGACGCACGTCATCAATTTTTAGCGGCAGGAATGAATGGCGTGCTGATTAAACCTTTAAGCCTAATGACTTTAGAGAATGAGCTCTCTCGTTATTTTAAAACTGAAGAAGCCAATGACATAGAGATATCAATCAAGCAACGGGAAGAATATTCCTTTGATGCCTTTGAAAATATTCTCAGAAATAGTCCGGAGTACATTCTGGTCATCCTGGAAGAAATTAAAAAAGTTCATGATGAGGCTCTTTTTACCCTTAGGAATGAACCCATTAATGAGGCAATCTTTAAGAGCATGGTTCATAAAGTAAAGGGTGGAGCACAACTCCTGAATGCTGCAAAATTTATTCGATCCTGCGAGGCTCTAGAGCAGGAGGGTAATTTAAATGAACAAGCTAATATCTTCACCCAATTATTGGAGGAACAAAATCGAGTTATTCATAGCTATCAATCTCGATATTCAGGCCACTAGGAATTCTTTTAGCAATGTAGGTTTATCCTATGGAGAATGCGCTCTTATTTACATCGCCAATCCGTCTTATTTTTAGCCTCCCTTTGGCTTGCTAGTAATCTAGCTCTTGCCAATGAGACAGCATCCCTGGCCATTCCCCAGACTGTAGCTAGCAGTCTAGAGCGCAATCAAATTCCAAAAGATGCGGTGAGTATTTCAGTTTCAGAAATTGAGCCAGGTCGCCCTGGAAAGTATGCCGCGAAAAAAGTTTTAGATTGGCGTGGTGGTGATCTAATGAATCCCGCGTCAACAATGAAGTTGTTAACTACGCTTACTGGTTTAGATATATTAGGACCGCAATATCGTTGGCGCACCAACGTCTATACCGATGGTGTGATTCGTCAGGGGGTATTAAAAGGCAATATCTATTTACAAGGCACCGGTGATCCAAAACTGATTCCTGAAGAGCTAGCCAAGATGATGAAGGAGCTTCAGGGTCTGGGCATTCAGAAGATTGATGGCAATTTATTTTTTGATCGCAGCGCTTATGCACCTAGTGTGATGGAGCACAACACGATTGATGGTGAGTCATTACGCGCCTATAACGTTCCGCCAGATCCACTGCTCTATGCATTTAGAACGCTCTCTTTTCAGATTGGTAAATCACGTACCGCAGACTTTATTGACATCAGCTATACGCCACCACTGTCACAGCTGAAGGTTTCTAATCAAATGCAACTGGTAGATCGTCCCTGCGATAACTGGAAAAATAATATCCGTTTCAATTTAGATCCTGAAGTTATCAGTAATACCGATAAGTCTATAACTGCCCAGTTCTCTGGGGCATTCCCTAGCTCTTGCAAGGGTGTGAACTTTAATGTTGTTGCGCTAGATGCCAATACCTTTCTAACTCAAGGATTTGCTGCTGCCTGGGAATTATCTGGTGGTACTTGGACCCAAGCTCCAGTTGGTAAAAATGGCACCGTACCACTGGCTGCAAGATTACTTCTCCAATTTGAAGGCATTCCACTTGCAGACGATGTACTAGATATCAATAAATACTCCAATAATGTGATGGCTCGTCAACTATTGTTGACCTTGGCTTTGGAGAAAATGGGCAAACCTGCAACGACCGCTAATGGCGAACTCGTTATACAGAGTTGGCTCAAACAAAATGGCTTGGACTTTCAGGGTCTGGTTATTGAGAATGGCTCCGGCTTATCTCGTAATGAAGCTATTTCTGCAAATCAGATGAATCAACTTTTACTAACTGCTCGCAATCTACCTGTGGCTGATATTTTTTACAACAGCTTACCAATCGCCGGTACTGATGGAACGATGCGTAATCGCCTTATGGGCCAACTGCGTAAATTTTTACATCTCAAGAAAAAACCTGAAGCCAGAATTAAAACAGGCTCTCTGGCTGATGTACGTTCAATATCAGGTTATGTCTTAAGTAAATCCGGAAAGATGTATGCAGTTACCTCATTCATCAACCACCCCAATGCGTGGAGAGGTCTAGAAGCGCATGATCAGTTGCTATCGTGGCTACTGGAAGATGGGCCGGAACCAAAGCATGCACGCTGAAGACGATCTCTGACACCATCCCACTCCTCACCTGCAGGTGGTTCAGGGAATAAAATCAAATCCCATCCCTGCTGATCTAAGTCACGTAGAGTGCGATACAAACGGCTAGCAAAGTTAATGGGGTCACTAGAAACAATGACCTCTTCTGCATCAATAGATGGGTGATCCTCTAAAACTAAAGAGGATTCAGAATCCCACACCACCACTGCAACCTGTGATTTTGTATCTGGAAATTCACTTAAGGCATCTAATACGCGGCCAGAGGCATAAAGACGTAAAGGCGTTGTAGGTGCGTAGTGGGCTTTAAGGCTTCCAGACACTCTAGGTAGGTTTGCAGATGATTCATTACCCACCTCATCACTCTTTACTTCACCAGGCTGATATACCTTCACGCCCGTCTTTGTAAAGATTTCGCTTGGAGTAATTGCACCAGGCCTTAAAAGCACTGCTTTATCACCTGAGGATAAATCAATAATGGTTGACTCAATACCAACTTCACAATCACCACCATCTAAAACCATTAAATCCAACATACCCTCAAATTCATTCCGGACATCTGCAGCACTAGTGGGTGAAACTTTGCCAAAACGATTGGCCGATGGAGCTACAACCCCACCTTTAAATTTACGTAATAACTCTTGAGCAATGGGGTGTGAGGGCGCACGGATAGCTACCGTATCTTGTCCGCCAGTCAATTCATTTAGAACACTTTTATCTTTTTTAAAGACCAGCGTTAATGGGCCAGGCCAAAATGCATTTATTAACTTTAAGGCCTCTTCAGATAAGTCTCTTGCCCATGGTGCTAATAGTGCAACCCAATCGACTTGGGTTTGATCAAACCTATCTGGCGCAGCTAGATGAACGATCAAGGGATGATTCGAAGGTCGGCCCTTGGTAGAGAAGATTTTCTGGATGGCTTCAGGGTTTTTAGCATCTGCGCCCAGACCATAAACGGTCTCAGTCGGGAAGGCAACCAATCCACCATCACGCAATGTTTGTACTGCTTCGTTAATCACTGTAGAAGACTGCAGTGGGGTACTGTCTGCGGACATTTCTAGGGCTCGATCCCTAATTCAGTAGCAACAGCTGCGCAATTTTGGCGCGCTTCATTGAGTGCTTCACCCAGGCAATTGATATGCCCCATTTTTCTACCCATACGAGGTTCAGACTTTCCATACAAATGCAACTTAGCATCAGGATGAGCCAGCACTTGATTCCAAGCTGGTTCTTTTGGTTGATCTTCGCTACCTTCAAACCAAAGATCACCCAATAAGTTCAGCATTGATACAGGTGCTAACTGACGTGTATCACCTAAAGGCAGACGGGCCATTGCTCTCACTTGTTGCTCAAATTGACTGCTAACACAAGCATCCATCGTGTAGTGGCCGGAATTATGAGGACGTGGCGCGATTTCATTAGCAACAATATCGCCATTCTTGAGAACAAAGAACTCAACACAAAGTACGCCAACGTAATCAATCTTTCGAATGAGTGCTTTTGCCGCTTCCACAATCTTTTTTTCTTGTGCAGGCTTTAGCGATGGCGCTGGCACAGTCGAGGTATGCAAAATACCATCGCGGTGAATATTCTGTGAAACTGGATAAGAAACTACTGCATCATCGTACCCGCGCACAACTAGGGCGGAGACTTCAAAATCCAAATCCATGCGCTTTTCTAATACGCAAGGAACTTTACTTAATTCCGCCCAGGCTGCAGACAAATCTGCTGCCGTGTAAACAGTAATTTGACCTTTACCGTCATAGCCCATGCGAGCTGTTTTTAATATTCCAGGAAATAAGTCAGCAGGAATATGGGCAATATCAGCATCGTGTTCAACAACCGCATATGGTGCTGGGCCAATATTCGTTTCGGATTTCCATGTGGCTAGAAATTTTTTCTCAGCCACTCGATTCTGCGCCAAAGACACACAACTACTGCGTGGCGCAACAAATACACCCAGCGCTTCTAACTCATCTAATGCCTGGGCTGGAACATTCTCAAACTCAGTACTTACTGATGGGCAAAGAGCTGCCATTTCTTTTAAAGCAGCGCTATCAGTATATTCAGCTTGAATAAATTTTTCTGCAATCGAACCAGCAGGGCTATCTGAACCAGGATCAAGTACGCAAACCTTATAACCCATTGCTTGAGCAGCTTGAGTAAACATACGCCCTAATTGACCGCCGCCTAAAATTCCTAAATACGAACCCGGCAAAATGGGTTCCATGCGATCTGCCATGTAATTAATATCCTGGCAAATTCATTGAGCGTGCAGTATCGGATTGTTTTGCACGGAAATCTTCAAGACGCTTAGCTAAATCTGCATCATGCAATGCCAAGCCTGCAATGACATGCAGGGCGGCATTAGCTGCTCCAGCTTCGCCAATAGCAAAAGTGGCAACCGGAATACCTTTAGGCATTTGCACAATAGAGTAAAGAGAATCTTCACCGCGCAAATACTTGCTGGCAACTGGCACACCATAAACTGGAACAATGGTTTTGGATGCAAGCATGCCTGGCAAATGGGCTGCACCACCAGCACCAGCAATAATGGCTTGTAAACCATTCGCTTGTGCTTTTTCAGCATACTCAAACATATCGTCAGGCATGCGATGCGCAGAGAGGACTTGAGCTTCGTGAGGAATACCAAATTGCTCGAGCATTTGTGCGGCATGCTGCATGGTGTCCCAATCTGAATTGGATCCCATCACTATTCCGACAATTGGCTTCTTACTCATTTACCTCTCCAAACACTTTTAATATTTCCTCAGGACTCTATTATCCCTGAGTTAGGCGTGTAAGCGCTTCACGATACTTTTGGGCAGTCTTTTCGATGACATCTGCTGGTAACTGGGGTGCGGGGGCTGTTTTAGGCCATGGCTTGCCGTTTACTTCAGCTGTTTCAAGCCAATCACGCACAAACTGCTTGTCATAGGAAGGTGGATTTGAGCCCACATAGTAAGTCTCAGCTGGCCAAAAACGAGAAGAGTCGGCAGTCAGGATCTCATCCATTAACACTAATTGACCATTGGCATCTAAGCCAAACTCAAACTTAGTATCTGCAATGATGATTCCACGAGTAGCTGCGTATTCAGAAGCTTCTTTATACAAACGAATACTCACTTCACGAATTTGATTCGCCAACTTTTCACCAATCATCTCGATTACTTTTTCAAATGAGATATTTTCATCATGCTCACCCATTTCAGCCTTAGCTGCGGGTGTAAAAATTGGCTCTGGTAATTTTTGGGCGTTCTCTAGACCTTCTGGTAATTCGATACCGCAGACCTTACCAGTATCTTTGTAGTCTTTCCAACCGCTACCCGCTAAATAACCGCGCACTACTGCTTCAACCAAAATCGGCTTTAAACGCTTAGCTACGACAGCACGACCTTTAACCTGATTTACCTCATCTGCAGCTACTACAGTTGCAGGATCAATACCCGTCAAATGATTGGGAACGACTGCAGCCAATTTATCAAACCAAAAATTAGCCATCTGATTCAAAACGATGCCCTTCTCAGGAATCGGCTCGCCCATCACCACATCAAATGCGGAGAGGCGATCAGTCGTAATCATGAGTAACTTGTCGTCATCCAATGCATAGACATCACGCACCTTACCTTTGGAAAGTAAAGGTAAGGACTTAATAGAGGTAGCGTACAAAGCTGGCATATTTAAATCACTTCACAATTTGAGTTAATTTGCCGCTCTTATATAACTCAGCCATCTTCTCTAAAGAAATGGGTTTAATTTTGGAAGCTTGACCAGCAGAACCAAAAGCCTGGAAGCGTGCGATACATACTTTCTTAGCGGCTTCACGGGCTGGCTTTAAATAGTCCCTGGGATCAAACTTAGATGGATTTTCAATAAAGTAGCGACGAATTGCACCCGTCATTGCCAAACGGATATCAGTATCGATATTGATCTTGCGTACGCCATTTTTAATGCCCTCTTGAATTTCTTCTACAGGAACGCCATAAGTCTCTTTCATATCACCACCGAATTCACGAATCTCGGCAAGTAATTCTTGAGGAACGCTAGAGGAACCATGCATTACTAAATGGGTATTTGGAATACGCGCATGAATTTCCTTAATGCGATCGATAGCTAAGATATCGCCTGTAGGCTTCTTAGTAAACTTATATGCGCCATGGCTAGTACCAATCGCAATTGCCAGCGCATCGCACTGAGTTGCCTTCACAAAATCAGCAGCTTGTTCTACATCGGTAAGTAATTGTTCACGAGTCATCTTGCCATCGGCACCATGACCATCTTCTTTGTCCCCTTGCATCGTCTCCAGCGAGCCCAATACACCTAATTCAGCTTCAACCGTAACTCCGATGGAATGTGAGAACTTCACTACCTCTTTTGAGACATCGACGTTGTACTCATAGCTAGCAACCGATTTACCGTCGGCCTCTAATGAGCCGTCCATCATTACACTGGTAAAACCGCTCTTGATTGCTGCCATACACACTGCTGGGCTTTGGCCGTGATCCTGGTGCATCACTACTGGAATATGAGGGTAGGCCTCTACAGCAGCAGAAATGAGATGACGCAAAAAGGCTTCACCAGCATATTTACGTGCACCTGCAGAAGCCTGCATGATGACGGGGGAGTCAGCCTCGTTTGCCGCTTCCATAATTGCTGTGACTTGCTCCAAATTATTCACATTAAATGCAGGCAGGCCGTAACCGTTTTCAGCAGCATGATCCAAGAGTTGTCTTAAAGATACTAAAGCCATGGTGTTCTCTTAATAAATAGTAATGAGGTTAAAAATAAATCTGTTTTGAATCTTTTTAAATGTGAATTACTTCACATGAATTATCTTGAGGGTATTTGTTCCACCAGGCTCACCCATCGGTTCTCCCGAAGTCAATACCACGGTATCGCCCGCTTTGACTGCGCCTGCTTTTTTCAGACATGCCTCGACCTCTTGCAATGCTGTATCACGATCTTTGGTGTAGTCCAAACCGATCGGAGTGACGTTGCGATAAGTGCTCAAGGCGCGCTGGGTAGCGATCTTTGAAGTCAACGCAAAAATAGGTACGTGAATATTGTGGCGACTCATCCAAATTGGAGTTGAGCCTGAATCGGTTAAGGCTGCAATCGCATTGGCATGCAAGTGGTGCGCTGTAAATAAAGCCCCCAAAGCAATCGTTTGATCAATGCGGGTAAATGTTTGATCTAGAAAGTCAGTATCTAATTTCACGGGATCTGACTTTTCTGCTTCAACGCAGATCTCGGCCATCGCTTTGATAGTCTGTACTGGATACATGCCTGCAGCAGACTCAGCAGACAACATCACTGCATCGGTGCCATCTAACACTGCATTCGCTACATCACTTACTTCTGCCCGTGTTGGTACTGGAGCATTAATCATGGACTCCATCATTTGTGTAGCAGTGATCGTAAATTTATCTGCCTCACGCGCCCACTTAATCATGCGTTTTTGCAAAGCAGGAACTGCTGCATTACCCACTTCAATTGCCAAATCTCCACGAGCAACCATGATGCCATCACTCTCCGCAATAATGCTTTTGAGAGCATCTGGTTCAATCGCCTCTGCGCGCTCTACCTTAGCAATCGTTCTGACTTTTCCTACGCCATACTTTGCGCTCGCAGCATCTGCCAACTTACGGGCATAAGCCATATCAGCACCATCCTTAGGAAAGCTAATTGCTAAGAAATCTACGCCCATCGCAATTGCTGCATCTAAATCAGCAATATCTTTTTCAGTCAGCGCAGGGGCGGTTAAACCGCCGCCAGCACGATTGATACCTTTGTTATTGGATAGGGGTCCGCCCTGCTCAACGACCGTAAAAATCTCGCCGCCCTTTACACCCTCAACCGTCAGAACAACTAAACCATCATTTAACAAAAGGCGATCACCTGGCTTTACATCGCCTGGTAACTCCTTGTAATCAAGACCTACTTTAGTTTGATCGCCAAGTTGACAATCGACATCTAGAATAAATTTGTCACCTTCCTTCAGGAGGATTTTGCTATCCACAAATTTACCAACGCGAATTTTAGGACCTTGAAGATCAGCCATGATGCCAACTTCTTTGCCGGCTTCAGCAGAGATAGTGCGCACTAAATCATGACGTGCTTTATGGTCTGCAACCGTACCGTGTGAGAAATTCATCCGCACTACATCAACGCCAGCACGAATCATGTCACGCAAAACCTCTGGCTTCTCGGAAGCAGGCCCTAAGGTTGCAATAATTTTGGTTGCTCTCAACATAGTTAGTCTTTCGCTCTTTCAGCAAGTACTGCAAAGGCTGGCAAGGTTTTACCTTCTAAGAATTCTAAGAAGGCACCACCGCCAGTAGAGATGTAATCCACTTGATTCTCAATACCGTACTTCGCAATCGCTGCCAAAGTGTCACCGCCGCCAGCAATCGAGAACGCGGGTGAATGCGCAATCGCTGCAGCTAACATTTTGGTACCACCACCAAATTGATCGATTTCAAATACGCCCAATGGGCCGTTCCAAACAATCGTGCCAGCATGGGCAAGCATGGTGGATAGGCGTGCAGCAGTCTTTGGACCAATATCCAAAATCATGTCATCTTCCGCAACCTGATCAGCAGACACGCGATTTGCACGCGCTAATGGAGACAACTCATTTGCAACAACAACATCCTCCGGAATCGGCACATGAGCACCGCGCTTTTCCATGATCTCCATGATCTCCCTTGCTTCATCCACCAGGTCAGGCTCCGCAAGTGATTTACCAATCGGTAATCCTTTAGCCAGCATGAAGGTATTTGCAATACCGCCGCCTACGATGAGCTCGTCTACTTTCTCAGAGAGTGCCTTCAAAATAGTCAGCTTTGAAGAAACTTTAGAGCCTGCAACGATAGCAACTAAAGGACGCTTCGGACTTGCTAATGCGCGACTCAGTGCATCTAATTCAGCAGCCATCAAAGGACCAGCGCAAGCCACGGGTGCAAACTTCGCTACACCATGAGTGGTAGCTTCAGCACGATGCGCAGTTCCAAATGCATCATTGACATAAACATCACATAAGGCGGCAATCTTTTTTGCTAAATCATCGCTATTCTTTTTCTCACCCACATTCAGGCGACAGTTTTCTAACAACACCACCTCGCCTGGGTTTACTTCAAAGCCGCCATTTACCCAATCACTAATTAAAGGAACTTTACGATTCAATAGGCTTGCGATGCGATCGGCCACTGGAGCCAAACTATCTTCGGGTTTAAATTCTCCCTCAGTAGGACGCCCTAAATGGGAAGTCACCATCACGGCAGCACCAGCATCTAAACACATCTGTACCGCTGGCATAGAAGCCCTAATGCGTGTGTCTTCAGTAATCTTGCCAGCCTCATCTTGAGGAACGTTTAAATCGGCGCGGATGAGGACCCGTTTACCCTTTAATTGACCTGATTGGGCTAATTCGCTTAAACGCTTAACTTTAAATAAGGATTCCGGCATGAGTTTGGGTAAATAAGTGGTTTATGGGGAATGTTCCATTCTAAATGCTCTAGCCCATCTACCCCAAGGATCCAAGCCGACAGACTGCCCTGCCTGCTCTACAATAAGGGCTTAAATGCATTCTGGGCCCAAGGAGCAATACCTGCAGGTCTATCAGCCTGCTAAAACCGCTTTTACAGATACTTAACAGACACAAAAGGTAGAGAAAATGTCGATGTCAGACCGCGATGGCTTTATTTGGACTGATGGGAAGCTAATTCCTTGGCGTGAGGCCAATGTTCATGTGCTTACCCATAGCCTGCACTATGGAATGGGTGTTTTTGAGGGCATCCGAGCCTATAAAACCCCCCAGGGAACCGCTATTTTCCGTCTCCCAGAGCACGTAAAGCGCCTTTTTAATGGCACCAAGATCTTCCAAATGAATATGCCATTTAGCCCAGAAGAGATCACTAAGGGCATTATTGACGTGGTGAACAGCAATAAGCTGGAAGCCTGTTATATCCGCCCAATCATCTTTATTGGCTCGCAAAAGCTCGGAATCTCCCCTAAAGGGAACAGTATTCATACCTCTATTGCCGCCTGGGAGTGGGGTGCTTATTTAGGTGAAGATGGTCTAAACAAGGGTATTCGGGTCAAAACCTCCTCATTTACACGCCACTTTGTTAATTCCTCATTGGTTCGTGCCAAAGCGTCTGGCTACTACATCAACTCCATCTTGGCTAACCAAGAAGTGACGGTCAATGGCTACGACGAAGCCTTGTTGCTTGATACCGAAGGTTATGTTTCAGAAGGTTCTGGTGAAAATCTCTTTATGGTGCGCAACGGCATTGTGTACACGCCAGACTTGGCCTCATGTTTAGATGGCATTACACGTGACTCCGTCATTCAGATTGCAAAAGATCTCGGTTATGAAATTCGTGAAAAACGCCTTACTCGCGATGAAGTTTATTCTGCTGATGAAGCCTTCTTCACTGGTACTGCTGCTGAAGTAACTCCTATCCGTGAATTAGATGACCGTACTATTGGTGACGGTAAGCGTGGCCCTATCACCGAGCACATTCAGAAAACTTATTTTGATGCGGTATACGGCAGAAACGATCAATACAAATCTTGGCTCACTTACGTTAAGTAATGCGTTGAGTAATTTCAGCAACTAGGAAACAGCACATGACTCAAGCTCAAGTGGTAATGGTAGACGGCAAAGATTTGCCTCTACATTGCCCCACCAATAAAACACCAGCATGGAACTCGCACCCGCGCGTTTTTCTAGATATCACTAAAACCGGCGAAGCCAAGTGTCCATACTGTGGCGCAGAGTACAAACTCATTCCCGGCACTGAGCCGCACGGTCACTAAGCCTTATCAGCACCTCGCTATGAGGTGCTGAGTCGGGATACATTACATGCACAGTATTCTGATCATTGCCCCTAACTGGATTGGGGATGCCGTAATGACTCAACCCTTACTGGCGGCACTAAAAGCACAATATCCAGAATCTAAGATTGATGTACTTGCTAGCACTTGGGTCGCACCGATTTATCGTGCTTGCTCAGAAGTTCACGCAGTCATCGAAGCAAAGTTTGAGCACAAGCAATTACAGTGGGGCTTACGCAGGCAGTTAGCAAAAGAGCTTTCAGTAAAAAATTACCATGCCTGCTTTGTATTACCGAATAGTTTTAAGTCAGCACTAATCCCCTGGCTCGCTAATATTCCTTTTCGTATAGCTTATCGCGGTGAGTTGCGCTTTGGCCTAATAAATCTAGCGCTGGCTAACCCCAGCAAGATGAATCGCCCACCCATGGTCGAGCATTATCTCGCTTTGAGTCAAGTTCTCAATAATGAAGAGATCTCTTCATTTAATAAGGCACTCGCTCCCAAGTTATTTGTTTCTAGCACAGCTAAGGAGTCTATTCAGATCAAGCTGCAAAATGCCAAGATTGATCCTGACAATATTTACATCATGTGCCCTGGTGCTGAATATGGCCCCACCAAGCGTTGGCCAACAAGTCATTTTGCACAACTGGCAGAGCGCTTGATTACCGACAACCCGACTCGGCAGATCATTCTTTTGGGGAGCAAAAGTGATCATGAACTTGCTCTAGAAATTCAATCGCAAGCCAAGCAAGAGACTGGTATTCACAACTGGTGTGGCAATACCTCACTAGATGAAGCAATTGCGCTGATTGGAATGAGTAAGACTGTTATCAGCAATGACTCGGGTTTAATGCATATTGCGGCAGCGCTCAAAACCCCTCAAGTAGCTATTTTTGGCTCAAGCGATCCAGCCCATACGCCTCCGCTATCTGATAAAGCTCAAGTCATTTGGCTGAACCTACCCTGTAGCCCATGCCACAAAAGAGAATGTCCTCTAGGACACCTCAAGTGCCTCAATGACATCCTGCCAGAACAAGTATTCGCTACACTGAATACTCTCCAGTCATAACCCAGGAATAGTAAGCCATGACCAAACTTGCCAGACTCTTTCACAATGCAGATGATGTTGTAGAAGCATGGCGAGATGCGCTAAGACATCGTGATGTTCAAGGTGCCCTAGATATTTGGTTAGATGACGATGCTATTACTTGTGTACTCCCAGAAGGACATCGCCTTACAGGTCATGCAGAAATTCGTGAAGGGCTAGAAAGACTGCTTGCTAAACAACCCCTATTTTTAGAGCCGATTGCTTGCATTAGTCACTCCGTTTTAGGTGCTGCCGTATATGACACTACTGAAGCAGTGCATTTAAGAGCTGATCAAGTAGAAGCAGAATTTTTTCTCAATATCACGCTAGTGCTGCTGCAAGATAGTCAAGGCTGGCGCATTGCACACCTACATGCGAGCCACTCCACCGAAGATACCTTCGACGCGCCCTCCACCCCTCACGGCTTACATTAATTCTATGGATGATCAAGTACTTCGGTCACTCATGAAGTGGCCCAATGTGCCTGATTGTTTTGGTTGGCTCGCTTTAGATCGTCGCGGTCAATGGCGCATGCGTGATGATTTCACGCAACAACATCATCTCCCAGGACAAGTCATTCAACATAAGGCCTTAAATGAATTTATTGCCCGCAACTATGCTTGTGATGAACGAGGAAGATACTTTTTCCAAAATGGTCCGCAGCGTGTTTTTATTACCTTAGATGCAACGCCCTTTATCGCACGAATGATCCCGAGCGAGAAAGGGACTGAACTACTTAACCAATGTCATCATCCGATTGATCCAGAGTCAGCCTTGAGCGATGAAAACGGCAATATTTATATTGTAGGAAAGGTAGAGCAAACTATTTACAACAGTAGCTGTAAAGACAGTAGCCAATTTTTCAAGGGAGATTCAGAAACAATTGCCCTATTGCATGATCATGACCTAGACCAATTTTCTGAGCTGGCCAAACTCCGTGAAGAAGCATGTAGCTTTGGGGGTTCATGGACCTGGCAAGACAAACAGCTTCCTTTAGACCCAATACACTCTAACGAGTTAGCTGAGCGTTTTAAATACCAAGCTTCGCCACAACTCTAGCCTGGCATTTGCTTTCCTTGCTCTTTGAGCTCGTCTTGATACTGACGTTGCATTTCACGTAGACGCGCATCAATACTAGATCCTTGATAAAAGTCAGCCCCGCCTGCAGTGCGGGCAATACGGAGTTGCTCAATTGCCGAAGGCCAAGCACCTTCAAGAGCATATTTTTCACCCAAAGCGTAATGACGCATAGGAATATTGCCAGCCTGATCATATGACTTTGATAATAAGTTCCACCATACAACCTCATTGGGCTGAGCTCTTGTGCGCGCCTTTAGCCAGGCGATTGCGTCATTAGTACGGCCGAGTTTTAAATCAGCATTAATCATTGCTGCACCCGCTGCATACGATTGCGGGTACGCACGCAAAGTGGCTTGAGCAATTTGTAATGCCTCTTCGCCCTTACCTTTAGCAAGCGCAAGCTCAGAAGCAGTGATCTCCAAAGATAAGCTCTGCCTCTGAATAGGAGATCCCGGTGCACTGGCTTTCTGAGCTAGGTTACGGGCTTGCTGCAGATTAGATTCAGCCTGATCTATTTTCCCTTGGCGTTGAGCAATCAGAGCTAGGCCATAAAAACCTTCCATCTGCTTACCTATTTGCTGCTGCTTGCTCAGGCTATCAAAGGTATTCTTTAAATCATATAGTCCACTGGAGCTTCCTGCCTGTTCCATACGCGCACGAGCCTTAATGAAATAAAACTCAACAGAACTTGGCACGTTTCGTGCAGGCACAGTCCTGGCCCGATCCTGCATATCAGCAATACGATCTGTTGTTAAAGGATGGGTACGAACATAAGCTGGTACGCCCTTGTCCATAACTCCAGTAGCTTTCTGCAAGCGCTGAAAAAATCCAGGCGCGCCATTTACATCGTAGCCACTTGCTTCCAATATCTGAAAGCCCACCCGATCGGCTTCACGCTCCGCATCTCTTGAGTAAGACAGCTGATTATTAATAGCCGCTGCTTGACCACCTTGCATTAAGCCCGCAGCAGCCTGAGGGTTGCGCGACATTGCTAAGGCACCAAGCACCATACCCGCAATAGCAATCATCGTGTTGGTGGCTTGCTTATCCATTTGACGGGCTAGGTGACGTTGTAATACGTGACCCGTCTCATGCCCCATAACTGAAGCTACCTCAGAGTCTGTTTCAGCGCTTACGATCAAACCCGTATGAAAGCCAATAAATCCACCAGGCAATGCAAATGCATTGATGCTACTGTCCTTAACGGCAAATACCTCAAAGTTATATGCCCCACTTCCCTGCTCATTGGCACCTCCTAGCTGCAATTTTTTAGCAGCTTGTAATAAGCGACGCTCCATCTGATTGAGAAAGTCATAAAGGGGTAAATCATTTGAATAATCCGGATCTGGACGAATTTGGCGCATGATCATCTCTCCGTACTTACGCTCATCCACTCGACTCAAGGCATCTCCGCCCGGGTCACCCATATCCGGCAAAATAATAGTGGGCTGACTTTGCAAAGAATTGCGAGTGGGCGCATTCGCAGGACGGGCATCAGGCGATTGCATGGCCCTACCAATATTTTGGATTGCTGCAGAATTACCCTCCACCGACACATCGCCAACTGGCGGAGCAGCATAGGTAGGAAGTCCGGAACAAGCAAGCCCCACCATCAGCTGAATAGCCAAGGTGCGGCGCAAAAAGACGGTTTTTGTAACGGACTTTATGTCTTGCATCTCTCTATGGTAAAACTTATCCCATGAACAAACTAACTCATTTTGATGATAGCGGGCAAGCCCACATGGTAAACGTTGGTGATAAGCCTCACACCCACCGTATAGCGATTGCTACTGGCAAGATCACCATGCTTCCTGAAACCTTCAAAATGGTTGAGGCAGGCACCCATAAAAAGGGGGATGTCCTCGGTATCGCCCGAATTGCTGGAATTCAGGCATCCAAGAGAACATCAGACCTCATTCCTCTTTGTCACCCCTTAGCACTTACCCACGTTAGCTTGGAATTCCGAACCGATCCCCAAGACAGCAGCATTAAGTGCCAAGTAAGAGCAGAAACAACGGGGCCAACCGGAGTTGAAATGGAAGCTCTCACCGCAGTCCAAGTTGCCCTGCTAACAATCTACGATATGTGTAAAGCAGTGGATCGTGGCATGGTGATAGGTGATGTCAAACTCCTCGAGAAGAGTGGCGGTAAGAGCGGCGAGTGGAAAGCAGGTTAATAGTATTTCACGATTACTTTAGAGCTTTAGCAGGAGAGAGATTGATGAGTAAAGTATTTTCTAGGGCATATTCTGCTTACTCAATGATGCGATCTTTTATTGTCTTTGTACTAGCTGCTTTATTAATTTCATGCGGCGGTGGGAATAGTGACACACAATCTAACGCCAATGAAGTGCAATATATTGCAGCCTCGTGGGTGATCATTGGCCCAGATTTTGGTGGGAATAACCAAGCAATTGCTCGAGTTGCAACAAGCTATGTTTTACCTAGCGGCGAAGGAGTATGCCCACAAATTACGATTGATGGCATTAGCAGTCCTATGACAATGCGTGCACAAGCTGGCCTGATGGCATTACGAACGACTGAATACCAACCGTCTGTTCCTGCAAATTTTCCAGTTTCAGTATGTGAGACCATCCTTCCCTCTAATGCAAAATTTGCAAGTGTTGCCGGGCAATCCCTACCAATACCAAAAAAAACTCCTAACCGAATTTTATTAATTGGTGACTCTGGTTGCCGGATGAATACGACTACATTGCAAAATTGTGAGGACCCTAATGATTGGCCCTTTTCTACCATGTCTCAATTTGCCGCTCAACTAGAGCCGGATCTAGTGATGCACATGGGCGACTATCAATATCGCGAAGTGCCCTGCTCATCATCAGGTGGATGTCCAACAGATGCAAATAGCCCATGGGGCTATGGTTGGAATACTTGGCAAGCAGATTTTTTTACCCCTGCCGCCCCTTTATTAGCAAAGGCTCCTTGGATCGTAGTGCGTGGCGATCACGAGATATGCACACGGGGAGGTCAGGGATGGTTTCGATTCTTAGACTCTAACCCCTATACACAAGTGCGCTCATGCAATGATCCCAATAATGACACTATTGCAAACTACTCGTCTAGTTATGCTTTGGACTTGGGGGGTGGTTCAAGAATTGTTGTCTTCGATTCCTCAGTTGTTTCTTCAGGAACCACTGTATCGGATCCAAACAATAATTACTATCAGCAATTTATGCAGGCATTTGTAATGGCAGCCAATCCTTTTTACACAAATACCATTTTCACAAATCACCACCCGATTCTGGGTTACAGCATTCCTAAGTCTAAGTCCGTTCCCCCCGGCAATCCAACGTTACAAGGCGTGATGAATAATGTGATGAATGATTTGTATCCATCGGTAGCAATAAATAGTTATTTCCCAAACTCAATTAACATGGCATTTCATGGGCATGTACATAGTATGCAAGCGATCAATTTTGCTCCTACTAGCCCCACATATCCAGCCACTATTGTTTCTGGTGGAGGTGGAGATGCTTTAGCAGATTCCTTCCCGACCACTACACCCCCCTTCTATACTAGGGATGTAGTTGCGCCTGGTTTAAATCCAAGCAGCATGATTTGGAATAATAATTATGGCTTTGCTTTGTTGGACCGAATTGGGAATAGTGCATTTTGGAAATTCACTCTGTACGATAAATCAGGAAATATATTTGCAGTTTGTACTCAGGCAGGACGACAACTCAATTGCGTTCCCAATAGTTAGACCAGCCTTCCATTAGAGTCTATACGACTCAAGCTCAAAGCAGCATATTATGGCAGGATGATGTGATGTCAAGTTACTCGAAAAAAGTGGTGGCAAGAGTGGGGAGTGCGAAATTACTGAACGAACGGCCCCAATACGCAAAACGAATAGCCCATAGAGATTGAGGGCTTAAATAACAGAGGCATTAGGATCTTATGAAATTACGTCGTAAAGTACTATGCATCTTGTCTCTAGGAAGTTTGCTATTACCTGCCATATCAAGCGCTGAACTTGGTGGTAACACTGAATCAATTTTTTCTGAGCAGAAAGTGTTTAACTCTCAGCTCTCTAATACACAACAAAGCGGTGTTGTCGTCTATACGCATAGACTGCCATCAGGAATTATTCTTCAAGAATATCTTTCAGGTAACGGCACCATCTTTGCAGTGGCATGGTCAGGCCCATCATTACCCAATTTAGAAGTTTTGTTAGGTGCCTACTTTAAGGATTACCTAGCGGCCATTAAAGAGTCTCGCAGAGCTGTTTACCTCAATAACGAAAATGTCATTATTCAGTCATCGGGAATGATGGGTGCTTTTCAGGGTTTTGCTTTTCTTACAAAGCAGGCGCCTACAGGCTTTACGCCAAATAATTTAAGTCAATGAATTTTTACCACTACACCCGCATACTCGCTATTGGGATATTTTTATCCCTGATCTCTGCATGTGGGGGAGGCGGTGGGGGTGGAGGATCCAGCAGCTCAAGCAATAGTACGCCCACAGATAACTCAACAGCGCCTCAGGATTATGTCAGTCAAAACATAGCATCCAACGCAATTAGCTTCGGGATACAAACAATTCCCGGGGGAGGCAATGTAAACGCTCCGTATGTCAGTGTAAATGTCTGCCAGCCTGGTACCAGTACCTGCCAAACAATCAACAATATCTTACTAGATACAGGATCGACAGGTCTTCGTATTTTTTCCAGCAATTTAGAGACTCTGCAACTACCTAGCCAAACTCAGAACAATTCACAAGTACTAGAATGTGCATCCTTTATATCCGGGGTAACCTGGGGCCCAGTTAAATTGGCAGATATAAAACTGAGCGCAGAAATTGCAAGATCAATTCCAATACAAGTTATTGCTGACCCCTTGTATTCTTCAGTTCCTTCTTACTGCAGCAATAGTTTGCCTGCCCTACAAACTGCATCATCTTTAAGGGCAAATGGTATTTTGGGGGTAGGGCTTTTTGTAGCAGATGGCCAAGAGTATTATTCTTGCAGCTCGAATCAAGCCGCCAGTTGCACCTCCATTACTCTGCAAGCAAATGCACAGGTTCAAAATCCCGTAGCCTCTTTCCAGGTAAATAATAATGGGGTAGTTCTTCAGACAGATAAAGTGAGTAGTTCAGGGGCAGCATCTGCATCAGGCACCCTTTACTTTGGTATTGATACGCAGGCCAATAATTCCTCGACCGGTACAAATATCATCCCAACCAATTCATCTGGTCTATTTACAACTATTTTTAATGGGACTACATACACAAGAAGCTTTATTGATAGTGGTAGTAATGGTCTGTACTTTCCTGCAGGCAATCTAACTAGCACCCTAAAACCATGCACCAGTAATATCAGTTTTTATTGTCCGACTACTACTCAATCCTACTCTGCAACGATCAGTCTTAAGAATAATCAAACTGGCAGTATCGCTTTTTCAATTGCTAATGCCGAATCATTGAGCTTATCGAACAACTATGCACAGCCCGCTCTCGGAGGGGCTCTTCAAGGGCTATTTGACTGGGGTCTTCCGTTCTTTTACGGAAAAAATGTTTTTATTGGCATTACTGGAAAATCCAGTAATGCCGGTACCGGTCCTCTATACGCTTATAAAATCAACTAACAAGTACCCCATAAAAACTATTTTTTAGCTGCTCTCAATGTACTTACTTGCCTACCCTACATTCTGATGGCACTAACTGGGGTATCAGATTTGTTTCTGTAGATCTGCAGGACCAACCGCCTGCCCAAGTTGCACCCTCTGGTTTTGATAAGTCTAAGGGCTTTGGAACATTGGCATCCGGTTCATTGGTTGGAACTAGATGGAGGGTATTTTTCCCATCCGGAGCAACACTGATTTGGTAGTCAATCGCAATTGCGCCTGATTGGGTAACCTCAATTAACTTCACACTACGAGTAGGTGTAAAAGTAAAAGATCCATTAGTTGCATCGTCCATAGGAACAGTTCCTCGACTAGCAAATGCTTCAGTGACGGCAAGCTTGGCACTAGAAGATAAATTCATTCCCTCTACAACACGGCTACGTGCAATGTAATCTTGATATTGCGGAACCGCTACGGCAACTAAGATGCCAATGATAGCTACCACAACCATTACTTCGATCAAGGTAAATCCCAGGTCTTGATCGCTTTCTGTATTTTGAACATCCTGAATATTTTTAGTAAGCTTTTGCATATCTTCTATCTCCCGAGGTGAAATGCTACATGATCCAATTTGACTCAAGCAGGTACAAGGAAGCAGTAAATAAAAAAGCCGGCTTTTTATGCCGGCTTTTTCTGATTTAGATGCAGTCAATTAATGCGCATGCTTACTAGAATTTCTCTTCTTAAAGTAAGTGCCAACTAATATCACAATAACTACCCCAATAACTTCAAAGGCAAGCTTTGCATCACCTAAGGCCTCTTGAATACTGTCCTTGATAGCAGGATCATCAACTAACATGCCACCAGCCAACAAGCCTAATAAGCCAGCACCCAAAGTGATAATGATTGGAAAGCGCTCCATCACCTTCAATAGCATGGCGCTACCAAAAATGATCAAAGGGATAGACATACCAAGACCGATAATCAACAAAAGCAAGCGAGTCTCTTCTGGACCTTTTTGGGCTGCTGCTGCTACCGCTAAAACGTTATCCAAACTCATCACCAAGTCAGCAATCAAGATAGTACGAATCGCTGCCCAGATACTTGTCTTGGCTTCCATGTGCTCTTCGCCACCACTATCAGACAAGAGCTGGATACCAATGTAAAGAAGTAATAAGCCACCAACAATTTTTAAGTATGGCAATGTCAATAATGCAACCGCTGTAATAGTAAGTACGACGCGCAAAATAATCGCGGCGGCACTACCCCAGAAGATGGCTTTCTTTTGCTGCGCAGGCGGCAGATTGCGTGATGCCAAAGCAATCACAACTGCGTTATCTCCAGACAACAAAATATTGGCAACAATGATTGATAAAAGCGCCGCCCAAAAGGTAGCGTCAGAAAAAGCTGATAAATCCATGGTGTCTCCTACGTTCTATTGATTTTATTTTATGTTTTAACTACTATTTGCTACCAAAAAAGGATGTTGGTTCAACAGCATCCTTTTTCTTGAGACTGATTACAACATGGCTTTCAACAAAGCAGCCATTTCTGATGGATTTTTTGTTACTTTGAAGCCACATTCCTCCATAACGGCAAGCTTGGCATCAGCAGTATCAGCACCGCCAGAAATCAATGCGCCTGCGTGACCCATACGCTTGCCTGGAGGCGCTGTTACGCCAGCAATAAATCCAACTACTGGCTTCTTCATATTGTCTTTGCACCAGCGAGCAGCTTCAGCTTCATCTGGACCACCGATTTCACCAATCATGATGACCGCATCAGTTTCAGGATCTTCGTTAAACATTCTCATGATGTCGATGTGCTTCAAACCATTGATTGGGTCACCACCAATGCCAACGGCTGTGGACTGACCTAAACCAATAGCTGTTAACTGACCAACCGCTTCATAAGTCAATGTACCGGAACGACTAACAACACCGATACGACCTTTCTTATGAATATGTCCAGGCATGATGCCAATCTTGATTTCATCTGGAGTAATGATGCCTGGGCAGTTAGGGCCAAGCAATAAGGTTTTCTTACCGCCGGCAGCTTCTTTGGCATGCATCTTGTTACGCACTTCAAGCATATCGCGGACTGGAATACCTTCAGTGATACAGATCACAAAATCGAGATCAGCTTCAACAGCTTCCCAAATCGCAGCAGCTGCGCCAGGAGGCGGAACATAAATTACAGAAGTAGTGGCGCCTGTTTGCTGAGCAGCTTCTTTAACAGTCCCATAAATTGGGATATTAAAAATAGATTCGCCAGCTTTTTTAGGATTAACACCAGCAACAAAACAGTTTTTACCGTTGGCGTATTCCTGACATTTTTCAGTATGGAACTGACCGGTCTTACCAGTAATACCTTGTGTAATGACTTTGGTGTTTTTATTGATCAAAATAGACATATCGAAATTCCTGGATTATTTGTTTTTGGCAACAGCAGCAACTACCTTAGTAGCGGCTTCAGCCATTGAATCGGCGCTAATAATTGGCAAACCGGAGTCCGCAAGAATCTTCTTGCCCAACTCTTCATTTGTGCCTTTCATACGCACAACCAAAGGCACTGTCAGGTTAACTGCCTTACATGCAGTTACCACGCCGTCAGCGATCACGTCGCAGCGCATAATGCCACCGAAGATGTTGACCAAAATTGCCTCAACACTCTTGTTCTTCAACATGATCTTGAATGCTTCAGTTACTTTTTCTGCTGTAGCACCGCCACCAACGTCTAGGAAGTTTGCTGGCTCACCGCCAAACAACTTAATGGTATCCATCGTAGCCATTGCCAAACCTGCGCCGTTTACTAAACAGCCGATATTGCCGTCCAATGAAATGTAAGCCAAATCAAATTTAGAGGCTTCAATTTCAGCGGCATCTTCTTCATCGATGTCGCGGTAAGCAACGATTTCTGGATGACGGAACAACGCATTTGGATCAAAGTTGAACTTTGCATCCAAAGCCTTGATCTTGCCGTTACCTTCCAGAATCAATGGGTTGATTTCAACCAATGAAGCATCGGTATCCCAGTATGTCTTGTACAAGTTTTTAAATACATCACGCGCCATTGGAATCGACGCCTCTGGAACACCAATGCCTTTAGCAACGATGTCGCAATCAGCATCCGTCAAACCAACCATTGGGTCAACAAATACTTTAATAATTTTTTCTGGGTGTGACTCAGCCACTTCCTCGATGTCCATACCACCTTCGCTAGAAGCCATGATCACATTCTTTTGTGTGCCACGGTCTGTAACAATGCTGAAGTAGTACTCTTTTTTAATATCAGCGCCATCTTCAATTAAGAGGCGATTTACTTTTTGGCCTTCCGGTCCAGTTTGATGCGTCTTGAGCTGCATACCCAAAATTTCGGAGGCATATTTCTTTACTTCGTCCATGCTCCTAGCCAACTTCACACCACCACCTTTACCGCGTCCACCAGCATGAATCTGTGCCTTGACAACCCAAACTGGTCCACCCAGTTTTTCAGCAGCTTTTATTGCCTCATCAACATTAAATGCAGGAATGCCGTTAGGAACTGGCACATTAAATTGGCGAAGAAGTTCTTTGCCTTGGTACTCGTGAATTTTCATAATTACTCCGAAACGGTATCTTTTTTAGCAAGCGCTGAGGGTTAGCAAAACCGATGTTGCCACAATCTCATACTTACCCTGAAAACTGGCTGAATTTGCCAAATTTGAATAAATGCGAACGGCTTGACCGACCCCATAAGTCTATCATGCTGCAATGCCGCAAATAGCGTTTTCTGATCCGTAATTGCCCTAATTGGGGGTCTGGCCGCCAATCACTTTAGCTACCACCTCAGAACCAAAACCTTTGGAAGCCAAAAACCGATACTGCCTCGCCCTCTCCTTTTGATCCTGGGCAAGTACACCGTATTTCCTGGTCCAAAGATCGTAAGCACGCTGAAATTCAGTCTCTTTGAGTGCTCCTAGAAGCTTAGCTGACTGCTTTGCATCTACCCCAGCTCTTTCGAGTTCATCGGCAATCTTCCGCATTCCATAACGCTCGCTACGACGACGCACTAAGGCCTCGGCAAAGCGCTCATCCGATAGCCATCCTCGGGCTTCAAAGTCATCTAGCACCGCTTCAATCTGAGACTTTTTAGATTCGGGGGTTTGTTCGGCCTGTTCAGCGCCTAACTTACTCCACCTGGCCTCTGATTGAGATAGTTTTGCGGCTAAACCCTTGCGACTGTATTCCCGAAGAGACAAAAGGCGCAAAGCCCGAGCTTTGAGACTCGGGCTTTGTTTGATCTTCTGATTACCGCTTAACTCTGACATTGAATTATTCAACGCTTATTCGACTTCCTCTTCGCTCAGTACATCAGTCACTACAGCAGAGCCAGACTTAACACCTAACTTCTCACGAATTTTGGCTTCGATATCTTTAGCAATAGCTGGATTCTCTTTTAAGAACTCACGCACATTATCTTTGCCTTGACCAATACGATCACCGTTGTAACTATACCAAGAGCCTGACTTTTCAACGAGGTCGGCCTCAACACCCATATCAATGATTTCGCCTTCTCTAGAAATACCGGCGCCGTACATGATGTCGAAAATAGCTTCGCGGAATGGAGGAGAAACCTTATTCTTCACAACCTTCACACGGGTTTCATTGCCGACAACCTCATCACCTTTTTTGATGCTACCGATACGACGGATATCTAAGCGCATAGATGCATAGAACTTGAGAGCGTTACCACCAGTAGTAGTTTCTGGGGAACCAAACATCACACCAATCTTCATACGAATCTGATTAATAAAGATCACAGTGGTATTGGTGCGCTTGATGGCACCAGTCAACTTACGCAATGCTTGACTCATTAAACGAGCCTGTAAGCCCGGTAAAGAGTCGCCCATATCGCCTTCAATCTCAGCTCTTGGAACCAATGCAGCTACTGAGTCGATGACAATTAAATCAATAGAACCAGAGCGAACTAAGGCATCTGCAATTTCTAAAGCTTGCTCACCAGTATCTGGTTGAGAGATCAAAAGGTTATTTACATCTACACCAAGGCGTGATGCGTACTGCACATCTAAGGCATGTTCCGCATCAATAAATGCACAAGTGCCGCCAAGCTTTTGCATTTCTGCAATCGCATGCAATGTCAAAGTAGTTTTACCTGAAGACTCAGGTCCGTAGATCTCAATCACACGACCACGTGCAAGACCACCAACTCCAAGCGCGATATCTAGGCCAAGTGAACCACTTGATACCACTTGAATATCTTCGCTAATTTCAGCATCGCCCAATCTCATGATTGAACCTTTGCCAAATTGCTTCTCAATTTGTGCCAATGCTGCTGTGAGCGCTTTTTGCTTGTCTCCGCTCATTCCTTCAAATTCTGAAGAGGCTGATTTTCTTTTGTCATCGAAGGCCATTTTTATTTCCCTTTTCGCTATGTACTGGGCTTTTTCCCGAAGTTTTATCTACTGTGTAACAACTTAGGAGTTACTGTATATAAAAACAGTAGTATTTGCAAGCGACTTTTCAGGGAAATTTACGGATTTTTTACTAGGGCAGCATTGACTATAGGTTTATCCCAATAGAAAAAGAGGGGCATAGCTACTGCCCAGATCAGGCTAATGAGGCCTAAACCAAGGATTTGAGACTCTGAACCCCAGTTTGCCGCACCTAATCGAATCCCAGCCTCATAAGATAGGGGGCCAGAGATTGCCCCTAAAACCGCCCCAAGTACGGGCTTGCCATTTAGCCAAGATAACGAGCTATTGAGGGTGCTGGCCACTAAAAGCCAGAGTGCCCACATCCATGCTGGTGATAAATAAGGAGAGGGCCATGTGCCCTTAAAGTCGAGGAATCCTAAATACATGAGGAGACTATCAGTCACGATTCCGAAGCCTAGGATCTTCAGGAAGAAACCAAGCTCTAGCTTTGGCTTCTGCGAGCGCCAGATGTAAAAAGCAATATATGACAGGCTTGCGATCACCGCCCAGAGCTCATGCTGATGGGCGGCGCCCAAGATGCAAGCAAACCAACCCGCTTGAAAAAGGACGAAGTTCCAAAATTTAGCCATCAGCAGATTCTAGCAACCCTAAGAAAAAAGCCACTGCCGCGAGGCAATGGCTTTTAGATTTGGTGGCGAATCAGGGATTTGAACCCCGGACCTGCGGATTATGATTCCGTCGCTCTAACCAGCTGAGCTAATTCGCCGAAGGTGAGATTTTAGCTTATTTGACCAAAATGCTCAATGAAGTCACCTTGAATCGGAGATTTAAGGCAATCAAACGATCTTTATCACCAAATCAGGCAAATTATCAATACTGCAGCGGACAATATCGCCACGCACCACTGGACCTACATTCTCAGGCGTACCCGAATAAATAATATCTCCAGGGAATAATTCGTTTGCCTCAGAAAGCTTTGAAATCTGTTCTGCAACCGACCAAATCATTTGATCTAAGTTGGCTTTTTGTTTTGTTACACCATTAACCGAAAGTGAAATGCTTCCCTTGGTAAAGTGCCCTATTTGCTTCACAGGAAAAATGGGGCCAATGGGTGCGGAATGATCGAATGATTTACCAATCTCCCAAGGCTTCTTCTGATCTCCCATGAAGCGCTGTAAATCGCGACGAGTCATATCTAAGCCTAGGGCATAACCGTAAACATGCTCCAATGCCTTTTCAACAGGGATATTTTTTCCACCTTTATTTAATGCAGCAACTAACTCAACTTCATAGTGATAATTTTTTGTTAGCGATGGATAAGGGTGATCCACTATCTTATTTGGCGCCACAAATTGAATTGCGTCCGTTGGCTTTTGAAAAAAGAAAGGTGGCTCACGTGTTGGATCAGATCCCATCTCACGAGCATGTGCCGCATAATTTCTGCCAATGCAGTAAATACGCCGCACTGGAAATTCAGCATTGCCGCCTGCAATTGGTATGTAGGTTTGAGACACAGTAAATGGGGTTGCTATTGCATCTACTCCCTTGTGGGCTTGAGCGCCGGTTGTAATTCCCGCCAAAGAAAGCGAGACAACTCCAAGCTTGATTGCATTCCGACGACTCGACACATCATGTTCGCTGCTGGACATTCTTAAACCCTCCTCATCAATGCACTTCATCATATTCAGATTTACAAAATAAAGAATCAGGAATACCCCAGTTCAGCCCACTGAACTGGCTATTTAATCTGGAAAATACTCAAAGCCTCATCTCGCCCATATAGGACATTAAATTCAATTTTCTTAGCTAAAAAGAGTTTTTTAAGCACTTCGTCCTTATTTTCAAAAACAATCGCCGTCTGCTCTGGATAGCGTGCAAAAGGATCACTAGTCACATCTATGATCATCCCATCAACCTTCATTTGCTTAATGGAGCGCTTATAGAACTTATCGGGGCGTATAAAAATCAAGCGCTTTACATACTTATCTAGCACGAGCTTTTGACCTTGCTCATTTGTTTTGTAGTAATAGACCAACTCTTCTTTACCGTTGGTAGTCATATCACGCTCTTCATCCCATTTTGCATAAGCAACTTGACTAATCAATAGACTCAGAAATAGAGTGGTAGCTGCCTTATAAAAGTGCATCATGTACTTTCTTCAATCGATCACTTATCTTATCAGTCATTTTTACTTATGCGCCTCCTCACAATCTCAACCGGCAAAGTAATGCCCTTATTTGGCAATCATCATCCCGACTATAAGTCGGTTGCTTCAGCAATCCATAAGAAAAGCATCAGCACATTAGAAAACCCGACTCCAATTGAAGTCACATCACTTGGCGTTAAAGGTGATGAGCAGGCTGACCTATCTGTTCATGGTGGGATTGAAAAAGCAGTTTATGTTTATCCATCTGAGCACTATGTATTTTGGAATAAACTACTTAGCCGCGAAACAAAAAAATCCGTTGAGTTAAGGCATGGTGGCATCGGCGAGAATTTCACTATCGAAGGTCTGGTTGAGACTGAGGTATTTGTGGGGGATAAGTTACTCATTGGTGAACTTGAGTTTGTAGTTGTGAAGCTACGCGAGCCTTGTTTTAAATTCAACGCCGCGGTTCGTTACAAAGGCGCAAGCAAAGCGATGCTTCAGTCCGGCTTTAGTGGCTGGTATTTACGCGTGCTCAAAACAGGCGCTCTCTCTGCTGGCGCTGAAATCACAGTCATTCCAGGGTCAAGAGAAATCTCCATATATGAACAAAATCAAAAGCTATTAAATAACCGTAATCAAAAAGATTTGTGGGAATAAAAAAACCCGACCATTTCTGATCGGGTTTCTTATTTGATACAGACTAAATTACTTAGTCTTTTGCGTAGATATCTACGTCTTTGGTTTCTTTAACAAACAGTGTGCCGATTACCAATGTCATCGCAGCGATGATGATTGGGTACCAGAGACCGTAGTAAATGTTACCGTTTTGCGCTACCAAAGCGAAGGAGATCGTTGGCAACAAGCCGCCGAACCAACCGTTACCAATGTGGTATGGCAAGGACATAGAGGTATAACGAATGCGGGTTGGGAACATCTCAACCAACATCGCTGCAATTGGGCCATAAACCATGGTTACCAAAATCACCAAAATTACCAAGATACCAAGAACTGCAGGGTAGTTGATTCCAGCAGGATCAGCCTTTGTAGGATAACCAGCAGCATTCAATGCGTCACGAATTGCTTTCTTGAACTCAGCATCTTTTGCTTTCAAATCAGCTGGAGCCATACCCTTAGCAGAATAGCCTTGAATCTCTGTATCGCCGATCTTCACAACCGCAGTTCCACCAGCTGGGCCAGTGATAGTTGTGTAGCTTGCAGAGTTAGAAGCCATGACCTGCTTTGCAATATCGCAAGAGCTAGTGAACTTTGCAGTACCAGTTGGGTTGAACTGGAATGTACATTCATTCACATCAGCAGTAATACTTGCTGGTGCAGTTGCCATTGCTTTTTCCAATGCTGGGTTAGCAAAGTGAGTTAAGCCATTAAACAAGGACACTGGTGTGTTCGGAATGTACAGGATGATAGCTAGCAACAAACCACCCATGATGATGACCTTACGACCAATCTTGTCTGACAAAGTACCAAAGACCACGAAGAACGGTGTACCGATTACCAATGAAGCAGCAATCAACAAGTTTGCCGCCTTAGGATCCACCTTCAACACTTGTGTAAGGTAGAACAAAGCGTAGAACTGGCCTGTGTACCAAACCACCGCTTGACCTGCAACCAGACCAAACAATGCCAAGATAACAATCTTCAAGTTTTTCCATTGACCAAATGATTCTGTCAAAGGTGCTTTAGACAATTTGCCTTCATCTTTCATCTTCTTGAAAGCTGGAGACTCATTCATGGACAAACGAATCCATACAGAGATCGCCAACAACGCGATAGAAGCGATGAAAGGAACGCGCCAGCCCCAAACATCAAAGTCTGGACCGGTGAATTCACGTGTGAACAAAATCACGAGCAAGGACAGGAACAAGCCAAGAGTAGCTGTTGTCTGAATCCATGATGTGTACGCACCACGCTTGCCGTTCGGAGCATGTTCTGCAACATAAGTAGCAGCACCACCGTACTCACCGCCCAAAGCCAAACCTTGAAGCATACGCAATGCAATCAAGATCACTGGAGCAGCAACACCGATAGTTGCGTAGTTAGGCAGAATACCCACAATAAAGGTTGCGCCACCCATCAAGAGGATCGTTACCAAGAAGGTGTATTTACGACCGATCAAATCGCCTAAACGACCGAACACCAAAGCGCCAAATGGACGCACGATGAAACCGGCAGCAAAAGCTAACAAAGCGAAAATGAAGGCAGAGCCAGCATCTAGGCCTGAGAAAAACTGCTTGGCGATAACGGCAGCCAATGAACCGTAAAGATAAAAGTCGTACCACTCAAAAACCGTACCTAAAGAGGAAGCAAAAATAACTTTGCGCTCTTCAGCGGTCATTGGGGCTGCTTTAGTTGATGTTGACATCAGTAGCTCCTAACTATTTTTAATAAATAAAAAACAACCCGCCGATTATGCTTTGAAAAAACCCAAGGAATTCCATTACTTAGGGTAATTCCTCATCAAATAGACTCGGGGTTTTCCCGAGAATCGTGGATTTAATGCAACGCATTTAGTCCATGATGTCAGAAGGGTCGGGCACTATTTTGAAGCAATGTGCCCTAGCTAGGTGCAAATTAGATTAACAAAGTGCAGATGCCCTCTTTTAGCCATAGCGCACTTCGCTTTAATGACTTTAGCTGTAATTAAAAAGGCATTAGCAGAATGCCCACATTAAGTAACTATATACAAGGAGCAAGGCAAATGAAAAGACGTGACTTTTTAGGTAAGACCGCACTTGGTGCAGCTGCAGGCGTATTGGCCGCACCTGCAATAGCCCAATCTATGCCGGAGGTGAAGTGGCGCTGCGCCTCTAGCTTCCCAAAAAGCTTGGATACGATTTATGGCGGTGGAGAATTTATCTCTAAACGAGTAGCAGCCCTTACAGACGGTAAATTTCAGATTCGTATTTTTGGTGCAGGCGAGATTGTTCCAGCCTTTGGTACTGTGGATGCCGTTCAGCAAGGAACTGTAGAGTGCACCCATACCGCTGGTTATTACTTTGTCGGCAAGAATAAAACTTTTGCTTTTGATACTACCGTCCCCTTTGGTATGAACCAGCGCCAGCAAAATGCCTGGATGTATTGGGGTGGCGGCTTAAAACTCCAACGTGAGTTCTTGCGCGACTACAACATTATTTCTTTCCCAGCCGGCAACACTGGAACTCAAATGGGTGGCTGGTTTAAAAAGCCAGTGAAGACTGTTGCTGACCTCAAAGGACTCAAGATGCGTATCGCTGGTCTTGGTGGTGAAGTCATGTCACGCCTAGGCGCTATTCCACAACAAATCGCTGGTGGTGATATTTATCCCGCTCTTGAAAAAGGCGTGATTGATGCGGCTGAGTGGGTTGGTCCCTACGACGATGAAAAATTAGGCTTTTACAAAATCGCTCCTTACTACTACTACCCAGGCTGGTGGGAAGCCTGCTCCATGTACTCCATGTACGTGAACATTAAAGAATGGGAAAAATTGCCTAAGCAATATCAAGAGGCACTTGCTTCAGCTTGCGCCGAATGCAACATCGACATGATGGCTGAGTATGACTACAAAAACCCAATCGCATTGCAAAGCTTAATTAAGAATGGTGTCAAGCTGCAGTCTTACTCCACAGACATTATGAAAGCGGCTTCTAATGCTGCCTTTGAAATGTACGAGGAAGAAGCTGCTAAAAATCCATCATTCAAGAAGATTTACGAGCCTTGGAAAAAATTCCGTAACGATCAAATGTTATGGAACAAAGTTGCTGAGCAAACTCTCATGAGCTTCATGCTAACTAATCCAGTCAAATAAAATTTAAGCGAGTTATTGAAATGCCAAAACAATTTTTAGTTTTTGCAAGTTTCGTTGATCGACTGAATGACCGTTTTGGTGTTTTAGCAAGTTGGATGGTTCTTATTGCCGTACTGGTCAGCACAGCAAATGCGCTGATTCGGTACGGCTTCAACGTCAGCTCAAACGGTTGGTTAGAAGCACAATGGTATTTATTTTCTGGCATGGTGATGTTTGGTGCCGCTACTACTTTTCGCCTGAATGAACACGTGCGAGTTGACGTGCTTTATGCCTTGTATCCCAATAGAGCTCGGCTCTGGCTAGACTTTTGGGGTGGCATTGTTTTCTTCTTACCGGTGACCATCATCATTGGCTATTACTCCTGGGAATTTTTTATTACTTCGATCATTCAAAATGAAACTTCTAGTAATCCAGGTGGTCTGATTCGCTGGCCAGTTCGTGGCGCGATTACTTTGGGATTTTTCTTGCTAACACTCCAAGGTCTCTCCGAAATCATCAAACGCTATGCAGCTTTGACCGGCATGATTCAAATCGATCCTAAATACGAAAGACCTCTCCAATGATTAGCCATGAATTGATGGCCCCCATCATGTTTGGGGGCTTGATTATATTTTTGTTGCTTGGATATCCAGCCGCTTTTTCTCTTGGCGCAGTTGGCTTATTCTTTGCTTTTATCGGTATCGAAATGGGGATGTTTCAGCCCACTTTCTTGCAAGCGCTACCAGATAGAGTCTTTGGCATCCTCTCTAATGACTTACTGCTCTCGATTCCGTTCTTCACCTTTATGGGTGCAATTCTGGAAAAGTGTGGCTTAGCTGAAGATATGCTCGAAGGATTAGGTCAATTGTTTGGTCCAATCCGTGGTGGCCTAGCTTATGCAGTCATTATTGTTGGCGCGATTCTCGGAGCAATTACTGGCACTGTAGCCGCATCAGTGATTGCCATGGGATTAATTTCACTTCCCATCATGCTGCGGTATGGCTACAACCCACGCGTCGCGACTGGTGTAATTGCCGCCTCAGGAACGATTACCCAACTCATCCCGCCATCACTGGTATTGATCGTGTTAGCTGACCAGTTAGGTAAGTCCGTTGGTGATATGTATGCTGGCGCCATTGGACCATCCATTATTCAGGTGGCGTTGTTCTGTTTATTCATTTTCTTCTTGTCGATTTTTAGACCACAGGATGTGCCGGCACTTCCACCTGAAGCGCGCCCAAAGATTGATTGGAAGCTATTCAAGAAAATTCTTTGGGGAATTGTTCCATCAATCGCACTGATCTTCTTAGTGCTCGGAACTATTTTGATGGGCCTCGCTACCCCGACTGAGGGTGGAGCGATGGGTTCTGTGGGAGCATTAGTCCTCGCAGCAATGAACAAGCGTCTACAAAAAACCTTGGTCTGGGAGGCAATGACTTCTACCATGCGTATCAATGCCATGGTGATCTTCATTCTGATTGGCTCCACGGTATTTGGTTTAACGTTCCGTGGCGTAGATGGAGACCTTTGGATTGAGGAGCTCTTGACAGGCCTGCCAGGTGGTCAAGTAGGCTTCCTCATTGCGGTGAACTTGTTTGTTTTCTTCTTAGCCTTCTTCTTAGACTATTTTGAAATTGCATTCATCATCATTCCGCTATTGGCACCTGTAGCAGAAAAGCTAGGTATTGATCTGATTTGGTTTGGTGTACTGCTTGGCGCGAATATGCAGACCTCGTTCATGCATCCCCCGTTTGGATTTGCCTTGTTTTATTTGAGAGGGGTAGCGGATAAAACTGTCAAAAGCTCTGATATTTACTATGGAGCCTTACCGTGGGTTGGTCTACAACTGATTCTGGTGGCGATCATCATCTTCATCCCAGAAACAGTGACCTACTTCGTTGACAAACCGACCGCTGCTTTTGATGCGAGTGGACCATCCGTTGATCCACTAGCTGGTGTCGAACAAAATGAGATCACCGTAGACTCCAGTGCTGATATCGAGCGACAATTACGAGAAAATAAGTAAGAGCAAAACAGCAGAAAAATAATAGAGGGGTTTTGTAATGCAAGCAAAATGGGGTATTCGGGGGATGGCGGTAGCACCGCACTCCCTTGCTTCTGAATCAGCCTTAGCAGTCCTTCGTGAAGGCGGTAATGCATTAGAGGCAATGGTGGCAGCAGCAGCTACCATTGCTGTTGTCTATCCTCATATGAACTCTATTGGTGGTGACTCCTTTTGGGTTGTTCACTCACCTGGCAAAGCCATGGGTGGCATTGATGCGTGTGGTGCTGCTGCTGGTTTAGCAACTAAGCAATGGTACGCAGAGCGCGGTATTACCAAAGCCATTCCATTTCGCGGTTCAGTTGCAGCAAATACTGTTGCAGGCACCATCTCAGGATGGGGTGCCGCTCATAAACTTTCTAAACAAGGCCTAGGGGGTAAGATCCCTTTATCTCGTTTATTGGCCGATGCCATTCACTATGCTGAAGCTGGTGTCCCAGTTACCTATAGCCAATCAAGCTTGACAGAAAAAAAACGGGTGGAGCTCAGCTCTATACCTGGGTTTTCTAAAACATTTTTAGTAAACGGGAAAGCACCAGCAGTGGGCAGCATTTTTAAGCAAGAACGTCTTGCCAAAACCTTACGCCAAATTGCAGACAAAGGCACGGATGATTATTACCGTGGGGATCTCGCTCGGTTACTAGCAAAAGAGTTGACCGATATCGGCAGTCCCTTACGCTTAGATGACTTAAATCGTCACCATGCCAAACTGATCGATCCTTTAGAGCTTAAACATAGTCTAGGCAATGTTTACAACATGATTCCACCGACGCAAGGTGTTGTCTCCTTGATGATCATTGGCATTTTGGATCAACTGAACCTTAAACGTTTTAAGGTTGATAGCACTGAGTATGTACACCATTGTGTTGAGGCTACAAAACAGGCATTTAAGATTCGTGATCAATTTGTAACTGATCCTGCATACATGACTCAGAATGCGCAATCCTTCTTATCGCCTGCATTCCTGAAAAAGCTCGCCAAGAATATTGATCCCAATAAAGCACTACCTTGGGGTCAAGGTAAAGGACCAGCCGATACCATTTGGATGGGCGTGATTGATGGCGATGGCAATTGTGTTTCCTTCATTCAAAGTATTTATCACGAGTTCGGCGCCGGAATTGTTCTACCGAAATCGGGTGTTAATTGGCAGAACCGCGGATGTAGCTTCTCTTTGGATCCGAAAACACTCAATCACCTTGAGCCCTATCGCAAACCATTTCACACACTCAATCCTGCAATGGCTTTATTTAAAGATGGTCGCTCGATGGTTTACGGCACGATGGGTGGCGATGGTCAACCGCAAACCCAATGTGCAGTCTTTACGCGCACAGCTACTTATGGCCTGGATCCGCAGGATGCGATTAGTCGTCCACGCTGGCTCTTAGGTAGAACCTGGGGCCAAACGAGTGATAGCTTAAAACTGGAATCACGCTTCAGTCCGTGGGTCGCCAAAGAGTTACATGCCTTGGGTCATGAGATTGAAATGCTCGATGCTTTCGATGAAACCGTTGGCCATGCTGGCTGCATTATTCGTGATCCATCAGGCATTTTGCGTGGAGGATGGGATCCGCGTAGCGATGGCGCTGTTAGCGCGTTTTAGTAATAAACATTTTCGGTACGCGCAGATCCCAATAAATAGCGGCTGCGCGTAGTCCAAAAATACCCAGCATGCAAATTACAGAACCTTCCACGACATACTGAGGCAAAAAGTTCAAGATCAGCACATAAGCAACACAGCCTAAGGTCACTGGAATAGCGTACAACTCATGCGACATGATTAACGTTTTTCTACCGGCAAGTACATCGCGTAATAAACCACCGCCGATTGCGGTAATCAAGCCTAAGATCACCGGCGCAACAGGCAAACCAAAATCCATGTTCCATGCTTTATCTGCACCCTGAATGGCAAATAGTGCGGCACCGAAACCATCGATATATAGCATCCAGCGATAAATTTGCGGTTGTGTGAAGAAAGATTCTGCGAAGAAGGCAATGACACTAGCGCCTAATGCCAGCCATATATACATTTGATTCTCGGACCAGAAAGCGGGTACCTCCAAAATAATGTCGCGTATTGTGCCGCCGCCAATTGCGGTAATTAAACCGAGTACCAAAACGCCAAAAAGATCGACACCACGGTCTGCAATTGCCAAGACACCCGTTACCGCAAAGGCCATGGTTGCAATAATCCCGATCCAAAATTGAATATCTTCCATAACATTGAGTCTAATGCACTTTCTATGAATGCAGACTTGAATAGCCTTCCTCAATATACTGTTTACTATGAGTACAAATAAGGTGCTGACATGACCCCCAAGCTATATAGCTTTTGGCGTAGCTCTGCCGCATTTCGTGTGCGCATTGCCCTCAATCTCAAAGGCATGGATTATGAAATCATTCCAGTGCATTTGACAAAAAATGGAGGCGAGCAAACGAGTGAGGAATACAGCAGCAAAAATCCTAATCGCCTAGTACCCCTATTTGAAGAAGAGGGGAAAAGTATTCATCAATCTTTAGCGATTATTGAGTACCTTGAAGAAGTGCAAGCTGAACCTCCGCTCCTTCCAAAATTAGCCATTGATCGCGCTTGGGTGCGCTCTATCGCAATGGATATTGCCAGCGATATTCACCCCATCAACAATCTACGTGTACTACGTTATCTCATCAAAAAACTGGGTGTCAGTAATGAGGCAAAAGATGAGTGGTATCAGCATTGGGTCAAAACAGGATTAGATAACCTTGAAAAACAGTTAAGCTTCGATTCAAGAGTGGGGAAATTTTCTTATGGCGATCACCCCGGCTTAATAGATACCTGCTTAGTGCCCCAGTTATTTAATGCACTGAGCGCAAAAGTAGATGTGGGGCCCTACCCCACCCTCATGCGAATTTTTGATGAGTGCATGAAGTTGCCTGCTTTTATAAATGCCTCTTGGGAAAAGCAAGTGGATGCCGAGGGGCTAAACCCCGTTACTCCACCAAAGAAATAACGATAGGGTTAGCAAGGAACTTACTGTTGTAATCAAGACTACTCTAGAAATTACGCTGCCATCCGCCTTGTAATACTGTGCCAACATAAATGGGCCTGTACCCGTAGGAAGTGCACTCAATATCAGGATGGCACTAAGCCACAAAGTAGGCAATTCCAATATTGGCCCAGCAATTACCCAAGCAATCAAAGGCTGAAGAATGAGCTTTGCCAAGCTGATCCCCCAAGCCTCCCCCGGATCAGCAGTACTTTTTTGTATCAGAAATAAGCCAATCGAAACAAGCGCGCAAGGAGTCGATGCAGTAGCTAAGAATGCAATCACCTGAGCAATGGGGTCATACAAAGTCAAATCACTTGCAGCCCATACCAAACCAGCAACTGGAGCAATTAATAAGGGATTAGTGCAAAGCGATTTAATGACGCTCCACACAATCTCATGTGACTTCTTATGCGACAAGATGCCAACTTCAATGAGTACTGTTGCTAAAGCAAACATCACAAAAACAATAAAGGTAGAAATAATGGCGGGCGCCAATCCATCTTGGCCAAGCGCAAGTGCACACAAAGGGATGCCCATATACCCAGTATTCGAATAAGACGCGCTCAGCCCATTGAAGCTAGCGGCCGCTAAATCTCGATTCCGTATCCAACTAATGAGGAGCACCAGAATAAAAACAATGAAACAGCTGAGAAAAAATGCAGCGATAAAACCGGGCTGCCAAAGCGTTTGCCAACCACTATTGGCAGCGAAGTTAAAGAGTTGGGCCGGTAATGCTAACCAAACAACAAAACGATTGAGTTCGGTCGAGGCATTAATGCCCAGCTTACCCGAACGCCCACCCAGATACCCAATAAGAATGAGTAAAAAGACAGGGAGAACTACATTCAATACGTAGAGCAAATTATTTAACAGGCGAAAGTAAGAGAGTTAGGAAATTTTCTTCAGCGTCTTCACATAGCGCTGGGCATTTTGGACATAACGTCCTGCGATATCGTGAATACCGGCAATTTGCTCTGCAGTCAGTTCTTTAACTGCTTTAGCGGGAGTCCCTATGATCATGGAGCCATCTGGAAATTCTTTTCCTTCAGTGACGAGCGCGCCCGCACCTACTAAACAGTTTTTTCCAATTTTGGCGCCATTCAGGATGACTGCACCTATTCCGATGAGACTACCGTCTCCAATCTGGCATCCATGCAACATCACCTGATGACCAACGGTGACGTGCTTACCAATGATGAGTGGATAACCTGGGTCAGTATGCAAAACAGATGCATCTTGCACATTACTGCCTTCCCCAATTTGAATGAAGTCGTTATCACCTCGGATAACTACTTTGGGCCAGATGCTCGCATCTTGATGGAGTTCTACTTTGCCGATCACTTCTGCGCTCTCGGCAACCCATGCGCCCTCAGCCAATAGCGGGGCGTTTCCGTCTAGTTCAAATATAGCCATAACTCATTATAGGTATGAATCAGGCTATAAATGAACTGCCCTGCACCAAAAACGAATTACCAGTTTGACTCGCGATCTGGTGAAGAAGAAATGCGATGCACACTTAAATCTGCGCCCTCGTATTCTTCTTCTTGAGACATCCGCAGACCCAAAATAGCTTTCAAGGTGCCATACACAATAAAACCACCAGCCAGCGCTATGCCGACGCCCAATGCGCTGCCAATCAGTTGACCAGTAAAAGTGACGCCGCCGATTCCGCCTAGCGCTTTAGTTCCAAAGATACCTGCAGCTAATCCACCCCAGAGACCACATAAGCCATGCAAAGGCCAAACACCGAGAACGTCATCGATCTTCCAACGGTTTTGTACCAAGGTAAACATATAGACAAACAAAGCGCCTGCCACTAAGCCAACAAATAAAGCACCAAGTGGATGCATTAAGTCTGAACCTGCACATACTGCAACTAAACCAGCAAGAGGTCCGTTGTAAGTAAAGCCAGGGTCATTGCGACCCACTACCCAAGCAGCCAATGTGCCACCAACCATGGCCATCAGTGAGTTCATCGCAACCAAGCCGCTAATCTTATCAATCGTTTGTGCACTCATGACATTAAAACCAAACCAACCTACCGCTAAAATCCAGGCACCTAAAGCCAAGAAAGGAATGCTTGAAGGAGGATGGGCAGAGATTTGACCCTCTTTGGTGTAACGGCCGCGACGTGCGCCCAACAGAATCACTGCAGGCAAGGCAATCCAGCCGCCAACTGCGTGAACAACAACCGAGCCAGCAAAGTCATGGAACTCTTCGCCAGTGAAATCTTTGATCCAGGCTTGAATGCCGTAATGTTGATTCCAAACAATCCCTTCGAAAAAGGGGTAGACAAAACCAACCAATATAAAAGTAGCAATTAACTGCGGATTAAATTTAGCACGCTCTGCAATACCACCAGAAATAATTGCAGGAATCGCAGCGGCAAAAGTGAGTAGGAAGAAAAACTTCACCAACTCATAACCATTCTTCTCCGCCAATATTTCCGCGCCTGAGAAAAAGTTCACGCCATATGCAATGCTGTAGCCAATAAAGAAATACGCAATGGTTGAGACAGCAAAGTCCACTAGGATTTTGACCAAAGCATTTACTTGGTTTTTCTTGCGTACCGTACCCAATTCTAGGAATGCAAAGCCCGCATGCATTGCAAGAACCATGATGGCTCCAAGCAAGATAAACAAAGCATCACTACCTGTCTTCAAATTTTCCATGAACTTCCCCTCTTATTTTTTGCATCATTATGGGGAAATTGAAAACTCAAAGAAGTGCATATTGCACTGATTTAGTGCATATATAGGAATTTTTATGGTTTATTATTGTTTTTACATACACCTTAGGGAGAACCCATGAAGAAATTCCTCATTGCATTAGCCGCTTTGGCTGCATTTTCCGGCCTGGCGCAAGCACAAGAAACCATCAAAGTGTTGAGTACTCAAGAACTCGCTAACGTCTGCAAACTTCCTGCAAGTCCTGAATCACGAAGCTTTTGTATTGGTTTTACTACCTCAGTTTATGAAACCTATTTGGCAACCCGTCACCCACAACGCGCGAAGCCATTTATTTGCGTGAAGCAACCAGCCCCAGCACGAGATGAAGTCATTGGTGATTTTGTAAAGTTTGCTGCAAGCAATCCACAAGTTGCTGATAAACCAGCAGCCGGCGTTTTCTTGGGCTTCCTGGCGTCACGCTTTCCATGTGCCGGAAAATAATCCAAGCAAACTTAGTCAAACTAATATCCATTTAAAGGAACAGTTGAGATGAAAAAAATTATCGCAATCACAGCAGCAACTTTAGCAATCGCTGGCTGCTCAAATATGAGTAATACTGAGCAACGTACCCTTTCAGGCGCTAGCATTGGCGCAGCAGCTGGTGCCGTTGGCACAGCAATCTTCCACGGTAACCCTATCTGGGGCGCAGTTGGTGGTGCAGCGGTTGGTGCAGCATCTGGTTATGTCTACGATGCATACAAGAAAAATGAAGCTTCTAATTACAATGCTGGCTATAACGCCGGAAAAAATAATCAGCCAGCTAAGGCGCCTAACTAAGAAGTCAAACTAAGCCTAGCCATTAGGCCAGCAACACCAAACCCAGCTTGTATTAATTTACCAGCTGGGTTTTTATTTGGATTTGTCCAGCCAATGCTTTATGTATTGGGCACTTGTCAGCAATCTCTAGTAGGCGCTTTTTTTCATCGGTACTTAAATCGCCTACCAACTGAATCTCACGAGAGAATATTTCAACATCATTAGTGCGCTCGATATCTACAGTCACAATCGCATTTTCTAATTTCATTTCTTTGCGACCAGCGTACATCTTTAAAGTCATCGATGTGCAGGCAGCCAAAGCTGCACCAAGATACTCATGTGGACTAGGTCCAGTGTCAGAGCCTCCTCTAGAAATTTCTGCATCCGATAAAAAATGTAGATCGCCAGCAGTGAGTTTCTGCTGAAGCGGGCCTTGACCAAACTGCGAGACTACTTTTCTCATAACAATCCTAAAAAGATATATTTCAATAAATTGAATTTCAGAATCACTTTAACCAGAGTGAGATTTACTTGCTTTTTCTACGACGGGGCACTGCGCTTGCTTCCACGCGCTAAAACCACCCTCTACATGACAAACATTAGGCACCCCCATTTTCTGCAAGGTATGCGTAGCTAATGCAGAACGCCAGGCAGAAGCACAATACAAGACCAATCTCTTGCCCTCTCCAAATGTGGGCTTGTAATAAGGGCTATCAGGATCAACCCAAAACTCCAACATTCCCCTGGGAGCGTGGAACGCATTCGGAATCATGCCCTCTCGCTCTAATTCACGAACATCACGAATATCTACAAACACTACATTGGGGTCCATTAACAATTTCTGTGCCGTTTCCACAGGGAGAGTTTCAATTTCAGCCATTGCCCCCTGAATGAGGTCTTGGTATCCAATCTTTAATTTCACAAAAAACTCCTAAATTAACAATTTCTTACTCTAATCAAGCACCTGCTACCATTCTGCTATGAACTTTACCCCTACAGAACTTGGCGCAAGCATTATTTTTGCGATTGCCGTTTTGCATACATTTTGCACTGGCTATTTTGAATCTATCGCAAAAAAATCACCGGAACATGCGGGATTGTGGCACCTCCTTGGTGAGGTAGAAATTGTTTTTGGTTTTTGGGCAGCTATCTTGGTTATCTTCATTTCTTTTTATGATGACTTACACACTGCTAAAACCTTTTTAAACAAACGTAACTTCACTGAACCACTCTTTGTCTTTGCCATCATGATTGTGGCTGGAACAAAACCCATTCTGTACTTTGCCACCCAAATTTTGTATGTGCTAGCAAATGTACTGCAATCTATCTTACGTATTAGAAGCGCTCCTGCTTTATATTTTTTAACCTTAGCGGTCACGCCGCTACTGGGCTCTTTTATTACCGAGCCTGCAGCCATGACTTTGGCAGCATTTTTATTGCGTGATTTGGTGTATCGCCATCAATGCTCTAAAGCGCTTCTCTTTGGAACTCTAGGGGTACTCTTTGTCAATATTTCGATTGGGGGTACGCTTACCAACTTTGCAGCTCCCCCCGTCCTCATGGTTGCTTCTGCCTGGGAATGGAGTTCAGCATTTATGTTTGCCAACTTTGGCCTGGAAGCCTGCATTGCAATTTTTATTAATTCTCTCGTAGTCACCTTGTTGTTTCATCGCCAACTGGTTGAACCGAACCCTGATAAAAAAGAAGTGAAGATTCCTTTAGTAGTGATCTGCATGCACTTACTATTTTTATGTGGTGTTGTTGTGTTCGCTCATGATCCGATTATTTTTACGTGGATTCTGCTCTTCTTTATTGGCTACACTGTCGCTTACCCAAAACATCAAAGCCCGCTCATTTTGAAAGAAGCACTTTTAGTGGGATTCTTCTTGGGTGGCTTGGTGGTATTAGGCTCATTACAGGGCTGGTGGCTACAACCCATTCTCGAAATGATGAGTCCTACAGCCGTCTTTTATGGCAGCCTGGTTCTCACGGCTTTCACAGACAATGCGGCACTCACCTATCTTGGATCATTGGTGACTGGAACCTCTCCGGAGTTCAAGCTGGCTTTAGTCGGTGGTGCAGTTGCAGGTGGCGGCCTCACTGTCATCGCCAATGCACCTAACCCGGCAGGAATTGCTATTCTGCGCAGCCACTTCCCCGGCCATACGGTTTCAGCGTTGTACCTACTAATTGCCGCAATTCCACCCACAATCGTTGCTGTTCTAGCCCTCAGACTAATTTGAGGCCTGCATGCAGTTTGGGCAGTAGAATCTGAGCTTCGCCCCCAGCTATAAACCTGAGAACGGCATATGAAAAAGCTCTATATCAAAACCTTTGGCTGTCAAATGAACGAGTATGACTCGGGAAAAATGGCAGATCTTTTGCACGCCGATGAAGGCATGGTCATGACGGATCATCCTGAAGATGCTGACGTTGTTCTACTCAATACCTGTTCCATTCGAGAAAAAGCAGAAGACAAAGTTTTTTCAGATTTAGGTCGACTACGCGAACTCAAGAAAACCAAACCGAATTTACTAATTGGTGTTGGTGGTTGTGTAGCCAGTCAAGAAGGCCAACAGATTATCAGTCGTGCTCCTTATGTTGATGTTGTCTTTGGACCTCAAACACTCCATCGCTTATCCGACCTCATTACCGAGCGACGTAAAACTGGCATCTCTCAAGTAGACATTTCTTTTCCAGAGATTGAAAAGTTTGATCATCTTCCCGCTTCACGCCAAACGCGTGGCTCAGCTTATGTCTCAATTATGGAGGGCTGCTCTAAATATTGCAGCTATTGTGTGGTGCCCTATACGCGCGGCGAAGAAGTCTCGAGACCATTTGATGATGTACTAACTGAAGTAGCTGGTCTTGCCAGCAAAGGCGTAAAAGAAATTGTCCTGCTTGGGCAAAATGTGAATGCTTATCTTGGCAAGATGGGTGACACTGAAGAGATTGCTGACTTTGCACTGCTGATTGAATATGTCGCTGAGATCCCTGGAGTTGAGCGCATTCGCTTTACCACTAGTCACCCTAAAGAATTTACCCAACGCCTTATCGATGTCTACGCTAAAGTGCCTAAACTTGTTAGTCACTTGCATCTACCAGTTCAGCATGGCTCGGACACTATGCTCTCTGCAATGAAACGTGGCTACACGGCGTTAGAGTTCAAAAGCATTATTCGCAAGATGCGCGCCGTTCGTCCTGACCTTACGCTATCAAGCGATTTTATTGTGGGCTTCCCTGGTGAAACAGAAGCCGATTTTGAAAAATTACTCAAGATGGTGAAAGAGTTGAACTTTGATAACAGCTTCTGCTTTATCTTTAGCCCGCGTCCAGGCACACCAGCAGCTAACCTACATGACGATACGCCTTACGATGTCAAACTGAAGCGCCTACAGACTTTGTTAGCGCTGGTAGAAAGTCAAGCGAATGAAATTAGTCAAAAAATGCTGGGCAATACTGAACGGGTTCTCATTGAGGGTCTCGCAAAAGATGGCATTAACTTACAAGGCCGCGCCGAAAATAATCGGGTAGTTCATTTCATGGCGCCGGATCAAGATACCGAGAATCTCATCGGCCAAATGGTCGATATTCGTATCACTGAAGTCCTGAATTACACCCTGAGGGGTCAACTGGTGGAAGTACATGCCCACTAGAGATAAAACGATTTCTCCCAAACTGACCATTGAGCTGCAATATGCTAGTTCTGCAATTGAGTTGGCAGTCAGTAAAGCAGCCTCCTCCGCCTTGCTCAAAAAATGGGTAAAGAGCGCTATATCTCATGGTGGCTTGGTTACGCTGCGCTTTGTCAATACTGCAGAAGGTAAAAAGTTGAACTCGGCCTTCCGTCAAAAAGATTACGCCACCAATGTTTTGACTTTCCCCTATGAGCTTTCAAAAAAATCTTTAGCAGCTGACATTATTTTTTGTCTACCCGTACTTCAAAAAGAAGCCAAAGAGCAAAGTAAATTACTGAAAGCCCATTTGGCCCATTTAATTGTGCACGGCTGCCTGCACGCCCAAGGTCATGACCATGAGGTAGAAGGCGATGCCAAAAAAATGGAGGCTTTGGAAATCCAAATTCTCCAAAAACTAGGTTTTGCTAACCCCTATTCTTAATTTGCTTGATTTGACTTATTTCTACGCTATTCTTGCTATATGCCTGACCCCAATAAATCCCTTTTAGACCGCTTGGCCGACTTTTTAAGTCCAGAGCCAACAGAACCCAGCGAACGTCGTCAAGAATTAATAGAAACTCTACGCGAAGCGCAATCTGAGGGATTGATAGATGCCGATGCCCTCTCCATGATTGAGGGTGTTTTTCAAGTAGGGCAACTGTGTGCTCGGGACATCCTCGTACCACGCGCCCAAATTGACTGGATCGATATTGGCCACACTCTGCCTGTCATTATTAAGAGTGTCATCGAAGCAGCTCACTCCCGCTTTCCGGTGTATGAGGGGAGCAAAGATAATGTCATTGGTATTTTATTGGCCAAAGATTTATTGCGTCATGCATCCGAAAAAGATTTTCAAGTACGCGATTGGTTACGCCCAGCAGTTTTTATTCCGGAATCAAAACGTCTCAGCGTCTTATTGCGAGATTTCAAAGATAACCGCAATCACTTAGCTGTAGTCGTGGATGAGTACAGTGGCGTAGCTGGAATTATTACGATCGAAGATGTACTTGAACAAATTGTGGGCGATATTGAAGACGAGCATGATGTTGATGAAGAAGCCGATAATCTGATTGCTTTAGATAATGGTGATATTCGCGTTAAAGGCATTACAGAGCTAGAGCAATTTAATGAAGCGCTTGGCACTCATTTTGAAGTTGAAGACATTGAAACCGTTGCGGGCCTAGTCATTCAACATCTAGGGCGTGTTCCAAAAATGGGTGAACTCATTGAAATTGATGGCATCGAATTTGAAGTGCAGCGTGCTGATCCGAGGCAAATTCACATTCTGCTCGCAAGACAAACCGCTAAAAAATCTGACTGAGATTCAACTTGCTTGATCAGCAACCTTATCGACGCATAAGCGGCAACGCATACTTAGTCCTGAGCTTGTTGATTTTGGGCGCGGCACTGGCAATAACTGCCGAATTACCCTATGGTGGTTGGATTCAAATTCCCTTGCTAAGTCTTGTATGGTGGCGCCTTAATCCTCAGACTCCGCATTCTTTAAAAAAGCAATTCTTGTTGGGCCTTACATTTGGAGTTGGTTATTTTGTTGTCGGCTTATGGTGGCTTTACATCAGCCTACACGATGTCGGTGGCATGAATGCACTTCTTGCTTGCATGGGAGTCTTTCTTCTTTCTGCTTATGTAGCCCTCTATTTTTCTTTGGCAACGTTGGCAATTCCACTATTTAAAAAGAGTCGTCTATTTGGCTTATTCCTTGCTTCTAGTTGGGTACTTGCCGAATTTCTACGTGGCTACATCTTTACTGGATTTCCTTGGATGGGTTTTGCCGAAACCCAGTTCAATGGCCCATTCGCGCCCATTGCACCCTTCTTTGGCGGACTAGCCTGTACTTTTTTAGCAGTCTGGGCTTCCTGGGAAATCTACCAACTTCGCAGGCACGCAGTTTCTAGTGCGCTACTGATTATTACTGTCATTTGCATTTCCCAAGGAGCTGGTTTATTTACCTTTACCAAACCCGTGGGTGAGCCAATAAGCATTCGCTTAATTCAGGGTAATTTTGAACAAAGCCTGAAATTTAATCCTCAGGCAATTGGCAAACAAATTGATTTCTACGCAGGCGAAATCACTAAAGAGATGGCCGATCTCATCATCATTCCTGAAACTGCATTCCCGTGGCCAATACCGAATTTGCCAATTGGTTTATTGGATTACCTACAGAAATTTTCCAATGGTAGCGGCAGCAATATTCTGCTTGGCCTCATTGGTGAAGTGCCGGGAGCGAGTGGCATGCAGTATTCCAATCGCGCCACAGGACTTTCGCCAAATGCAGCGCCATACCAATACGATAAAGTCCACCTGGTTCCATTTGGAGAATTTGTTCCGCCAGGCTTTCAGTGGTTTGTTAAGGCTTTTCATGTACCGATGAGTGACTTTGCTAGAGGAAGCATAGATCAATCTCCATTCGCGATTGTGCGCAAAAATCAAGATGCTATTCATGCTGCCATCACGATTTGCTATGAAGATGTCTTTGGTGGGGAATTAGCCTCTCGTATTCAACACAGCGATAAGCCTGTGAACCTTCTCATCAATATGACCAATCTTGCCTGGTTTGGAGAATCTCAAGCATCCACTCAGCAACTCAGACTTTCCCAGTTGCGCTCATTAGAAACTGGACTGCCCGCCATACGTGCGACCAATACGGGTATTACAGCCGTTCTTGGTCCCGATGGCAAAGTACTAAAAGCACTCCCAGAATTTACCCAGGCCACTCTCAGCACCCAAGTCCAGGGCTATTCCGGCAAAACGCCATATGTCATTTGGGGTAATTTGCCGATTTTGGGTCTTTCTTGCCTTCTCCTTCTGTGGGGCTTGATTCGTCATAGACGTTTTTAAGCATTTTTTAACTCCAGCACACACCAGCCATGTAAAATCAATGACTTAGCCAGGTTAAACATGCTTACTTTTCAGCAAATCATTCTCAAACTACAAGATTATTGGGACCAACAAGGTTGTGCCCTATTACAACCTATCGACCTCGAGGTTGGTGCAGGCACATCTCATACGGCAACCTTCTTGCGCGCTATTGGTCCTGAACCCTGGAAGGCAGCTTATGTGCAGCCATCCCGCCGACCAAAAGATGGGCGCTATGGTGAAAATCCAAATCGTTTGCAGCACTATTACCAATATCAGGTAGTACTTAAACCCGCGCCGGAAAATATTCTCGATCTGTATTTAGGTTCTCTTGCTGCTTTAGGTTTAGATCTCAAACAAAATGATGTGCGTTTTGTAGAAGACGACTGGGAAAACCCAACGCTTGGCGCTTGGGGTCTTGGCTGGGAGGTTTGGTTGAACGGCATGGAAGTCACCCAATTTACCTACTTCCAACAAGTAGGCGGCTTAGATTGCAAGCCGGTTCTCGGTGAGATCACCTACGGCATCGAACGCTTAGCGATGTACATCCAGAACTGCTCGAACGTGTACGACTTAGTTTGGGCCGATGGCATCTCTTATGGTGACGTATATCACCAGAATGAAGTTGAGCAATCCTGTTACAACTTCGAGCACTCCAATACTGATTTACTCTTTGCAAACTTTACGAATTATGAAAGTGAGGCTAAGCGCTTGATGGAAGTTCCATTGGCACTGCCCGCTTATGAAATGGTTCTCAAAGCAGCGCACACGTTTAACTTGCTTGATGCTCGTGGCGCAATCTCAGTCACTGAGCGTGCAGCCTATATTGGCCGCATTCGTAATCTTTCACGGGCGGTTGCTCAGGCCTACTTTGAGTCTAGAGAAAAGCTCGGCTTCCCAATGTGTCAACATCAAGCTAAAGCTCAGGCTTAAGCGCATCGAGATTTCTGCACTCCATTTATGAGCACATCCAATTCAAATACTCAATCAGCGACCTTATTGATTGAGGTATTTACCGAAGAACTGCCACCGAAATCACTGCGTCGCTTAGGTGATGCATTTAGTGAGGGTATCTTTGCTGCACTCAAATCTGCTGGCCTCGCGTCTGAATCATCTAAGATTACAGGCTTTGCCACACCACGTCGCTTGGCAGTTCAAGTAACAGACGTATTGGATCAAGCGCCCGACTACCCTGTTCGCGAAAAATTATTACCGACCAGCATCGCATTTGATGCAGAAGGCAAAGCCACTCCACCCTTGCTAAAAAAATTAGGCGCTCTTGGGTATGCGGATATCGATCTCGCTACTTTAGAAAAAGCAGGTGAGGGCAAGAATGAAGCGCTCTACCTTAATGTGGTTGCTAAAGGCGCCTCACTAGAGAAAACTGCACAAACTGCACTTGAGCAAACATTGAGCAAATTACCAATTGCAAAAATGATGCACTATCAGGTGCTACAGAAAAATGGTGAATTAGCTGATGTGCAATTTGCTCGCCCAGCTCATAGCATCATTGCACTACATGGTGGCACTATTTTAAATATTAGCGCTCTTGGGATTGGTGCAAGTAATCAAACTGAGGGGCATCGCTTTCTGGCGCCAGGTAATGTCACGATTAGCAATGCAGAAGAATACGCATCCGATTTACAGTCTAAAGCGAAGATTATTCCGAGCTTTAATCAACGTCGTGCAAAAATTGAAGCAGGCTTATTAAAAGCAGCTGGCAACGATTTAGTCTTAATGCCAGATAGTCTTTTAGATGAAGTGACAGCCCTGGTTGAGTGGCCTGCTATCTATGAGTGCCATTTTGATCAAGAATTCTTGGAAGTGCCACAAGAATGTTTGATTCTGACCATGCAAACGAATCAAAAGTACTTTGCATTAACGGATAAGCAAGGCAAATTACGTAATCGCTTCTTGATTGTTTCGAATATTGAAACCAGTAAACCGGATGCCATCATTTCCGGCAATGAGCGCGTAGTCCGTCCACGCTTATCCGATGCACGCTTTTTCTTCCAACAAGATCAAAAACGTCCTTTGGCTTCCCGCGTAGCCGATCTTGGCAGGGTGGTGTATCACAATCAATTGGGCAATCAATTGGATCGCACTAAGCGTGTTCAGGGACTCGCCGTAGGCATTGCCAAAAAACTGGGTGCTGATGAAAAGCTGGCTGCTCGTGCAGCAGAAATTGCTAAAACAGACTTATTAACCGATATGGTTGGTGAGTTTCCAGAATTACAAGGAATCATGGGGCGCTATTACGCAACCCATGATGGTGAAAATGCAGACGTCGCTAGCGCTTGCAGTGAACATTACATGCCGCGCTTTGCTGGCGATACATTGCCGCAAAGTCAAACCGGCACAATCCTAGCAATTGCTGACAAACTGGAAACCCTGGTTGGTATCTGGGGTGTTGGATTAGCCCCGAATGGCGATAAAGACCCTTATGCTCTGCGTCGTCATGCCTTGGGGATTTGCCGTTTGCTCCTCGAAAAAAATCTTTCTCTCAATTTGCCTGAATTAATTGAACTGGCTCGTGCGCAGTTCCCACAAGCGGATGTCCAAGAAAAAGCAAAAGCAGCTGATATTTATGCCTTTATCATCGATCGCTTACGGGCCTACTTGCGCGATCAGTCGGTTGCCGGCAAATCATTTACTAGCGCAGAGATTGATGCCGTCCTCAGCCAAGATCCAACACAAATCAATGATTTGATTGAGCGCTTAACTGCGTTACGTGAATTTAATGCACTAGCAGAAGCCGCTCAACTTGCAGCTGCCAATAAGCGCATCAGTAATATTCTCAAGAAAACGACTACCGCGATTCCTGCTGCGTGTTCAGCCAAATTACTGCAAATTCCTGCAGAGGCTACATTACATCAAACGCTGGAAACAATCACACCCGCGCTCAATGCAGCCTATGAAAAGCGTCAATTTGTTGAACTGCTAAGAGCTCTGGTAGCCTTAAGTGGGCCAATTGATCAATTCTTTGCAGATGTGATGGTGATGGATCCTAATCCTGAGTTACGCGATAACCGCCTGGCTCTTCTGCAACAACTTCACCAGAAAATGAATCTCGTTGCCGATCTCGGCAAATTAGCATGAGCATCAGCTCCACTAAATTAATTATTCTTGATCGCGATGGCGTGATCAATGAAGATAGCGATGATTATGTGAAGTCCGCAGATGAGTGGATTCCACTACCAGGCAGTCTTGAGGCAATTGCTTTACTAAATCAAGCGGGCTACCAAATTGCCATTGCCACTAATCAGTCCGGTCTTTCAAGGGGCTACTACACCATTAATGATTTGCATGCCATGCATAGCAAAATGGATGTCTTACTCAAACCTCTGGGTGGTCGTATTGATAGCATCTTTTTTTGCCCGCATCAGGATGTGCACCAATGTGACTGCCGCAAACCTGCGCCTGGGATGATGAAAGAAATTGCATTACGCTATAAGAAAACAGATAGCACCCACCCTCTTACAGGGGTTCCTATTGTGGGAGACTCTTTGCGCGATCTCCAAGCAGGAGTGGCCTTGGGAGCCTCCCCCCATTTAGTACTCACCGGCAAAGGCGAAAAAACTGTCGCAAAAGGTGACCTACCAGAGGGAACACAAATTCATGCGGATCTCTTAGCATTTGCTAATGCACTTTTAGAAAATAAGGTCTAGACCAATCATGAAATTGATTCGCTCCACCCTCTTTGCTTTATTTTTACTAGTGTTCACACCAATCTGGTCAGTGTTATGCATGATCGCTTTTCCATTTTTAAGCCCAGAAAATCGTTACAACTTCATTGGACTGTGGAATAAAGTAGTTATCGCTCTATTAAAGCCACTATGCGGCATTCATTATGAAATCCGCGGCATTGAAAACATGCAGGCTGTACTTAATGAACGTGTGATTATTCTTAGCAAGCATCAATCGGCTTACGAAACTATTGCTTATATCGCATTACTGCCAAAACAACTCTGCTTTGTCTTTAAACGTGAATTGCTCTGGATCCCATTTTTTGGCTGGGCCTTAGCCTTGCTAAAGATGATCCACATCAATCGATCGAACAAGCAGTCTGCTGCTTATTCGGTGGCAACCCAGGGACGTAAACGCCTGAGTGAAGGTAAGTGGATCATGCTCTTCCCAGAAGGGACCCGAACACCTACTGGCTCAACTAAGCCCTACCGCAAGGGTGGCACACGCCTGGCGAGTGCCACCGATGCCTTGGTAATCCCAATTGCGCACAATGCAGGGCGTTGCTGGCCAAAAAATAGTTTCATCAAGCAACCGGGAACAGTTATTTTTTCTATTGGCCCCGCAATTAGTTCTGCGAATAAATCAGCTGAGCAACTTCAACAAGAAGTGGAGGGTTGGATTGAGGCTGAAATGCGGGTCATTGACCCTAGTGCCTATAAATAATATGAAGGCAATAAATCAGCGCTTTGTGCTGATTTATCCACTGATTTAAGAGGCGAGAACTTTAGCCCACTCAATATAGCGATCTACTGAAATATCCTGAGCTCTTGCTTTGAGCTCTACCTCAGTCAAGCTTAATCTATCAGCAAAAGCACTTAAGTTAGTGCGCAACATTTTTCTTCTTTGAGAAAAGGCTGCAGCAACTACTTTTTCCAAAGAGCGCCATTGAGCATCGGAAAGATTAAAGTCTCTCCTCGGGATCATTCTCACCACAGCGGAGTTCACTTTAGGCTGAGGATCAAAAGCTTCTGGTGGAACCTCTAAAACCAATTCCATGTCATAACGGGCTTGGAGCATGACGGAAAGCCGACTGAAATCTGAGCTCCCTGCCTTTGCCACCATCCGTTCAACAACCTCTGCCTGCAACATAAATACTTGCTCATCAATATGACTTGCAGCAGCCACCAAATGAAATAACAAAGGCGAGGAGATGTTGTAGGGTAGATTACCGACTACCTTACATAAGCCTTGCTTCTTAGAGCTATCCTGTGCCCATGCCAAAAAATCAAATTTGAGAGCATCGCCCTCGATCACAGTCAGGCCTTGAAGATTTTTTTCATTCCAAAAAGCTACTAAATCACGATCAATCTCCAGCAGGTCCAGGTGATCTAGATTGCTCAGTAAGGGAAGTGTTAAAGCGCCGAGACCAGGCCCAATCTCAATCATATGCATATCGGGACTAGGATTAATTAGCGCAACAATAGAATAAATAATACCGTTATCTTGTAGAAAGTTCTGACCGAATCGTTTACGCGCGTGATGCATGTACCAGAGTTACTTTCTTTGACTGAGCGCCAATTGATAAGCCAAACGCAGAGCCTCTAACATGCTACCCGAGTCAGCAACTCCTTTACCGGCAATATCCAAAGCAGTTCCGTGATCCACGGAGGTGCGAATAATCGGCAATCCCAGAGTGACATTCACCCCATCACCAAATGTAACGAATTTAAATGGTGCTAAACCTTGATCGTGATACATCGCAATAAAAGCATCCACTTGTGCAAGGGATTTAGGGTCAAACATCGTATCGCCAGGATATGGGCCGGAGACATTAATACCCGCCTTCTGAGCCGCATTAATTGCTGGTGAGATGATGTCAATTTCTTCGCGACCCAAGTATCCAGACTCTCCTGCATGGGGATTTAAACCTGCTATTCGAATCTGGGGTTTAGAGATGCCGAATTTGTTCTGCAAATCCTGATTCACGATTTGAATCGTCTCCAATACTAAGTCGTAGGTCAGGGCTTGGGAAACCTCTTTTAAAGGAAGATGAGTTGTAACAAGAGCCACTCGAAGATCCCTTGCGGATTTGAGCCCTAAAAACCCACTGGGTAGTGATCCACATAGCATCATCACCACATGAGAAACGTGACAACGCTGCGCAAGATACTCCGTATGTCCTGTAAATAGAGTCCCAGAATCGTTAATCATGCTTTTCTGAAGTGGTGCAGTCACCATAGCATCGAAGCGTCCCTGCAGACAGCCATCAATTGCTTGATCTAATAGATTAAGAACATACTGAGCATTATTCGGATTGAGGGATCCTGAAATAACTGGCGATCCAAGTGTAATCGACTGGATACGCAGTCGATTGGATAGTTCTGGGCTCAGATTTTTAGGCAAATCCAATAACTGAGCATTACCTAATAATGTTATTTGAGCATCAGCATGCTCACGCAAAAATTCAAGCGAAGCTGCTAAAGAAACTTCTGGGCCAATACCGGCTGGTTCGCCAGTGCTTACGGCCAAATTAACGTGGGTCACTACTGGCTGCATCTTCCACGTTCAGAATTTTTACAGTTGCATTGTCACGCAACTCACGCATCCATTCTTGATAGGATTGATCAAATTTTCTTTCACGAATAGCAGCACGTGCAAATTGGCGCTGCTTCTCCACTGTAAGCTGGCCCTCTCGGCGCTCTAATACTTGAATCAAATGCCAACCAAATTCAGTTTTGACTGGATTACTAATCTCACCAATTTGCAAGCGATTCATAGCTTGCTCAAATTCGGGGACTAGGTCACCAGGCCCCATCCACCCAAGCTCTCCACCATTTTGTGCCGAACCATCCTCTGAGTATTTTTTTGCAAGTTCTGGAAAATCTGCCGTCTTGGCGCGAACCTGATCTCGATAACCTTGCAAACGACGCTCTGCATCTTGATCACTTAATCCAGGGCGATTGCGCAATAAAATATGGCGAGATAAAGTTTCGGTGATGGGAATATTTTGCGGGGTAGTAGAACTAGTATCAGTAGATACAGCCTGCTGCTGCGATGGCGCACTTGTCATTACAGCACGTCGATCCAAGACCTTAAGGACATGATAACCAGCAGGACTCTTTACCACCATATTAGCAACTTGACCGCTACCAGTATTACGAATCGCATCATAAAATAATTGTGGCAAACGATCAGGAGTACGATAACCTAGGTCCTGAAACTTAATTTTGGGATTATCTTTTGCCGCCATCGCACCCAATTGCAAGAAATCAGCATCGCCGCGTGCGTCGCGCAGCAGAGCATCTGCCTTCTTTTTGGCTTCAGCCTGAGCCCCAACTCCGGCACCAGGTTCAACCGGGATAAATATTTGAGCCACATCAATTTCTTCTGGCCCACCTTTTTCGGCCGGTATTGATCTTTGCGCTGCGCCCGAAGTCATTGCACGTGTTCTCTCGGCAATAAAGTTATCAATTTCAGCATCCGAGATTTTGATCTTACCCTCGATCTCTCTTTCCCGATACCGAGAAACAATAATGTCGTCACGCAACATTTCTTTGTATCGCTCAAAAGTACTTCCAGAGGCAATTATCTTGGCCTTAAATTCTGCATAACTCAGCTTATTCTTGGTAGCAATATCGCCAATAATCTTATCTAACTCTTTACTGGAAACCTTTATACCCTCTTGATCCGCATTTTGTAGTTGAATTTTTTCTAGAATAATTCGGTCGAGAATGACTTTACGAGCTGTTCCGTCTTCAGGTAACTTTACGCCTTGCTTTTTGAGTGCGGCAATTCGGTCATCGATTTCTTTGCGTGTCACAAAACCGGTATTTACAACTGCAGCTACACCATCAATGTTGCGAATTTTATTTTCTGCAGCAGCATTAGGCTTGGCTGCATCTTGAGCATATGAGGCGCTTGCAAATAACCCAAGGCCAAGAAATATGGCTTGAATACTGATTTGTTTAAAGCGATTCATACAAAGCATTATTGATAGTTCTCGTATATTGAAGGTGGTATGGGCTTAGAAGTAGGCATATATCCAGGAACATTAAGCCTCATGATATCAACTGGATTGCTACCGGCGCTACCAAAACCCCTAAATTCGATCTGAAAGAGCACCTGGGTAGTGGTTATTTGCGAGGTATTCAAGACTTGTGAATAGGCGCCGCGGAAAGTCCAACAGTCTCTGCTCCATTCCAAAGCTACTAGACTATTCAAGGTCTTAGTACTCAATGCATCATAGCCCCAGCGTCCCAAAACAGAAACCTCTTTCGTAATAGGCCATTGCCCAGAAATATTGTATTGATCTGTAGTAGTAGATGAGGGCACATAAGCCTGATTATTTTGCACAGAGGCCTGTACGGGTGGTGACCAAACATTGCGATAGCCGAAATTTAAACTTCGGCCTTGAGTAGGTCGCCAGCTACCGCCAACAGTAGTTTGCACAAAGCGATTGAGTTGAGTGTTGTACTGGCCGAATACATCCGCGCTGAAATTACCAAGTAAGCGAACGGAACCTGAACCCAAAGTATCAGAATAAGTAGTGGGATTAACAATTGTTCCATTGAGACCAACCTTTTGGCCTGTGAACTGCTGCTTTTGGGCAACGGTTACGCTAGCTCGCTCAGCGCCAGTATTGGCCTCAATCATGCGACTAGTTAAACCCAGCGTAGCGGCATTGTTATCTGCAATACGATCATTACCAATAAAAGTATTTTCACTAAAGATTTGTGACACACCAAAACCTGCATCAGCTGTATCAAACAAAGGGGTTTGTGATTGATTCTGATAAGGGGTGAAAACATAAAAAGCACGAGGCTCCATAGTCAATAACATGTCCCTACCATAGAAGCCCTTTAGCTCAGCAGCATCTCGTTCAAAAGCCAGACCAGAATCCAAACTAAAGGTCGGAATCGTAAAGCCTTGTGCGATTGGTGCTCCGCCAGCCACAAAAGGTGTAGCGTTATAAGTATTCGACTGAAAGCTTATCTTTGGAGTGATGTAATAACCAGGCGTCACTTGTGGTAGAGCCATTGCGCCCTTCACCACTGTTCTATCAGCTTGGCTGTAGACGCCAGGCGCGCTTGCAGCCAAATTTCCAGCAATGTTGTATGCAAATCTTGTGTAATCAGCTGAAAAGGTAGTCGCTGGACCAGTTGGTAGAGTTACATACTTACCGCTAGTGTCTGCTACTGCTGGAGTAAGGCGATTGTTATAGGTAGCAGTAACGTTCGGCATCACGTTATATGGAGCTTGCACTGTGGAAGTAGGGTCTGGCTGTAAGGTTTGGAACGTTAAGGCTCTAGCTGATACCGCCCAATTACTCAAACTTCCTGTTAAACCTTTGGTAGTACCAACCTCTTGGCGAAATTGGCTAGTAATAGCCCCCGCAAAACTCTGCGAGAAATCGGTAGGGTATAAGTTATCTGATACACGAGACATATTTGCATAGCCTGACCATGAACCCGGCATAGGAATGCCTCCGGGGCCTACACCGCCGCTAAATACCTGACGCTGTTGCCAGTCATAACGCCAGCGATCAGTTCCCGTTTTATTGTCATGCGCAAGGTAATCGCCACCTAAAGTACCGCTGTACTTGCTGTCTAGAAAACGGTAGTTAGCACCCACTTGTAAGCCACGTTCACTCATAAACCGAGGAAGTATTAACAAATCTCTATTAGGTGCGATATTGACGTAATAAGGCTGCGTCATATCAAAACCGTTATTAGAGTTATATCCAGCTACGGGAGCCAAAATACCCGAACGACGCTGATTAGAAGTAGGGGCAGTGAAGTAAGGAACGTATGCGATAGGTACATCAAAGAAACGCATTACCCCATGGGTGCCAACCATCTCTTTTTGCTCGTTATCAATTTCCAAAGTGCTAGCTGAAAAATACCAATCCATATTTTGTGGCGTACACGTTGTGTAAGTAGCTTTATCAAATACAAAAATATCAGTATTTTCTATGGTTAGTTTTTTTGCTGTGCCACTTCCACGAGAATCGCGCAACTCATACGCAGGTGTTGCCATCTCACCTTCCCGGGCATCTACTTTAAATTTGGCGCTTGGGCCTTTAAAAGTCGTATTACCCTTGGTTAACTCCACATTGCCAACAAGATCAGCAATGTCTGTATCAGGGTCATAAATAATTTCATCTGCTTTAATAACACCGCCATTACGACGCATTTGTGCACGACCTTTAAGATTCATCTTACGATCAACTACACCATCAATAGAATCACTTGAGGTAAAAGTCAGTGCTCTGCTATCGTCTATCGGCGTACCAACACGCAATTGATCGTCTAGCTTTAAAACAGTGACATTGCCACGATCTGGCAATAAAACGGTATTGGCATTTGACTGTGCATTTGCGGGCAAAGGAGCAGGCGCTTGTGCATGTCCTAGGAGGGCAAATTGAAGCAATGCGACCCCCAACGTTACGCGCAGGGTTACATGCAAAAAAAGAGGGGCGCAAAGGCCGGCGCGACGGCGATAATGACTCATAGATCCAGACCCGCCTTATTATACGAATCGACCATGACTGACCCACGCTTAAACACCCTGTGTAACTGGCTAAAAGCCCTAGAAGCTAGCTGGCAATTAGATCTCGACTCTTTAATGCCAGCCTCGGCTGATGCCAGCTTTCGGCGCTATTTCCGAATTGCGTCTAAAAACCCCAATTTTGGGACTTTGATCGTGATGGACGCTCCGCCACAACATGAACCTTTGGACGCCTTTATTAAAGTCGATTTACTGTTCTCAAAAGCAGGTTTAAATGTACCCAAAATCCTCGAGCAAAACCTTGCCGAAGGCTTCTTACTATTAAATGATTTAGGCACTAAAACCTATCTCGCCGAACTCAATAATGAATCTGCAGATCACCTCTACAAAGATGCTACTCATGCAATGGTTCTCATGCAATTGGCAAGCAAGCCAGATGTCTTGCCAAACTACGATGAAGCACTATTACAAAGAGAGTTGGATTTATTACCAGAGTGGTATTTAAAAAAGCATCTCAAGATTGAACTCAATCAACAACAAGCAGCGCAGTTAGAAAATTCATTCAAGCTCATTATTGAAAATAATTTAGCGCAGGCAAAAGTGTATGTGCATCGCGATTACCATTCTCGCAACTTAATGGTGACCGAAATCAATAACCCTGGTGTGATTGATTTTCAGGATGCGGTATACGGACCCATTACTTATGATGCTGCTTCATTGTGGCGCGATGCTTATATTGCATGGCCAGAAGAACGTGTGATTGACTGGGTGATTAAGTTTTGGGAAGCAGGCCGCAAGGCAGGATTACCAATGCCAGATGATTTTGGACAGTTCTATCGTGACTTTGAATGGATGGGCTTACAACGTCACCTGAAGGTACTAGGTATTTTTGCAAGACTCTTTCACCGTGATGGTAAGGATGGCTATCTCAAAGATATTCCCCTCGTTTTAGAATATGCGATAGCCACAGCAAACCGTTATATTGAATTAAAGCCATTGGCTCGCATTCTGGAATCTACCCGGACAAAATAAGCGCAATTCATCCGCCATGAGTCAACTCAATCGCATACCTTGTTTTTTACTAGCTGCTGGACGCGGCGAACGCATGCGCCCCCTCACAGACGATGTACCTAAGCCATTGCTTCGCATTCAGAACAAGTCCTTACTAGAATGGCATTTAGAAGCACTGGCAAAAGCAAAAATTCAGGATGTGGTGATTAATCATGCCTGGTTAGGCGAAAAGATTGAGATGGCCTTAGGTAATGGAAAGCAATTTGGCCTCCACATCCAATACTCCTCTGAAGCTAACGCGCTAGAAACAGCTGGTGGAATCTGCAAGGCTCTACCTATCATTGCTCCTGAAGACTACTTTTTAGTGATTAATGGCGATGTTTTCACTCCGAATCTACCTATTGCCAAGATTTTGGAAATCATCCCCAAAATGCGGCTGAACCCCAGCAAACCCTTGGCGCACCTATTAATGGTTCCCAACCCGATACAACATCCTGAGGGTGATTTTTATCTCCAAAACTCGACTGTCCAGGGCTTCGAATCCGTTGGCGCCGAAAAACTGACCTTTTCCGGAATTGGGATTTATCACAAAGACCTCTTCCAAGACCTGGAATTTGGAGTCCCAGCTAAGCTCGCGCCTTTACTCAAAGCCGCAATGGAGCAAAATAAAGTGTCCGGTGAAAAATATCTCGGTCCGTGGCACGATGTAGGCACACCACAACGCTTACAAGAGCTCAATGCAGCATATGAATAAAACGAATATTTATCAACTTCGCAGAAATGCATTAGCAAAACAAATATTTGCCAAGACAGGCGGAGGCACTGCTGTCATCTCTACCGCACTTGAAGTAGCTCGTAACCGTGATAGTGAATTTCCTTACCGTCATGACAGTGACTTTTACTATCTGACAGGTTTTGAAGAGCCGGGTGCTACGCTGGTCATGAAGGTTTCAGGTGATAAAAACTACCGACTTGAATCTCATTTATTTTGCAGACCAAAAGATCCTGAACGAGAAATTTGGGATGGCATTCGCCTGGGTCCTGAGGCTGCGCCTGAAGCTTTGGGTGTTGAGTTTGCTCACAGCAATCAAACATTAGACCAAAAACTGAATGATTTATTGGCTGATGAAGATGCGGTGTATACCCGCCTTGCAGAAAGTGCTGAAGCTGATAGACGCTTACGTCATTGGATGAAGCAAGTCCGGGGACAAGCACGCTCTGGAGTAAACCCACCATCAGAGCTTCATGATGTTGATGCCCTCATTCATGAGATGCGTTTGTTCAAAGATGAACATGAAATTGATACCATGCGGCGCGCTGCTGCTATTTCTGCTCGCGCCCATATTCGTGCCATGCAAGTCTGCAAGCCTGGTATGCGTGAATATCAACTAGAAGCAGAATTGCTTCATGAATTCCGCAATAGCGGCGCACAAAGCGTTGCTTACAACAGCATTGTTGCTGGCGGTGCCAATTCTTGCATCCTGCACTATCGGGCAGGTGATACAGAATTACGCAGTGGTGAACTTTGTCTTATTGATGCTGGTTGCGAACTGGATGGATACGCATCTGATATCACGCGAACTTTTCCAGTCAATGGAAAGTTTACTGGGCCTCAGCGCGCGCTCTATGACATCACCTGGGCAGCACAAGAGGCAGCAATTAGCATGACTAAGCCTGGCAATACTTTTATGCAGCCTCATGAGGCAGCACTTAAGGTGCTTACCCAAGGCTTATTAGATGAAAAACTACTCAAGCTCTCCGAAGTGGGTTCTCTAGATAACGCCATTGAAACCGGCGCCTATCGCCGCTTCTATATGCACCGCACCTCACACTGGTTGGGAATGGATGTGCATGATGTTGGGTCTTATCGCGAAACAACCTCAAATTCAAGCAAAGAAGAAAAGCCTTGGCGCATTCTTAAGAGCGGTATGGTGATAACAATAGAGCCAGGCCTTTATATCCGGCCTGCGGATGATGTTGAGGAGAAGTTTTGGAATATCGGCATTCGCATTGAAGATGATGCCGTTCTGAATGATGCTGGATGTGAGTTGATCTCTCGTGGCGTACCTGTCAAAGCAGATGAGATTGAAGCGCTCATGAAGAATGTTTAAGGCTACTTTCAAATCATGAGTACATCTAGTTGCGATATCTTGATTCAAGGAGGCGGTCCGGTTGGGCTTGCTTGCGCCGCCTGGACTTTGCAAAAATTTCCAGATGCAAAAATCATGCTTCTCGATCGCAATCCAGTAAATGATGATGATTTAGTGAACGCTGATAGTCGGGGTATTGCCCTCTCTCATGGCAGCAAACTATTACTCGATACGATTCATGCTTGGCCAAAAGAGTCTGCCCAAATTCATTGTGTACATGTATCGCAAGCAGGAAGGTTTGGACGTGCTCTCATGACACGTGAAGAGCTTAAGCAAGAAGCCTTAGGTCATATCATCCGCTATCGGGATATTCACATGACGCTTCGCCATGCTTTAAGAGTGATACAGGCAAAAAGCCCTAACTTCATATGGCAACATCTTAATAAAGATGCCGAAGAAAATAGTATTCAGGCTAAATGTATCGTGCATGCTGAGGGTGGTTTATTCAAGACTCAAGATTGGGTAGAGACTGGTCGTGACTATGGACAATCTGCTCTAGTAGGCTTGGTTGAGGTAGAAAATGCAGTGCCCTACCAAGCTTGGGAACGATTTACTGCTGAAGGTCCATTAGCTGTATTACCAAGTCACTATGGTCACAATATTTTGAATCTCGTTTGGTGTGGCTCACCTGATTCCTCTCAAGATCGCCTGCAACTGAGTGATACAGATTTTTTAAATGAACTACAAAAAGAATTTGGCACACGCATTGGACGCTTTCTGAAAATTCAAGACCGCCGTTTATACGAGCTTGGTTTGAACTATCGCAAGGAAATTACCAATGAGAATGAAGTTTGGATTGGCAATGCTGCCCAAACTTTGCACCCAGTGGCAGGACAAGGTCTGAACTTAGGTCTAAGGGATGCCTTTTTGCTGGCAGAAAAATTGGTTGGCGTATTTTCTGGATCCGAACCATCTCCAAGCGAAATCCAAAATGCACTCGAGGGTTATGCCCAAAGTCGTAAAGTTGATAGAACGACCACTATTGGACTGACAGACTTTATGGCCAGAGTATTTACATCCAATCTAGTACCAGTTGTAGCGGCTCGTGGATTCGCTTTATCAGCCTTGCAATGGCTTCCACCAGTCAAAACAGCCTTAGCTCGCCAGATGATGTTTGGTAGGCGCTAAGGGGCTTAAATAGCCTCCAAAACTCAAGTCTTCTCCGTTTGCTCTGAAACACGCATTTATCCATTACTCTGCCTAAAAAATAGGCAGATAAGGGGCTGACTGTGCTAAAGTGTCATGCTTTCCGCCTAAGCCCTTTTAGATGAACATCGGTCCCCACCTTCTCGCAAATAAGTTATTTGTAGCCCCAATGGCTGGGGTAACAGATCGTCCATTTAGGCAACTTTGCAAAAAATTAGGTGCCGGTTATGCCGTTTCTGAAATGGTGGCTTCCAATGCCCTTCTTTGGAAAAGTGAAAAGACGCAACGTCGCGCCAATCACGTTGGTGAATTCAAGCCCATTGCAGTACAAATTGCAGGCGCCGATCCAGCGATGATGGCAGCGGCAGCAAAAATAAATGTGGATCATGGTGCCCAGATTATCGATATCAATATGGGTTGTCCTGCAAAGAAAGTATGTAATGTTGCAGCAGGTTCTGCATTGTTGCGTGATGAGCCTTTAGTACAGCAAATTCTAGAAGCCGTTGTAAATGCTGTTGGCGTAGGTCCTGATGCAGTACCGGTTACGTTAAAAATTCGTACAGGCTGGGACCGTGAACACAAAAATGCGATTGAGATTGCGCGTCTTGCAGAAAAATCTGGGATCTCTATGCTGACCGTTCATGGTCGCACAAGAGCAGACCTGTATCACGGTGAAGCTGAGTATGAAACCATTACCGCCGTTAAAAACAGTGTAGTCATTCCGGTAGTTGCAAACGGGGATATCACTAGCCCAGAAAAAGCAGAACAAGTATTAAAGATTACTGGCGCCGATGCCATCATGATTGGCCGTGCAGCCCAGGGTCGCCCTTGGATCTTCCGTGAAATTAATCACTATCTTGAAACTGGTGGCAAGCTGCCAACTCCCGAGATTAATGAAATCCAATCCATTATGAATGTCCATCTTCTAGATCACTATGAGTTCTATGGTGAACATATTGGTCTACGTACGGCCCGTAAGCATATTGGCTGGTACTGTAAAGGTTTGCGTGATTCACACGCTTTCCGTCAACGTATGAATACGGCCGATGATTGCAAAACTCAGTTGCAAATGGTCAATGATTATTTTGATGAGATGAAATTCCACTCTGATCGCTTATTGTTTTTGGAAGCGGCGTAGTTATCGCTGTATAAAGTTTTTTATTTTTATTACTGTTTTTATTTTTCCTATTTTTGTATCGATAGATTGTTATGACTAATAAGCACCCCATTACCGAATGTATTGAAACCCAATTGCAGGGCTACCTGAATGACCTCAAAGGAACGGCACCGACTGATATCTATCAAATGGTGTTAGCTGTTGTGGAAAAGCCCATGCTAGAGCTGGTGATGCAACATGCAAAACAAAACCAATCATTAGCGGCCCAGTATTTGGGTATCAATCGCAATACCCTACATAAGAAGTTAGTTGAGCATCAACTTCTGAAGTAAACCTACACATCACAAAAATAAAAAAGCCATTTTTTAATTAAATCCTCCGAAAACCATGATCCGTACAGCCCTCCTCTCCGTCTCCGATAAAAATGGCATCGTGCCTTTTGCTAAAGCCCTCCATGATCAGGGTATTAAGCTGATATCTACTGGTGGAACGGCAAAGCTCTTGGCTGAAAACAATCTTCCGGTTGTTGAAGTTTCTTCTTTAACGAAATTTCCGGAGATGCTGGATGGGCGCGTCAAAACACTTCACCCGATGGTGCATGGTGGCTTATTGGCTCGTAGGGACTTTCCAGAGCACATGGCAGCCTTAAAAGAGCATGGCATCGACACGATTGATATGTTGGTAATCAACCTTTATCCATTCAACGAGACGGTTGCTCAGCAAAGCTGCTCCTTTGAAGATGCAGTTGAAAATATTGATATTGGTGGACCTGCGATGTTACGTGCAGCAGCTAAAAATCATCAAGATGTGACTGTGTTGATTTCACCTGAAGATTACGCACCAGTTCTAGCGGAGATGAAGGCCAACAACAACACTGTTTCTTATAAAACAAATTTAGGTTTGGCTAAGAAAGTATTTGCTCATACCGCTCAGTATGATGGCGCCATTGCAAACTACCTTTCTGCATTAGGCGATGACTTAGATCACAAAGCACGCTCCGCTTATCCAGAAACTCTGCACCTTGCCTTTGAAAAAGTACAAGAAATGCGTTATGGCGAAAACCCACATCAATCTGCAGCGTTCTATAAAGACATCTACCCTGTGGATGGCGCGTTAGCGAACTACAAACAACTACAAGGCAAAGAGCTTTCTTATAACAATATTGCCGATGCAGATTCTGCGTGGGAATGTGTCAAAAGCTTTTCTGGTAATGCTGGTGGCGCGGCTGCCTGCGTCATTATTAAGCACGCCAATCCTTGCGGTGTTGCTGTAGGCTCTACTGCGCTTGAGGCTTATCAAAAAGCATTTAAGACCGATCCAAGCTCTGCCTTTGGCGGCATCATCGCCTTTAACGTACCATGCGATGCAGCGGCTGCTGAAGCTGTCTCTAAGCAGTTTGTTGAGGTATTAATTGCCCCTAGCTTTAGCACCGAAGCCAAAGCGATTTTTGCTAGCAAACAAAATGTGCGCCTTTTAGAGATTCCATTGGGTACTGCATTTAATAGTTTTGATTTCAAACGCGTTGGTGGTGGTTTGCTAGTGCAATCTCCCGATGCTAAGAATGTTCTCGAAAATGAAATGCGTGTTGTCAGCAAGCGTTTACCAACCCCAAGCGAAATGCATGACATGATGTTTGCCTGGCGCGTTGCTAAGTTTGTTAAATCCAATGCGATTGTGTATTGCGCCAATGGCATGACTCTCGGTATTGGCGCAGGCCAAATGAGCCGTGTAGATTCTGCACGTATGGCGAGCATCAAAGCAGAGAATGCTGGCTTAAGCCTCAAAGGCTCTGCAGTAGCCAGTGATGCCTTCTTCCCATTCCGTGATGGCTTAGATGTAGTCGTTAATGGTGGTGCAAGCTGTGCAATTCAGCCAGGTGGCAGCATGCGTGATGATGAAATCATTGCAGCAGCCAATGAACATGGTATTGCCATGATCTTTACTGGCACACGTCACTTCCGTCACTAAATAATCTAAAAAGAAGACTCAGAAAAAATCTCCCATGCGCTGGATAGGAATCGACCCAGGTTTACGGACAACAGGCTTTGGAATCATCGATGTCAATGGCCAAAAGCTGACCTACGTAGCTTCTGGGACGATTGAGAGTGGCGATCCAGCCAAAGGCTTACCTGAGCGTTTGGGTACTCTCTACGCCGGCTTGAAAGAAGTTCTTGAGACCTACCACCCAGAATCTGCTGCAATTGAAGAAGTCTTCTTAAACGTCAACCCACGTTCCACACTAATGCTGGGTCAGGCTAGAGGTGCAGTCATTGCAGCCCTTGTCTCTGAGCAGCTCCCTGTAGCTGAGTACAGTGCACTGCGGGTTAAGCAAGCCATTGTTGGCACTGGTAGAGCAGCTAAGCCACAGGTACAAGAAATGGTGAAGCGTCTTCTCAGGCTGAATCGCGCCCCAGGTACAGATGCTTCCGATGCATTAGGTGTCGCTATCTGCGCTGCCCATCACGCACAAATACCAAAAGCAATTACTGCAGCCACCAAAGCATTACCTCCCAAGAAACGCAATAAGTAAAAATACACGTCACAGGTTAAGATCTCTACATGATTGGTCGCATACAAGGCATTCTCGTTTCAGTTCATCCCCCACGACTCCTGGTGGATTGTCAAGGCATTGGTTATGAAGTTGATGTACCGATGAGCACTTTGTATCAACTGCCTCAAGCAGGTCAAAAAATTACCCTGCTGACACACTTCCAAGTTCGTGAAGATGCTCAGCAACTTTTTGGCTTTGCAACTGAGACTGAGCGTGAAGCATTTAGACAACTCATTAAGATTAGTGGCGTTGGCTCCCGCACAGCACTAGCAGTCCTCTCGGGTATGAGCGTCAATGAACTAGCTCAAGCAATCGCGCTTCAAGAGGCTGGGCGCCTTACTCAAGTTCCTGGCATCGGCAAAAAAACTGCTGAGCGTCTTTGCTTAGAACTCAAAGGTAAGCTGGCTCCAGATCTAGGCATTACAGGTGATAAACCTCAAGCCATTGAAGCGAGTAGCGAAGTATTACAAGCACTTCTGGCGCTGGGCTATTCAGAAAAAGAAGCGCTTTTGGCACTCAAACAAATTCCGCCCGATACCAGTGTTTCAGATGGTATTCGGGTGGGCCTGAAGTATCTATCTAAGCCCTAGTAGGCAAACACCACTACACTTGCAGCATGGCAATTCATACAGACGACCTGAACTCTATTCCCGATGATTTACCAGAAGGTAATGACCGTATTGTGAGCGGAGCAGCTGGCAATGCAGAAGCCGTCTTTGAAAGAGCGCTTCGTCCCAAACAACTCGATGAGTATGTTGGCCAAACTAAAGCTAGAGCGCAATTAGAGATTTTTATTAGCGCCACTAGAGCAAGAAAAGAAGCCTTAGATCACGTTCTCTTATTCGGCCCTCCTGGACTTGGTAAAACAACGCTTGCCCATATTATTGCCAGAGAACTTGGTGTAAACCTTCGCCAAACAAGTGGTCCCGTTCTAGATAGACCAGGCGATCTCGCAGCTTTACTCACCAACTTAGAAGAAAACGATGTGCTCTTTATTGATGAGATTCATCGTCTATCTCCAGTAGTTGAAGAAATTCTCTACCCAGCACTTGAAGACTACAGCCTCGACATCATGATCGGTGAGGGTCCTGCTGCACGTAGTGTGAAGATTGATCTCAAGCCTTTCACACTGATTGGCGCAACTACCCGTGCCGGCATGCTCACCAATCCACTGCGTGATCGCTTTGGTATTGTGGCCAGACTCGAGTTCTACACCACAGAAGAGCTCACCAAAATTATTAATCGCTCAGCCAGTTTGCTCAAAGCTGATATAGATCCAGAGGGTTCCGTAGAAATTGCTAAGCGTGCACGTGGTACTCCACGTATTGCCAATCGCTTGCTCAGAAGAGTACGCGATTACGCAGAAGTAAAAGGTACAGGAACGATTACCAAAGCCATGGCGGATGCTGCGCTGAAGATGCTAGATGTGGATCCAAGCGGTTTTGATGTGATGGATAGAAAACTCTTAGAAGCCATCCTGCACAAGTTTGATGGCGGCCCCGTCGGTATTGATAACCTAGCTGCAGCGATTGGCGAAGAACGTGACACGATTGAGGATGTTCTTGAGCCCTACCTCATTCAACAAGGCTACTTACAAAGAACTTCTAGGGGAAGAGTGGCTACGCGCCAGGCTTATGAGCACTTTGGTTTAACGCCACCGAGTGGCAATACCAGCCTAGACTTGTAATTTAGATTTCCACTTCACAAGTTAATTCTTAACTACAGGCGGAGGAATCCACTGAGGTGAGCTTGCGCTAATTGTGCCGTTATAAGGATTGAGAATCGTACTCACCCCACTAGTATTAGCAGCGACAGGATTATATAAACGCATCAAAACTTTAAAATTAGCTGCAGGGACTGGAATCCAATATGGTAATAGGGTGCTATCAGTTGGGGCGCTATTTTGGAAATACAAGGTGGGCGTAACACCAGCAGAAGACAGCTGAATAGATCCTAGTGCGTACACACCACCGACTTGACTAGTGTAGTAATAGCTATTGGTACTAGAACTATATAAATTATCATACTCGTCATAAATAGTTACCGACCAAAAGCCATTATTCTCTGTAATCGGGGGAATTCCAGTGCTAGAAAAATTGAGTGAATAACTGTTGTTGGAAGTGCCTGCCAGCGCTTGACCTCCGCTATCTTTTGTTATTTGCGGATATGCGCCATCAGCAGCCAAATTAGCCCCTAAACCCACTTGCGCGACAGCTGCAGCAGTGATCCATCCTCCATATGCTGGACTGTATTGCCCTAAAGTATTGTTAATTACCCAATTTGTATCAGGATTTTGAGTGGGGTTATTAGCAATTAAGGTAATAGCAGCAGCAACATCTGCATAGGCAGTAGAGATTTTATCTTTTTGGGCCGTCGTTAAACTACTTGTATCAAAACCTCTGCTAGTCAATCCGATTATTGAGAAATTACTAAACATTGCACTTTGATCGAATATGCTTGATGTCATTTTTAGGGTGCCATTTTGTACGCCTGCATAGTTCACCAACAATTGGTTATGGCCTACTGCAGCGGCTAGATTAGTAAAGAACTGTGTAGCTGAGCTAGCATTTTTTTCTGTGGACGGGGCGCTACTTTGTTGAACTGAGCCGCCGTTTGTATTGGTATAGCTTGTAAGGGCGCTCAAACTATACTGACTTAAAACATTTTGTGATTTCCATAGCGCTAACGCACTATTAGCAGCGCCATAAAGTGATTGATATAAGGTTTGAGAGGTTCCACTCTCGGTAGGAACAGCATACGCATCTACTGCTACCCGCCCTAATAACCAGGCTTGGGGTGTATAAATCGCAATAGAATTATTAGGGTACGCCGCACGAACTGCTGATGCATAAGAGGCATTTGCGTAATACAGCACCACAGATCCACAAGTGTTTACTCGACTACCTACGCTACCTTGCACATTCGTATAGGCATCCATAATCTGCAGTACGTTATAAGTCGATGATTGAGGATAGGTTACTAAATACGGATTCACGCTCAAATCAATAAATCCATTGGCATAAAGAACTGATGTATTCGGCGACACAATCGATGTGCCTGTATTAATGCTATTAACTAAATACAGACTATTCACAGGAATAGAAGGGCTACTTTGGGTAAAGTAATAACCCTGCTTTTCCCAAAACTGCTCAGCCGGCAAGCCCCAAACGTACGCACTTACAGCAGCGACATAGTAGGGGTTGTCACCATTCGTGGCTTGCAATGGGCTAACCGCTAATGGGTTACGCACTATGGCGACATTTGAATTAGATGCCTGAGCAGCCCTATTTGCCTCGGCTGCAGCCTTGCTAGCCTCCAAGTAAATAGCAGTATAAAAAGCATCTATTTGGCTAGGAGCATCTGAGATAGTAGCCGAAGTAACAGGGAATGGAGAGCTAGTTAGCGTGCAATTAGCACTTGATAATCCAGCAGAGCTTGGTTCACTAACAGAACTCGAGGATCCGCCACAAGAAATCAACAAAAAGATTGGTAATAAGAGAAGAAGCCTCGCAAAGACACGCAAAAAATGAGTCATATTCAAAGCTCCTTGAATCACGTTTTATAGCGTTTATTAAATTTCAAGTACTGCCAAACTCTTGTCATTTACTAGTAATCAAATCGGCGTAGGCAATACATAGCCACTGCCCTTCTGTCTTTTTCCAAACGCTTAGACGCGGAGAATATTCTGGTGAGAGCTCTTTACCATCCCGATATTCCAGCGCAGCAATCCAAAAGCTCACTATTAAATTATCTTGCGCCTCAGTGACCTTAAAGTCCTTAAACTTCACGGGACCAAGATGCATCTCTTTCATGAGACGCATGGCACTTTCTTTATCGCATGCGCCTTGAGAGCTAACAAACTGACAGCCTGGAGCAAGCATCTTTTCTAGAGCGCCCCAGTTTTTGTCTTGAATCAACTTAACTGAAAGTCGCTCGAGCTCTTCTGCCTCTATTTCAATACTTTTTTGATTGCTCATATCCATTATTAATTAAGACAGCATCACTTTCGCAAACTTACGTTTTCCTACCTGAACTACGTAAGTACCAGCTTCAATTTTTAATTGTTTGTCAGCGATTGTTGTGCCATCAATCTTCACACCGTTTTGCTCGATATTGCGATTGGCTTCTGAGGTTGATGGCGTCAATCCAGCAGCCTTGAGAAGATTAGCGATTTGCATTGGCGCTCCAGAAAGCGTTACCTCTGGAATGTCGTCAGGCACACCACCCTTAGCGCGGTGATTAAAGTCTTCTAATGCTTTTTCTGCTGCTGCCTGGGAATGGAAGCGTGCCACGATCTCTTGGGCGAGCAGCACTTTGCAATCTTTTGGATTGCGGCCAGCAGCTACTTCTTGTTTCATGAGATCGATTTCAGCCATTGGGCGGAATGACAACAAGGTGAAGTAATCCCACATCAAATCGTCTGAAATGCTGAGAAGCTTGCCAAACATATCGCCGGCAGGCTCACTGATGCCAATGTAATTACCTTTGGACTTACTCATCTTCTCAACACCATCAAGACCAACTAAGAGTGGCATCGTCAAAATACATTGCGGCTCTTGACCATACTCCCGCTGGAGTTCACGGCCAACCAGCAGATTAAATTTTTGATCTGTACCGCCCAACTCTAAATCACTCTTCAGTGCAACAGAGTCATAGCCCTGCATGAGTGGATATAAAAACTCATGAATGGAGATTGGCACACCATTGCGATAACGCTTAGTAAAGTCATCACGCTCTAACATTCTGGCAACAGTATGTTTAGCAGCCAACTGAATCATGCCGCGCGCGCCTAAGGGATCGCACCACTCACTGTTGTAGCGTACTTCGGTTTTAGATGGATCGAGCACCATACTCGCTTGACGATAGTAAGTTTCAGCATTGACAGCGATTTCTTCAGCAGTCAATGGTGGACGAGTAGCATTGCGTCCCGATGGATCACCAATCATGCTGGTGAAGTCACCAATCAAGAAAATAACGGTATGACCTAAATCTTGTAGCTGGCGCAATTTGTTCAAAACAACGGTGTGGCCCAAATGAATGTCAGGCGCAGTTGGATCTAAGCCTAATTTAATTCTGAGTGGAGTCTTAGTAGCCTGGCTACGAGCCAACTTCTGCACCCAATCGGCCTCTACCAATAACTCATCACAGCCGCGTTTAGTGACTTCAAGCGCTGCAAAGACTTCGGGGGTCAAAGGATATTTTTGTTCTGGTTTGGCCGTCATGCTGATTCGGGTTACTGATTCAGTTAAATTAGTAGTTAAATTGCTAAAGCATAATTGTCGCATTCCTGAGAACCGCATGAACAAACCCCATTCCCTCTACATCGGCTTAATGTCTGGTACCAGCCTAGATGGGATCGATGCCGTGTTGGCCAAGATTGGACCCAATGGGGAAACCAGCGCTTTAGATGCTGTGAGCACCCCCTTTAGCCCTGCGCTACGCAAAGCCCTGTTTGAACTCCAAAGCCCCGGTCCTAATGAGCTCCACCGGGAAAAGCAGGCTGGAAATGCCTTAGCGCTAGCTTATGCGGATGCTGTGGTTCAGCTGCTTAAGAAAGCCGGACTTCAACCCTCTGACATCTCTGCCATCGGTGCGCACGGTCAGACGATTCGCCACCAACCCCAACTAGGTGATATGGCATACACCCATCAAACTCTCAATCCCGCCCTCTTGGCAGAAAAAACGGGCATTGATGTGATCGCTGATTTTCGAAGTCGTGACCTAGCTGCTGGTGGACATGGGGCACCTTTGGTCCCAGCATTTCATGCGCAACAATTTGTAGAAGATAAAAATTTAGCCATTCTCAATATTGGTGGCATTGCCAATCTCACATTGCTTCCCAGGAATGGTGAAGTCACAGGCTTCGATACCGGCCCCGGCAATATGTTGATGGATACCTGGATATATGAGCATCAAGGCAATGCTTTTGATGAGAATGGCAAATGGGCTTTGCAAGGCAAAGTAAACGAAGCATTACTTGAAAAACTATTAGCTGATGCTTTCTTTTCAAAAGCTCCACCAAAGAGTACGGGTAGAGATGACTTTAATCTTGCTTGGTTGCAAGAAAAAATCAGTTCTGAGAATATAAATGCCGAAGATGTGCAAGCCACACTCTTGCACTTAACGGCCCATACCGCCTTAGAGTCTTTAGTGCATCATGCCCCGCAAACCCAGAAGCTCATTGTCTGCGGTGGTGGTGCGAGCAATAATGCCTTGATGAATTTATTAAAAGTAAAGTCAGTAAATTTCTTTACGCAAAATTTGGAAGTAGTTACCAGTGACTCCGCTGGAATTGACCCACAACTCGTTGAAGGCTTAGCCTTTGCATGGCTTGCATGGGCCCATAAAGAAAAACGGCCAGCAAATTTGCCAGCCGTTACGGGAGCGAAGGGTCCTAGAATTCTAGGCGCTTGCTATCCTGCCTAACTTTATTAAGTAAGTAATTAAATTCTTTTTTTCTTTAAGCAGAGAAAGAAGATCCGCAACCACAAGTTGTTGTAGCGTTCGGATTTTTAATCACAAACTGTGAGCCGTTAATATCTTCTTTATAGTCAATCTCAGCGCCAACTAAATATTGGAAGCTCATTGAATCTACTAACAAAGTAACACCGTTCTTTTCAAAGAGCGTGTCATCTTCATTCACAGCATCATCAAATGTAAAACCATACTGAAATCCTGAGCAACCACCGCCTTGTACAAATACACGAAGCTTAAGCTCTGGATTACCTTCTTCCGCAATCAAGTCGGCTACTTTTGCAGCAGCGCTATCCGTGAACACCAATGGGGTAGGTGGCTCGGCTAAATCTTGTGCAATATCTTGGGTGGCTAATTGGGTCATGGTTCACTCCTAAATCAAAAGGCAATATTGATATTCTAGGCTTTAAATCCCTAGTTTGCTGGAAAGGCTAAAACTGATACCCCCACGTCCATCAAGGCGATACAGCAATCTGGGTGAGGCCTGTGTTCTCGGGGAAGCCAAACATCAGGTTCATACACTGTACGCCCTGGCCTGAGGCCCCCTTCACCAGGTTGTCCTCAACCACCAAAATTACCAATGTATCGCCACCGCCTGGGCGATGAATCGCAATCCGAATGCCATTGCTACCCCGTACAGAACGCGTTTCTGGATGACTGCCTGCTGGCATGACATCCACAAAAGGCTCATCTTTATAGAAGTTTTCATAAAGCTTTTGGTAATCGATATCCTTGCCAGCATCGGTCAAGCGCACATACAAAGTCGAATGAATACCCCGAATCATCGGGGTTAAATGCGGCACAAAGGTCAAACCAATCTGATCATGGCCAGCAATTGCCTTAAGGCCTTGTTCGATTTCAGGTAAATGACGATGGCCTTTTACGCTATAGGCTTTGAAGTTATCAGCTGCCTCAGATAAGAGCGTGCCAATCTCTGCCTTGCGTCCAGCACCAGAGGTGCCCGACTTTGAATCAGAAATAATATGTGTGCCATCAATAAGATGCTTACCACCCGTAGATTTTGGCGAAAGTAAGGGCGCTAAGCCCAACTGCACTGAGGTTGGATAGCAACCTGCTAAACCAACTACGCGAGCCTTCTTAATGGCATCACGGTTGATCTCTGGCAAGCCATATACAGCCTCTGCCAAAATTTCAGGGCAACTGTGCTCCATGCCATACCACTTTGCAAATTCTTTGACATCTTTGAGCCGGAAGTCCGCAGCAAGATCCAAAATCTTCACATTATTAGCGAGTAATTCTTTTGCCTGCGCCATTGCAACGCCATGGGGAGTTGCGAAGAACACCACATCACATTCGTTGAGCTTAGCTTCATCAGGCGTCGTAAATTTCAGAGCAACACGACCGCGCAAAGAGGGGAACATCTCAGCCACTGGCATGCCAGCTTCTGTGCGAGAAGTAATTACAGTGAGCTCTACTTCAGGATGCTGCGCTAATAAACGCAACAACTCCACTCCGGTATAACCAGTGCCGCCAACAATACCAACTTTAATCATGTGATTCTCCAAAATGCGCTATATCGAAATTATCGTACAGAGCTTACTACTTGATTCTTTCCGCTTTCTTCATTGTAGAAACAAAAAGGGCCGCTTGCGCGACCCTTTCGATAAAACTTAAGCGACTGAAAGAATTAGCGCTTGCTGAACTGCTTACGACGACGCGCGCCGTGCAGACCAACCTTTTTACGCTCAACTTCACGAGCATCGCGAGTTACCAAACCTGCTTTAGACAGAGTTGGCTTCAAAGCGTTGTCGTAGTCGATCAATGCGCGAGTAACACCGTGACGAACTGCACCAGCTTGGCCAGTTTCACCGCCACCAGAAACGTTTACTTTGATATCAAAGGTCGTTAGGTGGGCTGTGAGAGCCAAAGGCTGACGAGCGATCATGCGTGATGTTTCACGAGCAAAATAAGCATCGATAGGCTTACCATTAACAATGATTTCGCCTTTGCCAGATTTAATAAATACGCGCGCAACAGAACTCTTGCGGCGACCAGTACCGTAATTCCAATTTCCGTAATTAATAGCCATTTGGTTTCCTTAAATCTCTAACGCTTTTGGCTGTTGAGCCGCATGCGGATGATTGGCGTCGCCGTAGACTTTTAATTTCTTAATCATGGCATAGCCTAGTGGGCCTTTTGGCAACATACCCTTCACAGCCTTCTCTAGAGCGCGACCTGGGAAACGATCTTGCATCTTGTCGAAGTTAGTCGAGCTAATACCACCTGGGTATCCGCTGTGACGGTAATAAATTTTGTTCAAGCCTTTTGTGCCAGTGACACGGAGCTTAGAAGAATTGATGACAACAATAAAGTCGCCAGTATCAACGTGTGGGGTGTATTCAGGCTTGTGCTTGCCGCGTAGACGGAGTGCCACTTCACTGGCGACACGACCGAGGACTTTGTCCGTAGCGTCAATCACGAACCATTCATGCACTACCTCATGGGATTTTGCAGAAAAAGTTTTCATGATTTCTCAAATTGTTATGGTCAAAAAAATTACTCCAACCAAACTACGTCCACCTTGGCCCTGCTTATGTTTGCAAGCTCGCAGATTCTGCAATTTAACTGGTACAACAAATTACCGCTGACCGGCTCGGTAATTCAGTAAAGCCTTGAATTGTAACCCAAAAAAAACCCAGGAACGAGTCCTGGGTTGGAATCCACCTATGTTTGGGTGGAGGAGACACTGGGAGGTAAGTGGCAGTCTTATACAAGACTGACTACCAATGTGGGTATTCTACACAATGAAGATGGTGCAATGCAAGAATATTGACCAAAATCAATTTTTTCTTATTTTTTAGTTGTTTTTAGTGCCAAACAATGGGCCGTAAATATTGGTAAACTATTGATAATATTGATTAAATTAGAAAGTTAGGGGTCACTACCATGGAATGTCGAGTAAGTTGGTTGGGTAATGGCGGAATGGCTTTTTCAGCCGAAACCGGCAGTGGTCACCTTGTAAACATGGATGGCGCCCCTGAAGCAGGCGGCAGAAACCTAGCTCCAAGGCCCATGGAACTCCTTTTGGCTGGCGCAGGTGGCTGCTCTGCATTTGATGTGGTTTTAATCCTACAAAGGGCTCGGCAGGCTATTAGCGGCTGTGAGGTCGCCTTACAGGCTGAAAGAGCAATTGAAGACCCTAAAGTGTTTACCAAGATCAATTTGCACTTCACGGTGAAGGGTAAAGAGCTAGACCAGGCAAAGGTAGATCGCGCAGTAAAACTGTCACATGAAAAATACTGCTCAGCCACCACCATGTTGGCTAAAACTGCGGAACTGACTTACAGCGTCGAAATCATTTCAGAATAAGTGCAGAGTCAATCGATAAGCCGGATTCTGTCGCCTAGATTTGCATCTAGGGGCAATCATTCCTCTAGGCCGGCAGTTACCTGACGGCTCAAGCTCCCTACCCGCAGACTCAGCGGGACGCCTCATCGCCTGCTTACTTGGGATTGCTCCGGGTGGAGGTTACCGCGTTTCACCGTAACTAAATACGCTCGTCTCTGTGGCCCTATTCCTCACGTCGCCGTGGATGGCCGTTAGCCATCACCCTTCCCTATGGAGTCCGGACTTTCCTCCCCCTCAATAAAGAGGCGGCGATTGCCCAATTGACTCTGCGCCTGCAGTCTAACGCAGTCAGCACAATTTGGCTAAGAAACTAATGAAGTTGTTTTTAAACGAGTGACCAAGCAATCGTTTCACCGGCACGCAATGGCACGATTGTGGCATCGCCCAATGGCAGTTCCATTGGAATACTTTGCTCCTCTTTTACTAGAGATATCTTTTTAGTATTACGCGGCAATGAATAGAAGTCTGGACCAAAGAAGCTGGCAAAACCTTCTAACTTATCCAACTGACCCACACTCTCAAATGCTTCGGCATATAAACCTAAAGCATTGAAGGCGCTATAACAACCTGCGCAGCCACACGCAGACTCCTTATCGCTCTTTGCATGCGGCGCGCTATCTGTACCCAAGAAGAAACGAGGGTTACCGCTAGTGGCAGCTTCTAACAAAGCCACGCGATGCTCTTCACGCTTCAGGACTGGCAAACAATAATTGTGTGGACGAATGCCGCCAGCAAAAATCGCATTACGATTCATCAATAAATGTTGCGGAGTAATCGTTGCTGCAATAGTATTTTTACCGCCAGTCGCTGCATCACGCACATAGTGAGCAGCTTGTTTGGTAGTGATGTGCTCAAACACAATCTTGAGCTCAGGTAATTTTTTACGAAGCGGCTCTAATACCGTGTCGATAAATACTGCTTCACGATCGAAAATATCAATATCCGCATGAGTCACTTCGCCGTGCACTAGCAGTGGCATACCAACAGCTTGCATTGCCTCCAATACTGCTTGGCAATGTTTGAGATCACTAACACCAGCATCACTATTCGTTGTTGCTCCAGCAGGATATAACTTGAATGCAGCAATGCCAGCAGCCTTCGCTTTGTGAACTTCTTCTGCAGAGGTATTGTCAGTGAGATACAAGGTCATCAAAGGCGTAAATCCACTGACACCTAAAGCATTCAGATTTGCTTGGATACGACTTTCATAAGCCTTAGCCAAATCAACAGTAGTCACTGGTGGCTTAAGATTTGGCATGATGATGGCACGCGCAAATTGACGCGCAGTATCCGCCAAGACATCTTTCATAACCTCGCCATCACGAATATGTAGGTGCCAATCGTCTGGCTGAGTCAATTGAATTTGAGTTGGGCTATTCGACATATTATTTTTCTAGCAAGATGATGCGGAAATCATTCACGTTCGTCAGTGTAGGGCCAGTTTCTACCAATGCGTCTAATTCTGCAAAAAAGCCATAGCAATCATGGGTCAATAGAAATTTTTCTGGCACAAGCCCGCTCTTCTGGCTAGCCTGACGCACATCCCCATCAAACCAAGCCCCAGCATTCTTTTCACTACCATCAATTCCATCAGTATCAGCGGCTAACGCAGCTAATTGAGGTAAGTCTTTCGAGGCAGCAAAAAGAGAGAGTAAATATTCACTGCAGCGCCCACCGCGTCCTTTGACGCCCGCCGGAATAGTAACCGTGCACTCACCGCCAGAAATCAGAGCAAGTGGTTTTTCAAACCCTTTGGCCATATGGTCACGCACCAAGGCAGCCTGCTCAATCCCAACTTCTTGCGCCTCACCAGTAATCGTATCGCCCAAAATGATGGGCTCATAGCCATGGTTGCGCACATAATCGGCAGCAGCCTCTAAGCTTTTATAAGCCGTTGCAATCACATGATTGGCTACTTGAGCATCTACCAAATCAACATCCTTTAAAGTCTCCGGCTTTTCTCCAGCCAAACCTTGCTTAAGGTGATTTAAAACGGATGCTGGAATAGAGGATGCATCTAAATTGTATTTTTCTAAAATAGTAAGCGCATCTAAATAGGTGGAATAGTCTGCTGCACATGGGCCACTAGCAATATCTGCAGGTGAGTCGCCGGTTACATCAGAGATCAGTAGCGCCTCTACTCTTGCACCACGCGCGATCGCAACTCTTGCCAAATTTCCACCCAAGATTGCAGATAAATGCTTTCGTACTACATTCATTTCTTCAATGGGGGCACCACTACGCAACAACGCTTCAGTAGTCTTGCGCATGTCATCAATCGAAATACCTGCTTGCGGCAAAGTGAGAAGACTCGAGCCTCCACCAGATACCAAGGCAATTAATACATCACCTGGCTCTAATTTTTTGGTTAAAGTTAAAACTTCTTTGGCCCCGTCCATGCCAGCCTGATCAGGCACCGGGTGTCCAGCTTCGACAATCTTGATATGGGCAGTCGGTGAGTTGTGGCCATAACGCGTTAGCACCACTCCCTCTAATTTTGATTTTGGCCAATGTACTTTTGCATAAGCCTCTAATGCACTAGCCATAGATGCGCTAGCCTTGCCAGCACCGACCACCAGACATCTTCCTTGTGGCTCTTGCCCCGCTGAAAATATCTGCGCTAAATATTGGGGAACAATCACTTGCGGATCAGCAACTGCGACAGCAGCTGCAAAAGCATTTTTAAGTATTGCTTCTTTCGTTGCGGGGTTAGATGGCGACTGAGAAGCCATAGCAGTTTGTTGAGTCATTAAGCTATTCTAATCAAGAGCGGCACGTTCTTGCATTTGCCACATTTCTGCATATTTACCGTTCACTGAAAGCAGCTCCCCGTGGGTTCCACGCTCCACAATTTGCCCATGGTCCATTACCAAGATCTGATCAGCATGAGTAATAGTTGAAAGGCGATGGGCAATGATGAGTGTTGTTCGGTTCTTAGCCAAACTCAGCAGCTCCTCCTGAAAAGCCCGCTCCGTTTTAGAGTCTAGGGCTGAAGTGGCTTCATCAAAAATAAGCATAGCAGGCTTCTTGAGGAGAGTTCTAGCTATAGCTACCCGTTGTTTCTCCCCGCCAGAAAGCTTCAAGCCTCTTTCGCCGACTTGGGTGTCATAACCATCTGGCAAACGTTTAATAAAGCCGTCGATCTGCGCCGCCCTAGCAGCCTCATGCATGTCTTCAATGCTCGCAGAGGGATCGCCATAGGCAATGTTGTAGCCAATCGTGTCATTAAATAAGACCGTATCCTGCGGCACGATCCCAATTGCCTTGCGTAAACTGGCCTGCGTAACATCTTGAATATTTTGGCCATCAATCAGAATCTTGCCTGATTGCACATCGTAAAAACGAAATAATAATCTCGCCAAAGTACTCTTACCAGCACCGCTTTGACCCACTACTGCCGTAATAGTTCCTGCAGGGATATTGAAACTCACATCACGAAGGATTTCTCGTTTTGCATCATAGTGAAAAGAGACGTTCTCAAAACAAACATCTGGCCCATGACTATAGTTTTCAATATGTAGCGGCTTAGCATTTGGTGAGTCTGCAATCTCCTTATCAGTATTGAGCAAAGAGAACATGCGCTCCATATCAGTTAGAGACTGCTTGATCTCGCGATAAATCACACCCAGGAAATTAAGTGGAATATACAGCTGGATCATTAGAGTATTCACCAGCACAAGGTCGCCAAGGGTCATGGTGCCATCTACCACACCGAGCGTAGCGCGCCACAAAATTAAGACTAAGCCAATGGCGATGATTGTTTGCTGTCCAAAGTTGAGAACTGCTAAAGATTTTTGCGACTTAATAGCAGCGGCCTGATAGCGCACTAAGTTTTGATCGTAACGACTGGCCTCAAAGGCCTCGTTACCAAAATACTTCACAGTCTCAAAATTCAATAAAGAATCGATGGCTTTTTGATTCGCCTTTGAATCCATATCATTCATAGTCTTGCGAAAATCGGTGCGCCACTCTGTTACTACTACAGTGAACACAATATAAAAAACCAAGGCGCATAAGGTAATTGCTGCAAACCAAATATCATATGAGTAAGCTAAATAGCCCAATACCAAAATGAATTCAACCAGTGTTGGCAGGATGCTATAAAGCGAATAAGAAATCAGCGACTGAATACCGCGAGTGCCACGCTCAATATCCCGACTAACACCTCCGGTTTGGCGAGCTAGATGAAAGCTCAATGCCAAAGCATGTAAATGCTCAAAGACTTGAAGAGCCACTTTACGGACAGCATTTTGAGTCACTCTAGCAAAGAGAAACTCGCGTAATTCAGCAAACAAGGATGCGGCCATGCGGAGGAGTCCATAAGCCAGAATAAGCGCTACCGGAACTACCAGCAAGACTTGTGGAGAGTCTGCCCTGATATTTAAATCATCAATTAAACGCTTCAACAAAATAGGAATACCTAGATTGGTAGCCTTAGCAGCAACCAAGCAGGCTAGAGCAATCGCAACTCTAAATTTATATTCCAGTAGATAGGGGATTAAATCGCGAATGACCTTCCAATCGCTTCCCTGTGATGGCTTGGAATCTGCACTCCCGTGATGGTGCCCCGATGAATGTCTCATCGCTCTATCTTATTCCTTCTTCTCTGAGAATAATTTCAGAATAGCTTCACCATTGCTACGAGAAAAACATTTCTTGGCAGCTTCTTGGTAAGGCAGCCATTCGTAAGCGACATGTTCTCTAGGCGATAGTATGATTTGGGTGCTTTCTGGAACCTCTAGTGCGAACCAATGCTCAGTATTGCTAGTGACACCAGGACCATAGCGAAAGCGCCACTCAGGATAGATTTCATATTCGATCTGCTGATGCATGTTTTGCAATGCAGATATAGGTAGCTGATCTACTGCAATGCCCGTTTCTTCAAAAACCTCACGGGCAGCCGCTAAAGCCAGATCTTCATCTAGAGCATCAAGACTACCAGTCACTGACTGCCAAAAACTCGTTCGATCAGCTCGCTCTATCAATAAAACATCCCTATTCGATTTGTAAATAACAACTAAAACCGAAATAGGGATTTTCAAGATAACACCAATAAAAAGATGACTTAATTACTTTAAGCAGCAGGTGCAGCTTGTCGCAAACGAATATGCAACTCACGTAACTGACGTTCATCTACGGGGCTAGGAGCTTGGGTTAATAAGCATTGCGCACGTTGGGTTTTTGGGAAAGCAATCACGTCACGAATCGACTCTGCACCAGTCATCATAGTCACAATACGATCGAGGCCAAATGCGATACCACCGTGCGGAGGGGCGCCATATTGAAGGGCATCCAATAAGAAGCCAAACTTCGCTTGCGCTTCTTCAGCATCAATCTTCAATGCACGGAAAACTTGGCTTTGAACCGCTTCTTGGTGAATACGTACAGAACCACCGCCAATTTCACTGCCGTTCAACACCATGTCATAGGCCTTAGCCAGACACTTACCTGGATCTGATTCCAGATACTTCATGTGTTCATCTTTAGGGCTGGTAAACGGATGATGACAAGCAACCCAACGTGCTTCACCTTCATCGAAGTCAAACATCGGGAAATCAACTACCCACAATGGTTTCCAACCCTCGGTAAACAGGCCATGGGCTTTACCCCAGGCAGATTGACCAATACGCAAACGTAAATTACCAATCGCATCGTTCACTACTTTTTCTTTATCAGCACCAAAGAAAATGATGTCGCCATCTTTTGCACCAGTGCGCTTCAGGATGCCATCAATCGCAGCATCATGTAAATTCTTCACGATTGGTGACTGTAGGCCATTGCGGCCTTCAGCAACCGAGTTCACCTTAATCCAGGCAAGGCCTTTGGCACCATAGATGCTGACGAACTGGGTGTAGTCATCAATTTCACTACGACTAATCTCAGCGCCACCAGGGACACACAAGCCCACCACACGGCCACCAACTTGGTTGGCAGCTCCCGAGAAGACCTTGAAATCAACATCTTTCATCAAATCAGTTAGCTCGGTGAACTCAAAGTTCACACGCAGATCTGGCTTATCAGAACCAAAGCGTGCCATACCTTCGGAATAAGGCATGGTTGGGAATGGATTTGGTAATTCGACATTCATCGTCTTCTTGAAAATATGACGAATCATATTTTCAAACAAATCACGAATCTCTAACTCGCTCAAGAAAGCAGTTTCACAGTCAATCTGTGTAAATTCAGGCTGACGATCAGCGCGCAAATCTTCGTCACGGAAACATTTGGTAATTTGGTAGTAACGATCAAAACCAGCAACCATTAATAACTGCTTAAACAACTGAGGCGATTGTGGCAATGCAAAGAATTGACCATCATGAACACGTGAAGGAACTAAATAGTCGCGCGCACCTTCTGGCGTGCTCTTAGTAAGCATCGGTGTTTCGATGTCAATAAAACCAGCGTCATCTAAATAACGGCGGCACTCCATCGCTACGTTGTAACGTAGTCGTAAATTCTTTTGCATCTGTGGACGACGTAAATCCAATACGCGATGGGTCAGTCGAGTTGTCTCAGACAAGTTCTCATCATCAATTTGGAACGGTGGCGTTACAGAAGCATTCAAAATGACCAAGCTGTGGCAAAGAATCTCTACTTTTCCACTCACTAAATCAACGTTCTCAGTGCCGGCAGGACGTGCACGTACAAGACCTTTGATCTGAATACAAAACTCACTGCGTACTTGTTCAGCTAGAGCAAACATTTCTGGACGATCAGGATCACAGACAATCTGGACAAAGCCTTCACGGTCACGCAAGTCAATAAAGATAACGCCTCCGTGGTCACGGCGGCGGTTAACCCAACCAGAGAGAGTGACTTCTTGACCAATGAGTGAATCGGTTACCTGGCCGCAGGTATGGCTTCGCATCGACATAACAATTTCCTAAAAATCAAAGATGGCGTGGTAACTGGGATGCAGTTAAACCACTAGAACTATTGGGAGGAACAGAGCCCATTGAAACAATATGTTTCAAAGCCTCTTCCACGCTCATATCCAATTCAATCGTTTGTGCGCGCGGCACAATCATAAAAAAACCAGAAGTTGGATTGGGGGTAGTTGGCAAGAATACGTTCACGTAATCATCACCTAATTTAGCGGTGACTTCTCTTGCAGGTGCACCAGTTTGAAAAGCAATTACCCAAGAATCGGCATGGGGATAGCGAATCAACAGAGCTTTACTAAAAGCTTGGCCACTACCAGAAAATAAAGTAGATGAAACTTGTTGCACGCTGGAATAAATTGATCGCACAATCGGAATGCGATTTACAAATCTATCCCAGATCTTTAGCCACCATTGCCCTGCAAAACTAATCGCAAGAAATCCAGTAAGCATGATGACTGCAATAACAATTAATATCCCAACGCCTGGAAGATCACGAAAATGCTGTAAATCCAATGCAGCATCGCGCGGCAGAACCACGATGATGGCGTGCATTACTGATCCATAGACGCCGTCGAGCAGACCTAAGCCCCAAGCAATCACCCAGACGGTGATTGATAGTGGTGCCCAAACGAGAATGCCTGCTATAAAGTATTTTTTCATGTGTTCTGCCTAACCGCCTATTTTAGCGGTTTAGAAGCCAATCGGCGACAGACTAATAAAAGCCTAGGCTGATAATCAAAATTCCAGCCAAAAACCCACCAGCAAAGAGCAAAGCGCCCGCCAATAAGCGATAGGTGCGCCTTTCTTGCAATAAAAGGGCTTTTAAGGCCTCTAATTCACCGTTTTGGTCTTTTAATTGATGCTTGCCTTGAGCCAGACTATCGGCAATCAAGCGTGGCAATGTCGGCAGAATCTTGGCCCAAGTAGGCGCCTCTTCCTTCAGGCCATCAATAAGGCCACGCCATCCCAACTGCTTACTGACCCATTTTTCTAGAATTGGCTTTGCAGTCTGCCAAAGATCGAGATCGGGGTCGAGTTCACGCGCTAAACCTTCTACATTCAACAAGGTCTTTGATAATAAGGACAGTTGCGGCTGGACTTCCACCTTAAAACGACGAGATGTTTGGAATAAGCGTACTAGAACAATCCCCAGAGAAATCTCTTTTAAAGGTCGATCAAAGTAAGGCTCGCAAACCGAGCGTACTGCGCCCTCCAGCTCTTCCACGCGGGTATCTGCAGGCACCCAGCCTGATTCGACATGCAACTCTGCTACACGCCGATAATCGCGATTAAAGAAGGCTAAGAAGTTGAGTGCTAGGTAGTTTTTGTCGGATGGACTTAATGCGCCAACAATACCGAAATCCAGCGAAATGAAACGGCCAAATGTTTCTGGCTCCAAGCTAATCATGATGTTTCCAGGATGCATGTCTGCATGAAAGAAACCATACTCAAATACCTGAGTAAAGAATATTTCTACTCCATCTGAAGCAAGTTTTTTGAAGTCAACACCCGCCTCTCGCAGTGCTGCAGTCTTGCCAATGGAGATGCCATACATTCTCTGCATAACAATCACATTGGTATGACAAAGATCCCAGTACATTTCTGGAATCATCAGCTTATCGGAATCAATAAAATATCTTCTTAGCTGACTAGCATTAGCAGCCTCACGCATGAGGTCTAGCTCATCATGCAAATGTCTATCAAACTCAGCAACGTTTTCAGTGGGCTTTAAGCGACGACCATCCGCAGATAGTTTTTCAATAACTTTTGCAAGGTCGTACATTAAGGCGATGTCGCTCTCAATGATCGGCAGGATACCTGGGCGAAGGACTTTGATCGCTACTGCACGACCTTCCCACTCAGGACGCTTCTCTGTGCCACGCAAGATTCCAAAGTGTACCTGCGCAACAGATGCACTAGCGACAGGGGTTGCATCAAAGCTAACAAAGACTTCCTCGATTGGCTGCCCTAAAGCTTCCTCAATCAAACTACGAGACTCTTCATTTGAAAACGGTGGTACTTGATCTTGTAACTTAGCCAATTCATTGGCGATGTCTTCTGACAGTAAATCACGACGCGTAGAAAGTACTTGCCCAAACTTCACGAAAATGGGGCCAAGCGCTTCAAGGGTCAGCCGAATACGCTCACCTCTTGGTAAGTGAGTCCCAGGAGAAAGCCAGCACAGCACCGTTAAGAAACTTCGACGAATTCCTGGTTTTAGAAGATCACGCAGAAGTGGCAATAAGCCATAACGCCAAGCAGTAAAGAAGATAAAGCTGAGACGAGCAATTCGACGCACGATTTATTTAGCCTTTTGCTCTAAAAATTGAATACGTTTTTCCATACGATCTACGGATTCACGTAATTCGCTTAATTCGGATTTACGAACCATAAAGTCTCGTTTATTTAAAAGCACTTTCTTTTCTTCGCTGACATACTCGACTACATTGTCCAGCAAATCCGCGGCGGCGGAGCGGGTTGCTGACACAAACCTCTTCCCCTGTCTCACAGCAAAGTTTGCAGGTGCATCCCCTACTAAACGAGCTAAATCTTCCTCGTATTCCCAACGTAACTGTCCTGCAAGGCGCCCCAATAACTGAGCCAAGTCAGCATCACCAGTTATTTTGACAGCTTTAAAAGCCTGTTCTCGCAAAGAGCCGGTGCTACCCGCTAAGTCACTCAAGGCCTTAGCGGAAATCTCTAGATTAAGGGTAGGAGAATCAATTTCTCTTAGAGCGGTCAATAAACCATCAGGCTTTATCTCAAAACAAAGATTGCCCACAGGCAACTGCAACAAAATCGTTTTATTTGAATGGCGCGCCAATTCAGCAGATGCCCAAGGTTCACTACCCAAAACGTGATTAATTCCCCGGCAAGCTGCGCCAGAGGCAATCGTATGGGTAGTTGTGAAATGTCTGTTCATAAGTGTAAAAAACCCGCACTAGTGCGGGTTTTCCGACGGAAAGTACCTAAAGCTTAAACCAACTGGGAGATACCCGCTAGTACCCAGCCTCCAGGGCCGTCAACAGGCTTACTTAAATTCCATATTTCGGAGAAATCACTCGCTGGTGCGCCTTGCTGCTCGCGAATCATACCGCTGAACTGAACGCTGCAGTAGTAGTGACCATCGCTCGTCTCAATTCCCAGGAGTTGCGCGTTAATCGTGACAACGTCAGTTTGATTACTGCCATCAGTACGACCGGCTAAATCTTGTTGAATTGTGGCGAACATCTCAGGAGTTGTAAATTCACGCAGCGAAGCAAGATCACCTTGATCCCAGGCTTTTTGCAAGGTTGCAAAATATTGTTTTGCATTCTCCAAAAATGCGTGTTGATCAAATCCAGGAGGCAAGGTTGACTGAAATGGCTCAGGCTCAGCACTAACTCCTCCAAAGGCGTTAGCGGCAGGAGTAAAAGCAGGCTCTTGTCTTGGTATCTCAGTATTGGTGCGCTGCATGCCTTGGTTTGGAAAATTAGGGCTTTGACCTGCACTAGACAATTTTGGCAACAGTTTGCGAATCACAAACATGAGTACAAAGCCAGCCAATACTGCAATAAGAAGACCAGTAATCATTGAAGATGCAGCCTCACCTAAACCAAAATGTGAGAGTAGGTAACCGATTCCAAGACCAGCTGCTAATCCACCCAAGATGCCACCCATACCACCAAAACGACTAGGTGCAGGCGCTTGTGGTGTTGGTGCCGGAGCTGCAGGCTGAGCTTGCTGTGCAGGCTTCTGAACTGGCGCAGCTTGTTTTTGCATTGGAGCACTTGGCGCTTTTCCTACGCTTTTGCCGTTACCTAAACGTGCGGCATCCACATGACCAACGGTTGCAAATACCAGCGTAAGGCTTAATAGTGTTGCTTTAAAAAAATGCTTACTCATTCTGATTTACTCCTTCTTATAACTTCTGGACTTCTTGAATTTCTGGATTTTGAAAACTATACAACCATCAGTATTTAATACCAATATGTAGGGCAACGATACCCCCAGTCATCCTATGGGTTTCCACTTCATCAAAACCCACTTCTAACATCATTTCCTTGAGGGTTTCGGCGTCAGGATGCATTCGAATGGATTCTGCTAGGTAGCGATAGCTTTCTGAATCTTGTGCAATTTTCTCGCCCAACCAGGGTAAAACTTTAAAAGAATAGGTGTCATATACCGGCTGTAAGAAGACATCTGGCTTAGAAAATTCCAATACCAAAACACGACCACCCGGCTTAATCACTCGACGCATTTCACCTAAGGCAACATCTTTATGCGTCATATTGCGTAAACCAAAAGCGACAGTCACCACATCAAAATGATTATTTGGGAACGGGATCTTCTCCGCGTCGAACTGAACACAAGGCAAAGCCATGCCGCGATCCAAAAGTCGATCACGACCTACCCCCAACATAGAAGCATTGATATCGCTCAACCAAACCTGCGCATCTGGGTTATGACCCCAATCAGCTGCTTTCGCAAAAGCGGCAGCCAAATCACCGGTGCCACCAGCAATATCCAGCACCTTTTGACCAGGGTGCACATTGGCACGTGCAATCGTAATTTTTTTCCAAATTCGATGTAAGCCAAATGACATGAGGTCATTCATGACGTCATATTTGCTAGCTACCGAATGAAATACCTCAGCAACCTTACCGGCCTTCTCGCCTTCATCGACGCTCTGATAACCAAAGTGCGTTTTACTCATTAGTGGCTTCCACAAGAATGGCCCGATGAGCCTCCTGGCTGAGTCATCGGTGCGTCTCGATCTAAACCAGCAGCAGCCAATTTATCCAAATGCTCTTTCCATAATTCATCTTGATTCTGACAAAGAAACAATAAGTAATCCCAAGAGTAGAGTCCTGAATCATGTCCATCAGAAAAGCTCGGCTTTAAGGCGTAATGCCCTACTGGCTCCAGATTGGCAATTAAGACATCACGCTTGCCAGTCTGCAGTGTTTCTTGGCCAGGCCCGTGGCCTTGTACCTCGGCAGAAGGAGAGAGCACTCTTAACATTTCAAAAGGTAGGCGATAGGTATTGCCATTCTCATAAGAGAGCTCTAGGACTTTAGATTGTTGATGTACTACGACATTACTTGGAATCATTAAACGAGCACCCTTTCAATACCACCTTGGTTTGCCTTGGCTACATAGTCTTGCATCCAATCCTTACCTAGTAGCTTCTGAGCCATTTCAACCACAATGTAATCAGCTGTTGTGTCACTGTCCGCATCAAAGCGCGTAAGACCTTGCAAGCATGATGGGCAGCTAGTCAATACTTTAACTTCTCCAGTGAAATCATCTTTTCGCAAATCATTAGCAGCTTTTTCCATCTCAATTTGTTTGCGGAAACGTACTTGAGTAGAAATGTCAGGGCGAGTCACAGCCAACGTGCCAGACTCGCCACAGCAACGATCATTCTTCTGGATGGCTTTGCCGTCGTCTAGTTGAATCAACTCATTGACCGTCTTCAAAGGATCTTGCAATTTCATTGGTGAATGACAAGGATCGTGATACATGTACTTCACTCCCGTGACGCCAGAAAGCTTAACGCCCTTCTCCGCCAAGAACTCATGAATATCAATGATCCGGCAGCCAGGGAAAATCTGTTCAAACTGATATCCCGCCAACTGGTCATAGCATGTACCGCAAGAAACGACCACGGTCTTGATGTCTAAGTAATTCAGGGTATTCGCAACACGATGGAATAAGACACGGTTATCCGTAATCATCTTCTCAGCTTTATCGAAGTCACCATTGCCGCGTTGCGGATAGCCACAGCAGAGATAGCCTGGAGGCAAAACAGTCTGCACTCCCACATTCCACAACATGGCTTGCGTAGCTAGGCCAACTTGTGAAAACAAGCGCTCAGACCCACAGCCTGGGAAATAAAATACTGCTTCCGTATCTGCAGATGTCGTCTTAGGATCACGAATAATCGGAACGTAATTAGCATCTTCAATATCCAACAAGGCACGCGCAGTCTTTTTCGGTAGATTGCCAGGCATCTTCTTATTTACAAAGAAAATCACTTGCTCTTTAACGCTTGGCTTACCTACAGTTGCCGGGGGATGAGCGGTTTGTTGTTTTGCAAACTTACGCAGCACATCATTACCTAAACGTTGCAACTTATAACCCCAGCCAATCATTGTCTTACGAGCGAGATGAATGGATTCTGGGCTGGTAGCATTCAAGAAGAACATCGACGCAGCAGTACCAGGATTAAAACGCTGTTGACCCATCTTGCGCAGGAGGTTACGCATATTCATTGTCACATCACCAAAGTCAATCTTCACTGGGCATGGTGTTAAACACTTGTGACATACCGTGCAATGGGCAGCGACATCATCAAACATCTCCCAATGGCGAATCGAAACGCCACGTCGAGTTTGCTCTTCATATAAGAAGGCTTCAATCAATAAAGAAGTTGCCAAGATCTTGTCACGTGGACTGTAGAGCAGATTTGCACGCGGCACGTGAGTTGAACAGACTGGTTTACATTTACCGCAACGTAAACAGTCCTTCACGCTATCAGCAATCGCACCAATATCACTTTGCTGCATGATGATTGACTCGTGCCCCATCAAGCCAAAACTTGGCGTATAGGCCATGCTGAGGTCAGCATGAGGCATTAGCTTGCCTTTATTAAAGCGGCCTTCAGGGTCAACACGATTCTTGTAGCTACGAAAATCTTTTAATTCAGCTTCAGTTAAATACTCTAGCTTGGTAATACCAATACCATGCTCACCAGAAATCACGCCATCTAAGGAACGAGCTAACTTCATGATGCGATCGACTGAGTGATGTGCATCTTGCAGCATCTCGTAGTCATCTGAGTTCACTGGAATATTGGTATGGACATTGCCGTCGCCAGCATGCATATGCAAAGCCACAAATACGCGCTTACGCAAAATCTTTTTGTGAATTGCCTCCAGCTCAGCAAGGATAGGCTCAAATGCAAGGCCGCCAAAAATAATGCGCAACTCTGAACGCACTTCTTCTTTCCAGGAAGCGCGCAAGCTGTAATCCTGCAAACGCGGGAAATAAGAGTCCATCTCTGTAAGCCACTCAGCCCAGCGCCCACGAACCCTAGCAATTAACTCTAACGCCTGTTGAACACGATCCCCCAAGATTTCTGCAGTCGGAATCTCATATTCAGCGTCACTCTTACCGAGTGGTAATGCGCTCTTCTTCAAGAAGACTTCTAGGCCATCGAGTACTTGCAGTTTATTTTTGAGAGAAAGCTCAATATTGATGCGATCGATACCGTCGGTGTACTCACCCATACGCGGCAGTGGAATAACCACGTCTTCATTAATTTTGAACGCATTGGTATGACGGGCAATAGCGGCTGTGCGAGCACGATCTAGCCAAAACTTCTTACGTGCTTCAGCACTCACTGCCACAAAGCCTTCTCCGACCCGTAAATTCGCCATGCGCACTACTTCGCTAGTCGCAGCAGCAACCGCCTCTTCATCATCGCCTGCAATATCGCCTAGCAAGACCATCTTGGGCAAACTATTACGCTTGGATTTAGTGGAGTAGCCAACCGCTCTGAGATAGCGATCATCTAAATGCTCAAGGCCCGCCAAGATTGGACCGCCTTGTTTGCTCAAACCATCTAGGTAAGCTTTAATTTCAACAATACTTGGAATGGCTTCTCTTGCTTGACCAAAGAATTCGAGACAAACGGTGCGCATGAACTTTGGCATGCGATGCAATACCCAAGTTGCGCTAGTGATCAAACCATCGCAACCTTCTTTTTGCACTCCAGGTAAGCCAGATAAAAATTTATCAGTAACGTCTTTACCTAAACCCTCTTTACGAAAACGTTTGCCTTCGACTTCTAGCAATTCTGTTTTCAGAATACGTTGTCCAGGCTCACTATTTCCATCCGACCAAGTGAGCTGAAAGCGTACCATCGCCACATCATGGATCTTGCCCATATTGTGATCGAGACGCTCAATATCTAACCAATTTCCTTCGGGATCAACCATGCGCCAGCTAGCAAGATTATCTAAAGCAGTTCCCCAAAGAACGGCTTTCTTACCACCAGCATTCATCGCGATGTTACCGCCAATACAGCTCGCATCGGCAGAGGTAGGATCGACTGCAAACACAAGGCCAGCACGCTCTGCAGCGTCAGATACGCGACGTGTAACGACGCCAGCACCTGTAAAAATAGTGGACACTTCGCGGTCAAGTCCAGGCAGCTGCTTTAACTTCACGCTACCAATGTCTTCCAACTTTTCAGTATTAATTACTGCAGACATTGCATAGAGTGGAATGGCACCGCCGGTATAACCAGTGCCTCCTCCACGAGGAATAATAGTTAAACCCAACTCAACGCAAGCCTTAACTAAGCCTGGGATTTCAGATTCGTAATCAGGCTTAAGAACAACCAAGGGAAACTCAACACGCCAGTCAGTTGCATCAGTTACGTGAGCAGCGCGGGATACGCCATCAAAACAAATATTGTCAGAAGCAGTATGGCGACCTAACTCTTTACGAGCACGCTTTCGGATTTGCTCAACTTCTTTAAATCCGTTTTCGAAATTTTCAATTGCGCGATAGGCGGCATTTAATAAAATTTCTACTTGATCTGCAGACTCGCCACTATTTCGCTTCTTTACCTCGCCTAAGCGATGCCAGAGTGCATCAATTAATTGTTTACGACGAGTAGGGCTATCAAGCAAATCATCTTGCAAGAAGGGGTTGCGCTGAACAACCCAAATATCACCCAAAATTTCAAATAACATCCGCGCAGAACGGCCTGTTCGGCGAACACCGCGCAAGTTATTGAGAACGCGCCATGACTCCTCACCCAAGAGGCGAATCACAATCTCTCGATCAGAAAAGGAGGTGTAGTTGTAGGGGATTTCGCGAAGACGAGGGGAACCCGCCTCAGCATCCAACAACTGGTTCAAAGCTAATGGTGCGTTCATAGCGACATATTTGATAAATAAGCATTTTAATTGAGCGAGCCTGATAGTGGCAGGATTCCGCGAAAGTTGCTCCTTAAATGGATAAACCCTTGCAAATCTAAGGGCTTAGGAGCCATCCGTGGTACGCTCAGAAGATGGCAACGAACTATTTAAAGAAAATTTTATCGGCACGGGTCTATGACGTAGCCAGAGAAACTGAGCTTCAGATCGCCCCAGAACTGACTAAGCGTTTGGGCAACCAGGTTCTCCTAAAAAGGGAGGATAACCAACCCGTTTTCTCCTTCAAACTGCGTGGCGCCTATAACAAAATGGCTCATTTACCTTCGGAAGCATTAAAACGCGGGGTTATCGCTGCTTCTGCAGGCAATCATGCTCAGGGAGTGGCCCTATCAGCTGCCAAAATGAAGTGCAAGGCCGTCATAGTGATGCCGGTGACCACCCCAAGCGTCAAGATTGATGCAGTTAAGGCCAGAGGCGGAGCCTGGGTAGAAATCATCCTGCATGGCGAATCCTATAGCGATGCCTTCAAACATTCTGAAGTCTTAGGCAAAAAGCGGGGTCTCACTTTTGTTCACCCGTTTGATGATCCTGATGTGATTGCAGGTCAAGGCACCATCGCTCATGAAATTTTTACCCAATATGAAAAACCAATTGATGCGGTATTTGTCGCAATCGGCGGTGGTGGCTTAATTGCAGGCATTGGTGAATACATCAAAGCTGTTAGCCCAAAAACAAAAGTTATCGGCGTCCAAGCTTCGGACTCAGATGCTATGAACCAATCTCTCAAAGCAAATAAACGTATTGAGATGAAAGATGTGGGTTTGTTCTCAGATGGCACTGCAGTGAAATTAGTTGGTAAAGAAACATTTCGCATCTGCAAAAAAGTAGTTGATGAAATCATCACCGTTGATACCGATGAGATCTGTGCTGCCATCAACGATGTCTTTACTGATACTCGTAGCATTCTTGAGCCTGCTGGCGCCTTAGCCATCGCAGGCATGAAGAAGTATGTTGCAAAGAAGCGCATTAAGAAGAAAACCTTGGTGGCTGTGGCTTGCGGGGCTAATATGAACTTTAGCCGCCTGCGCTTTGTAGCTGAGCGCGCTGATGTTGGCGAATATCGTGAGGCTGTATTTGCTGTCACTATTCCGGAAGAACGTGGCTCCTTCAAACGTTTCTGTGAATTACTCGGCAAACGTAATGTGACTGAATTTAACTATCGTATTGGCGATCAAAGTGAAGCACATATTTTTGTTGGTATCAGCACACAAAAGGCTGGTGATAGCGAGGCAATTGCCAAGCATTTCCGCAAAGCAAAGTTTGCAACGATTGATCTCACCCATGATGAATTAGCAAAATCACATTTACGTCATATGGTTGGCGGACACTCTGCGCTAGCTAAAGATGAATTGCTCTATCGTTTTGAATTTCCTGAACGACCTGGCGCCTTAATGAAGTTCCTAACCAGCATGGCTCCTAACTGGAACATCAGCTTGTTTCACTACCGTAACCATGGCGCGGACTATGGGCGCATTTTGGTTGGCATTCAAGTACCCAAGAATGAGCAGAAAAAATTCCAAAGCTTCTTAGCTGGCCTGGGCTACCCGCATTGGGATGAGAGTAATAATCCGGCTTATCGTCTCTTTCTCAAATAAGATTTAATAGCCAAAATATCATTTATTAATGTCCTACACACTCACCGGAAAACTTGTCGTTGCGATCTCCTCGCGCGCCCTGTTTGATTTCGAAGAAGAAAACCGAATCTTTGAGTCTACGGACGATAGCGCTTATATGAAGTTGCAACTTGAGCGCCTGAGTGAGGCAGCTCAAAAAGGGGTTGCCTTCCCATTGGTAAAAAAACTACTCGCCTTTAATGACGCAAGTGAACAGCGAGTTGAAGTAGTTATTCTTTCTCGTAATGACCCTGTCAGTGGTTTACGCGTCTTCCGCTCTGCCGAACATCATGGCTTACATCTGGAGCGTGGCGTATTTACAAGAGGTCGACCACCCTATCATTACCTGCGCTCACTACATGCAAATCTATTTTTATCTGCAAATGAAGATGATGTCAGAGCCACGATTGATGCGGGATTTCCGGCGGCTCGGGTGTATCCAGAATCAAGTAAAACTGCCGAATCCCATCCAAATGAAATCCGCATTGCATTTGACGGAGACGCTGTACTGTTCTCTGACGAAGCTGAGCAAGTATTCCAGAAAAAAGGGCTTGAAGCATTCGTTGATCATGAGAGTAAGAAGGTAGACATTCCTTTGCCTCCAGGCCCCTTTAAACCTCTACTAGAAGCGCTCCATAGACTGCAACGCTCCACTAGTGAAAATGGTATGCGTATTCGCACCGCACTAGTTACTGCTCGCTCAGCACCAGCTCATGAGCGCGCCATTCGCACATTGATGGCATGGGGTATTGATGTAGACGAAGCAATGTTCTTAGGTGGTTTATCTAAGAGCGAATTTTTACGAGAATTCGAACCAGACTTTTTCTTTGATGATCAAACGGGTCACTGCCAATCAGCCGCCTCTGTTGCACCAACAGGTCATGTTGTATCTGGCGTATCAAACAAACCTAAAAGTTAATTCAGCAGTAACTTACTAAAGTTAAACAATAGTTATGGCAACACTTCCACTTGGACAATCAACACAATACCCAGATCATTACGATCCAAGTTTGTTGTTTCCCATTCCAAGAGCAGAGAATAGAAAGAAGCTTGGTCTCATTCAGGGACAAGCACTGCCTTTTGTGGGTGTTGATATTTGGAACGCCTTTGAACTTAGCTGGCTCAATCAAAAAGGTAAGCCTCAAATTGCATTGGCAGAATTTCAGATTCCTGCAGACTCACCAAACATGATTGAGTCAAAGTCCTTCAAGCTCTACCTCAACAGTCTGAATAGCGCACGCTTTGAAGACGAGAATGAAGTGAAAGAGCGTCTTATTGCAGACTTGTCAGCCGTAGCAGACAGCAAGATCACTACCCGGATCAACCCAATGGAATCGATCTCCAAAAAGGGAATGCAAGAAATGGGTGGCATTTTGATGGACCGCCTGGATATTGCAGTAGACCCAAACCTCCCAGCGGATCCTAGTCTGCTGGGCGTCAATGAATCGTTTGGTCCCATCGAACAATGTCTGGTCTCGCATCTACTCAAATCAAATTGCCCTGTAACGGGTCAGCCAGATTGGGCGAGCGTACAAATCCGCTATCAAGGACGGCCGATTCTGGAAGAGGGTTTATTGCGCTACCTGATTGGCTTCAGGCAATTAGGGGAGTTCCATGAACATTGTGTGGAAACCATCTTTACCGATATCAAACGTCAGTGCAAACCAGAGAAGCTGTCTGTCTATGCGCGCTACACGCGACGTGGTGGCCTAGATATCAACCCTTTCCGCACTGATCACAATTCACCCTGGCCAGAAAATATTCGACACTCTCGACAATAAAATCGGCATGATCTCAAAAGTTTTAGATAAATAAAAAAACCCCTTGTAGGCAATCCTATAAGGGGTTTTTGCTATTTAACTCACCAGCTAAGGGCTGATGCATTGCTTAGTCATTCTTAGAATGGAATATCGTCATCCATGGCGCCGAGTGATGCGGCATTGGAGGCTGCTGGGGCAGACTGCTCAGCCGGCTTTGAGCGTGCATAGCTTTCACCACCATCACCGCTTCCGCCCACTGGCTTGCCACCAAGCATTTGCATTGTTTCTGCTACGATCTCGGTGGAATACTTTTCTTGTCCACTAGCATCAGTCCATTTGCGGGTACGCAAACGACCTTCTACATAAACTTGTGAGCCTTTTTTGAGGTACTGACCAGCGATTTCTGCGAGCTTGCCAAAGAATGCAACACGGTGCCATTCTGTGGTTTCTTTCATTTCACCAGTTTGTTTATCTTTGTAGCGGTCAGATGTTGCTACTGAAATATTTGTAACTGCGTCGCCGCTTGGCATGTAACGCGTCTCTGGATCACGTCCTACGTTACCTACGATGATGACTTTATTTACCGAAGCCATGTTGTCTCCCGAAGAAAAAATACTGCTGTTATTACTGCTAAAAATAGACTACTCGTTTTAATTAACTCTATAAAGCTGCGGCTATGTCTTTGGGGCTACATTCCCAGATTCTGTTGCTCTCGTTGGCACTTCACCCATCGACCAAGCAATTATAAGCCAGCAAACTAAGAGAACCGTTCCGGCTGCAAAGACCGATAAATCACCATGGCTATCCATTAACCAACCCCCTAACAATGCACCAGAAAAGAGGCCAATAGATTGCGTGGTGTTGTAAACGCCTAAAGCAGTCCCTTTCGATTCTTTTGCATAACGAGTAACTAATGAGGGTTGTAGAGCCTCCAATAGATTAAAGCCTACAAAATAAATCAGTAATGCCACAGTGATTAGTGTCACGGATGAAGCTTGAGTGAAGACAAGTTCAGCGATGATAAGAAGAAGAATGGCAATCAATAGGACAAGTCGGATGCGCTTTTTTTTCTCACCGTAAATTAAAAGCGGCACCATAAATACAAATGAAAGCAAAACGACTGAGAGATAAATTTGCCAGTGTGCATTCAGTGGAAATCCTGCTTGCTCCAATAAACGTGGCACTACTAAAAACATTGCGACTTGAGTGGCATTTAATACAAATACCCCTAGATTGAGGCGCATCAGCTCTGGGCGCAAAAATACAACTTTGATTGAATCTTGCTGTGCATGAACTTCAGGTTTGTTATTTGGCAATACAAAATACGTTAAAACCATCGCTATCACACCCAAGATAGCCAGCACTAAAAACATCCCACTTAAGCTAATCATGCGATAAAGAGGTGCGGCAACAACCAGCGAAACCGCAAATGAAAGAGAAATACTGACTCCGACCAGAGCCATAGCCTGACTACGCACTTGCTCTCGAGTCAAATCAGCTACCCAGGCAGAAACGGCCGCAGAAATTGCTCCTGCACCCATGATTCCTCTACCAATAGAAATCCACAGCAAATCATCCTTAGTGGCACAAATTACGGCGCCCGCAACAAACAAGGATAAGCCCCATAAAACGACTTTTTTTCGCCCAATTCGATCTGAAAGCCTGCCTAATGGAATATGGAAGCAGGCCTGAACAATATTAAAAATTCCCAATGCCAGCCCTATTAAGAAGGCTTGATCCCCCCCAGGCAAGTCTTTGGCATGAATGCTAAAAACGGGCAAAAGTAAGAAAAGGCCCAGCATACGAAGGCCAAAAATGCCTGCTAAGGCCAGAGTGGAGCGAAGTTCAGAAGGATTCATGGGAAAGAGCTATATTAACAAGTTACGCTAAAAAATCATGAATAACGAAATCAAGATCCGCGGTGCCCGCACCCACAACCTCAAAAACATCAATCTAGATATCCCCAGGGAGAAACTGGTTGTCCTTACTGGCTTATCCGGCTCGGGCAAAAGCTCTTTGGCCTTTGATACTCTTTATGCGGAGGGTCAACGTCGCTATGTAGAGTCTCTTTCTGCTTATGCCCGTCAGTTTTTACAGCTGATGGAAAAACCAGACGTCGATACGATTGAAGGACTGTCACCTGCAATCTCGATTGAGCAAAAAGCAACTAGCCATAATCCACGGTCTACCGTTGGCACAGTCACAGAAATTCATGATTATCTGCGCCTCTTATTTGCACGCGCAGGAACACCACACTGTCCAGACCACGATCTACCACTAGAAGCGCAAAGCGTTTCTCAAATGGTCGATACGGTGTTGTCAATGCCTGAAGAAACAAAACTGATGATTCTGGCTCCAGTAGTCAGCGAGCGTAAAGGTGAATTTGTTGATCTCTTCCAGGACCTGCAGGCACAAGGTTTTGTGCGCTTCCGCGTCCGCTCTGGCGGTGGCACAGCAAATGTAGCTAAAGCAGAAATTTTTGAAGTTGATCAATTACCTACGCTCAAGAAAAACGATAAGCACTCGATTGAAGTCGTAGTAGATCGTATTAAAGTACGTCCTGATATTCAGCAACGTTTAGCAGAGTCTTTTGAAACGGCTTTGCGCCTTGCTGATGGCAAGGCCATGATTGTGGATATGGATACTGGCAAAGAGATGATTTTCTCCAGCAAGTTTGCTTGCCCGGTTTGCTCATACTCATTACAAGAGCTAGAGCCTCGTCTCTTCTCATTTAATAACCCAATGGGTGCTTGCCCATCCTGCGATGGTCTAGGACATCAATCTTTCTTTGATCCTAAGCGCATTGTTGCCCATCCAGATCTGTCTCTAGCCTCTGGTGCAATTAAAGGCTGGGATCGTCGCAATCAGTTCTACTTCAAATTGCTTCAGACCCTTGCAAAACATGGTGGCTTTGATGTGGAGAAGCCATTTGAAACCCTCAATAAGAAACAACAAGATCTGATTCTTCTGGGTTCTGGTGATGTCACCATTCCGTTTGAGTACATCAATGAACGTGGCAAAAATAGTATTCGTGAGCATGCTTTCGAAGGTATTGTTGCCAACTTTGAACGACGCTATCGTGAAACTGACTCCATGACGGTTCGTGAAGAACTATCACGCTATCAGAATGTGCAAACTTGCCCTGAATGTAATGGCAGCCGTTTGCGCAAAGAAGCGCGCTTTGTCAAAGTGGGTGAGAAAAAACAATCGCGTGCAATTTATGAAATCAGCGCTCTACCTCTCAAAGAGGCAAAAGACTATTTCGAAGCACTTGAACTCAAAGGTGCGAAGCGAGAGATCGCCGACAAGATCGTCAAGGAAATCAGCGCACGTTTGCGTTTCTTAAATGACGTTGGCCTCGATTACCTTTCGCTTGAGCGCAGTGCCGACACGCTATCAGGTGGCGAAGCTCAACGTATTCGCCTAGCGAGTCAGATTGGCTCTGGCTTAACGGGTGTGATGTATGTTTTGGATGAGCCTTCCATTGGATTGCATCAGCGTGATAACGATCGCCTTATCGGCACTCTGAAGCACTTGCGTGACTTAGGAAATAGTGTCTTAGTGGTTGAGCATGACGAGGATATGATTCGCGCCTCTGACTGGGTAATTGATATTGGTCCTGGTGCCGGCGTTCATGGTGGTGAGGTGGTTGCTCAAGGCACTCCAGCAGAAGTGGAGGCTAACCCCAATTCCCTAACAGGTGCTTACCTTGCTGGGCGTGAAGCAATTGCTGTTCCAGAAAAACGTATTCCAGTAAATGATCGCTTCCTAGAGATTATTGGGGCACGTGGCAATAACCTTCAGTCTGTTCATGCAAAGATTCCGGTTGGCTTATTAACTTGCGTTACTGGTGTATCGGGCTCTGGTAAATCCACCTTAATTAATGACACCCTACATCACGCGGTGGCCCATCATCTTTATGGTTCTAATGCAGAGCCCGCAGCGCACGATGCAATTAAAGGTTTAGAACACTTCGACAAAGTCATTAGCGTTGATCAATCGCCAATTGGTAGAACACCGCGCTCCAACCCAGCTACCTACACTGGGCTATTCACGCCGATTAGAGAGCTGTTTGCTGGCGTTCCAGCATCCCGCGAGCGAGGCTATGAAGCCGGTCGCTTCTCCTTTAACGTTAAAGGTGGTCGTTGCGACTCTTGTGAAGGCGATGGCGTTCTCAAGGTAGAAATGCACTTCTTGCCAGATGTGTACGTACCTTGTGATGTTTGTCACAGTAAGCGCTATAACCGCGAGACCTTGGATATTCGCTACAAAGGTAAAAATATTCATGAAGTGCTTTCGATGACCATCGAACAAGCGCATGATTTCTTTGAGGCGGTTCCGGTAGTCAAACGCAAACTCAAAACACTATTAGATGTTGGTTTAGGTTATGTGAAGCTTGGGCAGAGTGCTACGACCCTATCTGGTGGCGAAGCACAACGCGTCAAACTTTCGCTAGAACTCTCTAAGCGCGACACTGGTAGAACTTTGTATATCCTTGATGAGCCAACTACTGGCTTGCACTTCCATGACATTCAGTTACTGCTAACAGTGATTCAGACACTCAAGAAACAAGGCAATACGATTGTCATCATTGAGCACAACTTAGATGTCATTAAGACCGCGGATTGGATTATTGATTTAGGGCCTAAAGGTGGTGCTGGTGGAGGAGAAATCATTGCTACTGGCACACCAGAGGAAGTCGCTAAAAATACGGCGAGCTTTACTGGTCACTACTTGGCACCTTTGTTAACTCGCAAAGCGCCTGTAGCGAGCAAAAAGAAAAAGTAAGTAAAGAATAAAAACTCGCCCTGTTATGAGATTGATCTCAGAGTAATTTGGCTTCCGCTAAATCGGTTGCCTCTGAATTGCCTGAGATCACCAAAATATCATTAGCCTCAAGTCTGAGATCTGGGCTTGGATCCAGCTTTACATAATCCGCATCTTGGCCTTTACGACGGACTGCCTGGACATTCACGCCATCTATATTTAAATCAAGTTCACCCAGAGTTTTGCCTATCGCCTGAGAATTCGGCAACAAAGTTATAGCGTGTAGGCGCCAAGACTCATTTGAACCAAAGTCATCATCAGCCGATCCGCGGAAATAGCCCCGTAACAGGCTATAGCGCTCTTCACGTGCTGTAGTGATGCGGCGCACTACCTTGCGCATAGGTACGCCCATGATCAGCAGTACATGAGAAGCAATCATCAAACTACCTTCAATGAGCTCAGGCACAACCTCAGTAGCGCCTGCTGCTTGCAACTTGGCGATGTCGGCATCATCTCTCGTACGTACCAACACAGTCATACCAGGACGCAAATGCTCCACCTGACGAAGAACACGCATACTTGCTGCAGTATCTGCATACGTAATCACAACAGCCTTTGCTCTAGAGAGTCCAGCAGCGACTAAATAATTTTCGCGGCTTGCATCGCCATAGACTACGGTGTCACCAGCAGACGCAGCCTCTTTAACGCGATCTGGATCTAAATCCAAAGCAATATAAGAAATTTTTTCTTGCTCGAGCATACGGGCCAAACTTTGACCGGAACGACCAAAACCACAAATGATTACGTGGTTTTCATTACGAACACTTTTGGAGGCAACTCGTGTCAAGGCAAGCGATTGCAGCAACCATTCATTACTGGAGAAACGCATCGCAATACGATCGCTGTATTCAATCAGGAAAGGTGCGCAGAACATCGAAATTAACATCGCTGCCAATACCGCTTGACTCAAGGTGGGATCAATTAAATCCAAACCATCGATTTGGTTTAGCAAAACAAAGCTAAATTCACCTGCCTGAGCTAAGCACAAGCCCGTTCTAATGGAGATACCGGTACTAGAACCAAAGGCCCGAGATAACAAGGCAATCAGGCCAAACTTAAAGATGAGCGGACCAATCAGGAGTACTAAAACAAGCACCCACTGTTCACGAATGACATTGAAATCAAGCAACATACCAATCGTGATAAAGAATAGCCCGAGCAAGACATCGCGAAAAGGTTTAACGTCCTCTTCCACTTGATGACGATAGGGCGTTTCTGAAATCAACATTCCCGCTAAGAACGCACCGAGCGCTAGCGATAAACCAAAGTGCTCAGTCAGTCCTGCCATGCCCAACACAATCAACAAGAGATTGAGCATGAACAACTCTTGTGATCGTAACTTTGCAACTAATCTAAACCAATGGCTCATCAAGCTTTGGCCAATGAAGAAAATCAGCACTAAGGCCACAGTGATTTTGATGGATGCTGCGGTAAGCGCAACAAATAAATCAGATGGATTTTTTCCGAGCGATGGCAATAAGATTAATAGGAAGACTACAGCCAAGTCTTGGAACAATAAAATACCGACTACATTGCGACCATGCTCAGTCTCTAATTCGGCACGGTCGGAAATGAGCTTGGTCACAATCGCCGTGGATGACATTGCCAGTGCACCACCTAAAGCAATCGCAGCCTGCCAAGAAATGGGATAGATCCAGCTCATCAAAAGACTTGCCGGGACTGCCAACAGCATAGTCAAGATGACTTGACTGCCACCCAGGCCAAAAACAATAGACCGCATAGCTCGCAGCTTATGCAGATTAAATTCCAGCCCGATTGAGAACATCAAGAAAACCACGCCAAATTCGGCTAAATACTTCACTGTGGCCGTATCATTCGCCAGGCCCAGGGCATGTGGGCCAATTAACACGCCAATGGCCAAATAGCCCAAAATAGGGGGTAAGCCAAAATAGCGGAAAATGACTACTCCGGCCACACCCGAGGCCAGGAGAATGAGGGTTAATTGAAGGACTGACGGCATATACTTACTCGATGATAGCTAAGACTCGTGAACGTACCCTAAAGCTTGCGCGTGACACCCTCACCATTGAGGCTGCTGCACTGCAAACCATGCGTGATCGCCTAGAGGGCGCAAATGCTGACGCCCTCGTCCTGGCGGTAGATCTTTTACATGGCTGCAAAGGGAGAATCGTAGTTTCTGGCATCGGCAAATCGGGTCATATTGCTCGCAAAATTGCCGCTACTTTTGCCTCCACTGGCTCCCCAGCCTTTTTTGTTCATCCCGCTGAGGCTAGTCATGGTGATCTGGGCATGGTTACTAGAGATGATGTTTTTGTAGCACTCTCTAACTCTGGTGAAACAGATGAGCTACTGACCATCGTTCCAATTGTGAAACGCACTGGTGCAAAACTCATTGCTTTAACTGGCGCTCCAAATTCCTCTCTTGCCAAATTAGCCGATGCGCATCTCGATACCAGCGTTGAAAAAGAGGCTTGTCCATTAAATCTAGCCCCCACTACTAGTACTACAGCAGCGTTAGCGATGGGCGATGCATTGGCGGTTGCTTTACTGGATGCGAGAGGCTTTGCCGCTGAAGACTTCATTCGCTCTCACCCCGGTGGCAGACTGGGGCGTAAGCAACTGATGCATGTGAGCGAAGTCATGCGCAGTCTTGCGGATACGCCAAAAATATCTATCAACGCATCGCTACAAGATGCTTTATTAGAGATGACATCAAAGCGGATGGGTATGGTGGTGATCCTGGATGCTAATCAAAAGGTATTTGGTATCTTGACTGATGGTGACTTGCGTCGCCTTCTAGAGAAGACCACTAACCTTGACGGCATCAAGCTCGAAAGTGCCACTACTGCCGATCCTCGAACTATTCATGCAGAAATGCTTGCTGAAGAGGCCATTGAAATGATGGAGAAACACCGCATCAATCATTTAGTAGTGAGTGACAGCCAAGGTCATTTATTAGGGGCCTTAAATCTGCATGATTTATTTGCCGCCAAAGTCATTTAATCTCATTCGTCATCACTCTTCCATTTTATGCCTAGCGCCTTTAATACCCACAACACCAACCCCCTGGCTCAATATCCACAAGCCTGGGAGCGTGCAGGCAATGTAAAACTCTTGGTACTGGATGTCGATGGCGTCCTAACCAATGGCCAAGTTTGGATTGGTGCTGATGGCAAAGAATCCCTAAAAGCGTTTGATATTCAAGATGGATTAGGTATCAAATTACTAGAACAGTGCGGCATTCCGACTGCCATCATTACCGGCAGAAATTCGAAAATGGTCTTAACACGCTGTGAAGAGCTTGGCATTAAACATGTTCATATGGGCGTGGAAAATAAAGCTATTGCTTTGGAGGAAGTCCTCAAATCATTAGGATTTACTCAGGCAGATTGTGCAGTCATGGGAGATGATTGGCCGGATATGCAAATGATGAAAAATGCAGGCTTACGAATTTGTCCGGCACAAGGTCATGAGGCTGTTAAAGAATTTGCCCATTTAGTAACGACCCGTAGCGGTGGCAATAGCGCAGTTCGTGAAGTGTGTGATCTGATTCTCAAGGCCCAGAATCTTTACGAAGAATTACTGAAGAAGGCACGTAGTTAAGAAATGCAGTTAAAGCCCCAGCAAATCAAACTCAGTATTGGTCGCGCCCTGTTGCGCCTAATGCCATTAATTTTGATGGGAGTGCTCACCTTAGTCACTTTTTGGCTCGTACAAAAAAATACTCCGCCAGAAAAATCGCCCTTAGAGCGCGTGCGTCTTCATGAGCCAGACTACACCATCAAAAATGGTGCGCTCTCGGCCTTAAACGAAGTGGGTAAGACTAAATATCGAATTCTGGGTGTGAAAGTGACTCACTATGATGATGACGCTTCAATCGATATCCTCACCCCTCGCATGCGCTTATTTCAGGCTGAGAAGGCACCGGTAACGGTCAAATCCGATACTGGCCATCTCGATGGTGATCTAACTATTTTGGATTTATACGATAACGCCTCGATCTTTCGGCCCGCCCAAGAAGCAACTGGATCGCAGCCAGCCACCCTCAGAATGTTGGCAAGCTCAAGCTATTTCAAAGTATTGATTAATGATGACATTATAGAAACCAATAAGCCGATTACCCTTGAGCAAGGGATGTCGATCATGAAATCTAATGATGGCGGTATTTTTAATAATGTCGAACAAAGCATGGTGCTGAGCGGTCATGTTAAAGGACGTATTGAACGCGCTCCACGGAGTAATCCGTAAAATGCGCTTGATGAATTATTGGCTTACACGTTCAGTGTTACTCAGCCTTACTCTGCTTGGGCTCACCACCTCAATTGCAGTCCATGCTGAAAAAGCAGATCAAGATAAGCCAATCATCTTGGAAGCAGAAAAAGTTTCTGTAAACGATGTCAAGCAAGTCTACGATCTAAATGGTCAAGTGTTACTCATCAAAGGAAGCATTATTGTTACTGGGGAAGATGGGCACATTACTGTAGATCCTCGAGGCTATGAGTTTGTTGATGTCGTTGGTACACCTGAAGCGGTGGCTAGCTTTAGGCAACGTCGCGAAGGCCTTGCAGATGAATTCATGCAGGGTCGCGGTAGTCAAGTCACCTATGATGCAAAGACAGAATTCCTAACACTGACAGGGGATGCCAGCCTGAAGCGCTTACTCAATATGCAAATGCTGGATCAATTGAAAGGTTGGAAAATTGAGTACGATGATGTTAAGCAGTACTATCAGGTCATACCTCCGAAGGATGCAAAGCCAGATGATTTGCCCCTAGCCAGAGCCATCCTTTCACCAAGACGAAAAGCAACCCTAGAGAAATGACAGCCGATTTAGCCCAAAATAATGCGCCAACACTAAGCGCCCATCACTTACAAAAACGCTACGGCTCAAGAACAGTAGTGCGGGATGTATCTGTGCAAGTGAGATGCGGTGAAGTCGTTGGATTATTAGGGCCAAATGGTGCAGGTAAAACAACTTCGTTTTATATGATTGTTGGACTTGTTCCGCTCGATGGTGGCAATATTGTTTTGGATGGGGCTGATATCACGCATTTACCCATTCATGAACGTGCACGCATGGGTCTGTCTTACTTGCCACAAGAAGCTTCCGTATTTCGAAAGTTAAATGTAGCTGAAAATATTCAAGCCGTACTCGAGCTCCAAGCTCAAGGCGGTAGACCTCTTAGCAAGGCTGAGATTGCCAGCCGGCTAGATGAACTGTTGGGCGAGCTCCAAATTAGCCATCTACGTAATAACCCAGCTCTTTCTTTGTCCGGTGGAGAGCGTAGGCGGGTAGAGATTGCTAGAGCCCTCGCTTCCCAACCAAAATTTATCTTGTTGGATGAACCTTTTGCAGGCGTTGACCCTATTGCCGTTGGGGAAATTCAACGGATTGTGCGTTTTTTGCGAGACCGTCAAATTGGCGTACTCATCACCGACCACAATGTCCGAGAAACCTTGGGAATCTGTGATCATGCCTACATCATCAGTGAAGGCAGCGTATTAGCTGAAGGGAAACCAGAGCAGATTATTCAGAACGATGCCGTCAGAAGAGTCTATCTGGGTGAAAACTTCCGAATGTAAGCCAGATAGGGCTTCCCGCTTCTAAAGTAATAAAAATTGTATTTCCCTCTTGGTTTTCAGCAAATTCGCTGATACGCTGGAGGCTCATGGTTTATTTTCCAAAAAAAAACAGTACAAAAATTACAGGGGCTTGCTGCGCACCCCAAGTATGTCTATGCGCACGTATCTATAGCATCTATAAAAGGAGTCGCTAATGAATTTGAAAATTAATAGCCGTCATGTGGAAGTTACCCCTGCCATGCGCTCTCATCTTGAAGCGGGACTAGCCAAAATTCGTAAGCACTTCGACCACGTCATTGATGCATCTGCTTTTCTGGTAGTAGATAAGGCTAAAGAAAAGGATCTGCGTCAAAGCGCCGAGATTACCATTCACCTCAAGGGCAAGGATTTGTTCGCTGAAGCACACAATGCCGATCTTTATCACGCCATGGATGCAGTGGTTGATAAATTGGAGCGCCAAGTCGTAAAGCACAAAGAAAAGATTCAAGATCATCATCACGAAAAGCATTTTGAGTGATCTAGTACGTCAGGACACCTATAATCAATTCACATGAACGCCCTGACCAATCTTTTTACTCCCGACTGCATTGCATTAGACATCCCCGCCAAAAGTAGGGCTGATGCATTTGCAGCCGCTGGAGAACTATTTACAAAGCAGACAGGTATTGAGGCAAGCTCTGTCGTGGAGTTCCTGAATGCTCGTGAGGATTTGGGTTCTACTGCACTAGGTGCTGGGGTAGCCATTCCGCATGGTCGTGTAAAAGGACTGAAGCAGCCTAGCGTAGCTTTTATGAGGCTACAAAGTCCCATTGAGTTTGCAGCTCCAGATGGAGAGCCGGTATCTATCCTCATCTTCTTGCTAGTACCTGAAAAGGCCACGCAACAACATCTAGAAATCCTCTCATCTATTGCACAACTTTTATCAAATGCCGATGCTCGAGAGACTTTACTGTCTTCAGCAGACTCTACAAAAGTTTGTGAGCTCTTACAAAACTGGGGTACAACAAAATGACTCAGCCATTACTCCTAGACGGAGTAACTGCTCAGCAGGTTTTTGATGACAATATTTCAGACTTAAAACTCTCCTGGATTGGTGGGCTTGAAGGTGCTGATAGAACTTTCCCGCCTGAGGCTGTCAAAGCAGCAGCAGCTAGTTCTGACTTGGTAGGCCACTTAAACCTGATCCATCCAAGCCGCATTCAAATCTTCGGCGAGCAAGAAGTTGACTATCACGCAGCCTTAGATCCGAAACAAAAACAAGAACAAATTGCTAGCTTGATCTCAAAGACACCTCCTTGTGTCATTGTGGCTGATGGCAAGAATGTGGACCCGGACTTACAGCTCTTTTGCCAGCGCTCCTCAACACCCTTATTCACCACGACAGTTTCTGCTGCCGAGGTAATTGATCATTTACGCACTTATCTAACCAAAATTGGTGCCCCTCAAATCACGATGCATGGCGTCTTTATGGACATTCTTGGTTTGGGAGTGCTTCTCACCGGCGAATCTGGTCTAGGTAAGAGTGAATTAGGTCTTGAATTAATTTCTCGTGGGCATGGTCTAGTTGCTGACGATGCAGTTGACTTTGCTCGTCTTGGCCCCGATTACATTGAAGGTCGCTGCCCTGTCATTTTGCGTAACTTGCTTGAAGTACGCGGATTAGGCTTACTGGATATTCGCACGATCTTTGGTGAGACCGCAGTTCGTCGTAAATTAAAGCTACGCCTCATCGTTCAGCTTGTCCGTAGAAACGATGGCGAATTTGAACGTCTTCCCCTTGAAGCTCAGCATATCGATGTATTGGGTATTCCAATTCGTACAGTCAAAATTCAAGTGGCGGCGGGTCGTAACTTAGCGGTACTTGTTGAGGCTGCTGTGCGCAATACGATTTTGCAATTACGTGGTATCGATACCTTGAAAGAATTCATTGAACGTCAACGCCTGCAAATGAATGCGGAAGCTGATGCCATCAAATCACAAGGTCGCTTACTTTAAGTCATGCAAATTAATCTGATTACCGGAATCTCAGGCTCAGGTAAATCAGTAGCCCTGAGGGCTTTTGAAGATGCAGGCTATGACTGTGTCGACAATCTTCCCGTTTCTCTTTTGGAAAGCCTAATCTCCACCCTTGAAAAGGAGCAATGTGAGCGGGTTGCGGTAGCCATAGACGCACGTCGAGGGCAGTCGATCGCCAATCTTCCATCGATCCTTGAGAACTTACGTCAGCATCATCAAGTAAGGGTGGTGTTCTTAAATGCCGACACCAATACTTTGGTGCAACGCTTTTCGGAGACGCGTCGACGACATCCTTTATCAACCAATGCCAAGCAATCTCAATCGGCAACATTAATTGAGGCAATCAATAAAGAGCGCAATTTATTAGAGCCATTGCGGGCTCAAGCTCACAGTATTGACACCAGCAATCTTCCAGCTCATGCGCTACGCTCTTGGATTCAGGACCTCCTTAAAGATAAGCCGGTCGGTCTCACAGTGGTTTTTGAGTCGTTTGGTTTTAAAAAAGGTGTCCCTAGTGAGGCGGACTTAGTATTTGATGTGCGCTGCTTACCAAATCCCCACTATGACAAAGAATTAAGGCCACTCACGGGCAATGACAAGCCCGTAAAAGAGTTCCTAGAAAAGATTCCGGAAGTAGTGAGCATGGAAGCCGACATTACGCAATTTGTTAACAAGTGGTTACCCCATTACATTGCTGATGGTCGCAGCTATTTAACTGTAGCCGTGGGCTGTACCGGCGGTCAGCATCGCTCGGTCTATTTAGTAAATCGCCTCAGCGAGCACTTCCGCGCCCAAAAAGACCTTATCAACTTGCAGTTGAATTTTTTAGATCGTCACCGCGAACTAGACTCAATTCCTGCAGCAAAATCTTAATCGGCTGCGGCAAGCCATAGCGCCCTAATTGGCTTAAGGGCACCCACTTCAAATCCGGATTTAAAAACGTCAACTCTTGTGCAGAGCTTGTCTGCCAAATCTGCATCCACAAACGCCGATGCGTAAAGATATGCTTGATTTCGTGAGTCTGCTTTACAGATTTACAGGCCTTCGCGAGTACCGTATATGGCTCATCAGGCAATGTAGTGGCAAATAATTCTTTTGTACTGATATTGGCTTTCTTTGCATCTGCTAGCCTTGGCATCCAAGATGCCTCAGGCAAGGACCAAAGGCCGCCCCAAATCGCTTTACTAGGACGCTTTTGTAATAAGACAGAATTGCCACAACGCATCAGCAACATACTGCAATTAAATTCCGGAGATTTTGTCTTCTTTGTTTTTTGCGGCAGCAATAGGACTTGGCCACTTAAATTGGCTTGGCAGTTTTTTGCAAATGGGCATTTCTTTTCAGAGCCCATGCAAGCTGGTTTTCGTGATGTGCACCAAGTTGCACCGAAGTCCATCAGTGCTTGTGTATATACAGGCATATCAACAGGTTTGATTGGCAATAATTGCTCTGCCAAAGTCCATAGATGATCGTTCACTACCTTATCCTGTATCGCACCCTCTATTGCAAATAAACGCGCGAGAATGCGTTTCACATTGGCATCTAGAATCGGTGCACGCTCATGAAATGCAAAAGCAGCGATAGCGCCTGCAGTCGAGCGCCCTATCCCCTTTAAGTGCTCAAGCAAAATAGGATCGCTCGGGAACTGACCACCGAACTCTGACATGACTTGTTTAGCACAAGCATGTAAATTTCGAGCGCGCGAGTAATAGCCTAGGCCCGCCCACTCAGCGAGGACTTCATCAACATCAGCACTAGCCAATTTTTTAACTGTTGGAAATCGCTTCATAAAGCGCGGATAACGTTCAAGAACCGTAGCTACCTGAGTTTGTTGCAACATAATTTCTGAAACCCAGACCGCATAAGGATCGCGATTACCTTGCCAGGGCAAGCCAGATCGCCCACTGACAGCATGCCAAGCAATCAACTTTTGCGCAAAGGTATTGATCAGCGTTTTTGACATTGAGGGCAGAAGTAGGTGGAACGTTGGCCTTGCACTATCTGCGTGATGGGTGTTTTACATACCTTACAGGGCAAGCCTTTGCGATCATAGACTTTGGTTTGGATCATAAAATAACCAGGATCGCCATCGCTATTGACGAAATCTTTTAACGAGCTACCACCGGCATCAATTGCTTTTTTCAGTATCGATCTCACTGCTTTTGCCAGACGTGAGCATTGTGGTCGTGTGAGCTTACCTGTTGCCTTAGCTGGATGAATGCCTGCCTCAAATAAACTTTCTGAGCAATAAATATTGCCAACGCCGACAACTGCTTGTCCTGCCAGGAGAAACTGCTTCACAGCAACACTGCGCTTGCGGGAAGTTTGATATAAAACTTCTGTACCTAACTCACCAGAAAACTCTGGAGAAAATGGCTCTACTCCGAGCTTTTGCAAAAGTGCAAATTTTTCAATTGGGCCTTTTGATTTGGAATGCCATAAGACTGCACCAAATTTTCTAGGATCATGCAAACGCAAACTCAGCTTGCCAAATTCCACCGTGACTCGATCATGGGTCTTAAGGGGGTCATCACTGGGAAGAACACGCAAGGTTCCCGTCATCCCCAAATGAATCAGCAAATAGCCCGTATCCATTTCTAATAAAAGGTACTTTCCACGTCTCTCAATGGCATTTACTTTTTGCCCGGGCAAGGCTTTAATCAGGCTCGCTGGCACAGGCCAACGTAAGCGACCGTCAATAATCTTGACGGCACTCACTTTACGCCCCTCGATGTGGGGGGCAATTCCTAGTCGGGTGACCTCTACTTCTGGAAGTTCTGGCATAAATGGATTGTAGATTCGCAGATTAGAATGTGCTTATGAGTAAATTCACACTGAAACCTCTTTTAAAGGGTTTATTCCTGGCAGCCTTGACTGGTGGAGTCATTTCATCAAGCTACGCCCAAACCCAGCCAAATGGAATGCAAACGGGTGAAGCCGTTTTTGAAGTACTGGCCTCGGAAATCGCCCTTCAACGTGGTGAGGCTGGTCTAGCCTTCAACACCTACCTAGAGATGGCCCGTCAATATAAAGATCCTAGATTAGCTCAAAGAGCCATGGAGATAGCAATCACAGGTGGCTCTCCAGAATTAGCCATGCAGGCCGCAAAGACTTGGGATGAACTCTCTCCAGCTGCAGATTCCAAACCCAAAGAAGTCTTAGTAACACTCTTGATCCTGAGTAATCGTTGGTCAGAAGCAGTCAAGCCAGCGATCGCTTTATTAGGCCAGCAAACTCCTGCGCAACAAGAAAATACGCTCCTGCAATTACAGGGATTACTAGCCAAAGCAAAAGATGAGTCTGCTGCCTTACGTGCTTTTTATGAAATCGCATCAACCGTTAAGACTCTACCGACATCTCCTGGCCTGCTTTACACCTATGCCATGTCTGCTGAAAAAGTAGGCCGTATTGATGTCATGGAAAAAACCTTACGTGATATTTTGCGTAACAACCCAAATGATGCGAATGCTCTGAATGCTCTCGGCTATTCTTTAGCGGATCGCAATGTGAAGTTGGCTGAAGCGTTTGCACTTATTAGCAAAGCACATCAACTATCGCCAAAAGATGGTTTTATTCTGGATAGTTTGGGTTGGGTCAATTTCCGACTCGGTAAAAATGCACTCGCACTAGAACAACTACAACAAGCATTTGCAATAAAACCGGAAGCAGATATTGCAGCTCATATTGGCGAAGTGCTTTGGGTCATGAATCGCCCCGCCGAAGCGGAAGAGATGTGGCGTCAAGGACAAAAATTGGATGCCAACAACCCAACCCTTAAAGAAACCTTAAAACGCTTCAAGCCTGATTGGGCAAGAGATGACCAAACGGCCAAGGGCTCATGGGATGGGCGCTTTTCTGTCAAGGTCATTGGTCTGACTGAGGCGCAAAATCAAGGGGGCTCCGGTGGCTTTACCTTGATTCAAGAAGCCTTAAAAGATGTTTTAGAGATCCGCAATCCTATGGGCGGATCTATTGCAAAAATTACCATCATGCCCGGTGAAGCAACACTCGAAAGGGATGGCAAAGTAGTTACCGAAATTGATGCGGATACATTGATCCAAAACACTTTAGGTCTTCCACTACCAGCGCGTGGACTCTCTAACTGGCTCAGGGGAGAAGTGCGGCCGGGGAGCGAAGCAAGTATTGATAGAAACGCCCAGGGTCAAGTGAGCAAGATCAGCCAAGATGGCTGGGACTTGGCATACACCTGGAGCAATACTAATCGCCTCGAAAAACTCATGATGACACGCAGCTCAAATATCGGCTCAATTGATATTCGTTTGGTGTTTGATCGTCCGAACGATTAAACAAATTACAAATGGCGAACCCTGATCGATTAACACTTCTTTCGCCGGCCAAGCTCAATCTTTTTCTGCACATCGTTGGTCGCAGAGAGGACGGCTACCATCTTCTTCAATCTGTTTTTCAAATGATTGATTGGTGCGACACAATTCACCTCAAAAGAATTTCTGAAAATGCGGTTAGAAGAGTCAACCCCATTCCCGGAGTTCCACCCGAACAAGATTTAGTTGTTCGAGCCGCAAACTTACTAAAAGATTTTTGCAAGACTGATGCCGGCGTTGAGATCGACCTTCAAAAAGAAATTCCAATGGGTGCGGGGATGGGGGGTGGCTCCTCCGATGCGGCAACCACCTTAATTGGTCTTAACGCACTCTGGAATCTCAATCTTTCCAAAGAAACGCTTGGCATCCTTGGCTTAAAGCTGGGGGCGGATGTGCCATTCTTTATTTTTGGCCAAAACGCCTTTGTTGAAGGCATTGGGGAGAAAATACGGGCGGTTTCCCTCCAAACCCCTGATTTTTTGGTCATATTCCCAAACCAGGCAATAGCAACCGCTAGCATTTTTCAGGACCCAGAATTGACCCGAGATCATGCTCAGATTACAATTGACGGCTTTCTTGCATCGCCGTTGCAATACCAGTCGAACGATTGTCAGGCTGTAGCGATGCGGATTTGCCCAGAAGTGAAGCAAGCTTTGGATTGGATTACCCAGTCAGTACCGGGCTCACAGCCCCGAATGTCTGGATCTGGCAGTAGCGTTTTTGCAGTCTTAGACCCTAAGACTGACAACGCAAAGCTAGAAAATCTTCTACAAAATCTTCCCAAAGGGTGGACAGGTCGGGTTGTTCGGGGGCTAAATAAAAATCCCGCTTACAATTTGATTTCTTCAGAATAAGCTGTAGGGGAATCGCCAAGCTGGTTAAGGCACTGGATTTTGATTCCAGCATGCGAAGGTTCGAATCCTTCTTCCCCTGCCAAATACTGTAGAAAAGACAAAGATAACCTTTTGACCCCACCAAACCCTTAAGACTATGTCCTCCATAAACGCAGATTTATTGACTCTTTTCACAGGCAACGCAAATCCCGTTTTGGCTGAGGCTGTAGCCAAAGAACTTAATCTACCCATGGGGAAAGCCTTTGTTGGCCGCTTCTCCGATGGTGAGATCCAAGTAGAAATTCAAGAAAACGTCCGCGGCAAGAATGTCGTAGTGATTCAATCAACCTGTGCGCCTACAAACGACAGCTTGATGGAACTCATGATCATGATTGATGCTCTGAAAAGAGCATCCGCAAGTCGCATTACTGCAGTGATCCCCTACTTCGGCTATGCCCGCCAAGATCGCCGCCCCCGTTCTGCCCGCGTTGCGATTTCTGCGCGCATTGTGGCCAATATGCTTCAGTCTGTTGCTGGCATCGAGCGCGTTTTAACAATGGATCTGCATGCCGACCAAATTCAGGGCTTCTTTGATATTCCAGTAGACAATATTTACGCCTCCCCAGTTCTTTTAGCTGATCTAGAGGCACAAAAAACCAAAAAAGATCTCATCATTGTGTCCCCGGACATTGGTGGCGTAGTTCGCGCCCGCGCGATGGCCAAGCAATTAGGCACTGATTTGGCGATTATTGATAAACGTCGCCCTAAAGCAAACGTTTCTGAAGTAATGCACCTGATTGGCGAAGTAGAAGGGCGCCATTGCGTCATCATGGATGACATCATCGATACTGGTGGAACGCTCTGTAAAGCCGCTGAAGCGCTTAAAGAGCGTGGCGCTAAGGGTGTTACCGCCTACTGTACTCACGCCGTGTTATCGGGCGGTGCGGTAGCTCGAATTGCTGCCTCAGAATTGGATGAGCTGGTTGTTACCGACACCATTCCGCTAACTCCAGAGGCAATGAAGGTACCTAAAATTCGCCAATTGAGCGTCGCCCCAATCCTCGCTGAAACCCTTTCCCGCATTAGCAAGGGTGATTCAGTAATGTCGATGTTTGCTGAATAAGCCAAAAACCACTGTTTTATCTTGGTTTTTGGCAGTTTTAAGCCTTTTGTAGGCAAAAACCTCCTTTCCCACGATATAATCGAAGGCTTTTCCGTTTGGTCGCGAACGGAAATTAACCTTAACTAGGGAATTCATCATGAAAGTAGTAGCCTTTGAAAGAAGCGTTCAGGGAACGGGTGCGAGCCGCCGTCTGCGCAATTCCGGAAAAACTCCGGGAATCGTTTACGGTAGTAAAGATCCAGCCTTGGTCATTGAGTTAGACCATAACGCGTTGTTCCATGCTCTCCGTAAGGAAGCATTCCACTCATCTATTTTGGATTTGGAAGTTGGCGGCAAGACACAGAAAGTGTTGTTGCGCGATTACCAGATGCATCCATTCAAGCCATTGGTATTGCACATTGACTTCCAACGCGTATCCGCGACTGAGAAAGTTCACATGCGCGTTCCATTGCACTTCACTAATGCTGACACTTCAGCTGCAGTGAAATTGCAAGGCGCTGTAATTAGCCACATCATGACTGAACTTGAAATCTCTTGCTTGCCAGCAGACCTACCAGAGTTCATTGAAGTCGACTTGGCAAAGATCGAAGTTGGTCATGGCATTCACGCTAAAGACATCGCATTACCAAAAGGCGTTACTTTGGTGTTGCATGTTGAGCAAGAGAACCCAGTGCTTGCTAACGCACGTATCCCAGCAGTTAAAGCTGCTGAGCCTACAGATGCGCCTGCTGCACCAGCAGCTGCTCCTGCAGCTGAAGCACCAAAGGATAAAGCTTAATTTATTAGCTAAATCGCTTGTACTAGAAGGCCTGCGCAAGCGGGCCTTTTTTATTACACCAAGTTTTCATTTTTTGGCGAAATACTGTTATATCTTTAAACTCTCAACATGACTAAATTAATTGTTGGCCTAGGCAACCCTGGAGATGAGCATGAAGAAGATCGGCACAACGCTGGCTTCTGGTTTGTTGACGCCCTCGCAAAACAATTAAACGTACGCTTTGAGTCAGAAAAACGCTTTCATGGCAAGGTAGCGAAAGTCAAATGGGAGGGTGAAGATCTTTTTCTACTGAAGCCAAGCACCTATATGAATCTCAGTGGTCAATCTGTTGGCGCACTGTGTCGCTTTCACAAAATTAACCCTGCAGATATTTTGGTGGTGCAAGATGAGCTTGATCTGAAACCTGGGACTGCACGCCTGAAGCTAGGCGGAGGTACAGGAGGTCACAATGGCTTAAAAGATATTCAAGCGCATTTGAGTACTCCCGATTACTGGCGCTTACGTTTAGGCATTGGTCATCCAAGAGATTTGGCGGGTGATGGGCGCCCGATGGATGTTGCAGATTACGTTTTGCGTAGACCTAAACAAACTGAGCAAAAAGGGATTGATACCAGTATTGAAAATGGCTTGGACATACTGCCACTATTTTTAAAGGGTGATACTCAAACCGCCATGATGGAGCTGCACTCTAAGGGTTAAGCTGCTTAAGTTGAACTGGCTTTTTTGGCGGCAGTGATGAGCTTGAACTTCACCATTAACTGGTCTTGAGATTCAACAAACTCTGGGTTAAACGGAATGCAGTCTACCGGGCAGACCTGGCGGCACTGAGGGGCATCGTAGTGCCCAACACATTCAGTGCATTTATCAGGATTGATTTCATAAATTTCCATGCCCATGTAAATTGCATCATTAGGACATTCAGGCTCACATACATCGCAGTTAATGCATTCGTCCGTGATCATTAAAGCCATGATTTACCCATCAATCTCACTCTTTATTCTGAGCGCCGGAAGCAATTTTTTGTACTAGCCATTTTTCTACTGATGGAAAAACAAACTTGCTCACATCACCACCCATAGAAGCAATCTCCCGTACGAAGGTGCCAGAAATAAATTGATATTGATCTGATGGGGTGAGAAACAGAGTTTCCACATCAGGGAGTAGGTAGCGATTCATACCCGCCATTTGGAACTCATACTCAAAATCAGATACAGCACGTAAACCACGCACAATCACGCGCGCATGGTGCTCACGAGCAAAATCTTTTAGCAGGCCCTTAAAGCCAACAACCTTTACGTTGGGATAATGACCCAGCACTTCCTTGGCGATATCAATACGTTCATCCAAAGTAAAGAATGGGCGCTTACTACGACTATCAGCAACTCCCACAATCAGCTCTGAGAAAATGCTTGATGCGCGGCGTACCAAGTCCTCATGGCCACGAGTAAATGGATCAAATGTTCCAGGGTATACAGCAACAGTCATAAGGTTCCTAAGGCTTTATCGGCTACAGGCAAGAGTTTAGCCCCTTCCACGCCTAAATAGACAAGCTTTTACCTGTCCAGCTTCTAAGTATTTTCCACAATCCCAGTCTGGCAGTAAGGCCTCTATCTCCTCACGAGGGCGGCTAGAAGGAAATTCCACATAAATGCCACCACCCGCAGAGTCATCGCACACCCGTCCCGCCTCTGTGACCGCTCGATCCAATAGATTCGAATCTTGAAATGGTGGATCAATAAAAATTAAGTTACTGGAGCGATCTGACTGCTGTTTCAGAAATTCAAGACTGTCTCGTTGCAATATTTCTATATCTCCACTGGCAGGAGAGGACTGCAGCAAAGCAAAAATCGCCGTTAAGTTTGCACAGGCTTTTTTATCCTTCTCAAGCAGTACAACCAGCGTAGCCCCTCTGGAGGCCGCCTCAAAACCTAATGCACCTGTCCCCGCAAAGAGATCCAAGCAACGTAAACCTGTTAGATCTTGCCCTAACCAATTAAACAGCGTTTCACGAATACGATCCGTTGTCGGACGTAAACCAGGTAGATCCAAAACCGTGAGTAAACGACTTCTCCAGTTGCCGCCAATAATCCGAACTTTCTTTGGCGGTTCAGTCTTTAAAGGCTTGCTTACTTTGTTAGGCCTATTTATTTTTTGCTCCCAGCACAACTATCTTCATACGATTCATTGCAAGATATTTTTGAAACGCTGATTTTACTTGCTCCAAAGAAACTGCCTCAACTTGCTTAGTCCAAATATCCATGGTGTCTAACGGTAAGTTGTTCCAGGCAATTGAAGATACGTTATCCAATAACTTACGATTGTTATCAATCCGCAGCGGATAACCATTTACTAAATTTGCTTTAGCAGCAGTAAGCTCGGCCGAAGTGGGTCCATCAGCAATAAATTGAGCGATCGTTGAACTCATAACCTCTAAAGCCAACGAAGCCTGATCATTCTTGGTTTGTAGGCCAGCCTGGAAGATGCCATTCTCTTTTCCAGGGATAAAGTAACTAGAGACGCTGTATGCCAAACCGCGCTTCTCTCGTACCTCAGACATCAAACGAGATACAAATCCACCACCGCCTAAAACATAGTTACCCACCAATAATGGGAAGTAGTCAGGATTGCTGCGAGCAACCGCCGTCATTCCCATAACAATATGAGCCTGCTGGGTATCAAATGGAATTTGAATTTCCCTCTGGGCTAAGGGCTCTACAGGAGACCTCTCTAAATCAGGTAATTTTGCAATAGACTGACCAGATTGAGGAATCTGCTTCAATAAAGTCTGAACGATTTCATTTGCCTGCGTGCGATCAACGTCACCCACAATGCTCACAATCATCCGATCAGCGCGATAAAACTGTTGATGAAATTGCTTCAAGTCACTCGTATTAACGCTAGCTACTGATTTCACTGTTGGCGAATCTGCCAAAGGATAGCTTCCATAAACAGACTTCTTAAAGCGGCGATCTAGAATATATTCAGGCTTGGTTTCGGCCTCAAGCAAACTCGTGATGGTTCTTTGTTTTTCACGTTCAACTATTTTTGAATCATACGTTGGCGCACTGAGCATGGCCGCAGCCAACTGCACAGCCCTATCTCGTAAATCTTGCCTGCTGAGACTGCGAATCCGCAGAATGGCGCGCTCACCACTGACGGATAAGCCAATATTGGCACCTAAATCTGCGATTTCATCTGCAATTTGAGCCTCAGAGAGAGGGCCTTTATTACCCTTAACTCCATAATTCATAAGGCCTGCAGCCATATCCGCTAGACCACTCTTACCAGCAGGATCATAGCGATCGCCAGCATCAATGCTGACCTCAATATCCACCATCGGCAAGGCTTTAGTTTGAACTAAATAGGCTTTAGCACCCTTATATGAATCTAACTGCTCGATAGGTAAGATCGCATACGCATTGCTAAGCAACCCAATACTCAAGAGGCAAGCTGAAAGAGTCTTACGGAAGGCATTCATTATTTGCCCTCCTTTCCTGAAGATGTACGTGCCTGCGGATCCAATACCGCAATCGTTAAGCCTTCATCGACCAGATATTTTTTTGCAACTGCCTGTACTTGTTCAGGTGTAATGGCTTGCATCTTCTTTAGCATGTAATCAATATCCTTCCAAGAGAAGCCAGCCATCTCAGTAGTACCAATTTCCATGGCTTGCCCAAAGATAGAATCACGCTTATAAATTTGTTCGGACAAAATGCGCACTTTAATTCTCTTCAGCTCAGACTCCAGAATGCCATTCTTCTTAAGCTCATCAAGCGCTTTCTGAATACTTGCCTGAGCCTGAGCAACCGTCTTACCCTTGGCCATGGTTGTGCCAATCAAAAACAACTCGGGTCCACGCGAGATCATGTCGTAACCAACACCAACATCATTAACCACTTTCTCTTGCTTCACGAGGACTCGATTTAAGCGGGCATTGTCATAACCATCTAGTACTGCCGTTAAGAGCTCCAAGGCATATGGCTCAGGATCATCTAACTTTCCAGGCTCTAGACGAGGCACCTTCCAAGCCATCGTCAACTGAGGGCTATCAGCAGGCGCCTTTAACTGAACTTGCTTAATGCCCTTTTGCGGGGGTTCAATCTGCGGTTTACGCACTGGTAATTCATGGGCACTAGCAGCACCGTAATACTTTTCTACCATGCTCAGAATTTTTTTTGCTTCCACATCACCAGCGATCACTACCGTTGCGTTATTTGGTGCATACCAACTACGATACCAATCACGCGCGTCGGATGGCTTCATATTCTGCAAATCATTCATCCAACCAACAATAGGATGCCGATAAGGAGAGCTCATGTATGCGGTTGCCATCAATGCTTCATTTAATAAGCCTCTTGGATTGTCTTCCGTGCGTAAACGACGCTCTTCCATGACTACCTGAATTTCTTTTAAAAACTCCGCATCATCAAAATTGAGATTGGACATCCGATCTGCCTCCAGTCTGATGACATCCTCTAATTTTGATTTTTCAACTTGCTGAAAGTAAGCAGTGTAGTCACGTGAAGTAAACGCATTTTCGCGTCCACCCACGGCAGCTACCAAGCGAGAAAATTCGCCTGATTTCACTTTATGCGTGCCTTTAAACATCATGTGCTCAAGCACATGGGCAACCCCCGTCTTACCATTGACCTCATCCATTGAACCAGCGCGATACCAAACCATATGGGCTACTGTTGGCGCGCGATGATCTTCCCGCACAATCAATTTAAGACCATTGCTGAGCTGATATTCATGCGTATCCGCTGATTGAGCGCTGGCAGCCCCAACAAATTGAGAAAACGCTATGAATAGAAAGAAAATTCGGAGTAAATTGGAAAGCATCTGCTAAATCACCATATCCCAAGAATTAAATTGATAAGATGCAAGTTTTAAATTGTATCGATTATGTTCGGCTTACGTAAATCCCTCGGATCTCTTTTCAAATCAAGCAAGGTTGATGAATCTTGGTTTGAAACTTTAGAAGAATCACTGATTCAAAGTGATGTGGGTCTTCCTACGACCGAACAACTCATCAACAAACTACGTAAAGCAGCAAAAGCGGAAAAGGCCTCCAGCCCAGAAGAGTTGCAAGCACTCCTCATTCAAGAAGTCAGCTCATTACTAAGCGCTATTGAGCCAACGCCAAATCCACTATTTACAAGTGATAAGCCTAACACTCCAGAGGTATGGTTGGTTGTAGGGGTAAATGGCGCTGGCAAGACTACTACCATTGGCAAGCTCTGCAGACTCTTTCAGTCACAAGGTAAATCGGTTCTGTTAGCAGCAGGAGATACCTTTAGAGCTGCAGCTCGCAACCAGCTTCAGGAATGGGGTGGACGCAATCAGGTTGATGTTATCGCTCAAGAAGGTGGTGATGCCGCAGCTGTCGCTCATGATGCTATTCATGCCGCCATATCTCGTAAGAATGACATCCTCATTATTGATACTGCAGGTCGTCTTGCCACCCAAGACAATCTCATGGAAGAGCTTAAGAAAGTGAAACGTGTCATTGGTAAAGCGCTTCCAGGTGCGCCACATCACACATTGCTTGTCCTGGATGGCAACACAGGACAAAACGGTTTGAGCCAGGTCAAAGCCTTTCATGCTGCCCTAGGCCTAACAGGAATCATTGTTACCAAGCTAGACGGTACGGCCAAGGGCGGAGTGATCTGTGCGCTGGCCCATACCCTACAAGATGGCCCAAAACCCGCTGTTTTAGCCCTAGGTAAGGGTGAAGGAATTGATGATTTAGCCCCCTTCACAGCCGAGCAGTATTCCTCAGAATTATTCAATTAAATCAATAACTTATAGAGCAATAAACGACTGTTAAATTCATTAGCACTCTCTTGACAAGAGTGCTAAAATAGACCTCTATTAACACCTCATATTTATAAGAAAAAATGGTTCAAAAGAAATCCGACAAACCGAGTTTGCAAACGCTGCCCGTCGCGCAGACTGCGGCGGCGTCTGCATTTCCTATGCTGCCAACTCTTGGGGTTGGTACTCTCGACTCATACATTGCGTACGTCAATCGCGTACCAATGCTCAGCGCTGCGGAAGAGTTACATCTTGCGCAAGAATTTCGTCGCACTGAAAATGTCGATGCCGCTAAAACATTAGTTCTATCTCATCTGCGTTTAGTAGTGTCTGTTGCTCGTCAATATCTTGGCTACGGCATTCCGCATGCTGACTTAATTCAAGAAGGCAATATTGGCTTGATGAAAGCAGTAAAACGCTATGACCCTAACAATGGTGCTCGCTTAGTGTCCTATGCAATTCATTGGATCAAAGCAGAGATTCATGAGTACATTCTCAAGAATTGGCGTTTAGTAAAAACTGCAACAACAAAAGCACAACGCAAGTTGTTTTTTAACTTGCGCAGCAACAAACCTACTTTAAGCGCGCTTACTCCGAGCGAAGTAGATGCCTTAGCTAAAGCACTGGATGTCAAAGGTTCTGACGTTAAAGAAATGGAGATGCGTCTTGCGGGTGGCGATGTTGCGCTAGAAGGTGATGACAGCGATGATGAATCCGCCTATGCACCTATCCAGTGGCTTGCTGACAATTCTCAAGAGCCTACAGCTCGTATAGCCAGTGCGGAGGCAGATGCACTCCAAGGCCCTAAGTTAGATCAAGCCTTGATGGCATTAGACGAGCGCAGCCGTAATATTGTCCAGTCTCGTTGGTTAGCAATGGATGCTGAAGGTAATGGCACTAAGACTTTGCATGATCTTGCAGATGAATACGGCATCTCTGCTGAACGCGTTCGCCAAATTGAAACTGCTGCGCTGAAAAAGATGCGCGGCTTGTTGCAAGCAGCCTAAGCTGGAAACCCACTTTTACTTCAGCAATTCTTTCAGATCATGTGCCAAGGTCTCCGGACCTTGAGCATGCTTGATATACAAACGTAAACGCCCTTCTGGATCAAATGCATAGCTACCTGCTGTGTGATCCATCGTGTAAGAGCCTGGTTTAGTTCCTGGCACCTTCTTGTAATAAATCTTGAAGTCCTTAGTTACCTTTTCTAAACCAGCCTCATCTGCAGGACGAAGGCCCAAGAAACGGGAATCAAATGCCGGAACATATTGCTTGAGAATCTCTGCAGTATCGCGCTCTGGATCAACCGTAACAAAAAGTACCTGCACCTTATCTGACTTAGGGCCTAGAAGAGCCATTACTTGCTGCATTTCAGTCAAAGTAGTTGGGCAAACATCTGGGCACTGGGTATAGCCAAAGAACATCACCACTACTTTGCCCTTAAAGTCAGCCAAAGTTCTGACCTTGCCATCTGGATCTAGCAAACTAAAATCTTTGCCAAAGGCTGTGCCGCCAGTGATATCAATATTTTTGAACTCTGGCTTGGGACTACATGCAGTCAATACAAAACAAAGAGTTGCTAAAAAGCAAAGGCGTAGGAATTTCATATGGGTCTCAAAGGAAGTAATGATCCACTAGGAGCGCTACAAAGAGAATAGAAAGATAGGTGATAGAAAAGCGGAAGGTTTTCTTGGCTAAAGCATCGCTATAAGAAATAAATAGCGCGACCACATAGGCCAAGAAGATTAAGCCTAGAATAATTGCAGACACCAAATAAATCATACCGCTCATGCCATAGACGTAAGGTAGCAAGGTAGCTGCAATTAAAATTAAGGTGTAGAGGAGAATATTGAGCAGCGTAAAGCGCTCTCCATGGGTCACCGGCAACATTGGTAAGCCTGATTGAACATAGTCCTCACGACGATATAAAGCCAATGCCCAAAAATGTGGGGGCGTCCATACAAATATGATCAAAACTAAAAGCCATGCCTCAGCAGAGACGGTATTGGTTACTGCTGCCCAACCCAGCGCCGGCGGCATCGCACCAGATAAGCCACCAATCACAATATTCTGTGGTGTTGCAGGCTTCAATAACCAGGTATAGATCACCGCATACCCAACAAAGGTAGCCAGCGTAAGCCACATAGTTAAAGGGTTACAGAAGTTCCACAAAATAATCATTCCGAGCGAACCCAAAATGATGGAGAAAACAATAATATGAAATGGTGTCACTTCACCAGTCGCTGATGGACGCCAAGCAGTACGCTTCATCTTGGCATCAACCGCTTGTTCAATCAAACAGTTGACTGCAAATGCAGCGCCTGCCAAAAGCCAAATACCTACGATGCCGCCAATGAGTATTGGGTATGGAACCATACCTGGTGTCGCCAAGAACATGCCAATCACTGCACAAAAAACAGCAAGCTGGGTCACTCTTGGTTTAGTTAACACCCAATATTGACGCCAACGTGGCATCGATACCATTGCGTTTGTTTTAGGAGCATTCATATTTAAGCCATCTTCTTTTGAATGAAAGGCTTCCAAGATGCCCAATAACTCATTCTGACCAAACAGAATACCAAAGCTGCAGAGCCAGCGGTATGCAATAAAGCTGCTAATAAAGGCCACTGGAATATCACATTAGAAATCCCCGTGATCACTTGCAACAGAAGCAATCCCAGCAAAAGCTTAGCTAGCAGACTCAGACCTGACAAGACTGGAGTTGCCAGCCGAAGGGCTCTCCAACCCAAAATACCTAGGACAACCAAAACCAACATAGCAAAGAGACGATGAGCCCAATGAATGGTTTGCAAGGCTACTGGAGAGATAAATTCTCCTTGCGCATTTAAGCCAAGCTGGCGCCATAAAGTAAAGCCCTCTGCCCAATTGGTATCAGGCCAAGCGCTACCCAAACAGGTTGGAAAATCTGGACAGGCTAATACTGCGTAGTTAGTACTTACCCAAGCACCTAAGAACACTTGCATAAATAAAACAGCAAACGAAAGAGAAAGGAGTTGTGCCGAAAGGGGGCGAATACGAATAGTGCGCACCGCAGAAGATTTATCCTCCCAAGAGTGCTGTGCATAAACCGTCAAGAAAGCTAGCAAGATTAGAGCTAACATCAAATGGATAGTCACAATGATTGGCTGCAATTTCAGAGTAACAGTCCAAGCACCAAATGCACCCTGTATACAGACTAAAACAAGCAAACCTAAACTACCGAGGAGAGGATTTTTGCCTAAGGACTTCAGCTTAGTAAAAGCCATACCTACTTGCACCAAAATCAATGCACCAACTGTCATCGCCAAATAGCGGTGAATCATTTCGATCCAAGCCTTAATGACCGTCACAGGCCCAGTAGGCAAGGCACTTTCAGCCTGTTGAATCTCACTCATGGCATGAAAAGGATTGGAAGTCCCATAACATCCAGGCCAATCTGGACAGCCTAGTCCAGAGTCTGTGAGACGAGTAAATGCGCCAAATACAATGAGGTCGAAAGTCATAAGGACTAAAACCCAATTGAGTTTTTGAAAAACACTATAGCCTGGCTTTTTCCAAAGATAGAGCAGTGGTAAGCCAGCAAAAATAATGGCGATCGCTGCTAACTCCAGGAACAAAATTAAACTGGGCATTACAAATTCTCGCCCTTGTGATTTAACTTTAAGAGCTTTTCCACGTCCTTCTTCATGCTCGTAAATTCTTTAGGAGAATTCGTCACAGGAAAGTACATCATTTTTGCAGGAGTTGGATCAATCAACTGAATCTGTTGACCAGCGCCCTCTTTATTCAACCAGGCCTCAAATTCAGCCCTAAGCTTAGGGTCTGCCGGAAGATCAACCACTCTCAAACCAGCTGCTTGTTCGTCATATGCCTTGGTGACCTCTGGATCGACTACCTTACCATCCGTGTTGACCCACACGAGTTGCAAGCGACGGCTTTCCCTGCCAACGGCAACCCTTACTTGGCGCATTAAAAATAGCGCTTCTAAACATTGCTCATTCTTGATTTGGCATTCGCCAGCAGGGCGAGCAATCATGAGCGTCCATTTCCCTTGAAGAGGAACATCTAGCCAGGCCTTGTTGAATTCTTGTGCCGGATAAACTAACGTTCCCAGATTCGTTTTACCGCCTGCTGGCTTAACTACGTAGTAAGCGAAATAGGAAGCGATGACTGGAGAGGCACAAGCCAGCAATAACAACAACATCTGAATGCGACCCCGACGGGTACGCGCATTGATGGCAGCTGCATCTAGCTGAGACGCCGGAATTAATAACTCTTTATCACTCACCCTTGATCCCCATTCTTAAATCCCTGACGTTTATATTGCCGCAGACCACTGAACATCCAAAACAAAAATCCAGTAAAAGCCAATGCAAACCATTGGAATGCATAAGCATAATGGCGATCGACCCCGCTTGTTGGCGGCGCCCAATCACGCAATAAACCATCCTCTATACCAAGCTCAAGCTCTCGCAAAATAAAGGGGGCCTGGCTCCATGCATGCAATTTACCCTCAGCGGCTAAATCGAAATTTTGCTCAATTCTTGGCTTACTGGCATCGATTGCAAGCTTGCTACTTCCTAGCTCATATACCTTGCCTGGATGCGCAAACACAATACCCTCAATATTGACCACCTTATTCGGCGTATTAACGAGTGGTAGCGTCTCACGATTTTCATTATTGCGCGGCGCCCAACCTCGGTTAACCCATAAGATCTCATCTCGCCCTTCAAGCCTCAATGGCATCATCAGATAAAAACCAGACTGCGCATTATTACTACCAGCAGGAGGGATAGGTCTTGGCCGGTTATCCAACCAAATAGCTGCCTCAGGAAGATACTGGCCGCGAGCAAGCATACGACGCTCACGCGCCTCGGCTAAGGTCCAAGGACCTGCATTTGCGCTCAAGATAGGCATTTGTTGCCTAGCCTGCAAATTAGCTGCTATAGCAATTTTGGTCTGCGCTCTACCTAGCTGCCAAATCCCAGCTCCACAACCAATCGCAATGACCAGCAAGGCTGATACAGTAGCAACTATGCGCTTAGCAATGAGGGCAGTAAAAAGACTATTCAAGAGAGATAAAAATAAGGATTTGAGATGAAGTGGCTTATTCCGATTGTCCTACTAATGATTGTTTTTAGCTTAGGATCAGCCTTGTATTACATGATGAAAGATAGGGGTAATAGCTCGCGCATGGTTCACTCCCTCATGCTGCGTATTGGCTTATCTGTCGCCTTGTTTTTGGGAATTCTTCTGGCCAACTACTTTGGCCTGATTCAAGCCACTGGAATTAAAGTAGGCAGCAATTAAAAACAAATCGGGGCTTTAGGCCCCGATTTTTGTTAATTTACATCCAGTAAACAGCGATGTACAAACCTAGCCAGACTACGTCAACAAAGTGCCAGTACCAAGCCGCACCTTCAAACGCAAAGTGATGCTTTGATGTAAAGTCACCACGAATCATACGACGTAAGACAATCGCTAACATCGTGCCGCCCAAGAATACGTGGAAACCGTGGAAACCAGTCAACATGAAGAAAGTGGAGCCGTAGATACCGGAAGTCAATTTCAAGTTCAACTCATGGTAAGCATGGTAGTACTCATACACTTGGAAACCCAAGAAGATTAAGCCCAAACCAACCGTTGCAGCCAAGCCATAAATGGCTTTTTTCATGTGGTTTTCTACTAAAGCATGGTGGGCAATAGTAATCGTCACGCCAGAACTCAATAACAATAAGGTATTGATTGTTGGAATCGGCCAAGGACCCATCGTCGTGAATTTATCAACCAAACCAGCAGGCCCATCATTAGGCCAAACAGCCTGGAAATTAGGCCAAAGTAACTTGCTCTCAACATCACCCATCCAAGGCATTGCAATATTGCGCGCATAAAAGAGGGCGGCAAAGAATGCGCCGAAGAACATAATTTCAGAGAAGATGAACCATGCCATCGACCAGCGATAAGAGACATCTACGTTGACGCCATTCTTGCCAGTATTGGACTCTGCAATCGCGTCACCAAACCAGTTATAGAGAACATAAATCACCCATGCCACACCAGTAAGAGTGAGAGGACCACCCCAAGAGGCATGATTAACCCATCCTGAAATACCAAAGCCAAAAGCGATTAAGCCTATGGCAGCCATTGCTGGATGCCTAGATAGTCCTGGGACGTAATAGTATGGGGTTGAATTGGATGACATCTTATTCTCTCTACTCAATCAAAAAATAATCAATGGGACACAACTAACTTCACTATCAACAGGAGAACGCCCATAAAAATCAAGGCACCAACAACTCCTGCAATGATAATGTGCACAAAACTCAATGAAGCAACATCTTCCTGCAAACCAGATTTTTTACGCACACCTAGAAAGCCCCACATCACGGCTTTCATGGACTGCATAAAAGTACCTGTCTTTTTCAAGATGCAATCCTTGATTTAGGGGCTGGAGGTGTACCACCCAAACCCAACTCAAAGAAGGTATAGGACAAAGTAATCGTCTTTACATCATCCGGTAAACCGGCATCAATCACAAACATTACCGGCATTTTTCTTGTTTCATTTGCCGCTAGTGTTTGCTCCTGAAAACAAAAACACTCTAATTTAGTAAAAAACTCAGTTGCACTTTTAGGTGCGTAACTTGGTATCGCTTGCGCTCTTACTGGACGACCTAGATTATTGGTTACCTCATAAACAATCTCAGTCATCTCGCCAGGATGAACTTCCAAAAAATTCTTTACTGGCTTAAACGAAAATGGTCCACGGCTATTGGAATCAAACTCAATCGTCACTGTACGAGCATAGTTCACCTGGGTGTTGCCAACTTTATTAGGGCTAAAGGCCCTGATACCGTAATCATTCTTACTAGTGACAACGTTAATTCCAGTGACCTCACACAAAGCCTTATACATTGGAACCAATGCGTAACCAAAGCCAAACATCATGACTGAAGCAATGAGCAGCTTCAATAAGATTTGGCGGTTTGCAGAGTAAATAACGGACATATAGGCAAGTTGGGATTAACCCAAGGCACTCCACTTAATCACAATGCCGACAAAGAAGACCGCGGCAATGCTCAAAAGGATTAGTCCTAAGCGACGATTACTCGCCGCCAGGACTTGTTTAGAGGATGTATTAAATTCCTGCTTCACGCATTTGCTCTGCGCTAGGCGGAGTTTCAAAAGTATGGTGTGGCGCTGGTGAAGGAATTGTCCACTCGAGTCCCTTAGCTCCATCCCATGGCTTCATCGGTGCTTTTTCACCTTGGCCACGATATGCCGGCATGACAACGAAGAGCAAGAAATAAACCTGTGACAGACCGAAGCCTAATGCACCAATCGAAGCGATCGAATTGAAGTCAGCAAACTGAGTTGGATAGTCTGCATAACGACGTGGCATACCTGCCAAGCCCAGGAAGTGCATTGGGAAGAAGGTAATGTTAAAGAAAATCATGGAAGTCCAAAAATGGATCTTGCCGCGAGCTTCGCTAGCCATGTAGCCAGTCCACTTAGGACACCAGTAGTAGAAACCTGCAAACATCGCAAACAAGGAGCCTGCTACCAAAACGTAGTGGAAGTGGGCAACAACGTAATAGGTATCTTGCAGACCAATATCAATCGGTGCCATGGCGAGAATCAAACCAGTAAAGCCGCCCATAGTGAAAACGAAGATGAAACCAATTGCCCACAACATTGGAGTTTCAAAGGTCATTGAACCTTTCCACATGGTTGCAACCCAGTTAAAAATCTTCACACCAGTAGGTACAGCAATCAACATCGTTGCATACATGAAGAACAACTGGCCTGTTACTGGCATGCCTGTTGCAAACATGTGGTGCGCCCAAACGATGAACGACAAGATCGCAATAGACGATGTTGCATAAACCATCGAGCTGTAACCAAACAAGGTCTTTCTGGAGAATGCAGGAACGATCTCACTCACGATTCCGAATGCTGGAAGAATCATGATGTATACCTCTGGGTGACCAAAGAACCAGAAAATATGCTGGAACATGATTGGGTCACCACCACCTACAGCGGAGAAGAATGAAGTACCAAAATGACGGTCAGTCAAAACCATAGTGATTGCACCAGCCAATACAGGCATCACAGCAATCAACAAGTAAGCAGTGATCAACCATGTCCAGCAGAACATTGGCATCTTCATCAATGTCATACCAGGAGCGCGCATATTCAAAATGGTCACGATGATATTGATCGAGCCCATGATGGAAGAAGCACCTAATAAATGGAGGGCAAAAATAGCCATGTCCATACCAGGGCCCATTTGCGAAGTCAGAGGCGCGTAGATAGTCCAACCACCTGCTGGAGCACCGCCAGGTACGAGAAATGAGCTCAATAACAAGGTTGCAGCTACCGGCAGAATCCAGAAGCTGAAGTTGTTCATACGAGCAAATGCCATATCTGATGCGCCAATTTGTAATGGCACCATCCAGTTAGCAAAACCAACGAAGGCCGGCATGATCGCACCAAACACCATCACTAAACCATGCATAGTGGTTAATTGGTTAAAGAACTCTGGGCGCAAGAATTGCAATCCAGGCTGGAATAATTCCAAACGAATTCCCAAGGCCATCACACCGCCAGCCAATAAGCTAACAAATGAGAAGATCAAATACATCGTACCGATGTCTTTGTGGTTGGTTGCGAACAACCAACGACGCCAACCATGTGGTGTGTGATCGTCGTGCGCATGGTCATGCGCGTGGTCGTGTGCGTGATCGTGGGTAGTAGAGACTGTGCTCATGGATTACTCCGGTTTCGTTTTATCTGTATTAGTTAATCTAAATTACTTGCCGCCGCGCGCAGTAATAATCTCTTGGGTCTGAATGACTTCACCCGTTTTATTACCCCAAGCGTTACGTGTATAGGTCATTACTGCAGCAATATCGCCATCGGAAATCACGCCAGCCCACTTCGGCATAGCGCCCTTACCATTGATAAGAATGTCGTATTGCGCAGCCTTAGGTCCCAATACCATCTTGCTACCATCCAATGCTGGGAATGCTCCTGCACCTTTACCATTTGGCTGGTGGCAAGCTGCACAGTTCGCTGCATAAACTTTGGCGCCACGTTCTTTTTGCTCATCTAAGGTGTAAAGCTTAGAAGGATCTTCGCCACCGGCGCCCATTTCTTTCTTCTTCTCAGCTACCCACTTGCTGTAGTCCTCTTGAGAAACTACTCTCACAACGATAGGCATGAAAGCATGCTCTGCGCCACAGAGTTCAGAACACTGTCCGCGGAATGTGCCAATAGTGTCGGCTCTGAACCAGGTATCACGCACAAAGCCTGGAATTGCATCTTGCTTTACGCCAAACGCTGGAATAGTCCACGCGTGAATAACGTCATTGGCAGTAGTGATCAAACGAATCTTTTTACCTACTGGCACAACCATCTCATTGTCCACTTCCATTAAGTAAGTGTTTGATTTGGGTGCTAAGTTATTAATTGCCTCACGGGAGGTAGATAAAGTAGATAAGAAGCTAATGCCTTCACCTTCACCCTTGATGTAGTCGTAACCCCACTTCCACTGGTAGCCAGTAGTCTTAATAGTGATGTCAGAGTTAGTTGTATCTTTCATTGCCACAACTGTTTTAGTTGCAGGCAATGCCATACCAATAACGATAAGTAACGGAATCACTGTCCAAATAATTTCAACAGTGGTGCTCTCATGGAAAGAAGCTGATTTATGACCTAAGGATTTCCGGTGCTTCAAGATGGAGTAGAACATCACGCCAAAAACGCCTATAAAAATCAAAGCGCAGATCACCAACATCATCCAATGCAACCAATGGATCTCTTGCATGATTTTGGTAGCCGCTGGCGTGAAATTGAGTTGATTTACAGCTGGGCCGCCAGGCATATTCTCTGCTGCATGAGCAAAAGCAGTACCAAAAGCAACTGCAAAATAGAGCAAAGCTCTAATGCCTTTTCCAAATAAATTCATCTTATTCTCTGTTTATTGTCGCGAGCAAAGCGGCAAAAATGCCACAAAATGCCCAAAAAAACGGTCTTAAACCAAAACACACTGGCGTAATTATAGGGTTAATTGTGCGCAACAACAAACAGGGTTAACCCAGCTTGATCCAATCTTGGTCAAGCTTAAAATGATAGTAAGCACTTACACTTAAGCAGAATCTCACCTAGTCTTGTGTCTAATTTGATTTATATCGATATAGGCGACGCTGTCCTTGGCCTTTGCAAGGTGCTTTCCGATGACCCATGCGTGCCCATAAACCACCTCTAAGGTCAGTTTTTTGGGCAATACATCGATTTCAGAGACCTCAGTAGGTGTTGAATGTATCAATTTCAGAGCGCTAATGTCCGCAAGCAATAACTCAGACCTCTCATAGTCCAACGTTAAGTTTTCCATATCCATGACGGGATCAGAAAAACGCTCCGCAAGCAATGCATCGCCCATATCGTGCATATCCCAGGGGCTCAATAAGTTCTTCAGCTTTAACTCAGACACTCCCAATGAACGCAACTCTTTTCCAGTATCTGGTCCTAAATAGCTAAAAGCAATTAAACCGCCCTCGCGCAATACACGCCAGCATTCCTGTAAAAAAAGTTTTGGATCTGCCAGATCGTGCAATAAAAGATCACTGAAAACTAAATCAACAGAATTATCAGGAATATCGAATCTTCCACTTGATGTGTAGCTCGCTAGAGGCTGAGTATTACTACTCAATATAGATCGCCAATTACTCATCGCTTTAGCGCGCCATAGGTGAAATCCTGAAACGCCTTCATCCACAATGCTAAATAAACGCGCATTTGGATAACGCTTAGCAAGCACATCTAAATGCACGCCAGCAAAATCCGGAACGATCAAGACATCGCGCACATCGAGCTTAACGATGTCTAGTTTCTGCAGCATGCGTTCTGCAATTTCGTCTTGTAACCATTTGATGGACTGGGTCATTGACTCAGTATACTCAGCGCCCCATGCGAATTCCAGAGAACATTTTTAAAACTATCTGTGAACATCTTTTGCCCACAGCCTGTATCAGTTGCCAGGAGTTTCAAACATTCTCCATTTGTAATAAGTGCCTAGGCTCCTTAAATCATGGGGCTTTATACAACTATCAATGCTGCTACCAATGCGGTGTAGCACTGCAGGCTATAGAAGTACAGCAACAACAATGTATATCTTGCCAAAACAGTGCGCCATTCTTTGATGAAACTTATTGCTTAGATCGTTACGATGGATTACTGCAAAACCCACTCCATGAATTGAAGTATCAAAAACGGATTTCATTTGCCAATGCACTCAGCAATACGTGGAACCTACTGTTAAACAAGGATCTACAAGATATTTCCGCAGATTACTTATTACCCGTCCCGTTAAGCAATCAAAAATTGATGCTGCGTGGCTTTAATCAAAGCTGGGAAATTGCAAAACGCATTCACTGTGAAAATTCGATTCAAAAATCACCCTACATCATTCAACGCCACCATTATTCCCAGCATCAAGCAGGAAGCTCTCTTAGCAACCGCCAACTTGCAATTCGGGAGATGTTTTATATTGAGCCAAGCTACATTGATGCCATTCAAAATAAGACTGTAATCATTTTTGATGATGTCATGACCAGCGGAGCAACCCTTAATGAAATTGCCCGCGTTCTGAAGGACAATGGAGTATCTCGTGTCATCAATTGGGTACTACTCAGGGCTACGCGACCAATTTAAAGAGTGCCGTATGTTTAATATTGTTTTATTCGAACCAGAAATTCCACCTAATACTGGCAACATCATTCGCTTGTGTGCCAATACTGGAGCAAATCTCCATCTCATTGAGCCACTTGGCTTTCCAATGGAAGATGCTAAGTTACGCAGAGCAGGTCTGGACTATCACGAGTTCGCAAATATCAAAGTTCACAAAAATTGGGGGCAATTTTTAAAAGGCGAACAACCAGAGCCCGAGCATCTCTTTGCCTTAACCACCAAAGGCTCAGGAAAGTTTCATAAAGGCAAATATTCACCCAACGATTACTTTGTATTTGGTTCAGAAACTAAAGGCATTACAGATGAAGTAAGAGACTCTATTCCCGCTGCCAATCGTATGCGTTTAGCAATGCAAGATAGCAGTCGCAGTCTGAACTTGTCGAATACTGTAGCAATTGTGGTTTATGAAGCATGGCGTCAAAACGGCCTTGCAGGTGGTCACTAAGGAACGGGCCAGAGTGTAATTACGACTCTATTTTAGGATCGCGCCCCATTAGTTTTTTAACGGCGTCATGTGGCTGCAGGTTTCCAGAGAGCACCTCGCCCATCATGGTAGTTATTGGCATCTCAACACCCAAACGTTTGGCCAAATCGCCAACTGCTGCTGCACAAAGCACACCCTCAGCAACATGACCCAGACTCGCCAAAATCTCCGCCAATGATTTGCCTGCAGCAAGCTCCAGACCTACTCGACGATTGCGAGACAGATCGCCAGTAGCAGTCAAAATTAAGTCGCCTACGCCGGTTAAGCCCATACAAGTTTCAGATCTGCCGCCTGCTGCTTTTACTAAGCGCATCATCTCAGCTAATCCGCGTGTAAGTACTGCAGCGCGCGCATTGAGACCCAAATCAAGTCCATCACCAATGCCTGCTGCTATAGCAAGGACATTCTTAACAGCTCCGCCTAATTCAACACCAACTAAATCGTCGCTTGAATAAACACGCATATTGCCATGATGAAAGGCTGCTTGAACTACTTCACAAAGCTTAGTAGATTTACTTGCAATCGTTAAAGCACAAGGCATACCAGCACCAACTTCGCGCGCAAAACTTGGGCCAGATAAAACGCCATACGAATGCGTGATACCGTGAGAATGCAGCTTACTTTCACGCTCTACAACCTGATGCGGTAGTAAAGCAGTCTTAGGCTCAAGGCCCTTACATAACCAAATAATATTGAGCGGGTGATCTGCAGTCTTTAATACCTGGGCAATAGTTTCTGAAAGTCCGGACATCGGCGTAGCAATAACTAACAAGTCATTGCTAGACAGTCTTTTGATCGCTGTAGAAAAGTTTTCCTCATACTTCAATCCCTCAGGCAACTTAATGCCTGAAAGATAAGAGCGGTTTTCGCTACAGCCTTGAATGTCTTCTAGTTGCTGTTTACTGCGTGACCATAAACAAACATCTCCATCTTGGAGATAGCGAGCAGCTTGTGCCGCCATCGCCGTTCCCCAAGCGCCAGCACCAAGCAGCGTCACTTTCATGATCTGTGGGCTCGTTCGATTGACTTAGTGAGGCTTGCTCTCTGCAGCTGCGCCATCCTTAGCTGCAGCTTCTTGTTGAGCCTGCAGCAAACGATGTTCATACATGCCGTGGAAATTAATCTCATTCAAATGAATGGGCTGGAAGCCTGCACGACTGATGATGTCAGCAATGTTTGAGCGCAAATAGGGATACAAAATCGTTGGGCAAGCGATACCGAGCATTGGATCAATTTGTTCAACAGGAATATTGCTGAATTCAAAAATACCAGCCTGTTTTGCTTCAACCAAGAACAATACCTTCGCATCAACTTTCGCAGTTACAGTAGAACTCAAGGCTACTTCAAAGACCCCTTCGCTCAAAGGAGCAACAGAAATATCAATTTCTACTTGCACCTGCGGCTCTGATGCTACCAATAAAATCTGTGGAGCATTTGGTTGTTCAAGCGATAAATCTTTGAGATAAATTCGCTGAATACGGAATCCTGGTTCTTTAGATTCTTCAGAGGCTGCTTGGGCTGTAGAAGTTTGTTCAGTCATTACTAACTTTCTTTCTATATTGAATTTATTAAGTATTAGGCTAATAAAGGATCGAGCTTTCCAGCGCGATCTAGTGCCACTAAATCGTCATAGCCACCAACATGGGTCTCACCAATATAAATCTGGGGAACGGTGCGGCGACCAGTACGGGTCATCATGGCCTCACGTTGGGATGGGTCACGATCAATCAAAATCTTTTCTAAATTAGCTACGCCTTTTTTGAGCAACAGCTTTTCAGCCATGACGCAATATGGACAAACCTGAGTGCTATACATTGTTACTGGAGGCATTAATTTCTCCTTATTTCACTAAAGGCAGAGCCGCCTCTTTCCATGCCTGAACACCGCCATCTAATGCACCGACTTCGGCAAAGCCTAATTTTTGGGCTTCGGCAACGAGTTTGCGTGACTGAGCTCCTGTCTCACAAACCAGAACAACCGGATTCTTGCGATCTAATTTGAGCTTTTCAATGGCAGCCGTTAAACCGGCAGCATTGGCAAATTTGGCACCGGGCAGATGTCCTGCTTTAAAAGCTTCTTCCGTACGCAAATCCAGTACATGGGCTTTGCGCCGATTAATCCAAATTGTCGCCTCAGTGGGCGATAAGCCTTTTCCGCCAATAAGCGTAGATAATGTAGGTTGGAAAAGCGCTGCGCCCGTAACCAAAAGGAGGGCAATAAGCGCTAAATTATCGATTTGCGTGAGAAAGTTCATCATCGGATTATAGAATGGCTCTATGAAACAACTTGTCCTTATTCGTCATGGTGAATCCGCCTGGAACCTTGAAAATCGCTTTACTGGCTGGGCTGACGTTGATTTAACCCCAAAAGGCGCTGAACAGGCACTGGCAGCAGGCACAAATCTGCGTAAGGCAGGCTATGAATTTGACATCGCCTATACCTCTGTTTTGAGGCGCGCTATTCGTACGCTCTGGCATGTTCAAGACACGATGGATTTAATGTGGCTTCCAGTCGTACATAGCTGGCGTCTTAATGAGCGTCATTACGGCGCCCTCACCGGACTCAATAAAGCAGAAACCGCAACAAAATATGGCGATGAACAGGTTCATATTTGGCGTCGTTCATATGATGTACGCCCTCCCTTGCTAGAACATGACGATGAGCGTAATCCTAAGAATGATTTACGTTACTCAAAACTAAATCCTTCTGATATTCCGTTAGGTGAATGTCTAAAGGATAACGTCGAGCGAGTATTGCCGTTATGGAATGAATCTATTGCTCCAGCATTGAAGGCTGGTAAACGTGTTCTTTTAGTAGCGCACGGCAACAGTATTCGTGCACTAATTAAGTATTTAGATCAAATGTCTGATGAGGCCATCATGGAAGTAAATGTTCCAAATGGCGTGCCTCTAGTTTATGAACTAGACGACAACCTCAAACCTATTCAACACTTTTATTTGGATTAAAACAAAAAAGATATGCGCCAATTTCTAAAGAACTTTGCCCTTATAGCCGTTGGCCTGATCGCCGGAGTAGCAGCTACGATCCAGCTCTCAGCGACCGCCCAGCAAGGCTCGCAGCTACCGCTAGATGAGCTACGCACACTATCCAATGTTTTTGCGCAGATTAAGCGCGAATATGTCGAGCCTATTGAAGATAAGCAATTATTGACAGATGCAGTTAAAGGAATGGTAAGTAGTCTTGATCCACACTCCACCTACTTAGACAAAAAAGATTTTTCAGAAATGCAGGAACAAACATCTGGAAAATTTGCTGGTCTAGGAATTGAAATCACATCGGAAGATGGTGTAGTAAAAGTATTGAATCCGATTGAAGATAGCCCTGCAGCGCGTGCCGGCCTTCAAGCCGGTGATCTTATTACTCGCCTTGATGACAAACCAGTCCGCGGCATGTCATTGGATAAAGCAGTACGTACTATGCGCGGCACTCCTGGCACCAAAATTACTTTAACGGTATTTCGCAAGAGCGAAGAGCGTAGCTTTCCTGTAACTATTACTCGTGCAGAAATTAAAGTTCAATCCGTTAAAACTAAGATCCTCGATAACGATATTGCTTGGGTTCGCATTACTAGCTTTCAAGAACGCACCATTCCTGATCTCGCTAAAAAATTAACGGACATTGCCAATCAAGACCCGAAGCTGAAAGGCATCATTTTGGATCTTCGCAACAACGGTGGTGGACTACTACAAGGTGCCGTAGGAGTAGCCGCTGCATTCTTGCCTGCTGATGCCATCATTGTCTCTACCAAGGGGCAGTCTCCGGACTCAAAGCAGGTATTTAATGCAACTCCAGCAATGTACCGTCTGAATGAACCTGGCGATCCTTTGGCCGGTGTCCCAGCCATGTTTAAGAAATTACCAATGGTTGTTTTGGTAAATGCCTACTCTGCCTCTGCCTCTGAGATTGTGGCTGGCGCACTACAGGACTATAAACGCGCAACTATTATTGGAAAAACTACCTTTGGTAAAGGCTCCGTTCAAACTGTGCGCCCTCTGACTAATGACTCAGCGCTCAAGATCACTACCGCTTATTACTACACTCCAAGCGGTAAGTCGATTCAGGCTTACGGCGTTAAACCAGATATTCCAGTTGATCAAAATAAAGATGGTGATCCAGATGACGTCTTAATTACTCGCGAGATTGATAGCGAGAAGCACCTACGCAATAAACAATCCGCAGAAGATAAGTTGATCAAAGATCGCGAGCAACGTCGTCTCGAAGAGTTACAGCGCATTGAAGAAAAGAATGCTAAGAAGACTCCTGAGGAAAAAGAGAAAGAAAAAAATAAGAAGCCTCCTGAACTAGGTAGCGCAGATGATTTCATGCTTTCTCAAGCAGTGGCCTTCATTAATGGTCAGCCTGTGAAACGTTCCTCATCTAAGCTCGAGTAGCGCTTAAGCTCTGCGGCCAGCAAATGAATGATGAGCAGTTACTTCGATACTCCAGGCATTTACTGCTTGAAGAAATTGATGTTGTTGGCCAAGAGAGGCTGCTTGACTCTCACATATTAGTTATAGGCGCCGGCGGCTTAGGCAGTGCTGCTGCCCCCTATCTTGCTGCTGCGGGGGTAGGTCACATTACTTTGATGGATCATGATGCAGTTGAGCTCACTAATTTGCAACGCCAAATCATGCATACCGAAAGCAGTATTGGCAAAAGTAAAGCTAGCTCTGGTAAAGAATTTCTACAGCGTATTAACTCAAGCATTCAAATTGAGATAATTCAGGCCAAAGCAACTGCTTCTTTATTGGATGAATTACTCCCAAGCGTTAATGTTGTTTTGGATTGCACAGATAACTTTTCCACCAGACATCTGATTAATGCTGCGTGCGTTAAACATCAAATTCCATTGGTTTCAGGTTCTGCTCTCAAGTTTGATGGTCAAGTCAGTGTTTTTGATCCACGCAATCCCAACTCCCCCTGCTACGCCTGCATCTTCTCTCCAGATGAAGAATTTGAAGAAGTCAGTTGTTCTAGCATGGGTATCTTCTCCCCCTTGGTGGGAATTATTGGCGCTATGCAAGCAGCCCAAGCACTACAAGTAATAATTGGCTTTGGAGAGCCTTTAGTGGGCCGCATGCTGCTTTGGAATGGGCATACTACCCAGATCGATGAAATTCGTATTGGCCGTAATTCTGAGTGCCCTGTCTGCAGCCAAGCTCACTAAAGAATTAAGACAGCAATCTCTCTATGGCTTTTGCCTGCTCTTCGGGCTCATAAGCCCTTAAGACTCTAGCTACGCGGGCCTTTAATAAGCCCACATTGGCCTTCAAAATTTCGCGCTTTACTAGCAATAGTTGACTAAAGTGCATAGAGAAATCGGTCAATCCTAAAGCCAGCAATAACTTCGTCATCGCAGGATCACCTGCCATCTCACCACAAACGGCAACGGGTATATTCGCACGTTTAGCTTGATCAATGATGCTTGCCATCAAGCTCAAGATAGCTGGGTGCAAAGGATCATATAAATGCGCTACAGCATGATCTGCTCGATCAATTGCTAATGTGTACTGAATTAAATCATTGGTCCCGATAGAGAGGAAATCAAAACGATTAATAAATAATGGGAGCACTAAAGCAGCTGCCGGAATCTCTATCATGGCACCAACTTGAATATTCGGATTAAATGCTTTGCCCCGTTGATGTAATTGTTGCTTCGCTTTTTCAATCAACCGCATTGTTTCATCGATTTCTTTAGCGTGCGCCAACATTGGAATCATGATGCGTGCCTGGCCATGAGCTGATGCGCGCAGGATTGCTCTGAGCTGCGTTAAAAAGATTTCAGGCTCTGTTAAAGACCAGCGAATCGCACGTAATCCCAATGGGGATGTGCCTGTTTGCGAAACATCACCGCCACCACCTAGCGCCTTATCTGCCCCAACGTCGATCGTTCTAATATTGACAGGTAAGCCATGCATCAAATCTACTACGCGACGATATTCTTGATACTGCTGCTCTTCATCTGGCAAAGCTTGCTTGCGATCCATGAATAAAAATTCAGAGCGGAATAAGCCAACGCCAACAGCACCCAACTTCACCGCCTGAATTGCATCTTCTGGTAATTCAATATTGGCAAGTAACTCAATCTCAACACGATCAGCTGTTTCCGTTTTTGAGTGCTTTAACTGCTGAAGCTTGCGCGCTTCTTTTAGAACTTGTGTCTGTAGTTTGCGATATTCAGCAAGCAGTTGCTCATCAGGAGCTACTACGACAACTCCTCGATCACCATCTAATACCAGCCAATCACCATGACGAATCATTTCGCTTGCATGGCGCACACCCACTACCGCAGGAATCTCCATACTACGTGCCACGATGGCTGTATGGGAGGTCTTGCCGCCAAGATCAGTTACGAAACCAGTAAAGGCACGCTCTTTGAAACGAAGCATGTCATGTGGCGCAATATCATGGGCGACGATGATTGACTCAACCCCAATATCACTTGTGGGTAAAAAATCAGGGTTATTTAACGAATCTTTTTTCTGTGCATTTAAGGCTTTAATGACGCGCTCAGCAACCTGACGAATATCATTGGCACGCTCTTTTAAATAGACATCTTCAATATCTGCAAATTGCTCTAGAAGATCATTCAGTTCAGTTGTTAGTGCCCAAGCTGCATTTAATCGTTGCGTACGTATCAACTTAATTGGCTTTTCACTCAGGGCTGGGTCAGCCAATATCATGCCGTGAACGTCCAGGAATGCTGCCATCTCTTGTGGGGCGTCTTTTGGCAGTCCTTGACGCAGCTGCTCAAGCTCCAGACGGACTTGATCGAAAGCGTCCAATAACTTTTGAGCCTCAGCTTCTTCTTTCCCGGCCTCAACCAGATAGTGACTTACCTCTAGCGCTGCGCGAGAAATCAGTACCGCCTTGCCAATGGCAATGCCCTTAGATACTGGAATTCCATGCAACGCAAAAGTCATGGTATTTACTCGCCCTCACCAAAACGGTCATTAATTAATGCAGTAATAGCTGCCATTGCCTCATCAGCCTTTTCGCCAACGGTCTCAAGGGTCACCGTGCTACCTATACCTGCTGCTAACATCATCACACCCATGATGCTCTTAGCATTAATTTGACGTCCATTACGTGACAAGAAGATTTCGCAAGGAAACTGTGAGGCCAACTGAGAAAGCTTTGCTGATGCACGAGCATGCAAGCCTAATTTATTAATGATCTTAATTTCAGCTGAAGGCATTCTATGCGGGTCCCCAATTATTCTTGATTAACTTTTGCGCCAAGACGCAAGATTCCGTTCTGTCCACCGGCAAGCGCTTTTTTCGCTAGTTCTTCTAGACTCTCTCCACGATGCGATATGCAACGCATCAACATGGGTAGATTTAATCCTGCTAAGACAATTACGGGTGCATTTAATCCTGATAAAGGCCCTAAAGCCTCTAACTTAGAAGCTACATTGGCGGGGGTTGCGCCCATTACATCCGTCAAAATGAGTACGCCGTTCCCTGTATTCACTCCATAAGCGGCTTTTAGGACTCGATCAAAACTTGCTTTGGTATCTTCATGGGGTGGAATATCAACCGCCCGTACACGCTCAGGCACTACACCAAAAGTGTGCTCAGCAAATCCCAGCATTGCGCTGGCAACTGGTGTGTGGGCAACAATAACAATTCCAGTCATATTTACGCCAATGCCTTCTCTAGTGCTGCCAACCAAAACTTTGAAACATTAAAATCAGTTTGCTTGGTAATTTCAACAAAACAGGTCGGACTTGTCACATTAATTTCAGTGAGGTAGCCGCCAATTAAATCTAACCCCACTAAGAATAATCCACGCTGATTTAAAACAGGGGCTAATTTTTCAGCGATCTTTTTTTCCGTCTCGGTTAAAGGCATAGCAACCCCTTTACCGCCAGCAGCTAAATTACCCCGGATTTCAGAACCCTGAGGTATGCGAGCCAGTGCAAATGGCACTACTTCTCCACCAATTAAGAGCACCCGCTTATCACCCTGCGCAATTTCAGGTAGAAAACGTTGAACCATGAGAGTTCTTGCGCCATTCTCTCCAAGCGTTTCAACAATACTAGCTAGATTGAGGCCATCGGCACCTACCCTAAACACGCCCATGCCACCCATACCATCCAAGGGCTTAATCACAATATCGCGATGGGTCTGATGGAAACGTTCAACTGCGTCTAATTCACGCGTAACTAAAGTTGGCGGAATGAGCTCTGGAAATTCTGTAATGGAGAGTTTTTCTGAGTGATCACGAACAGCGCTTGGCTCATTAAACACTTTTGCACCCTGACGAACTGCAGCCGATAACAACCAAGTTGTATTGAGATATTCAATATCAAACGGGGGGTCTGTACGCATTAACACTGCAGAAAAAGATTTGAGTGCTCGAGACTCAACCTCACCTAACTCGAACCAGATTGAAGAGCTCGGATTGATTACTAAAGACTGGCAATCAGCAACTACAACATCATCTCTCCACAAGATATTTCTGCTTTGACAAAACCACAAACAGTGTCCTGCCTCTTGAGCAGCACGCATCATTGAGAGCGTTGTATCTTTTTGAATCTTGAAAGACTCAAGGGGGTCTGCAATAAAAAGAAGATTCATTTTTTCTATTGAGAGATTAGCGCTTCATTTATGCAGCTTCAGCGTTAGGATCAGTGCGCTCTAGCTCTAATGATGCCGCAAGGAGAGCCAGACGGGCAACGACGCCATACAAATAGAAGCGATTAGGAGCGGCGCTACCTGGCTTAGCCGCCAGATCAGGCATAGAGTTTTGTTCAAAGGCCAGAGGCACAAAGTGCATACCTGGAGCATTCAGATTTTCGTCAGGGCCACGATCAGTATGAACACGATAGAAGCCGCCAATCACATAGCGATCAATCATGTACACCACTGGTTCAGCAACTGCTTCATTGACCTTCTCGAAGGTATACACACCCTCCTGTATCAATACATCACTGACTTCAAGGCCTTCCTTGACCACACTCATTTTGTTACGGTCTTTACGATTCAATCCTATTAGCTGAGCAGGATCATTAACTACCATCACACCCATACCGTAGGTTCCAGCATCTGCCTTCACAACGACATATGGTTTTTCTTTAATACCGTACTCACGATATTTTTTTGCCGTCTTCTTCAAGACTTGCTCTACTGCAGTCTGCAGCTCTTCCTCACCTTTGCGCTCATGAAAATTAATATTTGAGCAACTTGTGAAATAAGGATTAATCATCCATGGATCGATATCAACCACTTTGGCAAATTTCTTTGCTACTTCTTCATAGGCGGCAAAGTGATTTGATTTACGACGCACGTGCCAACCAGCATGCAAGCCTGGTAACAGGTACTGCTCGTAGATATTTTCCAGAATTGGTGGGATGCCTGCGGATAAATCGTTATTCAACAAGATCGAGCAGGGATCAAAATCTTTTAAACCTAAACGTTGTTTCTTCAGCCCCAATCGAGATAGCGGCTCCATCAATAATCGATTACCTTCGGGTAACTCAATCCAGGTTGGCTTCTTAATTTCTTCAGAGAAGGTACCCAGCCGAACATTTAATCCGGCTTGACGCAAAATAGAAGACAAGCGAGCGATATTCTGTAGGTAGAAAGTATTGCGCGTATGGCGCTCTGGAATTAGCAATAAGTTTTTGGCTTCAGGGCAAATCTTCTCGATGGCAGCCATCGCAGCTTGCACAGCCAGTGGCAGCATCTGTGGTGAAAGATTATTAAATCCACCAGGAAACAGATTGGTATCTACCGGAGCAAGCTTAAAGCCAGAATTTCGAAGATCGACTGAGCAGTAAAAAGGCGGTGTGTGCTCTTGCCACTCCAGCCTAAACCAACGCTCAATAGTTGGGGTCGCTTCTAGAACCTTTGACTCTAATTCGAGCAAAGGGCCGGTGAGTGCAGTAATGAGATGTGGAACCATTCCACCATTGTAAGATTATTAAAAGAAAGACGCGGGATCCAAGGATCCCGCGCTTAAAACTAGGCAGCCAACCAGAGCCGCCCAGTGAGGGGTAAATCTACTAATTAAGACTCGTAGGCAGACTCACCGTGTGAGCTGATATCCAAGCCTTCGCGCTCTTCATCTTCCTTAACGCGCAAACCAATCACGATATCGACCAATTTGAAGGCAATAAATGACACTACGCCGGACCAAATTAAAGTCACTATTACGCCTTGGCTTTGAATCCACAACTGACTGGCAATAGAGTAATCAGGGGCAACCGCATTTGCTACATAGTCCCAAATGCCTGTTCCACCTAGTGCTGGATCAGCAAATACACCTGTCAAGATTGCGCCCAAAATACCGCCAACGCCATGCACACCAAATACGTCCAAGCTGTCATCTGAGCCCAACATCTTCTTGAGACCAGAAACACCCCATAAGCAAACTACACCAGCAGCAACGCCGATAGCGAGTGCGCCCATTGGGCCAACAAATCCAGCCGCGGGGGTAATAGCAACCAAACCAGCTACGCATCCAGAAGCAGCGCCCAACATGGAAGGCTTGCCTTTTGTAATCCACTCAGCAAATGACCAACCCAATACTGCGGCAGCTGTTGCCAATAATGTGTTTACAAAAGCCAGTACTGCACTACCATTTGCTTCGAGAGCGGAACCAGCATTGAAACCAAACCAACCAAACCACAAGAGTGATGCGCCAATCATGACGAATACCAAGTTGTGTGGCTTCATTGCTTCCTTGCCGTAACCCACACGCTTACCAACTACGTATGAACCTACCAAACCTGCGATCGCAGCATTGATGTGGACAACAGTACCGCCAGCAAAGTCGAGAACACCCTTCTGCCACAACCAACCAGCACGCGCTGTAATTGCTTCGAGTGATGCTGCATCTTTAATATCGTCAGGGCCAGGCCAGAACCAAACCATATGAGCGATTGGTAAGTAGCTGAAAGTGAACCAAAGAATCACAAACAAAATAATTGCGGAGAACTTTGCACGTTCAGCAAATGCGCCAACAATTAAGCAGCAAGTAATGGTTGCAAATGCAGCTTGGAAAGCCATAAATACAAATTCAGGAATCACAACACCTTTACTAAAGGTTGCCGCTACTGAGTCTGGATTCATGCCCTGCAAGAACAAGCGATCTAATCCACCAATGAATGCCCCGCCCTCGCTAAATGCAAAGGTATAGCCATAAATAGACCATAGGACAGTTACCAATGAAAAGATAAACATGCACTGTACGAGCACAGAAAGAATGTTTTTGCTTCGCGTTAAACCACCATAGAACAGAGCCAAACCAGGCAAGGTCATCAGGATTACCAATGCGGTACACACTAGCAACCAAGCTGTATCTGCTTTATTGCACTTTTCAGAGCAAAGAACTGGAGCTGGCTCTGCCGCAGCAGGAGTTGCCGCCGGAGCAGTTACAGCTGGCTTTTTTACTTCATCAGCATGCGCTGGCGAAGTAACCATTACACCAGTAGCGCCAATGGCCAAGGCCATAGCACCACCAGCAACGAGTCGTTTCATCCAAGTTAACATTTTCAACCTCTCTTTAAAGTGCTGACGCACCGGTTTCACCGGTACGAATACGAATGACGTGCTCAACTGGTGAGACAAAAATCTTGCCATCGCCAATCTTGCCAGTACGTGCAGATTTTTCAATTGCTTCAATCGCACGCTCCAAGATGCCATCTTCAACAGCAGCTTCAATTTTTACTTTAGGTAAAAAGTCGACAACATACTCAGCACCGCGATACAACTCAGTGTGGCCTTTTTGACGACCAAAACCTTTAACTTCAGTGACGGTGATGCCCGAAACTCCCACTTCCGAGAGAGCCTCGCGCACTTCGTCAAGCTTGAAGGGCTTGATGATTGCGGTAATTAATTTCATACGTTTCTCCGTTCAGAGTGGAAATTAGAAAGTTTTGGTTAGAGTAAGACCGCCAGTGTTTCCACCGTTATTCTTGTTTGTAGCTGGGTTAGAGTACGCATAGATGCCATCAAATTTCTTAGCATTAGTTCCAATGTAAGCAGCTGACAGTGACAAGCCACCACCAAAATCTTTAGTTACGCCCAACTTCCAATCGGTGTAGCTATAGTAGGTTGAGTTTGATGAAGTTGCGCCAGTTGCTGTTCCAGCAATGTACTGATAACCAACGTGAGCGTTCAAAGCAAGGCCCCAAATACCTGTGTCGTAGTTAGCAGTCAGATCAGGATAGTAGGAGCCTGAGCTATTTTGGTTTCCGAAAGTATTAGTTACTGCATAAGAAAATTTCAAGAAGCCTGTAACTGGACCGGCAGTGAAATTCTGCGCTGCATAAATCTCAGTAGTATTTGGATTTACGTTAGAACCAACGAAGTTACCACTGGTTGGATAGTAGTACTGCAATACGCCGATGTCAGTAGCAAAACCTTCAGCAAAAAAATCTTTCTTGAAGCCAGCATAAAAGTCCATCTCTACGCTTGAGGATACTGAAGGGCTCAAGTTGTTAACCCAAGCAATGGAGCTATTCCAGTTACCGATATAGAAACCACTCTCATGAGCATAATCAAAGCCGCCTTGAATAGCTGGTCTTAGGTTTGACTGAGAAATGCCACGATAGCGATAATCACTTGTCAAAGAAACGTTTGCAGTGATTGGGCTAGCCTCAGGAGCTTCAGGCGCTGCTGCTGGAGCTGATTGAGCAAATGCTGCAGTAGCAAATAGGCCAGAAGCCGCCAAAGCGATGGCTGTCTTTTGAATAGTTTTCATGTGTTGCTCCTTACGGTTGAAATAAAAAATGGGTTAAATGCTTATTGCATGGGGTGATCATGAAGCCCGAGGCATTCATCCATTTGTCACAATTCCCCTAAATAAGGCTCATGCACACTTTTGGTGCTTAAGATTGCACCTGATAGGTGAATTTGGGGCATTTTTCAGGCTTTAAGCCTTTATTGAGCATTTTTACCCGTACAACTTAAAATAAGAATGTGTATCTTTTCTGCAACTCTCAATAGCACTGTGAATCCCCATCATGCAAAAACCAGGCGAAATTCTCGAACAAATCCAACGTATCGCGAACGATATGCAAAACAAGGTTGGTGAAGCGATCCGCAATTCGCCCGCTCAAGAGATTGAAAAGAATGTTCGCGCGATGATGAATCAAGGATTTCAGAAGATGGATTTAGTTACGCGCGAAGAGTTTGATCTTCAAAGCAAAGTACTTGCTAAGACACGTGAAAAATTAGAGGCACTTGAAGCTAAAGTTGCCGCTCTTGAAAAACAGTAACAATTTTTTGCTGCTCAAGATTCATTTTTCTTTAACTCTCTGTCTTCATTCTGGAGAGAAGTCACTAAAGAAATTCTCATAATCTTCTTTAGATAAAAACGTTTTTGGGTTATCCGTACTTGCACTCGCATGCAGGACTGAGATCTGATAAATCCAACTATCGCCATTAGGCGCAACTCGATTAATCCAGCGCACCCTCATTAATTGCTGTGCCTTACCATTAGATGAGAAGGTAAGAAAATAATCTTTAGTCGGTAAACGCTGTTTATCCAATGTTTTATAGAATGATTCCTGAGTAATGACTTCGCCTCCAGATACTTTTGCTCTTTCCAATAAATTACTTTGTAATTGGGCGAGTAACTTTGTTAGCAAAGCACTTTGACTCGCTGGCAACTGAATAGTACTAACTGAATAAATATCGTCATCAATCTTTACAGCTTCAAGCACTTGCAAAAGCTCTTGATCGGCATAAGGAACTCGACGGTCTAATTTATCTGGCTTACCAGGGAATAGTGCTGTATATCTCTCCTGGGGAGCTTGGACGGTGCGCCAATCTAATTTAGGACTGCATGCTGATAGAGAAAATAAGACTGCCAATAAAGTAACAGTCTTTGAAATCCCTCTAAACAACTCCTGCTCCATGCGCCTGTTGGTCTGCGTGATAGCTTGAACGTACCATCGCTCCCACAGCCGCATGGGAGAAGCCCATAGCATATGCCTCTGCTTCAAACATCTTGAACACATCTGGGTGCACATAACGTGTGACGGGCAAATGATGTCCTGACGGCGCTAGATACTGACCAATAGTGAGCATGTCGATATTGTGCTCACGCATATCGCGCATGACTTCCAAGATCTCTTCATCTGTTTCACCGAGACCAACCATTAATCCGCTTTTAGTAGGTACGTGTGGAAAACGCTCTTTAAAGTCTTTCAAAAGCTTTAAAGAATGTAAGTAGTCAGCGCCTGGCCTGGCCTGTTTATACAAACGTGGCACCGTTTCTAAGTTGTGATTCATTACATCGGGTAAACCACTTGGTGCATGCTCAGAAAAAATATCCAATGCTTTATCAAGACGACCACGGAAATCGGGAACCAATACTTCAATACGAGTATTGGGCGAAAGAGCGCGTGATTGAGAAATGCAATCCACATAATGCATTGCACCACCATCTCGCAAATCATCACGATCGACGCTAGTGATAACAACATAATTGAGTTTGAGCGCAGCAATGGTGCGCGCTAAATTAGCAGGCTCTCTTGTGTCCAGAGGATCTGGTCTGCCGTGACCTACATCACAGAATGGGCAACGACGCGTACACTTATCGCCCATAATCATGAATGTAGCCGTACCCTTGCCAAAACATTCACCAATATTAGGACAGCTAGCTTCTTCACAAACTGTCACCAATTCGTTTTCGCGCAAAATCTTCTTGATTTCAGAAAACCGAGAATTATTTGAAGCAGCTTTTACGCGAATCCAGTCTGGCTTTTTCAATACCTCTGATAGAGGAATAATTTTGATCGGAATACGCGCAGTCTTCTCGCTTGATTTTTGTTTGCGTGATGCGTCGTAATTGAGATCTTGGCGCACCTCAATGGCTGGGTTGGTATCAGGCTTATTCGTTGTCATGATGGCATCAGTTGCTTTTGTAAATGCTGCAAAAGCCTTTGGCTAATAGTGTCTACATTGTCCCTGATCCCAAGGGTTTGCATATCAACCGTCTTTAAACCCTCATAACCGCAAGGGTGGATCCGCTGAAAAGCCTCTAAATCAGTGGCTACATTCAAGGCTAGGCCATGATAAGAGCAGCTTTTAGAGACCTTAAGACCTAAGGCAGCAATCTTGGCTCCGATCCATTCTGGGGACACTCCAGACTGTTGAGAAACATAAATTCCAGGGGCCCCTGGATGTCTTTCGGCGCTAATACCAAAATCCCCCAGCGTATCGATGACAGCCTGCTCTATTCGGGAAACCAATTCTTTTACGAAAATTCCCAAACGCTTGAGATCGAGCAAAAGGTAGATAACGATTTGGCCGGGCCCGTGATATGTAATCTCGCCACCACGATCTACTTGAACCAGTGGAATTTGATTGCTCGGTGAATGCAAGTTACCAGCATCGCCAGCCAGACCCAGAGTAAAGACTGGAGGATGCTCTAAAACCCAAATTTCATCAGGTGTTTCACTAGTTCGTCCTTTAGTAAACACTTGCATTGCCTCATACGTAGATACGTAATCTGCTAATCCAAGTTGTTTTACTAAAGCTGACATGAATTATTTATAAAACTACGCTTACTAGTGGATGTGTAGATAAGGTTCGATATAGCTCATCTAATTGCTCACGACTAGTGGCTGTAATGGGCAAAGTAATGCCAAGATAATTTCCATCCTTAGAGGGACGCTGCTCAACCTTACTCTCATCAAACGTTGGATCAAATTGCTTAGCGATATGGACTATCGCAGGCAGATATTCTGGATTTGATTTGCCCATAACTTTGATAGGAAAAAGTGATGGGTACTCAATTAATGATTTTTCTTCGGCCATATGAGCTTTCAGGTTCTTATTATTTGCGATGATCCGGCATGCCTAACCAGGCGCCGGCAATAATATTACGAATGCAATGTAAACGCCGATGGAAAAAATGATCAGCGCCAGGAACTACTTGCACAGTGAGTTCTTGTGGACGCGCCCAATCCAATACATCAATCAAAGGAATGGTCTCATCTAATTCGCCATGAATCAAAATCGTATCGGCGGGGACTGGAGCTAAAGTCCATTTACCAGCAGCGCTCCCAACCATGACAAGGCGCTCAGCTGGGCGCCCCAAATCGATAAGCCTTTGCACTAAATGGCTGCCAACAAAACTTCCAAACGAAAAGCCTGAGACCACTAAAGGCAATGTGTTGGCATTTGTAACCCAGAATTGATTAGCAGTTGCTTCAAACGCACTCCAGCTAGATGGTGTTTGCATCCAATTGCTTACATGAAGCAAATCCTCTAGCTCACCAACACCATCATCATGAACACCCTCAGTTCCTCCTACACCACGGAAATTTGGACGGACACTGACATAGCCTAATTGGTTAAAAGCACGCGCCATGGTTTGCGCTACTTTGTTATCCATAGTTCCACCCATTAAAGGATGTGGATGTGCAACTAGCGCTAAACCACGCACTACAAATGTTGGATCATTTTTTAATTCATCTGGCAGATCAATGGACATCTCCATTGATCCAACCAGACCTTCAATATGAATTACTTTGGTACGGCTATTCATAAAAAACTTTCAACCATTTAAAATCACTAAAGTAATTGCAAGCGCTCTACTACGCGCCCTTGGACTAAATGAGATTGGATGATTTCTTCAATATCATCCGTGTCAACAAAGGTATACCAAGTACCCGCTGGATAGATGACCATTACAGGTCCATCCGCACAGCGATCTAAGCAGCCAGCTTTATTCACGCGTATCTTTCCTGGCCCCGCAAGACTAAGCTCCTTAACTCTTTTCTTGGCATAGTCGAACAAGGCAAAGGCATTGTGTTGGTCACAGCATTCTTCACCATTGCTGCGCTGATTTAAACAAAAGAATAGGTGGTGTGAAAAACTCATAGAAAAATTATATTCATCAATGTTTAGGTTTAAGGAGTACTGCGCTTCGAATCATCCAAATGAGAGCCAAAGGTAACCATACTACTGAAACCCATTGCATTAGCTCATTAAAGTGTAATAGGCGTCCCTGATACCAATGCCGCAATGTCAGAATGAAATAGGGATTGTCAGGTAAAACGTTGACCGCTATGGTGGTGCCAAGCAAGCAAATTAAGGCAATCCAAAACCTAGTCTCTACCTCTAGCCGCAAAGACCATCTCAGTAAGATACTGCCCAGCACCATCCCCCACAGTGCGCCGGCAGTGAGCCAGATCAAACTGAACTCAGCGCCGAACTGAAGTGCTGTAAATAAAATCTTAATGAGTACCGTCAAGCCAAGCAGTCCATTAAGAATGCGCCACTGCGGGGCCTTAGCGCGTAAGCCTAGTGATAACAATAAAGCAATGCCGAGCCAGCACAGCGATGTGATGACTGCCTCTTGAATCACATGGTTAATAACCAAGGTACCCCAATCGACTGAGCCAAATATGGCATGTCCCCACACGCCCGTGCCAAGCCAAGAGCTTTGCGGATAGATCTGTGACCATGGAAATAATAAGAATAGAGCGCATCCTGCCCAATTGAGCCCAAACCATTGATCAAATCGCCGACGAATAGCGCTTCCTGACAGCCACTGTGGCCCAAGAGGAATAGCCAACAAGCCGCCTAACAAGCCGCCCAATACATTGGCCCACCAATCCATTTGACTGGGTATACGGGTAGGCAGCCAAGACTGCAAAGTCTCTACACCCAGCGCTAGGGTTGCACTCAAACCAAGAGCAATCCCAAGCGCCACATAGTTACGCCATCGGGGATAAGCAGCAAACATCACTAAAAATCCAAACGGGATGTAGGCCAGGATATTGACGGATACATCAAACAAGGTAATAAAACGTGGCAAAGGGGCATCCAGCCAGGCCCAGGCGGCTATACCGTTATGAAAATCAAAATTAAAAGGGTTAATGCTGACATACAGGATCAAAAGTGCGTAACTTAAGCTCATAGCTCTAGCCAATGGCATAGCCTGCAGAGGCCATGCCAACTTTCGGGGTCGCTGCTCTTTTTGATCCATCCCACAATTCTAGGTCAGACCTTTCTACAATGGCGGAATGACTGTAAATTGCATCCTTGAGCGTATTGCCGAGACCAAATCAACCAATGATGATCTATTGGCGCGTTGGCGCGCAGGGGAGCTGATCGATCCAGTAGCTCGCATTGCCCATAAACAAACTGCGGGCAAAGGTAGGGCCGGACGCTCATGGCTAGCCAATCCAGAGGACTCTCTCTGCTTTTCCCTCGCCTTTCCATTTAAAAGAACACCTGCTGAACTGAGTGGCCTTAGCTTATTAGTTGGTTTAGCCGTAATTGCCGGCATTGCAATGGCTTGCGAGCTGAGCGAAGCAGAACTTCAAGCAGCTGGCCTGCGTATGAAATGGCCTAATGACCTATTACTCAATAACAGCAAACTGGGCGGCATTCTCATTGAGGGAGGCCAAGCAAAAGCAGGCGATCCAAGCTGGATGATTATTGGTATCGGTATTAACTTACGCAATCCAGAAGTAATTGAAGCAAATTTAGGAAGCGGACTCAAGGTGAGCGCACTCTCTCAACTTACTAAATCACTTCCGGATCTCGAATATCTTTGGCTTAAATTAGTTGCCTCACTTGAACACCATCTCACAGAATTTGATCTACATGGATTTAAACCGCTTAGAGAAATCTGGATGAAATGGGATGCCTATCAAGAGCAAGTTGTATGCATTTCTGGTGCAGGTAAAGATCCAATCTATGGCATCGCAAAAGGTGTGGATGAATTTGGGGCATTACTATTGCAGCAAGATAACAAAATAATACCTATTCATGCAGGCGATGTTTCATTACGGATTCAATCATGAGCCTCTATTTATTTTTTGATGTTGGCAACACTCGCCTCAAATGGGCGGCGGTGGAGTCTACTCAAAATCCAAGTGCGCAACAAAAAAAATTATGGGCTTACTCAGGATCTATCAGCAGCAAGTCTTTACAGTCTGCCGAGCATCGAGCTGAGTTAGCAGACTACATTGCTAAAACACTACCAAAGCCTGCAGCCATTGGTTTTTGCTGCGTTACTGGCCCAGAGGCAATTGCCAATCTCAAATCATTATTCCCACAATGGAGCGATGTGCAGTGGCAAGAGTTAAAGGGTGATAGTCCATACACAGGAATGCGCAGTCTGTATCAAGATTCAAGTAAGCTCGGCGCTGATCGCTGGGCTGCTCTGATAGGCGCTCGCACCCTGTCAAATAAAAACACTCTCATTGTGAATGCGGGTACCGCTACCACCATCGACTTACTTGGCTCAAATGGCCTTCATTACGGCGGGTGGATATTACCTGGTCTTGCGCTGATGCAAGCTAGCTTGGCAAACAATACTGCACAACTCGATTTAGCTTCGCGTTCAGAGCACCATGGTTTTGGTAGCTGCACTAATGACTCCATCATTGGAGGTTGTGATGCAGCGCAAGTTGGTGCAATTCTCTATGGCATACAGCAAGCGAAGACAATGAACATTCCAATTGAAAAAATTTGGATTGATGGTGGAAATGCCAAAGTCCTGGCAAAAGAAATTACGCAAAGCAATTTACCAGCCAAGGAAATGCTTGAGGTAACCGAAGGATTGGTGCTGCGTGGTATTTGGGCGTGGTTACTGCAAAATCTTTAAGAACGAATTTTGCCCAGTAAGCTTGTAGTTGAGCGCTCATACAAAAACGGTATAGCAACTGCTGTACCGCCCCAACTTTTCACTAAATGCGTTTCGGCTAAGGTATCAATTTCATAGTCTCCGCCCTTGACATAAATATCAGGGCGAATTTTTTCAATTAAATTCACTGGTGTTTGTTCCGTAAACAACACTGCCATGTCCACACTTTCGAGTGCGGCCAATAAAGCCTGGCGATCAGCTTCAGAATTAATCGGCCTGTCTTCACCTTTACCTAACATCTTGACTGAAGCATCTGAATTCACGCCCACTATCAAGCTAGCTCCTAAGGCACGTGCCTGAGCCAAATAACTAGCATGGCCACGATGCAAGATATCAAAAACCCCATTGGTAAATACCAAGGGTCTTGGTAGGTCAGCTAAACGGTCCGCAAGCTTTTCCAGTGGGCAGACTTTTGCTTCGAAAGAGGGTGGTGGCAAATGACTCATGACTCAATCTTAATAGGAATAGTGCAAAACCTGCGATATTAGCCAGAATGTCTTAGACTTAGACTCTAATCAGGGAAATTTAAAGGTGCAATATGCCCCGCTATCTAATGTCTTGCCTATTTGGGCTAATTGCTTTTTTATCAGGATTTGGGCTTGCCAATGCCGCACCTAGCTGCAGCCCCCTACTTTCCCATACCTTTCCTCGCCTTCAAGATGAGGCACCGCAAAATCTTTGTCAATATCAAGGCAAAGTCATCTTGGTTGTAAATACGGCGAGTTTTTGTGGCTTCACAAGTCAATATGAAGGACTTGAGAAGCTCTATGCCAAGTACAAAGATCAGGGCTTCGTCGTTTTAGGCTTTCCTTCTAATGACTTCGGGCAGCAGGAACCAGGCAGCAATAAAGAAATTGCCGATTTTTGCAAAAATACTTACGACGTTAAATTTCCCATGTTTTCAAAAAGCGCAGTTTCAGGCAATAACCCAAATCCATTATTCAAAATGTTGATTGCTAAAACTGGCACAACTCCAAAATGGAATTTTTATAAATATTTAATTGACCGCAATGGCAATGTGATTGATTCTTTTGGCAGCCTCACTAAACCAAGTAGCAATAGCATTACAAGTCCAATTGAAAAGCTTTTAGGAGAAAAAGCGCAGTGAGTAAAAAACGAGTTGCCATTATTGGCGCAGGTATTTCTGGATTAGGCTGCGCCTATGCCTTAAGACAACATCCTGAATTTGAAATTACCCTATACGAAGCTGGTAGTCACATTGGCGGACATAGTAATACAGTGGATTTCACTTTAAGCATTGACGGCAAAGAAATCACTCATGGCGTAGACACCGGCTTCCTAGTCTTCAATCGCAAAACTTATCCTCGTCTTGTACGACTATTCGAAGAAATTCAAGCACCAGTAGCTCCCTCAGAAATGTCTTTTTCTGTATCTATTGATAGCTCCGCAAAATCTGAATCAAACAAAAAAATTGAATGGGCGGGTAACGACATTAACTCTTTTTTTGGGCAAAGATCTAACCTTCTTTCTTTCTCTTTTTGGAGAATGGCTTATGACATCTTGCGCTTTAACCGCCTAGCTACTGAATTAGCACATCAGCAAATTGAAGCTGGGCACTTATATAAAGAGCCTGACGAAAAAATTGCCGACTTTTTAAAGCGTCACAGCTTTAGTCAAAGCTTTAAAGAAAATTATTTTCTCCCAATGATTGGGGCTATTTGGTCTTGCTCAGTAGAGCAGATGCTGGAGTTTCCGATTCAGACTATGGTGCGATTTTGTCATAACCATGGCCTTCTACAAATCCAAAATCGCCCCCAATGGTTAACCATCAAGGGTGGGTCGCGCGAGTACGTTAAGCGTATCGTTGCGGCACTAGAAAAACATCGGGTGGCTATTAAGCGTGAATGTGTCCTGCGTGTGAATACAAATCAGAACGGTGAACCTGTTGAAGTGATCAGTCAATCAGGCTCAGCTTATTTTGATGAGGTCGTCATGGCTTGTCACAGCGACCAAAGTCTTGATTTAGTTCATGGCATTGATCAACAAGCCAGAAATATTCTAGCAGCCGTTCCGTATCAAAAGAATCGCGCAATATTACATACTGATATTCGCTTCCTGCCAGATGAAAAGCGCTGCTGGGCTGCTTGGAATTACACCGCTAAATCTGGTGATAAACCAAATACAAAACAACACGTCAGTGTTAATTACTTAATTAATCGCCTACAACCATTACCGGATCAACTTCAAGATACACAAATTATTGTTAGTTTGAATCCATCCGAAGAGCCAGATCCAAAACTAGTACATCAAGAGATTCATTATTCGCACCCGGTCTTTGATATGAGTGCAATTCAAGCTCAAAAGGAGCTACCCTTAATCCAGGGGGCCTCGTCTATTTGGTATTGCGGTGCATGGACTGGCTTTGGGTTTCATGAGGATGGCCTGCGCTCAGGTGAGTTGGTAGCTGAAGCCCTTATTGAAAGTATTCGCCAACCTGTCAAAACTAAACAAGATGTGTAGTTAATGGCCGATGCAAAGATTAACTTTGGAGTAGTAAAACACCAGCGCTTGCGACCGGCCAAGAATGCCTTTGGCTATGGTGTATTCACTGTTTCTATACCGATGCGCGCCCGCAATGCAAATCCAAATCTACTGAATCAAAATGGACTAAGTGATAACCGCTGGGGCATTTGTGCGTTTTACGACAAAGATCATGGCTTAGGAGAAGCGAACAGCCTTGCCTGGATCGAAAAGATTCTTGCCGAGAATCACGTCAACAATATCGACGGAGAAATCTGGCTACAAACTTTTCCAAGGGTGCTGGGATATGTTTTTAATCCTGTGAGTTTTTGGATTTGCACTAGAGCGAATGGCAAAGTACGGGCGGTACTTGCTGAAGTTAATAATACCTTTGGTGAGCGTCATTGCTACTTGCTATATAAAGATTCTGGCGAAGAACTCTACTCTGGCGAAACGCTTACCAGTAAAAAAGTTTTTCATGTCTCACCTTTTTGTGAAATACGAGGCGACTATCATTTCCGCTTTTTATTTCCCAAAGACAGTAGTAGCAGAAAGAATAATGTCTGTCGTATTGAGCTCCATGAAGACGGTGAACCCCTGATCAATACCAGCATTAGCGGCACCAGTCGGCCGCTCAGCAAAGCTAATGTTATCCTGGCGCTTGTACGTTATCCTTTAATGAGCTTAGGAGTGATTTTCCGTATTCACTGGCAAGCATTGAAATTATGGATAAAAGGTGTACCCTTTCACTCAAAACCTAAACCACCAGAACTTGAAGTCAGTAGATGAATCGCCCAGGACAGTCTCTTCTCTCTAGATTAAATTTTTCTCGCCCCCAAGATCGAGTAAGCGCTTCGCCGCAATATCAAATTAGCTCTAAAGCCCTCCTAACGCTTTTGAATCAATTGGGGAGCGGCTATTTGAAGCTGACATTACCAAATGGTGAGATGCGGGAGTTTGGTAATCATGGCGATGAATTACATGCTGAAATTCATATTCAAGAATGGTCTGTATTTAGAGACATCATGTCCCATGGAGACATTGGTTTTGCCGAAAGTTATATTCAAGGTAAATGGAATACTCCAGACCTTAAGGCCTTACTAGAGCTAGCGATACGCAATCGAACTATCCTTGAAAAAGCCATCTATGGTAACTGGTACGGTTCTATCTTCTATCGCCTCAAACATTGGCTCAGAGATAACAGCAAAGCAGGTAGTCGCAAGAACATCCATGCGCATTACGACCTAGGTAACGCCTTCTATACGCTTTGGCTTGACCCCACCATGAGCTACTCCAGCGCTTGGTTCTCAGAAGGTACAAAGCAAGACTTAGCTGATGCACAGCGCGCAAAGATTGGGCGCATTCTTGACTCTCTTGAAACAAAACCTGGAGATCATGTTTTAGAAATTGGCTGCGGTTGGGGCGGCGTCATGGAAGAATCTCTTCGCACTAACAGAACAATTACTGGGCTTACTCTTTCGACAGAACAAAAGGCTTTTGCAGAGAAACGCCTTCAGGCAGTACAAGGCCAAATTAGCAATCCCCCATCCTTTCAAGTACGCCTTCAGGATTACCGTGACTGTAAGGAACAGTTTGACGGAATTGCATCCGTAGAAATGTTTGAAGCTGTTGGCGAGAAACACTGGCCTGAGTATTTCGAAACCATTGCTCATTGCCTGAAAGCTGGCGGTAAAGCCTGTATTCAAACCATTGTGATAGCAGAGGATCTTTTTGATCGCTATCGTCGCAACACTGACTTTATTCAGCAGTATGTTTTTCCAGGTGGAATGTTGCCATCCAGAGAGAGCTTTAAAGAAAGTGCAGCCAAGGCCGGATTAAAGGTTGAACAAGAATTTGCTTTTGGCATTGATTATGCAAAAACACTCTGTCTATGGCGTGATAGCTTTAATCAAAAACTACAAGAGGTGCGTCAATTAGGCTTTGATGAAACCTTTATTCGCCTTTGGAACTTCTACCTCATGTATTGTGCTGCTGGCTTTACGGAACGCAATATCGATGTGGTGCAATTCACGCTCAGCCGCCAAGCTCCACAAGCATCCTCTAATGTGATGAGCGCATGAAACAACAAGGTATCGATCACTTCTCAGGAAAAAGAGTCTGGGTCGTTGGCGCATCTAGCGGCATTGGCGAAGCTTGCGCAAATGCATTGTTATCCCAAGGCGCTAAGGTAGCACTTTCTAGTCGAAGAGTAGAGCGCTTAAACCAAATCGCTCTCAACAGGGCTATTGATCAAACCCTTGTTATTCCACTAGATGTCACGAAAGATGCACAACTTCAAGATGGCTATAAAACCATCTTGGATGCCTGGGGTGGAATTGATCTTCTACTATTTGTATCGGGAATGTATGTGCCACTTCGTGCAGATAATTTTGATATCAAAATTGCTGAGAAAACAATTGATGCAAATCTTCTAGGGCCAATGAGAGCGGTTGCCTTGGTGTTACCAGAAATGATTCAAGCCCACTCAGGACATATTGCAATCGTTGGTAGTGTTGCTGGATATAGCGGCTTACCAAAAGCATTGGCATATGGCCCAAGTAAAGCCGCTATCATTAATTTTTGTGAGAATTTATATTACGACTTGCTGCCAACTGGAGTCGGCGTACACATGATATCGCCTGGATTTGTAGCTACAGAAGCTACTGCTCAAAATGATTTTGAAATGCCAGCCCTCATTACCGCCGATGTAGCAGCCCAAGAAATTTTAGCCGGTCTTCAGAATGGGGAATTTGATATTCACTTTCCCAAGCGATTCTCCAGATTCTTAAAATTTCTCCGAATCTTGCCTTACCCAATCTACTTTTGGATTGTGCGCCGCTTCGTCAAAATTTAAGAAGCCTCTTTTTAAGATTACTGCTTGTATTTATCTTTGCGGATTTTTTCTACTAAGAAATCCATCACAACAATCGCTTTAGCTTTAGAACCAGCAATGGATGGAGATGTAACGTACTTGCCTTGCATGACAATTGTGGGCACTCCATCAATACGATAGGCTTCGGCTAATTGCTTAGCAGCGCGTGCTTTAGAAATCACTGCAAATGAGCGATAAGTAGCCAAGAAGGTATTGCGATCAATTCCTTGGGATGCAACCCAATCAGCGATTTCATTTTCATTTAGCAGGCGCTTATTTTCTTTATGCATTGCATACATGACTTTTTCATTAAAAGCATCGCCTTTGCCCATTGCCTCTAAGGCATAGAATAATTGGCTGTGTGGCATGAAATCATCACGGAAAGCTACAGGAACTCTGCGAAATACAACATCTTTAGGCTGACGTTTTACCCAGCTACTCAGCTCAGGCTCAAAGTCATAGCAATGTGGACAACCGTACCAAAAGAATTCAATAACCTCTACTTTTCCTTTGGTTTCTACAGGTTGTGCAATAGGCAAAATACGGTAATCAAAACCTTCTTCAATTTTTTGACCTTGCGCAATAGCTAGGCCACTTAAAGTCAGAAGTACTAATGCGGTAAAAAATCTTTTACTAAGTGAAATCATGATTTGCTGGATTTAATTAAAGTTGGTTTAATGCCCATGCCACTCAATTTATCTCGCACTGAGTTGCTCTCTTCAACACTGTTATATGGCCCTACACGAACGCGCCAGAGCGTATTACCATCGCTCGTTACTTCGCTTAACTGTGCCTGAATTCCTTGAATGGCTAAGTTTGCTTTTTGTGCATCCGCGTCTGCGCGCTTAACAAATGCGCCCAGTTGCAAGAAATAGATTGCATCTGATTTTGCTGAAGCTGGATCTGCCGGCTTATCTGTAGATTTTTTACCATTCACTAAATCACCAATTGGATCTACTGAAGTGGGGGCGGGTGATTTACCCTGAAGCGGTTTATTTAGGTCAACCGGCTCAGCAGGGGCAGCTACCTCCCCCTCAGCAGGCGCTGGAGCAGGCTTAATCATCAAAGGCAGACTTGGGGCACGCATACCAGGTCTTTCTTGGGGGGTATTTTTAGAAAGGTAAAAGGCGATGACAAAGGCGATCCCAAGACCGGCTCCTAAGCCCAAAATGAAGCCGAGGATAGTGCCGCCGTATTGGCCAGTTTGTTGATTCGGTGTTTTCATCATTTCCCCATCTTACATCTTCACTTCATGCCTCGCCATTACATCTTTGCTGGTGCGGATACTCCGAGTACTTTTAAGCCGTTTTGCAAGACTTGGCGGGTTGCCGAAAGCAAAGCAAGGCGCGCTAACTTCAAATTCTGATCATCCACCAATACCCGATCGGCGTTATAGAAGGTGTGGAAGTCACCCGCTAAATCGCGTAGATAAAAAGCCAGTGCGTGAGGGGCTAATTCTTCAGCGGCGGCAGTTAGTACTTCTGGATACTCAGCTAAGCGCCGCAGTAAATGGTCAGATGCTTTGCTTTGTAATAGTGAAAGATCCGCACTAGCCAAATCGGCTGCTTGCCCATCCCATTGTTGCAAGATTGAACTAATACGCGCATGTGCATACTGAACATAGAACACAGGGTTCTCGTCATTTTGCTGTAAGGCTAAATCAATATCAAATACAAACTCTGTATCGGCTTTACGTGAGATCAAGAAAAAACGTACAGCATCACGGCCACGTTGTAATGCGAGCTCTCTTTCTGCGGGAGTCATCTCTGGGTTAACGCCACCAGACCACTCGACCAAATCACGCACAGTGACGTACGAACCAGCACGCTTAGAAATTTTGACCTCTTCACCATGACGCATCACGGTAACCATCTTATGCAAAACGTATTCTGGGTACGTTTTAGGAATATCCCAACCACGCTTCTGCGCTACGCCTTGTAAGCCAGAACGCACCCGGGCAATCGTGCCATGGTGATCGCTGCCTTGGACATTAATTACTTTCTGAAAGCCACGACTCCACTTGCTGGTGTGATACGCAACATCGGGTACGAAGTAGGTAAAAGTACCGTCTGACTTACGCATTACACGATCTTTATCATCACCATCATCCGTACTCTTCAACCAGAGGGCGCCTTCAGATTCATAGGTTTTACCAATGCTTTGCAAATCACCAACGATTTGCGCAACGCTCCCGTCAGTGTATAAAGACGATTCAAGGTAATAGCAATCGAATTTCACGCCAAAGGTTTTTAAATCAATATCTTGTTCATTACGTAAATACGCAACCGCAAATTGACGAATTGCTTCAATGTCATCTTTAAATTCTGGAGAGGCTTTAAAGGCTGTAGCGATCTCTGCAATGTATTCGCCGTTATAAGCCTGCTCAGGCCACTGGGTATCGCCAGGCTTCAATCCTTGTAAACGGGCTTGAACGGATAAGGCTAAATTGGCAATCTGTACGCCTGCATCGTTGTAATAAAACTCGCGATGTACTTTAACGCCCTGCGTCGCCAACAAATTAGCTAAGGCGTCACCAAGTGCGGCCTGTCTTCCGTGGCCAACATGCAATGGACCGGTTGGGTTAGCCGATACAAATTCAATCATTGCGTTTTGTGCAGACCCAGCACTTTGTGCAGACTCGCCAAAATGAATACCTGCAGAAAGTATCTCCTCCACCACTGCAGTCTTCGCAGCATTACTGAGGCGGAAATTGATAAAACCAGGACCCGCAATTTCACAAGATGCAATCAGCTGATCAAAGCCGCCCTGTTGCTGTAAGCGTCCCACCAAAGCTTGCGCTAGCTCGCGTGGGTTTAGCTTCCAGGCCTTCGAGAGCTGGAGGGCAATATTACAGGCGACATCCCCATGGTCAACAGCCTTAGGGCGCTCTAGACGTGGGGCAGGCGCCTCTTCCAGGCCGCGCTCCTGAGCCAAGCCTGCAAGGGCAGCGCTCAGCATTTCAATTAAACGATTTTTATTGGTCAACAACATAGATAAGTGAGTTTATCAGGTGGTAAGCTATCGAAATGATCTATCAATTTCGCTCCAAGGCTGGTCCAGACGTCATCATGCTGGCAGATCTGACCAAACGAATTTTTGACATCTTGGGGCGTCCTCTTGAAGCTCGCGGCATCCTGACGGTGGAGCAACTCCCAGATCTCATTACCGCACTAGAAACTGCCATCCTCAAAGACCTTGAAGAGCGGGCTAAAGCAAATGATGAGGCCGAGAGGACTGCTGAGAAGCCTAAGTTGGCAGATCGCCTTGGGCAACGCGCCTATCCATTCCTCGAACTCATGAAGCAATCTAAGGCCAAAGACGAACCCGTTATGTGGGGCGTTTAATCTAGCAAGCTCGCGACTTGGCGACGGGTATCTTCAATACTTTGTCCCCGTCGTTTTGCTAAGTCTTCGACCTGATCATTTGATAGCTTGCCTACATTGAAATAGCGCGCATCTGGGTGGGCTAAGTAGAAACCGCTCACACTAGAGGCTGGATTCATAGCCATAGATTCAGTCAGAGTCATACCAATATCTTCTGAGCCAATCACGCGCAATAAATCTTCTTTGACCTCATGCGCAGGACAAGCAGGGTAACCAGGCGCTGGACGAATACCACGATATTCCTCATTGATCATTTGATCATTAGTCAAAAGCTCATCGGTAGCATAGCCCCATAAATCAGTGCGAACACGATGGTGCATCAATTCTGCAAAAGCTTCCGCCAAACGATCAGCCAAGGCCTTCAACATAATGGCACTGTAGTCATCATGCTTTGCCTGAAACTCGGCAACTTTCTTTTCAACACCATGTCCTGTGGTGACAGCAAAGCAACCAAGATAGTCAGCAACACCAGAATCTTTTGGCGCAACGTAATCCGCTAAACAACGATTAGGTCTACGCAGGCCATCTACAACAGGTCGTTCGGCTTGTTGTCGTAAGTTGTGCCAAACAAATAATGGGTGCTCACGCGCTTCGTCACTGTAAAGAACAATATCGTCCCCGATGGTATTAGCGGGGTAGAAAGCGACTACTGCATCCGCTTGTAGCCATTGGCCTTTAATCAATTTATCAAGCAGTACTTTGGCATCCTCAAACACTTTGCGTGCCTCAACACCAACCACTTCATCATCTAGGATTGCAGGAAACTTACCAGCTAAATCCCAAGTCTGGAAGAATGGTGTCCAGTCAATATATTTAGCAATGTCACTTAGTGCAAAGTTTTTAAACACACGACGCCCAATAAACTTCGGCTTTTCTGGAACATACGCAGACCAATCAATCATTTCACAGTTCTTGCGAGCCGCTTCTAAAGAAATGGTTGGTGCAGCCTTCTTATTAGCGTGTTGTTCACGAATACGTACATAGTCATCGCGCAAATCTTGAATAAATTTCTTGGCGCTTTCGTCGGAGAGCAAACTAGAGGCAACCGAAACTGAGCGAGAGGCATCCGGTACATACACGACCGGGCCATCATAGTGCGGAGCAATCTTGACAGCAGTATGTACACGGGAAGTGGTTGCACCACCAATCATCAGCGGAATTTGACGCTCACGGAACCAGTCATCACGCTGCATTTCTTGCGCGACGTAAGTCATCTCTTCGAGTGATGGCGTAATCAAGCCTGATAAACCAACAATATCGGCATTCTCTTCCTTGGCGCGCTTCAAAATCTCTGCGCAAGGCACCATCACACCCATATTGGCTACTTCAAAGTTATTACACTGCAGAACAACAGTCACAATATTTTTACCGATATCGTGCACGTCACCCTTCACAGTGGCCATCACAATTTTGCCTTTGGCTTTTGCTTCGCCACCAGCAGCAATATGTTGACGCTTTTCTTCTTCAATGTAAGGAATCAAGATAGCAACGGCTTGTTTCATCACACGCGCACTCTTCACCACTTGCGGTAAGAACATTTTGCCGGCACCAAATAAATCGCCAACAACGTTCATGCCGTCCATGAGAGGGCCTTCTATGACCTCAATTGGTCTCCCACCGGCACCCATGATTTCTGCGCGCAATTCTTCGGTATCTTCTTCAATAAATGTGGTCATGCCATGCACTAAAGCATGGGTTAAGCGCTCACGTACTGGCGCTTCACGCCAAACCAAATTCTCAACCTGTTTCGCGCCACCGCCTTTAAATTGATCTGCAATATCCAACAGACGTTCAGTTGGCGTTTTGCCATCTTTCTCTTTAAAGCGATTGAGCACTACATCTTCCACGCGCTCACGCAACTCGGGGTCTAAGTCGGCATATACGCCTAGTTGACCTGCATTCACAATGCCCATATCCATGCCTGCTTGAATAGCGTGATATAGGAATACGGTGTGAATGGCCTCACGTACGCGATCATTACCGCGGAATGAGAAGCTCACATTGGAAACGCCACCACTTACCTTGGCACCAGGTAGATTTTCCTTAATCCAACGAGTGGCATTAATAAAGTCAACAGCATAGTTGTCATGCTCTTCAATGCCAGTAGCAATTGCAAAAATATTAGGATCAAAAATAATGTCTTCTGCTGGAAAACCAATTTCATTTACCAAGATCTCGTAGCAGCGCTGACAAATTTCAGTCTTACGCTTAAACGTATCTGCCTGCCCTACCTCATCAAAAGCCATCACCACTGAAGCAGCGCCATAACGACGAATTAAGCGCGCTTGGTTTCTGAAAGACTCTTCTCCCTCTTTCAAAGAGATCGAATTAACAATTGGCTTACCTTGAATGCACTTTAAGCCCGCTTCGATGACACTCCACTTGGAAGAGTCAATCATGATGGGAACACGCGCAATATCAGGCTCAGATGCAATCAAGTTCAGGAAGCGCACCATCGCCGCTTCAGAATCTAGCATTGCTTCATCCATGTTGATATCAATGACTTGCGCGCCATTCTCAACCTGCTGACGCGCCACCACGAGCGCTTCATCAAATTGATTATTCAAAATCATGCGGGAAAATGCTTTGGAACCAGTGACATTGGTGCGCTCACCAATATTGACAAAGCCAACCGCTGGAGTAACGTTAAATGACTCCAGACCAGAAAGCTTCATCGCTGGCAGTACTTTTTTCTCTATCTTGCTCATGCTGCTATCTCTGCATTCTCGCGATAGAAAACACGGGGCTTACGTTTAGCAACAGCATTTGCAATGGCGCGAATGTGATCAGGCGTGGTACCGCAGCAGCCACCAACTAAATTGACTAAACCGTCTTTAGCGAAACCATCAACCAAGCTAGATGTAATTTCTGGTGTCTCATCAAAGCCAGTATCACTCATTGGGTTAGGTAAGCCTGCATTCGGGTAACAAGAAACCGCTGCATCACAAATCCTTGCTAACTCAGCGATATAGGGGCGCATTAAGGCAGCACCGAGCGCACAATTCAATCCAAAGGTGAGTGGCTTGATATGGCGCAAACTATTCCAAAACGCTTCTACTGTTTGGCCAGACAAAATTCGCCCAGATGCATCAGTGACTGTTCCAGAAATCATGACCGGCAATCGTTCACCAGTCTCTTCAAAAAATTCGTCAAGAGCAAACAATGCTGCCTTGGCATTTAAGGTATCAAAAATCGTTTCAACTAAAAATAAATCAACGCCACCTGCGAACAAACCTTCGATCTGTTCGCGATACGAAGCACGCAATGCATCGAAGGTGACATTGCGTGCACCTGGATCATTAACATCCGGAGAAATGCTCGCCGTCTTCGGTGTAGGTCCAATTGCGCCAGCAGCAAAACGTGGCTTATCAGGAGTGCTGTATTTTTCACAAGCAGCACGCGCCAGTCTGGCAGAGACTTCATTCATCTCGCGCGCTAAGCCAGCCATTTTGTAATCTTCTTGCGCTACTGAGGTGGCACCAAATGTATTGGTTTCAATAATGTCTGCGCCCGCATCCAAGTACTGCTCATGAATCTTGCTAATAATTTGGGCTTGAGTCAAAACGAGTAACTCGTTGTTGCCTTTAATATCTCCAGGATGATCTGCAAAACGGGTGTTACCTGGCAAACCACGATAGTCGGCCTCTGATAATTTGTACTGCTGAATCATGGTGCCCATGGCGCCATCTAAAATCAGAATGCGCTGCTTTAGTAGCTCGGGAAGCTTTTGACCGCGGGTGTAAGGCTGGGACAAACCATTAGATTGCATTGTTAAACCGGGATTAATCTCTAGAATCCCTTATTCTATTGGAAAAGCCACTTTTCATTTACCTCGGAGCCCCTATGTTTGGAACCATTCCAGAATTTAATCAAAGCCTAGAAATGTTTAAAACCATGTGGGGACAAGGTGCAGCTGGTCAGGCTGGGCAATTCCCCTTCACAACAGACGCCTCTAAGGCTGCTGGCGGCTTTGGATCCGCTTTTCCCGGCATGGACGTAGATGAGCTAGAAAAACGCATTAAAGACCTCAAAAGCGTGGAAAACTGGCTTAATTTGAACCTCAATATCCTCAAATCGACCATTCAAGGGCTAGAAGTCCAGCATGCGACCATGATGGCTCTGAAATCCTTTGGTGATGCTGTCTCGGCCGCTAGTTCAGCAGCAACTGCTCCAAAAGAAGAATCTGCGACTAAAACGACTAGTGCTAAACCACGGAAAACCGCAACACGCCGTCGTCGCAAAGCTGGCGACGCAACTTACCTCGACGAAGTAGGTAATTCAGATGAGCAATAGCCTCACCCATCGCAAATGTGAGTTGATGAATATCTAGCTCACGTTTAAACAAAACCGGCACAATCTCCCTTGCATGTGCCGGTTTTTTACAGGCGCCCAAGGTATCTGCTAAACGGTCATCATGATGTGCTTTCAGTTGAGCAACCCGTGGCCTGATTCCGGTAAATGGTTTGCCGTGCGATGGAAGGACTAAGGAATCCTCAGGCAGAACCAAATACTTTTCAATAGAGTCTAAATACAATCCAAGAGGATCAGCATCTGGGTCTGCATCATAGACACTGACATTAGTCGAAATGCGGGGTAGCAACATATCTCCGGATATCAGCACTCCTAGATCTTTACAAAAGAGAGAGGCATGCTCAGGCGCATGTCCATAGCCCATGATGACTTGCCATTGATGGCCGCCAATCAAAATATTTTCGCCATCCAAAATACGGCGATATTGACGTGGTACACCGGGCACCATATTGCTATAGTAGTTTGAGCGTCCCCGAATTTTTTCTAAATCTTCAGAGCCTGTTAAACCATGTTTTTGAAAGTGATCTGCAGAGCCACCGCTTCCGGCACGTGAACCAACTGCAGCACCACCCTCTTTGCAACTCAACCATTGCGCAGTTAAGTAGTCCGTCATCGTGATCCACAAGGGTACATTCCATTTTTCACAAAGCCATTGCGATAAGCCTACATGATCAGGATGCATGTGGGTCACAATCACACGCAAGACTGGCATACCCTCGAGCTGGGTAGCGAATACTTCCTCCCATGAAGCCCTTGTCTCATCATTGGCGATGCCGCAATCCACAATTGTCCAACCAGCTACGCCATCAATTTCGTCGCGCAGTAACCAGAGATTGATATGATCCAAAGCAAAAGGCAGGCGCATCCTGATCCAGCGAACACCCGGCGCAACCTCCATGCTGCCGCCCACTTCCGGAAGCGCGTCTCCTAAGGGATAATGAACTGCGGCTTCAGTACTTGCTTGTTTTTGAGTATTCATGGCTTAGTGTTATTTATTTATTTTTATTTCTAGGTTTGCTTTGACAACAGTTCCATCGCCTTGCATTAATTGGTGTGACATTAATCCTGAAAATGGCTACTGTCGTGGTTGCTATCGTACCTTGACTGAGATCGCTGACTGGTCAGACTTAAGCAATCCCGAGAAGCTTGAGGTTTGGTCACAACTTACCAGTCGCAAACCTCAAGCACCGCAGTAAAAATAATCCTTTTTTCTTTATTTGTTGACGTCCACAATTAAACGTCCACGAACATTGCCTGCCATTAATTCTTGCGCGTATTTAATCGAATCTTCAAGCGTAATTTCATGCGAGATCTCATCTAAAGTTTTTAGATCGACAAGCTTAGCAAGTTGCTCGTAGGCAGCAATCCGTTTTGCACGAGGCACAGTTACGCTATTAATGCCGTACAAAGTAACACCACGCAGAATAAATGGCGCAACAGTCGAAGGAAAGTCCATGCCTTGAGCAAGCCCACAAGCAGCAACTGCGCCATCGCTCTTGGTCTGTGCGCAGGCATTCGCCAAAGTATGACTGCCCACACTGTCAACTACTGCGGCCCAACGCTCTTTTGCCAATGGCTTGCCAGGCGCAGATAAAGTGGCACGATCAATGACTTCGGCTGCACCTAACTTTTTCAAATAATCTGCCTCAGCCATGCGCCCAGTACTAGCGACAACGGTAAAACCTAACTTACTGAGCAAGGTGATTGCAAAGCTACCGACACCCCCTGCAGCACCAGTTACTAAAACTTCTCCATCGCTAGGCTTAAGCCCATGTTTTTGCAAGGCCATGACACAGAGCATGGCCGTATAGCCTGCTGTACCAATAGCTAAGGCTTGCTTAGCGGTAAAGCCCTTAGGCAATGGAATCAACCAATCCGCCTTTACACGAGCTTGCTGAGCTAGTCCGCCCCAATGTCCTTCACCTACCCCCCAACCATTGAGGAGCACCATATCGCCGACCTTGAAATCAGGGCTGCTACTTTCTAGCACTTCACCCGCAAAATCAATACCAGGCACCATCGGAAAACTGCGAACTACTGGGCCCTTGCCAGTAATGGCCAAGCCATCCTTATAGTTCAGCGTGGAATACAGGACCTTTACGCGTACATCACCCTCTGGGAGGCTGGCCTCATCTACTTGAGCCAATTCTGCGCGATACCCCTGATCATCCTTTTTTACCAATATTGCTTTAAACATATATCTTCCTTTTAGAGCGAGGGATTTCCCCGCAGCAATTACTTAATAGGTTTATCCTAACGAGCATTGCTGATTATGGAGGTTTCCATGAAAAAAATTCTACTATTAACTACGATTTCTGGCTTATTGCTCACTGGGTGCTATTCGACTCAGCTCAATATGTCTATGGGTAATATGCGCCTTATAAGCTCTAGCGCAGCACCCCAGGATGTCATGGATTTCGCTACAAAAACCTGTAGGGATGATTTTTATGAAGGCGCTAGCTTTCTCTCCAAGGCGGGTAAAGAATATCGCTTTAAGTGCGTAAAAGCCGAAGAGAATGAAGTCCTGAGTCCTATTCCTGGCACAACCATTCCTGCTGCAACCAAAGCTCAAGCCAAGTAAGTAAAACTGAATGACTCCATTTACTTCACAAGAGCTGCGCAAAGGTTTTGCATCATTTGCAACTGGGGTCACTGTTATTACCTGCCTGGATGAAGAAAATAATTCTCACGGTATTACGATCAGCTCCTTTAATACCGTCTCACTCGAGCCCCCGCTCATTCTTTGGAGCCTCAAAAAGCATTCACGCCTTATGCCTTGGGTTGAGCTAGGCAAAAAACATCTCATCCATGTTTTAGAACGCTCCCAAGAAAACTTAGCGATGCATTTTGCCACCGTGAAAGTGGACCAATTCAATGGGGTTGATCACAAGCTAGCAGCCAGTGGACTTACTCAAATAGACCATTGCGTCGCCTATTACGAATGTGAAACTATTTGTGTTCATATTGGCGGTGATCATAATATTATTGTTGCTAAAGTAATCAATTTAAAAAATCACCCTGAACGAGAGCCCCTCATTTTTGCGCGCAGTAAATTTGTTGGCCTCGATTTCACGGAACTCAAAGTTAGCTAACGCTAATTCATCTCGCGAGGAAATATCATGATGCGTTTATGGGGTCGTAAAAGTTCTATTAACGTTCAAAAAGTACTCTGGTGCCTTGCTGAGCTTGGCTTAAAAGAGGGAAAAGACTTTGAGCGGATCGATGCTGGCCTTCACTTTGGCGTAAACAACACACCTGAGTTTTTAGAACTCAACCCCAATGGTCTAGTTCCGACTCTGCAAGATGGAGATATCGTTCTTTGGGAGTCCAATACCATCATGCGCTACTTGGCTAAGCAGCATGATCAAGTTGGGCGCTTCACTACGGATATCAATACGCAATATAAGTCTGAGAAATGGATGGATTGGCAATTAGGAACAATGTGGCCAGCACTGCGTATTCCATTTCTTGGTCTGACCAGAGTACCGGAACCAGAGCGCAAATACGACGCTATATTAAAGAACTATCAAGAGACAAATCGTCTACTGGGATTGCTGGATCAAACGCTGGCTAAGCAAAATTACTGCGCAGGCAATCAATTTCAGATCGGCGATATTGTTCTAGCGCTTTGTGTTAGCCGTTGGATTCTGCTACATAAGACATTCCCTAAAGAAACTGGGGAACGTGCGATTCTGAAGAATGTGGATGCTTGGCTAAAGCGCTTAGCAGAGGAAACTTACTTTAACAATATTGCCGAAAAAGAACTCAATATCGTTAAGTAGTTTGTTACCTTTTATTTTTCACTGCTGCTTAAATTTCTTAGCATGGTGATCAGCACCAATAAATAAGTACATAGCAGGCACCACAAAGAGTGTGAATAGTGTACCGATAGATAGGCCTGTGAAGATCACGATACCCATCGATTGTCGGCCAGCAGCTCCAGCTCCAGAGGCGATCACTAGGGGTAGAACGCCTAAAACCATCGCAGCAGTTGTCATCAAAATTGGGCGCAAACGAACGCTACTCGCCTCAACGATGGCATCTAACTTACTCCGCCCAGCTTCTTGAAGTTCATTAGCAAACTCCACAATCAAAATACCGTGCTTACTGATCAACCCCATCAGCGTGACCAATCCAACTTGGGTATAGACGTTTAAGGTCGTAAATCCCAAATTAATAAAGATCAGTGCGCCAAATAAAGCGAGAGGTACGGATACCAAAATCACAATCGGATCACGGAAGCTTTCAAACTGGGCTGCAAGCACTAAGAATACGATTAAGATGGCAAAGAACATGGTGACTAAAAAGCCGCCGGATTCCGCCATAAACTGGCGTGATGGGCCTGCATAGTCCATGCTGTAACCGCTAGGTGCCACCTCTTTCAAAGTCTGACGCATAAACTCCAATAAATCTGCTTGAGATATAAATGGGGTACTCACACCAAAAATGGTTGCTGAGTTCAATTGCTGAAAGTGATTAATGGATTGCGGAACCACTCTTTGCTTAATAGTTGCAATGGTGCGCGCTTGAACCATAGCGCCACTCGGTGTACGAATGTAGTAATCCAAAATTTGATCTGGATTTAAACGATCCACTTGCTTGACTTGTGGAATCACGCGGTATGAACGTCCCGCTACTGAGAAGTAATTGACGTACCCACCACCCAAAGCAGCAGATAGAGCTGCGCCGACTTGCTGTTGGGTCATTCCAAGTGCTGCTACTTTTTCACGATCGATTTCTAATACATCTTGTGGCTTATCAATCTTCAGATCAGTATCGACAAAGAAGAAATTGCCGCTGCGACGCGCTTTATCTAGGACCGCTTGCGATACTTCGTTTAACTGTGTGTAGGATTCAGTTGTATTAATAACCACCTGCACTGGCAAACCTTGTGCACCGGGTAATGCCGGGAACTGAAAAGCGGCAACGCGCGCACCTGCAATGGAGTTCCACTTTTGCTGCATATCTTCTTGGAACTTGGTTGCATTGCGATTACGCTCACCCCAGTCTTTCAGCAAAATGCCGCCAAAACTAGAAGTGGGACTCGTAATCTGAAATGCTTGTTCGTACTCTGATTCTGCTGCAGCGATCGCATAAATTTGATCTGCATAGGTCTGCATTTGTGTCACCGTACTATTCGGTGGTCCGGATGCCTGCATTAGGACAATGCCCTGATCTTCTGTTGGAGCCAATTCAGCACGGGCAGTTGCATATAAATACGCAACACCGCCTAACAAGATGACCCCCATCACAATAATGACTTGCCACGTACTCAACAATTCACGCAAAGTAGATTGATAACTGTGATGCACCTTATCAAAAATACGATCAATTTTTTGCACAAATGCTGAGGCTTCTTGCTCTTCAGTAAAAATGCGTGAGCACATCATCGGTGACAGTGTTAAAGCAATCACCCCGGAAACGGCTACCGCACTAGCCAATGTAAAGGCGAATTCAGTAAACAGCGCCCCCGTCAGACCGCCCTGGAAACCAATCGGGATATACACCGCAATCAGCACCACCGTCATTGCCAAAATTGGGCCTCCCAGCTCACGTGCGGCAATCAAGGATGCTTCCAAAGGAGATTTCCCTTCCTTCATATGACGGTCAACGTTTTCAACCACGATGATGGCGTCATCCACCACCAATCCAATAGCCAATACCAAGGCCAATAGCGTCAGCAAGTTAATTGAATAACCTAGCATTTGCATGAGGAAGAAAGTGCCAATCAGCGACAAAGGCATTGCGATTACCGGTACAGCAACGGCACGAGCACTACCCAAGAAGAGGTAGATCACCACAGTCACAATGACTAAAGCTTCAAGCAAGGTGGTCACTACTTCGTCAATTGAGCTGGTAATAAATTTGGTCGAGTCATACACAATCTTGCCCGTCATACCAATGGGTAGCTGCTTTTGTATATCCGGAACTACGTCTCGAACACGCTGCGCAACATCTAATAGATTGGCCTTAGGGGCGACTTTAATTGCAATGAATACTGACTTCTTGCCGCTAAAAGCAACATTGGTGTTGTAGTCCTCGGACCCTAAGGTGACATTCGCCACTTGATCTAAGTAAACAATATTTACGCCATCTTTTTTAATGACTAACTTGCGAAACTCTTCAAGCGTATGCAAGTCGGTACCAGCGACCAAATCAACAGAAACCATCTCACCTTTGGTGCTGCCAACCGCTGATAGGTAATTATTTGCTGCCATCGCACTATAGACATCGTCGGCACCAACACCCAGACCAGCCATCTTCTCGCGATCTAGCCAAGCGCGTAAGGCAAACTTGCGACCACCAGTAATTTCTGCGTTTTGCACACCCTCAACTGCATCTAACTTTGGCTTTACTACCCGCAATAAATAATCTGTAATCGCATTATTAGCGATTTCATCGCTATAGAAACCCATGTACATCGCAGCAGTAGATTGGCCAATCTGCACCGTCAGAATCGGCTGCTGAGCTTGCGGTGGCAACTGATTTTTAACTGCGCTAATTTGCGTCTGAATCTGCGTTAGTGCAGCGTTTGAGTCATAGTTCAATTTCAGCGTAGCCACAATAGTGGAGACACCGCTCACACTGGCTGAAGATAGGTAATCAATACCCTGTGCTTGAGCGATAGATGCTTCAAGAGGTTGAGTAATAAAGCCAGCAATGGTTTCTGGATCGGCACCATAGTAGGCAGTTGTAATGGTCACAATCGCATTTTGCGTTTGTGGATATTGATTTACTGGTAAGGAGCCAATTGCCTTCAAACCAAAAATCAATATCAAAGCACTCACCACGATGGAGAGCACTGGCCTACGGATGAATATGTCAGTCCAATTCATCTGCGCTTTATTCCTGCGGCTTTGGATCAGGCGAGTTAGCTGGCTGCACCTTGTTATTAATAATTAACGGCGTTCCATTCTTCAGCTTGAGCTGACCGCTGGTCACGATCGTTGCACCTTCGTCTACCCCTTTCAAGATGGCGACCTGATCGCCACGGGTAGAGCCAGTAGTTACAAATATCTGCTGCGCTTCAAGAGCTGGATTACCTTGCTTGTCTTTCTTGCCAGTCGGCTTAGCAATAAAAACAGTAGATCCATATGGGTTATAGGTCACCGCAGTCTGAGGCAAGGTCAAGTACTTCACCTGATCGCCCAGCTTAATATTGACGTTAGCAAACATACCCGGCAAGATTTTCTTGTCTGGATTGGCGAGTTTTGCCTCTACTTGAATGTTACGGGTGTTGGTGTCTACCTTCGGGCTTACGGCTGTAATTTTGCCAGTGAAGCTTGCATCTTTAAATGCATCAGTCGTTACCACTACTTCCTGCCCTACCTGAACTTGCTCAGCATTATTTTGAGGTAAGTTGAAATCTACAAAAATAGGGTCTAGAGTTTGCAGCGTAAGTAACTTATCACCCGGGTTTACATACTGTCCTGGATTAATCGACACAATGCCTACGCGCCCGCTAAATGGTGCCTTAAGATTTTTCTTGGCTACCAATGCTGTTTGCTGCTCAACCTGCGCTTGTTTAGATTTAGCATCCGCAGCGCTCGTATCAAACACGTTCTTACTGATTGCCTGAATCGCTAACTGCTGTCTATCGCGCTCATTAATAACTTTAGCTAGCTCAGACATTGCTTTTAAGGAATTTAACTGAGCAACATCAGAAGCATCATTCAACTTAATGAGGAGATCACCTTCTTTAACGTCTTGCCCAGACTTGATAGGCACAGTTTGTACCAAACCACCAAGCTCTGTGCTCAGCTCAACCCCTCTAAATGCACGCACATTACCAACACTAGTTAACTTAGGCTGCCATTCGGAAGTGGCAATGACCATAGTAGAAACGGTTGCTGGAGGCAATCCCATGCCGGAAATGAAATACTTAATCATGAAGGTCTTCAGCTGATTAAAAGCGAAGATCAAACCCAATAATAAGAATACGCCGCAGAGCATGATTGTCATGCGACGCTGTAAGGGCTCCATAGCCATTAACTTTTCATGCGCTTTAGTACCGCGCCATTTTTGACCCATGCGTGCCCAAAACGCTTTCGTCTTTTGCCAAAGAGCAATTGCTTTAGGCTTTGTCCATGCCCACAAGGCAAGCACTAAAGCAATGAGCTTATTTTTAATTTGTTCCAGAAGTTTCATTTTGATCTTTGTTCGCTATGTCTTTTGGTTTAAAAGCAGGGCCTTCACGATTCCACCAGCCGCCGCCGAGTGCTGCAAATAGTGCAGCTGTATCCGAGAAGCGTGTTGCTTGTGCTGAAACGGATTTCACTTTTGCCTGTTGATACTGATTTTGGTAATAGAGTACTGCCAGATAACTCGCCGTGCCCAACTTGTATTGTTGTTGCACTAAATCAAGAGTTTCGAAGGCATAACGCTCTGCATCTGATGCTGCCTTCAGGGCTTGGGCACCAGTCTCTAGCGCACGTAACGCATTAGCCACTTCCTGAAATGCACTTAATACGGTTGCCTGATACTGAAAGGCAGCCTGCTCATAATTTGCAAGGGCGCCACGGCGTTGGGCTAACAACTGTCCACCTTGAAACAGGGGCTGCAAAATACCACCGCCCAGAGTCCATAGCGCAGAGTTCGGGCCAAATAATCCATTGGATGTGAGAGCTGCAGCACCAATGGATCCAGTGATATTAAATTGGGGCAATAGATTGGCTGTTGCAACCCCTACAAAAGCGTTCTGTGCTTTTAATTGCGCTTCAGCAGCACGCACATCAGGACGCTGGCGAACTAAGCTGGATGGCACTGATAAAGGTAGTTTCTCGGGTAACTGTAAATTAGCCAAATCAAACTTGGCAATATTTGCATTACTTGGAATCTCGCCAACTAACACAGCCAATTGATTGCGTGCAAACGCCAGATTTCTCTCGTAATTAAATAGATCTACCTGAGAAGTTGAAACCAAGGTACGTTGTGAGGTCACGTCTACTTTTGAAACGGTACCTATCCCTAATTGTTTTTCAGTTACCTCGGCAAGATTCGTTTGGGCTTTCAGAATCTCCTCTGTAGCCTGCATCTGCGCACGTAATGCAGCCTCTTTAACGGCACCAGTTACTACATTGGCTGTGAGTGAAAGATAAGCGCCCTCTAACTGAAACTGTGCCACCTCTGCTTGTGCACGGGCTCCTTCAACTGTACGACGTGCCCCACCAAATACATCTAACTTGTAGGTCACATTGACTGAGGTGTTGTAAAGGTTATATGTATCCGTGCCGTAACTTAAGCCGTAAACAGCTGAAGGCTGTTTCTGTCTTGTAGCATTTGCACCAACACCAATAGATGGAAAATATTGACCGCCGATTTGGGCATTGACATTTTCTTGTGCAGCGCGCAGTGCTGCATCTGCTGCACCAAGATTAGGATTTTGTTGCAGCGCTTTTTTAATAAGGGCATTTAACTCAGGAGATTTATAGAGCTGCCACCACTGCGCTTCAATATTGGCACCCTCAACAAACTCTTGTTCGGTACCACCCGGAACTCCAGGTGCAGCGGTAAGCTTCTTAGCTATGGGTGCTTCCGTATAGGAAGAGGTCTTGGGTGCCTCTGGTTGCTTAAAGTCTGGCCCAACAGCGCATGCGGAGAGAGTCACCACACAAATTAGCGGAAGTAACTTCAAACGTGAGCACTGGGTTATTAACGAAAACATGGCTTGCAGCAAATATCCTCTTTTACAAGAGTTATTTGAACACAAAAATGCCAGCAGGGCTCCGTAAAGCCCTGATTTATCTAATGAATTTTGTTCACAACTTGAGATGAATGTCAAACTGGCAAAAAAATTATTCGACTGTAACGCTCTTTGCTAGGTTTCTTGGCTTGTCGACGTCTGTTCCGCGCGCACAGGCTGTGTGATACGCCAACAACTGCAGAGGGACTACATGCAGGATAGGGGAGAGATATCCATAGTGCTCAGGAAGCTTAATGACGTTTATGCCTTCACTGCTAGAGATATGAGTATCTTGGTCAGCAAACACATAAAGCTTACCGCCACGCGCTTTGACTTCCTGCATATTGGACTTGAGTTTTTCTAATAGAGCATCATTAGGCGCAACAGTAACTACTGGCATCTTATCTGTAACCAAGGCAAGTGGGCCGTGCTTCAACTCACCAGCTGGATAGGCCTCAGCATGGATATAAGAAATCTCTTTTAGCTTGAGTGCACCCTCAAGCGCAATGGGATAGTGCAAGCCACGACCTAAGAAAAGCGCATTCTCACACTTAGCAAATGCATCACTCCAAGCAATGATTTGTGGCTCAAGCGCTAAGACTGCATGCAGCGCTTTTGGCAAGTGACGCAAATCACGGAGCACTTCTTTTTCTTTTTCTGGTGAAATTCTGCCATCACGTTTAGCAATCGAAACCGCTAAAAGATAAAGGGCCAGTAATTGAGTAGTAAATGCTTTTGTTGAAGCAACGCCAATTTCAGCGCCAGCCTTAGTCAAGAAATGCCAATCTGTTTCGCGAACCATAGCGCTGCTTGCAACGTTACAGATTGCTAAGGTGAACTGATGACCCAAACCCTTAGCATGACGCAATGCCGCCAGCGTATCGGCTGTCTCACCAGATTGAGAAACCACCACAATCAGTGTTTTGGGATTGGGCACGGTAGTGCGATAGCGATACTCACTCGCAATTTCTACTTGCGTCGGAATACCGGCAATATCTTCTAACCAATATTTAGCAACACAGGCAGAGTAATAACTAGTGCCGCATGCCAAGATCAAAATTTGATTGAAAGCTTTCCAGTCTTCTGGTTTAGCTTCAAATAATTCCGGACCAAACGTAACAATATTGGCAAGCGTGTCGCCAATTGCTCTAGGCTGCTCAAAAATTTCTTTTTGCATGTAGTGCTGATAAGGGCCAAGATCAACCGAGTCAGCCTGTGCTGGCATCGGCTTAAGCTCTCGTTGAGCGGCCTTATCTGTTTGATCAAATACTTCAAGCTTATCTGCCTTAAGCACAGCTACATCACCCTCTTCCAGGTACATCATGGAATGGGCACGACCAGCCAAAGCCAATGCATCAGATGCCAAGAAGTGTTCTTGGTCGCCAATGGCAACCACCAAAGGAGATCCAACACGAGCCCCCACCAAGGTGCTCGGATTATCTTGAGCAATCACACCAATGGCATAGGCGCCATGCAATTTGGGTAACACTGCTCTAACTGACTGAGCAATATCTTTTTGTCCACTGGCAATATATTGCTGATGAATCAAATGTGCAATTACTTCTGTATCTGTTTCAGAAGTAAAGACATAACCAGCGGCTTTTAATTCAGTACGCAGTGTTTCGTAGTTTTCAATAATGCCATTGTGAACAACAGCAATTAAGCCACCAGAAATATGTGGGTGAGCATTTTGTGTATCTGGCTTACCATGCGTTGCCCAGCGTGTATGCGCAATACCCAGCGTACCAATAAAATCCTTACTTTGCTCAGCCAACTCCGAAACACGTGCAGTAGTGCGAGCACGTTCAATCGGATGTTTCGCGTCATCGCCATTGATGACTGCAAAGCCACAAGAGTCATACCCACGGTACTCTAGACGGCGTAAGCCCTCAACTAAAACATCAACAATGTTTTTATGGGAGGCTGCGCCAACAATACCGCACATTATTTTTTACCCTTTGCAGTTTTCGTAACTGTCTTTTTCACAACTTTCTTGGCTACTTTCTTCACGGCAACTTTTTTTACTACTAATTTCTTTGTTGGTACTTTTTTCTCTTGCTTCATCGGACGCTGCCACTGCAAAGATATTTGCTTTGCCCTGGATACCGTTAGCTGGTTTGCGGGAGCATCTTTAGTAAGCGTTGTGCCTGCACCTAATGTAGCACCACGACCTACACGAACTGGCGCTACCAATTGAGTATCAGAACCTATAAAGACATCATCTTCAATAATCGTCTGGTGTTTATTCACACCATCGTAGTTGCAGGTAATCGTGCCGGCACCGATATTGACCCGTGACCCCACAATCGAGTCACCAACATAAGCCAAATGATTGGCTTTGCTATTGGCAGCAATCTTGCTGTTCTTTACCTCTACGAAGTTACCAATATGGACATCATTTGATAAATCGGCACCAGGACGCAAGCGTGCGTAAGGGCCAATCATAGATTGATTGCCTACTTTTGCGCCATCTAAATGACTGTATGCATGAATAGAAACACCTTTACCAATCACGCTATTGCGAATCACGCAATAAGGGCCAATCTTTGTACCAGCATCTACAGTAACGCAACCCTCAAAAACACATCCAACATCAATTGAAACATCGGTGCCGCACTCTAAAGTACCGCGCACATCAATACGTGCAGGATCTGCAAGCGATACCCCTGCATCCATTAATTGATTGGCAACATTCAGTTGATGTACACGTTCAAGAGCAGCTAACTGATCGCGACTGTTAACACCTACAGTTTCAAATTCATCATCAGCTTGTGTTGTACGAATCGGCACACCATCTTTAACAGCCATGGCAATCACATCAGTTAAGTAATACTCGCCCTGTGCATTGCTGGCACGTAAGGCCTTGAGCCACTTCTTTAATGAGTTCGTTGGTAACACCATGATGCCGGTGTTAATTTCTTGAATTGCTTTTTGTGCAGGGGTGGCGTCTTTCTCTTCAACGATCTCTTTCACAGAGCCGTCGGAATCACGCAAGATACGGCCATAGCCAGTAGGATTGCTGAGGTTCTGAGTTAACAATGCCAGTGCAGAATCTTTCCCTCTGACTCCATCCGCCAATTTTGCTAGCTTACTGAGTGTCTTTTTAGTTGTGAGGGGTACATCGCCATACAAAACTAAAGTTGGTTCTTGAACATCTAGTTTAGGCAGGGCTTGCAGAAGTGCATGTCCAGTTCCCTTTTGCTCTGCCTGAAGAGCAGTCACTACTTTGCCAAAATTTGCATCTTCTTTACTGGTATTGAGCAAGAATGTTTTTACATCTACTGCACCATGACCAACCACAACAACGGGGCCATTTTTAGCCTGCTTGCCCTGCAAAGCGAGGGCAGTAGTGAGAACATGTTGCAGCAGGGGTTTGCCTGCTAAAGTTTGCAGGACTTTGGGCAGGGCGGATTTCATCCGCTTTCCTTGCCCAGCAGCCAATATGACGATATTCATAAAGGGGGATTATAAGTCCCCTGAATCATGGTGCCACAGGCCAATTCGTCCAAATCAGCCTCATCAATTGCCCTGTCGCCAGCTGATCTGGCAGCAATGCCGGATAGCTCAGTCGAAATTTCCAGATTTTTGAAATCAAAGGCTTCGCCATCCATTAAATGGGACGGAACGATATGGTGCATTGAGCGGAATAAGTTCTCAACACGTCCTGGATGCTTTTTCTCCCAATCACGCAGCATTTCTTTCATGACTTGACGCTGCAAATTAGGCTGACTGCCACACAAATCACATGGAATGATGGGGAAGTTCATATCTACCGCATAACGCTCCAGCAACTTTTCTGGAACATAAGCCAAGGGACGAATCACAATGTGTTTACCATCATCTGAGCGTAACTTTGGGGGCATTCCCTTGAGCTTTCCCGCATAAAACATATTTAGCATCAAGGTTTCTAGAATGTCATCGCGATGATGCCCTAAAGCGATCTTGGTTGCCCCAAGCTCATCCGCTACACGATACAAAATACCGCGACGCAAACGTGAGCACAAGCCACAGGTAGTTTTACCTTCCGGAATAACGCGCTTCACAATACTGTAAGTATCTTGCTCTTCGATGTGATACTGAACACCTAAACTCTTCAAATAATTAGGCAAAATTTCTGCGGGAAAATTAGGCTGTTTTTGATCCAGGTTTACTGCAATGATTTCAAAATGGATAGGCGCACGTTCGCGCAACTTCAACAAAATATCGAGCATGGCATAACTATCTTTACCGCCCGATAGGCACACCATCACTTTGTCGCCATCTTCAATCATGCCAAAGTCGCCAATGGCCTGCCCCACCAAACGACAGAGTTTTTTCTCTAGCTTATTTTCTTCGAAGACAACTTTACGAATATCGCCCATAAGAATTCTTTTCTAGATGCTGTTAAATCAAGATGCTTTGATACGGAATACTTCAACACCTACCGAATGGCAATCTGGATAGACATCAGGCTTAGCTGTGCTGACACATGCAGCCAATACTTTAGGATGCTCCAACATGGCTGCCACGATGTCATCACAAAAGGTTTCCTGCAGATGAATATGGTCCTGAGAAGCTATAGCCTTAATGGTCTCACGCATGAAGTCGTAATCCACTACCTCATCTAATTGATCATTTGTTGGTGTATTCATCGCCAAGGGAATATACAGATCGACATTCAAAATAACGCGTTGCTCAGCTTTTTTCTCAAAGTCATGCACACCGATATTGATATAGATCTCATAGTCACGCAGAAATAAACGGCGACAGTCAACGAGGGCGGGGTGAGAAAGAATGGCGTGCATGAAATTTCTTTTTTAAAAATACTTAATTCGTTTTGAACATCACATCACGTGATGATGGTAGTAGATGTTGCCCACCATCTACATATAAAGTGGTACCAGTAATAGCGCCAGATTCTGCTAAAAATACAGCGGCTTTTGCAATGTCTGCAGGTGTTGAGGATTTACCTAAAGGTGTCATTTGATGCGCTTTAGAAAAACCATCGTTCGTTTGGTGGCCAGATGGCAAAGAGATTCCTGGCGCCAATCCAACCACTCGTAGATGTGGTGCGAAATCCATTGCCAAGATTTCTACAGAAGAAAGTAATGCAGCCTTAGACAGGGTATAAGACAAATAATCCGGATTGAGATTAATCAGCTTTTGATCTAGCAATTGAATGACTGCTGGAATAAGGGTCGGAATTGTCTCCGATTGGATTGTTTTACTTTTTTGGTATTCAAACATTAGCTGCGATAGCAAAATTGGTGCAGTCAAATTGACTTGCATATGCTCTTCTAAACTTTTTCCACTCAAGGGGGTATTTGAGTTAGCGCGATCATATTCAAATAGGGACGCGCTATTTACTAGACACTCTAAATTTGGGAAGGCGTTACTAACAGCCAAGAAAAGATCCTTGGTAGCCGCTTCGTCGGCCAAGTCAGCCTGAAATGCCTTTGCTTTCACGCCTAATGCCTGAATTGCCGCAACAGTTTGGGCAGCCTCTTGGGCTGATCGCCCATAATGGACGGCAACATCCCAGCCCTGACGGGCAAATTGCAAAGCAATTTCTTGACCGAGACGCTTTGCGGCGCCAGTCACTAAAACTGCTTTTACTGGCTGGGATTGGGGGGTTGAACTAGGGTTCAATTAAATTCTCTTAGACTAGCGAGCTATGGATATTACCTTGACCAGCCTTGAAACGGAGCATAGTGCGCTTCTAAAGGCCAAAATAGCCTCTCAAATCGCCTCTCAAGGCGGCTGGCTGCCCTTTTCTCGCTATATGGAGATGGCCCTCTATGAGCCTGGGATGGGCTATTACAGCGCAGGGGCCCATAAACTAGGGCCTGGTGGTGATTTCACAACCGCCCCAGAATTAAGCCCACTTTTTGGGGCTGCTATTTGCTCAACCCTCTTGCCAGTACTTGAGGGACTCAGGGAAAAAGGGCTGCCTGCTCAGATTTTAGAATTCGGGGCCGGCACAGGTAAGTTGGCAACATCCATACTGACTCGCCTCAGTGATCTTGGTTTTACTCTGGATCGTTACGACATCATTGAAATTTCACCGGACTTAGCGCAGCGTCAGCAGGAAAGAATTGGGAGCGTCGTTCAAGACCTCAATCTGAAGACGCGCTGCAACTGGCTTACTGAGCTGCCTAAAAACTTTAAAGGCGTCATTCTTGCTAATGAAGTGATTGATGCTATTCCGTGCGATGCCATCATTTTTAAAAATGGTTTTTGGTATTGGCATGGCGTTGCTTTTGACAATGACAAACTGACCTGGAAGATAGGTGCCCCAGTCGAACAAAAACTACTTCCTGAAAGTCTACTGAGCGGCAATTTCTCAGAAGGGTATGTCACCGAACTACACGCTCCTGCAAATGCTTGGATGCAACAAGTAACCAAGCATTTAGAAGTCGGATTATTTCTCACGTTTGACTATGGCTTTCCTGAAAGTGAGTACTACCACCCACAGAGACTTGGGGGTACATTAATGGCACACCATCGCCACCATGCTATTCAAGATCCATTTCATCTTCCCGGCCTTTGCGACTTAACTACACACGTTGAGTGGTCTCAAATTGCTCGCACTGCATTAGCCGAAAATGTAGATGATGTGTATCTCTCGAATCAGGCTGCCTACTTACTTGATGCAGGCATTGGTGATATTGCCTTAGAGATTGGCGATCCTAGCGACCCAGAAACATTCCTACCAATCTCCAACTCCTTACAAAAACTATTATCTGAAGCTGAGATGGGCGAACTCTTTAAAGCTTTTGCATTTTCCAAGAACTTAGAAAGCTTGTTACCGGGTCATGTACTTGAAGATTTGCCAGGCTTGCGTGGCAGAAATCGACTGTAGCCTCAGGCTTTAAGCGCCGAGGTGATGGCAGCTAATCTAGCAGATTCAAATGCACTACCAATCCGTTCGCCATTCGATCGATCTTCTGCAGCAACGCCGGCAATAATTTCTGCAGAATTAATAACAAGTGCGTTACGCATAGCATTGATTAAAACTGAAACGTTCATTCCTAATTTTGCTGCAAGGTTCAAAATCGCTTGGGCACGATCTGGCTTGCGCCAAACATCTGCACGATTGAACCAATTTAAAATATCTACTGCCTGATAAGAAGTATTACGATGCTTGTTTGCCAAAACATGAAGATCGCTAAATATTTCACTGAAATCTCGCACGTCGATTGGCATACGAACACAATCTGCCCATGAACGAATTTCGCTGGCAGATAAATCCATTAAGGTAATGGCACAGCGCTCCTCTAAGCTATTGTCTGCCAAAGCAAAGTGCACGATTAATGCTTCACGAAAAGATTCTTGGGCCAATTGTGCCGTTAACTTAGATGGCAATACGTTACTAGCTGCACCAGTATTTAATAGAACTTGAAATAGATGCATGGGCTTTTGAGCAACCAAACCCCTTGCCAACTCCTGCCAAATACGCTCTGCCGATAAAGCATTTAACTCGCCTGACTGAACAATCGCTTTTAGGGCAAGCAGTGTCCTATCTGCAACAGTAAATTCTGGAAAGCGCGCAGCAAAGCGAGCAATCCGTAGCAAGCGTAATGGATCTTCTGCAAATGCATCTGATACATGCCGAAATACTTTGGCGGCCAAATCTTCTTGACCGTTATAGGGATCAATAATCGGCCCAAATTGCTTGCCATCAGATCCAACTTCTTGTGCCATCGCATTAATCGTTAAGTCACGACGCTCTAGGTCTTGCTCCAAAGTGACAGTAGGGTCAGCGTAAAAATGAAAGCCTTTATAACCTTGGCCAGTCTTACGCTCAGTGCGTGCCAGCGCGTATTCAGCCTGCGTCTCTGGATGCAGAAATACTGGAAAATCCTTACCAACCGGCCGAAAACCTTTGGCAACCATCTCTTCTACGCTGGAACCCACGACAACATAATCAATGTCATGCACAGGCAAACCCATGAGGGTATCCCTAATGGCGCCGCCTACTGCGTAGATTTTCATTACTGCATACCCTCTAGGGTACGACGACTTATTTTGAATACATCTGTCAAAGCATCAACACCGTTTACTGGCAAAGTATTAGGTAATTGCATGGAGGCAATATTGTCGCGCGACATCAATGTTGGGCCGGGTAGAAATTCAAATGCCAAGGCCTGTATGTATCCCACAAAAGCAGGCACCTGAATAATGGCACAAGACGTTTTTACTTTGCGTGCTGCAAACTCAACGATCTCTTTCATGGTGTAAACCGTTGGGCCTACCAAGTCATAAGACTGATGAATTGTTTGCGGCATCGATAATGATTTTACGAATGCAGATGCAACATCATCTACGCTCACTGGCTGAAACTGTGCTTGATGATTGGCCAAAGGCATGGCAGGAAACAACTTAGTCAATTTAGAAAACAGGTTAATAAATTGATCCTGCGCACCAAAGATGACCGATGGTCTAAAGATAGTCCACTCTAAATTACTTGCCTTCACTGCAGCCTCACCATCGCCCTTGCTACGCTGATACATAGAGGGGCCTTTTGAATCCGCACCCAAAGCACTCATATGCAAGTAGCGCTTCAAGCCGTGCAATTGCATCGCAGTAATAATATTTTTAGGGAGCTCAACATGCGCGGCTTTAAATATCTTTCCATAAGGTTGTGCAGGCTTATCGTGCAGCACTCCCACTAAATTAATGACAGCGCCATTAGGGCTAATGCGCTCACAAAGACTTTGCAGTTCATCAAAATCATGAATATCTGCGTCTTCGACATGTACCTTAGGCAACATACGTAATTCACGGGCAGCACCCAAATGACTTGTTGGCACTAATACGGAATAGCCAGCCAGCTGAAGCTGTGCAGCAATAACCCGCCCCACAAATCCATTGCCACCGATTAAAAGAATGTCGTATTTCATAAAAAGCTTTCTTTGCTTAGCGCAGTAATTGAAGGTTTAAGGAAGCTCAGATTGCGTTGCAGCCTTTGGTGTAATAACACCCAAGCGCTGTTTTAAAGATGGAGTCTGACCGTTCATCACGGATGTGTAGTAGTTCGCGTTAGAGAGCACATTCTTTACGTAGACACGCGTCTCCGTAAACGGAATAGTTTCAGCAAAAATAGCACCCTCTGTCGGACCAGATAATTTTTCACGCCACGCTTTTGAGCGAGAAGGTCCAGCGTTATAGGCTGCTGAAGCTAAAACCCAAGAGCCGTCCAAATCAACCAGAACCATATTTAAATAATTACTACCCAAGGTCAGATTAGTGTTGGTATCGCTCAATTTATCGTTGGTGTAATTCGTCATCCCAATTTTCTTGGCTACATACTTCGCCGTATTCGGCATGACTTGCATTAATCCTGAAGCGCCTACGGAAGATGAGGCATTCATAATGAAACGTGATTCTTGGCGGATCAATCCGTAAGCCCAAGCTAGGTTCAAATCAATCTGTCTTGCAATAGGAGACAATTCTTCTTTAAATGGAGTTGGATAACGCAAACTAAAGTCGTGTTCTTGCTTAGTACGATCAGCAGTATTCACCACACGGTCATATAAATGGATACGTTTTGCATACTCTGCTGCTGCCAATAACTGTTTGTCAGTCATATTGCGCAATTCCCAATTCCACTCACGATTGCCTTCGAAGCGCAGATTCATAGCGTATAAGCGTTCGCCACGCACAAAGCCCTTGCGGCTAGCCATTGCATCAATCTCTTGCTCTGTCACTTTTGTTTTAGCAGGCGCATGATTCGATTTGCCCAACTCTTCGCGAGCGAGTTGGCCATAAAAATTGTATTGCTCAGAAATCAGTTCAAAACTGTCTTTAGCTTTTGCATCCTGTCCTTCTGCCTTAAGTGCACGACCATACCAATAAGTCCACGCCGGATCTCTACTGCGTACTACAGGATTCATGCCATCAATCGCATTTTTTACCAAGGGCCAATCCTTGGCACGCAAGCCTGCGCGTACTTTCCACTCTTGTGACTCGACTGAAAGTAGCTCGTTATAACCAAGATCTTGCTGTAAGCGATAAGCATCATCTGCATTCGGATCTAGTTTCTTAGCTAAAAATTGTCCGATCACACCCCATGCAAGCGCTTGATTTTCTTTACTATAGCGAGAAGCATTTTGAGAGAAATCACGATACGCTTTAGCTGGATCCGCTTTGGCCGCTTTGACAATATCTCCAATGGGATCTTCGCCACCCAAGCGCCGGGCCATAGTGTCAAAGCCTCTTTCACTTGCAGCCCGACCAATTGCTTTAGCCTCGCTCGGTGTCATGCCGCCAGCAGCAACCAATGATGGCACTAACTCCTGACATGCCTGACCAAAATAACCTGGGTCCAATAATATAGAACGGGAATCAATTGCAAGCTTAGTTGGGTTTTCGCCTTGCGATAATTTCGATAACAAGGAATAACACTTCACTTGTGTATCGTCATCCAATACAAACTTGGCATACTCAACATCAAAGCGTGCCCAGTCTTTGCGCTTACCTAAAACTAGAAGCCAATCATTACGCATACGATCAGCTAAGGCAGTACCCTGATATTGATTTAAGAAAGCAACAACCTGAGCATCAGCGCTGTAGTCGCTGCGTGCTCCACCAGCACTATCAAATAATTGAGGCTTGATGCGGAAGTAAGTTACATAGTCATCAAATGGATAGTTTGCTAAATTGGATGATAGTTGCTGACTGCGAAACACATCATTCTTTTTTGCAGCTTCGCGCAAGTCAATAAACATCCGATCGGTATCGGTAATTTCAGCTGGGGCAGCCTTGCTCTCGAAAGACTTAGGCAAGCTTGGCTTTTTTGGCTTTTCAGCGTAGGAATTGGACGCACCTAGCAGTAAGCCTAAAACTAGAATTTTGGCCCATTGAAGGTATTTACTATTTTCTGTTGCAGACTTCATTCTTGCGATCTAACCCCATCTTTATTTGCAAGGTTAGAACCTTGCAATACTTGATTACTATATCCTTTAATTTTCGCCTGATAATGGTCCATATGCACGGTAATTCACCAAAAACTCTTCGCCAGGATTTATTAAAACAACGCAAAGAATTTGCTGCGGATGAAGGCTATGCCTTGGTAAAGACGGGCCTGATTGCAGGGCTCGATGGTTTTTTGCTTAAAGCAGGTCAATCCATTCGATCTATAGCGCTTTATTGGCCCATTCAGGATGAGCTGGATCTACGCCCAACTTTATTAAGCTGGATGAAGTGCGATGTCCATCGCAGACTAGCGCTGCCTTTTGCACGCCCAGACAAGCATCTTGATTTTTTTGAGTGGCAAGAGGGAGATGTCTTAATTCCAAGCGCCCATAATGTTCCCGAGCCAAACCCAAGCAATACTGCTAGACCTCAACTAATCCCCGATTTGATCCTGATTCCCTGCGTAGGCTGGTCTCGCTCGGAGATGGGTGGCGCAAGTCATTATTGGCGGCTTGGCTATGGCGGCGGCTATTTTGACCGTACTTTGGCGCAACTACGAAAAAACAATCCAACCCTCATTTGCATGGGGATTGGATTTAATTGGCAAAAACTAGATGATTCTCAGTGGGCTGCTCAAACACATGATGAGCCCTTGGATATGCTCCTGACGGAGTCTGGTTTACTTCGTTAAATTGCTGACTTAGCTTGCTTTGTTAAGCCTAAGTTATCCGCAATCGCTAAAACCGCATCTGCCTGGTTTAGTGAATAGAAATGAATTCCTGGAGCGCCAACAGCTAGCAGCTGATCACACAGATCCGTGACAACATCTTCTCCAAATGCACGAATGGAAGCAATGTCATCACCATAGGACTGAAGACGCAAACGAATCCAACGTGGAATTTCAGCGCCACAGGCGTCAGAGAATCGCAATAACTGACTGCTATTCGTGATCGGCATGATGCCAGCAATGATAGGCTGCGTTACGCCAAGATCATAGGCTTCATCCACAAAACGGAAGTAAGCATCACTATTATAAAAATACTGGGTGACGGCAGAGTTCGCGCCCGCCTTCATTTTTTGCACAAAGAACTCAACATCGCTAGCAGGTGACTTTGCCTGTGGATGCATTTCTGGATAGGCAGCTACATCGATATGAAACCAGTCGTCTGTTTCTGTGCGAATAAATTCTACTAATTCATTGGCATGATGAAACTCGCCATACTGGCCCATGCCAGAAGGCAGGTCGCCACGCAAGGCAACAATGCGCTTTACGCCTAGGGCTTGATATTGCTTGAGCATCTCGCGCACGCTTTCACGTGAACTACCAACGCAAGATAAGTGTGGGGCAACTGCAGCACCAGCAGCATGAATATCACCCACTACTTTTAATGTGCCAGACTGAGTAGAGCCGCCGGCACCAAAAGTCACAGAATAAAACGAAGGCTTCAGCGTTTCAGAAAAACGCTCGCGCACTAGGTGCAGCTTACTCTCACCTTCAGGTGTTTTTGGAGGAAAGAATTCGACGCTTAATTCCATGATTTTGGGCCTACGTATCTATTGAACAGTGATTGGATTAATAACGGTAGTGGTCAGCCTTGTATGGGCCTTGCTTCGTTACGCCAATGTAAGAAGCTTGCTGATCTGACAACACAGTTAACTCTGCATTGAGAGTCTTGAGCTGTAAACGAGCAACCTTTTCATCCAAATGCTTAGGCAATGTGTAAACACCGACTGGGTATTTATCTGTACCTACTGCATTCCACAATTCAATCTGTGCAATCACTTGGTTCGCAAATGAAGAGCTCATCACATAAGAAGGATGTCCTGTACCGCAACCGAGGTTAACCAAACGACCTTTTGCCAAAATGATGATGCGCTTCTCAGGCTTGCCGTTGGCAGCTGGGAAAATCACATGGTCAACTTGTGGCTTGATCTCTTCCCACTTGTATTTTTCAATACCAGCAACATCGATCTCATTATCAAAGTGGCCGATGTTACAAACGATGGCTTGATTCTTCATCTTAGCCATGTGGTCATGTGTAATCACATGGTAGTTGCCTGTTGCAGAAACGAAAATATCGGCTTTATCAGCAGCGTAATCCATGGTTACAACACGATAGCCTTCCATTGCAGCTTGCAAAGCACAGATTGGATCTACTTCAGTAACCCACACTTGAGCAGACAAGGCACGTAATGCCTGAGCAGAACCTTTACCCACATCGCCGTAGCCACAAACAACTGCAACCTTACCAGCCACCATCACATCAGTAGCTCGCTTGATTGCATCTACCAAAGATTCGCGGCAACCATAGAGGTTGTCGAACTTGCTCTTGGTTACAGAGTCATTGACGTTGATTGCAGGGAACTTCAGCTCACCCTTAGCAAACATTTGATACAAGCGATGAACGCCAGTTGTGGTTTCTTCAGTGACGCCTTTAACTTTTTCTAAGCGTGTTGAATACCAAGTCGGGTCTTGCGCCAATTTTTTCTTAATGGCGGCAAACAAGATAGTTTCTTCTTCGCTAGTTGGATTATTCAAGCAAGCTTGATCTTTTTCAGCACGTGCGCCAAGATGTAGCAACAAAGTAGCATCGCCGCCATCATCCAAAATCATATTGGTGAAGCCGCCATCAGCCCATTCAAAAATACGGTGCGTAAAGTCCCAATACTGCTCAAGAGTTTCGCCCTTGATAGCAAATACTGGTGTGCCATTAGCAGCAATAGCTGCAGCAGCGTGATCTTGTGTAGAGAAAATATTGCAAGATGCCCACTGTACTTCGGCGCCCAGCGCTTCGAGTGTCTCAATCAAAACAGCAGTTTGAATGGTCATGTGCAATGAACCAGTAATGCGAGCGCCACGTAATGGCTGTTGTGCAGCAAACTCATCGCGAATAGCAATCAAGCCAGGCATCTCAGTTTCAGCAATCGCAATTTCTTTACGGCCAAAGTCAGCCAAAGTGATGTCAGCAATTGCGCAACGTGTTGCAACAAAATTATTTAAATCAGAAACGGTATTCATTAATGCTCCAGCTAAAGACGATCCAATGCTGGAGTAGAAACTCGCTAGCCATTGAATCATGGGTTAGCGAGCGCGGTTGCAATTAGTAAACTCCGGGGGTAGCCTCAGAATCCACTCCCTTCAAGCCTGGGGAAATGCTGGGTCTCAACATTCCTTGCAACGCTCCTTGAAGGTATGCCGTAATTGTAATCAATTACGGCATATTTCGCCTCAATACAACTAGAACCTACTTTTTAAGCCTTTAAATACGCTTAATGCTTACAGGCCAGCAGCTGCACGTAATGCTGCCGCTTTATCTGTTTGCTCCCAAGTAAACTCTGGCTCCTCACGACCAAAGTGGCCATAAGCAGCGGTCTTGCGATAAATTGGGCGCAAGAGGTTCAGCATCTTCACAATGCCTTTTGGACGTAAGTCAAAGTGCTCAGATACCAATTGAGCAATCTTTTCATCCGAAATCTTGCCTGTACCGAATGTACTCACCATCACTGAGGTTGGCTTAGCTACACCAATCGCATAAGAGATCTGAATCAAGCACTTACTTGCCAAGCCAGCAGCAACCACGTTCTTTGCAACATAACGTCCAGCGTATGCAGCAGAGCGGTCAACCTTAGATGGATCTTTACCAGAGAAAGCGCCGCCGCCATGAGGAGCTGCACCGCCGTAGGTATCAACAATAATTTTTCGGCCAGTTAAACCGCAATCGCCCTGTGGGCCGCCAATAACGAAGCGTCCTGTTGGGTTTACCAAAAAGTTAATAGCGCCTTTAATCAAATGCTTAGGCAATACTGGTTTGATGATTTCTTCGATAACTGCTTCACGTAGTTTCTCAAGCGAGATATCTTCGTCATGTTGAGTAGAGAGAACAACGGTATCGATAGAGTCAGGCTTACCATCTACATAACGCAGAGTCACTTGTGACTTAGCATCTGGGCGTAACCAGTTCAAACGGCCATCACGGCGCAATTGGGATTGACGCTCCACTAAACGGTGTGACAAATGAATTGGTAAAGGCATCAATTCTGCAGTCTCGTCACATGCGTAACCAAACATCAGGCCTTGATCACCAGCGCCTTGATCCAAACCATCATCATGGGCCTTATCAACGCCTTGAGCAATATCGGGACTTTGCTTGTCATAAGCAACCAATACCGCACAACCTTTGTAATCAATGCCGTAGTCAGTATTGTCATAGCCAATTTCACGCAGAGTATTACGTGCTACTTGGATGTAATCAACGTTTGCATTCGTAGTAATTTCACCTGCTAGAACCACTAAGCCGGTATTACATAAAGTTTCCGCTGCAACACGTGCAGTTGGATCTTGAGCCAAAATAGCGTCAAGAATCGAATCAGAAATTTGGTCTGCTACTTTATCGGGGTGACCTTCAGAAACGGACTCTGAGGTAAAGAAGTAATCATTTGCCATTGCATATTCCTTAGTTTATTAACACGGTCATTAGGACAACTCACGTGCCAGGAACCACAACGGCGACGCTTTAGCAGAATTTATGAATCGCTCTGCAAGTTGTCTTAACTCAGCGATGCGTGAATTCTATCCGAAAAATGCCTAATTCGGCAAGGCATGCTGAAATCCACACAGTGAGAGCGGCATTGAATATCATTAGGGGGTGCGAAAACTCCTTCTAAAGCTCTGTCTGAGTACGATTGCCGTGCTTCCTCTTGCCTTTGTGCAGACGATTGGCGCTTTTCTAGGCATGCTGGCTTATGTTGGCTCCAAGCAATATCGCTCGTTCTTTCGCACTCAATATGAAGCAGTGGTTAAATCCCGGGGCTTGCCATTTAAGCTATGGGAAGCAGTTAGAGCTTCTGGAATGCTTTTCTCCGATAGCTTATGGATTTGGCGCAACCCACACAAGGCTCTCTCATTAGTAGAAGTAAAAAATTGGGATTTAGTAGAGGCTGCTGTTAGTGAAGGTCATGGCTTAGTGATGCTCACTCCCCACCTGGGTGGCTTTGAAATTATTCCTCGCGTACTGGCCCAACATTTCCCAGCGACCATTCTGTATCGCCCCTCACGTCAAGAGTGGCTCAATGAAGTAGTGGAAGAGGGCCGCGCCTATCCCAATATGCATTTTGTTCCTACCAACCTCAATGGCGTGCGCCAAATGACAAGGGCACTTACCCGTGGCGAAGCGATCGGCATTCTTCCAGATCAAGTGCCCAGCGGTGGCGAAGGCGTATGGGTCCCTTTCTTTGGACGCCCCGCTTACACAACGCCATTACCTGCCCGACTTGCCAATCGCAACAACACACCCGTAGTCATGTTTACCGCTAAGCGTAAAGCTCTTGGCAAAGGTTGGCTGATGCAAGCAACACGTCTTGCACCTTTGTCAGAAGATGCAAGCATTGCCGCTGCAGAACTCAATGTTGCGATTGAAAATGCAGTGCTAGTTGCGCCAGAACAATTTATTTGGTCTTACAACCGCTACAAGCACCCCACGGGTGCAGAATTGCCGCCAAGCAATTAGTTATAAAATTTTGAAATGACCTGGTTACAAAACCTCTTCAATTTCTTGGCGCTCAGTCTTTTGCGCCTCTTTGCCTTCCTGCCATACACGATTACTGTTCATGTAGGCTATGGTCTAGGCTGGCTTGCGGCCCATATTCCGAATAGCAGAACCCATGTGGTGAAAACAAACTTACGCCTTTGTTTTCCTAATCTCAGTGAAAAAGAAATTGATGCTCTGGCGCTTGAGCACTGGAAATTATTTGGCCGCAGCGTACTAGAAAGAAGTCGTATCTGGCTTGGTAGTGGCAAACAAATTACCGATATCGTCACAATCAAATCTGCAATCACCCTTGGAGATCGCAAGCCACGTCTACTGATCAACCCTCACTTTGTCGGCCTTGAGGGCGGCTTTATGGCGCTCTCCGTATTAGCCAATCAACATGACTGGCCACGCGGTGCCGGTCTTTATCAAAATATGAAAAATCCCTTCTTTAATCAAAAAATGATTGAGTGGAGAAATCGATTTGGCGGAAAATCAATCGAGCGCCAAAGCCGCTTGCGCGATCTCATTCGTGAAATTCAAACGGGTAACTTCATTTTTATTGCGCCTGATATTGATTTAGGCCCACGGGATTCTGTCTTTGTACCTTTTTTTGGCATCCAGACAAATACTATTACCTCTGTCTCACGCCTAGCCAGGCTTAGCGGGGCGGAGGTGTGTCTGATGACAACTACACTAAACAAAGATCGTAAGGGCTATACCTGCCAAATCAGCGAACCATTACCAAATTTTCCAAGTGACGATGTTGAAAAAGATACCGCTCGTTTAAATCAATATATTGAAGAGCTTGTTCGCGAAAGACCAGCAGAGTACTATTGGGTACATAAGCGCTTTAAACATAGGCCCGAAGGCGAACCCAGTCTTTACGATTAAACGGAAATATTGTGAGCACCAACACCAGCAATTCAAGACGCAAACTGCGCTTCACCAAAATGCATGGTGCTGGCAATGATTTCATTGTGCTTAATGGTATCGATCAAGATCTCAGTGGTATTAGCAAAGAACAATGGCAGGCCTTAGCGCATCGCCAATTTGGTATTGGTGCCGATCAAATTCTTCTAGTTGAAAAAGCCACGCGCCCAGATGCAGATTTTCGGTATCGCATTTTCAATTCTGATGGCGGCGAAGTCGAGCAATGCGGTAATGGCTCTCGTTGCTTTGTACGCTTTGTATTAGATCAAGGCCTCTCTAACAAGAACCCACTTCGCGTTGAAGTTGCTCATACCGTTCTCACCCTGAAGTCTCATCCTGACGGTCAGGTAGAGGTCGATATGGGCGCACCTATTTTTGAGCACAGCCTTATTCCATTTAATGCACATGGTTTAGCCAGCGTTCAAGAATTTCTAGAAGTCTTGTATGCGCTGCCACTTAACCATCCGGCAACGCACGACAGTTTGGTGAGTGTTCTCTCGATGGGTAATCCCCATGCTGTGCAAGTAGTTGGTGATGTTGATAGTGCACCCGTACTAGAGGAAGGCCCTGAAATTGAAAGCCTTAATGCATTCCCCAAAAGAGTGAATGCAGGCTATATGCAAGTAATGCATCGCAATGAAATCAAATTGCGCGTCTTTGAGCGTGGCGCTGGCGAAACTCTGGCCTGCGGAACTGGCGCTTGTGCTGCAGTGGTTTCAGGTATTCGCCGAGGGCTGCTAGATTCTCCTGTAACAGTTCACACCCGTGGCGGAGATCTACAAATTGCCTGGGGTGGCGTTGTTAATGGCGTTGCTCAAGCCGTCATCATGACTGGGCCTGCAGTCACTGTCTTCGAAGGCGAAACAACAATCTAAAAGTCGCCCTCTTTAGATTCCATACTTGTCGCGGTAGGCTTTTACTGCCGGCAAATAATTTGTTAACTGCGCATCGCTAGAAGAAGTTAAGAAAGACATTAGGCCAGTTAAGTTCGCAATCGCAATTACAGGCAAACCAAACTCTTGCTCAACAGCCTGCACTGCAGATTTATCTCCGATCTCTACTGCATTGCCCGAACGCTCCATACGATCTAAAGCAATGAGAACAGCTGCTGGCTCTGCTCCAGCACTGCGAATGAGATCAACAGACTCTCTTACGGAGGTACCAGCAGAAATGACGTCATCAATGATGACAACCTTGCCTTTAACAGGTGCGCCAACGAGCATGCCGCCCTCACCATGGTCTTTTGCTTCTTTGCGGTTATAGGCATAAGGTACATTAATGCCATTGTCTGATAGTGCAATGGCTGTGGCAGCCGCAAGGGTAATGCCTTTATAAGCTGGGCCATACAACATATCGAACTTAATATTCGACTCTTGTAAAGCCTTAGCGTAATAGCGGCCTAAGGCACTTAAGCGAGCACCATCATTAAATTCACCCGCGTTAAAAAAATAAGGGGATAGTCTGCCTGCTTTAGTTTTAAACTCCCCGAAGGACAAAACCTTTGCCTCTAAAGCAAAGCGAATAAAGTTATCTTGATTTGAATTATTTGAGCTCATAGGCCTACATGTTACGCATCATTTCCGCGAACCTCAACGGTATCCGTTCCGCAGTCAAAAAGGGCTTTTTGCCCTGGGCAGTGAAGCAAAAAGCGGATTTCATCTGCATGCAAGAGCTCAAGGCTCAACGGGATGACCTAGAGGATGCCATCCTGAATCCAGACGGCATGCATGCCTTTTTCCATCATGCCGAGAAAAAGGGTTATAGCGGCTGTGGTATCTATACCCCGCATAAACCAGACGAAGTCTTGTACGGCTACGGCAATGAAGAGTTTGATGCTGAAGGACGCTATGTAGAGGCACGATTTAAAGGGCTTTCAGTGATTTCAGTCTATATGCCCTCGGGCTCAAGCTCGCCCGAGCGTCAAGAGGCCAAATATCGCTATCTCGATAGCTTTCTGCCGCACCTTCTGGCCCTCAAGAAGTCTGGTCGCGAAATCGTCCTCTGTGGCGATGTCAATATCGCTCATCAAGAAATTGATCTAAAGAACTGGAAAGGCAATCTCAAAAATTCTGGTTTCTTACCGGAAGAACGTGCCTGGCTTACCAATCTTTTTAGCAATGTAGGTTATGTAGACGTCTACCGCCAACTTGAACCCAAGGCAACCGAAACTTGCTACACCTGGTGGAGTAATCGTGGCCAAGCTTATGCCAAGAATGTTGGCTGGCGTATTGACTATCACATCACTACCCCGGGCATTGCCACTGCCGCCAAGAAAACCGCTGTTTATAAGGATGAGAAATTTTCAGACCACGCTCCACTCACCGTGGACTACGACTGGAAAATCTAAGCGAAAAGAAGAAAGGGAATTGCCCCCTTTTTTACTCCCCTTCTTTTTTGATCTGCACAATATTGAAATGAAGCGTCGCCCAAATTAAGAGCAAGACTGGAGCGCCAATAATGGCAGTGCCATAGAAGAATGTTTGGTACCCAAAGTTATCCACAAATACCCCGGAGAAGCCCGCCAGCCATTTGGGCAAGAGCAGCATCATTGAGCTAAATAACGCGTACTGGGTTGCTGAATAGCGGATATTAGTAAGCGATGATAAGAAGGCAATAAAAGCTGCACTCGCAATGCCAGAACTTAAATTATCAGCAGAAATTACCCAAATCAAACCATGCAAATCATGGCCCTGGGTTGCAAGCCAGGCAAACAATACATTGCTGACTGCCGAGAGAACCGCGCCCACAAATAGAATTCTTAAGACACCAAAGCGCAGCGTGAGTACACCGCCAAGAAAGGCGCCCACCAAAGTCATCACAACGCCAAATACTTTACTTACGGCTGCAACCTCATCTTTGGTGTAACCCATATCTACATAAAAGGGGTTGGCCATAATACCCATCACGACGTCACTTATGCGATAGACGGCAATCAAAGACAGAATCAAAACAGCATGCCAGCGATAGCGCGTAATAAATTCAGCAAACGGCTCAACCAAGGTTTGATATAGCCATGCTTTAGCAGTGCGTACCTTTGCCAACTCATACTTCACTGGCTCTTTACTTAATAAGGTTGTAATAACACCAACCCCGATAGAAGCTGCCATACAAAGATAAGCAAATTGCCAAGCACTAGCATCATAGCCAGAGCCTGTTTCAGCGCGGGCAGCAAGCCAAAGAACACCAGCACCAGCCCAAATCAATGCAAGTCGATAACCAGTTTGATAGGTAGCCGCTAAGGCAGCCTGATGATCGCTATTAGCAGACTCAATACGAAAAGCATCTAAGGCAATATCTTGAGTGGCGGATCCAAATGCTACTAATAGCGCACACCAAACAATAGAATTGAGTGCCAGCTTAGGATCTAGAGTCGACATACCAACAAGACCCAAAATGATGAGCGCTTGCGCAAAGAGCAACCAACTACGACGGCGACCAAATAATTTAGTCAGTAAAGGAATTTGTAAGCGGTCTACGAGGGGAGCCCACACCCACTTAAAAGCGTAAATCAAACCCACCCAAGTTAAGTAACCAATTGTGCTGCGATCAATACCAGCTTCACGCAACCAAAAACTGAGAGTACCCAGAATGAGTAACAAAGGCAGGCCTGCAGAGAAGCCCAAGAAGAGCATTCGCAAACAGGGCCATTCGAGATACACCCGAAAGTCTTTTAACCATGATTGGACTGCAGTTAACACTTTTGAATTTTTATTCTATGCGCGGCGAATACGGAACAAAGCGAGACTGCCAAATAGATTTGGTAGCAAGGTTACTTGACGACCTTCATGGAAGATACATTGATCGATCACCTTCAAACCAAGGCTTGAGGCCAACTTCTCAAAGTCGGCAACGGTGAGCACACGCACGTTTGGCGTGTTGTACCACTGGTAAGGAAGGCTCTTAGAAACGGGCATGCGGCCGAGACCAACAGCGAGACGATGTGACCAATGCCCAAAGTTTGGAAAGGAAATAACGGATTCTTTTCCGACACGAATTACTTCACGCAAAATCTTTTCTGTCTGGTGAATAGTTTGCAAAGTTTGTGAAAGCACAACGGTGTCAAAGCTATTGTCTTCAAAAAGCGCTAAACCGCCCTCTAAATCTTGCTGGATCACATTCAAGCCTTTTTGTACGCAAGAAAGTACCCGCGCATCATCAATCTCAACGCCATAAGCGTGAACAGGTTTTTGTTTCTGTAAAAACTCTAAGAAACTACCATCACCACAACCAAGATCTAGTACTTGAGTATTCGGTGCTATCCAGTTGGCTATAGCAGCAAAGTCGGCGCGTTTATTAAAGTTACTCATAGCTGAGCCTCACGCATTTGCTTAAAGTAAGCACGAATTAGATTGTGGTAACGCTCGTCATCCAATAAGAATGCATCATGCCCATGGGGGGCATCAATCTCTGCATAGGTAACCTCACTCTTATTACTTAGTAAGGACTGCACAATCTCACGGCTGCGATTTGGCGGAAAGCGCCAATCTGTTGAGAAGCTGACCACCAAAAACTTAGCTTGAACCTCTGCTAGGGCACGATTCAAGCTGCCATCGTAACGACGCGCAGGATCAAAATAATCAAGTGCGCGAGTAATCAACAAGTAGGTATTGGCATCAAAGTAGGTTGAAAACTTATCGCCCTGATGACGCAAGTAACTCTCCACAGCAAACTCAACATCAAAGCTAAAACGGTAATCATTGGACTCACCATTTGGGCGCTGTAATTCACGTCCAAATTTTTCAGCCATATCATCGTCAGACAAATAAGTGATATGACCAACCATGCGAGCTAAACGTAAACCGCGCTTTGGAACAACTCCGTGCTCGTAGTAGTTGCCGCCATAAAAATCGGGATCCGACAAAATGGCATTTCGCGCTACCTCATTAAAAGCAATATTTTGCGCACTTAGCCTTGGGGTGGAAGCCACTACAACACAATGGCCTATCCGTTTAGGAAATTGAATAGCCCAAGCCATTGCCTGCATACCACCTAGGCTGCCGCCCATTACTGCAGCAAATTTTCGAATTCCCAACTTGTCTGCAAGACGGGCTTGAGTATTGACCCAGTCCTCAACGGTGACAACCGGAAAGTCAGCTCCATAGGGCTTGCTAGTAAGCGGATTAATGCTCATGGGGCCAGTCGAGCCAAAACATGAGCCTAAGTTATTCACGCCAATAACAAAGAAATGATTGGTATCTACCGGCTTACCCGGACCAATCATGTTGTCCCACCAGCCGATATCTTCTGGATCTTCAGGGCTTGGACCGGCTACGTGGTGAGATGCATTAAGTGCATGGCACACCAATACTGCATTACTTTTATCGGCATTGAGCTTGCCGTAAGTTTCAATAACTAAATCGTAGCCAGAGAGTATGGCGCCACTCTGCAAAGGCAGGGGCTCGGCAAAATGAATAGTATTTCTAGAGAGATTTAGCTCGCTCATTCTGACAGGAGAAGGCGCAAACTGACATCGGAGGCTTCGGTTGGCAGCTTCTTAAATCCGCTACGGGCAAAGCGATGCCAACGACCCAAAACAAAACTCATTAGCATGGCAGCGCGAATACTTACCTCTTCTTGCCCTAGCTGTGCCCAGTTACCGCCTTGGGTTTGAGCAATTCGCAGAGCTTGCTTCAGAGATGCCTCAACACGATCCAGCACTTGAGTAATACGCTCTTGCAAGCGATCATCTTCTTGTAATAAAGCGTCGCCCAATAAAACGCGAGTCATGCCAGGATTCTTTTCTGCAAAGAATAAGAGCATTTGTAAAATACCACGGGCTTGAGCTAGGCCAGATTCTTCTTTTTGATTGATTTGATTAATCAATCCGAAAACGGTTTGCTCAATAAAAGAAATGAGGCCTTCGAACATTTGCGCTTTGCTAGCGAAATGACGATAGAGAGCTGCTTCTGAAACTTCAATTTTGGCTGCTAAAGCTGCAGTAGTAACGCGCTCACCTTTTGGATTTTGCAACATCTCAGCCAGTACTTGCAGAATCTGTAGGCGGCGCTCACCTGGACGTGGCCGCTTACGAGCCTTGCCAGCGTCAGCATTGCTGTCGTTGATGTCTGCCGGCTCTAAGGAATCGCGCATGCTTATCTACTTACCTAGAACGGATCATCGTACCGAATGCCTGCTCGGTCAGAATTTCTAACAATAAAGAATGTTCAATACGACCATCGATGATGTGCACTGAATTCACACCACTCTTAGCAGCATCTAATGCAGAGGAGATCTTAGGCAGCATCCCACCAGAGATAGTACCGTCAGCAAATAAGGCATCGATCTCACGAGCAGTTAGATCCGTCAGCAAATTGCCGCCTTTATCCATCACACCCGGGATGTTAGTCATCATGACCAGCTTTTCTGCATGCAGAATTTCAGCCATCTTGCCAGCCACTAGGTCAGCGTTGATGTTATATGCCTGACCTTCTTCACTAAATCCAATCGGTGAAATCACAGGAATAAAAGCATCGTCTTGCAAGGCTTTAACAACTGCTGGATTAATCGTTTCAATTTCACCCACAAAACCCAGATCAATGGTTCCACCAACATTCTTTTCATCGGGTACCAACATTTTTTTCGCCCGAATCAGCCCACCATCCTTACCGGTTAAGCCCACTGCCTGGCCGCCGAAATGGTTAATCAACATCACAATATCTTGCTGTACTTCACCACCAAGAACCCATTCCACAACTTCCATGGTTTCTTCATCGGTTACGCGCATACCTTGAATAAAGGCGCCAGTCTTACCAATTTTCTTAAGCGCCTCATCAATCTGTGGTCCACCGCCATGAACCACCACTGGGTTCATGCCCACTAATTTCAATAAGATGACATCGCGCGCGAAGCTTTCCTTTAGGCGCTCTTCAACCATAGCGTTTCCGCCGTACTTAATCACGATAGTTTTGCCGTGATAAGCGCGGATATAAGGTAAAGCCTCGGCCAAAATCTCCGCTTTTAATAGCGGCGGTATATCGCCTAATGAAGGTAAACGTTCAGTCATCACAAATCAGATTTATTCGCCAAACAATTTTTGACGGAGTTCGCGGCGCTCTTGAGCCTCAAGAGATAAATTGGCTGTAGGCCTTGCAATTAAACGGTTCAAGCCGATTGGCTCACCGGTTTCTTCACACCAACCATAGTCACCAGATTCAATACGCGCTAGCGCTTGTTCTACTTTTTTGAGTAACTTGCGCTCACGATCACGAGTACGCAATTCCAATGCATGCTCTTCTTCAATCGTTGCACGATCAGCAGGATCAGGAACCAAAATATTTTCACGCAAATGCTCAGTAGTCTCAGATGCATTCTTCAGAATGTCATTTTTGAGGGTGAGTAATTTTTGACGGAAAAAATCTAACTGCGCAGCACTCATGTAGTCCTTGTCAGACATCTTGAGTAATTCTGACTCAGTTAGCGGGGCACCTTTTGCAACTTTAGTGCTCGCAGCCTTAGTGCTGGTTTTTGCAGCAGTTGCTGGTTTTGTTGCTGTTTTTACCGTCATTTCATTCTTCCCTGGTTTGAAGCATTATTGCCTCATTCTGCCAAACTTTTACTGTCACTGAATCAATATTCTTGGATATTCATAATATTGACCGTGGCGGCGGATTGTACCCGAATCTTTCTAGACCAAACATCCCTCAAGCCCAGCCAATAGGGTGTCCTTGGGCAAATCAATGCCTATGAAGACCATCCTGGTTTGTTTGGGTTCTGTACCCCAGGGACCCGCTAAATCGCTACCCATCATCTGATGAACCCCCTGAAACACCACTTTTCGGTTGCTTCCCTTCACATAGAGCACACCCTTATAGCGCAGCATCTTCTCTCCAAAGACCTCCAGAATGCCCCCCAGGAAGTCTTCCAGTTTTTTGTGATCAAAGGGTTTATCACTACGAAAAACAAAGGATTGGATGCGGTCTGTATGACCTGCGTGGCCATGGTGCTGGTGCTGATGGTCATCATGGCTATGGTCGTGCCCACAGGTGCTGTGGTCATGATCATGGCTGTGGTCGTGACCACAATTGCCATGGTCGTGGTCCTCTTGCTCTAGGAAATGTGGATCAATATCCAGCTTGGCATTCAGATTAAAGCCCTTGAGGTCCAAAACTGCATTGAGGGGCACCACACCCTTAGAGATGCCTGCAATCGGGGCTCTTGGGTTCATATGCATTAGACGATTACGCAAAGCATCCACTTCGGCTGGCGTCACTAAATCGGTCTTCGTAATGAAGATTTGATCGGCAAAACCAACCTGGCGTTGGGCTTCTTCGTGCTCATTGAGCTGCTGTTGTCCATGCTTGGCATCCACTAAGGTGACGACGGCATCCAATACGTAATGATCAGCTACATCATCATCCATAAAGAAGGTTTGCGCCACAGGACCAGGATTAGCTACGCCAGTGGTTTCAATCACTACACGATCAAAACTGATCTTCTTATCTTTACGCTGCTCCCAAAGTTCATTCAAAGCTTCAACTAGATCACCGCGAATGGTGCAGCAAATGCAACCATTACTCATTTGCACAATGTTCTCTTGGTTGTCTTGCACCAAGATGTCGTTATCAATATTTTCTTCGCCAAACTCATTCTCAATCACAGCAATTTTTTTACCGTGCTCCTCAGTCAAGATATGTTTCAGCAAAGTGGTTTTGCCGCTCCCTAAGAAGCCCGTCAAAATTGTTACCGGAATTAATGCCATGAATGATCCAATCAAAATCTAGAAGCAATAGGTTCCCAAAGCGGGAAACCTTCTATCTTACCGAGTTCCTCAGCCTTTACCAGCCTTTGCGCGCGGATGCGCTTTATCGTAGGCCTGAGCTAGGTGCTGAAAGTCCAAAGAGGTGTAAATCTGGGTACTGGCGATGCTGGCATGACCCAACATCTCCTGAACTGCACGTAAGTCCTGCGAGGATTGCAGCACATGGCTTGCAAAACTATGGCGCATCATATGCGGGTGTACATGAGTAGGTAAGCCAGCGCGCATAGCCAAAGTACGTAACCTCGCCTGCACAGTGCGTGGCGATAGGCGCTTACCAGTTGCCGACAAAAATAAGGCAATGGATTCTTCTGCGTAATGTCCCGCATCACGAAGTTCACGCCAAGCGGCAAGTGATTTCATGGCCGGCACTCCAACAGGAACGGAGCGTCGCTTGCCACCCTTACCCAAAACCGTTACCTCGGCAGCATCCCAATCTAACCAGCCTGCAGATTCATGCTGACGATCTTTACTTTGCATCACATCAATTCCCAAAAGCTCCGAAAGACGCAAACCTGAGGAATACAACAAATCAATAATCGCAGCATCACGAATCGATTCCAGATCTTTCTTTTCTTCGGACTCTTTGACTGCTTGATTGACCAAAGCAAGAGCTTGCTCAACTGATAGTGCCTTAGGTAGGGATTTCAAGCGTTTTGGTGCCTTCACGTCATCAACTGGATTGGCAACTAAGTTGCTGGTGATCTTGCCAGCTCGCGCCTCGCGCCTCGCGTCTTTCTCGGTAAGCCAGTCATACCAACCACGCCATGCAGAGAGGGCTCTGGCAATACTTCTTGAGGATTTACCTTTGGAATGTAAGCGGCCAGCCCAACGACGCACATGACCATTACTCACTTTTAATAATTCAATCGAGTCTTCAAGAGCAAAATTTTGGAGATCACTCAAATCCATGCCGTACGCTTTGAGCGTATGCGGCGAGAGTTGACGCAGCACATGCAGCTCATGCAAATACTCTTGCATGAGCGGATGAAGATCAGTCGCCTTTAATTTCATAAGCCTGGATGCGATCCAAAGCTGCAGCGGTTAATTCTGCGATCTGGCGCAAATAGAAGGCACCCATATCGGCAGTAAAGCGGGACTCATCTTTGCTGGCCAATAGCAAAACAGCCGGCGATTGATCAGCGCCGATACTTTTTCCTAGCGGCAAACCAATGGCCACCATGCTTTGCCATTCAGGATCGATTGTTGTTTGGCTTGCCAACAGCTCTACGCTCGCAGCTGCCAACTCTTTAGCCGAACCACATAAAGGGGTATCAACCCAAGGACCAAAAGCAGAGTTCGGTGATAGTAATTGGGCAGACTCTACCTCAAAAACCTCTGCCAAACCTGTAGTAATTGCCGCCTCCACATCCGCTTTGGTATTGGCTTTCATTAGACGCAATAACCAAGCAACCAAACTTTGTTGAGTTTTATCGTTGCGACTACCAAAGTGCAACATCTCACTTAGACGGCGATTGAGCTCTTGGTTTTGTGACCGCAATACCGTCATCTGACGCTCTTGCAAAGAGATGGCGCGATCCTCGTGCGGATGCTTAATCCGAATTTCATTAAAAAGATCGGCGTAGCGCTCAAAAAAGCCTGGCGTTACGCGTAACCATTCAGCAACTAACTCTTCTTGCTCAGCTTGTTTTGGATCTATTGCGCTCATCTATTTCTTTCTCAAATTTCTTTTTTATTAACTAATTTTATAAACTGAATTAGCTTAGTTTTTTACGCAATAGCTCATTGACCTGACCAGGATTTGCTTTACCCTGAGAGGCTTTCATGATCTGACCAACTAGGGCATTGAAGGCCTTCTCTTTGCCAGAGTGGAACTCTTCAACAGACTTCTGATTGGCCGCTAGCACTTGATCAATGATGGCCTCGATCGCACCACTATCACTAATTTGCTTCAAGCCTTTAGCATCAATAACTTGATCTACAGTACTGATAGCCTTGCCTGCGATAGCTTCTTCCCACAAAATGGCAAAGATATCTTTAGCGATCTTATTGGAGATAGTACCGTCAGCTACACGCGTCAGCAAGGGCGCTAAGTGCTCAGCTGTTAATGGCGCATCTGCCACCGCAATCCCAGCACGGTTAACAGAAGAAGCAAATTCACCAGCAATTAAATTAGCGGCTGCTTTTGCCAATGGCTTGCCTACGATAATCAATAGCTCTTCAAATACTTTTGCAGTATCGCGATCCTGCGTCAGCAACTGTGCGTCGTATGCGCTCAGACCAAATTCGTTTTGCCACTGTTCACGTAATTGCGCTGGCAATGCAGGCATCTTGCTGCGCACATCGGCAATCCATGCATCATCAATGACAACCGGCAATAAATCAGGGTCTGGGAAGTAGCGATAGTCGTTGGCATCTTCCTTGCTACGCATGCTGCGGGTTTCACCACGATCAGGATCGTATAAGCGTGTTTCTTGAACAACAGTGCCACCATCTTCAATCAGCTCGATTTGGCGACGCACTTCATATTGAATGGCCTCTTCCAAAAAGCGGAAGGAATTTAAGTTTTTGATTTCGCAACGGGTACCAAACTCAGCCTGACCTTTAGGGCGGACCGATACGTTGGCATCGCAACGGAAAGAACCCTCTTGCATATTGCCGTCACAAACTCCCAACCAAACTACAAGGCCATGCAGTGCTTTGGCGTAAGCAACTGCCTCAGCAGCACTGCGCATTACCGGCTCAGTCACGATCTCGAGGAGCGGTGTGCCTGCACGGTTTAAATCAATTCCACTTGAAGGTTCGCCATGCGGACCCGTAAAACCCTCTTCATGAACTGATTTGCCAGCATCTTCTTCCATATGGGCACGAGTGAGCTCAACCACCTTCACCTCATCGCCCACCAAAATCTCAAGATATCCACCAACAACAACCGGAATCTCCATCTGGCTAATTTGATAGCCCTTAGGAAGATCGGGGTAGAAATAGTTCTTGCGCGCAAAAATACTTGCCGGCGAAATCTTCGCATTCACAGCTAAACCAAAGCGAATAGCATGCTCTACCGCTTGACGATTGAGTACTGGTAATACTCCAGGCAATGCCAGATCAACAGCACATGCTTGTGTGTTTGGCTCAGCGCCAAAGCGCGTACTTGCGCCACTAAAAATCTTCGATTGCGTTTGCAACTGTGCATGGGTCTCTAGACCAATAACGACTTCCCATTGCATCATGCCACCTCGCTTGCTTGACGCAAATGCCAATCGCTGGCTTGCTGATATTGATGTGCCACTTGCAACAATCGCGCTTCCGAAAAATAATTACCGATTAATTGCATACCAATAGGTAAATTATTTGTATTAAATCCACAGGGAACACTCATCGCTGGCAAGCCTGCCAAATTAGTGGAGAGGGTATAGATATCTTCCAAATACATTTGTATAGGATCTTTTGACTTCTCCCCCAAACGCCAAGCCACATCAGGTGCTACAGGCCCTAAGATGACATCACATTGATTAAATGCCGCCTGAAAATCAGCTGCAATAATACGACGAATTTTTTGCGCTTGAAGATAATAAGCATCGTAATACCCATGACATAGAACATAAGTTCCAATCATGATGCGGCGTTTTACTTCTGAGCCAAAACCTTCAGTGCGTGACTTCGCATACATATCATTTAGATCGCGATATTCATTTGCACGATGCCCATAACGCACGCCATCAAAACGACTCAAGTTACTCGATGCCTCTGCTGGAGCTAAGACGTAGTAAACCGGAATAGATAATTTAGTTTTTGGCAAACTCACCTCAATTAATTTAGCGCCTAAATTTTCTAAAAGCTTAGCTGCCTCATTAACCGATTTCGCCACATCATCTGCCAAACCTTCAGCAAAAAATTCTTTCGGCAAACCCACGCGCAAACCTTCCAATGGTTTTGCAGCATTTGTATTACCTTCCTGCCATTTCTGATTGAGGTAGCGACTATAGTCTTCCCCAGAATCTGCCAAGGAAGTAGAGTCACGCGGATCATGTGAAGACATTGCTGAGAGCAACAAGGCGCAATCTTCTGCAGTTTTGCCCATCGGGCCCGCTTGATCAAGTGAAGATGCGTAAGCGATCATGCCGTACCGCGATACGCGCCCGTAACTAGGCTTAATTCCGGTCAAGCCACAAAATGCAGCTGGCTGACGGATGGAGCCGCCAGTATCTGTACCGGTCGCAATTGGAGCTAAACCAGCGGCTACTGCTGCAGCTGAGCCACCGGATGATCCTCCGGCAACGTGGGCAGCATTCCATGGATTTAAGACGGGTCCAAAAGCAGAGTTTTCATTGGATGAGCCCATCGCGAACTCGTCCATATTGGTTTTACCCAAACAAACCATGCCAGCGCCATGGGGATTGTTTTCATCCGGAATTCCCAGATTAGCAATCACGGTGGCATCGAAAGGGCTCTGATATCCAGTCAGGATTTTGGAGGCTGCAGTTGTCTTCCAGCCGCGAGTAACAAAGACATCCTTGTGCGCAATGGGAATACCTGTCAACTTACCAGCTTTACCAGAAGAAATGATCTTATCTGCTTTATTTGCTTGCTCTAAGCTTAAGTGAGCATTCACATCAAGATAGGAATTCCACTTTTTTCCAGCCTCAATTCGGTCTAAAAAATACTGAGTTAGTTCAGTACTAGAGACCTCTTTTTCAGCCAATGCTTTTGCCATTAAGGCGATAGAAGTGTTGTGCCAACTCATTCGATCACCTTTGGCACCAAGAAATAACCATCGTGCTTTGCGGGAGCTGATTCCATGTTTTCGGCGCGATGATCTGACTCGGTAACTTGATCAACACGCATGGGTTGAGCTAAATCACGCAAAAAGAGGATGGGATGGGCTAAAGGCTCAAGACCAGAAGTATCAACAGCCTGCATTTCTTCCACCAAGGAAAAAATGGCCTGCAATTGAGGCAAAACTGCCTCGGCTTCTGCCTGATTTAACTCAAGTCTCGAAAGGTGCGCAATGCGCTGGACATCATCAAGTTTCATGGGGCGCTAGAGTATCATTCCTATATATTTTCATTAACACTTTCTATTTTCCCACTACATCATGTTTGGTTTTTTCCGCAGCTACTTTTCCAATGACCTAGCCATCGACCTAGGAACCGCTAACACCTTAATTTATATGCGTGAGCGGGGTATTGTCCTCGATGAGCCCTCCGTTGTGGCAATTCGCCAAGAAGGTGGTCCAAACGGTAAAAAGACCATTTTGGCCGTCGGCAAAGAGGCAAAAGCCATGTTGGGTCGTGTTCCAGGGAATATTGAGGCGATTCGCCCAATGAAAGATGGCGTGATTGCCGATTTCACGATTACCGAACAAATGCTCAAGCAATTTATCAAGCTTGTGCACGAAAGTAAATTATTAAAGCCAAGCCCACGCATCATCATTTGCGTTCCCTGTGGATCCACACAAGTTGAGCGTCGTGCGATTCGTGAGTCAGCGTTAGGCGCCGGTGCATCACAAGTATTTTTGATTGAGGAACCAATGGCTGCTGCGATTGGTTCTGGCCTGCCGGTTTCAGAAGCTGCCGGTTCGATGGTGGTTGATATTGGTGGCGGCACAACTGAAGTTGGTGTGATGTCATTGGGCGGCATGGTTTACAAAGGCTCAGTGCGCGTTGGTGGTGACAAGTTCGATGAAGCCATTACCAATTACATTCGTCGTAACTACGGCATGTTGATTGGCGAACAAACTGCTGAGTTAATCAAGAAAACTATTGGCTCCGCTTTCCCAGGCACTGAAGTTCGCGAGATGGAAGTAAAAGGTCGCAACCTTTCCGAAGGCATTCCACGTAGCTTCACTGTCACTAGCAATGAAATTCTCGAAGCCTTGACTGATCCATTGAATCAAATCGTGACTGCAGTTAAAGCCGCTCTCGAGCAGATCCCGCCTGAGTTGGCGTCCGATATTGCCGAACGCGGCATGATGCTCACAGGCGGCGGAGCCTTATTGCGCGACCTTGATCGCCTTTTACTTGAAGAAACCGGTTTGCCAATTCATGTTGCAGAAGATCCATTAACTTGCGTGGCTCGTGGTTGCGGTATCGCACTTGAGCGCATGGATAAGTTAGGCGGAGTGTTCTCGCACGAGTAAGCGACATACACGTCGACCAGGGAATTGCAACATAGCGCTCCACCACTTTTCAGACAGGGCATTCCGGCCTTACTCAAACTGATTGTCTGTCTGTCGATCAGCATCGCTCTGATGCTGATCGATTTTCGTTATAAAGCACTAGATCCCATCCGCAATAACGTCAATTGGATTTTGCGTCCACTTGAATACGTCATGATGATGCCGCGCAATGCACTGGAAGCAACATCGGAATATTTCACGACAAGATCAACTCTTGATCAAGAAAATCAAGTCATGAAAGTGCGTCAAGCCGAACTCTCTTTACTCGCAAATCAATCTGAATTTTTGATGGTGGAAAACCAAAACTTGCGTGAGCTCATGGCTCTACAAAAACAAGTGCCATTCAAGACATTGCCAGTAGAAATTCTATTTAATCCCCCCAACCCCATTTCTCAACGTATCGTTATCAATCGCGGTAGCAATGATGGCTTAAAACTTGGTAACCCAATTGCCAATGATTCCGGCATATTGGGTCAGGTAGTACGCCTTTATGAGCGCTCTGCCGAGGTTTCCCTGCTCGAAGACCGAGATTTTGCTATTCCTGTCCAAGTAGCACGCAATGGCCTTCGTGCAGCTGTTTTTGGGGCTGGGCGCGGTAACCCCTTAGAGCTCCGCTACTTACCGGTGGCCAGCGACCTTGAGGTTGGGGATATTTTGCTGACTTCCGGAATTGATGGTATTTATCCCCCAGGCTTTGCGGTAGCCGTGATTAGCAAAATTGAACGCAATGTCGATAAGAATTCATCTAATGTGTTTTGTGTACCTGTTGCTGCAGTCAATCGCTATCGTCAAGCACTTGCACTTTTATACGATCCACAATTTGATGCTAAAGCACCTACGATGAATAACAAATCGGCAACCGGTGCAACAAATACACCGGGTCGCCGCCAAACGCGTTCGCGAGGAATGCAATGATCGATTTCCAGAGCGGCTATATTCTGCGCCCGGTAAATCCGGTCTTCATTTATTTCAGTTTATTTTGTGCGCTACTACTAAACCTATTGCCTATTGGCAATTATGGTTGGGTGCCCGATTGGTTAATTCTGTGTATTGTGTTTTGGAATATTCATCAACATCGTTATGTCAGCGTGATTACTGCTTTCATTCTGGGTCTGATGATGGATGTTCATAATTCAGACCTATTAGGCTTGCATGCCTTCAGCTACTCACTGGTCGCTTATGTAGCGATCTCCTGGCATCGGCGCATTGTGGCTCTCACTGTTTTATCGCAAGCCCTACACTTAATTCCTATTTTCTTATTGGTCTCGCTATTTCCTGTATTGGCACATTGGCTACTCAGTGGTGAACTATATTGGTGGGCTTTAACAGGCGCTATCCAAGCCCTGATTGAAGCAATGCTCTGGCCATTAGCCACGCGTATCTTGCTTTCCCCACAGCGTCGTCCAATTGATGTTGACCACAATCGACCGCTCTAAGCAGCATGGCATCTTTTAAAAAACCGGATCTCGACTCATTTCAAGAGCGCATTCACATTGCGACTTTATTTGTCACATTTTGTTTTTTACTACTCGTCACTCGTCTAGTTTGGTTGCAGCTTGTTAGTCACGGAAAGTATTCGTTGCTTGCAGAAAGTAATCGCATTGCTTTAGTGCCCGCCCCTGCAAATCGCGGTCTTTTAATTGATCGCAATGGTATTGTGATTGGTCGAAACTATTCTGCGCTTACCTTGGATGTGAATGCTGAAGAAGTCAAAGGCAACGTGGATCAGCTCATTAGTGATCTCTCCGAAATTATTGATATCTCCCCAAGAGACCGCCGCAATTTCAAGCGCTCACTCGAAGATTCCCGCAATATGGGCACCTTTCCATTGCGATCAATGCTCAATGAGACCGAAACAGCCCGATTTATGGCCAACCGCCACCGTTTTCCGGGGGTAGAAATCCGTGCCAGAAGCTTTCGGGAGTACCCATATAACGAATTAGGCTCCCATCTGATTGGCTATATTGGCCGAGTTTCGCAGAAGGATAAGGAGCGCATGCAGGCTGAAATTGAGGGCGCTAAAGCAGATGATCCAGATGCGCTGCAGGCCTCTTTTTTGCCGGGTATTCAGTATGTTGGCAAGATTGGTTTAGAGCAAAGCTATGAAACCGTTTTACGCGGTGTGCCTGGGTACGATCAAGTAGAAATTACTGCCGGTGGAAAACCAGTGCGAACACTTTCTAGCTCCCCGTCTGTTCCTGGAAAAAATATTGTTCTTTCTATAGACATCAAGTTGCAATATTTAGTCGAGCAACTTTATGGCAATTACCGCGGTGCGTTTGTGGCCATAGAACCTGAGACAGGGGATATATTGGCGTTTGTTTCTAAGCCCAACTTCAATCCAAATGATTTTGTTGAAGGAATTGATTCTGTTACCTGGAAAGAGCTCAACGATTCACCACAGAAGCCGCTTTATAACCGGCCGCTAAAGGGCATATATCCACCAGGCTCAACTTACAAGCCATTCATGGCGCTTGCGGCTTTGGAATATAAAATGCGCACGCCCTCACAAAGTATTTCAGATCCAGGCTACTTTGATTTTGGTAATCACACCTTCCGCGATGATAAAAAAGGTGGGCATGGCATCGTAGACATGCAAAAGTCAATTGTTGAATCTTGCGATACCTACTACTATTTACTCGCGCGGGATATGGGTGTAAATAAGATGCATGATTTTATGAAGCCATTTGGCTTTGGGCAAATTACTGGCATTGATTTACAAGGCGAATCAAAAGGTGTTCTGCCATCTACCGAGTGGAAGAAGAATACTTTCAAAAAACCAGAGCAGCAAAAATGGTATGAAGGCGAAACTATTTCTCTTGGCATCGGACAAGGCTATAACGCCTTTACTATTTTGCAATTAGCTCACGGCATGGCAAACCTTGCTAATAACGGTATCGTCATGAAGCCTCACCTAGTTAAAGCAATTGAAGATCCATTCACCCGCAATAGAGTACTTACAACACCCAAAGAAAGTTATCGCATTGATCTCAATGCTGAGAATATTGAGATCATTAAAAAAGCCATGCTGGAGGTTAACGTCTCAGGTACTTCTGCCTCAGTATTTAAGGGGGCTGGTTATCCAGTTGGCGGGAAAACGGGTACCGCACAAGTCTTTAGTTTGAATTCGAAAGAATATAAACATAGTGCCACAGCAGAGTTTTTACGTGATCACGCTTTATATATTGCATTTGCTCCAATAGAAAAGCCAACCATTGCGATCGCAATGGTTGTAGAGAATGCAGGCTTTGGTGCTCAGCATGCAGCGCCAATTGCTCGAAAAGCATTGGACTATTACATAGAGGGCAAGTGGCCTAAGGAGATTCCTGAATGGAAAAGAGCCCCTTAATTAAAGTTAAAGGTTTTTTCTTAGGTATTTTTTCGGGTCTAGATCGCCAGCTAGGCCTTATTCTGCTTGGCTTAGCGGCTACTGGCTTTTTTACTTTTTTATCTGCCAGTCAAAATACTCCCATTCAAATTGCAGATGAACTGCGTAACCTTGCACTATCTTTTGTAGTGATGTGGGTTGTCTCACGCATTCCACCAAAGTGGTTAGAGATGGGTGCAGTTTGGATTTATGGATTTGGTGTTGCGCTTTTAATCGCTGTGGCTGTATTTGGATTAATTAAAAAAGGCGCGCGTCGTTGGCTCAATATTGGAATTGTGATTCAACCATCAGAGATCATGAAGATCGCTATGCCCCTAATGCTTGCTTGGTATTTTCAAAAGCGTGAGGGCATACAAAAATCGTGGGACTATGGTGTAGCCGGCATCATCCTAGCAATTCCTGTTTTTTTAATTGCTCGCCAACCAGACCTGGGAACTTCGCTACTTGTTTTTGCCGCAGGTTTATACGTCATTATTTTGGCAGGCCTACCCTGGAAATGGATTCTGCCATTTGTAGCGCTGGGCGTTATTGGCATCTTACTAATCATTATTTTCGGCAGCACCATTTGTGCTCAGGATGTCGTTTGGCCCCTGGTGCATAACTATCAAAAACACCGTGTCTGCACTTTGCTCGATCCAACCAGTGATCCATTGGGCAAAGGTTTCCACACGATTCAATCGATGATTGCTATTGGCTCTGGTGGATTCTTTGGCAAAGGCTGGTTCCAAGGAACTCAAGCACACCTAGAATTTATTCCAGAAAAACATACTGACTTTGTATTTGCTGTTTTCTCAGAAGAGTTTGGTTTATTAGGCAATCTTGTATTGCTTGCACTTTTCTTTGCGCTCATTAAAAGAGGTCTTGCCATCTCCGCTAGCGCGCCAAATTTGTTTACACGCTTACTAGGTGCAGCAGTTACTTTAATTTTCTTTACTTATGCATTTGTGAATATTGGTATGGTGAGCGGCCTATTGCCAGTAGTAGGTGTGCCGCTGCCATTCATTAGTTATGGTGGTACAGCACTTGTAACACTGGGGTTTGGAGCCGGAATACTCATGAGCATTCATCGTCACCGCCGCTTAGTACAAAGTTAATTGAATAAGATGTAGCTTTTTCCCAAGAAACTTTAGGAAATAAAAAAGCCCGGCGAACCGGGCTTTTTTATTAACAAAGGAAGAATTACTTCTTACGCTTGTTAACTGAATCTTTAAATGCTTTACCAGCAGAAAACTTAACAGTTTTTGCAGCAGCAATTTTGAGTGGCTCGCCAGTTTTTGGGTTACGACCCATACGTGCAGCACGCTTACCAGAGGCAAAAGTACCAAAGCCGATCAGTTGCACTGAGTCACCTTTAGTAACAGCTTTGATGATTGTGTCAATTGCAGAATTCAATGCGAATTCAGCTTTGGCTTTAGAAATCTCCGCGTCGTCAGCAATCGCTGCGATTAGTTCGGCTTTGTTCAAGTGAAGCTCCTTATAGATATTGATGTCAGCGCACATTACGCTTACATGATTTTAACCACAAAAAATTACAAAAATAAAGTTGCATTACAGCAATTTTTTACTACGACTACAAATTACTCATCCAAAACTACAATATCGGAAACAAAATACTCGGTATCGCCAAAACAAGTTGTAGGCAAACCGATGTGTTGTTCATACCTTAAGGCAACTTTCTTGCCTAAATTAGCATTAATTTTTTGCGCTACAGCATCCTCACGCACCGTAAAGAGGAATTTTTCTGACATGGTGCCAGGCATGGAAACCATGGCTAGCTCTCCCTCCCAAGTTTTACATATATAGCCACGATTCGAGAATTTTTGTATGTATCCTGCGCGCTCCCCACTCCCGTAGCTCCAAGTTAACATTCCCCACGTGTAAACGGAAATACCCACAACTCCAATTAAAACAAGGCTTAAGAGCCACTTTATAAAGCTATTCATCAGAATTTCCTTGGTAAATCTACACATAAACCCTTAGCGGGTCCTGATATCTTCTATACGCAGTATATGGGCATCACACTAGAAGAAATAGTCTATTTGGCACTGACATCCAAATTAAAATGCTTGTAATTACCTCACTTAGACAAAATCAATGGAAATTCGCCACATCATCTTTTTTATTTTTGTAGCATCAGCGGTCTATGTTTATTTCAGAGGAAAAGTTCGTTTTGGCGTCGTCCGATCTCTTACTGACTACCAAGTACTTTTAGCGCCAGTAAATACCCTTTTATATTTATTTTCAAAAATAAAAGCGGCCGCCTTTATTCCAGTAAATCAATTTCCTGAGATGAAGCCCATTCAAGATAACTGGGAAACCATCCGTCAAGAAGCGCTCTCTTTACAAGAAGTTGGGTCGATTGCAGCGGCTACTGGATATAACGATATTGGCTTTAACTCTTTCTTTCGCACTGGCTGGAAACGTTTTCACCTTTGCTGGTATGGAAAAGAGGTGCCGTCCGCCCAAGAAAAATGCCCAAAAACAGTAGCGCTTCTGAAATCCATCCCCTCGATTAAGGCTGCTATGTTTGCCTCCTTACCCCCTGGCGCAACGCTAGTACGCCATCGAGATCCATATGCCGGCTCCCTGCGTTATCACATTGGTTTAGTAACACCTAATGACCCAAAATGCTTTATTGATGTGGATGGGGAGCGCTATTTCTGGAAAGATGGTGAAGCCGTTATTTTTGATGAAACTTTTATTCATTTTGCCGCCAATGAAACCGACCAACAAAGAATCATCTTATTTTGCGATGTAGAGCGTCCCGTTCATACCAAGGCAGTAGAACTATTTAATCGCTGGTTTGGACGCTATGTCATGAGTGCCGCCTCATCACAAAACGTTGAGGGCGAAAAAGTTGGCCTTGTAAATGTTCTGTTTACCTATTTCTACCACCTCCGTGCGCAAGCCAAAAAGTTGAAAGCAAAGCATCGCTCTGTTTACTATGTAGGCAAGTGGGTTCTGATTCTCGGAATTTTGTGGGCTATTTTTTGGTAAGTCGAAGACTTGGTTTTATGGATGCAATAACTGAATAATTTGATCAGGACTAATAGGCCCCCAAATTTCCACTCGCTTATTACGGCTATTTTGACCAGAGACGAATTGAATCTGCCTTTGAGGGACTCTTAGTTGCTTAGAAAGCCAAGCCAATAAAAGCTCATTAGCCTTATTTTCTGTGGCTGGCGCCTGTAGGGAAATTTTTAAGCAGTCATCATGCAGGCCAACGACTTTGGTCACCTTTGCTCCAGGTTGGCAATATAAATTTAACGTAATTCCAGTGGGTGTTTGTTTTAGCCAATTAGGTGTCATTAAAGTACTTTAAACTGAAAGTATGACGATCAAGAATTCTCAAGCTTTAGAACAGTTATTTGCCAACAATCGCACCTGGGCAGAAGCCATGGTGGCAGAGGATGCTAATTTTTTTAAGCGTCTCGTTTCTCAACAGGCGCCTGAATATCTTTGGATCGGCTGCTCTGATAGCCGTGTACCAGCAAATGATATTGTGAATTTATTACCTGGTGAATTATTCGTTCACAGAAACGTTGCAAACGTAGTTGTTCATACTGATTTGAATTGCTTATCAGTGATTCAATTTGCTATTGACTTACTTAAAGTGAAGCACATATTAGTAGTGGGTCACTATGGCTGCTCTGGTGTGCATGCAGCTCTAACTGATAAACGAGTGGGTCTAGCTGATAACTGGTTACGTCATGTTAAGGATGTACACCAAAAGCACGAGCGTTATTTGGGAGATGCGATTCCATCTCCCAAGCGTCAAGATCGACTTTGCGAACTCAATGTCATTGAGCAAGTTGTTAATGTATGTGAAACAACTATCGTGCAGGATGCTTGGTCACGGGGGCAGGATCTGACCGTCCATGGCTGGGCATATCGTCTTGATACAGGCCTAGTAAATGATTTGGGAATGTCTAGTAGCTCTATTGAAGAGATGACGGAGCGCTATGCCAAATCGGTTAAGCGTTACGAGTCAGAACAAAACTAATTTGCTCAAATCTATTTCCAATCAAGTAGGCGTCGCCCTACTCAGGCTGCTTGCCCTTTTACCTTATAGCCTGCTGGTTAGCATTGGTTATGGTCTTGGATATATTGCGGCACGTATTCCGAGCGATAGGAATCGCGTAGTTAAAACAAACCTCCATTTGTGCTTTCCGAAATTAAGTGCTGCCGAAATTGATGATCTCGCCAAAGAGCATTGGCAACTACTTGGGCGCAGTCTAGTAGAGAAAAGTATTATCTGGTGTGGCAGCTCAAAGCAACTGAGCAATATGATTGAAGTGAAATCAGCAGTAGACCTCTCCAGTAAAAAACCACGTATCTTGGTAAACATGCATTTCACTGGGATTGAGGGCAGCATCATTTTAAGCGCGCTTTCCAAAGAAAAGCATTGGCCACGTACTTCAGGATTTTTTCAAAGAATGAAAAATCCATTCTTTAATAAAAAAATTGTGGATTGGCGCAATCGTTTTGGTGGAAACTCAATTGATCGACAAGGCAATGCCAAAGCCATCATTCGAGAAATTCGCAATGGGGACTTCATCATCATTGCGCCTGATATTGATCTAGGTCTTAAAGATTCTGAATTTGTGCCATTTTTTGGCATTCAAACGAACACCATTACTACTATTTCCCGCTTAGCAAAAATTACTGGTGCAGATGTGTGCCTCATGACCACCACATTAAAAGCAGATAAATCAGGCTACCTTTGCGAAATTAGACAGCCCTTAGAAAACTTTCCTGGGGATGATCCGAAGTCAGACACTGCACGTCTAAATCAATACTTTGAAGCTGAAATTAGACTTCGTCCAGCAGAATACTATTGGGTTCACAAGCGCTTCAAAAACCCCCCAAATAGCGGCCCAAGCCCGTATAAGCCTTCTAAATAAAGGTCACTTGTCCTATCATTGTGAGATGACCGAACGTATTGGGCTGTTTGCAGATCTCCACAGTAATTTAGAAGCTTTTGAAGCTTGTATGGCTCGAGCTGAAGAGCTTGGCGTTACCCGCATGGTTTTTCTGGGCGATCTTGTGGGCTATAACGCCGACCCAGTCGCCCTGATTGATCGTATTACTGATCTCGTAGAAAACCAAAAAGCGATCGCTATTCTTGGCAATCATGATGAAGCTGTTTTTAAAGACAGTCGCAATCAAATGAATGCTAGCGCTAATGCTGCGATTGAATGGACCAAATCTCAACTCAAAAATAGCCATATAGAGTTTCTTAAAAATCTACCGCTCATTGTTCAAGAAGAGAAAATTTGTTTTGTGCATGCATCCGCACATAATCCCGCTGACTGGAATTACATTACTGACAGCATGAGTGCATGGCGTTGTGTACAAAACTCGGGAAAAACATATACCTTTGTTGGCCACGCGCATGAGCAAGCCTTGTTTTATCAAAGCGCCGTTGGCAAACTGATTCGTTTCGCTCCGCATCCCGGTGATGAAATACCAGTTCTGCGCCATCGCCAATGGGTCAGCGTCGTGGGCTCACTTGGTCAGCCCAGAGACGGTAATCCCGAAGCTTGCTTTGCAGTATTTGAACCAGAAGCTGAAGTCCTCACATTTCATCGCGTAGCCTATGATCACTTTACTGCCGCAGATAAAGTACGTCGTGCCGGTCTACCAGAAGACTTAGCAAATCGCCTTATTACTGGCAAATAAAATCAATGTTAATTAATACTGATATAGAAGCGGTAGACGACATATTTCAAGAAGGTAAAGTAGTAGATGGCTTTACCTTAGGCAAAGAAGTACACCGGGGCGGCATGGCCAGCCTCTTTTCAGCAAGCAAAGAAGGTATTGATATACCTATTCTGCTCAAGATACCGCGGGTAGGTAAGGATCAGCCCGTAGAGAGTTTGATTGGATTTGAAACAGAGCTCACTATCTTGCGCTCACTTAAAAGTCCTTTTGTTCCTAAGTACTTAGGTTCCGGCAATATGGCCACACGCCCATATATTGCAATGGAGAGAGTTGAAGGACACCCACTAGAGGACTTCATTAAGGAAGGAAAAGTATTTACGATTGATGAAGTGGTACGCATTGGTGCAGATCTAGCGCAAGCTGTGCAATCACTGCACTCACAAGATGCGATTCACCTAGATATTAAGCCTGAAAATATTTTGATTGATGATAAAGGTAAATTAACACTCATTGATTTTGGTTTATCACACCATGCTCGATTTCCAGACTTGCTTGCAGAAGAAATGCGGAAAGGTGTTGGGTCTGCGCCATATATTTCTCCAGAGCAAGTAGCAGGAATTCGTTCTGATTCACGCAGTGATATTTTCTCTATCGGCGCCATCATGTATGAGCTGCTGACTGGCGAATTGCCGTTTGGTAACCCCCAAACAATGAGTGGTCTGCGTAGAAGAATGTGGGCCGAACCATTTCCACTGCGCGCTATTCGTAGGGAAATTCCCCGCTGGTTACAAGAGGTGGTACTTAGATGCCTGGAGCCACGCGCTGCGGATCGTTACCAAAGTGCTGCGCGCTTACGTCAAGTATTGCGTGATCCCGAAGGAGTTACGCTTACTGAACGGGCTGACCGAGTAGAGCCGCCCAGCTTTTGGGAAAACCTAAAGGGCATGTTTAAGGCTGCAGGCTATGAGCCTTCACCAAGCCCGCGCCCTAGCAAAGGCATCTTAGATGCCCCCCTAATGCTTGCCGCGATCGATACGCGCCAGTCAGACGAAGACTTGCGTGAGCGCATGCAAATCACTGCAAAAAACTTATTGCACGCATATCCTGAAAGTCGTTTGGTTTGCTTAAGCACTATTAGCAGCACCCCCACCTTCGAAGGCAATCAAGAGAATGAAACTGCCAGCGGTATTGTGCGCAGTCATTTAGTGCAACTAATGGATTGGGCCAAACCACTAAAGCTACCACCAGAAAGAATTTCTTATCACGTACTAGAGGCGCTTGATCCTGCCTCACGTATCGTTGAGTTCGCCAAGGACAATGATGCATCCCTTATCCTGATTGGGGCATCACATAAGTTGCCTAATAAGGTAACACCCTGGAGAACCTCGATGACTAAGATAGTCGAAGAGGCCCCTTGTAGTGTTCATATTGTCAGGACCTAAGGCACCCTCAAGATCTCCCTGGGCCGAGTAATTAACGGATAATGTCAGGATGGAAGAAAAAATACGTGTCTCAAAATTACTCTCTGAGCTTGGTCTTTGTTCACGTCGTGAAGCAGACTCGTATATTGAGCAGGGACTAGTCACTGTCGATGGAGAAGTGGTGAACGAATTGGGTGTGCGCGCTTTTCGTCATCAAAAAATTGAGTTGCAATCAGGCGCTAAGGCACAACAAGCATCGCGCATCACTGTGATTCTGAATAAACCTGTTGGTTACATCTCTCACTATGATGATGAGCAGGAGTATCAACCAGCAGCCTCATTAATTACTCCTGAAAATTACTTTGCTAGCCCTCTAGATAAAGGTAGAAGCCCGCGCTTTAATACCAAGGGACTAGCACCAGCCGGAAGGCTAGACATTGACTCCACGGGCATGCTTGTCTTGACCCAGGACGGTCGCATTGCCAAATTATTGATTGGTGAAAACAGTCCAATTGAAAAAGAATATTTAGTGCGTGTTGAGGGTATGCTCTCTTTCGCAGATTTGGATCGCTTAAAGCATGGTTTATCACTAGATGGGGTCGAGCTTAAACCTGCACAAGTAAGTTGGCAAAATGAGGACCAGCTACGTTTTGTGCTGCGTGAAGGTCGTAAGCGCCAAATTCGTCGGATGTGTGAAATGGTGGGACTAAAAGTGCTTGGTCTCAAACGCGTCAGAATGGGTCGCATCTCCTTGGGCCCACTACCTCCTGGCCAATGGCGCTATGTAAGGCCTGAAGAGCAGTTCTGATGTGCTGCACACGCTTATAATTGCGTCCGAACCTAGATTAATCAACGCAGAATTACCATCGAAACTCCTATCTCCAGCACTCCAGGCGCAGAAGTACTCAGACGTCGCAGCTTTGCCATCATCTCTCACCCAGATGCGGGCAAAACCACGCTCACAGAAAAATTATTGCTTTACGCAGGCGCCATTCAAATTGCGGGAAGCGTTAAGGCACGCAAAGCGAGTCGCCATGCAACATCCGACTGGATGGAGATTGAAAAGCAGCGGGGCATCTCGGTAGCCAGCTCGGTAATGCAAATGGAATATCGTGATTGCATTATCAATTTATTAGATACGCCAGGCCACCAAGATTTTTCCGAAGACACCTATCGAGTATTGACTGCAGTTGACTCCGCACTCATGGTGATCGATGCCGCTAACGGTGTTGAATCACAAACACTACGCTTGCTCGAAGTGTGTCGTGCTCGTAATACGCCTATCGTGACCTTCATTAATAAAATGGATCGTGAGGTAAAGCCTCCCATGGAGCTAATGGATGAGATTGAAACAGCCCTTGGCATCGAAGTTGTTCCGTTTACCTGGCCAGTTGGCATGGGTAAATCATTTGCTGGCGTGATTGATATTGCTAACTCTCGTATGCGCATGTTCAAAGCAGGCGAAGATCGCGTGACTGAAGATTCTCATGCGGTGGTAGATATCAATGATCCAGCCCTCAAAGAGCGCCTTGGCACCGATTTAGAGAATGCCTTAGCCGAAGTGGCGCTCATCAAAGAGGCAATGCCAGCATTTGATCTTGAAGCCTTCCTAGCGGGGCGTCAATCACCCGTCTTTTTTGGTTCAGCCATTAATAACTTTGGTGTACGCGAGATTCTGAATACATTAGTTGAGCTTGCGCCATCACCAGGCTCACGCAAAGCATTACAGCGTGAAGTCAGCCCGGCAGAAAATAAATTTTCTGCGGTAGTCTTCAAGATTCAAGCAAATATGGATCCAGCACATCGTGACCGGGTAGCATTTTTGCGCATCTGCTCAGGACATTTTCAGCGTGGCATGAAATTAAAGATTTGCCGTAACGGTAAAGAGGTCCGCACTAATAACGCACTCTCCTTCTTATCGCAGCGACGCGATATTTTGGATGAAGCCTTTCCAGGAGACATTATTGGTTTGCCCAATCATGGACTGCTGCGCCTTGGCGACACCCTAACCGAAGGTGAGCAATTGCAATTTACCGGCTTACCATTTTTTGCCCCAGAAATCTTCCGCATGGTTGAGTCTGCCGATCCATTACGCTCAAAACAACTGCGCACTGGACTGATGCAATTAGGTGAAGAGGGCGCTATTCAAGTCTTTAGGCCTATGGCTGGCGGCACCATGCTACTTGGTGCTTTTGGCCAGCTCCAATTTGAAGTGGTCAGTCACCGCCTCCAAACAGAATATGGAGCAGAGGTACGTCTTCTACCAGCCCGTTATAGCTTAGCTCGTTGGGTTAGCTCAGACGATCCTGTGGCCCTGAAAAAATTTACCCAGGAGAATATCCACCGCATGGCGGAAGATGTAGTGGGTGCATCGGTTTTCTTGGCGTCTCACAAATCTGAGTTAGATGTTGCTCAACAACGCTGGGAATCCATTCAATTCCATGCCCTCAGAGAGCATGCTGGCTTAATTTATCAGTCAGACTTAGCGGGCTAAAACTCGATCGCCCCGTATAAATTAGCGCGCTGCCTTGCAATCAAACACAGCGACCAACTGCGTGTCACTTCTTCTAAACGAAGCAACTTTGCCGTACTGCGCACAGTAGGCGCTCGCCTTCTGAGTTAATTGCTCAATCGACTCTCCGCTGCTATTTAAAAAAGTAACATGGTTTGCATCTGAGGCATCGGTATACACCGCAGCACAAGCACCCAGCATCGTCATGCAACAGATACTCAGGATGGATGATTTCATCGATGCACTCATTTAAAAAACCTTTCATATGAATTTAGGGCTTATTCAAACCCAGCGCTATCAGCACTTTTGTTGTGATACTGGTAGCAAGCGGCCTATAAATCAGAATACAAATAATGGCGACTGGATAGGCTATCAGCCATACCTCAAACCATAAAGAATAAAAATTCTCAGCAAGGCCGATGCGAGCAACTGTAGTGGCAAAGGTAATGCTCAAAGACATTAATAAACCCATTACTAAGGCAAATACGATGCTTGGTAGACTTAACATAGCTATATCATAGCGCCCGCGCTGGTTAACTGTTATTCTGATTTGTGATCACTATCGTGCGCCCTAGACAGGGGGATCTCTTTAGCAAGCCTTCGAGATTCATCATTCCATAACTCTAGGAAAATTCATGGCTGTAGGCCAAAACCAAAGAACCAGAAAAAACGACTCCATGCTCACCAAAACAGGAAAAGCGCGCTTAGGACCACTTAATACTGCTCAGCTAACAAAGCTATTAGAAACGAGCACCAAACCAAAAGATAAAAGCAAGATATTACGAGCCCTTAGTAAACATAAAGTTGTTGTCGCATAATTAAAAAGCCCCATGTGATGGGGCTTTTTAATTGCATCACTACAAAAGTCAAATTATCTACGCCCTTCTTACCAGCATTCTTTTTCCAAGTATGACGGTAGATACCACCAAAACAGCAAAGATTAAATTCATTACCGTAAGTGAATCGCCCAGCAAAATACTAGCGGCTACTAGCGTGCAAAAAGGTTGAATCAACTGCACTTGACTCACTCTCGCAATGCCACCAATCGCCAGTCCTTCATACCAAAAGAAGAACCCAAGAAACATTGGGAACAGACTGAGATAAATAAAACTTGTCCACGCTACTGCTCCAGCGTCTAGGTACTCTGGGCTATAAGTTAGCCATGCCATCACGATATTTAGCGGCAATGAAATCACTAAAGCCCATGAAATTACGGCGCGGGGATTCATTTTTCTAGAAAGCTCGCCGCCCTCTACATACCCAATACATGCACTAATTCCGCCGAGCACTAAAAGGCCATCAATATAAGTAAAGCTTCCAGAACTCTTAAGTAAGGCATAAAGAACAACTAAGCCAGCACCCAATAGAGACACTAACCAAAATCCTAATGAAGGCCTTTCTTTGAAACGCAGCACACCAATCACCGTGGTAGCTAGCGGCATCATTCCTAAGATCACTGCGCCATGGGACGATGAGCCATGCGCCATTGCTACTGTAGTAAAAATAGGGAATCCAAAAACGACGCCTAAGGCAATAATCACAAACTTAACAAAATCAACTTTTGTAGGAGTGGCCTCTTTTGTATACAGGAGATAGGCTAGCGCGACTAGTCCGGCTAGAGTTGCCCTGCCGAAAGCAATGAAGTAAGGGTTAAAGCTTAAGACTGCAATTTTGCTAACTGGCAACGTTAAGCTAAATATGAGAATGCCAATAAAGCCAATCAGCATTCCTTTGCTTTCTTTATTCACCATTACCCTTTATTTAATGTTGAATTGATTGTATTAACAATCCAGAACAAGTGGGTTGTAATATGTCATCAATCCTTATGAAATTGAACGCCCATATTCAAGCCATCTATCTTGCGCCCTCAGCCGGTGCACAGATGCAATCTGTCAGCCATGTCAGAGTGAATGCGGACTCTGGCATTGAGGGTGACCGTTATGCGCTTGGTACAGGAGCATATTCAGCTATTGAGCCAATAAAAGTACGCCATATCAGCATAATTTCTTCATCTGGCATTGAGACCGCAAATGACTGGCTCAAAGCGGGTGATGAACCTACTTTTGATGGCGCTGAAACACGTCGTAATATCGTACTGCAGGGAATTACTGCAAACGATCTGAATGATCTAGTAGGTAAGCGGTTTCGGCTGGGTAGCCTCCAATTGCTAGGCACAGAACTTTGCACCCCTTGTGAAAGGCCCGCCCAACTACTTAGTAGGCCTAGCTTCATGGAGGCATTTGAAGGACGAGGTGGCATTCGGGCTGAAGTTCTCAATTCTGGCACTCTTGCTGTCGGTGACAAACTATCTCAAAAGAACGAGGAATCGAATGATTGAATACCGTGATAACGCGAGCATAACGGCCGAGCAAGCTATCGATCTTTACAAGCGCTCTACTCTTAGTGAGCGTCGTCCGGTTCATAATGTACAAACCTTTGAGGCAATGCTCAAGCATGCGAATCTCACGATTACTGCGTGGGATGGCAAAAAGCTAGTCGGTATTTCTCGCTCACTAACTGACTTTGCTTATGCTGCGTATCTTGCAGATCTAGCAGTTGATGAAAAATATCAACGTTCTGGTATTGGCAAGCAGCTGATTGAAGAAACTAAAGCACATCTTGGTCCTGAATGCATGATTGTCCTCTTGGCAGCGCCTAAAGCAAATGAATACTATGAGCACATTGGCTTTGAGCACAATCCACGCGCCTGGACACTCAAAAAATAATTAGGTCTTTATCATCGTCTTATGACTATCACTCGATTTTGTTTAGTTCGCCATGGTGAGACCGACTGGAATGCCGCACGCCGTCTTCAAGGCCATACTGATATTGAACTAAATGCCAGAGGTCTAGCACAGGCCAAGCAAATGGCGCGCGCTCTCAAAAATATTAATCTGCAATTCGATATTTTGTATACGAGTGATCTTCAACGTGCAGCAAAGACCGCACAAGCAATCGAAGAATTATTCAAAACAACTGCAATAAGCAATGCCGCACTAAGAGAACGTCACCTTGGTGCCCTTCAAGGACTGACCACTGATGAAGCCCCAATGCGCGAGCCTGATCTATGGAAGTCTCATCTCAGTAGAGATGTTGTAGAGAATTTACGTAATGGTGAAAGCATTCAACAATTTGCTGAGCGCATCAGAAATGCGCTTGAAAAAATAAGAGCACAAGATTCAGGCAAAACAATTTTGCTGGTAAGCCATGGTGGTTCATTGGATATGATGTACAGAATCGCAAGTAACCAGCCCTTGGATGCAGAAAGGGCTGTGGCAGTACCTAACGCCTCACTCAACTGGATCAGCCATGATGGCCTTACCTGGAAGGTTGATAGCTGGGCAGATACGAGTCACCTAGAAGATTTGGCTCTCGATAATTTGGACCTTTAGGGTCCCTTAAGACGCAATCAAATTAGCAATTAATAAGCCACCCGGAGGTGGCTTATCGTGGTTTCAATTACTTGGCAGGATGTAATTTATTTTGATCTGATTTACAAAAATTGACGATCACATCGGCAAAACTTAAGTGGCGAGAATTGCTTTTTCTAAAGCAATCAATTTCTGCGGCGAGGTGCGAGGCTGCACCCTGAAAGCTGGCATCTTCATAGCCTGGGTGATATGGAGCTTCTTCAACAAATTTGTTTGTCATACATTTACCTTTATGGATTAACGCCCAAAATAAAAACTATTTCGGGAATATTGATGAATTAATGCTGCAATGGCAGCGCGACAAAAGCCTTTGAGCTATTCGATCAGAATTTGCATGTAGACCCTCCCAAAGCAGCCCATCACTAACATAGCCAGCTATGCAGATGGATGCCGCTCCCCCTGTCCTTGATACCTGAGAGATTCACTCTAAGCCTAGCTTAGAACTTGCTCCTTCGGTGCACCATAAAGATGGTGGCTCTCCAGACGGCTATTTAGGATAAGCAGTACCTTCCTGGTGGATACCTGAGCGTTCATGGGAGTTTGCGCCTTCGGTGGAGGGAAACCCCTCGCTCTCCTGCTTAATTAAATTATAACCTGATGATACTTTTATCAAATTAATGATGATGGCAAGAGGAGTCTGAACCCCAACAGGGGTATTTCCCAAGAAATCTACTGTGTCAGGCTTGGCAAGGCACCAGTCAGGACTGCATAAAAACAGTAGGCCCAACCCAAGACCAAGAGGAGCCCAATGAAATATTGTGGAAATCGAATCGCCTGCTCTGGTAAACCTTGCTTTTTGCCGGTCACCATTGCTCTTACAAGGTTTTCTCTTTGTAGAACGCTCATCAGCACAGCCGCGGCAATATGAACAATCACCAGCGCTAAGGCGAGGCTAGAAATTACTTCGTGCGCCTCACTCATTAAGTCGCCCAAAAACTCTTTAACACTCCAATAGCCCGTTAAGCCAATCAATAAAATAATAGCCATCAACCCCAGCATCACAATGCCGCCAGCAGGGTTATGCCCTGGAGTTGCCTCCTGATGAGTAAGCAGCACACCCTTAAGATGACCAACAATCTCTTTAGGCCCTTTTATGAATTGCGAGAACCGCGCGTATTTAGTTCCGATTAAGCCCCAAACCAATCTAAACAAAACAAGGGCACAGGCAGAATATCCAAATGCGTAGTGGATCATTTGCAGTCGCTCACTCTCAGAAGTAAGCCAGGCAGCTGCAAAACAAATAGCCAATAGCCAATGAAAAATACGAGTAGGTATATCCCATACTAGGATAGGTTGCTTTGTATTCATTTGGCTGGCACCTTCAGACCCCTCTCGCTAAAAATACCTTCTGCTGCAGTGGTATGGCAGGCACCGCAATTGGCTGGGCTCTTAATGCTTGGTCTTTTCCAAACATCAGCCTTAATCTCATCATGCTCGCGAATAAACCATGAAGTTTTTGTAATCCGGTTTTCTGGTGCCAACTCACTGTATTTTTGTTTGGTAGCAGCATTGCGTTTAAGCCAATTAGTAATTTCTATTTTGTCTTTTTCATCAATACTGGCATCGGTGCCAAAGTGTTTTGTCAGCCCACTCATGACGTTCTGCCAACTCTTTTCGCCCAGCAATCCTGGTGGATAAGCCATATGACAGCTGGCACATTCGGCCTCATAAGATTTAGGCATATCCGATGGCATGGGCATTTTTGCAGCCATGACTGAACTGATCATCGATACAGCTGCTAAGAAAATAAATAGCTTTTTCATTGTTATCTCACTTAACACTCATTAACCAAACGAGAACATCTGCTTTTTCTTGCGCAGTACAGTCGCGACCGAGCACATCATTACAGTTACGCTTAAACCATTTATCGACTTTGGCGTCATCCGTGAACCGAGCTGCATTAGCGGATGGCGCTAAAGGCTTAATCACCTTGCCAGTAATGATGTGTTTGGTGTCATGATTAGGAGGATTTTCATGGCATGAAGCACAGCTCCACTCTTTGCCATGTTTCGAATTAAAAAATTGCTCGCCCCTACTTGCCGAGGCTTTGCCTGATTGGGCTTCATAAGTTTTTAATAACTCTTGTGGACTTGTAGCATTCGCAAGACCAAAAACACTTAAAGCCAAAATAAACAATAAAACTTTCATACTCATTAATCCTCCATCTACTTAATGAGTATGCGCCTAAGTGATGTCAGTAAAAACTAATACATCACTAAATTACTTGGGATTAGGCTACCTCCTTAAGTAGGCAGCAACAAATAACCATAAAAGCAAAACCACCCGCAGGTGGTTTTAGTGCCTCTTGATGGCCCAAAGTAAGAAGATGAAGGCTAAAAGATAGGGCTAACTACAAGCATTGCCTTCTCCTTAGATAACTTCCAATACCTTGCTTAGTGAGTCGCCTTCATAGTTTGGTTTTTCACCAATCTCTTCAAAGGGGTGACCCAAGCGATTTACCCAAAACACGTCAAAGCCATACCACTTAGCAGCTAGCGCATCCCAAGCATTGCTGGATACAAAGAGAATTTCTTCTTTCTTGACTGGAAATGCCTGCAATAGCAACTCATAAGCTTGTGGAGCAGTTTTAAATAAACGTACATCCTCAATAGTCACTACTTTATCTAGGTATGACTTTAAGCCGTTGCTTTCCACTACAGTAGCGAGCATCTCTCTACTGCCGTTGGACAGTATGGCTGTTGATAAGCCTTTTGCTTTAATAGTTTTGAGAACATCTAAACTATCTTCAAAACCAGTGAGCTTGGCATATTGATCCATCAATCGCTTTTCATATTGCTCGGTGAGATTTAATCCCATCCGCTTACAAACATAACGTAGTGATCGAATGGTGAGCTCCCAAAATGGGAGATAGTGCTTACTGCCATTAGGATTGGGGTCACTCATCGTCACTAAGCGGGTGTACTCGATTTGACGATCACGCCACATCAAAGCAAAAGCTTGGCCATGCCCCGGAAATAATTCTTCTGCTAACTGACCCATGGAATACACATCAAATAATGTGCCATAGGCATCAAAGGCTATAAGCTTGTACATGCTATCTCCTGCTTTTTATCGTGAATTTACCTTATTGCTTGGAGCAACAATACTTCATGATGCCATCATCACCAGATATACCTCATCTGTCGCGAATAAATGAAAACCACCATTAGGTGGTCTTAGTATTGCTAGTCAAATTAGATCAGAAGGCGAGACTTCATTTTTTAGACTTATATTTTTGTACAGCGCCTTTCAAATCAGAATATTCCTCACATCCAAAAGTACATACTTTGTCTAATCTCGCCAACAATACCTCGGCTCCCGGCAAGTCATTATTCATTAATTTGAGTTTGCCGTAATACTCGAGAGCGCCGCGATGATTAGGATCAATTTTTAATGCTGCTTGATAATATTTTTCAGCCCCCACCAAATCGGGCGGTTGTTTTTTTCGCAGACTATATCCGAGCAAATTATTCCAATCCGCTGAACTTGTGTCATTAGCAGCCTGTAATTGCTGTATTGCCTGATCATATTTGTCAGCCTTAATGCTTGCCCTTGCTTCAGTTAACCAAGCTGGGTCTGACTTTGCGGGAGTGCTATCCGCAGCCCAAGCAGCTCCCGTCAAAGATAGAAGTAATAAAAGCGTAAAAGATAGATATTTCATTGTGTCCTTTTGAGTAAGCTTGTTTATCTATCTATGGCTGAGGACTTAGATAGATGGCATGAGAAAGATATTGCCCATTTTTATTAACCTTCACCAAAACCATATCGCCCACACCAACTACTTTTCCAGTGTAGGCCTGGATATTGACATGATGCGTTACTAAAATAAGCGGGGTCTTAGATTGCTTGGCTAGTTCATTTTTGATGAAAACTTCTAATGCTTTAGTTTGTTTCTTTTCTAAACTCATATCGTCAAAAAAAGATCCGAGTGATGGCTCAATTTTTACCGGGCCCTTATTTAAAAGGGTTGCAGTATCTAAACATCTACACCACGGACTACTAAAGACCTCCGCCTTTTGAATGCCTTGGTTGCTTAGCCATGCTCCAATTGCCTTGGATTGCTTTTTACCGTAATCGCCTAAGTTACGTTGAGTGGCGCATTGGCCAATGACATAACCAGCAGGATCTCCAAATCCAGGGGCATCGGCATGTCTCATCAACAAAACGTGCTGGCCATCCTGTAAATCATCTACTAGAGCGGCTATTGCTTGCTCCATAAAGCATAGACTGGTCAGCAACAAAATAAGGGGGGTAAATATTCGGGCAAACCGAGTCATAAAATAGTATGGTGTTTGGCGATAAGAAGTCCATCCTAATCGACAATGCCTATTTCTGCCGAAGCAAAACTAAAACCACCCAAAGATTGGTTAAAGTGACGTCTGGAGACCCGCTTAGTTGATTTAATTCGCCAGAATGAATTTGGCAGCGGCATTCACAACCTGATCTTCCACTTTATTAAATCCATGATAGGCCAAGCCCATGCATGCCAAGCCTTCGTTTTCGCCTCCATCAATCATGACCAGCTCGGATTTGGTTTTTTTGCTTCGTCCATTAACAATAGATTCTGATGCGCTTATTGGGGTGGCAGCACAAGCTTCTTTTTGATGATGAATTGCCATTACTGGCTTACTAAAATTATTGCTTAAAGTTTCACCAATATGGGTGCCTGCAATAATGATTCCAGCAATAGGTTCTGACTTCTCGACCTGATTGGCAAATTGAATTGCTGTTACTGTTCCCATGCTATGCCCAAAAATCCAAATAGGGATATTAAATTTAGCTTTGTAGTATCTAACAACACTTTCAACGCGCGCTAAATGTTCAGATTTACCGCGCATATTTCCGCGCCGCGCGTCACCCAAATCATAGGGTGAGTCCACCAAAACCGAATTGATTCCATATGACCGCCATAATCCCGCGGAACGAATTAGCGGATTCTGCCTAGGGGTAGCCCCGTCTGACTTTATATCTAGTTGCCCGTCGCCCCCAATAAATAGAAGAACTACTGCCTTAGGGTTTGCGGCCTCAATTAAAAAAGTTTTTGTAGGCGCTCCCCCGGGCTGAGGAACCTCCAGTAACTGTCCATAGACAAGCGCGGGGAAGAGAAGTGCTGCCAAAAGAGAAATAAATTTCATTTGAGCCCTAAATATTGTTCGAATATTACCTTAGGTAAAAGATTATTCCCCCACACAAACTGAAGAATGCCCCTATAACTGTCACAAAAGAGGCTTAGCATCAGAATTAAGCAAATTAAATTAAATCAGTTAAGCTAAAACAGTTAATCAAAATGATTTACTTCAAAGGAGATCAACATGAAATCAAAAGGCACATGCCCAATCGCTCACGGAGCGAATACTGAGGTTAGTAATACACCAATGGCTTGGTGGCCGAATTCACTGAATCTGGACATTCTCCACCAGCACGACACCAAGACAAATCCACTTGGACCATCCTTTAGCTATCGAAAAGAATTAAAAAAACTTGATGTCAAGGGACTCAAAAAGGACGTCAAAAAATTACTGACTACTAGTCAAGATTGGTGGCCGGCCGATTGGGGGCACTATGGCGGCCTCATGATTCGCATGGCGTGGCACTCAGCAGGCTCTTATCGTATTGCCGACGGAAGAGGTGGAGCAGGCACCGGTAATCAACGCTTTGCACCACTGAATTCTTGGCCAGATAATGCCAACCTAGATAAAGCACGCAGACTCCTGTGGCCAATTAAAAAGAAATACGGTAACAAAATTAGTTGGGCAGATCTCATGATCTTAGCTGGCACACTTGCCTATGAGTCTATGGGTCTCAAAACCTTTGGCTTCTCGTTTGGTCGCGAAGATATTTGGCACCCTGAAAAAGATATCTACTGGGGCTCAGAAAAAGAGTGGCTCCAAAAAAGTGGTGGTGAAGGTAGTCGCTATTCAGGTGAGCGTGATTTAGCCAACCCATTAGCTGCAGTCATGATGGGGTTAATTTATGTCAACCCAGAAGGTGTTGATGGCGAGCCTGATCCATTAAAAACAGCGCATGACATTCGTGTGACGTTTGCGCGCATGGCTATGAATGATGAAGAAACTGTTGCACTAACTGCTGGTGGACATACAGTAGGTAAAGCCCACGGTAACGGCAATGCCGCAAACCTAGGGCCAGCACCTGAGGCCGCACCAATTGAAGAACAAGGTCTTGGCTGGATGAATCATAAGACTCGTGGCATCGGTCGCGATACGGTCACCAGCGGCATTGAGGGCGCCTGGACAACAAACCCTACTCAATGGGATAACGGCTACTTCAACTTATTGCTCAATTACGACTGGGAGTTAACCAAGAGTCCAGCGGGCGCATGGCAATATCAGCCTATCAATATCAAAGAAAAAGATAAGCCTGTTGACGTAGAAGATGCTTCGATTCGTACTATGCCCATGATGACTGATGCTGATATGGCCATGAAAATGGATCCTGAATATCGCAAGATCTCAGAAAAGTTCCATAAAGATCAAGCGTACTTCTCTGAAACATTTGCAAAAGCTTGGTTCAAACTAACGCATCGCGATATGGGCCCTAAAGCAAGATACTTTGGTCCAGATGTTCCAAAAGAAAATTTGATCTGGCAAGACCCAGTTCCAAAAGGCCCTAAAAAATATGATCTCAAGGCTGTGAAGTCGAAGATCAAGGCCAGCGGTTTATCTAATAGTGAAATGATTGCTACCGCTTGGGATAGTGCTCGCACTTTCCGCGACTCTGATAAACGAGGCGGCGCTAACGGTGCTCGTATCCGCTTGGCACCTCAAAAAGATTGGCTTGGCAATGAACCCAAACGCTTGTCTAAAGCACTAGGCATCTATGAGGCGATTGCGAAAAAAACGGGGGCAAGTGTTGCTGACATTATTGTTCTAGCCGGAAATATTGGCATTGAGCAGGCCGCTAAAGCTGGGGGATTCAATATAAAAGTTCCATTTACTGACGGTCGCGGGGATGCTACACAAAAGATGACTGATGTGGAATCGTTTGAAGTATTAGAACCATTAGCAGATGGTTATCGCAATTGGCTAAAAGAAAACTATGTGGTTACGCCAGAAGAATTGTTATTAGACCGCTCTCAGCTGATGGGGCTGACCGCCCAAGAAATGACTGCCTTAATTGGTGGGATGAGGGTACTAGACACCAATTATGGCGGTACAAAGCATGGGGTATTTACAAGCAAAGAGGGCGTTCTGAGCAATGACTTTTTTGTCAATTTGACTGACATGAACTACATATGGAAGCCAACTGGTCGAAATAGTTATGACATTGTCCATCGCAGCACAGGCAAAACTCAATGGACCGCAACTAGAGTTGATTTAGTGTTTGGCTCCAACTCAGTGCTTCGTGCTTACGCAGAGGTTTATGCTCAAGACGATAACAAAGAAAAGTTTGTGGAAGACTTTATTGCAGCATGGACCAAAGTAATGAATGCAGACCTATTTAATTAAATAAACTATTAGTTACGTATAAGGGGTAGCAGTGGCTACCCCTTTTTTTATTCGTCAGAATTATTTGCTTTAAACAACACTGCATACTAATTGCATGAGTGAAAAACCACCCATAGGTGGTTTTAGTACATCTACGTCGCTTGTGATGGTCAATGAAATATATCAGCAGCGCAATGATTCGAAGTCGTTCATCTGGGGCTAATCATGCTCTTTATTTATATTGACGCGACTAATAATCCAACAAGCTCCGGCAATCAAGATAATGGCCCCGCTCTCATAGAGCAAGATTGAAGGATTGCCCTCTTTGCCCTGAAGAATAATTAATCTACTTAATGCAGTCATTGCAATAAACAAAGGTATTGTTATTGGAATGCGGTGACTAGAGTAGAAGGCTGCTAGCATTCCTAGTACCTCTGCATAAATAAACATCAGCAAAAGATCCTGTAATTCAACACGACGATTGCTTATAAGGGTAGAAATTTCTTGGCCCATTGCTGCAATAGTAAATATTGCAATAATAATTAGAAATAATTTTTCTACTAGGCCTATGATATTTTTCACATTCATACTCACACCCTTTTGAATTTGAGAAGTGCCATCCAAGCAGTCCCTCATACACCAAATAAAAACTGTGGGTTAACTCAGATCCCTCAAAGCTATCAAGAGGGGGTGCCCGGCAGGAAAATTTACATTCTCAACTGCTACTGCTATTTCAGGTAATTTTTTAGCCACCTCTTCACTTCCCTGAAAAACCATAGTCCACTTACTAAAGCTTCTATGTTCAATGGGCTTTGACTCTATGAGACAAATATTTTTATGTCTAGTATCTTTTTGAATTTTTTCCCATAACTGCTCAATCTGAGTCCTTGGGCCTTCAATGACTTGACCAAAGCGATTATTTTCAAAAATCAAGGCGCCTGTTACCCCCATGCTCGTATTCCTCAAATAGGAGTGATAAAGCAAACGCATCAGGCCCAGAAAGGACATTTCTTGGGCAGGCTCACTCACATAGGTTAATTCGATCAACTGGGTCATATAGACCTAATATATAGAATTATCTTGATTAATATGCAGCATACATAAACCCTCACTACTAGTAGTGCCAAAAGAAGGCTCCCACCAACTGAATCAATTGGGATCGCTGCGCTCCTTGGTGGTCCAGGGCTGAATCAAACAGAGCCTAGGATTCTTAGATCAAAATTTGGCCTGCTGAGTGACTCAGTAGTGGTTTTTAAAAAATAGGTCTATAAATAAAAAATTGTTTATAGCCCTAATATGAAATGTTGCAAATATATTCTTTGAACTCTTGCATAGTCATTAGATCTAAATGTGGAGGTTCTTGATCATTAATCAAAGAGCTCCAATACTGCAAAAATAGCTTGCTGTAATTGAATCGCCTAACTTTTAACTCGCTCATTAGGCGTTCGATATTTTTCTGATTACATTCCGACCAATCTCCTAATTGAATTGCCGGAAGGTCATTTAATAATTGGGTATAAGTTGATTTTTTGACGATGGGAACACAGCCTAATAGCATGGCCTCCCAAGTTCGATGGCAATCCAAACCAAATCCTTGTGGACTAATTACAAACATGCAATTAGCCTGCCTTTGCCATGATGTCATCCGAGGGGTTGGGTTTGGTTCAAAATAACAAAGTTCCTGCTGAATGGCTTCATAACACTGCTCGCGATTACCGCGCTCCATGGCAAATTGCCAATTGCAATACCCTACAAAGTACCTATTAACTGTATCCTTAGAATTAGCCAACACGTCAATTAGCCCTCTTTCTTGGGCAATCGATGATTGTTTTGTCAGGCCCCATTGACCAGGACTCCGCCACATAGTGTGGTAGTCCATTCCTATTGGCAAGTGATGAATTTTAGGATGATTACTGTTGAGGTTTTGTGCGAACCACTTATTGATATGGGGGTGCTCTAAGATTCGCTTAATAGGCTCTTTATTCAAAAAATCAGCGTCAATAGCGAGATCACTATCACCAGTTACCAAATTAAATTTCTGATTTATGTTCTTTAAAAACTCATTTGAAAAGTTTTCAAGTGCCTCTGTGCAGACGTAAATACTTTTAACTGACTGATTTCTTGAAATAAGATCAATATCTATTTCTGGGCGACTGGAGCGAGGCTGCTGATTGTGATTGGTGGTTGATTGGAGCAGCCCCCTGCTAGATACAAAATAATTTAATTTTTCCATGTCTCTATTTTGCTCCCAAGATGAATAGAAAATTTAGTTTCACTAGCTTTTCTGCATTCCCAAGATTTGTAATGGCCGCTACCACGACCAACTCTTTTAATCACCCGACCTATACAAGCAACCTCCTTGAATACAAATAAGCACATTCCGCAGGTATTTTTAGTAGGCCAGCGCAAAATCAAACAAAAATAAAGATGCCTAAGCCTGATGACTCCTCAAATAATCAATGACCCAGGCTGGATCGCTATCGCTCGGGAAGATGGGATAGTGAACTGCCTCGATCACTCCATTATTCGCAATTAAAGTAACTCGCTTAAGCAATGTCATTCCAGCAGCTACAAAGGTTGGCATATTCAATGCCTTCTGAAATTCATAGTTCGCATCACTGACTACTGGGAATGGTAAATGAAGTCTGTCAGCCATTTCTTTTTGATAATCCGTAGTTTGAACACTCAAACCCACCACTTCAGCACCCAATGCTTGAAGCTCTTGATAATGGTCTCTAAATGAACAACTTTGGGGCGTACAACCCCTTGCCCCAGGGATTTGATCCCAGCCATCCGGTAAAGCAATATTGGGCTGCCCCGTCATTGGATAGCAATAGATAACTAATTTACCTTTGATCTCTCCAGGGTTAATAGTCTTGCCATTAGTGGCATTTAAAGAAAGACTGGGCAGCTTCATTCCCTTCAAATGATTGGTTGAACCATCGTCTTGAGGAATGGGCAAGTCTGTAGGTAGCTGATTTAGATTTGTCATGCGTTAATTCTATACAAAAAATCCACAGAAGCGAGGACTAGAAGATAAGCCGCCCGAAGTTTTTTCTTGGTAGGGTGGGGTGAAATCAAACTAACTACATCAGGATTTTCAATTCCCCACCATCCATGAAGACGCTAGTCACTGCCAGGCTTTGGTTTAATTTGTAAATATAAACCTAGGTTAAAGTCTAAGCAAACTACCCATAAAGATATTTAAATGAATATATTCAAAAAAATCAGTCGCCATTTCAAAACTCTTAGATTGGCTTATATTTCCTGCGAGTCACTAATTCAGCTTCCCGAAGTTAACAATATTGATTTTTACTACAAAAAGTTTTCTTCAGAGTCTATGTCTAGATCAAATTCATCAACTTTAGATATAGGCTGCGGGCTTTCGCCAAGAAATCCTTTTAATGCAGATCACACATACGGGATAGATATCAGGGAGGATGAGGCAAAAGGAATTAGGTATGCAGACTTAAATGTCGAAAGAATTCCTTTTGAAGATGGCAAGTTTGACTACATCACTGCATATGATTTTCTAGAGCATGTCCCAAGGCTTATTTATGCCCCTGATAGAAGGTTTCCTTTTGTTGAATTGATGAACGAAATATATCGAACATTAAAACCAGGAGGAATATTTTTTTCGTTTACCCCAATGTACCCTTTCCCGGATACTGTGGTAGATCCAACCCATGTCAATCAAATAACCAGCACTACATTTGACCACTACTTTGATGACACGTGCAGGTGGGCAACTGACTATGGCTTTAAGGGAAGATTTTCTATTGCCTACCAAGCTAGAAGTGGGCAACACTTGGTCAGTATTATGCAAAAAATATAAGCGTTAAAGAATCAATCTTAAGTGATATTGCATTGCCCAAAGATCGTTTTAGTATTTTCTAGTGGCCCGAGGCCGTAATCGATCAGGAAAGCTGGGCATCGGTTTGCTCCTTTTATTGCCTAGTCAGTAAAACTGGATACCTCTCGCCTCGAAAATGAAAGGCGCCCACAATTTTATTTTCATCAATTTTGCCAATTAGATTAAAAGGCCCGCAGCCAATTGACTGAAGTTCCGGACTTACTTGGCTAATTAGGTGAATAGTATCTCCCTCAATATATGAGCCATCAATAGATCGCAGGTGAAGACAGGGGATGGTTTTAGTTTTTATAAACTGAACGGAACCTTTTAAATTAGTCTTATCTGAAGTATCAAAAGTATAGATAAGCTCAACTTCTTTATTGCCATCGTATTCTGCGAAGCCAATGTATTGATCCGCACAACAAATCGTCACAGAGAAGAGTAGGGATAAAGCCATTATTCTTCTAAATTTCATAGACTTGCCTTTGAAGGTTTCTAATCATTATAAATACTTACATCATCTTATTTGTCGTAAAAAGTAATGCGCCGAATATGCTGCCGAGATAATTTAAAAGGTTGGGCAGCATTAAGCAATTCTTTAAGAGCAGATCATTCTCTTAATCCTATCTCTACAGCACTAAAAGGAAAAACCACCCGAGGGTAGTTTTAATGCTTCTTAGCAGCTTAAATTGGGGTGGCTTAAACAGGCATCATGCAAGTAGATTTTGGACGCTTACAGTTTTTATATGTAGTATGGTGACTCATATACCAAGGGGACAAAATGCGTTATCTATTCCCAGTGTTACTTACTCTGGCTCTTTGTAGTTGCGGTGGTGGGGGTGGCAGCTCCAGTTCTGGGTCAACTGCAACTAGCAGCTCGACTCCAACATCATCATTTCTTAGCTCAATGTCACTAGCGGGCACATTTAATTACTATCGAGATGGTAGCACCAATAATCCTGTCAGCTATATGTATGCAAAGGATATTGATAATGATGGAATAGACGAAGTCTTTTTTATTTCATTTGAAACCCAGCCCAACACTCCGGCTGAGTACAGCAATACTTCCGTTCATATTTTTGGATGGAAAAATAATATATTTACAGAAATTACATCGACGTGGTTGCCTGGTATGAGCAATCAAGTAGAGGGCGTTGGTGACCTAGGTTTTGGTGACTTTAACGGAGATGGCAAGATTGATGTCTTTTTATCTGCTTACACAGATATGAATTATGACTCCAATGCATATGCGCTGATGAATACAGGCAGCGCTTTTACCAAAGTATCCCTGGGGCTGGCCAGATGGCAACACGCCGTTGCTTCAGGCGACATCAATAAAGATGGCTACGACGATATTATCGTAGCGGGCTATTCAAATTTTCCGCAATACATGGGGTCGCCTACTGGATTAATTAACTACTCTGGCATGGTAGGTAGTTCGGGTGTAGCTTTAGGTGATTTTTTAGGGACAGGCGCATTACAAGCAGTATTTGTGGATGCAGATTCTGGCTCTTCTGACTCCTTTATTTACTCCTTAGCAATTAATAATACGTCTAAGACCATTGGATTCACAAAAGAGGTTACATTACCAGCGCCACGATTAGTCGCAGTAGAAGATTCCCAAAACTCCAGTCATGACATAAGGGCAAGGGCGGTAGACTTTGATTCTGATGGACTTCTAGATATCGTTGTTTTTAGCTATAAAGCAAATTACACCCGCTTATTGAGCGAGGATGAGTATAAAAGTGAAATTCAATTTATTCGTAATTTAGGTGGTGGTAATTTTGCGGATGTAACTGAAACTATTCGGGTTGGCTATAACACCACAGGATACTTAGGCTATTACCCTGTTTTTAGGGACTTCAATGGTGACGGTAAATTAGACTTATTTGTATCCCAGCCAGACTTCTTTGCCAGTAGAGTTCACAAGTCAACTTCCTTGCTTCTACAGCAAAGTAATGGCACATATAAAGATACTTCTAAAAGTGATTTCACTAATGCAATTCAGTCAAATGGAGGGCAAGGGCTAATTACAAAGGGGCCAAATGACGCCTTTTATCTTGTTAGTGAATCTGCTTGGAGCGGCGATGGGCTTACCAGGGTAAATATTCAGAAGGTTAACTTCTAAGGGCTTTAACACTAAGCCACTATTACGATCAGTGGCTCCCTATAACAAAAGCCCCAATAAAAAGTGAGGGTTTCAAAGATATTTGGTGAATTGGGCGGAATCGACCAGGGCTACAGGATGCCTTATTTAAGTTCTGATTCATTAAAAGCATCTCTGATATACACAGGTAAATCTATTGATGGCGGCCTGTAACCAGACTGGTAAAACATATCCCCAATATGGCCACGATGAAATGCTTTGTGATTACAGACGTGAATCAGAATGTCGCCTCTCATCATCTCTCCAGCGCCACCATCAACAAACGAAAAATGAATCTTTTCATTAAGTAAGGATTCACTCATCGTATCGGCATATTCAATATACCAATCGCCCATTTGATTTAACTTCTCGGCCAAAAACTCCAAAGAATCTGGCGACTCAGAAGTGCGTGATTTAAACCCGTGATCCATTCCAAGTAAATGGGCTCGCCATATTTGATCAACAATAGCAATGTGAGCCAAAGCGAATGAGATTCCGCCAAATGCCGCAGCACGCTGCATTGTCACCTCGTCAGAGGGTAAGGTAGCAATAGCATCCAAAAGCATATTGTTTGCCCACTTGTTATAGCGTGTGAGCATTCGGATATTTCTAACAGCGGACATATGACCCCTTTGGCATCAGTCAGGACAGTCTAGCAAACAATAAAACCACCTGAAGGTGGTTTTATTGTTTATTGGTGGCCCTGGGCGGATAATCACGGATGATTAGGGCATTAGTGGCTATGCCCCGGCTTATTCATTGGAATCTGACCATTCATGTGTTTCTGGTGATCCTTAATCATGTCATCATGACCATCAGGATGGCAAAACTCATGATCCGAGTTACCGCTCATTTGATGGGCATTGGCACCTTTATATCCGAGAAGACTTGGGTCAAGCATGCCAGCAATCATGGCGATGTGTCCAAATACTAAGAATAAGCCAACACATATCGCATGAATCTTTAACTTACCCATTTGATCAAGTGCTCGATTAACTAAGCCGAACTCTTGTAGAGCAATCCAAATTAGTGGCAATCCTGCGATGACATAAGTACTAACAGCGATTACATCAATCACGGTTCTCCACTCGCCCGCCTGTGTAATAGGAATAATGGCGTTCGTCACGATGTAGTAAATGATCCCAATAAAGTAAACGCCAACAGTAATTCCAGAAAAGCGATTTAGATAGTAAACAGCGCCATCAAACTTGCGAGTAAAGAGTAGGTATAACTCAGTGATAGCCAAAGTTTCAGCCAAAACAATCGGTATGGCCATAAAGATAATTAAATTCCAAGGCTGATTAACAGCCAATAACTCCATGTAGTGAGTCATGTTCATAAGATTTCTCCAATAGATTGCTGTGGCTAGAAGCCACAAAAAATTAGTTAATGCACAGCTAACTAATTAGTCTTGGAGGTTTAAATATATGACTTGGAACTACCTCAACAATGAGTTGGGGCACTTGAGAAACAAAGTGATTTGAGAAATCTGGCTGGGTATATTGGCCTGTAAATAAGTTTGCTATTACGCCCAAACAGCATTGATGCTGTGCTTGATGATTGGTTGATTGTGACTTCTCAGCATTCACATCACTTTTTGTATGGCAATCATGCTGAACTACATGCTCAGAGTTAGCTTTTAATATGGAGTCGGCAGACATGGGCATGCTGCCCGCATGAATCAAGCTGGCAAATAGACTAAAACAGAGGGCGATACATATCCTTCTCATGATTTCATTCTACTCCCAACAAATGAAAAAACCACCCTAAGGTGGTTTTGGTAATTCTTGGTGGCCTGGGACAGAATCGAAACAGGGTCACAAAGGACGCCAACTCTATTAGCCGCCCTCTGCCACTTTACGACCATTTAAAGGCATTACTGGTCTTGCATTCATTGGGAAAATTTTCTTAAACTGTGCCAGTTGAGCAGCTGACATTTCTACTGGAGTTTTAAGGATATAAAAAGTAACTCCCTCATTGCAGCCTGGAGTTGTTAGAGATCCTGAATAGCTGTAGTAAGCCAATGACTTAGGAAGCAGCTTAGATGCATCGAACTTTTCCTTCATTACAACCTTACCCGTTTTAGCTGGCATCACGTCAAAAATAGGCTTTAGTGCAGCATTTTCCTTGCCCTCTTGGAAGAAAATTCCAATGACTGCTAATTTACCTCTCTCAGTATCATTCTCGCTATCACCTGGATTAATGTGGACTAAATGAGCATTAAATGGATAGCGCTTACCATCAACAGTTTCTTCGCCGGGAGCGTGCATATGAAATTGCAAAATATTGAAATCATCATCTGACAGCGTTGCATAACCTCCAGCCGGAAGGTCAACCTGAATAGTGTGGCCATTATTTACAACAATTGCTTTTGAGGGGCTGTAGTCAGTCTTGATTGGGGTGGTAACTTTTGCCAGACCTTTGGTAGAGATATCGATCGGCGCTTGTACTTTTCCAGTTTTGCACATTGCAAATTCTGGACTTAGATCGCCCCAATTTGCAGGGCCAATATTTCCCTCGTAACCCCACTTAACCTTACTGTCGGCTAAGGCCGATCCGACCAACACCATCAAACTGCAAGCTATAGATAATTTTTTAAAGTTCATTTTGTCTCCAGCGTAGGAAAGTTAGAAATCTGATGGTACTTAAGCAAAACATAACATATTTATTTTTACTCTCAATGAATAATTGCCCCCATTTTGCTAGGGCAAACACTAGGTTTATAGAAATAGATTGCCGAGGGTGCGAATTTGCTAGGGACGGTTTATATAGGGATTGCTGGCCAAACCGCTAATGAAAAAACCACCCGTAGGTGTTTTTAGCGTTTCTTGGTGGCCCGGGGCGGAATCGACCAGAGCTCAAGATATCTAATCCAGCAAAAGCCTATATGGCGTCATCTTGGATTTCACAAAACCTTTCCTTTGATAAAAAGATTGTGCTTTGGTATTTTCAATATCAGTTAACAGAGTAATTCGCTTACAGCCTTCTTTTTTGGCTTCGCTAATCGCATAGTGAATTAACTTGGAGCCGATACCTTCCCCTCTAGATTTGGCTAGAACAACCATATCTTCAAGATTGGCGACTTTGGAACCAAGAGCAGTAGATTCAGTAAATAGTAAATTAATCATTCCTAATATTTTTTCATCATCTCTAGCAACTAAAATGATGCCAATCTTTGGGTCAAGAATGATTTTGCTAAGGGCTTTTCTTTGAGCTTCTGAATTAGGCTCGAACTCTGCCTCTTGCTCAAAGAGGGTCCTCAACAACTCAACGAGTTCGGGAATATCAGAGTGGAAAGCCTTGGTTAATTTCATTGGTCAATTTTAATGGGCTTGTAATCCTAGCTAACGGAACCTCATCCGCCAGACCAAATGAAAATAGCCCAACAAGTGGGCTATTGAGATTCTTGGTGGCCCGGGGCGGAATCGAACCACCGACACAAGGATTTTCAACTCTGTCCCCCAGACTAAACTCCCGCTAGATCTCAAAAGGTTCACCCCACCATAGGCAAACTTTGCGCACAAAACTTTCTTGGGTGTTTGTATGAGACTGATTTGGTTGAGTTATTTTGACCCACGCAAGGATAACAAGAAAGTTTGGTGGCGTAGAGGGGGGTTGACTGACACAAGGATGGCGACTCCTTGTCTTGATCGGGGTACCCCACGCATGAAGTGTCCTTTAAAAGGACGTTGCTCATTAATACTGTAAGTGAATGATAGATTCCTTACATACGCATATACGTATGTATACATGCATCAGCCAATAAGTAGGCATGGCTTTTAGTTCGAGTAACTATATATGCATATATACGTATATATGAGAAGTCCTTTTAAAGAACATCTCAGTGAACGTCTATTAACGCGACGGTTACCGTAATAAAAGTTTTATTTTTGTATTAATAAATTAGCCAATTGATCTACTACTTCTGACCACTCTGAGTCTTCGGCCTTAGCTTCAATTAAAAATGCTTTTTGATCTGGCGCCCAGTAAATGGCATCGGGAAGATTAGACCCAGGCTTAAGTTGATGTCTTTCTATGTATCTCTCCATATGAATCTTTTGGGATGACAAACCTAACTGCTCAAAAAGTTCTTCCAAGGTTCTATTATTCATACTCATCAGAATTCTCTTTCACCAGTATTTGAAGCGCACCATCTCAAAATGACCGCTAAAGCCCATCATGCTCATTTCATTTTAAGATGAGAGCTAGACTTGCGATGCTTTACCCTTCTTAATCACTCGAAACTCTTTATTGGAGGCCTCACTCTTATTATCACTAGATCCAAAATATAGAGCGTAGAGAGGATTCCAATTGTTGCTCACAATCTCAAGGCTAGATTCATGTAATTTAGCGATTACTTCTTCTAGTGCGGTAGTGGCATAAATGACTGCATATCCACCAGGGCGAAGACTAGACTCTAAAAGCTCAATGTACCCTTGTCTTTGCTCTTCTGAAACCAAGCGCTCAAACACAGCTCCGTCATGCCATAAGGCATAGTAGCCCTGCTTTAGAGGCGCAGTTAAAACATCGGCGCAAACCCAGCGAATTAGCGAACTGAAATTAGCATATCTCTTCTTAGCCAATTCAACAGCCTCTTCTGACATATCAAGGGCCGTTAAATTAAGACAGCCCTCATTTAAAAGATGGTCAAGAAAAGTCTTTTGGCCTAAGCCGATTTCAATGACAGGGCCAAAATCAGTTTGAGTAAATTGCCTAAGTAATTTGATTGCTTCTTCATGTCCAGCAAATAAGGGATTAAACATCACAACCTCACTAATGAAAAACCACCCGCAGGTGGTTTTGGTGTCTCCTCCAGCCAATAACAATCTGGGCATAGAATTAATGGCACAAATGTAACATCTATTAATAGGCTCTGTATTGGCATTTACCCTTGATTACCAGTATTTAAAGCGGGATCTCTCAACATCAACATCCCCACCTATAGCTCGCATCTTCATCTGACAATGTGGGCAAGTAAGCCCATCCCACTCTGCCAAATGTTTGGTAGAGTGGCAACTTGTACAAGCAGGTGCAATACTAATTTCTGTATTAATACTGCCTGGATGAGCAACCATATATACATCAATGGTTGAACAAGATTTACAAGCCATAACCACTTTTGAAGAGTGAAGCCCGATCTCCCTACCTATGCCACTGATGCAATCAAACTTACAAGAGCCACAAATAAATTTATATCTAGCCATAAATCTATCGCACTAATTCTTCTTAGGTTGAAGTGCCAGTTTCTTCATATGGGCATCTTGAGTGAGTAGTTGCCTTTCTTGATTGGCAACGCCAATAGTGATCTTTTTGGCGATAAGATCGGCATAGACGCCATCAATCTTTTTAAAGAAATCCTCATAGACCACTTTCTTTTCGGGGCTTAAACCCTCCAAAGCAATTGGCCGACACGAATTAGCTTCAGCCAAATAATTCTTCAATGCCACAGCTTGCTGATCCGTCAATTTATCTGGCGAACTAAAGAGGGCTTTGGCATGAGGATTATTTCTTGTAACAGCGATAATTTGACTGTCTACCAACAATGCATCAGCACTTTGATTGCTACGGATGATGCAATCATTCAGTCGTTTAGCTACAGATCCCGAGTGATCAGGAGCCGGAGCTGTCATTGGCGACGGAACTTTAGCAACTTGCACTGGGTTATTGGGTGCAACGTTTGTCGCGCATCCACTTAGGAAAGCAATCCCCATCAAACTGAGTTTGAATATGTTTTTCATTAAATAGCCTTAGATGTTTAGCGATACACAAAATCAGCACGGCGGTTTTCTTTAAATGCCGCTTCTGTCTGAGCTGGGTCAGCTGGCTTTTCTTTTCCAAAACTCACCGCTTCCAACTGAGATTCGCTAACACCTTGAGCAACTAGAGCTTTCTTAACAGCTTCGGATCGCTTTTGACCTAAGGCTAGGTTGTACTCTGCAGTTCCACGATCGTCGGTATTGCCTTGAATGATCACGGAGGCTTTTTGCTTTTGAAACGATTTTAAGTAAGAGGCATGGGCAGAAATGGTTGAAACATATTTTGGATCTACGGTATAGCTATCAAACTCAAAATAGATTGAACGCTTGCCATATACACTAGACTTGGGATCACTAATGGGATCGTAAGTCATTGAGCCGCCAGCATTAACCTCAGCCACACCATTGGCGTCATCTAACTTAACGCTACTACAAGCAGAAACGAATAAAACCAATAACGCCAAAGGCAATATTTTTACAAATTTATACATGATGATATTTCCCAAATATAGCTACACATCGGTAGCCAAAAAACAAAGAGGCATGCCGCTAAAGCATGTCCCACCTAAGAAAATTAGGCTGTAACTTTGGGTGGCTTAAAGGCTGAGTCGGGGAAGTTTTGCGAAAACAAAACTTCATTTGCAATAGAAAACGTAGCAACTGAAATCGGTGGAGAAAAAACAGTAATCCCAATTTCGGTAATATTTGCAGTTACATGACTCATGAGGTACATGGTGTGAACCGGCTCTTTGTCATCTGCTGATTCTGCAATGCTCTGTGCTTGCATCACTATTGAACCGTTGGCGTAACTATTAGCAATCTCTGCCCGCTCAATTGCGGCTTGAATAAAAATACTTCCAGCGGCCGCCTTGAATGCAATCATGAAGAAGCATATGAATAAAACCAGCATTTTTTTGCGGAGCAACATAGTTCAGATTCTATACCCGATTGCTAAATTTGTCGTTTTAAACGACATCGACTGACGCAGGGATGTCTAATTGATTCGTCCTTTTAAAGGACAAACCATTTTTACTATGCCAGTCATCAAACCAATCAAGTAATTATTATTTTGATTAAAGACATCTAAAACACCCGATTTTGAATCAAACGACTGAATTAACTGGGTGGTCAAAAATCAAGTGGGGTTGGGAAAAAGTAGTTAAGCCTAAATTTTAGGTGCGCTTAATTTTCTTATCGTTGCTTGAGATTTTTGTATCTGCTGTGCTTTACGTTCACTATCTAAGGCTTGTTTAGCAATCTCAGCACTACGCTTAAGGCTTGCAATCCGAGATTGTTGCGGCGTTAATGGTTTGTTAGGTTTGAATTCATAAAAGCGCATATCTATATTTATCTAGACGCCCCTCGGGGTCTTTAAATCAAGTCGCATTCGGCTCTTTGCCAGCTGGCTCGCCTCTGCGATGGGGGCTTCAGCCCACCCATCTTTTCCAAATCGTGCACCACGCGGTGCTGGAAAATGATGGTCGTCTCTGTCCTAAAGCGCACCAGCTGGTGCAGGACATTCGTCTTAGGCTTCGCTGGGTCGGTGGCGACAGCTATCGCCACCTATGGGGCTACCTTGCGGTGCGCCCCATATATAAACGTCCTTTTAAAGGACAAAGCATCAACGGCCAAAACCTGCACGTACAGCTCCACTTGCAGCTTCGATTTGACTATCAAGCTCACCTGCTTCTACGGCGGTCTTAATAATCTCTAGTGCCTTAATTAGATCATCTGCTGAATTTACTTCTACAGCAGTTTTGCCTTTGGCAAATTCTATGATCTTGGCACCATAGCGAATATTGAGACATACCTTGCCGTCAGCAGCAACGAACCACCACTGACGAATACGCTTTTCATGTTCAATGTTTTTACGTGCACCTGTTATATCTTTCACTGTTTTGAATTTCTTCACCGTAAAGGTGCCGCCTTCTTTGATAGCTTTGGCTAACTGGATTTGCTCCCAAACTTTGGTAGCCAATTTATTACGACGATGCAGTACTGGTGGTACGGCAGTGGGCTTTTTTGAATTAACCATTTTTAAACTGTTTAATGTGCTCATTGTTTTCTCCTATAAGTTAATGGGCACACTTAATTTATTGTCAGAGTTTTTGGATGGACAACCTCTTTTTGCCAAAAGCCACAAAGATCTAATATTTTTTGCCACTTTTATTCTTCTTTTATTAGGTTTCGCTAAATAACTCTGACAGCAGATACTTTCTGCATGCCATTTACCACTACTGATATGAGCAGCGATACTCATTCGTTATATCGCCCTAAACCTGGACATTGGTGTTCGCAGGGATGGAAATTCTGAAGCAGTAGCAGAGACTTGTAGTCACCATCCTTTACAGGACGCCATTAGAGTTGCTTACTAATTGACACAAGAATATTTCAGCACAAAGATCGTAGTAAACACTACGGGATCACGAGCAAGCTCTGCCCACACAGCATACTTGCAAGCGGTACAAAGGTAGCCACTTATTGCTTTTGTACATGTTGCGTTTTACGGCCGCACATAAAAGGAGACAGCGAAACCGCCCTTACCCAATCGGGTTGTGCCTATAGTGGTGTAGTAAAGAACTCAGCGAAAGTCCTTTTCTATTACTGAGCCTGTTGCTTAAGGCTCAGTGTAGGTTGAATCTAGCGAAAATCAATCAAACTAATATCAAAAGAAGAAAAAGGTGATGAGCGACAAGCGAAATCACAGGCGAATGCATTCGCCATATAGCTACTTCACTTGCTCAGTAAAGCCTCTCCATGCACTCATTCGCCAACTATAGTGCTCCTTCTTATTTTTTGCGATTCCAATTGCATCCTTAAGTAGTTTTTTATTACTAGACCATCCACTGCCATTCCATGATGCATATCCATCGAATACAGGACTCATGTAATCGCCATTAGCTACTTCGTAAATACCAACTCTAGTAGGCAAAACATCAGATGGAAACCATACTGTTCTTGACCTGTCTGCATATTTCTTTTCTGTATCTAAATCAACATTTTCATTGATGTGCATTCGATAATATTCGAGGTCTTGTAGCTCAATGAGCCTGTCAGAGCCCCTATTATCGATTGTTAGCAAGTTGCCATCTTCATACATGCATATAGAAATTGCATTTCTAAAATCTTGAATAAATTGCTCTTTTTCAGACTCATTAATGTATTGCCAAATATCACTAACCGATACCGTTCCATAGGATTCGAACTCTTCATTTTCCTCGATGCCATCCTCACTCTCATCTAGAGAGCTATTTTCTGCGCGATGAAATCGTGCAACTACCTCTGAATACATATCTGACATTAATGCTTCTATTGGCTGGTAGATATCTTCATGGATAAATCCAAACCGCTCCATATCTGTTAGAACCTTAAATAGGTCTTCTAAATTTTTTTCAGGGCTATTACTGTACTGAGGATGTTGTGGCATTTTGAACTCCAGATATTTGTGTCAAATAAATTCTAGCAGTCAAACAAGTCTTATAAGCAACGATCTCGTGCGGTCGCTTGCTTGGGTAGCGGGGCCCGAAATAAAAAAGCTTACAGGGCTTATAAATACACCATAAAAGTTCGTGGCATTTTCGCCACGAAAACATAATCTAATACTAAAAATATTATGTTTCTAGCTAAGTCTTTGAATTATGGAAGGTTCTTTCTTAGCCATTTTCGGTTGCTCTTACCAAACATAAGAAAACATACTGTAACTCTGTATTTATTACATTTTAGGGAGAACGTATGTCACAAGCTAGAGTTTTAAATCCACAAGAATTACGCAGAGTTTTAGATCACGTTGCTACACGCAGGCACAGCGCACGTAATCGCGCTATGTTGCTGTTAACGCACTATGCGGGTATGCGAGTAGGTGAAGTTGCTGCGCTACGCATAAACGACGTTTTAAACGGCGACAGCACTATTAAGGGTGAAGTGCGCTTAATGCCCGAGCAAACGAAGGGTAAACACGCCCGTACTGTTTATCTAAATGAACGTATGCAAAAAGAGATTGGCCAGTACCTGCGTGTACTTCGTATTAAAGATCCCACCAAGCCTTTGTTCTATACCCAAAAACAGGCCGGATTCTCAGCCAACTCATTAACTCAATACTTTTTTTATCTATATCGTGCAGTTGGATTAGATGGCGCCAGTAGCCACAGTGGCAGAAGAAGCTTTTTAACTGGATTAGCTAACAAAGGTACTGCGATACATATATTGAAGAGTTTGGCTGGACATAGAAATATCAGCACAACAGCTTCCTATCTATATAGCAACCCAAGTCAACTTAAGGCTGCTGTAGAGCTTGTGTAGCAATCTTTATACGGCGCCACTGTTGAGCGGAAATCTACCTAATGCAGCGTTGGCAATGATCTTTTCGGCATTAGTGATATACCGCTTTACGCTTGCGCCCATTACGTTTCTAAATACTTGTCTTTCGTTCACCGTCATTTTGTCAGTGGTCATTGCACTAGGCACTAGGCGCAATTGCTCTCCAAGCTTCCATAAAGGCACTTTAGGCTTTTGATCTTTATGCTCCATATATAAGTCATAGACTTGAAGTGTCTTGCGTAGATTCTCAATTGTGTAGTTACGCTCCAGCGGATATACTGCGTTACTTTTTTCTAATAGCTTTTTAGTACGCCCACGCTTTGCTGTGTGCTTCTCTTTTAGGATGCGAGCAAATCTACTTTGCAAATACCTTTTACTAGAGGTAAGTGGTACAGCAATAACAAGTACTTGGTCTTGAGACCATGACTCGTCCCACTGCTCTTTGTCATCTAATAAGGTCAGCTTCATAGCGCTGGTTGTTTCTGCAAAGAGGTTGCCACCACGCTCACCTTCTATCCACCACTTCTTAAAGTTATCTTCTCTTACGTCCCCAAAATCTTTATAGAGTTTGGCGAACTTTCCTTTGCCGCCCTTTTCACAGCACGCCAAATAGTCTTTATTACGCCTTAAGTAAGCCCACCACCAGTAGTACGGGCTTTGCTGTTGATAGGACAAAGTACGCGGCCTGTTCTTTGTTCCAAATGTGGGGTGTTGTGCGAGAAATCTTCTTAGCATTTTCTTAACATTCAAATTACATTAATTGAATTGTACATCGAAAAAATAGGCTAAATCTTGATAATAGATGTATGGCCAAGCGGTTAAATTTCTTAACAAGCAGTCATATTTTTTATTATCGAAAGTGAGTTAAAAATGAACACATTATTAAATGCAGCACCTGTTACAACAAACGTCCTTTTAAAGGACAGCGCACAAGCCGTTAGTGCAACTACTGGACCTATTAAGTCCCTAGCCAACATGGAAAGTAGCCGAATTACATGGGAGCAAGGCGCCTATAGAACCAGCAATCAATCTTTATATGCAGTATTGGCTGAGTGCTTGGCATTTTGTGGCGAACTAACAATCTCAGAAGCCAAGCAACGTAGCGCCGCTTTAGAAGCTTTTTATAAAGAGCGTGGCTACGCTTATAAACAAGATCTGCCTTTGGTTACTCGTGTAGTACGTGCAGTCTTTGGTGCACGAGATCGTCGTCGCATCAGCACCTACTCCTTAGTGCTTCGCCAAGCTCAAAAGGAAGACATTATGGCTATCAATCTAGCAGCTTGGATTGAAGAGCGCGGCGGCGTACAAGAAATCACACTTGCTCGTAGTGCCAATTATGTAAGCCCGAAAGATAAGGCTGCTATTGCAAAAGGTGGTCTAGTAGGCAAGTCACCGATAGGCTTTGCTAAATCAGAGTTGCTCTCGCATATAGCTGATGCCAGTTTCATTGGTGAATCTTGCGTCTTATTAGCAGAGCAGCAAGCTGATGGCGGCTTTGGTGTTTATGCAGTCCTTCGTCAGAGCGGTTTGGTGAATTCAGCTTTAGCTGCGCTGTATGCAGTTGAGCGTGAAATTACTACCAAAGCAAAAGCCGAAGTTAATGCAGCAAATGATGCTGACGGCGCTGTTGCCCAACAAGCCTAATAAACCGCAGGGGGTGTTATGAGCACCCCCACAAACAAGAAAGGAAACATCATGTTAATTAGAAAGGATTCTAAATATGAACCCAAAACAATTAATGACATCATCTGGGGCAACCCTGAGAGTCGTTTGCGAATCGAAGATATTGTCAATGGTGCCGAAGCGCTACCTTGCTGCGGCAAATCAGCCATTCTTCTGTATGGGGTCTATGGCACAGGCAAAACCACACTGGCCAATCTGCTGCCTAACGCAATTGAAAAAGGTAAAGCTGATGAAGACTTAGCTATTGAAGCTGATTTTATTGGGTGCCAGCAAGGATTCAATGGTCCGCAAGTGATGTCGCTAATTGAAAGGGTGTTAAGCAAAACTTCTTTCAATGCCAGCGGCCTGCACTACTTTGTTTTGGATGAAGTCGATAACCTGACCAAATTGGCGCAGCAAAGTCTTAAGTCGGCACTTAATACTAATAGGGCCATTTTCATACTCACTACCAACAATATCTCTGAGCTTGATAAAGGCTTGAAGGATCGCTGTGTGTTAGTTGAAATGAATGCGGCTGCAGTTAGTGATTATTTGCCGTTAGTTAAAAAATTAATCAGCGACATGGGCGTTGTTATGAGCGACGAAGATTTGTTACCAACCATTTCTGCTGCTAATGGATCATTTAGAAACTTGTTTCATAACGTGGGGCGCTTGGCTAGACGCAAAAGTCAACAACCGCCACCTAATGTGATTTATTAAGCCAATCTATCCGCCGCCATTGTTGCCGTCAATTTGCTGTAGTGACGATCAATCATGGCGGCACTATTACCCATCTGCTTAGATAGCGTGTGAATGTCTGTCTTATTCTCCAGTAGCTCTAAGGTAGCGTAGGTATGACGCAATGAATATAAAGTACGCATCTGTCCGTCGTGACTTAACCCCAAGCCACTATCTCGCATTAATCGCTTAAACGCACCATCAATCCGCATAGGCTGATGACCGTTAGTAAATACAAATATCCGCTCTGGGCAACGTGTTTCAAATAATCGGTCAAAGGGAATGTCATATACAGCTTTTTGCCTACTGTGTAATCGCTTAAGAACATCTACTGCCTTGTGTTTAGCAATTAGCCAACGCCCACCAGTCTTGCCATCCACCCATATACGTAGGTATTTCTTATCGCCTTGGGTGTGCCACTCAATATTATTCCAGCAGATATTCAGTGCCTCAGTGCCATGCCGCATGCCTGTATAGAGGAGCATCTCCACATAGTCGCGCAGTAAAGGGCGAGTCTCATGCTCAATCTCTAATCTGCCTTGCTTAATCCATGGCTCCATAAACTCCAACAAGCGATCAATCTCTTCACGTGTAAATGCTGGACGAGTTTTACCTTTCTGCCCTCTAGCTGTTAGTTTGGGAATAGCTACTCGTTCGCTGATCCAACCCTTGCTAATAGCCACCAGCTGTAACTTCGTCCAAGCACTGGCAAAGTTCATTAAGGTGCTGGCTCTGGGCACCTTGTTCATTTGTCTGTTTCGCCAAACTTCAAACTCATGCACATCTGTATAAGTTATTTCTTCTAGTCTTTTATCCTGAAAGTAAGGGAGAAAGTATTTCTCAATACAGGTGATATAGCTACCATAGACACTTTTGCCTATACCCACATCCAAGTCCTGCCGCATTGAGTAGAGGGTGGCGTGTGCAATTTCTGCAAACGTGGGCGACTTTTGTGCAAGCCCCAGTCTTTGGCGAAATCTTGTTTCATCATAAAGATCGCAAGCCATTCGTACTGCGTGCTCAATACTGGCTTGGCGGGTGGTCTGACGATGCCATGAGCCATCTTGCAGTCTAAAGCGGCAATGCCAAAGTGGGCTTCCGGGTCTGCGGTGAATAACCACTTCCCCATCACGTAAGTAAAGCTCTGTAGGCTCGGCATATTTAAGCTGGCTTAAGGCTGTGGGTTGTGGTTCTTGCTGGGGTGAGGAGATTATTTCTAGATGACTTTCAGGTACTTTGATTACCTTGGTCACTTTGAGGGTGGCGTGATGTTGTCATACAGCTATTTTATTTTCAGACTTTTGCTTGGACAACCTGAATAAGAAACGTCCTTTTAAAGGACGTTTCTTTAGACATCGACTACATTTATTCGGCTTTAACTGTATATGCCTCTTTATAAATTGGCTTCAGTACTTTTATCAATGAATTTACATCCATTGATGCAAGATTTGATCTTCCGCCCAATGTATCCACTTTGCTCATAAAGTTTCTGAAACTATCCCGCTTGAATGGTGTTCCAGATGTATATGCCTCATCGGTAATTTTTAAAATAGCAGTGGTTACATTGATCGCATTAGCAGTACTGTTTCTCTCCAATAAAGATGAACGATAGTCACTATTAAAAAATAAAATATCGAAGACCTTTTCTAATGAAAATTCAGGAATATTTTTAGCCATGTAGCCCATCCACCATAATCTTGATACGGCGTTATCCCTCATTCGACCTCGAACACCACTTGCAAACCAGTGATTAGATATGTGATTCTGTAACTTACCCTCTTCAGAAGATCTAAAAGGCCATCTTTCATTTGAATAGTCTCTAAATTCTGAAAAACATAAGGTTACCCATAGTCTTTCGTCGGTTGCTTGTGCCGGCGTTAACTCGGGGAGAATTTTTAAAATTAATTTGCAATTTTCCGCATCCCCATTTAACTCTTGGGTTGCTCCTTTTGGCATCACCAAAGCGATGTCTGGATTGACCTTATAGTTAGTTGAGACTGAGGATAAATGTAGTTCATCGCAAAGATCGTCATATGGCATTTCCATTAGACTTGGTTTTGCCAAAATTGATCGCTTGAGTTTCTGAACGCTTTCGCTTTTCAAGACGCTATAAAAATTATCCGACATTTTTCATTAACCTCTGTACGCCGATCTTGGCAACTAATTGTTGGGAATGCATACACAACTCGTTAAAGTCGCTCTCTTCGCTAATATGCCTACCTAATGTTTCGAGCTTTAACTTCAGAGCTCTAACCCACTTAAAGCCGTCAGACTCTTCATTTTTTATGATGTACTCCAAGGCCGCATGGATGCAATCTTTATATACAGACATAGCTAACATTGGCGCCTTATCGCGCTCCTCTCTATATATATCCCAGACATGCCTAAACTTTTTACCCATCAAAATAATAATCATGTCTTGCTCAAGGCTAAATCTATATGTTTCTTCAGGTATTTCGTAAGAAGTTACAACCTTAACCAGAGACTCAAACTGAAGTTTGTCAAATTCAATGTATCTGATTTGAGGATCATCAATTGCCATGATGTCGCCAACTAACAAACTAAAGGGCTCCTCTCCAAACTCTTCATTCAAATCATCTGATTGAAAGCTATTAATTTGCTCTGAAACAATTACCAATGGAGTGAATGTAACCTTTCCATAAAGTTGTCCAGTTTCAAACTCAATAGCGCCGTTATCTCCAACCAAATAGACTTTTCTAAATAAAGTATCTGAGCAATGAACGTCAATTGCATATGATGCTTTTTTAGTTGCAACTAATTTAGAAATATCTTCATTAGACAAAAGAAAGCTGTAATCAAGGAAGACGTGCTCATCTGCCCCCACCATATCTTTTCTGGTATCCATCGTTGATTGAAATTCGGAGTCGAGGTAATCATCGCCTCGCCCCAAAATTGGGTATGGAAATGCCTTAATTATTGATTTCATGTGCCTCTGCCTCAATTGCAAAATCTACTGTCTTGTCTGCAAAGGTTACTAATACGTACTCTCTTTGCCCGCTTACCAACTCAACGTCAACCGCTGTTGCTGGCTTGTCGTTCACTATTAGACTGATTGGCTCACTACCAATTTCACCTGATTTTTTAAAGCGAATTGATGCTAAGCCTGTAAGAGGTGAATCAAAATAAACGTATGCTTGATTTTTTCCAGTTGCTCTCATTCTTAAGTTTTCCAACTTCAAGAAATTCTTTGGCAACCCGCCGTGTGTTGGGGCTGATGGTCCAATGATTGGCTTTCCACCTTTAGGGTCCGGTATTCCGCCGCCCTTACGTTTTTGTTTTTTCTCTCCGCCCCTCGCACCTCTACCACCCAATTCATCCGGTGGACCATCGCCGGGCTTTGGTTTATCTGATGGCGTTGGCTTTGGCTTAAATGAGTAATTTCCATTTGCAATCTGAATTTGCGGGCCTCGCTCTAATGCGCCTTTGCCTTCATCTGGATTTTCGGAAATCTCAGAAAATAAGTCTTGAAGCTCATCAACTGTAACTCGATCGGATGAAGAGTATTCTGCAAACCTAGACAGTAGCTCTCTTACTGCTTTCGCGAATGCATCGTATTTCTTTTTCGCAGATTTTCTCTTTTGTAAATTATCAATTCGATCAAAAGCGAAATTATTATGCTCAGGATTTTCAATGGTTTTAAGTGTTTCCGATCCTTCGCCTGTGACACACACAAAAAGATCAAAATGCTTCAGATTGGGAAATCTTTGTAATGATGGCGCGGCTCTAGTAATTAGCATTCCATTTTCACGTGCAATTGCAACTGAACGAGTCTCAACCTCCTCGTTCATCCTTATATACCAATCAATTCTTCCAAAATTTGGTATCTGCTGTTCGCCTTTGTGAGTGGAATTAACTACAGTCTCAATAGCCTGAAAACACTCAATAAGATAATCTTTGTCCACCTCATTAAATTCTTGATCAAGCCTATCTTTGTAATAGTGGTATTTTTCCTCTATGTTCTGAGAATTTAATTCGTCATTTTCTCCAATCTTTACAATCAAACTTCCTTTGCGAATTGCATAGAAAAAATTTGCTATTGCTGTAATAACGATTGATGGATAGGATGACAATTCAAAAATAGTGTGTGGCACATAGATGCTTGTTCCAGTTGCATTAGAGAATTTTTCTCTAATGTCGATCGCCCACTGAGGAATATCGGCGCTATCTAAGGGCCGACAACCCTCTTGTATTCCATAAAAGCCAGTTCCTTGAGTCATTTCATATTCACTTCTACTGTATGACTGGAGAATGCTCTTTCCTTGGAATCTGAATTCTTTCTTGTTATTTTGCTCAATCTTTGTCAAATAAAAGAGGGAGCGAACATTACTGTTTGCAAAAGGCGCCTTTGATCCATGGCCAAATGACCCTAGCGAGGATGCTGATGTTTTCTGACTTAGGCCCGCCCCTTTTGTTAACGCAAACCATGCTCCATTCGGCCCTGCTATCGGGCCAGTTAACCCAGTTGTATTGCTGTCATGGATACATAAAAAGTTAATTTTTGCTTCATCTTTGATCAGTCCAATAGCGCGATCATAAAAATCTACGGCAGGATCTAAGTTTTGTTTTTTTGCTGTTGCTTTAGCAAGCACCAAATGCTCCTCAAGTTGAGAAACTTCTGGTACATCCTTTTTATCCAAGCTAACTATATTGAACGCAACAGTAACTGGCTCGGTCTTCATTAAGCCTGCATCTAGACTGTTTTGAACAATTTCTCTAACGAGGGAGGAAAGTCTATGCCCCTTAAAAGTATCTATCCCTGAGTCATTAAACCCAGCGGCCAGACCACCCCCATTATTAGGAAAGTACCATTTCGCCTTTGACATTTTCTTCCTCTAAGATTGTTTCAATTATTTTTTTAAAAATTTCTTCCGCTACATCCGTACAAATTGCGTTTCCAATCATTGATAGCTTGGATCCCTCCGATACCCCCGACGGGAATTGAAATTCTTGCTTATCAATACATTGCAAACTCATCAACTCTTCAACGCTTAATCTTCTAACTCCAAATTCATCTACTAAAAACGGCACATTATGTCCGCCGCCGCCCATATTTGCGGTTAAAGTCGGACATACATTTTCTGGACAGGATCTTGCATCTACTCTTCTGATTTGAAATAACCGATTAGTTCCATCTAATTCAGAATTTCTTCTAATCATTCTTGCGTATTTGTTCTCTTCATCTAGATAGAGTCTTGCTTCATTTTTTACTTCTTTGTTTATGTACTTCCATAAATTCTTCTTTTCTTTCTTTGGCGACGGGAAGATAAACTTATTCTTTTTATAATAACTTGAATGTGTTGCAACTATGAATAGCCTCTCGCGTCTTTGTGCTGTATTGCCAATCTCATAACTATCCATAATTTGTGCGTTATTAATGCTTACCCAATAGCCAGCCTTTCTAAGCTCATTAATAACAACCCTTAGGCGCGCACCGCCATCAAACAACTTTAAATTTGGAACATTCTCAAGCAGTAGAACCTTGGGAGGCGCTGGTAGCTCCCCACAGATTCTAGGTATTTCAAAAAACAGCTTTCCTCGTTCATCTTCAAATCCCAGGTTATCCCCAGCAACAGAAAATGATTGGCATGGAAATCCTGCTGACAAAATATCTATTGGCTCGTTTAGCTCTGGAAAGTCTGCGGGATGGACGTCCCTCACATCTTTCATATAGACGGTTGAATCAGGAAAGTTGTGGTTAAGGGTAAGACAGCACGCCTCATCCATTTCATTAATGAAGACGGTTTTTATTCCAGTTCTTTTGGCGGCTAGGACAAAACCACCTAACCCTGCAAAAAGTGCGACATGTCGATACATTTAAATTGCCTTTTCTATTACTGCTTTTTTATTTTTTGGACTTGCTTTTAAATGTAAAAGCGGCCTGACTCTCTGCTGTGCCAGATTTATATCTTTGTTTGGCATTTCGCATTTCAGACTCCAAGGCATCAAACATCTCTTTTACGTGCTCCTCGCTATAAGAATAGTTCCTCGTATCACTCAAATTTCCAATCAGACGAATACGGTTCATAGCTTCTGATACGCGTTTTTGAGCTAAACGCTCAAATTTCTCATATTTTTCTGCATCTTTAGTCACTTTTTTCTCCTTGCAGTTGCTACAAATCTGATATATGTTGATAATATATCACATAAATTACATTTAATTACGAAATATTTTAGCTATATTTTTGATATATAACAAGGATAACTCCATGAAATTATTATACTTTTTTCTGATTGCAATGCCCATATGTAGCGCCTATGGACAGACATATAACCTAAATAATTCACCTTACAACATGCAGAACAGCCCCTACAACATGGATAACTCACCTTACAACATGCGCAATAGTCCATACAACATGGATAACAGTCCCTATAACGCGAGCTCAACAAATGGCGTTTATGACAATACTGGCAATAGGATTGGTTATGAGGTGAAAGCCCCAAGTGGCGTAACCAACTACTTTGACAACAGCGGCAATCGCATTGGCTACACCCCATCTAAAAAATGATTCTTTCTCTGCTTGCCGCCTTCATTTTGACGTCCGTCAATCCTGAGCCGATTTTGCTCCGTAGTGCCGTTGATATCGCCAGAATTATTGGACTACCAAGAATGAAGACTTTTGATAAGCATGTAATGAAAGTGATCAGCTTGAATGAGATGGACTCCACCCAGATATATCAAGCAAATACGAGGAAAGAGTTTTTCAATAGCTATTTTAAGTTCAATCCAGTAAGGGTTAAGTGAGGGGGAGGGTATGCGCGACTACACATATATTGAAGGTTATCGATTCATCATTTTGAACATTTATCGAAGCAAAAGATTTGATGTTGATCGTTTAGATATTAATTTTGCCGATAAAGATATGCCTAAGTTTGTTAGGGGTCTAAGGGTTGTTGACCATAATGAATCTGAAACTTATTTGGTGCACGGGGAAGATGCAGACAACCTAAGTTATAGCCTATGCTTTCTACACCATGAAAATTCAGAGGGCAAGCCTGACTATTTTGATGAATATTTAATCAATGCCACAACTACCAAAGAATATCTAGTTCATAAACTAACGGCGGCAGAAAAACCAGTCGAGCTTGCAGTTCATTAACCATGGATTGAAAATTAAATGTATAAAACCATCTTCCTAACAATTGGATCAATATGTGCAATGCCTTTTATGGCATATGGAGCGCTTCAACTTGCCTTTCCCAACGATCCCGATGTTGTTTACGTAAAGTCCCCAAGTCTGTTTGCCGCGAAATGGGAAAAGGTGGCTTCCGCTGATGACTTTTCTGAATATATAGACAAGTCAAAGGTTGTTCGTAATACAGATATGACCATTACCGTTGTTTCCATGAGAAATTACTCACAGCCACAATCAAATAAAAATGATGAGTCCATCGTGCAATACAAATCTGAGGTGCTAACCGAAACTATTGATTGCTTCAACCAAACTATTGAGACAACAAAGGTTTATCTAATAGGCGATAACTTTGCGAGGGGTGCAATTGTTGAAGATCCAATAGAAATTACATCGCTACCCCGTTCGGTCAGACCTGCGTCTGTAGGTCATTCCAAGGTTCGCATTGCGTGTGAGCTCCTTAAGTACACAAATGAATCAGAGCCAACCAAAAGCGACTTTATGAGAAATATCTAAATTTACTTAGCATATGCCAAAAATTGAGATTCGCTTTGGGAGTCTACTTCCGACTCAATTTGAAGAAATACTAAACAAAAGAGCAATAGACTGGAATTGTTCTTTTGAGTTTACCTTCCTAGAAAGCTTTCAGTATTTGATGGAGGGCTCTCTTCTGAAACGAAAGAAGGGTGAGAGCTATTTTGATCTCGCCTTTCTAATTGCTCTCGACCGTAGTGTTATAGCTCCAAAAGCTAAATTTGATACCTATATGAATAACTCATTTAAGCTGCCTATGATTGTTTTATCTAGCGATCACTTAACGCACATTCCAAGCAAAGAAAAAATATTCATCGAAGATAAGTTAATAGACATTGTTGGCAATGGCTTCGAGGAGCACTTCGATTATGAATATGTTGGATTTGTTAGAAGATAACCTACGAAAAACCGTCCTTTTAAAGGACAGTTCATTATCTGTCCAAAATATCTTCTGGCCTCTTCTTCTGAATATAGTCAGAATATGTTTTGTCGAGACTCTCCAGAAAATCAATCACGGAGGAGGAGCCCGTCAATTCAACGAGCTTCAAAGTTTCCTTTGCCAATTCAAGCCCATTTACAGTGATAAGCGGATAACTATCATCACTAATTTCCAGTTGGCTCTTTTCTGAAAAAAATGATGTTGTTACGTAAGCACCAATCCAGCCTCTTTTCAGCCTGGCTACCGTTCTCGCTAAATGAACTCCATTTGTTGGTGTCGAATAAGCCTCACATTTTGCTTGCCCAAGCACAATAACCTCAACCTTAGAGAATCCTGATCCCAAGTCGATGCGACCCACAAAATCTATCCCGCCATCTCCCGATCCCTGGGTGATCCATCCCTCTTTATAACTGCCACCACTTTGTCTAATTATGTTTGCAACGACCTTAGATGATAAGAGCTCAAAGTGATGTTTGCGGCCGTCATAAAATTTATAAATTTCTGCCAGGCACTTATCTTCCCGAGATCCTGGAGATGGTAGTTGGTCTTGTTTACCCACAGCAGTAATTTTATGAACGCGTCTTTTTAATTTATCCCTCGAAATCTCCCCTTCGGCAACCCATGATTGCCAGCTCTTTGGGGCAAGTTTCAACGCTTCTAAATTTGTTAGCTTTGGATTACGGCGAGCAGATATCCAGTCCCAAGAAAAAACCTCAAAATCTTTTCTCATATCCAGTACATCAAACTCAAACACATAATTTGTAAAGTATCCAATGTCTTTCTGATATTGCGTTACCAGCTCAGCAGAATTGAGTAACCCAACGCCTTGAAAAACTCTATTGCCTTTAACACGCTCACCAACCTTAATACTTTTAAAGAAAATAAATGGAACGGCCTTCAATCGACTTTCGTAATCATTGCTCCTATGAAGAACGAACTGTTCCAAGATGTACGCATTACCAGGCGCCTTAGATGGATCAGAAATTGATTTGTTATCACCGAAATACTTTATGTACCCATTGTCGACATCAAATTCATCTTGCCAAGGCGTCTCCTTTGAACCTTGCTTATGAGTACTGCTTGAAATCAAAATTGCAGGCGTTCTAGGCCCATCTGCCGTTTTCACTGCTCGTATTGCATTAATGCCTGCCTCTAATAGCGCCTTATTTTCACCTTGTGTATATGTGTGAAAAAGTAAGTTTGGCAGCCCATCAATGGACGGAGTATCTACAGGATTTGAGCTGGAATATCTATATACAGTTCCTATTGTTAATGCACTCATTTCAACCCTTAGTCTAGTTTTTTAAAAGGCTTTCAAATTCACGCACCAAAAGTACTCCCGAAGTTCGATGCATATAGCCATACTAAGAAGGAGCATAGAGCTCTAAATATGATTTTGCTTCTTTTAATAATATTGGAGAAATGTTTGCTTGCTTAGAAATTGCTTCATTAATGTAGGCCATCATTCCGATTAGAACAAACTGATGGTCAATAGCATTTGAGGGACCCATTTGCCTAGCCAAGTTCATAAACCCAGCTACGATTAAATCATCAAATGTGTCGCTATCAATCTCTGTAATATTTTTATTGTGAAGTTTTTTAACGGCAGTAAGCGTACTTTCAGCCAATAAATTTCGATCCCTTGTTGATAACTCAGCAAGAAAGTCTCGGCCACAATAAATTTTTACCAACTTTCCCAATCCACTCGAAACCTGGCCAATTACAACCATTTCCTTGAAAAACCCAAACATACTTCGCTCCCCCTAAGTTAATAGTGATTCAAGAAAGGCCGCTTAATTAAATGTCCTTTTAAAGGACGTTACATGAAAAGGGTGCCCCGAACAAGACCACTTGAATAGCAGAAACGGTTGAACAGGATTAGACATCCTGGTGTTTAGATTAGAAGCTCTAAACACTGACATAGGGCGCTATAACTAAGGTGGGTACATCGTTGCTTAACTTAGACTCAAACAACTAGGGTAGAAATGAAAAAAGAGAGCTAGAAGCTCTCTTTTTGAATCTTGGTGGCCCGGGGCGGAATCGAACCACCGACACAAGGATTTTCAATCCTCTGCTCTACCGACTGAGCTACCAGGCCAAGACATGGAATTATAAATGAAACTGCAGGGAAGCTGTCTAAATATGGCTACTGAAGCCACCTCTTAGGAAAACTCTGTAAATACTATCGAGCTTTAATGCTCTGCACAGCTTAATGGTAGGGGCGATGAATAGCGGCCTGAGGGCAATCTGAATGCCCCTTGCTTGGCTATAAAACTAATCAACAGTAATCTTTGCTTTTTCTACCACTTTCGCCCAGCGAGCTTGTTCAGATTTAATAAAAGCGCCAAATTGAGCAGGCGTATCACCAACTAAAACAGCTCCATCTTCAATCATCCTTTTTGAGTCTTCTTTTGACTTCAGACCTTTAGCAATATCTCTCTGCAGTCTATCAATAATCGGCCTTGGTGTTCCTGCGGGAACAATAATTCCGTACCATTGTGAGGTTTCAAAACCTTTATATCCTGACTCCGATATGGTGGGAACATCTGGCAGAACTTTTGATCTTTCAGCAGAGCCCACCGCCAAAGGGCGTAACGCGTTACCTTTTATTTGCCCAATTAATGATGGCAAACCATTAAAGGTTGCTTGAATTTGGCCGCCAATAAGATCGGTCAACATTGGTCCAGACCCCTTGTAGGGCACATGAACTAAATCAATACCAGCTTCAGCAGAAAAGTACTCCATTGCCAAGTGGCCCGCACTGCCATTGCCAGCTGAGCCATAATTAATTTTTCCTGGATTCTTTTTTGCATCAGCCACTAAATCAGCTAGCGTCTTGTTTGGGCTCTTTTCACTCACAGCAATTACATTGGGCACTTTTGCTATTAAAGTAACAGGGGCGAAGTCTGCATTTGGATCGTACGGTAATTTTTTACCAAATAATGCGGGATTAACCGCTAATGTTCCAACGTGACCAAGCATTAAGGTATATCCATCTGGTTTGGCACGCTTGACTTCTTCCATGGCTATATTGCCTGCTCCACCTGGTTTGTTTTCGACATAAACAGACTGCCCAAGACTAGTGCTAAGACTATTAGCCACTGACCTAGCAATAATTTCCGAGGTTCCGCCAGTAGAAAAGGGCACCACTAAACGAATAGAGCGTTCTGGATAAGCTGCAAATGTCATTTGCGAGATCGCCAAGACCAATAAAGCAACAAAAATTTTCAACGAATTAAACCTTTCTTATTTTCTAATCAACCGATATCTTTGCGCTCTTCACTAGCTTAGCCGACTCAATCATTTAGGCATTAATTAACCATTGAACTTAGAAAAAATGCTTTCAAATGATCTGCAGAAGCTGTAGTTCTATGAAGATTCTTAGGCTGTCTTTACTAAATGAAGGCTTAGCTTTCGCCTTTATTGCGGGAGGTATCAATTCCCAGGGCCTTCAGCTTACGATACAGATGCGTTCTCTCTAGTCCGGTGTACTCTGAAATCTTGGTCATGCTGCCGCCCATGATTTGCATTTGATGTTCAAAATATGCCTTCTCGAACAAATCTCTTGCTTCTCTCAGGGGGAGATCAAAATAGGTTTTTGCTATTCCGCTTATGTAATCTCCATCAGCCGTCGTATTTGCTGGTTCAGTGGGAGATTGCTTTGGTACGGCCATCGCACTTGAGTTTGACTGCACGACTCGCTCTTGTTCTGGCTCTATATACCTAGGGGAACTCTCTAAAGCTTTAGTGACTGTCTTCAAAAGCTTTTGTAGGGCAATTGGTTTTTCTAAAAAGTTGAGCGCACCAATACGCGTAGCCTCGACAGCAGTATCAATCGTTGCATGACCAGACATCATGACGACTGGCATAGTGAGTTGTCCCGTATTGGACCACTCTTTTAACAACGTAATACCATCCGTATCAGGCATCCAAATATCTAATAAGACTAAATCAGGACGCATCTGCTCACGGATAGTGCGCGCCTGAATAGCGCTCTCTGCAGCGTATACAGTATGGCCTTCATCGGTAAGAATCTCATGGAGAAGCTCACGAATTCCCATCTCATCATCAACAACCAAAATACTAGCCATGCTTAGACTGCCTCTTTTGCTAGATTCATAAACAATATTGACACTTGCGCACCAATCACTTCTTCGTCCTGCATACGGTTCCGAATTTCAATTTTGGCAGAATGATCATCAATAATTTTCTTAACCACCGCCAAACCTAATCCCGTGCCTTTGCTCTTAGTTGTTACATAAGGCTCAAAGGCTCTTGCCAATATCTTAGCTGTAAATCCAACTCCACTATCACTTATTGATAATCGCACAGCATTTTGAACAATCCCATTGTGCTCGCCATAAGGCGCTAACTCTGTTTTAACCTCAACTGGGCTGTCAGGGTGCGGCCCCTCTAAAGTCGCATCTTGCGCATTTTGTAGCAAGTTATGAATGACCTGCCGTAACTGAGTAGGGTCGCCCATGATTTGTGGGCAATTTGGATCTAGCTGGATACGTAAGGGGCTGCCTTCATAAAGACCCAAAATTTCAGAAATAAGCGTATTAATTGAAACCGGCTTTAGTTGTGGTGTTGGTGTCTTTGCAAAATCTCTGAAATCATTCACCATTTCTTTCATCGCCTGCACCTGACCAATAATCATTTCAGTACTACGATTCATCATTTCTTCTTGCTCCGGACTCAACTTACCAGCAAGCTTATGCTGCAGTCTTTCGGCTGAAAGCTGAATTGGCGTGAGAGGATTTTTAATTTCATGGGCAAGACGTCTTGCCACCTCACTCCAAGCAATCGATCTTTGTGCGCTAACTACATCAGTAATATCGTCAAAGACCACCATACGCAAGTCGCCAGTAAGCTCCGTGCCACGCACAAAGAGAGTCACGCCCAGTTCATTTTCGAACTCATTGGTGCTGTGTAGCTGAATTTGTTTTTGCCAGACTGGCGCGTTAGTCTGTGCGGGCTTTTGCTCTGTGCCACCTTCGCCAGTCACCGCAAGCTTCATGGTTGCAAAACCTTCTCTAATGGCCTCTTCAAACTCCAGAAGGGCTGGGTTGCTGCTGAGAGGCTTGCCATCAAGATGAGTAAGATCTTGGCCAAAAATTCTATCTGCGCCCGCATTACTGGAAACAACGTTGTAACTTCTATCAAAGATACATACTCCGGCAGTAAGACTCCCCAGCACACGCTCCAAGAATGCCTTGGACTCTTGTAGGGAGGTGCGGGTATCAGCTAACTGCCTCGTCATGACATTAAATTGTCGTGTCAGCATGCCTAGCTCATCCCCCGTATCAAGCTCTGGCTTAGGAGACAAGTCACCCTGCGCAACTGCTTGGGTTCCCCTGAGAAGCATCAAAAGTGGGCGAGCCAGCTGCCGGCCCAACATCAGTGCCAACGTAATAGCGACAAATACCGCAAAGAAAAGGGTGAGGGTTAAGGTTCCAACAAACATCTTACGTAAACCAGTGCGCCCTAAGGCTTTCTCTTGATATTCGCTATATGCAGATTCCACTGCAAAAATATTTTTAGCCAATGGGGTTGGAATGTAACGCACTAGCTGCAAAAAATATTTATCTTCCGTATCTTTGCCAGAATCTACTCTGTTTTGAATCGGTTTTTTTCGCACAATCGGCACAATCGCCCTGATTCGATAACCACGCTGTCCATCCTCTAATTCAATTTGATCTAAAAAGGTAATGCCCTTCTTTTTAAATGCTTCTGCAACTACATCAGCGCTCGGTGCAGGAAAGTATTTTTTTGGCTTTAACTCACTAGTTAAAATCAAGTTGCGCTGTAGGTTAAAAAGACTAACCTCTTGAATACCGAATTGATTGCGAATCTTCATGACAGCAACGGCCACTTGATCTGTGGTGGTCCCTGAGGGCATCTGTACAATTTGCTCGGCAATAAAATTGCCTTCACTCAAAATTTCGTCTTGTGCCACTCGCAAAGTAACGCGTCCTAACTCTAAACCAGAGTTGAGTGCGGTCTCAACTTTGACGTCAAACCAGGTTTCAATACTGCGAGAAACGAACTGCAGTGAAACTCCATACAGAATTAAGCCAGGAACAATTCCGACCAAAGCAAAAATCATTGCCAACTTTGCTATTAAACGCGTACCAAAGTGTCCTCGATACCAGCGTATAGCAATTACGCCCACCAAAATCAAAATAACCAAAGTAAGGCAGACACCAATCACAATATTAGCTGCATATAACCAAATAAAGTAGTTATCAAAAAATTCTGTGTTGGATGAAGCGATTGCCAGCAAAATCAGAAGTAATAAAGCAAATACGCCAATTACCCCAATCGTGATTGGAATCACTTTTTTACTCCACGCTTTTGATGTAAAAAAGCTAGCGTCTAGCAGGGTCGAAATCAGACTCATCGCTTAATTAGATTGGGGCCGTTTGAGGCAAAGGGAAAGCGATACCAATCACTCGATACATTCCAATCGCGGTTGTTAAGTGCGTTCACCTGAAATGGCTTTGGTAACTTACTAAGATCCAAATTCATCCGCAGGGATGCCGTATAAGACCTGCTGGAATCTAGTTGGGCGTTATCAATGACACGCCATCCACCAATGCTCCCAACGGCTTGCAATGCTTCAGAAATCGTTTTAGCGGAAAAGGTAAAGCCTTCTGAGGCGATTCGATACTGCTGTGTCAATGGTTGATAGGACAAGCGGGTTTGCCTTTGCACTAGCACGGACTTTTCATCAAACCAATACCAACGAGAGCGAGTTAAATCGAACTCAGTTTGAAAATAAAGAACAACCCCTTTTTGAACAGCATCCTCTAAACCGGGAGATAACTCAATCTGAAAAGTAGCGCTTAGAAGCCAGTCGTTATCCGCCTTCTCTAATTCAAAGGATTTAATTTTGATACCTTCTGCACTAACAGTTGTTGAAAAAATACCCAACACCAGTAAGAACAAAAAAGTGAATTGTTTAATTCTTTGGCTCATAGCCCATTTTTCTTAAACAAAGCATAGTAAAAACCGTCATTAAACTCGCCAGGTAAAATTTGACCTAGAGCACTTAATCGTACCGCATCGGCATGCTGCTCAGCAAACCAGGCGGCCTGTGCCTCCCCCTCTTCGGGAAATATGGAGCAGGTTACATACAAGAGGGTGCCTCCTGATTTAAGCATCTTCCAAGCTTGATTCAAAATCGCACGCTGTCTTTCTTGCAGAGCCTTGATATCTGCTTCGCGCCTCAGAAATGGAATATCAGGATGGCGAGATACTATTCCTGAGGCTGAGCAGGGAGCATCCAGCAGAATCTTGTCAAACAGAGCACCGTCCCACCATGCTGCTTTTGAGGCATCGCCACGCAATACTTTCACCTTATCGGAATGCAAACGAAGGCGATCTAAATTTCCTCCAATTTTTCCAATACGCTCACCGTCTAACTCTAGTGCCCGCATTGAACAATCTGCAAGCTCTAATAAATGCGCTGTTTTTCCACCAGGAGCAGCACAAGCATCCAGCACTAGCTCCCCCTCCTGTGGATTCAATAAGACTGCGGCAAGTTGCGCTCCCGCATCTTGGACAGAAACGGCGCCACTATAAAAACCAGGTAGGTCCGAGACAGGCACTGCCTCAGGCAATAGAAGAGCCGAAGGTAATTGAATACCAGCTAATTCATGAATTGGTTTAGATGAAATTCCAGCATCAGACAATAAGGATTGATATTGCTCGCGCGTATATTGCTTCTGGTTTACGCGCAAAATCAATGGGGCGCGCTTTGCCTGCTGAAACAAAATGGATTGCCATACCTTAGAGTAATTGCGCTTTAAGTTTGCTCGCCACCAAGCAGGCACATACATTGGAATTGGATCAGGTGGAAAACGGTTCTCGCCTTCTGGCGGTTGAAGTAAAAGGCTTACCTTACGCAAGACTGCGTTCACTAAACCTTTGGCATACGTGGTTTGGCCATATTCACCGCATGCCTTCACCGCCTGATCAACAATCGTATGGGCTGGATAGCCTTTACTCTCTGCTGTGTCTTGCAAAAACAGAGCAATGGAAACGCTTAATAAATGATCCACTTCGGGAGGCGGTGTCTTTGGAATAAATTGCTTAATCAATTCATGGGAACGTACCCACTTACGGAGAGCATCAAAGCTCAGACTCTGAACAATGGGGCGCTCATGTGCATCAAGCTGATCCAAAACCTCTGTAAGCGATCTTCCACTCATTACCTCGCTAATCGCTTGTGCAGCAATCGTAATTGCTTCTGAAAGCGGGAGACTGCGTGGTATTTTATGTTCGGTCAAATTAATTTGCTCCGGGATATATCCCGTTTTTAGCCATACTCATTAAGCGTGCCACCCGCTCTTCAGTAGGTGGATGGGTTGAAAAAAGTTGCGCAAGGCCGCCGGCACTTAAGGGATTGAGAATCATCATTTGCGCAGTCTCAGGGTGCTGCTCGACAGCCTGAAATGGAATGCCTTGGGCATAACTATGAATTTTTTCTAATGCGTGTGCAAGCGCCTCTGGATCAGCACTAATTTCTGCGCCACCGCGATCGGCCTCATACTCTCTCGCTCGCGAGATGCTCATCTGAATCAAGCTTGCAGCAATAGGTGCCAGGATAGCAACCATCAAACTCGCTATCGGATTATTGGGTCTGCCCTCAGCGTCTCGGCCACCAAAGAACATAGCAAAGTTAGCTAACGCAGAGATAGCTCCAGCCATTGTTGCAGCGACAGTCGAAATCAAAATATCGCGATGGCGCACATGCGCCAACTCATGAGCCATTACTCCCCGTAATTCACGATTAGAGAGAATTTTCAAGATGCCGGTTGTTGCAGCAACTGAGGCGTTCTCTGGATTGCGCCCAGTTGCAAAAGCATTAGGTGCATCTTCGTTAATCAAAAATACTTTAGGCATTGGTAGTCCGGCCTTCTCCGCAAGCTCTTTGACTAAGCCATAAAACTGAGGTGCAGATCTTTCATCTACCTGCTGCGCATTCGTCATCTTTAACACCATGGTGTCAGAAAACCAATAGCTGAAAAAATTCATGCCAAGGGCCATAAGTAAAGCCAACAACATTCCTTGTTCGCCACCCAACATGCCGCCGACCACGATAAATAGCGCGGTAATTGCTGCCATCAAAACAGCAGTCTTTGCAAAATTAAACATTTCTACTCCTTCGCTTTAAAGCGCAACAGTTGTTTACCAATATCTGCTGGTTGGCTACATGTTTTGGCGTCTGTTTTTTTGCCCCCAGGTTTTTGCATTTCTAAAACCTCAAGAATCCCATCACCACACTGAATATATACGCCTTCATGACTAAATCCTAGAACATCACCCGGCTTGCCAGTTAAGCCCGCAGCCTTGGTGTCAGCAGGCCTTGAATTCCAAAACTTCATCACCAGGCCATTGAGGGAGCTACTTGCCCCTGGAAAAGGATTGAAAGCACGAATACGCTGATCAATTTCTTTGGCGTTAAGTGTCCAGTCAATCTCTGCTTCGCTCTTCAGTATTTTTTCAGCATAGGTAACGCCATCTTTTGCTTGGGATACTCGGGCTAAATTTTTGCATCCCTGCAAATCATTCAAAACATTGACAATTAACTTGGAGCCGAGTTGCGCTAATCGATCGTGCAAACTGGCGCTTGTTTCATCGGGAGCTATTTCAAGATCGGCAACTAGAACAGTATCACCAGTATCTAGACCGACATCCATTTGCATAATACAAACACCCGTTTTGGAGTCGCCCGATTCAATCGCACGCTGAATCGGTGCTGCGCCACGCCAACGCGGCAGCAACGAAGCATGAATATTAAAACTACCATGCCTACCCTGTTTTTCGCTAATATCTAAAATTTCTTGTGGCAAGATCAATCCATACGCGACCACTACCATGACATCAAACTCAATTGAGGATAAGTACTCATAGGCCTCTAGGGCCTGAGCCTGTTTTTGCGGATCGGCACTATTACGCCTTAAGGTCTCAGGTTGCAATACAGGAATATTTTTTTGTAAAGCAAACTCTTTAACCGGGCTTGCCTGCAGATGCATTCCTCTACCAGCGCGGCGATCGGGCTGTGTTAAGACCAAAACAATTTCATGGCCAGCATCGTAGATCGCGCGCATCGCTTGCGCAGCAAACTCAGGGGTTCCAGCAAAGACGATCTTCATTAGTGCGCTTAGCGCTGGCCTACTAATTCTTTAGCGCGCTTTTTCATTTTGTGTGAGATACGGGTTCGCTTTAGTATTGATAAATACTCAACAAATACTTTTCCCTGCAGATGATCTAACTCATGCTGTAAACAAACTGCCAACAAACCATCTGCCGCAGTTTCAAATTCTTTGCCATCAATATCCAATGCCTTCACGCGGATCTCAGAAGGTCTTTCAACCTCATCATAAAATTCTGGGACAGATAAGCAGCCCTCACGCCAAGATTTCGTTTCAGTACTTGCCCAAATAATTTCTGGATTAATAAAAACCATCAATTCATTTTGGTCGTCAGAAACGTCAATCACAATAATGCGCTCATGAATATCTACCTGGGTTGCTGCTAAACCGACACCAGGGGCTTCATACATAGTTTCCGCCATATCGCTAACAATTTTTTTTATGCGCGCATCAACCTGCGCTACAGGTTTGGCAACCTTATGCAAGCGGGGGTCTGGATAACAAAGGACATTTAACAGAGCCATGTAGGAATTATCTAACAGAGCTATCCATCTGTCCTGATTGTTGCAATTCCCCTAAAGAACAAAATTGGTTTATGCAGACAACATACGCAACAAGCCCGATTTCCCGAATCGATTATGGAAGCCCTGACTATCCATCCCGTCTCCGAGATTTATACGACCCCCCAGCCTCGCTCTATATATATGGCGATATCCAACTTCTAAAGATGCCGATGATTGCTATCGTAGGCTCTAGAAGTGCCAGCCTAGACGGCTTAAAAAATGCATATCTATTTGCTCAGGCGCTCTCAAAAACGGGCCTGATGATCGTTTCTGGGTTGGCAAAGGGGGTAGATAGCGCTGCCCACCAAGCCACGCTTGAACTTGGTCCCGACCACTTCACTGCAGCGGTATTGGGCACAGGCATTGACATTGTCTACCCCCGTCAAAACATCACCCTATCTAAGACCATCAGCAAGCAAGGACTTTTGGTATCCGAGCTTCCCTTGGGGGCGGGGCCAAGAGCGTTTCATTTTCCAAGGCGAAATCGCATTATTGCGGCACTAGCGCTTGGCGTGGTCGTGATCGAGGCTGCAAAAAAGTCCGGCTCCCTCATCACTGCTAGGTTGGCTGCAGACCTAGGAAGAGAGGTATTTGCCCTTCCTGGACCCATCAATAGCCCACATTCTGCTGGTTGCCACCTACTAATTCAGCAGGGGGCAAAGCTGGTCTTTAGGCCAGACGATGTTCTTGAGGAGCTACATTTTTAGACAAAAAACCCCCTCCAAATAGCCCAAAAGGGGGTTTATCCTCAAAAAGTCGAGGTCTTGACCCCCTTAAAACAAGGCAAAATTACGGGTTTTTGGACTTTTCCTAATTTATCGGTTAATAATAAAAAAGGGGCATGGAATTGGCTAAACCCGATTTTGATTTAAATTAGCCATCCGTTTTACCCTAAAAAATCATCATTTCTAGCTCAAATTTAGGCAAAAAAGCGTGGCAACTAAAGCAACTACCAAAAAAAGCAGTTCCAAGACTACCTCTGGGGATCACCCTAAAGCACTCATCATCGCGGAGAAGCCTTCTGTTGCCAATGACATTGCCAAAGCCTTGGGAGGCTTCACAAAATATGAGGATTATTTTGAGAGCGATGAATTCTTAATTTCTTCTGCGGTTGGCCATTTATTAGAAATTGCCGCCCCCGAAGAATTTGACGTAAAGCGTGGCAAATGGTCTTTTGCTAATTTGCCCGTAGTGCCGCCTTATTTTGATTTACGCCCAATTGCAAAAACAGAGTCGCGCCTCAAGGTGTTACAAAAACTCATTAAGCGCAAAGACGTCACCGCACTGATTAATGCGTGTGATGCGGGACGTGAAGGTGAGCTCATTTTCCGTTTAATTGCCCAGCATGCAAAAGCGTCGCAATCTATACAACGCTTATGGCTTCAATCAATGACGCCGGCAGCAATTCGCGAAGGCTTTACCAACTTGCGTACGGATGAAGATATGCAGCCGCTTGCGGATGCTGCGCGGTGCCGCTCAGAAGCAGACTGGTTGGTCGGCATCAATGGTACGCGTGCGATGACCGCTTTTAATAGCAAGAGTGGTGGCTTCTTTCTCACAACTGTTGGGCGTGTGCAAACACCAACCCTTTCTATTGTGGTGGAGCGCGAAGAGTTGATTCGTAAATTTATCTCCAAAGATTATTGGGAGGTAAAGGCAGAATTTATCGCTGCGGCAGGCATCTATGAAGGTCGCTGGTTTGATCCAAAATTCAAAAAAGATGTTGCGGAACCTGACGCGCGTGAGAACCGCTTATGGAGTGAGGCAGCAGCGCAAAGCATTGTTGCAGCATGCCGCGGTAAAAAGGCTAACGTCACTGAAGAAGCTAAGCCCGCAACCCAGCTGGCCCCACAACTATTCGATCTAACTAGCTTACAGCGTGAAGCAAATGCGCGCTTTGGCTTCTCTGCAAAAAATACATTGGGTCTTGCACAGGCTTTATATGAGCGCCATAAAGTATTAACTTATCCACGTACTGATGCAAAGGCACTTCCTGAGGATTACCTCGATACTGTTAAGCAAACCATGGAAAATCTTGCCGATAATTCGCAAGACTATCGGGCCTTTGCCAAACAAATTATGCAGGGCGATCCCAAGGATCCAAAAGCTAAAGCGGGTTATGGCTGGATCAAGCCAAATAAACGGATTTTTGATAACTCTAAAATTTCTGATCACTTTGCGATCATTCCAACATTAGAGTCGCCAAAAAATTTAAGCGAGCCTGAGGCTAAGCTCTATGATTTGGTTGTGCGTCGCTTCTTGGCGGTGTTTTATCCTGCCGCAGAGTTCCGCGTCACCACCCGTATTACCGAAGTATCTGGACACCACTTCAAAACAGAGGGGCGCGTTCTTGTAAGTCCTGGTTGGTTAACGGTTTACGGTAAATCCACCCAATCAGATGATGAGCTAGTTGCAGTCCGTGAAGGTGAAGCAGTACAAACCGAGTCTATTGCGGCCGTACCCCTAAAAACCAAGCCACCTGCACGCTATACGGAAGCCACTTTACTTTCCGCGATGGAGAGCGCTGGTAAGTGGGTTGATGATGATGACATGCGTGAAGCCATGGCTGAGAAAGGCTTAGGCACTCCCGCAACACGCGCTGCCATTATCGAGGGATTGCTCGCTGAAAAATACATTGTGCGTGAAGCGCGCGAACTAATTCCAACAGCAAAAGCTTTTCAGTTAATGACTTTATTGCGTGGCCTGGATGTTGAAGAGTTAACGCGCCCTGACTTAACGGGTAGCTGGGAAAACAAGCTGTCACTCATCGAGCAAGGCAAGATGAATCGCGATACCTTCATGCAAGAAATCGCGCAGATGACTCAGCGCATTGTGAAGCGTGCCAAAGAATATGACAGCGATACTATTCCCGGTGACTACGCCACAATGGCCACGCCGTGCCCGCACTGTAAGGGTCCAGTAAAAGAAAACTATCGCCGCTTTGCTTGTGAAAAGTGTGGCTTTACGATTAGCAAAACTCCTGGTGGACGTGCGTTTGAGTATCCAGAAGTTGAAGAGTTATTGCGTGAAAAAACGATCGGACCGCTGCAAGGATTCCGCAGCAAAATGGGGCGTCCATTTGCCGCCATTATTAAGTTAAGTGAAATTCCAGAGGACGATAAGGATTATCCAAATGCGGGCTTCAAGCTTGAATTTGATTTTGGTAATACACAAGATGACGAAACTGAAGCCGTAGATTTCACGGGTCGTCAGGCGCTAGGTGTCTGTCCAAAATGCTCTGGCGCAGTTTATGAAGACGGCATGCGTTATGTTTGTGAAAACAATACAGGCCCAAGTAAATCCTGTGATTTCAAAACTGGAAAAGTGGTGCTACAGCAAGAAGTTTCTGCTGAGCAGGTTCAGAAGTTGCTAAAAGAGGGCAAGACAGATCTTCTGACCAACTTTAAATCCAACCGCACCGGTCGTGGCTTTAAGGCTTATTTAGCCTTAGACTCAACGGGCAAAATTGGTTTTGAATTTGAAGCTAAAGCGCCCAAAGCTGAAGGTGCGGCTAAGGCCCCAGCGAAGAAGCGAGCCGGGGCTAGTGCGGCAACTAAATCGGCCGCAAAACCAAAACGTGCAAGCAAGGCAAAATCGTCCTCTAGTAGCTGAGCAGTAACCAGCTTAGCCGCTAGAGCCGACCATAGAATTCCTCTAGATCCCAGAGCGGTAGCCAAAAATATTCCTGGGCGCTGAGTGAGTGCGCCAATAATTGGTAGGCGATCTCCAGCCACGCATCGGACACCTACAAATTCTCCAGCCTTTACTAATGAGCGAAGCTCACCTTCTGGGTAATTCACCAAACCTCTAGCTTGCTCACGATTGAAATCATCACTTACCTCTCTTGGGGCAATATCTGCTTCGCCTTCATCAAAACTTGAGCCCACTATCCACTGATAGCTACCATCATTCAGTTGTTTTGCGGGCAAGCAATATCCGTCTCCAGAGATGCCAACACTGGGTAATTTTTCGACCCAAGCATCTCCTGCTCGCACCGAGAAAATACTGAGCTGGCCGCGCACTGGCCTTAAGGGCAAACGAACGCCAGTACTAGCCATTAAGGGCTTGGCATCCAGGGCGCATGCTACAACCACTTTATTTGCTGTAAGAATGCATTTGTTTGAAGCATCAAACAAATGCCACTGACTACCATGCCCCTGTAAGCGCGCAATATGCGTATTCCAAAGGCAAGTGAGGCGCTCGTGATCTTGAAGCAACTGTTTAGTTGCTTCAAGTAAGTTTAAGCCCGCACCACGCGACAACCAAACACCACTTTGCGCAATGCCACAAAGCTTTTCCGCTTCTTGAGCATCCATAGCAATAGCCATATTTTGATCAAGGCCCAAAGAGCGTAAATACTCTGTGGTTTCAATATGGTCAAACGTCTTATCTTTTTTTGTGGGCTGAAATATCCCATGTTGTTGCCAAACATTTTTCCAGCGGGCCTCAGCAAGCAGAAATGCAATGCGCGTTAGACGTAATAAACGGGGAGAGCCTTTACCAATATGCGGATGTGCGATCGCATAAGCGTGACTTGAACAGGCGGTTGCTGGAGATGGTGCGGCATCAATAATACAAACGGCTTTACCGCGTTCAAGCAACTCATTTGCGATAGTTGCTCCACAAATGCCTGCCCCAATCACCACTATGTCATGGTGTTGGGGTTCGGTCATTGAATAAATCTAGATAAAAACTTGCTTGCTACTATAGGCTTCGACGGCTTAAGCATTCAAACGTTGTTCGATTTTGGAACGAGTCTCTTTCAGCTCTTTTGGCAAACGATCGCCAAGGTGCTCGAACAATTCTGTATGCAGCTTGAGTTCATTTTTCCAATCATCAACTCCAACAGTAATTGCTTTGCTGAATTTCTCGGTTGAATAATCGAGACCGGCCCAATGCATATCGTCGTATTCAGGGGTGATACCAAACGGTGTTTCTTTGCCACTTGCTTTGCCTTCTGCACGACCCAAAATCCAAGAAAGGACGCGCATGTTCTCACCAAAACCAGGCCATACAAACTTGCCATTTTCATCCTTGCGGAACCAGTTCACACAATAGATCTTTGGTAATACTGCGCCTTCGGCTTCAAGCTTCTTACCAATATTGAGCCAATGCTGGAAGTAGTCACTCATGTTGTAGCCAGCAAATGCAATCATTGCAAATGGGTCGCGACGCACAACGCCGATTTGTCCTGTAATCGCTGCGGTAGTCTCTGAGCCCAACGTTGCAGCCATGTAAACACCCTCAACCCAATCACGCGCTTCGCTAACCAACGGCACGGTATTTGAACGACGGCCACCAAACAAGAATGCATCAATTGGAACGCCTGCAGGATCATCCCAATTAGGATCAACTGCTGGGTTATTAGTTGCAGCAACAGTAAATCGTGAGTTTGGATGCGCGGCTTTACGACCAGCAGCTCCATCAGCAGGAGTCCAATCTTTACCCTGCCAATCGATCAAATGGGCCGGTGGGGTTTCTGTCAAACCTTCCCACCAAACATCGCCATCATCAGTCAAGCCAACGTTAGTAAAAATCACATCTTGGTTAAGAGAGTCGATACAGTTTTGATTGGTTTGACGATTTGTTCCAGGGGCTACGCCGAAGTAACCGGACTCTGGGTTAATCGCAAATAAACGGGTCTTGCCTGTCACAGCATCTTTGCGTGGCTTGATCCAAGCAATATCATCACCAATGGTGGTTACCTTCCAGCCCTCAAATCCCTTTGGAGGAATCATCATGGAGAAGTTAGTTTTTCCACATGCGGATGGAAATGCAGCTGCGATGTGGTATTTCTTGCCCTCAGGTGAGGTGACGCCTAAGATCAACATGTGCTCAGCCAGCCAACCTTGATCACGCCCCATATTGGAGGCGATGCGCAATGCAAAGCATTTTTTACCCAACAAAGCATTGCCGCCGTAGCCCGAACCAAAAGACCAAATCTCACGAGTCTCTGGGTAGTGAACAATATATTTGTTCTTATTGTTAGGCCACGCGACGTCTTTTTCGCCAGCAGCCAAAGGTTTGCCTACGGTATGAATGCAAGGAACAAATTCGCCATCCGCGCCAAGTTGATCGATAACTGCCTTACCCATGCGAGTCATGAGACGCATATTGATTGCAACGTAAGGGCTGTCAGACAACTCAACGCCAATGTGGGCGATTGGTGAACCGATTGGGCCCATTGAAAATGGCACCACATACATAGTTCTGCCGCGCATACAGCCATCAAATAATGGGTTCAATGTAGCGCGCATCTCGCTTGGCTCCACCCAGTTATTAGTAGGACCAGCATCATCTTTTTTTGCTGAGCAGATAAATGTACGGTCTTCAACACGCGCTACATCCTCAGGATCAGATAAGGCTAAAAATGAGTTTTTGCGCTTAGCAGGGTTGAGGCGCTTAAATACCCCCGCCTTAACCAGAAGCTCACACAGCTCGTCATACTCAGCCTGCGAACCATCACACCAGCGAATAGCATCTGGCTTCGTTAAAGCGGCAATTTCACCAACCCATTCGATTAAACGCTGGTTTTTTACATAAGCTGGCGCATTTACATTAATCTGGTCGCTGGTTGCTAAGGTCATCTGTTTTCCTATGAAAGATTGAATTTTTAATCCTTCGATTTTAACATTTCGGTCATATTTGGGGAATTAAACCAACCCAGCAAAAACCCTTTACTTGCCAATACAAAATTGGCTGAAGATTTTCCCCAAAAGGTCGTCTGGGAGGAGCTTTCCGGTAATTTCACCGAGGTGTTTTTGGGCTAAAGAGAGCTCTTCTGCAAATAATTCAAGGGAATTGTTGCCATTTGCAGCAAATTGCTCAGATCTCTCAATGTGTTCGGCCGCTCGTTCAATACAATCCAAGTGCCTTCTCCGGGCCAAAATCGCCCCCTCTTGAGGGCCGGCCCAACCAACGAGCTCCAAAATCCTTTGTTTTAGCTGCTCAATTCCAGCCCCCGTTTTCGCAGAAACCAACAAGGCTTCACTTTGCACTGCTGCAGTGGACTCATGGAGTAGGTCTGCCTTATTAATGAGCTCTAGAACTGCGCATTTAGTGGGTAGCTCCTTCAAAATCTGAGCCCTTAAGTCATCTTGCTGGGGGGCCGACTGTGCATCAGTCAAAAAAATCACCAAATCGGCCAAGCGAATAGCATCCCAAGATCTTTCTATGCCTTTTGCCTCCACGATATCTGCTGTCTCGCGCAAACCAGCAGTATCAATAATGTGCATTGGCACACCCTCAATAGTGATGCTTTCTTTAACCCGGTCTCGGGTAGTGCCGGCGATAGACGTAACAATTGCCACCTCTTCACCGGCCAGGCGATTGAGTAGGGAACTTTTTCCAACATTGGGTGCTCCAACCAAAACCAGCTGAATACCATCCCGCAAAATTTTTCCCTGCTTAGCGCCTGCACGCAAAGCTTCTAGCTTTTCTTTTACGGCGGCTAAGCGCTGTCGTGCTTGGGCATTTTCCAAAAATTCAATTTCTTCTTCGGGAAAATCTAGGGTCGACTCAACCAATATTCTGAGCTGAGTAATTTCTTCAATCAAACTGTTAATGTCATCAGAGAAGACGCCCTGTAAAGAACGAGCTGCGCTGCGCACTGCTGCCTCACTTTGGGCATCAATTAAATCTGCAATCGCCTCCGCCTGGGTTAAGTCGATCTTGTTATTTAAATAAGCGCGCAGAGTGAACTCTCCTGGCTCTGCAATGACAAGCCCTTCGTTTTTTCCTAACTCGAGACAGCGCTTCACCACCAACTCAAGAAGTTGTGGGCCTCCGTGACACTGAAGCTCTAAAACATCCTCGCCCGTAAAAGAGGCTGGGCCTACAAAGTAAATAGCAATGAGCTGATCAATGGCCTGGCCATGTTCATCGCACAACGTTAATAGGCTTGCCTGCCTTGGAGAAAGTTTTTTTTGAAAGAGGGCGCTTGCAAAACTGCTCAAGTTTTGTCCGCTAATGCGAACTACGCCGACCCCAGCCCTGCCTGGAGCAGTGGCAACGGCAATGATGGGTAATTTTCTTGTCATCATTGCCGTCTATTCATTACAAACGTTTTATGCCGCACACAAATTACTTGGCTGGCTTATTTCCAATCATTTGATTAATTTGCCACTGCTGTGCGATTGAAAGCAGGTTATTTACAACCCAATATAAAACCAAACCGGCAGGGAAAAAGAAGAACATGACCGAGAAAACAATCGGCATATACATCATTACTTTTGCCTGGATCGGATCTGGCGGCGTTGGGTTAAGTTTGGTTTGCACAAACATGGATACGGCCATAACAACTGGCAGGATGTAGTACGGGTCAGGAACTGAAAGATCGTGAATCCACAAAATCCATGGTGCTCCACGCATCTCAACCGAAGACAATAGCACCCAGTACAAGGCGATAAATACTGGGATCTGAATGACAACCGGCAAGCAACCGCCCAAAGGGTTGATTTTTTCCTTACGATACATCTCCATCATGGCTTGATTTAATTTTTGTGGCTCACCCTTGTACTGCTCCCGCATCGTAAGCAAGCGGGGCTGAACTTCCTTCATACGCGCCATTGATTTGTAGCTTGCCGCCGATAAAGGGAAAAACACCAGCTTAATTAGGATGGTCAACAAGATAATTGACCAGCCCCAGTTACCAACATAAGAATGAATGTTGTCCAAAAGCCAGAAAATAGGTTTGGCTAAGATAGTTAAGTAGCCATAGTCTTTTAGCAACTCAAACCCTGGGGCAATCGTCTCTAAAACACGCTCCTCTTGTGGGCCTACAAACAATTTTGCTTTTTCAACTACGGTAGAGCCGGGTGCAACCACTCCAAGCGGAGTTTGTATACCAATTCGATAAAGGTTGTTATCAATCCTATTTGCATATATGTCGCGTGCAACTTTGTCACCCGGAATCCACGCACTAGCAAAGTAGTGCTGAACCATTGCGATCCAGGCCGGCTCACCAGCGGCTACTAGAGTAGGAATAGTAATTTTGTTTTTATCGATCGCGGTGAATTCGAGCTTATTAAACTTTTCTTTGTCTGTATAAGCTGCAGGGCCCGTAAAAGTGCTTGCTGAAAAAGCGCCGTCAAAGGGGCCGATTTTTTGTTCTTGCGAAGCATCGCGCACAATTTCTGTGTAAAGGACAATTGGGTTAGGGTTGTTGTTGGCTTGAGTAACCCGATGCCCCACATCAATTACATAGCTGCCTGGATTCAGTATGAAGGTTTTTTCAAGCTTGACGCCGTTACGCTCGCTAGAGAAGATAGCAAATGGCCTACCTGATCCATCTTTGCCAGACTCAACCAATTTAAAAGTGCTTGTGTGGTTTGGAAGATCGCTGTTTAAAGAAATCAAACCGGAGCGTGCAAAATATTTATGAGTTGGTGTGTACTGAAACAACTCAACCGGCTTATTTTCTGTCGTTAAGGACTTCAATAGCTTTGCATCAACGACATTTGCTCCGCTTGCGCTGATCTGCAACACCAGAACATCATTCTGCAATGTGAATTTTTCAGCGCCGTCGATCGCGCCGAGATTTGCAGCTGGGGCCGGGGCAATAGTTGGCGCGCCCGAAATTTGCGTAGGCACATCAACCTTGTTTGCTGTTGTGCTCTTATCGGCCGGTGCCGGTGCGCTCGCTGGCACGCCTCCAAATAAGGATGGCTTACCTTCATGAACCTGCCAATTGTTGTAGAGCATGAGACCCGACATCGAGAATACTGCCCAAAGAATTGTTTTTTTAAAGTCCATTTACATTCACTTAAGTTGGTGTTTTGATTCTTTTACTACAGGATCATAACCGCCGTGTGACCATGGGTTACAGCGCAATATGCGCCATACCGCCAGCCCAAAGCTTTTCACAAATCCATAATGGTTAAAACAGTCACAAGCGTATTGCGAACAACTGGGCACATATTTGCAGTGCGCACCTAAGTAAGGGCTTAAGGTAAGTTGATAAATTTTTACCAACTTGATTGCCGCATTATTTAAGAGCCGCACTCTAAAGCAGTCCCGAAATCTGAGAGCGCAAAATTTCTTTTTCTTTTTTTCTGAGCCTGCCTCGAGTCTCGCGACCAATTGGTTTTTTGAGCTTTACCACAACATCTTTATTTAATGTGTTGGTTTGGGCCGTCCATATCAACTCGCGGATCATCCGCTTCAAGCGATTTCGATCAACCGCTCTTTTGGCTAACTTTTTTGCTACTGCAACCCCCAAGTCAGGCTTAGCGCCCTTTTCGGTGGATGCAACATACATACCCCAATACAAACTTGTCTTGGGGCGTGTTTTTAGTAATTCAGAAATCCTTGCGCTATTCAATGGCTAAATTAAACAGCCAAACGCTTACGGCCTTTTGCACGGCGTGCGTTTAAAACAGCGCGCCCACTTTTGGTTTTCATACGAATGCGAAAGCCATGGGTGCGTTTACGACGAGTTACTGAGGGTTGGTACGTTCTTTTCATGATAGATCCCTGGAAAACCAAGTATTTTCCTTGTTGCAGAGCAAAAGGTCAATCTATCTTGATGAATATGTAGGTGTTTTTCTCTATTTTTTATTAAATTTCTCTTAAACCATTAATTTAAATGGGGATTTTTCTATTATTCACAAGTTATCCACAGCTTTTCCACGTTTTTGTTACTTGTGGATAACTTTCCAGGATAGCTACAATGGATCCTCCAAAAATATGAGCAACTTACACAATCCTCCCGCCTTGAATTCAATTAGCCCACTGGGGTTTTGGGATGATGCTATTGGCATTCTTTCCCGCGAACTGTCGCCCCAACAGTTTAAAACATGGATTCAACCCCTAACTTTGTTATCTTTCATTGAAAGTGACGACTTACTAACAATAGGTGCGCCTAACCGATTTAAGTTAGATTGGACGAAAAAGACATTTGCCGACCGATTCCAAGAACTTGCTTCGCAATACTTTGGGCGCCCCATTAATGTCGGCTTTAGTTTGGCGGTTGAGGGCAATACAAACAGCGCCCCGCCCAGCATAAACATTGAAGAGCCCCTGCAAAAAAGCGTTTCGATCGAAGTGGTGGAGCCCACCACCTCCTTTGAAGAGAGCTCATTTGAGATTGAGGACCACTCCAAGCTCAACCCAAACCTCACTTTTGAAACATTTGTAACCGGCAAAGCCAACCAGCTGGCTAGGGCCGCCTCAATACAGGTGGCCCATAACCCCGGCACATCGTATAACCCCATGTTTTTGTATGGTGGTGTCGGCTTAGGTAAAACCCATTTGATTCATGCAATTGGCAACCACCTATTAAAAGAAAAACCCAACGCCAGAATTCGCTATATCCATGCCGAACAATATGTATCCGACGTTGTTCGTGCTTATCAACAAAAAGCTTTTGATCGCTTTAAGCGCTATTACCACTCTTTAGATCTTTTATTAATTGATGATATTCAGTTTTTTAGCGGCAAATCTAGGACCCAGGAAGAGTTCTTTTATGCATTCGAGGCGCTTTTAAGCAACAAAGCCCAAGTCATTATCACCAGCGACACCTACCCCAAAGAAATGGCGGGAATTGATGACCGCCTTATTTCTCGCTTTGATTCTGGCTTGACGGTTGCTATTGAGCCGCCAGAGTTAGAGATGCGCGTGGCTATTCTGATGAAAAAAGCGATTAGTGAAGGCATCCCCATGAGTGAGGATGTGGCTTTTTTTGTGGCTAAGCATTTACGTTCAAATGTCCGAGAGCTTGAGGGTGCGCTAAGAAAGATTTTGGCTTTTGTACGCTTTCATGGACGAGAAGTAACCATTGAGGTTGCTAGAACAGCACTAAAAGACCTGCTTTCTATCCAAAACCGTCAAATTTCCGTTGAAAATATTCAAAAAGCAGTTGCTGATTTTTACAGCATTAAGGTCGCAGACATGTACTCTAAAAAGCGTCCGGCCAATATTGCAAGGCCTCGTCAAATTGCTATGTTTATGGCTAAAGAACTCACCCAAAAGAGTCTTCCGGAGATTGGGGAATTATTTGGTGGTAGAGACCACACAACTGTTTTACACGCTGTCCGCAAGATTGCGGACGAACGGGCGCATGATGGGCAGCTAAACCATGAAATCCACGTTATTGAGCAAACCTTGAAGGCGTAATTTTTGCCTGTGGATAAGTTTGTGGACAACCCTAGGGATAAGTTTGGGGATTGGATGTGGATAAATTGTGGAAAGGTTCAGCTTCATGCAAAAATAGGGTGTTGATGAAAAGTTATCCCCTTTTTATCCAGCGTTTATACAAAAGTTTTCCACAGGTTTTTTAGTCTTCAACGTGTTGTTTTATAAAAGGTTTTTGGCTTGTCCACAGAATTTCAAGCCCTTATTACTATTACTACTAAGATATATACAAGGATTTAAAAGCAATGCAACTCGTTAACACTTCTCGCGATAACTTACTAAAACCCCTTCAGGTTGTTAGTGGAATTGTTGAACGCAGACATACACTGCCAATTTTGGCAAACCTTTTATTTAAAAAGGTTGGAGAAAAAGTTTCTTTTATCTCCACTGATATCGAAATTCAAATTACAACTAACGCCAACTTTGGTGTTGGTACTGAAGATGTCACAACGACAGTGGCTGCCAGAAAATTACTAGATATTCTGCGCGCACTCCCAGAGGGGCCAGTGTCTTTAAATCTTAAAGACAACAAGATGGTTGTTCAAAGTGGTAAGAGCCGCTTCTCTTTGCAAACATTGTCAGCAACTGAGTTTCCGGTAATGCAAAGCGTAGGTGAGGTCACCGCCGCTTGGAAGATGTCTCAGAAAAGCTTCCGTCAGTTAATTAGTCAAGTGCACTTTTCTATGGCGCAACAAGACATTCGTTACTACTTAAATGGCATGTTGTTGGTTATTGAAGGTAAGAATGTAGTTGCTGTAGCAACTGACGGTCATCGTCTTGCCTATTCGCAAGTTGAGTTGGCAGAAGCATCCTCTGGTTCTGGCGAAAAACAAGAAATCATTATTCCTCGTAAAACGATCTTAGAGTGTCAACACTTGCTTGAGGATTCTGAAGAGTCCTTAGAGATAAGTTTGACGGCAAATCAAGTTAAATTTTCCTTTGGAGATATTGAGCTGATTTCAAAGTTAGTTGAAGGTAAGTTTCCAGACTTTCAGCGCGTTATTCCAAAAGGTCAAAAAAATTCATTAGTAGTTGGGCGTGACGCATTGCAATCAGCTCTTCAGCGTGCTGCTATTTTGACAACAGATAAATTTAAAGGTGTCCGTTTTTCTTTGACTCCTAACCGCATCACAATTCAATCAACTAATGCTGAGCAAGAAGAGGCGCAAGAGGAGATTGAAACTGAGTATGCAGGCGATGCAGTAGAAATTGGATTTAATGTGAGCTACCTACTTGATGTTTTATCAAATCTTAAGAATGAAAAAATCCAAATTAGTTTGGGTGATGCGAACAGTAGTGCTGTGATTACTCTGCCTGGCTCAGAGAGCTTTAAGTATGTTGTGATGCCAATGCGTATTTAACTTAGAAAAAAATGACTGAAGAAAAAAAAGTAGTAGAGCAGTACGGCGCTGCATCGATTCAAATCCTAGAGGGTCTTGAGGCTGTTCGTAAACGTCCTGGCATGTACATCGGAGATACCTCTGATGGAACTGGCTTGCATCATCTTGTATTTGAGGTTTTAGATAACTCTATTGATGAAGCTTTAGCGGGATATTGTTCGGAGATCACGGTAGTTATCCAAACCGATAACTCCATCTCAATTGTTGATAATGGCCGCGGCGTTCCAACAGGCATTAAATACGATGACAAGCACGAGCCAAAACGGAGTGCTGCTGAAATCGTGATGACCGAGCTGCACGCTGGTGGTAAGTTTGATCAAAATAGTTATAAGGTTTCTGGCGGCCTCCATGGTGTTGGTGTTAGTTGTGTAAATGCGCTATCTAAATGGTTGAAGCTAACGATTCGTCGTGACGGCAAAGCGCACTATATGGAGTTTGCGCGTGGCGTTATTCAAAATCGCAACGTAGTAGACGAAAACGGTGTATTAGTCTCCCCAATTACAGTTACAGGCGATACGGAGCTCTCAGGAACTGAAGTCCACTTTTTAGCTGACGAAACAATTTTTGGAAACGTGGAGTTCCATTACGAAATCTTGGTTAAACGAATTCGTGAACTTTCATTCTTAAACAACGGTGTTCATATCAAACTGATTGATCAACGTACTGGTCAAGAAGAAGACTTTGCTTTCTCTGGTGGTGTTAAAGGGTTTGTTGAATATATCAATCAAACTAAAAACGTATTGCACCCGAATATTTTTTACGCTGAAGGTGTTCGTCCATCCGATTTAGGTGGACAAATTACTGCTGAAGTATCAATGCAGTGGAATGACAGCTTTAGCGAACAAGTGCTTTGCTTTACCAACAACATTCCGCAGCGTGATGGTGGTACCCACTTAACTGGTTTGCGTGCCGCAATGACGCGGGTTATCAATAAATATATTGATGAGAATGAAGTTGCTAAAAAAGCAAAGGTAGAAATTTCTGGTGACGATATGCGCGAAGGTTTGGCCTGCGTTTTATCTGTCAAAGTCCCTGAGCCAAAATTCTCCAGCCAAACTAAAGACAAATTGGTATCCAGTGAGGTTCGTGGACCTGTAGAGGAAATTGTTGCGGAAGCTCTGAGCGCTTATTTGCAAGAGCGTCCGGCAGACGCCAAGATTCTGTGTGGCAAGATTGTTGACGCAGCACGTGCTCGTGAAGCCGCACGTAAGGCGCGTGACATGACGCGTCGAAAGGGCGCTTTAGATGGCTTGGGTTTGCCAGGTAAGCTGGCCGACTGTCAGGAGAAGGACCCCTCTAAGTCGGAGCTGTTTATTGTGGAGGGTGATTCTGCGGGTGGCTCTGCCAAGCAGGGTCGAGATCGCCGCTTCCAAGCCATCCTCCCTTTAAAAGGAAAAATCCTAAACGTTGAAAAAGCACGCTTTGACAAAATGCTTGCAAGCCAAGAAGTGGTAACGCTTATTACTGTTCTAGGTACCGGGATCGGCATTGAGGAATACAAGGCGGACAAACTTCGCTACCACCGCATCATCATCATGACCGACGCGGACGTTGATGGAAGCCACATCAGAACATTGTTATTAACATTCTTCTACAGACAAATGCCTGAGTTGATTGAGCGTGGCCATATTTATATTGCTCAGCCACCGCTATACAAGGTGAAGTTTGGTAAAAATGAGCAGTACATTAAAGACGACAATGAACTAAATCAATTGTTGTTGAAAATCGCACTAGAAACAGCGTCTTTGCAAACACCTTCTGGTGAAGTTATTGAGGGCGCAGCCCTGAATGAATTGGCGAAGCACTACCAAGTCATTCAGTCGATTGTCGACCGCTTATCACGCACCATTGATGAAGACGCTTTGCGCGCAATTGCCTCTGGCACACCGCTGAATTTAGATACCGAAAAATCAGCGAATGAATCTGCTGATCGATTAAGGCAGGCACTTGCAGATTCTTTAAACCCTTTAGCTTTGCCACCAGAGATCATTGTGCAAAAAGAGGAGCGCACAGAGCGGTTCCGTTTGCTGCTGTCCCGCCGCATTCATGGCAACTTGAAGCTGTCTTCAATCAACTCAGATTTTGTCCATGGGGATGACTATCAAAGCCTGGCAAATGCCGCTGCCGTCTTGTCTGGCAAGGTGGTTGCAGGATCAAAAGTTCGCCGCGGAGATCCAGACAAAAATCAAAAAGAGCAAACCATTGGCGACTTTAGAGCTGCCTTTGCATGGTTGTTGTCCGAAGCGGAGCGCGTATTAAGTCGTCAGCGCTATAAAGGTCTTGGTGAGATGAATCCTTCCCAGCTGTGGGAAACCACGATGGACACCGGCTCCAGAACGCTTCTACAAGTGAAGATTGAGGACGCGATTGCCGCAGACCAAGTCTTTACGACGCTTATGGGGGATGAGGTTGAGCCACGTCGTGCGTTCATTGAAAAGAACGCTCTTATTGCTCGCAACCTAGACGTTTAAAAATGGCATCTAAAAAATCAAAACCACCAAAGGTGGATCGTGCTTCCATTGTTGTTAAGTCCTCACCAATTCATGGCAAAGGGGTTTTTGTTGCAAAGCCCATTAAAAAGGGCCAAGCGATTATTGAATATAAGGGCGAGCGCATTAGCTGGAAGCTGGCAGAAAAGCGGCATCCGCATGACCCCAAAGATCCCAACCACACCTTCTATTTCTCATTAGAAGACGGCCGTGTAATTGATGCAAAGTATGGCGGCAATGCTGCCCGTTGGATCAATCACTCTTGCAAACCAAGTTGCGAAACCCGCGAAGATAGTTTTGATGGCAAGCCACGGGTGTTTGTTTATGCAAAACGCGCCCTTGCAGTTGGTGAAGAACTGTTTTATGACTACTCACTCGATGTTGAGGGGAAGCTTACCAAGCAGATGAAAAAAGATTATGAGTGTCGTTGCGGTGCTAAAAAGTGTCGTGGCACTATGCTTGCAACAAAAGAGAAGTAGAAGTAATTTTTATGTTGTTTGTAACAATTCAAGAGCTAGAGGCTGCCATTAACTATTGGCGCAGCCAATCTCCATCAGAGGGTGATGAGCTTCGTCTTTGTCCAGAGGCTGCGGCCTTAGCCAAACCGTACGCGCTCATGATTGTGCAAGGCGCCCAACGAGTGCCGGTTGATGTTTTGGACGACCTTGCTCGCACAGCAATTCTAAAATTTCAAAATATTTCCTAGATACTTTTTGATGGCGCGCCTTTTGGTGTTTAGGGTTATTGCTATACATTGCAGGATCATCTTGGAGTATTCTCATAATCTTGCTCCCAAATAGGGGGTAGAGGGTAAGAGATTGCAAGAAACAATATTAAAAACAATTGGACTGGGTAAATCTTTCAAAGGGTTTTCTGCGGTCACCGATGTGAATTTAGATGTCACTCGGGGAACTATCCATGCCCTAATTGGGCCGAATGGTGCGGGCAAAACAACATGCTTTAACCTGCTGACCAAGTTTTTAGAGCCCAGCAGCGGCCAAATTTTGTTTAATGGCCTTGATATCACTAAAGAAGCCCCCGCACAAATTGCGCGGCGAGGGATTATTCGATCTTTTCAGATTTCCGCCGTATTTCCACATTTAACCGTGATTGAAAACGTTCGTGTTGCATTACAACGTGGATTGGGAACCGAATTTCATTTCTGGAAGTCTGGCAACTCTTTAAATGTACTCAATGATCGTGCTCTAGAACTTCTTCATGAGGTTGGTTTAGAGGGCTTTGCTCATGAGGAAACCTTAAATTTAGCCTATGGCCGAAAAAGGGCGCTTGAAATAGCAACAACTTTAGCTATGGAGCCCGAGTTGATGCTTTTGGATGAGCCCACACAAGGAATGGGTCATGAGGATGTGGAGCGAGTTACGGAATTAATTGATCGTGTGGCAAAGGGCCGCACCATCCTCATGGTTGAGCACAATATGAAGGTGGTTTCTTCAATTGCTGATCGCATTACCGTTTTACAGCGCGGCTCCGTTCTTGCTGAGGGCTCTTATCAAGAGGTTTCAAACAATCCGCTGGTTGTTGAGGCCTATATGGGAACCCATGGGGGAGATAACCTATGAGCACCATGGCGCTAGAGGTTAAGAATTTAGAGTCTTGGTACGGTGAGTCCCATATTTTGCACGGCGTCAATTTCGCTGTGCGTGATGGCGAGGTTGTTACCTTGCTTGGAAGAAACGGGGCCGGCCGAAGCACCATACTTAAAACAATTTTGGGTTTAACCAGCAAAAGAACTGGTTCTGTTGAGATTTACGGCACACAAACAATTGCTGTGCCGACTTATAAAATCGCTCGCCTAGGAGTTGGCTATTGTCCTGAAGAGCGAGGAATTTTTGCGAGCTTAAGTGCCGAGGAGAACTTGCTGCTTTTGCCAGAGATCGCACCTGGTGGCATGGGTTTGGATGAGATTTATGAAATGTTCCCAAACCTCTATGAGAGACGCAATAGTCCGGGCACACGCCTATCTGGCGGCGAGCAGCAAATGTTGGCGATGGCGCGGATATTAAGAACCGGTGCCAAATTATTGCTGCTAGATGAGATCACCGAAGGATTGGCGCCTGTTATTGTGCAAAAACTTGGAGAGGTGGTTACCGGTTTGCGCAATAAAGGCTTCACCATTGTTTTGGTTGAGCAGAATTTCCGGTTTGCAGCGCCATTGGCTGATCGCCATTATGTTGTTGAGCATGGAAATGTGGTTGAGGTTGTAAATCAGAATGAGCTTGCTGAAAAGGCGGCTTTATTAAATGAGTATCTTGGTGTTTAGTGGATTTCTATAGGAGATGGCAATGAAGTTAAAGCAAATAACCGCATGTCTGGTTGCGGCGACCATGTTTGGTTCAAACCCAGCGTTTGCACAAAGTGCGCCCAAGGTAAGCGGCGATGTTATTAAGATTGGTGTTTTGACTGACCTCTCTTCAATCTACTCCGATTTGGCTGGTCCTGGAGCTGTAATTGCCGCAAAGATGGCGATTGCTGATTTTTCCAAAGATGGCACTGTTATTGGCAAGAAGATTGAGCTTGTTAGTGCCGATCACCAAAACAAGGCTGATATTGCTGCAAATAAAGCGCGCGAGTGGTATGACAAGGACGGTGTAGACGTTATTGTTGAGCTGGTTTCAACCAACGTGGCTTTGGCAGTAATGGAAGTTGCCGAACAAAAGAACAAAATTACTTTGGTTTCTGGTGCCGCCTCTTTGCCAATTACCAATGAGAAGTGCACGGCCAATAACGTCCATTGGACCTACGACACTTATGCGCTCTCAAACGGTACGGCCAAGGCTGTAGTAAAGCAAGGCAAAAAGAATTGGTACTTCCTTACTGCTGACTACGCCTTCGGCGCTGCTTTAGAGAAAGATGCAACTAACGTTCTTACGGCTAATGGCGGCAAGGTGTTGGGAACGAGTAAGCACCCATTCCCTAATAGCGATTTTTCTTCATACCTCTTAAAGGCACAAGCTAGCGGCGCAGACGTTGTTGCTTTGGCAAATGCCGGTCAAGACACTATTAATAGTGTGAAGCAGGCCTCAGAGTTTGGTATCAATAAAAAACAAACCGTTGTTCCTTTGCTGATGTTCATCACCGATGTTCATTCTTTGGGCTTAAATGCTGCGCAAGGCATGTACCTCACAGAGGGTTTCTATTGGGATAAAGATGACAAGACTCGCGCCTTTGCAAAGCGTTTCATCTTGCAACATAAGCGCATGCCATCAAGTGTTCAAGCGGGCGTTTACTCATCTGTTCTTGCTTATTTAAATGCTGTTCAAAAGGCGGGCACCGACGATACTCAAGCTGTAATGAAGGCTCTCAAGTCCACCAATATTGATGATGGCCTCTTCAAAGGCAAGATTCGTGCTGATGGTAAGTTTGAGCACGATATGTATTTGCTTGAAGTGAAGAAGCCTTCTGAGTCTACAAGCCCATGGGACTATTACAACGTTCGTGCAGTGATTCCTGCTGCTGAAGCAACACAACCACTTTCATTGTCACGATGCAAGCTGGTTACTAACAAGTAATTGATCTCTATCTAGCATGTTTGAACTTCTTGGAATTACCCCTCAAGCGCTGGTGGCCCAGCTCTTGGTGGGGCTCATTAATGGTTCGTTTTATGCCATATTGAGTTTAGGGTTGGCCATTATTTTTGGCCTGCTCAACATTATTAATTTTGCCCATGGTGCGCAATACACCATGGGTGCATTTATTGCTTGGATTGGTTTAACTCAGATTAGCCAATGGCTTGGCTTCCCTGAGCTTTCTATAAATTATTGGTTTGCTCTCATTGTTGTGCCTTTGGTTTTGGCAGGCTTTGGCTTGATCTTAGAGCGGACAATGCTGCGACGCTTGTATCATCTTGACCACTTATATGGCCTGCTGCTGACTTTCGGTTTGGCTTTGATTATTGAGGGCATGTTCCGTCACTGGTATGGTATTTCAGGGGAGAGCTACCCCGCCCCAGAGATGCTACAAGGCGCCATCCCTTTTGAGTCTATTGGCATCATCTTGCCGAAGTATCGTGTATGGGTTGTGGTCATTTCCTTGGTGGTTTGCTTTTCTACTTGGTATGTTATTGAAAGAACCAAGCTGGGCGCCTATTTGCGCGCTGGTACTGAAAACCCAAAATTACTACAGGCGTTTGGTATTAATGTTCCGCTGATGATTTCTTTAGCTTACGCTTATGGCGTTGGCCTAGCTGGTTTCGCTGGTGTTTTGGCAGCCCCCATTTTTCAAGTAAACCCATTAATGGGCTCCAACCTCATCATCGTTGTTTTTGCGGTGGTGGTTATTGGCGGCATGGGTTCCATCATGGGCGCTATTCTGACGGGCCTAGGCCTAGGCCTTATTGAGGGCCTAACAAAAGTCTTTTATCCAGAAGCCTCTGGAGTTGTGATTTTTGTGATCATGGCAATTGTGTTGTTGATTCGTCCTGCTGGACTGTTTGGACGAGAGAAGTAAACATGAATTCAAAAACAAAATTACTTTACGGCATCTTAGTTTTGATTGCCCTTTTATTGCCATTCCAGGATTTTATTTATCTTGTTTTTGCAATGAAGGTTCTATGCTTTGCTCTTTTTGCTTGTGCATTTAACTTATTGCTTGGATTTACTGGCCTCTTGTCTTTTGGGCACGCCGCCTTCTTTGGAACTGCTGCTTACATCACTGCGTACTTCTGCAAAGAAGCTGGTCTATCCCCTGAGATGGGAGTTGTCTTGGGCGTCTTAGGCGCAGGCGCGCTGGGTTTTTTGGTTGGCGCACTCGCTATTCGCAGGCAGGGTATTTACTTCGCAATGGTGACCTTAGCCCTTTCGCAAATGATTTACTTTATTGCCGTACAAGTTCCCTACACTGGCGGCGAGGACGGCATTCAAGGGGTGCCTCGCGGAATGTTGTTTGGCTTAATTGATTTAAAAAATGATGTTGCAATGTATTACTTTGTTTTGGCCATCTTCTTGTTTGGTTTTGCTGTGATCATGCGTGCGGTGCACTCGCCATTTGGTCAGGTGCTAAAAGCAATTCGTGAGAATGAGCCCCGTGCAATTTCTTTGGGTTATGACGTTGATCGCTTTAAGTTGATGTCCTTCGTCATTTCCGCAGCCCTCTCCGGCTTGGCTGGATCCATGAAATCTCTAGTATTCCAGTTGGCCACATTGACGGATGTTCATTGGCACATGTCAGGCGAGGTTGTGTTGATGACCCTGCTTGGAGGTATGGGAACCATTCTTGGTCCTGTAGTTGGCGCCGGAATTGTTGTTGGTTTGCAAAACTATTTAGCAAACATTGGCTCTTGGAGCACGATTGCAACAGGATTTATTTTTGTGGTTTGCGTTTTAGCATTTCGTCGTGGCGTTGTTGGTGAAATTGCTGCGTACTATAAAAACAAAAACTGAGTTTTTGTTTTCCTCTTATTATTTAGTTTTTAGTACGGCGCTTTTTGCGCCGTACTCATTTAAGTAAAAGAGACTCCCATCGAATTTTCAATTTTCATTTGGCCACTGCTGTTAGCGATGGCCTTCTTTGCTGGCTTGGTCGATGCGGTGGCCGGCGGCGGCGGCTTGATTCAAGTGCCCGCCTTATTTGCTGCGTATCCTGAGGCGCCTCCTGCAACATTACTTTCCACTAATAAGGTATCTGCGGTTGGGGGAACTTTAAATGCTGCAAGAAAATATTTACGACACGTGTCTTTGCCGTGGGCTATTGTTTTGCCGGCCATTGTGGCCGGCTTTGTTGGTTCGCTTATGGGTGCGAATGCAGTTAGTAATTTTCCCGCTGAGCCTTTGCGCAAAGCGCTGCCATTTGTTTTATTGTTTTTATTACTCTACACCTGGTTTCAGCCTTCGCTTGGAGAGGCGCATGCGCCAAAAATTCTTGGACGTTTTCAGCAAGCAAAAGCCGTAATTCTTGGTTTAACTATTGGCTTTTATGACGGCTTCTTTGGCCCCGGCACGGGCAGCTTCTTGCTATTTGGATTTGTGCGCTTTTTTAGCTTTGATTTCTTGCACGCCTCTGCGGCAACAAAATTGGTGAATGTGGCAACCAATCTGGCGGCAATCATCATGTTGGCAAGTCTTGGACAAATTAATTGGACTCTTGGCCTTGCGATGATGGTCGCCAACATTGCAGGCAGTCAATTCGGTAGTCGGCTTGCAATTAAGCACGGCAGTGCCTTTGTGAGAAAAGCTTTTTTAGTTATTGTGAGTGTGCTGATATTGAAGTCAGCTTGGAATGCTTATTTTATCAATTAAATCAATCGCTTATAAATAAAATACTGTTTTTCTCAGAATTTTGACAATTTTTGTTTCACGTGAAACAAACAAAATGCTATGATCATCGCCCTATCTGAGGCAAATCATGCGTTATTCCAAAAGTTTTGATGTCATCGTAGTTGGCGGCGGTCATGCTGGTACTGAGGCCGCCCTTGCATCTGCACGCATGGGTTGCGATACCTTGCTAATAACTCACAGCATTGAAAATCTCGGCGCTATGAGTTGTAACCCTTCTATTGGGGGTATTGGCAAAGGGCATTTGGTCAAAGAAATTGACGCAATGGGCGGCGCAATGGCTGCAGCTACAGATGAGGCTGGTATCCAATTTCGGATCCTTAATTCAAGTAAAGGCCCTGCCGTTCGAGCTACTCGTGCGCAAGGCGATCGAGTTTTATATAAGGCAGCCATCCGTCGCCGCCTAGAAAACCAGCCTAATTTAAGTTTGTTTCAGGCGGCCGTAGACGATCTATTAGTTAATGGTGACGAAGTACAGGGCGTAGTTACCCAAATGGGCCTAGAGTTTAGGACCAAAAAGGTGGTGCTAACAGCAGGCACCTTTTTGGATGGCAAGATTCACGTAGGTTTGAATAATTACGCGGGCGGGCGCGCTGGCGACCCTGCTGCAGTTTCTTTGTCGGCTAGATTAAAAGAGTTGAAGCTGCCCCAAGGAAGACTAAAAACAGGTACCCCACCCCGCATTGATGGCAGAACAATTGATTTCTCAGTCATGCTGGAGCAGCCAGGGGACTTAGATCCCGTTCCAGTGTTCTCCTATTTGGGTCGTCCCGAGCAGCATCCCAAGCAAGTCCCTTGCTGGATTTCTCATACAAACGAAAAGACGCATGACATTATTCGGGGTGGTTTAGACCGCTCCCCAATGTATACCGGCGTTATTGAGGGTGTTGGTCCGCGCTACTGCCCTTCTATTGAGGACAAAATTCATCGTTTTGCCTCTAGAAATAGCCACCAGATTTTTTTAGAGCCTGAGGGTCTAACGACCAATGAGTTTTACCCTAACGGAATTTCTACCAGCCTGCCATTTGATGTTCAGTGGGATTTGGTTCGCAGTATTCGGGGTATGGAGTCTGCAGTTATTGTCCGCCCTGGTTATGCAATTGAGTATGACTTCTTTGATCCGCGCCAATTACGTCATAGTCTGGAGACCAAAGCGATTGGCGGCCTTTACTTTGCTGGTCAGATTAATGGCACTACGGGCTATGAAGAGGCCGCAGCACAAGGCATGCTTGCTGGAATAAACGCCGGTTTGGCAGCTAAAGGCAAAGAGCCTTGGCTACCAAAGCGAAGCGAATCCTATATTGGCGTTCTGGTTGATGACTTGATTACCCGTGGCGTTCAGGAGCCATACCGCATGTTTACGAGCCGTGCAGAGTACCGCTTAAGCTTGCGTGAAGATAATGCAGATATGCGCTTAACCACGATTGGGTGGGAGCTTGGTCTGGTGGATGATTACCGCTGGGAGGTCTTTTGCAGAAAACAGGAAGCTGTTTCACGTGAAACATCCCGCTTACAAGATATTTGGATTGGCCCAAAACATGAGGCAGCCCCCCTGGTATCTCAGCTACTGGGACAAGATCTGTCTCACGAATGCAATTTAACCGAGCTATTGCGGCGTCCAGGGGTTACTTATGAAGCAATTACCGCTTTAGGTAATGGAATGTGGGCCCCAGAAACCCTCGATGAAGATCTTGGCTTGGCCGCTCAAATTAGCGACCAGGTTGAGATCTCGGTTAAATACCAGGGCTACATTGAGCGCCAGGCAACTGAAATAGCTCGTCAAGAGCATAACGAGACATTCCCACTATCAGAATCACTTGATTATTCTCAGGTTGTTGGCCTGTCTAAAGAGGTACAACAAAAGCTCAATTTGCACAAACCCGAAACGTTGGGTCAGGCTGGCCGTATTTCAGGAGTCACTCCTGCGGCCCTCTCCCTTTTGTTGGTACACCTGAAAAAAGGTTTGGGACGCACCCAAGAAACTCATGAGTGAGGGGTTGCTCGCTTTAGGGATTGAAGATCTTGGCCTCGAACTAAGTTCGACCAATATTGCCGATCTAGAGCTGTTTTTACAAGAAATGGGACGCTGGAATCAGGTCCATAATCTCACGGCAATTGAGGGAGAGAAAGATTCCATTCGACTGCATCTTATTGATTCTATTGCAGTTTTACCAGTATTAAGGCGGTTTTTAAAAGGCGCCCCACCAAAAATTGCCGACCTGGGCTCTGGTGGCGGCCTGCCAGCGATTCCTATTGCGATTGTTCAGCCGGAGTGGCAAATTTCGCTGATTGAGGCTATCCGTAAAAAGACGGCATTTCTTCAGCACGTGCGCGGGAAGTTAAAGCTCAAGAACATTGAAGTGCTTTGTGAGCGAGTAGAGGATGCTGCGGTGCAACAACCAGCGCAATTCGATGCAGTCATTTCGCGTGCGTTTACGAATCTTGCGCGCTTTTTGGAGTTGTCGCTGCCTTTCTTAAAGCCTGATGGGCTCGTCTTTGCAATGAAGGCAAAGCGCGCTGACGATGAAATGAAAGAAGTTTGCTTGAACGATTGGCGCTTAGTTGCTGATGAGCCACTCCATATTCCAAATTTAGCGGTGGAGCGACGCCTTTTGGTGTTGGCCCCCGTGAGAAAATCCACCCTCACCTCTTAAGTAGATCCAAAAGTAGCCATGGCAAAAATTTTCTGTATTGCAAATCAAAAAGGTGGTGTTGGTAAGACCACTACCGCAGTTAATTTGGCAGCTGGTTTAGCTGGATTGCTGCAGCGTGTGTTGTTGGTTGATCTGGATCCACAGGGTAACGCCACTATGGGTTCTGGCGTAGAGAAGGCGGATCTGAATAACAGCGTTTATCAAGTTCTCATTGGCTTAGCGTCCGTTAAAGATTGTGCACAGCGTTGCGAAAGTTCTGGGTACGACGTATTGCCTGCTAATCGCGATTTAGCAGGCGCTGAAATTGAATTGGTTGATATTGATGCGCGTGAATCTCGTTTGAAAGATGCGCTTGCTCAAGTGGCGAATGATTATGATTTTATTTTGATTGATTGCCCACCCGCTTTGTCTTTGCTAACGCTCAATGGGTTATGTGCAGCAAATGGTGTGATTGTTCCAATGCAGTGTGAATATTTTGCATTGGAAGGTTTATCTGATTTAGTGAACACCATCAAACAAGTCCATGCAAATTTGAATCCCGATTTAGTGATCATTGGATTGCTGCGCGTCATGTTTGATTCACGAATGACTTTGCAACAACAGGTTTCTGATCAGCTGCTTGAGCACTTCGGTGACAAAGTATTTAAGACAATTATTCCGCGCAATGTTCGCCTTGCCGAGGCCCCCTCATATGGTCTTCCCGGTGTGGCTTTCGATAAATCTTCGCGTGGTGCAAAAGCCTATTTAGAGTTTGGCGCCGAGATGGTTGAGCGCATCAAGCATATGTAATTTGTAGAAAGAAAAAGAATATGGTTGCCATTAAGAAAAAAGGTTTGGGTAGGGGTCTTGAAGCATTGCTTGGAGAAAAGACACAGCAAGCAAGCCCTTCCGCCGAGATCAATCGTTTGCCATTAACTGCTTTGCAGGCCGGCAAATATCAACCGCGTCAAAAAATGGAAGCAGGCGCTCTACAAGAGTTAGCTGAAAGCATTCGCGAACAAGGTGTAATGCAACCATTGTTGGTTCGCTTGGTAGCCCCTGGTAAGTATGAAATTATTGCGGGCGAAAGACGGTTTCGCGCAGCAACGATTGCAGGTTTAAAAGAAGTCCCGGTTTTAGTTTCTGGCGCCAATGATCAGGCTGCGGCAGCCATGGCTCTAGTTGAGAATATGCAGCGAGAGGATTTAAATCCTCTCGAAGAATCACAGGGTTTAGCTAGATTGATTGAAGAGTTTGGTTTTACACATGAGCAGGCAGCAAAGGCGGTAGGCAAATCCCGAAGTGCCATTACGAACCTCTTGCGCCTTGCACAACTCGCAAAGCCAGTCCAGGCCATGCTATTGGCCGGGGATATCGACATGGGCCATGCCCGTGCACTTCTGCCTCTTCCGGGATCGAGTCAGGTTGCTTTAGCCCAAAGAATCTCAGCGCAAGGCCTATCCGTTCGTGAAGCGGAGCGCATGACAGCTGCTTTAGTGATTGCAGGCGGTCAAATTGGCGACAAAAAAGCGAAAAGTAAGCCAGGAACTTCGTCCTCAAGCAGTGACCCAGATATGCAGCGTTTGACGCAGGAAATAGCAGATTTAATAGGTTTAAACACCGAATTTAAGCTTAAAGGCAAAGGCGGAGAGCTGCGAATTCGTTTTAGTCAGTTTGATGAGCTTGATTCCTTACTAAAAAAGTTGGGTATTGCCGCTGACTAGCGGCCCCTCCTAAATGAATTTTGTGAATAAAAAACAGCCCACTAGTATGTCTGAATGGGATGATGTCGACGAAGATTCCTTTAAAACACTCAGCAAACAGGAAATGGATGCACTGCGTAAGGCAAAACCACGCAGCTTTACTTCAATCAATTCATGGTGGGTTGTCTTAAGTCAGGTAGCGATTACCATAGCTATCTCGGCTGCTTGCTATGTTTTTTCAAGTCCAGCCGACAAAAACGTTTATACTTATTCGGCTTTAGTAGGCGGTTTGATTGGATTTTTGCCTTCCGCGTTGTTTTTGATGCGCATTGAGGCGGCAAAAAAGAGTGTCAAATCCAGCCCCGGCGGCTTTTTGGCGGCAGTAGTTTCTGGTGAATTTATAAAAATCCTAGCAACTATTGCTTTGTTCATAGGTTTTGCCCTAAAGCAGCCTGATTTGAATTGGATCCCGTTGCTTGTTACTTATTTGGCTACGCTCAAGTGTTACTTGTTAGCGTGGTTTTGGAAGTAACAAGAAGCAAATAAACAAGGACAAGTAATAGATGTCTAGCGAAGTTAACGCAGCAGCAGAAGCGGCCCATCACGTGGCTAGCGAACCGCTTACACCCACTGCTTATATTGCAGAGCATTTACAAAACCTAAACAATATTGGTGGGGCCCAATCCTCCATTATTGATTTCAGCGTTATAAATTTAGATACCATGTTTTGGACTAGCCTTATGGGCTTGTTAGCGGTGTTTTTGTTGGTAATTGCTGCTCGAAGAGCATCCCCTGGCGTACCAGGTCGTTTTCAGTGCCTCGTTGAGATGTTGGTGGATATGGTTGAAACTCAATCTAAAGGGATTGTGCACGGCGACCGCAGCTATATTGCCCCCCTAGCGCTTTTCGTTTTCTGTTGGATTATTCTTCTAAATACATTAGATCTTGTACCGGTAGACTGGATCTTTGGCATCAATCAATTTATTGGTGGCTTTGGTGTTCATGTGCCCCATCACAAGATTGTCCCAACTACAGACTTAAACGCTACCCTGGGACTCTCTTTCTCCGTGCTCTTGCTGGTTTTCTTCTACAGCTTCAAGGTCAAGGGTGTGGGCGGATTTATGCATGAATTGATTTCTGCCCCGTTTGGCGCAAAGTGGTATCTCATGCCATTCAATCTTGTTTTAAATATCATCGAATATGTTGCTAAAGGCGTCTCTTTGGGAATGCGACTTTTTGGCAATATGTATGCGGGCGAATTAATCTTTTTGTTAATTGCCCTCTTGGGAAGTATGTGGACCTTTAATTTAGACCTCTACATGCTCGGCTTCGTTGGCAACGTGCTTGCTGGCTCTGCTTGGGCAATCTTCCATATTCTGGTCATTTTGTTGCAAGCTTTTATTTTCATGATGTTGACCTTGGTTTACATTGGCCAGGCTCATAGTCACCATTAACTTTTTTATTTTTAACCTCACTTTCAATACTTAGGAGTAAACATGCAAGCATTCTTAGCCAACATTCAAGGACTAACCGCTATCGGTATTGGCCTCATCATCGGCCTCGGCGCTTTAGGAGCCTGTTTGGGCATTGGCCTTATGGGTGGTAAGTTCATTGAGGGCGCAGCTCGTCAACCAGAACTCATCAACGAATTGCAAACCAAGATGTTCTTGTTGGCTGGTTTGATCGACGCTGCGTTCTTGATCGGCGTTGGTGTTGCAATGTTGTTTGCTTTCGCAAACCCACTGCTCGCAGTTATTAAGTAATTGTTTTGGCGTGGATGACCAACGGGTCATCCAACTGTTCTCAACAATACTGAAAGGAATATCGTGAATCTGAACGCGACCCTATTCGCGCAAATGATCGTTTTCTTCGTCTTATGGTGGGTTGTTGCACGCTTTGTGTGGCCACCGCTAGTTAAGGCGTTAGATGAGCGTTCAAGCAAAATTGCTGATGGTTTAGCTGCTGCCGAGCGCGGTAAAGAAGCACTCGCATTAGCCAGCAATGAAGCTGAGCAAGAATTAACAAAAGCACGCCAAGAAGGTGTCCAACGTGTTGCCGAAGCTGAAAAACGTGCACAAATGTCAGCCGAAGAAATTCGCGCTAGCGCACAAGCTGAAGCTGCTCGAATCATTTCTCAAGCAAAGCAGGATGCAGATCAACAAGTAACACGTGCTCGTGAAGTATTGCGCGCAGAAGTAGCTCTGTTGGCCGTTAAAGGCGCTGAGCAAATTTTGCGTCGTGAAGTTGATGCAAAAGCGCATAGCCAATTGCTTGACCAACTAAAGGCAGAACTTTGATATGGCTGAATTAGCCACTATTGCACGCCCTTATGCGGAAGCCCTTTTTCAAAGTGCTAAGCCAGCTGAGCTTGCAGGTTGCCTAGAGCAGTTAAATGAATTGGCACAGCTTGCTGCTTTGCCAGAAGTTGCCGCTCTATCTAACAACCCAAAAGTATCCGCTGATGATTTGAGCAAGCTCTTATCCGGAATGGTGAAGACCAAATTGGATCCTAAGGTTGCTAGCTTTTTGAATCTTGTAAATCAAAACCACCGCTTAGCCGCTGTTCCTGAAATTGCTCATCAATTTGAGGTAATGAAGGACAAGAGCGAAGGCGCAGCAGAAGTAAACATTACCAGCGCATTCCCTTTAGAGGGTTCTGCGCTAAATGATTTGTTGTCAAGTTTGAAGAAGCGCTTTGGGGGTAAAGAATTGCGCCCAACTATTCAAGTTGATCCAGCATTGATTGGCGGAGTTCGCATTCAAGTTGGCGATGAAGTAATGGATAGTTCAGTTAAGGCTCAGTTAGCTCAAATGCAAGCAAGTCTTGGCGCATAAGTGATCCCTATTAAGAACATACGAAATAAGACCCAGGAGTAAGTAATGCAACTCAACCCTTCCGAGATCAGTGAACTGATCAAAAGCCGAATTAGCGAAATGGGCGTTGACTCCCAAGTTCGCAACGAAGGCACTGTTATTTCAGTGACCGACGGTATTTGCCGCGTACATGGCTTGTCAGGCGTTATGCAGGGCGAAATGTTGGAGTTTCCTAACAACACTATCGGCCTCGCGTTAAACCTTGAGCGTGATTCCGTTGGTGCCGTAGTGTTGGGTGAATACACCCACATTAAAGAAGGCGACCCAGTGAAATGTACTGGCCGCATTTTGGAAGTTCCAGTTGGCCCAGAGTTGCTCGGTCGCGTTGTTAACGCGCTTGGCCAACCAATTGACGGCAAAGGCCCAATCAATACTAAGTTAACTGACTTTATTGAAAAAGTTGCTCCTGGCGTTATCGCACGCCAATCTGTTAGCCAGCCAGTTCAAACTGGTTTGAAGGCGATTGATGCGATGGTTCCAATTGGCCGTGGTCAGCGTGAGTTGATCATTGGCGACCGTCAAACTGGTAAGACAGCAGTTGCGGTTGATGCGATCATTAACCAAAAAGGTAAAGGCGTTTATTGCGTTTACGTGGCGATCGGTCAAAAAGCTTCTACTATTGCTAACGTTGTTCGCAAGCTCACAGAATTGGGCGCGATGGAGTACACCGTAGTTGTTGCAGCGAGTGCTTCTGAGTCTGCAGCGATGCAGTACCTCTCTGCATACGCAGGTTGCACAATGGGCGAATACTTCCGTGACCGCGGTGAAGATGCTTTGATTGTTTACGATGACTTGACCAAGCAAGCGGTTGCTTATCGTCAAATCTCCTTGTTGCTCCGCCGCCCACCAGGCCGCGAAGCTTATCCTGGGGACGTTTTCTACCTCCACTCACGCTTGCTCGAGCGCGCTGCTCGTGTAAATGCTGAGTACGTTGAGAAGTTCACTAATGGCGCAGTAAAAGGCAAAACCGGTTCTTTGACCGCGTTGCCAATTATTGAAACTCAAGCCGGTGACGTTTCTGCATTCGTTCCAACCAACGTAATTTCGATTACTGATGGTCAGATCTTCTTGGAAACTGACTTGTTTAATGCTGGCGTACGTCCTGCGATTAACGCCGGTATTTCTGTTTCCCGCGTTGGTGGTGCCGCACAAACTAAAGTCATTAAGAAATTGTCTGGCGGTATTCGTACCGACTTGGCGCAATATCGTGAATTGGCCGCGTTTGCTCAGTTCGCATCTGACCTTGACGAAGCAACCCGCAAGCAGCTCGAGCGTGGTCGTCGCGTTACTGAGTTATGTAAGCAAGCTCAATACAAGCCACTCCAAGTTTGGGAAATGGCCGCTTCACTCTACGCAGTTAATAACGGCTACTTCGATGACCTAGACGTGAAGAACGTATTAGCCTTCGAAAAAGGTTTGCAAGATCATTTGAAATCGAAATACGCTGACTTAGTTGGACGTATCGAAGAAACCAAAGACTTGAGCAAAGATGACGAAGCTGCATTGCGCGCTGCCATTGAGGATTACAAGCGTTCTGCCTCTTTCTAAGAGGGCTCGCATAAATCATGGCAAGCACAAAAGAGATACGATCTAAGATCAAGAGCGTGCAAAACACGCGCAAGATCACGAAGGCAATGGAAATGGTCGCCGCATCGAAGATGCGTCGCGCCCAGGAACGCATGCGTAATGCGCGTCCGTACGCTGAAAAAATTCGTGAGATTGTTGCCAATCTTTCCAAAGCAAATCCCGAGTTCCGCCCTGCTTACATGGTGACTCGTGAAGTGAAGAAAGTTGGCACGATATTGGTTACAACAGACAAAGGCTTGTGCGGTGGTTTAAATACCAACGTCTTGCGTTTGATTGCTAACCAAGTGCGCGATTTGCAAGAAAAAAATATTGAGATCGCTTACACCGCGATTGGTTCAAAAGGTTTGCAATTTTTGAATCGTTCAAAAGCAAAACTCATTTCTCAAACAATCCAAATTGGTGACACGCCACATATGGATGTTTTGATTGGCGCGATTGTTAGTCAATTAGAGGCGTTTGAGCGTGGCGAGATTGATGCTGTTTACTTGGCATATACCCGCTTTGTAAATGCAATGAAACAAGAGCCTGTATTAGAAAAGCTTTTGCCGTTGGAGCCAGAGGCTTTGGCGCCACAAGAAAAGACAGGCAATTCTTGGGATTACATCTACGAACCTGATGCAGAGACCATCTTGAATGGCCTGCTAAAGCGTTACGTTGAAGCAATGATTTATCAGGCGGTTGCTGAAAACATGGCTTCTGAGCAGTCTGCACGCATGGTCTCAATGAAGGCCGCTTCAGATAATGCGAAGAACGTCATTGGCGAATTGCAATTGGATTACAACAAGACACGACAGGCTGCTATTACCAAAGAGTTGTCAGAGATTGTTGGCGGAGCGGCCGCGGTTTAAGCGGTCGGCGTTTAGGAATACGAAAGAATTCAGGAATTAAAAGCGGAGAAATGCGATGAGTAACGGAAATATCGTCCAATGTATCGGTCCAGTGGTGGACATTCAGTTCCCACGCGACAAAATGCCAAACATCTATGATGCGTTGACATTAGTTGATAGCGGTGAAAAATCATTTGCTGAAAAAGGTTTGACCTTTGAAGTTCAGCAACAAATTGGTGACGGCGTAGTTCGCGCGATTGCCATGGGCGCAAGCGATGGCTTGCGTCGTGGCATGGAAGTGAAATCTACTGGTAAGCCAATTTCTGTACCTGTTGGCCCAGCAACTTTGGGCCGCATTATGGACGTTTTAGGGCGCCCAATCGATGACGCAGGTCCAATTGCTACTGAAGAGCGCCGCGCTATTCACCAGCCAGCACCGAAGTTCGATGAACTCTCGCCTTCCGTTGACTTGTTAGAGACCGGTATTAAGGTTATTGACTTAGTTTGCCCGTTTGCTAAAGGCGGTAAGGTAGGCTTGTTCGGTGGTGCGGGTGTTGGTAAGACCGTGAACATGATGGAATTGATTAACAACATTGCTAAGCAACACTCAGGTTTGTCCGTGTTTGCCGGTGTTGGTGAGCGTACTCGTGAAGGTAACGACTTCTATCATGAGATGAAAGAATCTAACGTTATCGACAAAGTGGCGATGGTGTTTGGTCAGATGAACGAACCTCCTGGCAACCGTTTACGCGTTGCGTTGACTGGTTTGACAATGGCTGAAGCGTTCCGTGACGAAGGTCGTGACATTTTGTTCTTCGTTGACAACATCTACCGTTACACATTGGCCGGTACTGAAGTTTCCGCGTTGCTCGGTCGTATGCCTTCTGCTGTGGGTTACCAGCCTACTTTGGCTGAAGAGATGGGTAAATTGCAAGAGCGTATTACTTCTACTAAGACTGGTTCTGTTACATCTATTCAGGCCGTTTACGTTCCTGCGGATGACTTGACTGATCCATCACCAGCTACAACCTTCTTGCACTTAGACTCCACAGTTGTGTTGTCACGTGACATCGCTGCATTGGGTATCTACCCAGCGGTAGATCCATTGGATTCAACCAGCCGTCAGCTCGACCCGCAAGTGGTTGGTCAAGAGCACTATGAAGTTGCTCGTGATGTTCAAATGACATTGCAGCGTTACAAAGAATTGCGCGACATTATTGCGATTTTGGGTATGGACGAATTGTCACCAGAAGACAAATTGGCTGTATCACGTGCCCGTAAAATCCAACGTTTCTTGTCCCAACCTTTCCACGTTGCGGAAGTGTTTACTGGTTCACCAGGCAAATACGTTCCATTGAAAGAAACTATCCGTGGTTTCAAAATGATCTGCAGTGGCGAATTGGATCACTTGCCTGAGCAAGCGTTCTACATGGTGGGTTCAATTGATGAAGCCATCGAGAAAGCCAAGAAGCTTTAATCGATTTCATCTAGGGAAATTATGTCAAGCATACATGTCGACGTAGTTAGTGCCGAGCAGTCTATTTTCAGCGGGGAAGCTAAGTTTGTTGCGCTTCCTGGAGAAAGTGGCGAGCTCGGTATCTTGCGTGGCCACACTCCATTAATTACACGTATTCGTCCAGGCTCTGTTCGTATTGAAAAAGCCGATGGTGACGAAGAGTTTGTTTTTGTTGCTGGAGGCTATTTAGAGGTTCAGCCAGATCGCGTTACTGTATTGGCAGACACCGCTATTCGCGGCCATGATCTTGATGAAGCTAAAGCAACCGAAGCAAAGAAACGCGCAGAAGAAGCGATGCAAAACCGTGGCACAGACTTTGATTTGGCTTTGGCTCAATCTGAGTTTGCAATGGCAGCTGCGCAGTTGGCTGCAATAGCCCGATTCCGTCGTAAAAAATAATAGCAGGTTATCCCCTTGCTATTAAATGATCGGTTTTTAAAGGCCTGCCTGGGCGAAGCGGTTGATCAAACACCGCTTTGGCTTATGCGCCAAGCGGGTCGATATCTTCCTGAATACAACGCTACGCGCGCTAAGGCTGGAAGTTTTTTGGGGCTCGCAAAAACCCCTGCCTATGCGACTGAAGTAACCCTTCAGCCATTGGATCGCTATCCATTGGACGCAGCAATTCTGTTCTCCGATATTTTGACTATCCCAGATGCAATGGGTTTGGGTCTGAAATTTACTGCAGGCGAGGGGCCAAGCTTTGATCACCCTCTTCGCACCGAAGAAGATGTTAAGAAATTACGCATTGCTGATATGGATCAGCTCAAATATGTTTTTGATGCGGTTTCAGAAATTCGTAAAGCACTTATTCAGGATGGTAAGCAACGCGTTCCATTGATTGGTTTTTCTGGAAGTCCATGGACATTAGCTTGCTACATGATTGATGGTTCCAGTGCAGATGATTTTCGTCATGCCAAAACAATGATGTTTAGTCGTCCAGATTTGATGCAACATATTTTGGATATTAATGCTCAGTCAGTTGCTGCTTATTTAATTGAGCAAATGAAAGCAGGCGCACAGGCCCTGATGATTTTTGATACCTGGGGCGGCATGCTGCCGGATGGCTGGTATCAAACAATGTCTTTGGCATCGATGCAAAAAGTAATCGCTCTATTACCTCGTGAACATGAAGGCAGAAAAATTCCTATCATCATGTTTACAAAGGGAGGCGCAATTTGGTTGAATGACATGGCACAAGTCGGGGCTGATGTAATCGCTCTTGATTGGACTATCTCACTTAGTCGCGCCCGTAAGCAATTACTTTCTTTGAACAAGCCTTTGGCAATACAAGGCAATTTAGACCCTCTTATACTGTTCTCAGAGCCAAAACAAATCGCAGAGCAAGCAAACCTTCTTCTAGAAGATTTAGCTAGTGCCCCAGCCCTTAAATCGGGCTTGCATCCTTTGGATGGCCACATCTTTAATTTGGGCCATGGCATTTCTCAGTTCACCCCCCCGGAAAGTGTTTCCGCACTCTCAGAAGCTGTTATTAATAGATCGAGGGCTCTCAGGGCAAAGTCATAATCCTGAGTAATTGCTAACTTGCCGCTAGAATTTGTAACAAAAGTTATGCACAGATAGCAAGAAAATTCGAAATTCAGTGAGATTGCGATTAAAGATGAAAAATCACTTTCGAATACTGCTATAAGTAATTGATTTATAAGTAAAATAACAAAAAAGCTTTAAAAGGGTGCAGAAACCAAAAGCTGATAAATTAACTTATAAATCAGAATTCTCCAATGATATCCACAGACTTATCCACAAGCAAAATTGAGATTTGAAGTAATTCATGTCCCTTCCCATCGTAGTTCAAGTCGTTGTTGATAAGCCTCTTGCCCAGGGCTTTGATTACGTGTGGAACAAGGATTTATTGGGGCGACTTCCAGAGATAGGTGCGATTGTTGAGGTGCCTTTTGGGCGCAGTATGCTTATCGGAATGGTAATTAAAGTAAGCGCTCACTCTGATTATGAAATTGATAAACTTAAAGAGGTAAGCAGGGTCGCCCCGCTACCTCCTTTAGATCCTGCTGTTTTGAGGCTGATGAATTTTGCTAGCCAGTATTACATTCACGCCCTTGGAGAAACCATCATTCCCACTATTCCGCAAATGTGGAAAAAGGCTGATGATTGGGAAAAGATCCCTAAAAAATTGGCCACAGATGAAGCGAAGAAAAAGAAAAGCCAAGCTCAAGAATTGAGCGAAGGGTTTATAGACGAGAGCCATCTAAATGATGGGCAAAAGCTTGCCCTTAAAAATTTACGCGCTTGTAATTTAACCGAGTTCAAAGCAATTCTGTTGCAGGGCCAAACTGGAAGCGGTAAGACTGCAGTATTTTTAAATTGGGTAAGCGGAATTTTGCAAGATGCAAGCGCACAAGTGCTGCTCTTGGTTCCTGAAATTAATTTAACACCGCAATTAGAGCGCAGAGTTCGCGCGTATTTTCCAGATAAAAAAATGGTAGTACTTCACAGTGGCGTAAGTGAAAAACTGAGGGGCATTGCTTGGTACGAAGCAATGACAGGTAAGGCGCAAATTATCTTGGGAACACGGTTAGCTGCCCTTACCCCCTTGCCGAGTCTACGAGCCATTGTTGTAGATGAGGAGAATGACCCCTCGTATAAACAGCAAGACGGCATTCGCTATTCAGCGCGAGATCTAGCTGTATGGCGCGCGCATGATCTCAAAATACCCATCTTGTTGGCTTCTGCAACTCCGTCGCTAGAAACTTGGATGGCTGCAAAGTCAGGACGGTATGAATACATACGTCTAGACCAACGCGCGCAGGGCGCAAGCTTGCCAAAAGTATTTTTGGTAAATACGCGTGATCCTCAGTCTCAGTTCAGCCCTGGAGATATTGAAAAGCCCAAGTCAAAAAGTTTAATTACCAAGACACTTGCAAATGCGGTGAGTAAAGGTCTAGAAAGTAAGCAACAAAGCCTGATACTGATTAATCGTCGTGGTTATGCACCCGTTCTGAGCTGTGGGGCATGCTCATGGCTTTCTAAATGTGAGCAATGTAGTTCGTATATGGTGCTTCATAAAGCAGGCGCCTTAGGAAGAGGGTCAGTTTTAAGTTGCCATCACTGCGGCTTAGTTAAATCAATACCAAATCATTGCCCTGATTGTGGAAATGTAGATCTAAACACTCTCGGACAGGGGACTCAAAAGATCGAGGACTCTATTGAAGAGATGTGGCCTGCGGCAAGAGTTCTTCGAGTGGATACAGACTCTAGTAGAAAAAGTAAAGGCGCTGAAAGGCTCTTTCAAGAAATTCATGAAGGCAATGTTGATATCGTTGTTGGGACTCAGATGATTGCCAAAGGACATGATTATCAAAATATTGGCTTAGTTGCTGTGCTGGATGCGGATAGCAGATTGTTCTCTCAAGACTTTAGGGCTGCAGAAAGATTGTTTGCGCAGTTAGTTCAGGTTGCTGGACGTGCCGGGCGATCTAATAAGGATGGCGAAATAGGCGGGGCTATTTATATAGAGACCCAGTTTCCAGAAGCAGCTGTTTTTCAGTTTTTGCTGCGTCATGATGTAGATGGTTTCTTATCCTTTACAGCGAACGAAAGAAAAGAGGCTGGTTTGCCTCCATTTGCCTACCAAGCGCTCATACATGCTGAGTCTAAAAGCTTAGATAAAGCAATTCAGTTTTTGAGAAACCTAAAGGTGTATTTAAAGGCTCAGGGGCAAATATGTACTGGGCTCAGAGTTTATGATCCCGTGCCAAAAGCCATCATGCGAGTCGCCGGATCAGAGCGTGCGCAGTTATTGGTGGAATCCGATGATCGTAAAAACCTGCAAGAGCTCTTAGAGCTGATGGATCGATATTTGCGAGATAGCTCGCAAGGACGCATTAGCAAAGAGGGTCGCATTCGTTGGTTAATTGAGCGCGACCCGATTTCAATCTAATGTTTAGGCTCCAGGACCCGAGCTATATTGATCTAGACTAAAGAGTTGATTTAATTCAGAAGCAAGAGTATCTGTAGAGGTAGGTTTAATTTTGAATAACCAAACGCCGTAAGGTTTTTCATTTACGATCTCTGGCGATGCATCCACCTCTTCATTGAGTGCAACAATTTCTCCACTCACTGGCGCATGAATATCGCTAGCCGCTTTTACGGACTCAATAGCAGCAATGGCCTCGCCCTGCTTTACCTGTTGCCCGAGTTTTGGAGCTTGAAAAAACATGACATCTCCAAGAGCCTCTTGTGCATGGTTGCTAATACCAACCCATACCAAACCATCATCTTCCTGATCGGCCCATTCATGAGTTTCTGCAAATTTAAAAGTATCTTGGCTGTTCATTGTTTTATCCTTTAAGAGCATTTTATGCTCGGTCGCATAAGCCAGCATTTCCTCAGCGAATTATTTATCTAATGTAAAAAGAGCTTGCTGTATTTTTAACAAAGAAGATCACTTGGCAATTGTGTGAGCTGTTTTGTTTGCTGACTCGATTGGTAGACCAGATTTTCTGCGCAGTAATTATGCGGGTTTGCTCAAAAGCGCGAAGCGGCCCAATGTGTATGGGACAACGCTTAAGATTTTTTACTACGTTAGAAATTAGGTTTTTGCTGAACCGGTACGATGTGTACGATTGTATAAACAACTAGCGCAGATCCAGCGTTGCTTGCGGTTACTTGTTGGAATCCATGTGCCACCCTCAAGGCGCTTTTCACGACTGCAAGAAGAGCAAAATTTCAGGCTCTGAGAGGTTTCTTGGGTAGCTGCTGGAGTTGAGGTAGTCATGGGCAATCCGGGTAAGGCAAATCTTATACAGAGATCTATTTTACCCGTTTTGTCCCACTGGGGCTGGGCTAAGCACAACCCGGACTGAATCGGCTGTTTTATTGCCGTCAAAATCCAGCCAAGCTTTGTTTTCAAAGTCATAGAGCTTACATTTGCGCGCTGTATCGAAATACCAGCCCCAAGAGAACTTTTGCACAAAAATACGCTCTGGAAGGATGGTTTCCAGGGTTGTTTGGGCTTCTTGGAGGCGATATAGGGGTACGCTCATATCCACGTGATGGGCTGTGTGCTCCATGATGTGGTGCATCAATTTGCCCCAAATCCAATTAAAAGTCAGATGAACAGTAGTGGAGACAAATGGCTGGGCGCGCAGCCACTCCGATTTCTTGTCGTACCAAGAAACTTTGGGATGGGTATGGTGTACATAGACTACAAATCCAATCATGCCGTTCCAGAACAAGAAAGGAACTGCAAAACCAGTGATTAAGCCAACCCAAATAGATTGACCCGTAGCAATTGCACCTGCGATTAAACAGCCGATCCAAATAATTGCAAATGCTGTGACAAGCAAATTATCTTTTAAGAAAATGGGACGATCACCAGGTTTGTTCTTGGCATTTGGAAAGTACTCGCGTCTCCACCAAATCTCAATAAGGTAATAAAAAACAGGACCCCATCCGCTGCGGTAAAGGCGCTCTAGAGCCTTACGCCATGAGGGAAGCGCGTCATATTCTGATTTTGATAAGGGCGCCCAAACAAAATCAAAACCCTTTAAATTGGTTTGGCCATGATGTACAACGTTATGCCCTACATCCCATAAGCTATATGGAGTTAGGGATGGCAAAAAAGCAATGCGACCTAAAACTTTATTGAGCTCACGATTGGGCGTGTAACTTTGATGGCAGGCATCGTGGCCCAAAATAAAGATGCGGCCCGTTACAAAGCCGGCGATCAGGCCAAAGACTATTTTTAGCAAAACGCTCTCTACAAAAATCGTTCCCGCAATGCAGCCTAACCATAGAAGAGCGTCGATCACTAGAAGCATGATTGCGTGCCCAGTTTCGCCTTGTGCCATTGGAATTAGCCAGCTTCGAATGATTTTTCGATGCGGCAATGGCGCCTCTGGTGGCAAAGGATTATTTAGAGAAGGCTCTGAAAGGGCAGAATTTAAATTTGTAGACACGATAAGAATCAATAAGTTAGATGCAAATGATAGTGGTTTTCGTATTTTTCCGCATGATATAGGTCAAAAACCCCTTTGTTTTGGTGCACCCGGCAGGAATCGAACCTGCGACCCTTGGCTTCGGAGGCCAATACTCTATCCACTGAGCTACGGGCGCAAAACTGCTCACCCGCTTATTGTAAGTGCCTACAGCACTACTCTCTAGTTATAATCTTGGCAAATCCCTAAAACCCCTCGAATGATAAATTCTTATGAGCAACGAGCACGGAAATCTGATTAAGTCCCCAAAACAACTCATCATCATGGTGTTTGCAAGCTTTTTTGTGCCACTCATCATCATTTTGTTGCTAATGGTGTTTGTAAATAATGGCAAGCGTGTTGATTCCTCTGCATCTGCTGAGGAGCTCATTAAGCCGGTAGCTCAATTAAATTTCAAAGACGCAAACGAAGCTGCTGCCCCTGCTCAGCCTGCTAAATAAGCCCTTGCCATATTAAAAAGCTGGCTATATGCCAGCTTTTTTACTTATTTTTTGCATCCAAAGCAATTTGATAGGCCTCTTTTTTAGTAAGGCCCAAAGTTTGCGAGAGAACTGCTGCGATTTCTTTGCTGCCAAGATAAGGGCTTAGTGCATTTGCCCACAACATGAGAGAAGAATGCTCCGGAGCCTGATCGTTATTGGATGCGCGCCCTGCAATCACAATAACAAATTCACCCTTCAGACTCTCTGCTACCTCTAGCCAGCTGGCAACTTCTTGCGCTTGAAGCGAAACAAGTTGCTCAAATTTTTTAGTTAATTCACGGCACACTAAAAGTTGACGATTAGGCTCCAAGCTATTTGCAAGCAATGTCAGTGTTTCTTTAATATGATGCGGCGACTCAAAAAAGATGCTTGCTTTTTTACTGCTACAAATATCTTGCACGATTGCATCGCGATCTTTAGTCTTATTGGGCCAAAAACCTAGGAATTGAAAGCGCCCTTCTGAGTTATGCATCACAGAGCCTGCAGCCGAGACTGCGCCAGATACTGCGCTTGCTCCTGGAATAGGAATGACTCTCAGCCCTGCTCTTTGAACTTCATTCACAAGCCTTGCGCCAGGGTCAGATACTCCAGGCGTGCCCGCATCTGAAATGTAGGCCCAGCGCTCGTTGTTAGAGAGATGCTGGATAACCGTCTGAGCACCAGAGATTTCGTTATGCTCATGAAGAGCTAAACATTTCTTGTGTATACCAAATTGCTGAAGTAATGCTGCACTATGTCTAGTATCTTCACAAGCAATTCCATCGACAGCATTCAAAACATGGAGAGCGCGCAAAGTGATGTCGCCTAAATTACCGATGGGTGTCGCTACCATATATAAAGCTCCAGCGGGTAAATCCTGCTGCTTTAAAAAATCGAATGAGCTCAGTTCCATGGAGGTTGCCTGCGAAAAGTGAAATAATTAGTAAGAGGATACGTTGCTTTTGGGATATGCTGATTGCTACTGAAATTAGGGCGTCTTTGGCGCATAATATTGTTATGGAAAAAGAAATTAACGAGCGTTTGCGAAAGCGTGCCTCCCAGCATTTTTTAGATAGCATCGCTGTAAAGCAAGAGGCTGAGAAAGTGCTCCCCGAATCTGTTGCCAATGGGGTATGGGCAATGGCGAAGTGTTTGCGCACTGGCGGTAAGGTAATGGCCTGTGGCAATGGCGGTTCTGCAGCTGACGCACAACATTTTGCAGCAGAGTTGATTGGACGTTTTGAGAGAGAGCGCCAAGAGTTGGCTGCAATCGCATTAACGACAGACACTTCAATTTTGACTGCCATTGGAAATGACTATAGTTACGATGATATTTTCAGCAAGCAAGTTCGTGGACTCGGAAAAAAAGGCGACATTCTTTTAGGAATCTCTACATCTGGAAATTCAAAGAATGTTGTGAAAGCAATTGAAGTTGCAAAAAAGATGGGCATCAAAATTATTGCGCTTACTGGCAATGGTGGCGGAAAAATAGCTCAGTTATTGGATCAAGATGATATTCATTTGTGCGCGCCATCAACTCGCACCGCACGTATTCAAGAAACGCATTTAGTTTTACTTCATGCCTTATGTGATGGCGTAGATCATGTCTTACTAGACTAACAATTATTGCCAATCTAACTTAAAAAATATTCCAATGAAATTCTATTCCGCTATTAAGCTGCTTGTTACTACAGTCGCAGTCTCGCAATTAACCGCCTGTGGAGTGCTGGCAGTCGGTGGTGTGGTTGCAGGCTCAACCATTCTGGCAGATCGTCGAACACCAGCTGTGCAGGCTATTGATAAAGGCATTGAGTTGGAGGCCGGCAATGCACTAGCAAAGCGTTTTGGCGATAACGCACACATTAACGTGACCTCGTTTAACCAAAAAGTATTGCTGACTGGTGAGGCGAAGGACGCGGATGTTAAGAACGAGGCAGGCTCGTATGTAAAAGCAATGAAGAATGCCCGCACTTCATTTAATGAGCTAGTGATTGGACCTAATAGCTCATTCACTTCACGAGCGAATGATTCTTATCTTGAGTCAAAGATCAAAACACAAATGATCTTTACTGACCAGTTACCATCCAACTCGATGGCCATTGTGGCCGAGGGAAGTAGCGTGTTTCTGATGGGTATCTTGACTCAAAATGAGGCAGACCTCGCTAAGAAAGTCGCGACCAATACTAATGGTGTAAAAGATGTTTATGTGTACTTTGACATCATTTCTGAGGAAGAAAAGATTCGTTTAGAGAAGCAAGGTAAGGCTGATCAAACGCAACCTAATAGCCCTCCAAAATTTCAATAATTTATATGTGAGTTGGCGATGTTAAAAAAGCGAGTCATCGTTGAAACAATTTTTTTGTTTACAGTGCTCGCTTGTTTAATTCCAACTGCACAAGCGAATGCTGAAGATCAAAAGGCTTTCGCGATTGCTAAACAAAATGCATGCTTAGGTTGTCATGCTACTAACAAAAAAATTGTTGGTCCAAGCTTTCAAGCGGTCGCAGAAAAATATAAAAGTGATCCGAACGCACAAGCATTCTTAAAAAATAAGATTGCTAAAGGCGGTGCTGGCTCTTGGGGAGTTGTCCCAATGCCTGCTAATACAAAATTGAGTGATACAGATTTATCTACATTAACCAGCTGGATATTGCGTGGCGCACCCAACAAAAATTAATGCTACAAATTAACGTGCGAGACCCGGCCTGCCTAAGAACCACCACCAAGTCTGATTAGAACGTTTGAGGTTTTCTTTTAGCGCGTAGTCCATATCGGCCCACTGCTCATTTACAGCCTCATCCACAATAGTTGCGGGACTTGCTGGAGGCAATTTAAGACATGCATCAGCATCGCCATAGGCGAATTCAATAATCATCCCTGCTTTTTGTGCCAAATGCATCATTGCTTTGTTATTAGCAAGACAGTGAACATGGAGGGTCTCAATGCGGGTGTTCCGTGAATGCACGGCCGAGCGTTGGAAAAGAGCTGTACCGATACCCTGAGAGCGACCCTCTGGCAATACAGAAACACCAAATTCAGCGGCGCGTGCTTGACCTTTCAGTCTTGGTAAATAAGCCAAATGTGCCATGCCAACAAGCTTCAGGTCCAAATTAAACACGCCGAAAATAGCATCTTTATTGAAGTTGAGATGATCCACATAGTGATGAATGACCTCATCGGGCGTCTGTGTACCGAAGCGCAGGCGCCGGTCTTCATCATTTAACTGCAATAAATGTTGCAATATTTCCTGCCTATATCCAGCATGAAGTTCGCGAACAGGTACTGCCTGACTTGACCTATATGGCTCAGCAGGTAAGTGACTATTCGCTAATTTATTGTTCATAAGAACATCTTAGCAGGAATAAAGGTGAATTTCAGGGTTTTCCCTAATTTTGTTGGAAATAGGCCAAAAAAAAGTATAAAAAAAGCCAATTTTCAGGACGACTAGGGCTAAACCCTAAAAAAAGCAAAACTTATCGAAAAAAATTTAAATTTCTTTAAAAATCTAGACCATTGTTTTTATTGAGTTTATTTGCGTAGTAAGAAAAAAATTAGCCTTTTTTAAGTAAAAGAGTACGAAAGGTGTTGACGACCCTAAATAAGTGCGCTATAGTCTCACCTCTCTGCTGAATGTTTTTTGAATTTCGAAACAAGTCAGCCCTCTTTAAAAATTAGTCAACCGATAATTGTGGGTACTAAGTGAAAGCATCCAGTCCTTCGGGACAGATGTAAATAAATAGTACTCATAGACAGTAAAAAGATTTGGTTTTATTACCAAGTCAATTTCTTGAATGAGTGCGACGATCCGCAAGGATCACAGGAATTGAACTGAAGAGTTTGATCCTGGCTCAGATTGAACGCTGGCGGCATGCCTTACACATGCAAGTCGAACGGCAGCACGGGTGCTTGCACCTGGTGGCGAGTGGCGAACGGGTGAGTAATACATCGGAACGTACCTTATCGTGGGGGATAACGCAGCGAAAGCTGTGCTAATACCGCATACGCCCTGAGGGGGAAAGCGGGGGATCGAAAGACCTCGCGCGATTAGAGCGGCCGATGCCTGATTAGCTTGTTGGTGGGGTAAAAGCCCACCAAGGCGACGATCAGTAGCTGGTCTGAGAGGACGATCAGCCACACTGGGACTGAGACACGGCCCAGACTCCTACGGGAGGCAGCAGTGGGGAATTTTGGACAATGGGGGCAACCCTGATCCAGCAATGCCGCGTGAGTGAAGAAGGCCTTCGGGTTGTAAAGCTCTTTTGTCAGGGAAGAAACACCGGCTCTAACACAGTCCGGGAATGACGGTACCTGAAGAATAAGCACCGGCTAACTACGTGCCAGCAGCCGCGGTAATACGTAGGGTGCAAGCGTTAATCGGAATTACTGGGCGTAAAGCGTGCGCAGGCGGTTATACAAGACAGGCGTGAAATCCCCGGGCTTAACCTGGGAATGGCGCCTGTGACTGTATAGCTAGAGTGTGTCAGAGGGGGGTAGAATTCCACGTGTAGCAGTGAAATGCGTAGATATGTGGAGGAATACCAATGGCGAAGGCAGCCCCCTGGGATAACACTGACGCTCATGCACGAAAGCGTGGGGAGCAAACAGGATTAGATACCCTGGTAGTCCACGCCCTAAACGATGCTGACTAGTTGTTCGGGATTTACATCCTGAGTAACGTAGCTAACGCGTGAAGTCAGCCGCCTGGGGAGTACGGTCGCAAGATTAAAACTCAAAGGAATTGACGGGGACCCGCACAAGCGGTGGATGATGTGGATTAATTCGATGCAACGCGAAAAACCTTACCTACCCTTGACATGTCACTAACGAAGTAGAGATACATTAGGTGCTCGTAAGAGAAAGTGAACACAGGTGCTGCATGGCTGTCGTCAGCTCGTGTCGTGAGATGTTGGGTTAAGTCCCGCAACGAGCGCAACCCTTGTCTTTAGTTGCTACGCAAGAGCACTCTAAAGAGACTGCCGGTGACAAACCGGAGGAAGGTGGGGATGACGTCAAGTCCTCATGGCCCTTATGGGTAGGGCTTCACACGTCATACAATGGTGCATACAGAGGGTTGCCAACCCGCGAGGGGGAGCTAATCTCAGAAAATGCATCGTAGTCCGGATCGTAGTCTGCAACTCGACTACGTGAAGCTGGAATCGCTAGTAATCGCGGATCAGAATGTCGCGGTGAATACGTTCCCGGGTCTTGTACACACCGCCCGTCATACCATGGGAGTGGGTTTTGCCAGAAGCCGTTAGCCTAACCGCAAGGAGGGCGACTGCCACGGCAGGGTTCATGACTGGGGTAAAGTCGTAACAAGGTAGCCGTATCGGAAGGTGCGGCTGGATCACCTCCTTTCTAGAGAAAAGATGCTGAATCCTAGTGCCCACACTTATCGGTTGACAATAAAAGCCACGGGTCTGTAGCTCAGCTGGTTAGAGCACTGTGTTGATAACGCAGGGGTCGTAGGTTCAAGTCCTACCAGACCCACCACCAGCCAGAAACAAGACTTAGTGGGACGTTGGGGGATTAGCTCAGCTGGGAGAGCACCTGCTTTGCAAGCAGGGGGTCGTCGGTTCGATCCCGTCATCCTCCACCATCATCTAAATGTCAAAACTAAGCGATTTCTTAATCGTTTAGTTTTGCCATTTATGGCTGTTCTTTAAAAATTTGAGTAAGCAAAGTGTCAAATGTTTCTTTGAGAGGACATTTGACAATGTAATAAGGGTAAAGATTGAATCATCAATCAGTAATACAAACGAGTTTTACCAAGTTCTTAACAAAGTACTTACAGTTTGGATTACGGCAAACATGTCAGAAGTAGAAGTAAACCTGTAACAGGTGCTAGCAATGGTGCTCGTTATAGGATCAAGTGAATAAGTGCACATGATGGATGCCTTGGCGATTACAGGCGACGAAAGACGTTATAACCTGCGATAAGCCCCGGGGAGCTGGTAAATAAGCTTTGATCCGGGGATTTCTGAATGGGGAAACCCACCACTTTTGTGGTATCCATACCTGAATACATAGGGTATGAGAAGCGAACCTCGTGAACTGAAACATCTAAGTAGCGAGAGGAAAAGACATCAACCGAGATTCCCAGAGTAGTGGCGAGCGAAATGGGAACAGCCTTCTAGTGATAGCTCAGTAATTAACAGAATGGAATGGAAAGTCCAACAATAAAGGGTGATAGTCCCGTATGTGAAAATTATTGGGTGGTACTAGGCTAGAGACAAGTAGGGCGGGACACGTGAAATCCTGTCTGAATATGGGGGGACCATCCTCCAAGGCTAAATACTCGTAATCGACCGATAGTGAACAAGTACCGTGAGGGAAAGGCGAAAAGAACCCCGGGAGGGGAGTGAAATAGATCCTGAAATTGTGTGCATACAAACAGTAGGAGCCTCGTAAGGGGTGACTGCGTACCTTTTGTATAATGGGTCAGCGACTTACATTCAGTAGCAAGCTTAACCGAATAGGGAAGGCGTAGCGAAAGCGAGTCCGAATAGGGCGCTAGTTGCTGGGTGTAGACCCGAAACCAGTTGATCTATCCATGGCCAGGTTGAAGGTGCGGTAACACGTACTGGAGGACCGAACCCACTAACGTTGAAAAGTTAGGGGATGAGCTGTGGATAGGGGTGAAAGGCTAAACAAAACTGGAAATAGCTGGTTCTCTCCGAAAACTATTTAGGTAGTGCCTCGTGTATCACTGTAGGGGGTAGAGCACTGTCATGGTAGTGGGGTCCATTGCGGATTACTGCGCCATAGCAAACTCCGAATACCTACAAGTGCAAGCACGGGAGACAGACATCGGGTGCTAACGTCCGGTGTCAAGAGGGAAACAACCCAGACCGCCAGCTAAGGTCCCTAATATATGCTAAGTGGGAAACGAAGTGGGAAGGCTAAAACAGTCAGGAGGTTGGCTTAGAAGCAGCCATCCTTTAAAGAAAGCGTAATAGCTCACTGATCGAGTCGTCCTGCGCGGAAGATGTAACGGGGCTAAGCATATAACCGAAGCTGCGGATCACAGCAATGTGATGGTAGGAGAGCGTTCTGTAAGCCTGTGAAGGTGTCTTGTAAAGGATGCTGGAGGTATCAGAAGTGCGAATGCTGACATGAGTAGCGATAAAGGGGGTGAAAAGCCCCCTCGCCGTAAGCCCAAGGTTTCCTGTTCAACGTTCATCGGAACAGGGTGAGTCGGCCCCTAAGGCGAGGCAGAGATGCGTAGCTGATGGGAACAAGGTTAATATTCCTTGACCATTGTTAGATGCGATGGGGGGACGGATCGCGGAAAGTTGTCCGGGTGTTGGAAGTCCCGGTTCTTGCGTTGGAGATGGCTATTAGGTAAATCCGGTAGCGTAATTCAAGGGCGTGAGACGAGCGAATTTATTCGCGAAGCAATTGGAAGTGGTTCCAAGAAAAGCCTCTAAGCTTCAGTCTAACAAGACCGTACCGCAAACCGACACAGGTGGGCGAGATGAGTATTCTAAGGCGCTTGAGAGAACTCAGGAGAAGGAACTCGGCAAATTTGCACCGTAACTTCGGGATAAGGTGCGCCCTTGTAGTTTGACCGTGAACAACGGAAGGACGAAAGGGTTGCAATAAAAAGGTGGCTGCGACTGTTTAATAAAAACACAGCACTCTGCAAACACGAAAGTGGACGTATAGGGTGTGACGCCTGCCCGGTGCTGGAAGATTAAATGATGGGGTGCAAGCTCTTGATTGAAGTCCCAGTAAACGGCGGCCGTAACTATAACGGTCCTAAGGTAGCGAAATTCCTTGTCGGGTAAGTTCCGACCTGCACGAATGGCGTAACGATGGCCACACTGTCTCCTCCTGAGACTCAGCGAAGTTGAAATGTTTGTGATGATG